>NZ_SHLA01000001.1:0-1200000 GCF_004217565.1 Zhihengliuella halotolerans | reverse complement strand
GGGCACCGGGCCCGTGCCCAGTTCGCTCGAGAACCACGCCCTCGGAAATCTGCTCATCGTCACCCTCTGGGAACTGCTGGGCAATCCCGTCGACGGTCTCAAATGGGCCGGAGCGCTGCTCGGCGCCCGGGGGACCGTCCTGCCCATGAGCACCACTCCGCTGACAATCCGCGGCAGCGTGCGGGACGAGGTCGAGGGCGACGGCGTCTCGCTTCGGCAGGTCGATGGCCAGGCGAACCTCGCCCACGCCTCGCGCTTCGGCAGCATCCAGTCCGTTGAGATCGAACCGGCCGACGCCCCGGCCTGCCGGGAAGCGCTGGACGCGATCGAATTGTCCGACTGGGTCGTGCTCGGTCCGGGCTCGTGGTACACCTCGATCCTGCCGCACGTCCTGCTGCCGGAACTGCGCCGCGCGCTCGAATCGACCACCGCCAACCGACTTCTGACCATGAATTTGCGCACACAGACGAGGGAGACGCCCGGCATGTCCGCGGCCGACCACCTCGAGGTGTTCCGCCGCTATGCGCCTGATCTGCGCATAGACGCTGTTCTGGTCGATCCGAGCGTCGTCGAGGACGTCGAGGAGTTCCGTGCGGCGGCCGCGCGGCTCGGGGCCACCTGCTTCTTCGATAAAGTGGGGGCCGCGACGGGTCGCGCGGTGCATTCGCCGCTGCGCCTGGCGAACGCGTACCACGACGTCTTCACGTCGTTCTGTAGTCGAGACACCGGTAGTGAGGAACCCTGAATATGGCATTGACCGCGTCGGTCAAGGACGAGCTGGCACGGCTCGACATCAAGAAGTCCTCGGAGCGTAAGGCCGAGGTGTCCTCCACGCTGCGCTTCGCGGGAGGCCTGCACATCATCTCCGGGCGGATCGTCATCGAGGCGGAGCTCGACCTTGCTGCGTCTGCGCGGCGGCTGCGTCAGAACATCGCCGAGGTCTACGGCCACCAGGCGGAGATCATCGTTGTCTCCGGCGGCGGGCTTCGGCGCGGTAATCGCTACGTCGTGCGCGTCGTGCGAGAGGGGGAGGCGCTTGCGCGGCAAACCGGACTGCTCGACGGCCGTGGCCGGCCGGTCCGTGGGCTGCCATCGGTCATCGTCAACGGTTCGGCGGCCGACGCTGAGGCGGTATGGCGCGGTGCCTTCCTGGCCCACGGTTCGCTCACCGAGCCCGGGCGGTCGTCTGCGCTCGAGATCACGTGCCCCGGCCCCGAGGCTGCGCTCGCGCTCGTCGGCGCCGCACGCCGCTTAGGGCTCGTGGCCAAGGCCCGCGAGGTCCGCGGTGTCGATCGGGTCGTCATCCGCGACGGCGATTCCATCGCGGCACTCCTCACGCGTATGGGCGCCCACGAGACACTGCTGACGTGGGAGGAGCGGCGGATGCGCAAGGAGGTCCGCGCCACCGCCAACCGGCTGGCCAACTTCGATGACGCCAACCTGCGCCGGTCGGCACAGGCCGCCGTCGCAGCGGGCGCCCGCGTCGAGCGCGCGCTCGAGATCCTGGGTGACGATGTACCGGAGCACCTGAGCTACGCGGGTTCACTGCGCGTCGCCCACAAGCAGGCGAGCCTCGACGAGCTGGGCCGACTAGCCGAACCGCAGATGACCAAGGACGCCATCGCCGGTCGCATCCGCCGCCTGCTGGCCATGGCCGACAAGCGCGCGGTGGAACTCGGCATTCCGGGTACCGAAGACGTGGTGACAGCCGATATGTTGGACAACTGAGGGCGGTCGTCCACCGAGTACGACGCCTTCGTAACTGAGTCGCCGAAGCAAGCACGTATCAGCCACGTCCCGGGTGCGCAGAGCAGCCGGGGAAATGGAGGAGAACATGTCTGAGTACGCACTTCCCGAGTTGAACTACGATTACGCGGCGCTGGAGCCGAGCATCTCCGCTCGGATCATGGAGCTGCACCACTCGAAGCACCACGCCGCGTATGTCGCGGGTGCGAACACGGCTTTGGAGCAGATGGCCGAGGCGCGTGAGAAGGGCGAGTTCGGTGCGATTCCGAAGCTGTCCAAGGACCTCGCGTTCCACCTGGGTGGGCACACGAACCACTCGATCTTCTGGCAGAACCTCTCGCCCGAGGGTGGGGACAAGCCGGTGGGTGAGCTGGCGGCGGCGATCGATGACGCGTTCGGTTCGTTCGACGCGTTCCGTGGCCACTTCACGGCGGCGGCGATGAGCCTGCAGGGTTCGGGTTGGGCGTTGCTGTCCTTCGAGGGGCTGGGTGGGAACCTGGTCATCGAGCAGCTCTACGATCAGCAGGGCAATGTGCCGGTGGCGTCGACGCCGTTGTTGATGCTGGATATGTGGGAGCACGCGTTCTACCTGGACTACGTGAACGTGAAGGCGGACTACGTCAAGGCGTTCTGGAACATCGTGAACTGGGCGGATGTGTCGGCGCGGTTCGAGGCGGCTCGTGCTGGTGCCAAGACGCTGATCACTCCGGGCGCTTAGGCGTCTTCTCTCCTGGGTGTTCCGGTGGTTTCCGGGGTGCTGTGGGGGAGTGGGGAGGCGGTCGTGGACCGGGGTTGATGCCCCGGACCGCGACCGCCTTCCGCGTGTCCGGCGCCTGTACGACGGCGGCGCGGCGGCCAACCGGACGATCCCGTGATCCAGGAATTGTTGCGGCATTCCTACGCGGTGTGATGCAGTTCCGGCTCCTAGGCGATAGGCTGGTAACTCGTGAGCCGTCAATAGCGACGCCTCCCGGAAGGATCCGGAGCAACTTCGATTCTTCTGTGGCCTGCATCACATCGTGCAGTAGGATGTGAACCAGGCAACTTGGTCACAGCACTTCTCAGTGGGTGACTGGACCGCCTAGCCAGCTCGAACTGGCGGCACAACGGAGTGTCCAATCTGACCGCTGGTCGCTCCGGCATTTTCATGCTGATTTCGAAGCGACCGCACATTCCGGCAAGGAGAAATCACGTGACAACTCGTGTAGGTATCAACGGCTTTGGACGCATCGGTCGCAACTTCCTGCGTGCCGCTAACGCAGCGGGCGCCGACTTCGAAATCGTCGCAGTCAACGACCTCGGCTCGATCGACGGCCTCGCCAACCTGCTGAAGTTCGACTCCGTCCTCGGTCGCTTCCCGGGCGAAATCACGGTCGACGGGAACCAAATCGTCATCGCCGGCAAGCCGGTCAAGGTGCTCTCCGAGCGCGACCCGGCGAACCTCGGCTGGGGCGACCTCGACGTCGACATCGTCATCGAGTCCACGGGCTTCTTCACCAAGGCCGAGGCCGCCAAGAAGCACCTCGAGGCTGGCGCCAAGAAGGTCATCATCTCCGCCCCGGCCTCCGACGAGGACATCACGATCGTGATGGGCGTGAACGACGACAAGTACGACCCGGCCGCACACGACATCATCTCCAACGCGTCGTGCACCACGAACTGCCTCGGCCCGATCGCCAAGGTCCTGAACGACGAGTTCGGTATCGAGCAGGGTCTCATGACCACGGTGCACGCCTACACGGCCGACCAGAATCTGCAGGACGGTCCGCACAGCGACCCGCGTCGTGCCCGCGCCGCGGCGCTCAACATGGTTCCGACCTCCACTGGTGCCGCCAAGGCCATCGGCCTGGTCCTGCCGGAGCTGAAGGGCAAGCTCGACGGCTTCGCTGTCCGCGTTCCGACCCCGACCGGCTCCCTGACCGACCTCACGGTCACCGTCGGCCGCGAAACCTCGGTCGAAGAGGTCAACGCCGCCTTCGCGAAGGCCGCCGAGGAGGGCCCGCTCAAGGGTCTGCTGAAGTACTCGGAGGACCCCTTGGTCTCCACCGACATCACCACTGACCCGCACTCGGCGATCTTCGACGCACCGCTGACGAAGGTCATCGGCAACACCGTCAAGGTCCTCGGCTGGTACGACAACGAGTGGGGCTACTCCAACCGCCTGGTCGACCTGACCGAATTCGTTGCGGCGAAGCTCGGTCGGTAAGGGCTGATCGGTTAGCCTCTTCATATGACTTCTCACACTCTCAACGACCTTCTCGCTGATGGTGTCCGTGGGCGGCACGTTCTGGTACGTAGTGACCTGAACGTGCCGCTCGACGGTTCTACCGTGACTGACGATGGTCGAATCCGCGCGTCCCTGCCCGTACTCACGAAGCTGACCGAAGCCGGCGCGCGCGTCATCGTGATGGCCCACCTCGGCCGCCCGAAGGGTGAGGTCGACCCCCGATTCTCCATCGCGCCGGCCGCCGAACGGCTGCGCGAGCTGGCGTCCTTCCCGGTCGAGATCGCGTCCGACACCACCGGAGAGGACGCGCTCGCACGTGCTTCCGCGCTGGCCGACGGCTCGGCCCTGCTCATCGAGAACGTGCGGTTCGACGCTCGGGAGACCAGCAAGGACGAGGCTGAGCGCACCGCATTCGCCCGCGAGCTCGTCGCCCTCACCGGGGAGAACGGGGCCTACGTGAACGACGCCTTCGGCGCCGTGCACCGCAAGCACGCGTCCGTGTTCGATGTGGCCTCGCTGCTGCCCGCCTACCAGGGCGACCTCGTCCACACCGAGGTGGAGGTGCTGAAGACCCTCACCGAGGCACCCAAGCGGCCGTACGTCGTCGTGCTGGGCGGTTCCAAGGTCTCCGACAAGCTGGCCGTGATCGAGAACCTGATGGGCCGTGCCGATCACCTCCTCATCGGCGGTGGCATGGTCTTCACGTTCCTCAAGGCGCTCGGCCACGAGGTGGGCTCCAGCCTCCTCGAAGAAGACCAGATCGAGAACGTCAAGGGCTACATCCAGCGGGCCAAGGAGCTCGGCTGCGAGATCGTCCTGCCGACCGACATCGTGATGGCGAGCAAGTTCGGTGCGGACGCCGAGCACGAGGTCGTAGCGGCCGAGGCGATGGAGTCCAGCGCGTTCGGCGCCGCGGGCCTCGGGCTCGACATCGGACCTGATTCCGGCGAGGCGTTCGCCAGCTTCATCCGCAGCGCCAACACCGTGTTCTGGAACGGACCCATGGGCGTCTTCGAGATCGAGGCCTTCGCCGGCGGCACGCGTGCCGTCGCCCAGGCCCTCGCCGATTCCGAGGCGTTCAGCGTCGTCGGCGGCGGCGACTCGGCTGCGGCCGTGCGCGGCCTCGGCTTCGCAGAAGACGACTTCGGCCACATCTCCACCGGTGGCGGCGCCAGCCTCGAGTACCTCGAGGGCAAGGAACTGCCGGGCCTGACGGCCCTGGAAGGCAAGTGACATGACACAGAGCAAGAACGGCGAATTCGTTCGCCGCCCGCTGATCGCGGGCAACTGGAAGATGAACATGGACCACGTCCAGGGCATCACGCTGCTGCAGAAGCTCGCGTGGACGCTCGACGACGCCAACCACGACCACAACCGCGTGGAGGTGGCCGTCTTCCCGCCGTTCACCGACCTGCGCGGCGTGCAGACTCTCGTGGCCGGCGACGACCTCGACGTCGTCTACGGCGGTCAGGACCTCTCGCAGCACGACTCCGGCGCCTACACGGGCGACATCTCGGGCCAGTTCCTGAACAAGCTCGGCTGCCGCTACGTGCTCGTGGGCCACTCGGAGCGCCGCAGTGTGCACCAGGAGTCGGATGAGACCCTGCGCGCGAAGGTCGAGGCGGCCTACCGTCACGACCTCGTCCCGGTGCTCTGTGTCGGCGAAGGACTTGAGATCCGTCAGGCGGGAACGCATGTCGAGCACACCCTCGAGCAGCTGCGCGCCGACGTCGACGGACTCGACGCCGAGAAGGTGGCAACGCTCGTCGTGGCCTACGAGCCCGTCTGGGCCATCGGCACAGGTGAGGTCGCAGGTCCGGAGGACGCACAGGAGATGTGCGCCGCCATTCGCGCCGAACTCACGAAGCTCTACGACGCCGACACCGCAGAGAAGGTCCGCCTGTTGTACGGTGGATCGGTGAAGGGCCAGAACGCGGCCGCGATCCTGCGCGAGCGCGACGTGGACGGTGTACTGGTCGGCGGTGCGAGCCTCGACGCTGGTGAGTTTGCTAGCATTGTCAGGTTCGAGAACCACCTGGTGACCGACTAGTCGCGAACAAGCGACGCATACTGAAAGGCCGACGTGGACGTACTGAAGATCACCCTGCAGGTCCTGCTGGGCATTACCAGCCTGCTGCTCATCATGCTCGTGCTCCTGCACAAGGGGCGTGGCGGCGGCATGTCCGACATGTTCGGCGGCGGCATGACCAGCAACCTCAGCGCCTCCGGCGTTGCCGAGAAGAACCTGAACCGGATCACCGTGGGGATGGGCGTCTCCTGGGGTGCCATCGTCATCGCGCTCGGCCTGATCATGCGCTTCAGCGTCGAGTCGTAGTCCACTCGGCCTCCGGTCGGACAGCAAAAGGGTCGGCCCCCACCTTTTCGGTGGGGGCCGACCCTTTTGCTGTAAGGCTACCGCTCGGAAGAGGTGACGCTGCGCAGGTCCGTCTGGCGCAGCCCCTCGGACACGACCTCACCGAAGATCTCGTCCGGGTCGAGGCGCCGCAGCTCCTCGGACAGGCAGTCGGACAGTGGGCGCCGAGCCATCGAGATCCGCTGGACCGGCTGGTCCTGCTGATAGAGCTCGGCCACGTGCCCGTGCGGACGCGTCAGGACGACGTCGCCATCGGCCCGTGAGAGCCGCACGCTGCGGACGCCGGTGCCGGGGGTCGTCGAAGCGATGGTCACGGGGACCTTGAGTGCCAACGTGAGCCACGCCGCCAGCAGGTCCGTGCTCGAGGAGTCCGTGGCCCCCTTGACGGTGACCGCGGAGATTGTCTTCGGGTCCACTTGGTCGAGCACGGAGGCCAGCTGCGCCCGCCACAGGGTTATGCGGGTCCAGGCGAGATCAGTGTCGCCCGCAGTGTACTGACTGGAGATGCGCTGCAGGGCCGCCCGCGGCGCCGCTTCGGCCTGCGAGTCGGTGATCCGACGGTGCGCGATCCGACCGATCGGCGTCTTGCTGGCGTTCTCGGGGACGCCGTGCGGCCACCAGGCGACGATCGGCGCGTCGGGCAACAGCAGCCCGGCGACGAGGGCCTCATTGGTTGCGGCGAGCTCACCCTGGCCCTTCAGAACGATGACCTCGGATGCGCCGGCGTCGCCGCCGACACGGATCTGGGCATCCAGTCGGGTGTCCTGCTCTGAGGATCCCTCGACGACGACGATGATCCGGCAGGGGTGCTCGCGGCTTGCCAGATTGGCGGCCTCGATCGCCGGCTCCTCGAAGCCCTCGGTGGTCAGGACGACAAGCGTGAGCACTCGGCTCAATGCGACGACGCCGCCCGTCTCCCGAAGCTTCTGTAGTTCCTTGGCCACCTTCGAGGTGGTTGTCTGTTCCATGTCGACGATCATGGGCGACGCCACGTCCTTCCGTCTCGGGCCATGAGTTCATCCGCGCCGACAGGGCCCCAGCTTCCCGGCTCGTAGGGTTCGGGCTGAGCGTCGAGCCCGGCCCAGTGCTCCTCGAACGGATCGAGGATCTTCCACGAGAGCTCGACCTCCTCGTGGCGGGGGAACAACGGCGGCTCGCCCAGGAGGACATCGAGGATGAGGCGCTCGTACGCTTCCGGGCTCGACTCCGTGAACGAGTGGCCGTAGCCGAAATCCATCGTCACGTCGCGGACCTCCATCTGCGTGCCCGGCACCTTGGAGCCGAAGCGGATGGTGGCGCCCTCGTCGGGCTGCACACGGATGACGACGGCGTTCTGCCCGATGCTCGACTCGTTGTTGTCGCGGAAGAGCATGTTGGGTGCCCGCTTGAAGACGACGGCGATCTCGGTGACGCGGCGACCGAGCCGCTTGCCGGCACGCAGGTAGAACGGCACGCCGGCCCAGCGGCGGGTGTTGATGTCGAGCCGGATCGCAGCATAGGTTTCGGTCTTGGACTTGGGGTTGAAACCCTCCTCGTCCAGGAAGCCGACGACGTCCTCACCGCCCTGCCAGCCGCTCGTGTACTGCCCGCGGGCAGACGCCGTGGACAGGTCTTGAGGCAGTTCGACGGCGGCGAGCACCTTCTCCTTCTCGGCGCGCAGGTGGTTGGCGTCGAAGCTGATGGGTTCCTCCATGGCGGTGAGCGCCAGGAGTTGAAGGAGGTGATTCTGGATCACATCGCGAGCCGCGCCCACGCCGTCGTAGTAGCTGGCGCGGCCGCCGATCCCGATGTCCTCCGCCATCGTGATCTGCACGTGATCGACGTGGTTGGCATTCCAGATCGGCTCGAAGAGCTGGTTCGCGAAGCGCAGCGCCAAGAGGTTCTGCACCGTCTCCTTGCCGAGGTAGTGGTCGATGCGGAAGACGGAGTCGGAGGGGAAGACCTTCTCGACGATGCCGTTGAGTTCGCGCGCTGATTCGAGGTTGTGGCCGAACGGCTTCTCGATGACGACGCGGCGCCAAGCCTCCGTGTCGGCCTCCGCGGACTCCTTTGTTGCGAGGCCGTGGCGCGAGAGCTGCTCGCAGACCTGCTCGAACGAATTCGGGGGGATCGAGAGGTAGAAGGCGTGATTTCCGCGCGTTCCACGCGAACGCTCCAGCTCCTGAAGGGTCTCGCCGAGCTTGAGGAACGCCTCGTCGTCGTCGAAGCCTCCGGTGACGAAACGGAATCCGGAGGAGAGCTGCTGCCACACTGTCTCGTCGAATTCGGTGCGGGCGTTGGACTCGACCCAGGACCGGACCTCGGCGACGAACTCTTCGTTCGACCAGTCGCGACGTCCGAAACCGACGACGGCGAAGCTCGGCGGGAGCAGGCCACGGTTCGCCAGGTCGTACACGGCCGGGAGAAGCTTCTTACGTGCAAGATCGCCCGTGACGCCGAAGAACACGAGTGCCGATGGGCCGGCGATGCGGTTCAATCGGCGATCGCGTCGATCGCGCAGTGGGTTGCTCGTGCTGTATGCCATGAAGTGCTTTCCTGAGGCAGGCGGGCACCGTCTCGGTGCCCGCCTGCCTCATGTGTGAAAGGGAGTTGATTGCCAGGCTACTGCCCGGCGAGTCCTGCCAGTGCCGCCTCGAGCTGCTCGAGCCCCGCGGACCGGTCCGCCAGGTGCAGGCGCAGGACCGGTCGGCCGAGGTCGGCCAGCACAGTCGCGTCGCCGGCCGACTGGGCGGAGATCAACTGGCCGAAGGTGAAGGGCCGCTCAGGGATCTCCACGTCGGTGTCGTTCGCCCCGGTGATCTGCAGGTAGACGCCGACCCGAGGTCCGCCCTTGTGGAACTGGCCGGTCGAGTGCAGGAACCGGGGGCCCCAGCCGAACGTCACCGGACGCCCCGCGGTCGCGGCCAGGCGCTGGCGGAGCGAGGCCAGCGGTGCAGCACCGATCCGGTCCAGATAGGCCTGGACGCTGAGGTAGTCCTCGGTACCGAGCTCGCCGAGCAGCCGGCGCAGGCCCTCCTCGAGGGTGCTCACGCCGTCGAGCAACCCCTCGGTGCCGCGGAGTTCCACGGCACCGTCGACGACCTGAGCCGGTACCGGCTCGGGCTGTTCGTCGAGGAGCCCGCGGGCCGCGACCTTCGCCGCCTCCACATCCGGCTGGTCGAAGGGGTTGATGCCCAGCAGGCGGCCGGCCACGACGGTCGCGACCTCCCACAAAAGCATCTGGCTGCCCAGCGACCCGGAGACGCGGACCTCGTTGGAGGCGTCGCCGGCCGTTGTGTCGTCCTCGCCGTTGACGAGGCGCACCACGAGCAAGTCGTCGGCGCCCTCGAGCTCGGGCGCACCCGGCTCGACCACGACCGGCAGGACGCCGGTCCCGAGCTTGCCGGTTGATTCCGCAATCAGCTGCTCGATCCAGTCGGCGAATCCGACGATTCCCGAGCCTTCGTCGACGAAGACGATCTTGTCGCGCAGGGGAGCGGTGCCACCCAGAGCGGCGCCGAGCGCGAGACCGATGTTGTCGGCGTCGTCCTCGCGCAGGAATTCGGCAGCCTCCTCAGCGTCCGCGAGCAAACCCGCGATGTCGACGCCGGCCAGGCCCGACGGCACGAGACCGAAGGCGGTCAGCGCCGAGTAGCGTCCGCCGACCTCGGGGTTCGCGTTGAAGACCGCACGGTAGCCGGCTTCCCGGGACATCTTGTCCATGGGGGAGCCCGGGTCGGTGACGATCACGATGCGTCGTGCCGCGTCGAGCCCGGCGTCGGCGAAGGCCTTCTCGAAGACGCGGCGCTGGGAATCGGTCTCGACCGTCGAACCCGACTTGGAGGACACGACGAGCACGGAGGATTCGAGGCGGTCCGCCAGTGCGGCCGCGACCATGTCGGGATCCGTGCTGTCGAGGACGATGAGCTCAACGCCCGCGGTCGCCGTGATGACTTCGGGCGCCAGCGATGAGCCGCCCATCCCGGCGAGCACCACCCGGTCGACACCCTCAGTGCGGAGTTCGTCGCGCAGCGCCGTGATGTCATCGATCAGCCCGCGGGACTCCGCGAAGAGGTCCACCCAGCCGAGGCGGATGGACGATTCGGCCTCGGCCTCAGGGCCCCACAGCGTTGCGTCCTTCGCGAACAGCCGCGAGGCGACCCGGTCGTCGACGAGCTGCGGCACGTGGGCGTCAGCCGCGGCGCGTGCCTCACCCGTCGCCTGGAACTCGAGGGAACTCATCGGATCAGGCCCCCTTGGCGGACTCGAGCGCCTGCCGAACGTCCTCGAGCAGTTCGTTCCATGCGACCGCGAACTTCTCGACGCCTTCGGTCTCCAGCTGGGCGACGACGTCGTTGTAGCTGATGCCCTGGGCGGCGAGGGCGTCCAGAATCTCGTTGGACTCCGCGTAGGTCCCGGTGACGGTGTCCCCGGTGACCTCGGCGTGGTCGGCGGTGGCGTTCAGCGTCTTCTCCGGCATCGTGTTGACGACGCCCGCCGCGGCCAGCTCGGTCACGTACAGCGTGTCGGGAAGGCTCGGGTCCTTGACGCCGGTCGAAGCCCACAGGGGGCGCTGGTGGTTGGCGCCCGCTGCTTCCAGAGTCGCCCAGCGCTCGGAGCCGAACTGCTCCTCGTAGACCTGGTAGGCCAGGCGTGCATTGGCCAGACCGGCCTTGCTCTTGAGCGCTGCGGCCTCAGCCGTGCCGAGGTTGTCGAGGCGCTTGTCGATCTCGGAGTCAACGCGCGAGACGAAGAACGAGGCAACGGAGTGGATCTTCGACAGGTCGTGGCCGTTCTCGCGGGCCTGCTCGAGGCCCTCCATGAAGGCGTTGATCACGGCGCGGTAGCGGTCGAGCGAGAAGATCAGGGTCACGTTGACACTGATTCCCTCAGCGATTGTCGCGGTGATCGCCTCCAGGCCCTCGAGCGTGGCCGGGATCTTGATCATGACGTTCTCGCGGCCGACCTTGGCGTAGAGCTTCTTGGCCTCCTCCGCGGTGGCGGCCGTCTCGGCTGCCAGGCGGGGGTCGACCTCGAGCGAGACGCGGCCGTCGTAGCCGTTGGAGGAGGCGTAGATGTCGGCGAAGACATCGCAGGCGGCGGCGACGTCGGCCGTGGTGATCTCGAAGATCGCCTCCTCGACGTCGGCGCCAGCCGCGGCCAGTTCCTTGACCTGGGCGTCGTAGGCGTCGTTGCCGCCGGCGACGGCCGCGGCGAAGATGGCGGGGTTGGTCGTCACACCGACGACGTTCTTCTCGCTGATCAGTTCCTGCAGGGAGCCGCTGTTGAGCCGCTCGCGGGACAGATCGTCGAGCCAGATGGAAACCCCGGCCTTGGAGAGTGCTGCGGTATTCGGGTTGCTCATGGTGAAATCCTTTTCTTTTCGCTGATGCGAGTCGGGAGGCTACTTCGAAGCAGCGATGGAGTCCTTGGCAGCCGCGACGACGGCCTCGGACGTGAGGCCGAACTCGCGGTAGAGCGTCTTGTAATCTGCGGAGGCGCCGAAGTGGTCCAAGCCGATGGTGCGGCCTGCGTCGCCGACGAACTCGCGCCAGCCCAGCGTCGAACCGGCTTCGATCGAAACGCGTGCCTTGACTGCTTCGGGCAGGACGGACTCGCGGTACGCGGCGTCCTGCTTGTTGAACCACTCGACGGACGGGAGGGACACCACACGCGCGGCCACGCCGTCGGCCGAGAGGGCTTCGCGCGCCTCGACGGCGATTTCGACCTCGGAGCCGGTAGCCAGCAGGAGCACGTCCGGCGTGACCGGGTTGCCGTCGGCGTCGAGCGCGTCGGCCAGGGTGTAGCCACCCTTGGCCACGCCCGAGACGTCGCCGAATCCGGCGGCGCTACGGTCGAAGACGGGCAGGTTCTGCCGGGTCAGCACGATGCCGGCCGGGTTTTCGTTGTTCTCGAGAATCGTCTTCCACGCCCAGGCGACCTCGTTGGCGTCGGCCGGCCGGACGACGTCGAGGTTCGGGATCGCACGAAGGCTGGCGAGCTGCTCGATCGGCTGGTGCGTCGGCCCGTCCTCGCCGAGGCCGATGGAGTCGTGCGTCCAGACGAAGATCGACGGGACGCCCATGAGCGCCGCCAGGCGGATGGCCGGACGCTGGTAGTCGGAGAAGATGAGGAAGGTGCCGTTGAAGGCTCGCGTCTTCGAGGAGAGCACGATGCCGTTGGTGATGGCCGCTGCCGCGTGCTCGCGGATGCCGAAGTGCAGGACACGCCCGTAGGGATCGCCGCTCCACTTGTCGGTCGAACGCGAGGCCGGGATGAACGACTTGGCGCTCTCGATCGTCGTGTTGTTGGAGCCGGCCAGGTCGGCGGAACCGCCCCAGAGCTCGGGGAGGACCTCGGCGATGGCATTGATGACCTTGCCCGAGGCGGAACGGGTCGCGATCGAGGAGCCGGCCTCGAAGACGGGCAGACTGGTCTCCCAGCCGTCCGGCAGTTCGCGCTTCTCAATGCGCTCGAGCAGCTGCTTGGCCTCGGGATTGGCGGCGCTCCAGGCCTCGAAGGAAGCGTTCCACGCCTCGTGGGCGGCCTGTCCGCGGTCGACGACCTGACGGGCGTGGGCGAGGATCTCGTCCTCGATGACGAAGGACTGCTCCGGGTCGAAGTTCAGGACCTTCTTGAGACCGGCCAGCTCTTCGCCGCCGAGCTTGGAGCCGTGGATGCCGCCGGTGTTCTGCTTCGTCGGGGACGGGAAGCCGATCACGGTGCGCAGCGAGATGATCGACGGGCGGGAGGTCTCGGCCTTCGCAGCGGTCAGCGCGGCGTCGAGACCGGCGATGTCCTCGACGTACTCGCCGGATTCGGTCCAGTCGACGCGCTGGGTGTGCCAGCCGTAGGCCTCGTAGCGCTTGAGAACGTCCTCGGTGAACGCGACATCGGTGTCATCCTCGATGGAGATCTTGTTGTCATCGTAGATGACGACGAGGTTGCCGAGCTCCTGGTGGCCGGCGAGCGAGGAGGCCTCGGACGTGACGCCCTCCTGCAGGTCTCCGTCGGAGGCGATGACCCAGACCGTGTGGTCGAACAGGCTCTCGCCCGCCGGCGTCTCCGGGTCCAGCAGGCCGCGCAGACGGCGCTGGCCGTAGGCGAAACCGACGGCGGAGGCCAGGCCCTGCCCGAGCGGACCCGTCGTGATCTCGACACCGGTTGTGTGGCCGTACTCCGGGTGGCCCGGCGTCTTGGCTCCCCACGTGCGCAAGGCTTCGATGTCCTCCATCTCGAGACCGTAGCCCGAGAGGAAGAGCTGCAGGTAGAGCGTCAGGGAGGTGTGCCCGGGGGAGAGGACGAAGCGGTCGCGTCCCGCCCAGTCGGGGTCCTTGGGATCGTGACGCATGTGCTTCTGGAACAGCAGGTACGCCGCTGGAGCCAGGCTCATCGCGGTTCCCGGGTGGCCGCTGCCGACCTTCTCTACGGCATCCGCAGCCAATACGCGGATCGTGTCAACTGCACGCTCGTCCGTCTGCGTCCAGGACAACTCGGCAACTTCCGTCTGTGGCGCCACGATGTGGTTCCTCTCTTGAGAGCTTAAGATTTGTCGCCGGAGGGGAACACGGCGACTCGGCATCGCCTACCCTGGACAGGGCCTTCGTTGGCTCCGGCGCGTGCTCCCCACCATAGCCCGTTCACGTCACACTCGCGCTCATATGACCGAGGGTTTAGCGCGCGTCTCCGCTCAGAGCGAAGCCGTCCTTCCATCGCTGGAATCGTGCGTCCGATTCTGCCGGCTGATTTCTACAAGTCGTAAAAGGGTATGATGGTCGTGTCTGTCCGTTACCCCGCAGAGAACTGAGTGGCATGTCCGTGAAGTCCGTTGTCAGCGACGATACGCACGTTGGACGCGCGCGTCGTCAGTCGAACGAAACGTTCGGCGAGTTCACGAAGCGCAAGTCGGGCGCCTATCTTGCCCTGACGAAGCCGCGTGTCATTGAACTGCTGCTCGTCACCACCCTGCCGACCATGATCTTCGCCGAGCGCGGGTTCCCGAGTGTCGGCCTGATCCTCGTGACTCTCCTCGGGGGCGGCATGGCCGCAGGCGCTTCCGGTGCCTTCAATTGTTACATCGACCGCGAAGCGGACAAGCTGATGCGCCGCACGCAGGGGCGCCCTCTGGTGACTGGGGACGTGACGCCGCGGGAGGCCCTCATCTTCTCGTGGGTTCTCGCGGTGACGTCGATCGTCATCCTCTGGGCCGGGGCCAATCTGCTCACCGCAGGGCTCGGCGTCGCGGCCATCCTGCTCTACGTCGTCTTCTACACCCTGATCCTCAAGCGGCGCACCGCCCAGAACATCGTGTGGGGCGGTATCGCCGGCTGCATGCCCGTACCGATCGCTTGGGCCGCTGTCACCAACACGCTCGAGTGGCCCGTCCTGGTGCTGTTCCTGATCATCTTCCTGTGGACTCCGCCACACTATTGGCCGCTGTCCATGAAGTATTCGGAGGACTACCTGGCCGCACGGATCCCGATGCTCGGGGCCATCGCCGGGGCGCGCACCGTCTCGGTGCAGGTCGTCCTCTACGCGTGGGCAACCGTCGCCTGCTCCCTGCTGCTCGCCCCGATGGGTTATGCCGGGATCGTCTACACGGTCCTCGCCGCGGTGGCCGGGGCCTGGTTCATCTTCGAGTCCCACGTTCTCTACCGTGAGGCTCAGCGCGAGCACGAGCCGGCCGAGATGAACAAGAAGGCCATGAAGGTCTTCCACATCTCCATCACCTACCTCACCATCGTCTTCGTCGCCCTCGCGATCGACCCGTTCGTCGGCCAGCCGCTCTTCGGCTGACACTGACGCGATTCACCTGGCGGTTCGACGACGCCGACACACCTCGCGCGAGCGCCCTCCCGTCCCGGCCGGCGTGGCGCGTCGTGCCTGATTCGGTCCGGCTGCGAATCAACGGTTAAGCTGACTGTCGGCTGGCTGTGGTCCACGTATGCCACAAGTCATGAAGCCCCACTTTGAAACTGAGGAGACCGACCGTGTCAGAACAGATCACCTTGACGATTGACGGCGAAACGCACGAGGTGACCGCTGGCACCACCGGCGCGGAGCAGTTCCGCGACCGGAAGGACGTCGTCGTCATGCGGGTCGACGGCGCGTTGCAGGACCTCAGTCGCCACCTCGTGGCCGGTTCAACGGTCGAGCCCGTGACCATCGACTCCGAAGACGGGTTGAATGTCCTCCGTCACTCCACGGCCCACGTCATGGCCCAGGCGGTTCAGGAGCTCCGACCCGACGCGAAGCTGGGCATCGGTCCCTACATCAAGGACGGCTTCTACTTCGACTTCGATGTCGAGGACCCGTTCACGCCCGAGGACCTGAAAACGCTCGAAAAGATGATGCTCAAGATCGTCAACAAGAGCCAGCTGTTCTCCCGCCGTGTGGTCACGGAGTCCGAAGCCCGGGAAGCGATGGCCGACGAGCCATACAAGCTGAAGCTGATGGACAAGGCCGATGAGGCCGACGAGGCCGGCGAAGGTGTCAACGTCGAGGTCGGTGCCGGCGAGATCACCATCTACGACAACGTCGACCGCAAAACGGGCGAGACCGTCTGGTGCGACCTCTGCCGCGGCCCCCACCTGCCGAACACGAAGTTGATCTCGAACGCCTTCGCGCTGACGCGCAGCGCCGCGGCCTACTGGCTCGGCAGCGAGAACAACAAGCAGCTGCAGCGCATCTACGGAACGGCGTGGCCGACCAAGGCCGAGCTCAAGGCCTACCAGGACCGTATCGCTGAGGCCGAGCGTCGCGATCACCGCAAGCTCGGCGCCGAGCTCGACCTCTTCTCCTTCCCGGACGAGCTCGGCTCGGGTCTGCCCGTGTTCCATCCCAAGGGCGGCGTCATCCGCAAGGCCATGGAGGACTACTCCCGCCAGCGCCACACGGAGGCCGGCTACGAGTTCGTCTACACCCCGCACATCACCAAGGGCCACCTCTACGAGGTCTCCGGCCACTTGGACTGGTACCGGGACGGCATGTTCCCGGCCATGCACATCGACGAGACCCGCGACGAGAGCGGTGCGATCGTCAAGCCCGGCCAGGACTACTACCTGAAGCCGATGAACTGCCCGATGCACAATCTCATCTTCGGGTCGCGCGGCCGCTCGTACCGCGAACTGCCGTTGCGACTGTTCGAATTCGGCCAGGTCTACCGTTACGAGAAGTCCGGCGTCGTACACGGCCTGACTCGAGTTCGCGGCATGACCCAGGACGACGCGCACATCTACTGCACGCGCGATCAGATGAAGGACGAGCTGACCACCACGCTGAACTTCGTGCTGGGACTGCTCAAGGACTACGGGCTGGACGACTTCTACTTGGAGCTCTCCACCAAGAACCCCGACAAGTACGTCGGCGCCGACGAGGTCTGGGATGAGGCCACGCGTACGCTCGCCGAGGTCGCCGAGGCGTCCGGGCTCGAGCTCGTGCCGGACCCGGGTGGAGCGGCGTTCTACGGTCCCAAGATCTCCGTCCAGGCACGCGATGCCATCGGCCGCACGTGGCAGATGTCGACGATTCAGCTCGACTTCAACCTGCCGGAACGCTTCGAGCTCGAGTTCCAGGCGGCCGACGGAAGCCGCCAGCGCCCGGTCATGATCCACCGCGCGCTCTTCGGGTCGATCGAGCGCTTCCTTGGTGTGCTGACCGAGCACTACGCCGGCGCGTTCCCCGCGTGGCTGTCCCCGGTGCAGGTGCGGGCGATCCCGGTCGCCGACGCGTTCGACGACTACGTCTGGGGCGTCGTCGAGAAGCTGCGCGCCCGCGGAATTCGGGCCGAGGCGGACCTCTCGTCTGACCGGTTCCCGAAGAAGATCCGCAACGCGTCCAAGGACAAGGTGCCCTTCACGCTGATCGCCGGCGGCGAGGACGCGGAGGCCGGGGCCGTGTCCTTCCGCTTCCGCGACGGCAGCCAGGACAACGGCATCGCCATCGACGAGGCCATCGAACGAATCGTAGAGGCTGTCGAAAACAGGGAGGCGTAAGCCTTGGACGAGCGATCCGCTGAACCCGGGCCGGCGTCGTCGGGTTATCCCGGCGACGCCGAGGCGACCGACGACTTCGAGCTGGCAGGAGTCCCGGACAGCTTCCAGCGGCTCTGGACGCCGTACCGTATGGCCTATGTCAAGGGAGGCCAGGGGCAGGTCAAAGACGAGGAGAGCTGCCCGTTCTGCCGTGGCCCGCAACGTGCCGATGAGGACTCGCTCATCGTGCACCGCGGGGAGACGGCGTTCGTCGTCCTGAACCTCTTCCCGTACAACCCCGGACACCTGCTGGTCTGCCCCTACCGGCACGTTCCGAACTACACGGACGTCACCGCCGATGAAACTGCGGAGATCGCCGCGCTCAGCCAGCATGCGATGCGCGCGCTCAGCGCCACGGCGAACCCGACCGGGTTCAACCTCGGGATGAACCAAGGCGAGTCCGGGGGAGCGGGCATCGCCGCCCACCTGCACCAGCACGTGGTCCCGCGCTGGGGCGGCGACGGCAATTTCTTCCCCGTCATCGCACAGACGAAGGCTGTCCCGGCGACGCTCTCGGACGTGCGCAAGCAGCTGGCCGACATTTGGGACTCGGTGTAGCGCCGGCCATGTTGAATACCTACGCTCGCGGGTTGTTCACGCGGATATTCACGCCGCTCGCGCGATGGCTCGTGGCCCGCTCCGTGACGCCGGACATGGTCACCATCGTCGGGACCATCGGCGTCATGATCGGCGCCCTCGTCCTGTATCCCCTGGGCTACCTCTTCATCGGGACCCTCGTGATCGCGGCGTTCGTCTTCGCCGACCTGCTCGACGGCACGATGGCCCGCCTGCCGGAATGGAAGGCACGCAGTGCCGGACGGCCCGAGTCCGGCCGGTGGGGGAGTTTCCTCGACTCCTCGCTCGACCGGCTGGCCGACGGTGCGATTTTCAGCGGCGTGGCCATCTGGTACTTCACCGCCGGGGACTCCACGGCCATCGGTATCGCATCTCTGGCGTGCATGTTCCTCGGAAGCGTTGTCTCCTATGTCCGGGCCAAAGCCGAATCGTTGGGGTGCAACGCCGAAGTCGGGATCGCCGAGCGCGCCGAGCGGCTCGTCGTGACGCTGACATTCGTCGGCCTGAGCGGCCTCGGACTTCCGGAATTCGTCCTCCTGGGCGTGCTGATTCTGCTCGCCGCGGCCAGCGCGGTCACGGTGGGCCAGCGGATGATGCACGTCCGCGCCCAGCTCGCCTGAGCCGGCGCGACGCGGGGCGACGCCGCGTGCGACAGCCCACGAGAGTTTCTTGTATGGTTCTCGTGTCACGGATCGTTATGTGACCACTCCGATCCCCGGGCAGGCTACGTAAGCTTGGGGACGCATCTCTCAACCCTTGTGAAAGGACGTAGTTCGTGTCCACCAACGAAGCCACGCAGGCGCCAGTCACCGGCAGCAATCGCGTGAAGCGCGGTATGGCCGAAATGCTGAAGGGCGGCGTCATCATGGACGTCGTCACGGCCGAACAGGCTCGTATCGCTGAAGACGCCGGCGCGGTCGCCGTCATGGCGCTTGAGCGGGTCCCCGCAGACATCCGGGCGCAGGGTGGCGTCTCGCGCATGTCGGACCCCGACATGATCCAGTCGATCATCGACACGGTCTCCATTCCGGTCATGGCCAAGGCCCGCATCGGCCACTTCGTCGAGGCCCAGGTCATCGAGTCGCTGGGCGTCGACTACATCGACGAGTCCGAGGTCCTCTCCCCGGCCGACTACACGAACCACATCGACAAGTGGAACTTCAAGGCCCCGTTCGTCTGCGGTGCGACCAACCTCGGTGAAGCGCTGCGTCGCATCAACGAAGGTGCCGCGATGATCCGCTCGAAGGGCGAGGCCGGCACCGGCGACGTCTCGAATGCGACGACGCATATGCGACAGATCCGTGCCGACATCCAGCGCTTGAGCTCGCTTCCGAAGGACGAGCTCTACGTCGCGGCCAAGGAGCTCCAGGCGCCCTACGAGCTCGTACGCGAGGTCGCCGAGACCGGCAAGCTGCCCGTCGTGCTCTTCACCGCGGGTGGCATCGCCACTCCGGCGGACGCTGCCATGATGATGCAGTTGGGCGCCGACGGCGTCTTCGTCGGTTCCGGAATCTTCAAGTCCGGCAACCCGGAGCAGCGCGCCAACGCCATCGTCAAGGCGACGACGTTCTACGATGACCCGAAGACCATCGCCGATGTCTCCCGCGGACTCGGCGAAGCCATGGTCGGGCTCAACGTCGACGAGATCCCCGAGCCGCACCGCCTCTCCGAGCGCGGCTGGTAAACCGCTCGTGGCGAATCGGGCCGGCCGGTGGCAGTTGCCACCGGCCGGCCCGACGTCGTTAGTACGCCCGCAGTCAGGCGGACAAGCGCAGGTGCCGGCCCCGTCCGAGGTGTTCCAGCCCGCACGCGGCAAAGAATTCCGACGACGCCGGCGCCGCCGCGGCCAGCACGGAAGGAGTCGGACGCTCGGCCTCGGAGCTGTCGGCCGCAGGCACCAGTGGGGCCGTCATGGCCCCGAGCAGGCCCGCGACGAGCTGCGACCCCACGCCCTGACGTCGGGCCGTGGCTGCCACTGCCAGACCGTGCAGCGAGACCGCCCCGTCAGCGCTGAACTGTGCGAATCCGCGCCCCGAGATGGAGCCGTCGCCTGCTCGGGCCACCGCGTGCTCGATGCGGCGATCCGCCGCCGGATGGCGCCGTCCGTTGTGGTGCCCCGGCGGGCGCCGCCAGGCGCGGGCAGTTTCGAGTTCGGCCGCTTCAGCACCTCCGGCCTCCGGCACGTCGGCCGTCACGCGGACGCGCCCCTCCCAGGCCGTCGGCCGGCCGCGCAGTGCCGTGTAGGACGGACGTCCCACGAACCACACGATCTGGGCCGCGTCACGGAACCCGGCTGTGCGCAGTCCCGCGTCGCCGGCAGCGGCGTTGAGCAGCGCATCGACGCGCCGCGCACCGAGCCTGGTGCCTTCAGCGAGACCGGGACGGATCCCGGCGTCGTCTGCCTGCTCCGGGAAGAGGAGCACGAGACGCGACCGCGTCGGCTGCCAGGCCCAGTCGCAGCCGTGCGTGGAGAAAACCTTGCCGCCGGTGGCCAGCGCCACGGCGCGCTCCCAATCGGCCTGTGCTGCCTGCGCAGCCTGGATCCCACTCACTGTGCTGTCCCTTCGAAGTACGCGAAGTGCTGGATTCTACTCGCCCAGCCCGCGGCGCGCGAGCAGCGGGCCGATCAACGGGTCGCGGCCCCGGAAGGCCCTGAACGAATCCAGCGGATCGCGCGTGTTGCCCCGCGAGAGAAGCTCGTCCCTGAAGTGCCGGCCGTTCTCGCGGCGCAGCCCGCCGTTCTCGGCGAACCATTCGACGGTGTCGGCGTCGAGGATCTCGCTCCAGATGTACGAGTAGTAGCCGGCGGAATAGCCCCCGTCGAAGATGTGCTTGAAGTAGCCGGTCCGGTAGCGCGCCGGCACGAATTCGGGGTCCAGCCCCGCATCGCGCAGCGCCCGATCCTCGAATTCGAGTGCGTCCTCGACCTCGTCGCCCGGGGCCAGCGAGTGCCACGCCAGGTCGAGCACGACGGCGGCCAGGTACTCGGTGGTGCTGAAACCCTCGCCCCAGTGCGCGGTCGCGTGGATCCTCGCGAGAGTCTCCGCGGGCAGCGGCTCGCCGGTCTCGACGTGCCGCGCGTAGTTCTCGATGATCTCCGGATGCAGGGCCCACATCTCGTTGACCTGCGAAGGATATTCGACGAAGTCTCGTGGCACGTTGGTTCCGGCCAGCTGGGCGTACGTCGCATCCGAGAACAGTCCGTGCAGCGCGTGACCGAACTCGTGGAACAGGGTGCGCACCTCATCGAGGGAGAGCAGGGAGGGCCCGGTGCCGGGGGAGGGCAGGTTGAGGGTGTTCGTGACGATCGGCAGTTCGCCGTGCGCCCGCACGCCATCGCGGATCGACGTCATCCACGCCCCGCCCGTCTTCGTCGGCCGCGCGAAGAAGTCGCCGAGGTAAAGGCCCAGAGCTGCGCCGTCGGCGTCCCGGACCTCCCAGACCCTGATGTCGGGGTGGTAGACAGGCAGGTCGAAGCGTTCGTGCAGCGAAATACCGTAGAGCCGGCCGGCAGCCTCGAAGACCCCCCGCTCCAGTACGGCGTCGAGCTCGAACCAAGGCCGCAGCGCAGTGGTGTCCAGGTCGAATCGGTCCCGCTTGACCAGGTTCGAGTAGTAGGCCCAGTCCCAAGGGTTGACAGGCAGGGACGCGTACTTCTCAAGCGTCGTGTGCTCCTCGCGTGCGTTGGCCACGGCCCGCTCCGCCAAGGCCGACACGCGCTCGTTGACGTCCACGAGCGACGGTGCCGTCTGCGCTTCGATCACGTATTCGGCGTGACTGGAGAATCCCAGCAGTCCGGCCCGTTCGGCACGCAGCAGAGCCATCTGGCGCGCTACCTCGAGCGTTCCGTGCTCCGCGGACTGGCCGCGCGTCACGCTGGCTTCGAAGATGCGCTTTCGGGACGCCGCCTGAGTGAGTCGTTCCAACGCGGGTTGCCCGGTGGGCAGGACCAGGGGGATGAGGTAGCCGCCCTCGAGGCCTGCCGTGTCCGCGGCCTGGGCTGCGGCAGCAACCTCCGGTTCGCTGAGCCCGCTGAGGTCCATGATGTCGTCGAAATGCACCGCGGCTGCATTCTGTCCGGCGAGCAGTCGGCGCGAGTACTCCGTGCCCAACCGCGCGAGCTCGGCATTGATCTCCCGCAGTCGCGGGAGGTCTTCGGCGGGCACCTCGACCCCGGCGTGCCGGAAGACGCGGAGGACCTCCTCGCGCAGACGGGCGTCCTCGCCCACGAGCCGGTCGCCGCCGGCCTGGCTCAGGCGCGCGTAGAGCTCCTGGTCAAGTCTGACCTCGTCGCTGTGCGCGGACACCAGCTGATCGATTCGTCCTGCGGCCTCGAGGATGTCGTCGGTGCCGTGGGCCGGTTTCACGCTGTTGAAGGCCTGCAGGGCCCGACGCAGTGTCTCCCCGGTCAAGGCGAACGCCTGGATCGTGTTCTCGAATGTCGCCGGGTCCTCAACCTCCAGCAGGCGCTGCAGTTCCGCGTTCTGTTCGTCGATTCCCACCTGGACCGCGTTCACGTAGTCCGCGGCCGTAAGCACCGCATAGTCGGGAATGCCGAAGGGCAGAACGCTGGGCTGAAGCAACGGATTACTCATGCTCCCAGCTTTTCACAGCCGGGCATGCGCGGCCTTCATATGCGCCGCGTGACATGCCATTGGGCGGGCCGAGTCCGCACACCGTAATGTAGGTCCGTCTGTTGGAGTCCAGAAAGTGACAAGTGAGAACATGACCGAAATGACCCGGGCGGCGATGGCAGCCCCTGCTGAGCAACCGCGTCGCCTCGCCGCGCCACGCGTCGGCGTGCTGGCGCTTCAAGGCGACGTGCGCGAACACGCCGTCGCTTTGCACGACGGCGGCGCCGACGTCGTCAAGGTGCGTCGGCCGAGCGAGCTCGACGACCTGGACGGCCTCGTGATCCCCGGTGGTGAGTCCACGGCGATCGACAAGCTGGCGCGGGCCTTCGGCATGATGGATCCCCTGCGCGAGAAGATCGCCCAGGGTTTCCCGGTCTACGGCTCCTGCGCGGGCATGATCCTGCTGGCCGACCGAGTCGCCGATCCTGCGTGCGACGGAGCGGGGCGGCCGCAGCAGACCTTCGGCGGCATCGACATGACCGTGCGGCGAAACGCCTTCGGGCGCCAGGTGGACTCCTTCGAGACCGAAGTCCCGATGCCGATTCTCGCCGGGGTTCAGGGCCACTCCTCGGCCAACGAACCCGAGTCGGTGCGCGCGGTCTTCATTCGCGCGCCTTGGGTGGAGTCCGTCGGTGCCGGTGTCCAGATCCTGGCGTCGGTCAACGAGCCGCACCACGACGAATCCGCGACCGAAGCCGAGGTCGCTAGAATCGTTGCAGTTCGATCGGGGAACCTGCTCGCGACGAGCTTCCACCCGGAGGTCACAGGCGAGCGCCGGATCCACCGACTTTTTATCCAGATGATCAGAGGAGAAGCTTAGGTATGTCAGGCCACTCTAAATGGGCGACCACGAAGCACAAGAAAGCGGCGATCGACGCCAAACGCGCCAAGGCGTTTGCCAAGCTGACCAAGAACATCGAAGTCGCCGCCCGCGCGGGTGGTCCGGACATCGAGGGCAATCCCGCGCTTGAACTCGCCGTCCAGAAGGCGAAGAAGCAGTCGGTGCCGAACGACAACATCGACCGCGCCGTCAAGCGCGGCGCCGGCCTGACTGGCGAAGCCGTCGATTACGCCGAGATCATCTACGAAGCGCGCGGGCCGGAGGGCTCGGCGCTCCTCGTCGAATGCCTCACCGACAACAAGAACCGCGCCGCGGCCGAGACCCGCACGGCCATCACTCGCAGCGGTGGCACGGTCGCCGACCCCGGGTCGGTCAACTACATGTTCGCGCGCAAGGGTGTCGTGTCGCTGCCACAGGGCGACCTCGCCGAGGATGACGTCCTGATGGCGGTCCTTGATGCCGGGGCCGAGGAGGTTCAGCTCGCGGGCAGCACCTACGAGGTCATCTGCGAACCCACCGATCTGCGCGCCGTCGTCGCAAGCCTCGAAGAGGCGGGCATCGAGTACGAGACCGACGAGGTCGAGTTCGTGCCCTCGATGAAGGTCGAGCTGGAGGCCGACGCTGCACGCAAGTTCCTGAAGCTGGCGGACGCGCTCGAAGAGCTCGACGACGTGCAGAACGTGTACTCGAACGTGGACATCACGGCCGCGGTCATGGCCGAGCTCGAGCAGGACTAGCCACGTGGCCCTGCGCGTCGTGGGCGTCGATCCGGGCCTGACCCGCTGCGGTCTCGCCGTCGTAGACATCGAGGCCAACCGGCGGGCCACGCTCGTCGACGTGACGGTTGTGGGCACGAGCTCAGACACGTCGCTCGACGAGCGCCTGCTCGCGATCTCGCGAGGCATCGACGCATGGCTCGATCAGCACCGCCCCGACGCTGTGTCCATCGAGCGGGTGTTCAGCCACACCAACGTGAGCACGGTGATGGGCACGGCGCAGGCGTCGGGAATCGTGATAGCGGCGGCGGCCCACCGCGGCATCCCCGTCGCCCTGCACACGCCGACCGAGGTCAAAGCCGCAGTGACGGGCAGCGGGCAGGCCGACAAGGCCGCCGTCGGCCGCATGGTCGCCAAGATCCTCCGGTTGGACGCCCCACCCAGGCCCGCCGATGCCGCCGATGCCGCGGCGCTGGCCATCACGCACGGATGGCGGGGCGCGGCTCCCGGCTCGCAGGCTTCCGGCACCCGCAGCGGTGGTTCGAGCGGGTTGACCGCCGCGCAGCGCGCCTGGGCTCAGGCGGAAGCCGCCGCGCGCAAGTCCGGCCCCCGCCGATAGGAACCGTGTCCGGCACGGCGTAAACGCAATCCGCGGTGCTGGGGCGCTAGACTAATCGTAAATGTGTTCGGATGCCAGAGGTGAGGCAGTCAGTGATTAGTTCTCTTAGTGGTGACGTCCAGTCCGTCGGCCTGAACTCCGCCGTGATCAACGTCGGCGGGTTCGGGATGCTCGTGCACGCGACCCCCCAGACTCTGTCGGTCCTGCGCGTCGGCGAGCGGGCTCAGGTCGAAACGACCATGGTGGTCCGAGAGGACTCGATGACGCTCTTCGGCTTCGGCGATGCCGGCGCCCGGGAGGTCTTCGAGATCCTCCAGTCGGTCTCGGGGATCGGACCGCGACTGGCCTTGGCCGTGCTCGCGGTGCTCTCACCCGAGGAGGTGCGCGTCGCCGTGGCGGCGGGGGACACCAAAGCGCTCACGCGGGTCCCCGGTGTGGGACCGAAGGTCGCCCAGCGCATGGCGCTCGAACTGGCGGGCAAACTCGCGCCGACGGGTGAGGCCGACGCGGCGGGGACCCCGCAGAGCGACGGGGACGCCTGGCGTGTCGCCGTCCTCGACGCCCTCACGGGCCTGGGATGGAAGGAGAAAGACGCGGTCAAGGCGATCGATGCCTTCGCCGAGGACCAGCCGGCGCTCGTGAGCGAAGGGGACATGCCGCGCATCCTGCGTGCCGTCCTCGCAGACATCGGGCGGGACCGAAGCCGTGGCAGGAGGTAGCCCATGAGCGAGAATCCACTGGTCGCCGGTACGAGCGAGCCGGATGAGCGCGTCCTCGAAGCGGCGTTGCGGCCGAAGAACCTGCACGACTTCGTCGGCCAGCAACGAGTTCGCGAGCAGCTCTCGCTCGTGCTCGAGGCCGCCCGGATCCGCGAGCGCACGTCCGACCACGTGCTGCTCTCCGGCCCGCCGGGGCTCGGCAAGACGACGCTGGCCATGATCGTCGCGGCCGAAATGAACGCCCCCCTGCGTATCAGTTCGGGGCCGGCGATTCAGCACGCTGGCGACCTCGCGGCCATCCTCTCGTCGCTCGCAGAGGGCGAGGTCCTCTTCCTCGACGAGATCCACCGGATGAGCCGTCCGGCGGAGGAGATGCTGTACATGGCCATGGAGGACTTCCGGGTCGACATCGTCGTCGGCAAAGGCGCCGGCGCCACGGCCATTCCGCTCGAGTTGCCACCCTTCACCCTGGTGGGCGCGACGACCCGGGCCGGACTCCTCCCTGGCCCTCTTCGCGACCGCTTCGGATTCACGGGCCACTTGGAGTTCTATTCGATCTCGGAGCTCGAGCTGGTCCTGCGCCGCTCGGCGATGTTGATGGACCTCAAGGTGAACTCCGCCGGCTTCACCGAGATCGCTTCGCGGTCTCGTGGGACCCCGCGTATCGCCAATCGACTACTACGGCGTGTGCGGGACTGGGCGCTCGTCCACCGCAACGAGCACATCGACGCGACGCTGGCTTCCCGCGCTCTCGACATGTACGAAGTCGACGCCCGAGGGCTCGATCGTCTGGACCGCTCGGTGCTGCACGCCCTCTGCACCAAGTTCGGCGGGGGACCGGTGGGACTCTCGACCCTCGCCATCGCCGTGGGGGAGGAGACCGAGACGGTCGAGACCGTGGCCGAACCGTTTCTCGTCCGCGAGGGGCTGCTCGGCCGCACTCCACGGGGCCGCATCGCGATGCCCGACGCCTGGATCCACCTCGGTCTCACCCCGCCCGAAGACATGCCGCTCGGGCCGGGCACCGCGCCGACGCCGTCGTCGTCGTTCGACGATGAACAATAGCCCGACGCGTTCCACGATCAGCGAATTCCGGCCCTGACGGATCGATCGTCTGCTAGGTTGGGCCGGTGCGCGTGTCCTCCGCTGTCGGCGTCGTCACAGCACCGGGCGCTAGGATGAGAACCGGACATCGCGCTCATCGATCTCCAGCGGCCCGACGCCCCGGCAGAGACCGGACACGCTGACGACCGCCGGGCTCGGCTGTAGCCCGGCACAACGACTCAACTGCAGAACAGGTACATACTCTTGACTTCGATCTCCATGGCCGTCGCCGAAGGCTCCGCCAACGCCGAAGCCGGCGGCTTCAACCCGATGAACCTCATTCTCCTCGCGGCGTTCGCGCTCCTCATCTTCATGATGTTTCGCGGCCGCCAGAAGCAGAAGAAAGCCCAGGCCGACCTGCAGTCCAAGATGCAGGACGGTGCACGCATCATGACCAATTTCGGTCTCTTCGGCACTGTCGTCGAGCAGAAGCCGGAAGAAAACCAGATCGTGCTCGAGATCGCTCCAGGGACGAACGTGACCGTGCACTCTGGCGCCGTCGCGCGAGTTGTCGATGCGAATGACGAGCCGGCCGAGCCGGTTGAAGAGCACGTCGCCGACGATGCCGCACCGTCCACGGAGGAGACTCCGGAGGAGACAATGCGCCGACTGAACGACGAAGGCAAGAACTAGTCGCATGACTTCGTCAGGACCACTACGGCACGCTCGAAGTGCCCTCATCTGGCTCTGCGTCCTCGTCGTCGGTCTTCTCGGCGTCCTCATCGCGGGCGTCGCAACGGGGCAAACAGAAACCAGCCCTAAACTCGCGCTGGACCTCGAGGGTGGCACGCAGATGATCCTCGCCCCGCGGGTGGACGGGGACGCGGCGATCAATCAGGAGCAGCTGCAGCAGGCTGTGGAGATCATCCGCCAGCGCGTCGACGGCTCCGGCGTCTCGGAAGCCGAGATCTCCACCCAGTCCGGCAGCAACGTCGTCGTCTCGATGCCGGGCACGCCCGACTCGAAGACGCGCGAACTGATTCAGGCCTCCGCCAACATGGAGTTCCGTCCGGTCATCATGGCCGGTTCCTTCAACGCGACCCCCGAGGACCAGCGCCTCGCGGACGACGAGGTGCCCGAGCCGACAGGCGAGCCTGAGAACGCCTCCGACACCAATTGGATCACGGCCGATCTCTACCGTGAGTTCGAGGCCTACGACTGCGAGGCGGCCCTCGCCGACCGGAGCGTCGAGTCGACCGACGCCGATGAACCCGCGATCGCGTGTGATCCGTCGACCGGCGCGAAGTACATCGTCGGTCCCGTGGAGGTCGACGGCGAACGCATCTCCGATGCGACCCACGGCCCGGCCCGCAACTCGCAGGGATACCAGACCGGGGGTTGGGCGGTTCAGCTGTCCTTCGACTCCGCCGGCGCCAAGCAGTTCGGCGATGTCACCTCCCGCCTGGTCAGCATGCAGGGGGCGCAGAACCAGTTCGCCATCATGCTCGACGGGCTCATCGTCTCAGCTCCCACAGCGAACGTCCCGATTCTCGACGGCAACGCGGAGATCACGGGCAACTTCAGCGAGGAGAGTTCCCAGCAGCTCGCGGAACAGCTCAAGTACGGCGCGCTGCCCATCAGCTTCGACATTCAGAGCGAACAGCAGATCTCGGCGACGCTCGGCGCGAATCAGCTCGAGATGGGACTCGTCGCCGGCATCATCGGCCTCGTGCTCGTTGCCGTCTACTCCCTCTTCCAGTACCGGACGCTGGGTTTCCTGACCCTCGCTTCGCTGGTGGTGGCGGGAATCCTGACGTATCTCGCGCTGGTCCTGCTCGGCTGGTCGGCCAACTACCGGCTCTCCCTGGCCGGTATCGCGGGCATCATCGTCGCGATCGGTCTGACCGCCGACTCGTTCATCGTCTATTTCGAACGCATCAGGGACGAACTCCGCGACGGTCGCAACCTCGTCGCGGCTGTCGAAACCGGCTGGATGCGTGCCCGCCGCACGATCGTCGTTTCCAAGGCGGTCAATCTCCTGGCCTCCGTGGTGCTCTACATCATGGCCGTGGGCAACGTCCGCGGGTTCGCGTTCACCCTCGGTCTGACGGCCATCGCCGACCTGATCGTCGTCTTCCTGTTCACCCACCCGATGCTGCAACTGCTCGCGCGCACCCGGTTCTTCGGCTCCGGGCACCGCCTCTCGGGCCTGGATCCGTCGCTGCTGGGTGTGGAGGCTCTCTACAAGGGCGCGGGGAAGGTCCGTCAGTTCAATCCGGCTGTTCGTCCCAAGAAGAACACCGGTGAGACGGAACGCCGTTTGACCATCGCCGAACGCCGCCGTGCCGAGGAACAGCAATCCGCTCCGGGCCAAGATCGGTCCAGCGTCGCCACGAAGGAGGATGACAATGCGTAAGGTCGCGCTGTGGGGCAACGAGCTCTACACCGGAAAGCGTTCCTATCCCTTCGTCGACAAGCGGAAGCTATGGTTCCTTGTCGCTGGTGTCTTGTTGATCGCGTCGGTGCTGATCCCGGCCGTCAAGGGCGGCTTCAACCTCGGCATCGAGTTCCGCGGCGGCTCCGAGTTCACCATCTCGGACGTACAGGACACCGAGGTGGCCGTCGGCGAAGAGGCCGTGAGCAGCGTCGTCAACGCCGAGGGGTTGCGCGTCACCGCCATCACCGCGGACACCGTCCGCGTTCAGACGGACCGCATGACCGATGACGAGACACTGGCCGTCGCCAGCGCGCTGGCCGAGGGGTACGGTGTCAGCGACGAGCAGGTGACGAGCACATTCATCGGCCCGACATGGGGGCAGGACGTGTCGCGGCAGGCGCTGATCGGCCTGGTCGTGTTCGTCGTCCTCGTCGCGGTCCTCATGGCGTTCTACTTCCGAACGTGGAAGATGTCGCTTGCGGCGATCGTCGGCCTCGCCGTGGTCGTCGTAGTCACGGCCGGTGTCTACGCGGCCTCCGGATTCGAGGTGACGCCGAGTGCCATCATCGGCTTCCTGACGATCCTCAGTTACGCGCTCTACGACACCGTCGTGGTCTTCGACAAGATTCGCGAGAATACGGAGGACTATCTCGAGCAACAGCGACGGACCTTCGGCGATCTGGTCAACCTGGCGATCAACCAGACCCTGGTCCGCTCGATCAACACGTCGATCGTCGCCATTCTTCCCATCGGGTCGATCTTGTTCATCGGTGCGTTCCTGCTGGGTGCCGGCACGTTGCGGGACCTGGCCCTCGCGCTCTTCGTCGGCGTGATCGTCGGGACCCTGGCGACGCTGTTCATCCAGGCACCGCTGTTCGCCCACTTCCGCCTGCGGGACCAGGACGTCAAAGAGCACGACGCGCTGATCCTCGAGCAGCGCAAGGGCGAACCCGGCGCCTAGAGTCGGCTCGCCTCATCGATTCAGTCCGCCGTGCGGCCTACCTCCAAACTCGGGGGAGGCCGCACGGTCTTTTAAGTCGAACCGTGTCATGCCCGAATGTTGGACCGGCGACGGAGCGGCGGGTACGGTGCAGTAATCTTGGTGTACTGCCTCGGAGGTGACTTGCACCGTTTCGAGGGCAGCGGATGGAAAGGAGCCTCTCGTGGCTGAGCAACGTGCAGGTGCTTCCGCCGGACAGGGGCGCCGTGGGCGCCCGCTGTCGCGGCTTGCTCGACTCGCGGGACGCACTCCGACGGGTCAGCCCCCCATCTTGGAGCCGCTGCTGCGCACGGTCCGGGCCAACAGCCCGCGTGAAGACCTCGAACTGATCACACGCGCGTTCAACGTCGCCGAACGTCAGCACGAGGGTCAGAAGCGCAAAAGCGGCGACCCCTACATCACCCACCCCGTCGCCGTAGCCACGATTCTGGCGGAAATGGGCATGACCGGTTCGACGCTCGCGGCGGCACTGCTGCACGACACCGTCGAGGACACCGACTACTCGCTCCAGCAGCTCACCCAGGAGTTCGGTTCCGAAGTGGCCATGCTGGTCGACGGCGTCACCAAGCTCGACAAGGTTAAATTCGGCGATGCCGCACAGGCCGAAACGGTGCGCAAGATGGTCATCGCGATGGCCCGGGACATCAGGGTCCTGCTGATCAAGCTCGCGGACCGCCTGCACAACGCCCGCACGTGGCGCTACGTCTCCCCGAAGTCGAGCGCCCGCAAGGCCCGCGAGACGCTGGAGATCTTCGCGCCACTGGCTCACCGGCTGGGTATGAACACGATCAAGTGGGAGCTCGAGGACCTCTCCTTTGCGGCGCTGCACCCGAAGGTCTACGAGGAGATCGTGCGCCTAGTCGGGGACCGCACGCCCGAACGCGAGAAGTATCTCTCGACGGTGCGCTCCCGGATCGGCGAGGACCTGCAGCAGGCCAAGATCAAGGCGACTGTCACGGGGCGACCCAAGCACTACTACTCGATCTACCAGAAGATGGTCGTCCGCGGCAAAGAGTTCAACGACATTCACGACCTGATGGGCGTGCGCGTGCTGGTCGACTCCGTCCGCGATTGCTACGCCGCGCTGGGCACCCTCCACGCGCGCTGGAACCCGCTCCCGGGCCGGTTCAAGGACTACATCGCGATGCCGAAGTTCAACATGTACCAGTCGCTGCACACGACGGTGATCGGCCCCGGGGGCAAACCGGTCGAGATCCAGATCCGCACGCATGACATGCACCGGCGCGCGGAGTACGGTGTCGCCGCGCACTGGAAGTACAAGCAGGGCGCGAATCCGGCCGACGTCCCGGACAGCCAAGGCGACATGGGCTGGCTCAAGAGCCTCATGGACTGGCAGCAGGAGACACGCGACCCCGGCGAGTTCCTCGACAGCCTGCGTTTCGAGATCAACGCTGCCGAGGTCTTCGTGTTCACGCCCAAAGGCGAGGTCATGGCCCTTCCTGCGGGTTCGACGCCCGTGGATTTCGCCTATTCCGTGCATACCGAGGTCGGACACCGAACAATCGGCGCACGCGTCAACGGCAAACTCGTCCCGCTCAACAGCGAGCTGCACCACGGCGACTGGGTCGAGATCTTCACGTCAAAGGCGGAGGGAGCCGGCCCGAGCCAGGATTGGCAGGGTTTCGTCAAGAGCGCCCGGGCGCGCAACAAGATCCGTCAGTGGTTCAGCAAGGAGCGTCGCGAAGAGGCGATCGACAAGGGCAAGGAGCTGCTCACCCGCGAACTGCGGAAGAACAATCTGCCCCTGCAGAAGCTCATGACGCATGACACGCTCTCGACGGTGGCCCACGAGATGCGCCACCACGATATCGCCGCGCTCTACGCAGCCGTCGGCGACGGTCACACGTCCGCCCAGAATGTCATCGAACATCTGCAGGCGATGACCGTCGAGGCGCATGAAGACGAGTCGGAGTTCGACGCCGCCTCCATCGCCGCGAACGCCAAGCCGCGTTCCTCGACGAGCGACTCAGGAGTCGTGGTCAAGGGTGCCGGCGACGTCATGGCCAAGCTGGCGCGGTGCTGCACCCCCGTTCCGCCGGATGAGATCTCGGGCTTCGTCACGCGAGGCGCCGGCGTCTCCGTGCACCGAAAAGACTGCACCAATTTCCAAGCCCTCGCAGCAGAGAATGAACGCATCGTCGAGGTCGAGTGGGCCCCGACGAAGACCAGCGTCTTCCTCGTCGAGATCCAGGTCGAGGCCCTCGACCGCAAGTCTCTGCTATCCGACGTGACCCGGATCCTGTCCGAGAACCACGTCAACATTCTCTCCGCCAGCGTCAACACGAGCCGCGACAGGGTCGCCATCAGCCGGTTCTCCTTCGAGATGGGGGACCCCAAGTACCTCAGCCACGTGCTCAACGCCGTGCGGCGTATCGACGGCGTCTACGACGTGTACCGCACGCGGGCCAGCGGCGTCCGCAGATAGTTCTGGACGGGCCTCGGCATCACACGGCACAGTCACGAACCAGCGTGAGCTGTCTCGCGCCCCGCGCCGCCTCAGCGACGCGGGCCAACGCGCGGAGCTTGCCAGGGCGGCGCTTGACCTCCATGATCCTCGCGCGCAGGACCTCGACGTCGACGCCGGCCCTGCTCGACTCGAGGAGCCGGCGCACGACCCGGATCGACTCTTCGTCGTCCGGGAAGCGCACGGCGGCGTCGAATGCCGTCCGCAGCGGAGTGGTCAGCGGTGCGCCGCCGATCGTCATCACGTCCGCGGGACGGACGTCGTAGCCCACGATGCGCAGGGGCGGCCCCGGCAGATTCCGCGGGCTGCGTAGGAACCGCTTCACCACGGCCTCGATGCAGCGCGGCGTGCCGCCGACCCCGTACACCCAGGCTGCGGTCGCCCCGCTGACCGCGAAAGCGTCGAGCCGCGAGACGACGGCGGATACCGCCCTCGCCCGGGACTCCGTGCCGTCCACGAACGGCGTCCGAGCCCACAGCCCCGGCATGATCGTCTCGAGGCTGCCCTCCAATTGCATCGCGGAGAGCTCCCCGGCCCGAAACGGGCTGCCCTCGATGAAAAACTCCTGCGCGGCGCCGACTGTGATCTCCATGCCTGCCAATGTCGCAGGGCGTCCGGGGACGACGAAGGGGCGTCGTCCAAACTGTGGACAACGCCCCTTCGACGAAGCGGCTGTGGACAGGCGTCGCTAGTGAAGGTCTTTGGCGGAAGCCTCAACCGTCTTGAGCCAGGTACGACGGGCCTCCAGCGCCTCTTCGGCCTGCTTGATCGCGCGCTTCTCACCGCCCGCCTTCGCGGTCTCGAGGTCCGCCTCGAGCTGGGCGATCGAGTCCTGCAGCTGCTCGAGCATGCTGTTCGAACGGGCCTTGGTCTCCGGATTCGAGCGACGCCACTCGTGGTCCTCCGCATCCTTGACGCTGTCCTCGACTTGGCGGAGTGCGGCCTCGATGCGCTGCATCGCCGAACGCGGCACCTTGCCCGCCGCGTCCCAGCGCTCGCGGATGGAATCAAGCTTCTTCTTGGCGGCGCCGAGATCCTTGCCGGCGTCGATGGCGCGCGCCTCGTCGAGGAGCGCCTCCTTGACCTTCAGGTTCTCCTCGAACTCCGCGTCGAGGGCGGCGTTCGTCTGATTGCGCGACTCGAAGAACACGTCCTGCGCCGCCCGGAAACGAGCCCACAGGGCGTCGTCGTCCTTTCGAGCAGCGCGCTTCGAGGCCTTCCACTCGGCCATGAGCTTGCGGTACTCACCGGCGGTGCGGCCCCAGTCGGTCGACGTGCTCAGCTCCTCGGCCTGCCGGATCAGGTCCTCCTTGACGCGCTTGGCCTCCGCGTGGTCCGCGTCGAGCTGGCTGAAGAACGCGCGGCGGTGCCGGTCGAAGGAGGTGCGCGCGCTGCGGAAACGCTTCCAGAGGGCGTCCTCGGTTCCACGCCCCAGACGCATCCCCGACTTCTGGGCAACCTTCCACAGCTCGAACAGCTCGTTCATACGCTGGCTCGACTGCTTCCACTGGACCTTCTCCGGGTCCCGGCCGGCGAGCTCCTCGGCCTCCGCCACGATCTGCTCACGTTCGGCGAGGTGCGCGGCCCGCTGTTCCTCGTGAGCCTTCTTCTCGACCTCGTGCAGCTGCGCGACGTCGGCGCGAGCCTTCTCGATGCGCTCCTCCAGCGCGGGCAGGTCGCCGACCATGCCCTTCGCCGCGACGATCTCCGCGAGGTGATCGAGCGTCTTGTTCATGTCGGCGGTCGGCGCGTGGGCCGCGACGCGGTGCTCGAGCAGCAGCAGCTGGTTCACGACGTCGTCGTACTTGCGCACGAAGTAGCCCAGGGCCTCGTCGGCGCTCGCGTCGGGGTACTGCCCGACGGGGTGCTCCTCGCCGCCGATCAGGACGAAGACGTGCCCGTCTTCGGCGACGCGGGCGAACCGGCGGGCCTCCTCCAGATCCGTCGCGTACGACGGCGGCGGGGTCACCGAGGGGGCAGCGGCGCCGCCCGCAGCGGGGGCTGCTTCGGACTTCGCGCCGTGGGCCGGTGCCGCGGGGCGGATGTTGCTCGGCTTCACCGGGCCCGGCTTGACGGAAGCCGGTGTCACCTGCTTCGAAGGAGCGGGCTTGGGGGCCTCGCTCGACTTCGGAGCCGCCGCGTTCGGCGTGGTCTGGTCGTCGGATTCTTGACTGTGGGTCACCGCTGGAACTCTTTCGCTCGTTCCGTTCCACCCGGCCGGGTCGAACGGTCTCGTGTTTCATCCGTCACTCTACCGATTCCGGCGCATCGTCCCAACCGTGGGCGCCCCGTGGCGCTAGACTGGGGCGGTCTCGGCGCGCCCGGCGCGCCCACCGAACCCCGCGAGGAGCAATCACACCCATGGCACGCAAGGCCTCCCTGTCCGGCTTCCCCGAATGGCTTCCGAACGAACGTCTCGTGGAGCTGCACATCCTGGACACCCTGCGGAGGACCTTCGAGCTCCATGGGTTCGGCAACGTCGAGACCCGCGCAGTTGAGACGGTCGGTCAGCTGCTGCGCAAGGGCGAGATCGACAAAGAGGTCTACGGGATCTCGCGCCTCCAGGCCGACGAGCCGGCGACGGGCGATGACCCGAACGCGCTCGCGCTGCACTTCGACCTGACGGTGCCTTTCGCCCGCTACGTCGTCGAGAACGCCGGACACCTCTCGTTCCCGTTCCGCCGCTACCAGATCCAGAAGGTCTGGCGCGGCGAGCGCCCGCAGGAAGGCCGCTTCCGCGAGTTCACACAGGCCGACATCGACGTCGTCGGCGACGGCAAGCTGCCGTTCAAATACGACGTCGAGCTGGCCCTCGTGATCGCCGAGGCGCTCTCGGCGCTGCCGATCGGCGACTTCAAGCTCCGCGTGAACAACCGCAAGCTCGCCGAGGGTTTCTACCTCGGCCTGGGCCTGGCCGACACCGCCGGCGTGCTGCGCAACATCGACAAGCTCGAGAAGATCGGGGCGGACAAGGTCAAGACGCTGCTCATCGACGAGGTGGGCGCAACCGGAGAACAGGCCGACGCCGCGCTGGCCCTGGCGCAGATCCGCACGGAAGACACATCCTTCGTCGATCAGGTGCGCGCCCTCGGCGTCGAACACGAACTGCTCGAGGAGGGTCTCGCGGAACTCGGCGAGGTCGTCGGCATGGCGGTCCGCCGCGCCCCCGGGCGTGTCGTCGCCGACCTCAGCATCGCCCGCGGGCTCGACTACTACACGGGCACCGTCTACGAAACCGTGCTCGTCGGCGATGAGAAGCTCGGGTCGATCTGCTCCGGCGGGCGCTACGAGTCGCTCGCGACCAAGGGCAGCCGCACCTTCCCCGGCGTCGGTCTCTCGATTGGCGTCACACGCCTTGTCTCGCGCATGCTCGGCGACGGATCCGTAACGGCCAGCCGCTCGGTGCCGACCGCGGTGTACGTGACGCTCGCCAACGACGACGCCTGGGCCGAGGCGCAGGATGTCGCCGCCCAGCTGCGTTCGCGCGGGATCAGCGCCGAGGTCGCCTCCAGCGCCGAGAAGTTCGGCAAGCAGATCAAGTTCGCGGACAAACGCGGCATCCCGTTCGTCTGGTTCACGCAGGCCGACGGCACGCACGAGGTCAAGGACATCCGCTCCGGCGAGCAGGTCGCGGCCGACCCGGCCACGTGGTCGCCGGCCCCCGAGGACCTCACCCCGCGCGTCGGCACGGCCGCGGTCTGACTCGGTACGACGGCGGCGCGCGGCCCCCGCGCACCGCCGTCGCGCCCGCTTCCGTCGTCGTCGCGACGGCTGTATTCGCCGTCCCCTCCGGGTGACCGGCGGCCCGGACGGAAGGGGTAAACTCGTGCGGGATTGACTTCACCTAAGAAAGGACCGCAGTGCTGCGCACTCACGACCTGGGAACTCTCCGGGCAGAGCACATTGGCCAGACCGTCACCCTGGCGGGCTGGGTTGGCCGCCGGCGCGACCATGGAGGCGTCGCCTTCATCGACCTGCGCGATGCCTCCGGCGTCGCCCAGATCGTCGTCCGCGACGAGGAGGACTTCCACTCGCTGCGCAACGAGTTCGTGCTGCAGGTGACGGGAACCGTTGAGCGCCGCCCCGAGGGCAATGAGAACCCGGCCCTCGGCACGGGTGAGATCGAGGTCCTGGCCGAGAACGTCGTCGTGCTCAATACCTCCGCGCCGCTGCCGTTCCAGATCGACGAGCACGTCGAGGTCGGCGAGGAAGCGCGCCTGCGCCACCGCTACCTGGACCTGCGCCGCCCGGGGCCCAACGCAAACATCCGCCTGCGCTCCGAGGCCAACCGCATCGCCCGTGAGCTCCTGCACGGCGACGGCTACACGGAGATCGAGACTCCCACGCTGACGCGTTCTACCCCCGAGGGCGCCCGCGACTTCCTGGTGCCAGCGCGCCTGGCTCCGGGCTCCTGGTACGCGCTACCGCAGTCGCCTCAGCTGTTCAAGCAGCTGCTGCAGGTCGGCGGGTTCGAGAAGTACTACCAGATCGCGCGCTGCTACCGCGACGAGGACTTCCGCGCGGATCGTCAGCCCGAGTTCACGCAGCTGGACATCGAAGCCTCGTTCGTCGAGCAGGACGACGTCATCGAGCTCGGGGAGCGGCTCGTGAAGGCCCTCTGGCAGCTCATCGACGTCGAGATCCCGACCCCCATCCAGCGCATCACGTACGCCGATGCGATGGCTCGGTTCGGTTCGGACAAGCCCGACATGCGCTTCGGCCTCGAGCTGACCGAGATGACCGAGTTCTTCAAGGACACCGGGTTCGGCGTGTTCAAGGCTCCCTACGTCGGCGCCGTCGTCATGCCCGGCGGGGCCTCCCAGCCGCGCCGCACGCTGGACGCCTGGCAGGAGTTCGCCAAGCAGCGCGGTCACAAGGGCCTGGCCTACGTCCTCTACAAGGAGGACGGGGAGCTCGCCGGCCCGGTGGCGAAGAACCTCAACGACCACGAGCGGGAGAACCTGGCCGCCGCGACGGGTGCGAAGCCGGGCGATTGCATCTTCTTCGCCGCCGGCCAGCAGAACGACGCTCGCGCCCTGCTGGGTGCCGCCCGCATCGAGATCGGCCACCGCACCGGCCTCATCAAGGACGGCGACTGGGCGTTCGTGTGGGTTGTCGACGCGCCGATGTTCGAGGCCGCCGCGGACGCGGTTGCGGCCGGCGACGTCGCCGTCGGCGCGGGCAAGTGGACGGCGGTGCACCACGCGTTCACCTCGCCCAAGCCCGAGCACATGGACACGTTCGATCAGGATCCCGCCAGCGCCCTGTCCTACGCCTACGACATCGTCTGCAACGGCAACGAGATCGGCGGCGGCTCGATCCGTATCCACGATCGCGCAGTGCAGGAGCGGGTCTTCCGCCTCATGGGCCTGGACGAAGAGGCCGCGCAGACCAAGTTCGGCTTCCTGCTCGAGGGCTTCAAGTACGGCGCCCCGCCCCACGGCGGCATCGCCTTCGGCTGGGACCGCGTCGTTTCGCTGCTCGCGGGGGAGGACTCGATCCGTGAGGTCATCGCCTTCCCGAAGACGGGCGGCGGCTACGACCCGCTGACCGCGGCTCCGGCCCCCATCACGGCCGAGCAGCGCAAGGAGGCCGGCGTGGACGCCAAGGCCGAAGCCAAGAAGGACGAGCCCGCGAAGGCCTAGTCCCACCCGCACGCGAGAACGCCTCGGCACGCCTTTCGTGCCGGGGCGTTCGCGCGCCCGGGCTCAGGGCAGGTCGGCCGTGTCCACGATGAGCGTGAACGGGCCCGAGTTCGTCGAGTTGACCTCCATCATCTCGCCGAATCGACCCGTCTCCACGTGTGCCCCGAGCGCGCGCAGCGCCGCCACGAGGGATTCGTACATCGGCTCGGAATGGTCGCGGCCGGAGGCCTTCGTCCAGGACGGCCGCCGGCCCTTGCGTACGTCGCCGTACAGCGTGAACTGGCTGACCACCAGCAGGGGAGCGCCGGCCGATTCGCACGACTGCTCATCCTCGAGCATGCGCAGCCGGTACAGCTTCGCGGCGAGCTTGCGGGCGTCGTCGTCGGTGTCCGCGTGCGTCACCCCCGCCAGCACGAGCAGCCCCGTGCCGATCTCGCCGACGGTTTCGCCGTCGACGGCGACCCGCGCCCCCTTGACCCGCTGCGCAATGGCCTTCACCGATGCCTGCCTCTCGTTCGTCTGCTTCAGAATTCCCCACGCACTCTACCGGCGCCGCGCTTCGACGTGAGACGGCCGCGCATCATGAGTAGGCTGGGCGGGTGAATGACTTGTTCAGCGGGTTGGATGCCGATGACCTCGGCAATGCGGGCGACGACGCGTTCGCCGACCATCACGACGACGACGGCGGACGGCCGCTGCCTCCGCTCGCCGTGCGCATGCGCCCGCGCAGCCTCGACGAGCTCGTCGGCCAGCAGCACCTGCTCCGCGCGGGGTCGCCCTTACACCAGCTCGCGCAGGGGGCCAAAGCCGGTCCCGCCGGGCTCTCGAGCGTCATCCTCTGGGGGCCGCCCGGGACCGGCAAGACGACCCTCGCGCACGTCATCGCCCGCGGGCCCGGCCGCCAGTTCGTCGAGCTTTCGGCGATCACGGCAGGCGTCAAGGACGTGCGCCGCGTCATGGATCAGGCGCTTTCGGACCGGGACCTGCGCGGCATGACCACGGTGCTCTTCCTCGACGAGATCCACCGGTTCAACAAGGCCCAGCAGGACGCCCTGCTGCCGGGGGTGGAGAACGGCTGGGTCGTGCTCGTCGCAGCGACCACCGAGAACCCCTCGTTCTCCGTCGTCTCGCCTCTGCTCTCGCGCTCACTCCTGCTGACGCTCAAGCCGCTGGAGGACGACGACGTCCGCAAGCTGCTCGAGCGCGCCGTGCACGAAGAGCGAGGCCTGGGCGGCATCGTCGAGCTCACCGACGAGGCGCTCGAGCACCTCATCAAGCTCTCCGGGGGCGACGCACGCCGCTCGCTGACCGCGCTGGAGGCCGCAGCCGCCGTCGCGCTTGGTTCGGCGCTCGGTCCGGCGGGATCCGCGGGTGAGGGCCCGGAAGACGGGGCTGCGCCGGGGGAGGCGAAGATCCGGGTCACCCGGGAGGACGCCGAGCGGGCCATGGACGTCGCCGTGCAGCGCTACGACAAGGCCGGCGACCAGCACTACGACGTGATCAGCGCGTTCATCAAGTCGATCCGCGGCTCTGATGTCGACGCCGCGCTGCACTACCTGGCCAAGATGATCGAAGCGGGGGAGGACCCGCGCTTCATCGCCCGGCGCATCGTCATCAGCGCCTCGGAAGACGTCGGCATGGCGGACCCGACGGCGCTGCAAACCGCCGTCGCGGCCGCACAGGCCGTGCAGATGATCGGCATGCCGGAGGGGCGGATCATCCTGGGCCAGGCCGTCGTGCACCTAGCCACCGCGCCGAAATCGAACGCCGCCTACAACGGCATCAACGAGGCCATCGCGGACGTGCGGGCCGGCAAGGGCCGCGGCATCCCGCTGCATCTGCGCGACGCCCACTACAAAGGCGCGCAGCAGCTCGGGCACGGCAAAGGCTACAAGTACGCGCACGACGCACCGCATTCGATCGCCGCCCAGCAGTACCCGCCCGATGACCTCGTCGGCCGCGACTACTACCAGCCGACCGGCAACGGCGCCGAGCGGGGCATCGGCGAACGCCTCGAACGGCTGCGTCAGATCGTCCGCGGTCGCTCGAAATAGCCGGAACCACCGCGCGGAGCCGCCGGCACCGTCGTGCTAGGATGGTTCGTTGGCTGGCAAGCCGCCGATCCACTATGCCCGGTGACGGGTGTGGACCGCGCGTGCTGCAGGACTTACGGGGCGCGACTCCCCGAGACTCTCCATCATGGAGGCCAGACCAGAAAGCAGTCGCCGAACGAAAGTAGGAGACACGTGGCTAACAACACCCGTGCCCGCCGCAAGGTTCGCATCTCGCGCGCCCTCGGCATCGCTCTGACCCCCAAGGCAGAGAAGTACATGGAGCGTCGCCCGTATGGCCCCGGCCAGCACGGACGCGCCCGCAAGAAGCAGGATTCGGACTACGCAGTGCGTCTGCGCGAGAAGCAGCGTCTTCGCGCCCAGTACGGCATCCGCGAGGCGCAGATGACCCGCGTCTTCGAGGAAGCCCGCCGCACCTCGGGCCTGACCGGTGAGAACCTGATCGAGCTGCTGGAGTCGCGTCTCGACGCGCTCGTCCTGCGCTCCGGTCTGGCCCGCACCATCGCCCAGGCCCGCCAGCTCGTGGTCCACCGCCACATCACCGTCGACGGCGCCCGCGTGGACCGTCCTTCCTTCCGCGTGAAGGAGGGCCAGACCATCGCCGTGCACGAGCGTTCGGAGACCATGGTCCCGTTCCAGGTTGCCGCCGCCGGTGCCCACCGCGATGTGCTGCCGGCCGTCCCGGGCTACCTGGACGTCAAGCTGGAGTCGCTGCAGGCACGCCTGGTGCGCCGCCCGAAGCGCTCCGAGGTCCCTGTGACCTGCGAAGAGAACCTCGTCGTCGAGTACTACGCACGCTAAACCCGCCAGGGTTCGGCTGCTGCCGACGAAGAGCCGGAAGAGTCCGTGGCCGTACGCCGCGGGCTCTTCCGCGTTAAGCGAAAGGGCCCGCGGCACGGGGCGCCCAGCGCCGGCGCCCGCGCACGCCCGGCCAGTTCGTTAGGTAGGGTTGGGTAGCGGTGCTGCGTCCGCGCACCGTGCACGATGCTTTCAAGGAGCTATTCATGACGTGGTCCGATGTCGCCGGCTTGATCGCGGCGCTCGCGTTCGTGGTGCTGGTGGGGTTCCTCGCGGTGCCCATCATCAAGCTTGGACGGTCGTTCGACCAGCTGACGGGTTTCATCCGCGACTCGCGCGGGACGCTCGACGAGATCACGACGACGGTTGCCTCCACCAACCAGCAGATCAACAAGGTCGACGGCATCACCAGCAACGTCGCGGATGCCTCGGCGAACGTGAGCGCGATCACCTCGCTCGCCGCCGCGGTCATCGGCCGGCCCCTGATCAAGGTCGCGGCCTTCAGCGAGGGTGTGCGCGCCGCGTTCAACAAGCCCGCGACCCGCGCGCGCCGCAGCCGCTAGCCGGTTCGAAAGGTAGATGAAGACGATGTTCAAGAAGATCTTCTGGGTCGGCGTAGGCGTCGGCGTCGGAGCCCTCGCCTACCGCAAGCTCTCCGAGGCGCGGAGCCTCGCAGGCCCCGAGGGCCTGAACCGTGTCGTCGGTCGGCTCGCCGACGACGTGGCCGACACCCTCGCGGCGTTCCGCGAGGGCATGGCGGCGAAGGAAACCGAGCTGCGCGATTCGCTCGGCCTCGACCCGGCCTCGGAGGCAGGTCGTGGACGCCACACCGCCGCCGACCCCACCAAGTAACCCACCGAGCTCCCGAAGGGACCGTACAAGGACTATGAAGTCGCAGGACATCGCCCGCACCTGGGTTGATTTCTTCTCAGAACGTGGACACACGCCCGTGCCGAGCGCATCGCTGGTGTCTCCGGACCCGTCGCTGCTCTTCACGGTGGCCGGCATGGTGCCGTTCATTCCCTACTTCACCGCGCAGCAGGTCGCGCCCTACGACCGGGCGGTGAGCATCCAGAAGTGCATCCGCACGGCCGATATCGAAGAGGTGGGCCAGACCTCCCGCCACGGCACGTTCTTCCAGATGGCCGGAAACTTCTCGTTCGGCGACTACTTCAAGGAGCAGGTCATCCCGTGGGCCTGGGAGCTGCTGACCTCCCCGCAGGCGGACGGCGGCTTCGGCCTCGACCCGGCGCGGCTCTGGATCACCGTCTACGAGGACGGCGACGAGCGCGACGACGAGGCGCGCCGCATCTGGGAAGACGTCGTGGGCGTACCGCGCGAGCGCGTCGTCGGCACCGGCAAGGCTGACAACTACTGGAACACCGGCCAGCCGGGCCCCGGGGGCCCCTGCTCGGAGATCTACTACGACCGCGGACCCGCCTACGGGCAGGCGGGCGGCCCCGCCGTCGATGAGACCCGCTACATCGAGATCTGGAACCTGGTCTTCATGCAGTACCGGCTCTCCGAGGTCCGTTCCAAGACCGACTTCGACGTCGCCGGCGAGCTGCCCAAGAAGAACATCGACACCGGTCTCGGTCTCGAGCGCCTGGCAATGATTCTGCAGGGCGTCGAGAACATGTACGAGACCGACCAGGTTCGACCCGTGCTCGACAAGGCGTCTGAGCTCTCCGGCAAGACCTACACGTCCACGGAGGATCCGAGCGACCCCAATCACGCCAACGACGTACGGCTGCGGATGATCGCCGACCACATCCGCAGCTCCCTCATGCTGATCTCCGACGGCGTCGTGCCCGGCAACGAGGGCCGTGGCTACGTGCTGCGCCGTCTGATCCGCCGCGCGGTCCGTGCCATGCGCCTCATGGGCGTCGAGGAGGCCGTCCTGCCGGAGTTGCTGCCGGTCTCGCGCGATGCCATGAAGGGCGTCTACCCCGAAGTCGAGGCGGACTTCGCCCGCATCTCCCGCATCGCGTACGCCGAGGAGCGAGCGTTCCTGCGCACGATCGCCTCCGGCACGGCGCGCCTGGAGGAGGCCCTCGTGGAAGCGAAGTCGGACACCGGCAAGCTGTCCGGCGACGTCGCCTTCCAGCTGCACGACACCTACGGCTTCCCGATCGACCTCACCCTCGAGATCGCCGGCGAAGCCGGGCTTTCCGTCGACGAGCCGACGTTCCGTGAGCTCATGCTCGAGCAGCGCCAGCGCGCCCAGCAGGACGCGCGAGCCAAGAAAGCCGGCCACGCCGACCTCACGGTCTTCTCGCAGCTGCACGACGCCGGAGACGTCAACTTCACCGGCTACGAAACCCTCACCGGCGAATCGCGCATCCGCGGCATCGTCAGCGGCGGCAGTCTCGTGGACGTCGCCGAGCAGGGCCAAGAGATCGACCTCGTCCTCGACGAGACCCCTTTCTACGCCGAGGCGGGCGGCCAGGCCGGCGATGTCGGCCTGATCACCGGCGACGGGTTCGTCGTCGAGGTCCTCGACGTGCAGGCGCCGATCCGCGGGCTCAACGTGCACAAGGCCATCGTCCGCGAGGGCGAACTGCCGACGTCGTCGACGGTCCTGACACAGGTCGACGAGCAGCGCCGCCGCTCCGGCGAACAGGCTCACTCCGCGACCCACCTCGTGCACGCGGCCCTGCACGAGATCCTCGGGCAGGACGCGGTCCAGTCCGGCTCCTTCAACAAGGCGGGCTACCTCCGGTTCGACTTCACGTGGGCGGACGCGCTCTCCGACGCCGCCCGCGCCGAAGTCGAGGAGCTGGCCAACCTGAAGATCCGCGACAACCACCAGGTCGTCACCAGGATCATGGGCCTCGACGAGGCCAAATCCATGGGCGCGATGAGCCTCTTCGGCGAGAAGTACGGCAGTACCGTGCGCATGGTCGAGATGGACGGTGCGTGGTCCCGCGAGCTCTGCGGCGGCACCCACGTCGGTGGCACCAGCCAGATCGGCTCGCTCACCCTGCTCGGCGAGCAGTCCGTCGGCTCGGGCAACCGCCGCGTCGAGGCACTCGTCGGTATGGAGGCCTTCCGCCACGGTGCGGCCGAGAGGGCCCTCGTGGCGGACCTCTCGGAGATGTTCCGCGTGCCCAGCAGCGAACTCTCCGGGCGCATCCAGTCCACGGTGGCGAAGCTGCGCGCGGCCGAGAAGGAGATCGAACGTCTGCGCAAGGAGCAACTGGCCGCACAGGCGGGCGCCCTCGTCGCCCGAGCCCGGGACATCGGCCCCGTCCGCCTCCTCGCGCACGACGCCGGCGACATCTCCTCCGCAGACGACCTCCGCTCGCTCGCACTGGACCTGCGCGGACGCCTCGGCGCAGACGCTGCGGTCGTCGCCCTGACCGGCGTCGCGAATTCCCGCCCGCTCGTGCTCGTCGCGACCAACGAGGCGGCCCGTGCCGCCGGCGTGAAGGCCGGCGCGCTCGTCCGGACCGCCGCGCAGATCCTCGGCGGCGGCGGTGGCGGCAAGGACGACGTCGCGCAGGGCGGCGGCCAGGACCCGGCCAAACGGCCGGAGGCGCTGGCGGCCATCGAGTCCTCCGTGCGCGATTCGGCTTAGGAACGTCGGATGACACGGGGCGTACGCATCGGCATCGATGTCGGACTCGCGCGCGTCGGGGTCGCACACAGCGACCCCGACGCGCTCCTCGCCTCCCCGTGGAAGACGCTCAAGCGAGACGTAAAGAAGAACTCCGACCTGCGTGTTCTCGTCCAATACGTGCGTGACCAGCAGGCGGTCACCGTGTACGTCGGGCTGCCCCGCTCGATGAACGGCGGCGAAACCGCGTCCACCACGATGGCGCGCGACTACGCGGCGGAGCTGCTCGCCCGGCTCCAAACTGAGAAACTAGACGCCGAAGTTCGCTTGGTCGACGAGCGGCTGACGACCGTTTCGGCTCACAAGAGCCTGCACGCTGCAGGCGTCGACGGACGCCAACATCGGCGCGTCGTCGACCAGGTTGCGGCGGTCGCGATTCTTCAGCAGGCCATCGATATGGAAAAATCACTCCAACGCGACGTCGGTACGGCTGTCGAATCGACACGCAACGGCCAGACGGACCAGGATTGAAGGACTTTTAACCGGTGAACTCTCAGCAAGATAGCCCGCGGCGTCGTCGGGCCGCGGCGACGCCTGCGGTCACCGACAGCGACGGGGCGCCCTTCCGACGGCTACGCACCGGGCGCCGTCGTGCCGAACCCACCGCGCCCTTCGACCAGCACCGCCCCGCCCCTGAGGCACCCGAGGAGGCCTCGGAGGGTGACCTGGCGACGCCCGTCGTCGAGCCCTCACCCACGCCCGTGGCAGCCTCCGCGCACGCGAGCGCTACCGTCGAGGAGACGGACGAGGCGGAACCCGAGCTCGGCCACGACGACGAGACACACGTAGCTGAGGCCGCGCACGAGGAGCCGAATACTATCTTCGGCCCCAGCGACGCTGACGAGCACGCCGACGAACCCTTCGACGAGGCTCACGACTACACGCTCAACCACCCGCCCGAGTTGGCGGCCGCCCTGGCCCAGCGTAAGAAGCGGCGGCGCCGGCGCAACATCATCATGGTCTCGGTGTTCACGATCTTCGTCCTCGCCTTGACCGCGGCTGGGCTGTTCATCAACGGGCTGCTCAACACCGAGCCGGCGGACTTCGAAGGCCCCGGCGAGGGTGAGGTCACCTTCGTGGTGGCTCAGGGCTGGGGCCCGAACCGGGTCGGCGACGAGCTCGTCTCCCAGGGGATCGTCGCCTCGCGCGAAGCCTTCCTGCAAGCGCTGTCTTCCGCCGACAGTGAGAACAAGGAGGTGCACCCGGGGGAGTACCCGTTGCAGACGAAGCTGCCGGCGAGGGATGCCGCCGACGTCCTGCTCGGCGTTGGCAGTGCTCCGGTCGCCTACCTCGCGATCAACCAGAACGCCCGCCTCCCCGCCGCGCTGGAGGCCATCGCCGAGGCCACGGGCATCGAGCTCCCTGAACTCCAGGAACTGGCCACAGCGCCCGAGACGTTCGGACTTGACAGCTCCTACGAGAACATCGAGGGCTTCCTGCACCCCGGCGAGTACCGGTTCCCGGTGGATTCCAGCGCCGAGGAGGTGCTGCAGATGCTCGTCGACGCGACGCGGGACAAGCTCGCCGCCGCAGGGGCCTCCGACCCGGACGACGCCTACCGAGCGCTGACCATCGCGAGCATCCTGCAGGGCGAGGCCCGCACGGACGACTACGCCGTCGTCGCCGGAGCCATCGAGAACCGGCTCAAGCCCGACAATCGCGAGACCGGCGGTCTGCTGCAGGTGGACTCTTCCGTGATCTACGGCCTGGACCGCTACACGCTCGAGTTCACGGCCGAGGAGAAGGCCGACGAGTCCAACCCCTACAACACTTACCAGCACGCGGGGCTGCCGCCGACGCCTATCGGTTCGCCGGGCGATGCCGCCATCGAGGCGGCCGTGAACCCGGACGAGAACGACTACTACTACTGGGTCACGGTGAACATCGCCACCGGCGAGACGAAGTTCGCCGAGTCCTACAGTGAGCACCGCCGGAATCAGCAGGAATACCGCGACTACTGCGCGGCCAACCCGGGCGTCTGCGGCTGATGCCCGCTCCCAGCCTCCGGCGGGCCGCCGTCATCGGCAACCCGATCGGGCACTCGAAGTCGCCGGTCCTGCACGCCGCCGCCTACGCGGCGCTCGGCGTCGACATCGCCTACGACGCGCTGGTGGCCGACCCCCAGGACGCCCCCGACCTGGCCGCGCGGCTTCGCGACGACGACTCGTGGGCCGGACTGTCGTGCACGATGCCGATGAAGTCGGCGCTTGTACCCGAGATGGACGAGGTCTCGGATCGCGTCGCGCGTCTCGGGGTCCTCAACACCGTCATCGTGCGCCATACCGCGCGAGGCGTACGGCTCATCGGCGAGAACACGGACGTCGACGGCATTGTGATGTCCCTGGAGCTCGAGCCCGGCTCCGCACGGAACCGGCTCGCTATCCTGGGCGCTGGTGGGACGGCCGCCGCGGCGGTGGCGGCCGCCGCGCAGCTGGGCTTCGCCGCCGTCGACTTCATCGTGCGCGACGCCGGCAGGGCCGCCTCCGCCGTCGACCTCGCCGTCGGCTTCGGCCTCGAGACGCGCACGCTGGACGTCGCCGCCGCGGGCGGGCAGCTCAGCCGGTACGACGCCGCAGTTTCGACCCTCCCGCCCCGAGCCGCCGACGCTCTCGTCCCCGCGCTGCTCGTGTCCGCGCCGCGCGCCGGAACACCACTTCTGGACGTCGCCTACGATCCCTGGCCGAGCGCCCTCGCGCTCGCGTGGGACGCTGCGGGCGGGCGCGTCGTGGACGGATTGTCGATGCTCGTGCATCAGGCTGTGGAGCAGGCCCTGCTCTTCAGCGGCCGCGCCGAAGATGACCGCGAACTAGTCACAAACGTGATGTGTGACGCAGTGGGGCTCCCTCGTCCGTTGGGTTGATGCCATTTCGTGGCAGTATTGAGGTCATGTTGCGTTGGTTGACTGCGGGCGAATCCCATGGCCCGTCCCTCGTTGGAATTATCGAAGGCCTCCCGGCCGGCGTCTCGCTCACCACGGACGACGTCAAGACCGCCCTGGCCCGCCGCCGACTCGGCTACGGCCGCGGCGCCCGCATGAAGTTTGAGCAGGACGAGGTGACCTTCGTCGGCGGCGTCCGTCACGGCTCGACGCAAGGCGGCCCCGTGGCCATCGAGATCGGCAACACCGAATGGCCGAAGTGGCAGAAGGTCATGAGCGCCGACCCGGTCCCCGAGGACGAACTCGACGGCCTCGCACGCAACGCCCCGCTCACCCGGCCGCGCCCCGGCCACGCGGATTTCACCGGCATGCAGAAGTACGGCTTCGACGACGCGCGCCCCGTCCTGGAGCGTGCGAGCGCCCGCGAGACGGCCGCCCGCGTCGCGCTCGGCACAGCCGCGGCCCGTTTCCTCGGTGAACTCGGCGTCGAACTGGTCAGCCACACGGTCGCCGTCGGCACCGTCGCGGTGGCCGAGGGCAGCGACGTGCCGCGCGCCTCGGACGTCGTCGCCCTCGACGCCGATCCGCTGCGCTGCTTCGACCGCACCACCTCTGACGCCATGGTGTCCGAGGTCGACGCGGCCCATAAAGAGGGGGAAACCCTCGGCGGCGTCATCGAGGTCATCGCCTACAACCTGCCGCCGGGCCTCGGCTCCTACGTGCACTGGGACCGCCGCCTCGACGCGCGTCTCTCCGCAGCGCTCATGGGTATTCAAGCGATCAAGGGCGTCGAGATCGGCGACGGCTTCCTGACAGCGGCCCGCCGCGGTTCGGCCGCCCACGACGAGATCCTGCGCGACGACGAGTCCAAGGCCGTGCGCCCCACCAACCGCGCCGGCGGCATCGAGGGCGGCATGAGCATCGGGGGACCGGTGCGCGTCCGCGCGGCGATGAAGCCGATCGCCACGGTCCCGCGCGCCCTGCGCACGATCGACATCGCCAGCGGCGAGGAGGCGAAAGCCCACCACCAGCGCTCCGATGTGTGCGCCGTCCCGGCCGCCGGCGTCGTCGCCGAGGCGATGGTCGCGCTCGTGCTCGCACAGGCTGTACTTGAGAAGTTCGGGGGCGACTCGGTAGCCGAGACCCGCCGCAACATGGAGCAGTACCTCGCGGCCATTCCCGAGTCGCTGGCCTCGTCGAACTAGCCGGCGGCCGAGGTCCAACGCCCGTGACTGATCCTTCCAGTGTCCCGCCGCGCCGCCGTAACAGCGACCCGGATCCCGACGGGCCGGACGTGCTCTGTCTGATCGGCCCCATGGCCTCCGGCAAGACGACCCTCGGTCGCGCCGTTGCCCGGCATCTCGGCGTGCCGTTCATCGACACCGACGCCCAGATCGTCGCCCACCACGGGGCGATCGCAGACATCTTCGCAGCGGACGGCGAGGACGGGTTCCGGACGCTCGAGACCGAGGCCCTGCGGCAGGCCCTCGAGACGGCCGACGTGCACGGGGGCGTCATCGCCACGGGTGGCGGCGCCGTCGTCCGTGCTGAGAACCGGGAGATTCTGGGACACCGCTTCACCGTCTACCTCGAGATCGACGAGGAGACCGTCGCGTCGCGCATCGAACGCGACCAGCACCGCCCGCTGCTCAGCCGGCAAGAAGACGAGGAGCCGCTGGCCAAGTGGTGCCGTATCTTCTCCGAACGTGCCGGGCTGTACCGGGAGACCGCACGCCACATCGTGGACGTTCGCAGCGGGACACCCTCCGCGAACGCCGAACGCATCGTCGACGCCTACCGGCGTTTCCGTACCTCAAGGGGAGGCATCTAGCTCATGACCAACACCACCATCAAGGTCACCGGCAGCACGCCAGGATCGGACTACGACGTCGTCGTCGGGACGGGCCTGCTCGGCCGCCTGCCGGACGTTCTCGGCGAACGTGTCCGCAAGGTCCTCATCATCCACCCGCGCGCCCTGCGCGCGACCGGGGACGCGGTCAAGGCCGAGCTGGACGGCGCCGGCTACACCGGGCTGACCGCCGAGATCCCGGACGCGGAGGAGGGCAAGCACATCCAGGTCGCTTCCTTCTGCTGGCAGGTCCTCGGCCAGAACGACTTCACCCGCTCGGACGCCGTCGTCGCCGTGGGCGGCGGCGCCGTGACCGATGTCGCCGGATTCGTCGCCGCGACGTGGCTGCGCGGGGTCAAGGTCGTCCACCTGCCGACGACGCTGCTCGGGATGGTCGACGCGGCCGTCGGCGGCAAAACCGGCATCAACACCGCAGAGGGCAAGAACCTCGTAGGTGCCTTCCACCCGCCGGCGGCCGTACTCGCAGATCTGGACTCGCTGCAGACGCTGCCGAAGAACGAGCTCGTCACCGGCCTGGCCGAGGTCGTCAAGTGCGGCTTCATCGCCGACCCGAAGATCCTCGACATCATCGAGGCCTCGCCCGAGCGGGTGTCGACGGCGGGCACGGCGGAACAACGCGAGGTCATCGAGCGCTCCATCCGAGTCAAGGCCGAGGTCGTCTCCGAGGATCTCAAGGAGTCGGGCCGGCGTGAGATCCTCAACTACGGCCACACACTCGGCCACGCCATCGAGCTGGCTGAGCGCTACACCATGCGTCACGGGGCAGCCGTCTCGATCGGCCTCGTGTTCGCGGCCGAACTTGCCCGCTCCGTCGGCCGCATCGATGACGAGCTGGCCGACCGGCATGAGCGGATTCTCAGCTCACTCGGGCTCCCGACCACGTACCGCCGGGACCGCTGGGCGGCGCTGCTCGATGGAATGCGCCGGGATAAGAAGGCCCGTGGTGACCTCCTGCGCTTCGTGGTCCTTGATGACCTCGGCAAGCCCGGTATCCTCGATGTACCCGATACCTCGCTACTATTCGCCGCCTACCAGGAGATTGCCGACTGATCATGGGGCCGCAGTGGATTCAGACCGGAATGCCGGGGATCAAGCGCGATCCCGAAACCCTGCTGCCCGTCGTCGTGGACGACGAGCAGGCGGACGCGCTGGTCGAGGGAGACGATCCGTGCAACGCCGTCGTCGTGCTCATCGCCCGCGGGCACTACCGTGAGGCGGCGGAGCTTGTCGCGGACACGCGCCTGTCCGACCCGCAGAACATCCGCATGCGCATGCTGGACACCGACCTGATGCGCGCCATGGGCCGGACCCGCCCCGCGATCAAGCGCCTGCGCGGACTGCTCGACGAATTCAAGGGGACCAGCCACGAGGCCATGATGCACCAGTACCTCGGCATCCTCTATTACACGGAAGGCGACCTCACCGCGGCCGAGCACCGCTTCGAGCGCGCGAAGGAACTGCACACGGAATCTGGTGCGCCGGAGCGGCGAATCGAGTTGGCCAGGCGGTCGCTCGAGGCCGTGAAGCGCCGCGAGGCACTTGTACGTTAGAATCGAGTCTGGATTTTTGACAGGCCCCTTCGGTGACGTCGTCACCCCCGCCCCTCCGGGGCGGCGGGCACCAATACAGGAAGAGTACTTCGTGGCAGATACCACCGATATCAAGAATGGCGTTGTCCTGAAGATCGACGGCCAGCTGTGGCAGATCATCGACTTCCAGCACGTCAAGCCGGGCAAGGGTGGCGCTTTCGTCCGCACCAAGATGAAGAACGTGCTGACCGGCAAGGTGGTCGACAAGACCTACAACGCGGGTGCCAAGATCGAGACCGCGACCGTGGACCGCCGCGACTACCAGTACCTGTACCAGGACGGTGCCGACTACGTCTTCATGGACCTGTCCGACTACGACCAGATCATGGTCCCGGGGCCGGTCATCGGCGACGCCTCCGGCTTCCTGCTCGAGAACCAGAACGTGACCGTCGCCATGCACGATGGCGCTCCGCTCTACATCGAGCTGCCGCCGTCCGTCGTGCTCGAAATCTCCTACACGGAGCCGGGCCTGCAGGGTGACCGCTCCTCGGGCGGCACCAAGCCGGCCACTCTCGAGACCGGCCGCGAGATCCAGGTGCCGCTCTTCGTCGAGCAGAACACCCGGGTGAAGGTCGACACCCGCACCGGCGATTACCTGGGGCGTGTCACCGAGTGAGTACCCGCAGCAAGGCCCGCAAGCGGGCTCTTGAGGTCCTCTTCGAAGCCGAACAGCGCGACGTGAGCCCGCTGGGGGCGCTTCAGCAGCGGCGCGACGCCGTTGCCCAGATCGTGAACCCCTACACCGTCACCTTGCTCGAAGGCGTCGTTGCACAGAGTGAGCGCATCGACGAGATTCTCGGGACGTACGCGAAGGGCTGGACCCTCGACCGCATGCCGACCGTCGACCGCGCGGCACTGCGAATCGGCGCCTGGGAGATCCTCTTCAACGACGACGTCCCAGACGGCGTGGCCGTCGCCGAGGCGGTGGCGCTCGTTCGCGATCTGTCCACGGATGAGTCCCCGGAGTTCGTCAACGGACTGCTCGGCCGGATCCAGCAGCTCAAGCCGACGCTGCTCGCCTAGCTCAGCTCCGCCAGCATGACCGCCAAGGCCCTGCCTGCTCGACACTCCGTCGAGCAGGCAGGGCCTTTCGTCGTCGTACCGACTCGCATTAAACGTCGAAGGCGGCGTGCCCACGGTGTTCCCGTGGACACGCCGCCCGCGATCGCGGCGCCGTGCTAGACGCTGCGGATGGCGACGACGGCGTTGTGCCCGCCGAAGCCGAACGAGTTGTTCAGGGCGACGATCTGCCCGGCCGGCAACTCGCGCGGCTCACCCGTCACGACGTCCAAGGGAATCTCCGGGTCCTGGTTCTCGAGGTTGATCGTCACCGGCGCCTTGCGCTCATAGACGGCCAGGACGGCCAGGACCGACTCCACGGCGCCCGAGGCACCCAACAGGTGACCCATCTGCGACTTGGTGGCGGACACGGCCACGTCGTCGACATGCGAGCCGAGCGCGGCGCTCAGCGCCGTGTACTCGGGCTTGTCGCCCACGGGGGTCGAGGTCGCGTGTGCGTTGACGTGCACGACGTCCTCCGGCTGGATGCGGCCGTCGAACATCGCGGCCTTGAGGGCGCGCGTCGCGCCCAGGCCCTCGGGGTCGGGCGCAGTGATGTGGTAGGCGTCGGCGGTGACGGCGGTGCCGGCCAGTTCGGCGTAGATCCGGGCGCCGCGTGCCAGCGCGTGCTCCTCGGCCTCGAGGACGAGCGCGCCGGCGCCTTCGCCCATGACGAAGCCATCGCGATCGACGTCGTAGGGCCGCGAGGCGTGCTCCGGGTCGTCGTTGCGGCGGGAGAGCGCCTGCATGGAGGCGAAGGACGCCAGCGGCATCGGGTGGATCGCCGCCTCCGCGCCGCCGACCATGACGACGTCGGCCTTACCCGAACGGATGAGCTCCAGGCCCACGTCCATGGCCTCGGTGCCGGAGGCGCAGGCCGAGACCGGCGTGTGCGCGCCCGCGCGGGCACCGAGGTCGAGGCTCACGGCCGCGGCCGGACCGTTGGGCATGAGCATGGGTACCGTCATCGGCAGGACGCGGCGGGGACCCTTCTCCTTGAGCGTGTCCCACGCATTCAGCAGAGTCCAGACGCCGCCGATGCCCGTCGCGAAGGCGACGCCGAGCCGGTCCTTGTCCATCTCGTCGATGCCGGCGTCCTTCCACGCCTCGCGCGCCGCCACGACGGCGAACTGCGTGGACGGATCCATGCGCTTCATCTCGACTCGCGAAAGAGTCTCGCTCGCCGGCGTCGTGACGCGAGCGGCGAAGGTGACGGGCAGCTGATACTCTTCGACCCAATCGTCGGTCAAGGTGCGTGCGCCGGAAGTGCCTTTGAGGGCGTTCTCCCAGAGTGTGGGGACATCCCCGCCGATGGGCGTGGTAGCACCCAGACCGGTGATTACGACTTTGCGGGCCATCAGAAATCTCTCTTTTCGCGATGGGTGACGGTTATCAGGTAGATCTTGCCTTCGCAGTTGGCCTCGTGCGGCGGGCGCCGTCCTACAGGACGTTGCCCGCCACACGGTCGCCCCGCGCCCGGATCCCGGGGATCCGGGGGAGCGGAAAGACTAGGCGGTCCTGATCGAAGGTGCGGTGCGACCGCAGCAGGCAGCTTAGGCCTGGGCGCCCGCGATGTAGCTCACAGCGTCGCCGACGGTCTTGAGGTTCTTGACTTCCTCGTCCGGGATCTTCACGTCGAACTTCTCCTCGGCGTTGACGACGATCGTCATCATCGAGATCGAGTCGATGTCGAGGTCATCCGTGAACGACTTGTCCAGCTCGACCGCCTCGGCTTCCAGGCCGGTCTCCTCGTTCACGATTTCGGCCAGGCCGGCCAGGATCTCTTCGTTGCTCGCCATGTCGGCTTCCTTTCTGTTGTGTCGGGCTGTCCCGACGCGTAGCCCCGTCGTCGTACGACGACGGGTAGAGCGGTGGAATGATTGCTCCTAGGAAATCCTAGGGCAGGCGGACGACCTGCGCGCCGAAGACGAGGCCCGCGCCGAAGCCGATCTGCAGGGCGAGCCCGCCGGAGAGTTCCGGCTGCTCCTCGAGCAGACGGTGCATCGCCAACGGGATCGACGCGGCGGAGGTGTTGCCCATGTCCGCGATGTCGCGGCCCACGGCAACGGTTTCCGGCAGCTTGAGCTGCTTGACCATCTCGTCGATGATGCGCATGTTGGCCTGGTGGGGGATGAAGGCGGCCAGGTCCTCACTTGTGATCCCAGCCTCGTCGAGGGCCTGCTTGGCGACCTTGGCCATGGACCAGACGGCCCAGCGGAAGACGGTCTGACCGTCCTGGCGCAGGGTCGGCCACAGCTTCGCCTCGGTCTCGGCCACCAGCGCGGTGCCCTCTGGGTCGTCCTCGGCGGCGACGGCGATGTCACGCAGGTCCAGCATGGAGTGCGTCATGCCGATCGTGTCCCACTTCGATCCGTCCGAGCCCCAGACCGACGGGGAGACGCCGGGCGTCTCCGACGGCCCGAGGACGACGGCGCCCGCACCGTCGCCGAGTAGGAAGGAGATGGTGCGCTCGTGATTGTCGATGACGTCCGAGAGCTTCTCGGCCCCGACGACGAGCACGTAGTCCGCGGTGCCGGACCGCACCAGCGCGTCGCCCTGGGCGATGCCGTAGCAGTAGCCGGCGCAGGCGGCGGAGATGTCGAACGCGGGCGCGGGCGTCGCACCGATGCGGTCGGCCAGCGCGGCGGCGGCCGAGGGCGTCGCGTAGGGGAACGTCACCGTCGAGACGATGACGGCTCCGAGCTGGCCGGGTTCGATACCGGCGCGCTCGATCGCCTCGCGCGCAGCCCCTTCCGCCAGGTCGAGCAGCGAGAGCTCAGCGGACGCGCGGCGGCGCGTGATAATGCCCGTGCGCTGGCGGATCCATTCGTCGGACGAGTCGATCCACTCGCAGACGTCCTCGTTCGTGACGACGACGTCGCCACGGGCCGCGCCGAGGCCAAGGATGCGGCTGCCGGCGTTGGCCGGCTTCTGGTTCAAGGTGACGCTCATATCAGTCTCGATCCTCTCCACCGGCGTGTTCGGCGACGAACTCCCGGGCTGCTTCCAAATCCTCCGGCGTCTTCAGGGCGAACGTGGCGGTGCCCCGCAGCCCGCGCTTGGCCAGGCCGACGAGTGTGCCCGCCGGGGGGAGCTCGAGAATGCCTGTCACGCCGAGCTCAGCGAGTCGGTCCATGCACAGGTCCCAGCGGACCGGGCGGGAAACCTGCGCGACCAGGCTCTCGAGGTTCGCCGACCCCGATGCGACCTCGGCGCCGTCGTAGTTGCTCAGCAGCCGCACGCTCGGGTCCGCGGGACGCAAGGACGGGGCCAGCGCCTCGAGGACGCCGACGGCCGGGGCCATGTGCGAGGTGTGGAACGCGCCCGCGACCTTGAGCGGAATCACGCGGGCCTTGGCCGGCGGGTTCTCCACGAACGCGGCGATCTGCTCGAGGGTGCCCGCGGCGACCGTCTGCCCGGCGCCATTCGCATTCGCCGCGGTCAGACCCACGGCCTCGATGGCGGCGGCGACGTCGTCGGCGGCACCGCCGAGGACAGCGGCCATACCGGTCGGGGTCGCGGCGGCCGCTTCGGCCATGGCGTTGGCGCGCTCGCGGACGAACATCATGGCGTCGTTCTCACTGAGGGCGGCGGTCAGGGCGGTCGCCGTGATCTCGCCGACGGAGTGGCCGGCGACGACGGCGCCCGCGGGCACCCCGCCGTCCGCGAAGAGCTGGCGGGCGGCCACCAGGCCGGCGGCCACGATCAGCGGCTGGGCGACCGCGGTGTCCTTGATCGTCTCCTCGTCCGCGACGGTTCCGAATTCGATCAGATCACGCCCGGAGAGCTCCGAGAGGTTCTTCAGATGGTCGGCGACGCCCGGGAGTTCAAGCCACGGGGACAGGAAGCCGGGGGTCTGAGATCCCTGTCCAGGGCACACGATTGCTAGCACAGTTCAAGCTTTCCAAGGTTTGGGGAATTACTCGGTGTTCAGGCGCACCAAGCTCGAGTTGGCCTCTTGTAGGAATCCTACAACCGATTCATGTGGCGGGACAGTCCTGGAGCCGCCCGACGACCAGTGCGGTCTGCAGCACGAAAGCCTCCCGGGGAATCAACGGATCCCAGCCGGTGATCTCGCTGACCCGCTTCAGCCGGTACCTGACGGTATTGGCGTGCACGAACAGTTCCCGTGCCGTGCCCTCGAGCGAGTGCCCGAGCGCGAGATAGCTGGAGAGCGTCTCCACCAGGCCGTTGCCCGCCTTCACGAGGGGTCGGTAGACGTTCTCGACGAGCGCGACACCGGCGCTCGCGTCGCCATTGACGACGCGCTCCGGCCAGAGGTCGTCGGCTGCGGTGGGCCGGGGCGCCTGAACCCACGCTGTCGCGGCCGCCAGGCCCGCGAAAGCGGCCTGTGCGGAGGCCGTCGCCGCCCGCAGCGAGTCCGCCCGCGGCCCGTAGACGACGGGGCCGTCGGCGAAGTATTCGGCGAGGCGGCGTAGGCCGGTGCCCGAGTTGTCGCGGATCCCGCCGAGCATGACGATCAAGCGCTCGCCCTGAATACCGACGAGACAGTCGTGCGCGTAGCGCAGGGACGCCCGGCGAAGCTCGCCGACGAATCGCGCGTTCGACTGCTCCGGTGCGCGCCCGACCATCACGTGGATCCCGTCCTGGGACTTCCAGCCGACGGCGGCAAAACGGGAGCGCAGGGTGTCGGTGTCCTCACCGCGCATGACGGCGTCGACGACGAGGGCCTCGAGGCGGCTGTCCCACGCGCCGCGCGTCTCCGCGGCGCGCGCATAGACGTCGGCGGCGGCGAAGGCGACCTCGCGGGAGTAGCGCAGGACGGCTTCGCGCAGGGAGACCTGCTCGGATTCGCTCGCGAGGTCGGGCACCTGGTTCTCGACGACCTCGACGATTGTCCGGATCAGCTGGAGCGCCTTCTGCAGGCTGATCGAGCGAGTGAGCTCGGTCGGCGCCGCACCGAAGACATCGTTGAGGACCCACTGCGGACTCGTCGGCTGCTCGTACCAGGAGACGAAGGACGCGATGCCCTTCTGCGCGACGAGGCCCAGCGCCGCCCGTTCCTCGGGCTCGAGCCCGCGATACCAGGGCAGCGACTGATCGAGGTGTTTCAGGGCGACCGTCGAGAGGATCCCCAAGTGGTCCTTGAGCCGCCTCAGCGTCTCCGCGCTGGCCTGGGGCTGCCGGGGCGGGCGGTTTCTGCCGCCGGCCGGCACGGAACGCGTTTCGGTCATGAACCGAGGATACTCGCGAGCCCCTGTTTCACCCAGCCGGAAGAGGTGCCGTTTTGTGGGATCACTACAAAACGACGGCGGGGCGCCACCCCCAGCAGCCTGCGCTGGTGAGGTGACGCCCCGCCGTCGTACGGGTGCCGGGACCGCTAGCTGTCGCCGCCGGCGTTGCCGCTCGTGCCGGCGTTGACGTCGTTGAGCTGGTAACGCTCGAACGCCTGCGCCGGAGCTTCCGCCGGGACCTCGCCGCGGCGGGCCAGCATCTGCAGTGCCCGGACGACGACGCTGTGCGCGTCGATCTTGAAGAACCGGCGGGCAGCGGCACGGGTGTCGGAGAAGCCGAAGCCATCCGCCCCGAGGGTCGCCCACTCGTTCGGCACGTACTGACGCACCTGGTCCGGAACCGCGGCCATGTAGTCGCTGACCGCGACGACCGGACCGGTGGCGCCGGCAAGCTGCTCCGTGATGAACGGCGTACGTGCCTCCTGACCCGGGTTCTCGAACGCGTCCTCCTCGGCGGAGAGCGCGTCGCGACGCAGTTCGTTCCAGCTCGTCACGGACCACACGTCGGCCGAGACGCCCCACTCATCGGCGAGGATCTGCTGGGCCTCGATGGCCCAGGCCATCGCCACGCCGGAGGCGAGGAGCTGCGTGCGAGGTCCATCGACCTTGGCCGGTGCAGCCAGGTAGATGCCCTTGAGCAGCCCGTCGACGTCCAGCTCCTCCGGCTCGGCCGGCTGGGTGATCGGCTCGTTGTAGACCGTGATGTAGTACATGACGTTCGGGTCGGCGTGCTCGCCGCCGTACATGCGCTCCAGGCCGGCGCGCATGATGTGGCCGATCTCGTACCCGTACGCCGGGTCGTAGGTGACGACGGCGGGGTTGGTCGACGCGAGCAGCGGCGAGTGCCCGTCGGCGTGCTGCAGGCCCTCGCCGGTCAGCGTAGTGCGGCCGGCGGTAGCGCCGATGATGAACCCGCGGGTCATCTGGTCGGCAGCTGCCCAGAACTGGTCGCCCGTGCGCTGGAAACCGAACATCGAGTAGAACACGTACACCGGGATCAGCGGTTCGCCGTGCGTGGCGTAGGCCGTGCCGATGCCGGTGAAGGCGCCGAGGGCGCCGGCCTCGTTGATGCCCGGGTGCAGGATCTGTCCGGACGGGGACTCCTTGTACGCGAGGACCAGGTCGCGGTCCACGGACAGGTAGTTCTGGCCCTTCGGGTTGTAGATCTTGGCCGTCGGGAAGAACGAGTCCATGCCGAACGTGCGCGCCTCGTCGGGGACGATCGGGACGATGCGGTCGCCGAAGTTCTTGTCGCGCATGATGTCCTTGAGCAGGCGCACGAAGGCCATCGTCGTGGCCGCCTGCTGCTTGCCCGAGCCGCGCTTGGCGATCGCGTACGTCTTCTCAGACGGCAACTCGATCTTCCGCGGCGTGCTGCGGCGTTCCGGCACGGAACCGCCCAGCTCGGCGCGACGCTCCATCATGTACTTGATCTCCGGCGCATCGGGCCCGGGGTGGAAGTACGGGGGACGGTACGGGTCGGCTTCGAGCTGTTCGTCCGTGATCGGAATGCGCAGGTGATCGCGGAACGCCTTCAGGTCATCGAGCGTCAGCTTCTTCATCTGGTGTGTGGCGTTGCGGGCCTCGAAGTGCGGACCCAGGCCGTAGCCCTTGACGGTCTTGGCGAGAATGACCGTCGGCTTGCCGTTGGCCTGCATCGACGCCTTGTAGGCCGCGTACACCTTGTGGTAGTCGTGGCCGCCGCGCTTGAGGTTCCAGATCTCGTCGTCGCTCATGTCGGCGACGAGTTCCTTGGTCTCCGGCGACTTGCCGAAGAAGTGCTCGCGCACGAAAGCGCCGGACTCGGCTTTGTAGGTCTGGTAGTCGCCGTCCGGCGTCTGGTTCATGATGTCGACGAGCGCGCCCGACTGGTCCTTCTCGAGCAGCGCATCCCACTCGCGACCCCAGGTCACCTTGATGACGTTCCAGCCGGCACCGCGGAAGAACGCCTCGAGCTCCTGGACGATCTTGCCGTTGCCGCGCACGGGACCGTCGAGGCGCTGCAGGTTGCAGTTGATCACGAACGTGAGGTTGTCGAGCTTCTCGTTCGCGGCCAGCTGGAGGAATCCGCGCGACTCGGGCTCGTCCATCTCGCCGTCGCCGAGGTACGCCCACACGTGCTGCTGCGAGGTGTCCTTGATGCCGCGGTTGTGCATGTAGCGGTTCGCCTGCGCCTGGTAGATGGCATTGGCCGGGCCAATGCCCATGGAGACCGTCGGGAACTCCCAGAAGTCCGGCATGTTGCGCGGGTGCGGGTACGACGGCAGACCATGCCCGGCCTTCGACTTCTCCTGGCGGAACCCGTCGAGGTCCTCCTCGGAGAGGCGCCCTTCCATGAACGCTCGGGCGTACATGCCGGGGGAGGCGTGGCCCTGGAAGAACACCTGGTCGCCACCGCCCGGGTGGTTCTTGCCCCGGAAGAAGTGGTTGAAGCCCACCTCGTAGAGCGTCGCCGCACCGGCGAACGTCGAGATGTGTCCACCGACGCCGATGTCGGGCTGCTGCCCGCGGTGGACCATGATGGCCGCGTTCCAGCGCATCCAGGCGCGGTAGCGGCGCTCGACCTCTTCGTCGCCGGGGAATTCCGGCTCCTGGTCGACCGGAATGGTATTCACGTAGTCGGTCGTAGTCACCATCGGCACGCCGACGCTCTTGGCGCCTGCACGCTGAAGCAACGAGCGAACGATGAACTGGGCTCGTTCGGTTCCCTGAGCCTCAACCAGATCATCGAAGGATTCGAGCCACTCGGCCGTCTCCTCGGGATCGCGGTCCGGCAGCTGGCTGGTCAAGCCAGAGCGGATGTGTGAAATGTGATCGTCAGCCACGTCCAAATTCTCCTTGCAGCGGGTTACAGCGTGGGGGCAGGCGGCGGCCCGCCGTGAACGAATCTCACGACGCCGGCCGTGGCAATTCAGCCGCCATGCGTATTCGGCTGCCATCGTGAGTGCGGCGACAGCCATCCACGCCACTCTAATCCGCCCGGCGGCCCAATGCGTAGCCGACGGCGTCATTCGCACCGGGAACGGCCTCGGAGACGTCACGTAGAGTGCATTAAACGGCGTGTCACCTTTCCTGCGCTTGATGCGCCCGGCTTAAAGGTGTTGGCTTGAAACTGTCAGAGACGTATCTAAGGGAGGAACACACTGTGAGCGAGGCTGCAGCAGCTACATCGATGGCTGCCGCCAGGATGGGATTCAAAGAGGGCGACCTCATTCAGGAGTTGGGGTACGACGACGACGTCGACTTCGATCTGAGAGACGCGCTTGAGGATGGCATCGGTTCCGAACTGCTCACCGAAGAGGACCAAGACGTCGTAGACGGCGTCATCCTGTGGTGGCGGAAGGGCGACGGCGACCTCGTCGACGCCCTGGTCGACGCGCTAACGACGCTCGATGAAGGGGGAGTGGTGTGGCTGCTGACCCCGAAGAACGGGCGCGAAGCGCACGTTCCCCCGGCAGAAATCCTGGAGGCCGCGCCGACGGCGGGGCTTCACGTGACCACGAGCGAAGGTGTCTCGGAAGACTGGGCGGCGGCGCGCCTGATGTCGCGTCGCAAGAACTGATCGATCCGTGAAGCTTCTGGTTCCGGGGACTCGCGTCCCGGACTTCGAGCTGACCACAACGCACGGCGAGCGGATGACGTCGGCCGAGATGCCGGCGTCGTACCTGCTGGTCTTCTATCCGTTCGCGTTCTCTCGGGTCTGCACCGCGGAGCTGCGCGAGCTGCAGGAGCATCTGGCGGACATGCACGACCGGGACGTCGAGATCTTCGGGGTTTCGGTTGATCACAAGTTCGCCCTGCGGGCCTATGCCGAGCAGGAGGGGCTGGAGTTCGCCCTCCTCGCGGACTTCTGGCCGCACGGGGCGACCGCGCAGCAGTTCGGCTGCTTCGACGCCGACGCCGGGCGGGCGTTGCGGGCCACGTATCTCGTCCGCAAGGGTCGCATCGTGGACGCGTTCTCCTCCGCGGCGGGCGAGGCTAGGCCGTGGTCGCGCTACGAGCAGGCCCTGGAGCGAGCGGCCTGAGGATTTGGCGTTCGCCGGGGCGATGGATAAGCTGGATCGCCGCAAGGGTCTTTAGCTCAGCTGGTAGAGCGCCACGCTTACACCGTGGATGTCATCGGTTCGATCCCGGTAGGACCCACTGGAGAATCCGTCCGTAACACTTAATCACAGGACCCGCCAAAGGTATTACTTTTGGCGGGTCCTGCTGTGTTTTGGGTTACGCTGAAGAATGCGTCCAGCAGTCGACGCACCGAATCTACTCACCATTTCGGAGGATCCTTCCGCATGCCTGCACAGATTGGCGTCACCGGCCTAGCCGTCATGGGCGCAAACCTCGCCCGCAACTTCGCGCGCAACGGATACACCGTCGCCGTCCACAACCGCTCGGTCGGCAAGACCGACGCGCTGCTGGATGCACACGGCGACGAGGGCGACTTCGTGCGCACCGAGTCGCTCGAGGAGCTCGTCGCGAGCCTCGAGACCCCGCGCCGCGTCATGATCATGGTCAAGGCAGGCAAGCCGGTCGACTCCGTGATCGAGCAGCTGGTCCCGCTCCTGGAGGCAGGTGACATCGTCATCGACGGCGGCAACTCGCACTACGAGGACACCCGCCGCCGCGAGGCCGAGCTGGCCGAGCACGACCTGCACTTCGTCGGTGTCGGCGTCTCCGGCGGCGAGGAGGGTGCACTCCTCGGCCCGTCGATCATGCCGGGCGGCTCGAAGCAGTCCTACGAGGCCCTCGGCCCGATGCTCGAGAAGATCTCCGCGAAGTACGACGGCGAGCCGTGCTGCACGTGGATCTCCACCGACGGAGCCGGTCACTTCGTGAAGATGGTCCACAACGGCATCGAGTACGCCGACATGCAGGTCATCGGCGAAGCCTACGATCTCATGCGCTCGGCCGCCGGCATCGAGCCCGCCGAGCAGTCGAAGATCTTCGCCGACTGGATGAAGACGTCCCTCTCCTCGTTCCTCATCGAGATCTCCGCCGAGGTCCTCGCGCAGGTCGACGCCGAGACGGGCAAGCCCCTCGTCGACGTCATCGTCGACTCCGCCGGCCAGAAGGGCACGGGCCGCTGGACTGTGGTCTCCGCGCTCCAGCTCGGCTCGCCGGTCTCCGGCATCGCCGAGTCCGTCTTCGCACGCGGCCTCTCTTCGCAGCGCACGCAGCGCGAGCAGGCCCAGGAGATCCTGGCCGGCCACGAGACGCAGGTCGAGTTGCCGGAGAACTTCGTCGAGGACGTCCGCCAGGCGCTCTTCGCCTCGAAGCTCGTCTCCTACGCCCAGGGCCTGGACATGCTGGGCAGCGCCGCCTCCGAGTACGGGTGGGAGCTCAAGCTCGACGAGATCGCCTCGCTGTGGCGCGCCGGCTGCATCATCCGCGCCGACCTGCTCGACGAGATCATGAAGGCCTACGCCGACGGCCAGAAGCCGGAGAACCTCCTGCTCGCCCCGGCCTTCGCCGAGGCCATCGCCGAGGCTATCCCGGCATGGCGCCGCGTGATCGCCACCGCCGTGCAGCTCGGCATCCCGGTGCCGGTCTTCTCGGCCTCGCTGGCCTACTACGACGGTCTGCGCCGCAAGCGCCTGCCCGCCGCACTCATCCAGGGCCAGCGCGACCTCTTCGGCGCGCACACGTACGAGCGCGTCGACCGCGAGGGCACCTTCCACACCCAGTGGAGCGGCGACAAGACGGAGATCGCCGCCGTCTCGACGCACTAGGTTCCTGGCGGCCCCGCAGAGGGCCGGCAACCGAATACGGGGGCGGCCCACCACAGGTGGGCCGCCCCCGCGCGTATGCTCCATCAACGGCGGGCTCGCCGCGCACAACGACGACGGGCGAGGTGATCAGATCACCTCGCCCGTCGTCGTCGTATTTAGATGTAGATGGCCGGGTCGATGTATTCCGCCGGATCGACAGCCGGCTTGTGCTCCTCCGGCCGCCGCGGCCGGTTCGTGGCCGGGATACCCGTCACGATGGAATCCGGCGGCGCGTCCTTGACGACGACGGCGTTGGCCCCGACCGCTGAATCAGCTCCGATCAGGATCGGCCCCAGGATCTTTGCCCCGGCGCCGACGACCACACGGTCGCCGAGCGTCGGGTGGCGCTTGACCTTCGCCAGCGAGCGACCACCGAGTGTGACGCCGTGATACAGCATGACGTCATCGCCGACCTCTGCGGTCTCGCCGATGACGACGCCGGAGCCGTGGTCGATGAAGAAACGCCGGCCGATCGTCGCGCCCGGATGGATCTCGATGCCCGTCAGGAAGCGCGCGAACTGGGAGAGCAGGCGCGCGGGAAGGCGCAGGTGCGGACGTTGCCACAGCCGGTTGGCCACCCGGTGCAGCCAGATGGCGTGCAGCCCTGAATAGGCGAGGAAATTCTCCACGTCTCCGCGCGCCGCCGGATCATGGGCGCGCGCGGAGACGAGGTCCTCCCGCAGGCGTGCGAAGAAATTCACAGTTGCTCGATTCCGCCGTGGATCAGCCGCGGATGTCGTCGTAGAGCAGGGTCGAGATGTAACGCTCGCCGAAGTCCGGGACGACGGCGACGATGAGCTTGCCCTCGCTCTCCGGGCGGGCTGCCACCTGCAGGGCACCCCAGACGGCTGCGCCGGAGGAGATGCCTCCGAGGATGCCCTCCTGCGTGCCGAGTGCGCGGGCGGTCGAGACCGAATCCTCGACCGAGGCGTCGATGACCTCGTCGTACACGTTGGTGTCCAGGATCTCCGGTACGAAGTTCGCGCCGAGGCCCTGGATCTTGTGCGGGCCGGGTGCGCCGCCGTTGAGGATGGGGGAGTCGGCCGGCTCGACGGCGACGATCTTGATCTCCGGCTTGAGCTCCTTGAGCAGGTTGCCCGCGCCCGTGATGGTGCCGCCGGTGCCGACGCCCGAGACGAGGACGTCGATTTCGCCGTCCGTGTCGTCCCAGATCTCCTGGCCGGTCGTCGCGCGGTGGATCGCGGAGTTGGCCTCGTTGGCGAACTGCTGCGCCCAGATCGAGTTCTCGTTGGTGGCGACGATCTGCTTGGCCTTCTCGACCGCGCCGCGCATTCCTTCGGACCCCGGGGTGAGCACGATCTCCGCGCCGAACGCGCGGAGCATGACGCGACGCTCGGTCGACATGGTCTCGGGCATGGTCAGGATGACGCGGTAGCCGCGGGCGGCTCCGACGAGCGCCAGGGCGATGCCCGTGTTGCCGGAGGTGCCCTCGACGATGGTGCCGCCGGGCTTCAGCGCGCCCGACTTCTCAGCAGCGTCGACGATAGCCACGCCGATGCGGTCCTTGACGCTGTTGGCCGGGTTGAAGAACTCCAGCTTGACGGCGACGTCGCCGGGGAGCCCTTCCGTCAGGCGGTTGAGCCGGACCAGCGGCGTGCCGCCGACGAGTTCGGTGACGTTGTTGTAGATCTTCCCCATGTATCTTCCTTCGTTCCATTCGAGTTGAGTCGAATACGTGGTCGCCGTTCACCCGCCAAATCTCTGCGGAGCGTCAAGCGGACGGATGCTTCGGGTCCAACCCTAGACCTGACTAGTGGGACGCACCTTCGACGAGCCACGAAGCGTAATATCTGCGCACCTTCGACAGTTTCGGGTTAATGATGACGTTGCAATAGCCTTCACCGGGATTTCTGGCGTAATAATCTTGGTGAATCGACTCCGCTTCATGGAAGGCCGGCGCGCGGCTCACCTCGGTGACGATCGGCGCGTCGTAGTTCGGCTGGTGCCGGCGGAGCGCCGCGTCAAACTCCGCCCGTTCGGCCTCGGTCTCGTAGAACATGACGGACCGGTACTGCGTGCCGACGTCGTATCCCTGCCGGTTCAGAGTGGTCGGGTCGTGCGTGGCGAAGAAGACGTCCAGCACGACGTCGGACGGGATCACCTCGGGATCGAAGGTCACCGCGACGACTTCGGCGTGCCCGGTCGCGCCGCCGCACACGGCCCGGTAGTTCGCGGTGTCGGGGGCGCCGCCCATGTACCCGGAGACCACGTCCGTGACGCCGCGCAGCTTCCGGTACACAGCATCGAGGCACCAGAAGCAGCCTCCGCCGAGATAGTAGGTCCGCCGATTCTCAGGTTCGCCCAGGTTCACGTGCTCCTCCTCTTCCAGTCACGATTCTGCTCGCATGCGCGCTTCCCATCTTGCCCGCCACGGGTAGAACATTCCCAACCCTCCACGAATTCCTGCCCGTGTCCACGCGTGGATCGTACCCGCGGGCCCGCGCGCGGGCTACGGTGGTTACATGCAGGACGAGACCGAGAAGCAAACCGCGGCTTCTGAGAATGACGAAACGGCCACGCCGGAGGTGGCGGAAGCTGTCGCCGGGGAGAACACCGAGGACACCGCCACGGCGGACGACGTCGGCCCGGAGGCGACACTGGGAGACATCCTGATCGCCGTCGAGGAGCTGTGGCCCGCGTCGCTCGCAGAGAAGTGGGACCGCGTCGGCCTGGTCGCCGGCCGCACCGAACGTCCGGTACGGCGGGTGCTGTTCGCCGTCGACCCCACGCTCGACGTCGTCCGGGACGCCGTGGCCCGCGGCACCGACCTCCTCATCACGCACCACCCGCTGATGCTGCGCGGCGTGAACTCCGTCGCCGCGACGGACCCCAAGGGCGAGGTCGTGCACGAACTCATCGAGGGCCGTTGCGCCCTGCTGACGGTGCACACGAACGGGGACTCCGCCGTCGGCGGCGTCTCCGACGTCCTCGCCGACATCTTCGGCCTGCAGGACGTCGAACCGCTCTCCGCCGCGGACGAGGGGCTGCCGGAGGAGGGAATCGGCAGGATCGGCGACCTGCCGCAGGCCGTGACGCTCGGCGACTTCGCCGCCACGGTCTACGGGGCGATGCCGGCGGTTGCCGGCGGGGTGCGCGTGGCCGGAGACCGGCAAGCGGTGATCCGCCGGGTGGCCGTCTGCGGCGGTGCCGGGGACTCCCTCATGGACACCGTGCGCGAGGCCGGGGCCGACGTGTACGTCACGGGCGATCTGCGCCACCACCCGGCCCTCGAGGCTCGGGAGACGGCCCGGGGTCAGCGCCCCTACCTGATCGACGTATCCCACTTCGCCAGCGAATGGCTCTGGCTCCCCGCCGCGGCCGACGCCCTCACCAATGTCTTGTCCGACCAGAACTTCGACGTCGAGGTCCAGGTCAGCAGCATCAATTCCGACCCGTGGGACTTCGTTATGATAGGATCCCCGAACCAAATCGACCTCTGACTAGTGTGTTTGCAACGTAACCGGCGTGTCATGTTCGCGGAATCACTCTACCCGTAAGCTGTTGCTCATGATTGAGTTCCTAGAGTCGTTCCAGTGGGTCATAGTCCCGTTGCTTGCCGGTTTTCTAGCGCTCCTTGGTAGCTGGAAGGGTGCTAAGTGGGGCAAGACGACGGAGCACGAACAGTGGTTGAGGAACGAACGCTTAAGGGTCTATACGCGATTCCTAGAAGAAGACGTGCCCCTTGACGTTGCACGAATGACCTCATGGATAGGTGAGGGCAAAGCGCCGCCAGTCGGTGATCGGGGGCTACAGTTGATTACGAAGATTCTTCTTATAGGTGGTGCATCGACTAGCGAGCAGGCACGTAAGGTTCTGGACCACCATAGAGCGCTTGAGGCCTACGCGTTCGAAGCCGTCTCCAAGCGGATTCCCATGGAGGAAATGCGCCCTAAAACGGAGAAGTTGGCTAGTGAGACCATGGCCGCTACCGGTGAGCTGATCTTGAGAATCCGAGCAGAGTTGAAAGTATCGGACGACTAACGTTACTCGCGCCTGTGTCTGCCGCTACGCCTACGGGGGACCGGTGCGTTCTCCTCGAAGTTGGTATGTACCTTGAGGTAGAAAACGTCATCGCTGATTTCTTCTAGGTCGGTCTCCAAGACTGTGACACGCTTGGGCAGTCCGCTTAGATCTTGCAGGATCGGTGACCACTTTTTGTGGATGAGATACGCAATGATCGCCAGCAAGGCGAACGTAGGGTCGACCTGTCCGATGAGGTGCGGAATCTGTGCGATTAGTTCACTCTCCATGACTACACCGCCGTTCCCGGTAGTGTCGTCGGCCAGTTGGCATTAGTGCTGAACGTCCACTCAGAGCCGCCGTTGTTGGTTGTGACAGTGCCGGTTGATAGGAACATGGCTCCATCCCAACGTAGCGTCAGAAGTTTCATGACCGTTCCAGCCTCATCGGAACGGATGAAAAGTTCTGTGGTGTTGGTCGGGCGGAAACCGCTAGGTAGTGCGATGACAGACGACGTAGACGCAGCTGAGCCGTTGAGGCGGTGAATCCTCAAGGTGACCTTGTCCCCAACACGTCGCACTCTGAACTGAGTCTCAGCAACCCAACCATTGGTGAGCAGTCCGGACAGATCGCGCCAACCGGTATCTAGCGTGTCGTCGGCCTGCCACGGGTACCAAGTGCCGCTGTAGTACGTCCTGTGCCATACGCGGTTAGTCGCACCGTAGGAGTGATAGATCTGGTTGACGAGTGTTCCGCCCGAATTGCCGATCACGGTAACGCTGCCCGCTCTACCCTCGGGGTAGTTGTTCGCCCCGCCCGCGTTCACTGATGACGGCTGAATGTAGGTGCCGGAAGTCAAGAGCGTGTTCAGATCCCTATCGCCTAGTTCGATAGGCGCTACCGGAGTTTTATCCGCTAGTACCAATTCGTAAGGTGACAGAACAACTACTAGACCCTCATCCACCTTTTGCTGGACGTAGTCCAAGTGAGCTTCGAACTCAGCAGCGGTGATCTTGTCCGTCAGATTGAGTTGGGACGGGTGAAGCATGACTTGCATTCCCTCACCATTGGCGATAGCAGTATCAAGTCTGTTGTTCAGAGTCGCGGCGCTGAGTGTGTCCGCCGTGATGTGTCCCAGACCGTGGCGAATCACTCCGTCTAGTTTGCGGTGATAGGCCGTGCCGGAGATGTACCCGCTAGAGACCGCGTGATGTGACAGCACTAGTCGTCCGGCCTCAGTATTGAAGAATGCCTCTGCACTGTTGCCGCCGTTGAATCCTAGGTAAGAGTCACCGCCGACGCCGGGAGGACAGTACCCGTCAATCGTCGCACTTGGGATCTGTGATTTCAGAGTGTCCAGTGAGTTGACGATTCTAGACATGAATCCGCCCTCAGAACCCGTATCAGTGTGGTCTAGGCCGTGGTGCCAGATTTCGAGCAAACCCTCTTGCACCCAGCCGTCAACGATTGCGGGAGTCACGCCGCCCATTTCGGATGCTGACCATTGACCACTGTTGAGTGCTTGTGAGTGCTTCCAACCGCGCGCGTCAAACATAGGCTTGATGAAATCTCTGTAGTTCCCTAGTCCGTGATCGAAACGGTAAGCAACTGCGGCCTTACCGTTGGTGTGGACCGGTCCTCTACGGCGCGTGAAGTCCTGTAGCAACATGGCGTTGCGTCCAGCGTAGTCCTGTCCCACTTCAGGTGTAATGCGCTTCCAAGGCCCGAACGGGAACGGCGTAGACCCAATAGACAGTGTGGATCTGAACCAGATATTGCCCGTGTATCCACCACCATAGATATCCGTCCAAACCTGCGAAATCATCCCTGTAACGCCTTGCTCCACTGTGAGGACACCACCACGGGTTGAGGGTCCGTTGACAGTCCTAAGTGCGAAGGTGTCGCTAGAGAATAGATGTTTGCCTACCTCTCGCAATGTATCGATATCTACTGTTTCTGTTGAACCGGGAGTGTGTTTTGTGTACGGCCCTGATAGTGCATTCTTGGCAGCGGCTACCGCGTTTGCTGTAATATTATCGTCCCCGTCTGCAATGTAATCCGTAGATCCTGGGGTTACGAAACCTAGTGAATTAGCTAGGTCTATTTCTTGTTGAGTTGCCATTTAGTAGGCTCCGTTCCATGTTCTCGTATCGTTGTTCCATTGATTTGTTCCGGCTGAATCCCATGTCTTAGGGGCTACAGCTACTTGGTATTTCTCACCGGTTACGTGTGAGTAGGGGAGTAGTAAAAGCTCCATCGTCCACGAATCCGGTGTAATTCTTTCCACAATCTGTTCAGCAAAGTGGATACCTCTCAGGTGTGAGGGCCAATCTTGCGTGAAGTAGATCGGGTGTGCCGCCTCTAGCTCTAGTAGCTGAGCGGCTTGTCGCTTGTGGGGATCATTTCCCTGCATGAGCATGAGAAGGTCAACCGTGAGAGTAGGCATCGTCCAGTAGTGGTTAGAGGTCTCGAATGCCTTGCCGATAATTTCCCGCTGAAGAGCATTGCCTGACCAATCGCCTACGTATTCGACGTGGTTCCAATCCTGATCAATCGTTTCTTTCAGACGGGTATCGTCGTTGACTTCGTAAGCCCACGTCGTCTGATTGGTCGGGCTGTAAAGTTGGGTGACAATCTTTGCAGCCGGGAACTCGTTGTTCAGACGGATAGTCGCCGGACTGATTGCCTGTGAGCGGGTGAGCGGGAGCATCAGGTCTAGATCATCCAAAGCCCTAGCGTTCCGCCATTGGGGATTGATGACGTCCGTAGTTCCGTCCCTGTTCTCACGGAACCAATAGCCAAGATCGCCAGACCATTTCATAAGATCGTCTTTGCAGATATAGAAGCCGTTACCCTCAGGGGACACGTTCGGGAAGTTGCCCCGATAGGCAATGTCCAGACCGCGTAGGCCGTTGTCTGCACCGGCTAGGCCGATGAGCACGTCTCGTACGGAGTCGCCCGCGCTTGCTACGTGCCCCTTGCCGGAGTAGGCAAGCTGTCCGATCCAAGACGCCGCTTGGAAGTTGGTGATGAACGGGATCCCGTGAGGGTTGTCCTCAATCTCTGTGGTGCCAGCTCGACCCTGAAACCTCAACCACATGTTCTCCCAGTCGCCGTGCCCTAGAGCTGCGGCGAAAGTCGGGGCGATTGCGTCACGGATAAAGAAACGGCAGTTGTGCCCTTGCACGTCGATGGGACGATTGCCGTTGGTGGAAATCTCTAGAGTTGTCGGGTGGATTCCTCCGCCTCGCTGAGACTTGCCGCGCGTAATCGTGACCTCGAAGATTTCATCGTCGTAGATCGCGTTCGTTGGCACTGAGTAGAATGCGAATAGAGGCCCGTTGATTCCTAGATACTCAATCATTGTTTGGCGTAGACGCCTGTAGGCTCTCATTAGAAACCTCCCTTCAATCGTTTCTTGTTCTCTAGTAGTTGTTCAATTTCGTTGGCAACGCCGATCTTGTCCGTTGTCACTCCACGGAACTCGTTTGTGACGTGATAGTTGTGGACAACAACGACGCTTGAACCGCGCGAACCCGAACCGGCGATAGTGCTGGAAATGCCAGTTGCGCCCATACCCGTTGCGAGCTGTGGCATTGAGGCGAAAGAGCCGACAACCTCGAAGCCGGTACCTCCGCCGAATAGACCGCTCATCCAACCGGGCATTCCGTCCATGTTGAACAGGTTGCGTACCCAATCGATAGCGCCCTTGACTTTGGAGATGATGTTGTCGAAGAATCCGACGACTGAATCAATGACGCCCTTAGCGGTTGATTTCATGCTGTTGAAACCGTCCACGAAGAATGACTTGACTTTGTTCACAACGTCGATGACTTTTTGGCGGAACTCTAGGAACTTGACGATGATCCCGACGATGATTTCCAGAGCCTTCTGTTTCATCTGTTGGAACTTTGCCTTGAAGAATGCGCGCACGAACTCGATAACGGCGTTCACCTTGGCACGGAATTCGAGGAACTTGTTTACGGCTCCCGCTACGAAATTGAGGACCGCGTTACCGATCCACTGCATAGCTGTATTCCATGCATTCGTGATCCACGTAGTAGCAACGGTCCAAGCGTTCGCAATCCAAGCGCACGCGGTATCAACGGCAACTCTGAACCACTCGACTTTGTTGTAAAGCAAGACGAAACCGGCGATAAGGGCCACTACGGCGATAATAATTAGCGCGATTGGGTTGAGTGCCATTGCGATGTTGAGTGCCGTCTGAGCGGCCACAGCGGCCCAACGGGCAACAGTGAGCGCTGCTGTTTTGGCCGCAAGAGCTACAGCGATAGCGCCGTTCACAACCATCGCGCCGGTGTTGCGGATGAGTGCGGCTGTACCTCGACCCATAGCAGCGGCGAATGCGGCGACCTTGCCGCCTAGAGTTCCGGCTCTACCCGAGAACACAGACGCGGCCGCGTTAGCGTTGAGGAGACCGTCACGGAAACGGCCAACCATTTGCACACCGGACTTGACCGCGCCGAACGCGACCATTCCGCCCTGTGCGATTGATAGGGCACCACGGAACGCCCTAGCCGATCCAGCTGCCAGCAAGATTGCGCCCATGATGCCTAGGAACGCCTCTTTGTTGGAGTGGATAGTCTCGACTAGCGGCAACATTCCGGCGATAAGATCCGCGATGACCGGGACGAACGTCGTTGCCAGTACGGACACGAGTTCCGCAACAGTCGGCATGAGTTCGGCCAACGTCGGCGCGATAGTGACGAATCCGTCACCAATCGCCTTGATCGCTGGAGTCAGCTTCTCCATGGCCTCGTGTGCGCCCTCGAAGAGTGTCGTCAAGGCACCTTGGAACGCCGGACCCTGGACTATGTCAGCTACGCGCTTGAGACCGTCAGCGGCGGCACCAAGAGGCGAACCGCCAGCGGCTGCAGCGGCACTGGCAATACCGGCCATGATCCCGCCTAGACCGGACAACACCCCGCCTAGGTCGCGCGCGGCCTGTAGACCGTTCTCTGTCCACTGCTTGAGGGAACCGTCAGCACGCGCCTTAGACGCGAACGCCTCGAAGCTCTCAGAGACACGTACGAACCAATCGGCTAGGGGAGCCAGATACTCAGAACCGAACCCGCCAAGATCCTTGATACCGTTCACGAACGGCTGTAGTGCGTCCTTAGCAATGTCGATGCTCTCGGCTACGCGGTCGAAGAACACCTGTAGCGAGGTGTTGTCAGCGGCGCTCTGAATGCTCGACGCCATTTCCCCGAAGAACTCGCCTAGGGAAGTGCCGACAGTGCCGAACCCGGAAGTCAACGCCGGAAGAGTGGTGTTGACTAGATCCTCAATAGGTTTCTTGGCCTTATCCCAGAAGTTCGATGAGACCGTTTTCTGTAGCTTGGTGAACTTTGGTCCCAGATGTTCCAGCTCTTTAGATGTGTCCTTGAGGGCTAGATACGTTGCCAGTAGACCGACACCGAACCCGACTAGGATTCCCACTGTCGGCAAGATCAGACCGCCTAGCGCCCCGAGAGACGCTGTGAACGCGGCGACGTTCGACGTAGCGGCAAGAGCAGAGGCACCAATCAGAGTGAAAGCACCCACAGCGGCAGTTGATTTCGTCAGTCTCCCCATTGCACGGCTGAACTTTGCCGCTGTGCGCTCAGCTTGGCGGAAACCCTTACGGAACCGCTTAGCGTCGCTAATTAGGTCAACTTTGAAAATCGCTGTCTTTTTTGCCATGGATGCCCACCTCTACTTCTTCTTATTGGCTTTGTCTGTCTCTTCTGCCTCCCTCAAAGCAAGATTGATATATTCCTGAATGACGAAATCCGGTAGGTCCAAAAGATCTTGGAAAGGGATTCCGAGTTTGTAGCTGATCGCTACTAGAGTCTTGGTGTACTCGTTAGGCTCGAAGCCCTTACTCGCTTTTCTCATCCGCGTCATCGTCCTCGACGTTTTCTAGGTTCTCTAGATTCATCGAGAATGTGCGTGGATCGGTGGTCTTCGGATCGAGCGTTCCGACACGCACTAGGGCCGAATAGGCGACGAGTGCCATAAACTGGAACTGCGCCTCATCCATAGTCGGCAGCTTGAGGCGGTGACGGATTTCGTCTACTCGAACCATGTCCCCAAATATTGGCTTGATGTTGTAGGTGTGTCCCTCATAAGTAACAATCATTTCGTTCATTGTGTGATCTCCTTGTTTTAGTCGGCTGCTCTGGCCGCTTTTGCAATAATTTGTTCTAGTCGGTCCCAGTAGACCGCTGTCCATTTGGGTTCAAGCACTTTCGCGGTGGTGTGCATCCACGGTTGGCTTCTCTGTGATGTATGTGGGCTACCCCAGTGCAGGACACCGGCATACGGTTTGGACTTATCGCCCGCACTGATACGTGCTCGAACCGGTGTAGCGCTGAGTCTTATCGTGTTGAAAAGGTGTCCACCCTCGTCCGGTCCAACAGGTGTGTTGTCGGGTAAAGCACGGGCAACAATCGATCCAGCTTCTTTGTTCAGGTCGCGTAAATCGTCTAGACCCTCACCGGCTTCTTTGAGTGCTCGGCGTAGCTGTCGCCCGTCAGTAATCTTGATGCCAACAGCTACACCGAATCCTCTAGTAGCCATGATTAGACGATTGACTCGATAGCCGGTGTACCGGTGACCGGGAATTCGAACTCGGCTTCTGCCTCAGCGTTCGCCTCGCCGCCGAAAGCAACAGCGCGAACCTGCAGAACGCCAACTACCTTCTTGCCTGTGGTGTTGTTCGGAGAGAACTCAAACGGGTGTTCGTTGCCGTTCTCGTCAAAGAGCCACTCCTGTAGTGACTCGGTCTGTCCAAGGTCGCTAAGCAGGTTGCCGCTGAGAGTCCAAGTCGTAACAAGGTTGCCGCTCTTGGATTCACCGGAAAGCACGTAGCGTGTGTCTCCGGCCTCGTGTTCGGGTTCGAGTGTGCACTCCGTGACTTGACTCGCGAAGATCTTTTCGGAACCTACAGCTCCGATGGTTAGCAGGCCATTGCCCACTACAGTTGTATTTATCGCCATGATGTTTATCCTTCTTCTGAAATATGGGTAATGGTGAACGACGCCTCTAAGGCCGGGAAATCCGCGCCTCGCTCAACGTCTGAATAGGTGACCGCTCGAACGTCTCTGAGTGGTAGGACGGAACCGGCAATCTCTATTGCCTGTCCTAGGTCGTCCAGAATGTCCAGCGTGTAAGTGGTGCTTTTAGTGACGCAAACGAATGTGCCGGTGATCCTGAGGTGACCGTGATTTACACGCTCGTAGGACTCAAGGAAGACCAAACCACCGGGAATTGATAGATCCTTATAGGTGGCTACCGTGTAGAACCCGGCGTCAGTCACCATTTGCGCAATCTCTTTCATTGCGGCAGATAGCACTAGATCGCCTCCGGTTTCGAATATTCGTCAGTGTTCAAGAGCTTTGCGGCCTCAGGATCGAACTTGGAAATGTAGATCTGTCCGTCTCCGAACTTCTGAATACCGCTAGGGGACTCCGTCCTCAACCACAGGCGACTCGCTACGAGAAGCGCGCCCATTTTGGTTTGAGTGGTCCACGCCCCTTCCGCGTCACGCTCGATATGTGGCAGCTTGTCCACAAATCCGTTTACCGCCTCTGCGACCATTGACAGGCGCGGGTCATCCGCTTGGATATCCTTGGGAAGTCCGTCAATGAATAGCAGCAGGTCGCCTGTGGTCAACATGATTAGACGCCTGTTCCGAGTGTGTACACGCGTACGGATGCAGGGTCGGTCACCATTGCGGCGTGAGCCTTGATGAACGCAAGATCGATACCGCCGTGGAGGGCGTCAATGCTACGAAGAGTGATGTTCTTTGACTCGTAGAACTTGGCTGCTCGACTATCGGCAACAATCACGGTGCCTGCGGCAAGGTCGGAATTGGTGACAATCTTGATACCTGAGGCGGTGAAAGAACCGTCCTGCAGGTTCACGGTCGCCTGATTTTCAAACCACCATGGAACTTCGCTAGAGGTCAGTTCGAGCAGTTCGGCGTAGCTGGTGTCGTCCAGAACGACAACGTCACCCTTAGCGCCCTGACCGGAGAGCTTGCGCATACCGTCGTTGACTGCCTCGATGACTGTTGCGGTACCGGAAACGGCGGTTGCCTCAGCGGTGAGCTTGGTCAAGAAGACTGTCTCTGTCTTGCGGTGGTAGTCATCGATCATCTCTTCGTAGACCTCGGACACAACGTCCTCGGAACCGAACTCGATAAGCTCGATGTCAAGGCCACCGGCTCCCGCGAGGTACGCGGCCTGCTCGGTCTGGCTCTCAGTGCTGAACTTGCTAGAGGCAATCTCAGCGCGACCACCGGCCCATGGGGCAACGGTGATCGTGCGGTTCTTCTTGGTACCGCTGATCACGAGTGACGTAAGCGGACGTGCCGGACCAAACGCGTTCACGATTGGGCGGGACACCTTGCGGGCCTCGAACAGCTCGCCTAGCTTCTGCTCCTTGACGTAGACCTCGCCAGCGTCATCGGCCACACCGGTAGAGGTGATCGCCGCCTGAACAGCAGAGCCGCCGCCGTGAGCAGCCGCGAATGTGAGCTTGGCAAGATCCTGCTTTTCGTTTGCGGCCTTGATACTTGGGGCAACCTCAGGAGTTACCTCAGCATTGATTTCTAGATTCTCGTCCATAGAGGACTCCTTTTCATTTGTGTTTGTGTCGGTAGCTTCTGCGGCTACCTCCGTTACGGTTGCGCCCTTGAATGCGCCTTTCACGACACTCGCTACGCCGCTTAGGACGCTCGCGACAATTGCCGTTCCCTTGGTAGTGACCTCTGAGAGTTCAACGGAAAGGTCAGCCCTTAGGCCGTCTTTCACTTCTTCAAGTAGGTCATTTCCCTTGGTGGTCTTCGAGACACGGAAAGACGCGTAAATGCCGTCCTCTCGTTCCTCTAAATTTGTGGCCTTACCAACTACGTCGTTGGCGGTGTGGTTTAGGTTGAGGAATACGCTTGACGCGTCCTCAGGTAGCGTGATGCTCCCGGCCTCAGCGATAATTCCCTGTGGCCCTACGGACGGGTAGCCCGGTACGCCGAACGGGATGATGCGCCCTGTAATGCGGCGCTCTTCAAGATTGGCTTCTAGGGTTTGTCCGGTGATCGTTAGTTCTAGGTTGGTGTTTTCCATTTAGGTTTGTTCCTGTTCGTCCTGTTCCTCTTCCCTAACCGGCTGTTCCGGTTCTGGTAGTGGTTCTAGGCCCTCTAGTTCGCGGACCTCGTTTACGGTCAGGAAGCCTGCGGCTAGTCCTGTCTGGTAGTTCTGGAATCGTGTTGCTTTGTCGTCCTTGGTGAGTTCGGACGTATCGAATTTGATCTTTGATCCGTACGGAACCAAGTAATACGAGAACGCGGCTTCCATGGCCTCAATCGCCGGGTTGATTGCCTCTAGTAGCTCTTTATTGCGACTGGCAATGTTCGTATAGCTAAGGCTTGTGCCGCTAACGAAAGCGTCCGTGTAGCTCGCGGGTAGCATGAGGATTCGCGCCGCGTTGATTGCGTTTGCGTTCCTTGCCTCTAGAAGCAGGTTCTCGTTGGTCTGACCAATCGGAATCGGTTCGAGGTTCGATGAGATTAGAGAAATCGAACCGTGAGCCTTGCGACGTTCAGACGAGTAGGCCTGTATTAGGCTTGTCTTCTGTTCGCTGGAGAGCTTGCCCTTGTCACTGGTTTCTCTGAGGATCAGGTGAGGTAGGGGAGAGGCGCCGGCTCTGTAAGCGGCCTTCTCAATCAGAATCATTTCCTTGAGAGCGTCACGCCCAAAGTTGATGATTCCCTCATTTATGTAGTCAATTCGGAAGAACTCACGAGGGTTGACCACTTCACCAAATGCTCGTTTGAGGATTCCTCGCTCGTATTCGGCCTCAGAGTGAGGAACGAACTTGACCTGCTGCGCCTGTCCTTGGGTGTTGCGCTTGGTGATTAGGAAGAACGCCTTGCCGTAGAGGATGAGGTCTTCAACGGCGTACGCAATGACCGTGTGATTCTGGATGCCCGGTTCAAGCTGGTTGAGGAATGGCGGCTGTAGTGGTGCTATCTGATCGTTGCGGTAAACGACCATCGGCAGGCGGGCAACACTGGACTTGATCAAGTTCAGGCCCTTAGCAACAGCGGGGATTCCTACCGTGGTTTCGCGGTTGATAATCACGTCTTCCGGGGTCAGCCCTACAAGGTCGGCAAGCGTCATACGTTCTAGCTCGCTTGGCTCGGGTGCCCATGGGGAGGTCACACCGGACGTGGTGCCGGATGTACCTCCGCGCAAGAAGTCGAAAAATCCCATGTGCTGTGCTCCTCTGGTGCCGCTCAATGTCCTATCTGTAGGCGTTGGTTTGTCAGTTTCCTTGTAGTTATGTGCTCAGACTGACCCGGAAAACTAAGGGAGGGAAACCGGGTCAGTCCAGAGCAAGATCACTATAAGGTGAACTAAATGATTATATCATTTCTTTTTATAGTGATTGCATGGTACTAGTCGTCAAAGAACACTATTTCCGTGTCAGTTGGCGGTGGTTCGGCGTCTATCATTTGAATGGCACTGATAGCGGCAAAGAGTTCGCACTCGTTGTAGTGGCTGAAAACGAAACTTTCACCCATCTTGCGGCGCTGTGCTTTGGCGATTGAGACGTTCAGACCGGCTTGATTGACGTGGTGAATCGTGCCGTCTTCCACCTTGGCAATGAACGATGCACTAGCCGTCTTGAGCATTTCGGGCGTCATGAGGTCAATCCACGCGTGCGTTTCCGTATCGAACGTCTGCAGCTCAAGCATGATCACGTTGTTCTGTGGGTGCTTGTCGGCGGCAATACCCAGAGGACGGCTCTCACGGATTTTCGCTAGACATTGAGGCAGCCACGACGTGCCGTAGCCGCTACGGATGATACGAACCCAGATATGCCCTGTCTCAGCGTCGCGCCAAGCAGCGGCAACCGCTGAGCGTCGTCTGTCCGCGTCCACCTCGAATCCGATGGCCACCTGCGAACGGTTCGGCAAGACGGGGTTGTCCGCTAGGCCCTTCCAGCGCACCATGTCCACCACGGTCTCCTCAGACGTGGTCAAGAGGTTGTGGAACGTCCTAATGAACTCGGACTCACTGAGCTTGTCTCGTAAGGTCCGTACGGTTGAGAGTCGGACGAGTCCGGTAGCCAATCCTGGATGCCACCACCACGACTCTTCGTCGTTGGGGTCAATATTCGGATCCGCTGAGAACTCGATGAAGCCGTACGTCGATTCCGGGTTGTCTAGCGACTTGCGGGCTTCCTCGTGCTGTTGGATCAGGAACGTAGACGCTAGCGTTCCCTGAGTGGACGACATGAGTAGCTGTGCGCCTTCGTCCGTCTGGTTCTGCAACGTAGGCAAGGCCGCGCCCATAACCAAGTTGCCCTGTTCCTCGCTGTAGCTGAACACCTCGTCTAGGTAGACCGTGTGGTTTGAGCTGCCGTGTAGGGCCTCGGGGAGTGGCGGGAACGTGCCTAGCCGGCTCTTGTTGTGGAACTCAATTCGCGTCGTGTCCGCTGCCATACGAACTTTGAGCGTGTCCCCAATGACGCTGTCCTGTAGCTCATTGGCGAAATCGAGCAAGAGCTGCCGTGCATCCTTGAGGCTCTGAGCGCTCAGCATGATTCGGTGTCTAGAGTTCGCGAGGCAACGTGCCGCGAGGATGAGACGTGTAAGCGTCGTCTTGCCTACCTGCCTCGGCATGAGCAAGAGGAAGGATGACCAACGGTATTCGTCAGTACCGGGGATCTTTTCGGTGATCACGCGGACCACGTAGCGCTGGTACGGTTTGAGTTCGAAATCGAGAATCCGCGCCAGCATCTCGACTTGCCGTAGTTCGTTGGGTGCCCCCGGCGTGATGGGGGAGGAGTAGCGGGGGAACGTCTGACCTAGTTGGTCTTGCCAGTATTCGAGTGAGTCTTCCTCAGTGCTTAGAGAACTCATTCAGTAGGTCGTCTACCTTGGACGCTTTGTCGTCCTCAGGGTCTGTCACCGGCTCCTGCTCGGGTCTAGGTAGTGACGCCAGCGCGTGGCGTATTTCTCGTGAAATGGCCGTCTTGGTGTTGGGCGTCGAACCCTCCCATGACTCGCATAGCTCTACGATCAGCTCCGCCGTTAGCTCATGTTCGGCGGTGATTAGGCCCTGATCGCGCAAGACGTCTAGGGTTTCCGTTGCTTTTGCTACTAGTTTGCTCATGATTTTGCTCCTTTTTGTGGGTTATGTAGGTTGTGATTTCGGCGTTTGGCCGTTTCAGAATTTGGGATTTTCTCAGCGGGGGACAGATTCAAGAGCGCGGGATGATCCGTGGTCGTTCTCTCAAAAGAATGACCCATCCGGCGCACTTTTCTGCACTGCTTTGCAACCCATTTCGGTTGATGTGACACTCAAGGCTGCAATGAAATGAACCAATCAAGGTCATTCATGACAACAGTCTTGAACTCATCGACTGATTTCGAACCCTTCTGTAGGTTGCATGTGGAACAGCTCACGTAGAGATTGTCGAAGTCGTTCGAACCACCATGAATCCTTGGTATGCGGTGATCAATGTGAATGTCATCCATAGGCACGTGCTCACCACACAGGTAGCAGACCTGACCTCTGAGCCTGATTACCTCGTCACGTTTGCCCGACCACTCACTCATAGCCCCCCGCTAACCATTCACGCGGGTCTACCCGCCCCATAAAGCCGTTCTCCCGGTCGATATCCCCGCCTGTTAGCGGTAGTGCCCCCCAATGGAGATGAGGGCCGCTGGAGGCCCCTGTGTTGCCGCTCAGGGCTACATAGCTACCCGCGCTCACGTACTGTCCGGCCTCGACGTAGATCACGTCCAAGTGGGCTAGCTCGATCATTACCGTTCCGTCGTGACTCTCGATCAGTATTGCGCGCCCCGCTGAGGCCCCTAGGACGCCGTTTCCCGCGCCTTCCCCGGCGTAGTGCACACGTCCGTCTATCGGGCTTCTCACGGGCAAATGCCAGCCGCTCACGTCCTCGCCGTTGTGACCGTCCAATCCGTACTGTTGATAGACGCCTCTAGTGCGCTCGTCATTGAATACCTGACTCACTTTCCCCATACCCTTGGGCAGTGGTTCTACCTTTTTCATCTCGCTCCTATCTCTTAAATGGAGAGAGGCCCGCGCGTAAGCAGAGGCCCCTCTATTTCGCTATCCAATTATAACATTCTATTTATCTATCTTGACTCGCTTGGTCGCCCTTAGTCCGCTTATTGAAAACGGCAGTGCTATCAGCAGTCCGGTCGCTATTCCCCATACGTAGAGTTCCATTGTTCCCTCCTTTCTATCTATTCTTTTCCAGTAGGTAAGTCCGCTCGAACCAACCCTCTTGTGCGAGAGCCGTCTCACCGACCCTCTCCCAGCTCTTGGCGTCGCCCCCGTGGTTTTCCCCACCACACGCGCATACGCACGCCCAGATAGGGTTCACGGCCTCTACACACCTCTTGTCGCACCTGCTGTGCCTACAGACCAGACGAACCAACGTCACGTCGTCTATCTTCTGTGCCGCGTTCAGAATGGCCCCGGCTCGTGAGTACGGAAGTTCCCAGATATGCACCCCGCCGTCAAACACCCATTGCGGCGACTTGATGCCTAGGCTCTTGAGCCACGGGCGAACCCATGGCCCTCCTTGAGGTATGTACATCTGTACCCCGGTTTTCATCCCGAGTTCTTTTGCGGCTCTTGCTGGTATTACTTTAACGTAGATCATTGCTCTCCTTATAAGTTTTATATTCGGATTCGCTATGTCTTACGTCGCTATGTTTATGTCATTTTGTAGTGGCTCAAAGGCCGGTCTTGGAGTGGTCACCCCCTAAGGGGGGTGTGACCACCTGACCACTAGGCAACCTGACCACTTCGCAAAAGTGGTCATGACCACTTTTTTGTTGCAAATAGAGGGATGCAGGCCCCTCCTAACCGGAGTGGTCAGGCAAGTGGTCAGGCAAAAAGTGGTCAGGTGGTCAGGCTGAAAAAGAGGAGTGGTCATGACCACTTTTTCACTCTTCTTCGTCCAATTCGACCATGTTCGCGGCGTACCTTTTCGCCGCTCCCTTTGTCTTTGGTTTAATACAGATGAGTTCTTTGGTGTAGCACAGATATTCCAGAGCGTCCGTGAGCTTCTTTGAGTTTCGAGACAGGCCCGTCACCTCGGCAATGCTTCTTACTGAGGCCCCTTCTCTACCCACGTGGTAGTAGATTTTCCACCTGAGTTCGTCCTCGGGTTTCATGGCCTTGAACTTCTCAATGGCTACATCGGTATCGCCTATCGGCTCACAGATAGCCCCCTCGGAGTTGAGACCCGGCAGGAGCGCCTGACCCTTGATGGCGTAGCTGAGAGAATCCTCGGGCTTGGCGCGGCCCTTAACCTTTTCCCAGTGAAGGCGCGCCTTGCCCGAACCGACAGACCCCACGGCCTCTAGGCGGGCTTGAACGTCGCACTTGCCCTTCATGCCGGACGCACCACGGGCGCGGGACTCGTCGTGTCCGGTGTGGTGGACGACTACCGCCATGAACTTCATCTCGTCCGCGTACCGCTTGACCATTCGCAAAACGTTGACCATGTCCGCATTTGAGTTCTCGTCTACCCCCGGCGCTAGGTCAATTTGCGTATCGAAGACGATCAGGGACGGCTCTATTCCGGCGTGGACAATCTCCTTGACGAGACGGTTCCATGAGTCTCTGTGGTCTACGGATGGTTCGTCCCGGCGGCCCTTCTGCAGCTCTAAGAACATGTGGTCGCCGTCCCCGCCGTCAAGGAACAGCAGCCCCGACAGGCGGGAGGCTGGAATGCCCCGGTGCTTGAGCCAAGCGTCAACGTGGACAGCTAGAGCGGCTCCACCCTCAGCGGCGACGTAGACGGCTTGCTGAGGCTCTCCGCCGGTGTTCAGGCGTTGCCCTTGCCATTCCTCTAGCCCCGCGCACCACGACATGACCAGATCCAGCACGAGGAGGGTTCTACCGGCGTACGACGGCCCGTAGATCTGACACAGACCGGAACGGTGAAGACGGCCCTCGACCATCCATTCGATTTCCGGGGTCTGGATGAAGTCGGCTACCGACTTGAGGCGGTTGGGGGAGGTCTCCCAGTACTCGGCGTCTTGCGTTGCGGCTTGCGCCTCTTGCGCGGCGTAGTCGATGTGCTTAGCGGCGTCGCCGTCAAGGCTGAATTCACCGCCGATCCAGTACGGCCTACCGGCTAGGGCCAGTTCGCGGGCCTCGTCGTCTGTGGTGACGGTAGGGATTTGGTATCCAAGTACCTCGTAGAACTCGGGTACGTCGCCTAGCGGGTTCTTGTCGGCGTTGCGCTCGAACGCCGTAGTGAGGATTTCGTGATCGGGCTTGCCAGCGGCGCGCATCTTGGCGACGGCCTGACGAACCCAAGCGGGAATCTCTTTCGGTATTCGGTTCGACTCCTCAAGGATCGCGGCGCTATCTAAAGTTGCTTCCATTCATTTGTTTTTCTCTCCGCGTCTGTCACGTCGCACTACCTTATAGACGTGGTAAAATAGTAGTGCGTTCTTTAGCGTACTCATTTATATCTAAACTATCCCGGATAAACCCCGTTACTTACCAAGTGGCGGGGTTTCTTCGGTTAGAAGCTCGGCTAGGCGTCGCTCGGATTCAATGATTCTTGCCGCTCGCTCGTTTTGCTTGATACGATGCTTTTCCTCAGCTTTCTTGTAGTAGGTGCGCGTCGCTCCGATTTGTCTTTTAAGTTCGCGAATTTCCTTTGCTTGAGGATCAATTTCGTAAGCCATTCTTTACTCCCTTCGTGAGTATCTTTTGTACTTGACTATATTACCACATTAAAAATGGCCTATTGCAAGCAAGAGTGGTATCTTAAGCCGCTTAGGCCGGAGATAGAATTGGTGCACGTCCTAACGTACGTGTCAAAATAAAAAGAAGACCCCCGCCTTTCTCACAGTTTCGGCGGGGGTCTTCTTTTGTGTCTACGGTTCCGGGATAGGCGGTGTAAGGCCTTGCTTGTCCGCGTAGTCCTTGAACCGGTCCTTAGCACCGGGGGAGGGTCCACTACCTAGGTACCAGACGTAGGGCAGGCCCTCGACAAATTCAATCGACAGGGTCTCAGCGTCCGCGACGATACGCCGAACGAACTGTTTGATCGTGGCGTTCGCCGCCCCTACGTCGTCGCCGTGGATGACATCCTCAATCTCGTGCCACGGGCGGGCCTGTGTGAGTGCCGCCGCCTCAAGTTCTGAGAGTTCGGTCTGTGCCGTCTCGGACTGTTCCCGTAGCGTCGTCAACGCCTCTTGCACCTGCTCTGTGCTCAGCCCCGCCGCCTGTGCCGTGAGTAGCATCTGCGTGATCTGGTGCTGTAGTGAGTCCACCTGTGCGCGCTTGTCATCAAGCTTCTGTTGCACGTCCTGTTGGGGGACCGCCTTTTCTACGTCGTTCCAGCGGCGTTGAGCGGCCCACGCTAGGGCGTTCCCGACCTCCTCAGCTAGGACGCTCCCGAAGTCACAAATACTCGTGCCCTTGGATACTCGGGTAGGGCAACGGAACCGAGACGGTGCCTTAGGCCGGTCCTTATTGTGCCCACGCTGATAGCTCAACTTCCGGCCACACTTGGCGCACTCAACGATTCCACGTAGACGGGACGAAGGGACTTCCGAACGGCGGGGCATAGTGTTGTCGCTCAACTCTGCGGCAACTTTCCGATAGGTGCCCTCACTCAGGATCGCCTCATGAGCGCCGTCTACCTCCTTGCCTTTCCAACCGATCTTGCCGCGTACGAACGGTTGGAGTAGGACGCGCCGGACCTGAATACTGACGAACGGCTTGCCCTGAGTCGTCCGGAACCCTTGCTCGTTGAGCCAGAACGCGACCTTGCGGAGACTGTGTCCGGCTACTACGCGTTTCGCCGCCTCGCGGATCGCCTCGGCCTGCTCGGGAACGATTTCGTACCCAACGTGCTTCTTGCCCGTAGCGTCCATCACGCGCCGATAGCCAAAGTAGTTGCGACCGGCGGGGGCTGTTCCGCTGTCCAACCGGGAATTGAGGTAGCTCTTCCAGTCCTCGGACTTCTGTTCAGATTCCAGCTCAGCCATAGCTAGCAGAATGGTCAACTGAAACTTGCCCATGGCGGAACGGTCGATTGGTTCTAGGGCACTCTCAACCTTGCCGCCTGCCTCTTCCTCAACAGACTTGAGCGTGATCAGTCCGTCAAGGGTGTTCCGAGCGAAACGCGACCACCGCCAGACCAGCATGATTTCGGCGTGTCCGTCCTCAATCAACTTCAACGTCCGGCGGAACTCGGTTCGCTTGTCAATCGTCCGACCGGACTTGCCCTTCTCGTTGACAACCTCGACCACGTCGTAACCCTTGCTCGCGGCATACTTGCGGCAGGCGTCCTCTTGGTTCTCATGTGTGATGGACTCGTCACGGTGCTTAGACTGACGTGTGTAGATGATCGCATTAGGCATAACGACAGTATGACGCAACGGAATCGTGGGACTTCGTTCTCACTCCTCAATGATCGAGAAAGCCGAGACACATGGCGACTGCAGCACCTGAAGAACAACACCGGCTCCTCGAACTGGCGAAGCTGGACTCGGCGGTCGTGTCTCTGCGCCGCCAGCTCCGCGAAGCCCAGCAGGATCCCGAGTCCGCGCGCGTCGAGGCGGCCGAGGCGCAGGCCCGCGCCAACGCTGAGGAGGCGCGGGCTGCACGGGACGCTGCCGCCGCGGACCTGCGGGCCTCCGAGGCCGCCGTCGCCAAGGTGGTCGCCCATCGGGGCCGCGATCAGCACAAGCTCGACACGGGGGCGGGCACGGCCAGCGACATGATGGCCCTCAGCCACGAGGTCGAGACGCTCACGAAGCGGCAGGCCGAGCTCGAGGACGAGGAACTGGCGCTCATGGAGCGCGTCGAAGCGGCCGAGGCGCAGGCGGCGACCGCCGAGCGTGCGCTCGAGGCGGCCGAGGCGGCCCGCGCCGCCGTCGAATCGAGGATCGAGTCCGCCACGGCGGACGTCCGCGAGCAGCTGGCGGCCGCCGAGGCCGATCGGGCCGGCTTCGCCGCCACTGTCGATACCTCCCTCGTCACGCTGTACGACAAGGCGTACGCACGTCGGGGCATCGGCGCGGCCCGCCTCTTCCACGGCGTCTCCGAGGGCTCCGGCATGCAGCTTTCCCCCGGCGACCTCGCGGAGATCCTCGCCGCACCCGCCGAGCGGGTGGTGTACTGCCCGGATTCGGGGGCCATCCTCGTGCGCGATCCGGAGTGGACGGGCCCCGCCGCGAAGTGACGCCGCGCACGTCGCCGGTTCACCGCGCAGGGTGGCCTCCCCAGTAGTGTCGAGGGGTTCTGATCCTGAAGCGAAGGCGGGTACTCCATGCTGGGCGGCAATCACGCGGCCACGGGGGCCGCTGCCTGGGTGCTGTTGTCATCGCAGGCCCAGATCCCGTTGACCTTGCTCGAGACCGCCGTGGCCGGGGCCGCGCCCGGGATTGGTCAGGCGCTCCCGGAGGTTCTGACCCTCGGCTTCGGCGCCTTCGATGACACCCCGGGCGGCGTGGCCACGGGCGCCTTGGTGTGCGCCGGCGCAGCCTTGCTGCCCGACGCCGACCACCGCAATGCCTCGATCGCGCGCTCCTTGCCGCCGGTGACCGAGGCGCTGTGCCGCACCGTCGGCCGGATCGCCGGCGGCCACCGGCAGGGGACGCACTCGCTGCTCGGGATCGTGGCCGTCGTCGTACTGGCCTGGCTCGTCGGCCTCTGGACGATCGACGCGGCCGGCGGCGCGCCGATCTATGTGGGTGCCGGGCTGGCCTCAGTGCTGCTGGTCTCGCTCGCCGCGAAGGCCCTGAAGTTCATCCCGGACACGATGCGCAAGACTCCCTGGCTCGTCGGCGGCGCCTGCGGGCTCGCGGTCGCGTTCTTCTCCTCAGCGGATCCGAGGTGGTTCGTGACGGCCGTCGGGCTCGGCGCGGCGGTCCATCTCGCAGGCGACCTCCTGACGGTCGGCGGAATCAACCTGCTCTGGCCGGTGCGCATCCGTCGCCCGCGCGCCTTGCGACACGCGCCCGTGATCTCCTCGATGTGGCGGCCGAACGGGCACGTCGCCGTGCCACTGCTCGGGGCGACGGGATCCTGGCGCGAATGGGCGCTGTCCGTCCCGGTCGCGGCCTACGCCCTGTTCGGCATGTGCGTGAGCGTCTCGGGCACGCTCACGCACTACTTCGGCTGAGTCAGTCCAGGCGGCCGATCCCGGTCACGGTCACGACGGCGGCGCCCGCCTCATCGGAGGCGACGAGGTCGACGTAGGCGTCGATGCCCCAGTCGTTGTTCCCGGCCGGGTCCTTGAAGATCTGCCGCACCACCCAGCGCTTCGGCTCCTTCGTGACGACGAAGTACTCCTGCCCGCGGGCGGCCGGACCGTCGTCGATGTCCTCGTGCTCGTCGAAGTAGCCGTCCAGCGCCTCGGCCCACGCGCCGGCGTCGAAACCGGCTTCGCCGTCGAGCTCGCCGAGCGCGGCGTCCTGTTCGTCGGCGAAGAGCGTGACCCGGCGGAACATCTCGTTGCGGACCATGACCCGGAACGCGCGCTCGTTCGACGTGAGCCGCTCAGGGGTCGGCGGCACGATCTCATCGGAATGGTCGTCCGGGATCTCCCCGTGCGCCATCTTCTCCCACTCGTCGAGCAGGCTGGAGTCGATCTGGCGGACGAGCTCGCCCAGCCACGCGATGAGGTCCTCGAGGTCCTCACGCAAGGCGTCGCGCGGCACGGACTGCTGCAACGCTTTGTAGGCGTCGGTCAGGTAGCGCAGCAGCACGCCCTCGGAGCGGGCGAGCTGGTAGTACTGCACGTAGTCGGTGAAGCTCATCGCCCGCTCGTACATGTCGCGCACGATGGATTTGGGCGCGAGCTCGAACTCGGCAAGCCACGGCGCACCGCTGCGGTACGTCTCGAACGACTGCTCGAGAAGGTCCTCCAGCGGCTTCGGGTAGGTGATCTCGTCGACCACGTTCATGCGCTCGTCGTACCCGATGCCGTCGGCCTTCATCCGGCCGATCGCCTCGCCGCGCGCCTTCTTCTCCTGCATGCCCACGACCTGCCGCGGCGTGTCGAGGGTCGACTCGATGACCGAGACGACGTCGAGAGCGTACGTCGGCGATTCCGCGTCCAGCACCTCGATCGCCGCGAGCGCGAAGGGCGAGAGGGGCTGGTTGAGCGCGAAGTTCTGCTGCAGGTGGACGGTGAGCGCCAGGTGGTTGCCGAAATGGTCCGGTTCGTCCTCGCGGACGACGACGCCGGTCGCCAGCAACTCGCGGAGGATGCCGAGCGCGCTGCGCTGGAGGACCTTCTGCCGGGTCGGAGTCTCGTGGTTCTCCGTCAGGATGCGGCGGGCAGCCCCGAAGGAGTCGCCCGGGCGCTCGAGCAGGTTCAGGATCATCGAGTGCGTGATCTGGAAGCTGGACGTCAGCGGTTCGGGATCCGCGACGACGAGTTTGTCGAAGGTCTTCTCGCTCCAGGAGACGAAGCCCTGCGGCGGCTTCTTCTTCGTGACCTGGCGCAGCTTCTTCGGGTCCTCGCCGAACTTGGCGCGAGCCTTGTCCATGGCCTTCTTGTTCTCGATGACGTACTCGGGAGCCTGGACGACGACGGTGCCCGACGTGTCGAAACCGGCCCGCCCCGCGCGCCCGGCGATCTGGTGGAATTCGCGCGCCTTCAGCCCGCGCATGCGCGTTCCGTCGAACTTGGTCAGCGCGGTGATCATCACCGTGCGGATGGGCACGTTGATACCGACACCGAGGGTGTCGGTGCCGCAGATGACCTTCAGCAGGCCGGCCTGCGCCAGCTGCTCGACCAAGCGGCGGTACTTCGGCAGCATGCCCGCGTGGTGCACGCCGATGCCGGCCCGGACCAGCCGGTTGAGGGTCTTGCCGAATCCGGCGGCGAAGCGGAACCCGCCGATGAGCTCTGCGATGCGGTCCTTCTCCTCGCGGGTGCAGACGTTGACGCTGAGCAGGCCCTGGGCGCGATCGATCGCGTCCAGCTGGCTGAAGTGCACGATGTAGACGGGCGTCTGGCGCGTCTCGATCAGCTCCTCGATGGCCTCCTGGACCGGCTCCTCCGAGTAGTAGTAGTGCAGGGGGATGGGCCGCTCGGCGTGAGCAACCGTCGTCGTGTGGCGCTGCGTGCGTGCGGTGAGCTCGTCCTCGAACCGCGTGACGTCGCCGAGCGTGGCCGACATCAGCAGGAACTGCGCCTGCGGCAGCTCGATGAGGGGCAGCTGCCAGGCCCAGCCGCGCTGCGGATCCGAGTAGAAGTGGAACTCGTCCATCACGACGGTCCCGACGTCGGCATCCTCGCCTTCGCGCAGCGCCATGTTGGCGAGGATCTCGGCGGTGCAGCAGATGATGGGCGCGTCCGCGTTGACCGACGAATCGCCCGTGACCATCCCGACGTTCTCCGCGCCGAAGATCTCGCACAGGGAGAAGAACTTCTCCGAAACCAGCGCCTTGATCGGGGCCGTGTAGAAACTGACCTCGCCGCGCGCCAGCGAATGGAAGTGCGCCGCGACGGCGACGAGCGACTTGCCCGAGCCGGTAGGCGTCGCCAGGATCACGTTGTTCCCCTGCACGAGCTCCATGGCGGCCTCGTCTTGCGCCGGGTACAGCTCGATCCCGCGGTCCTCGACCCACGTGATGAACGATTCATAGGTGGATTCCGGGGTGGCCCCGCGCTGGCCCGATGGCAAGAGTTCGATGAGGTTCATGATTCCCCCAGCCTATCGGCCCAGCGCCCCGGAACGGTCGCTCCTACCAGCCGCGTTCCTTCCATTCGGCCAGGTGCGGGCGCTCGGCCGCAAGCGTCGTGGCGTCGCCGTGGCCCGGCAGGACGTCGGCGTCGTCGTAGACGTCGAACAGGCGCCCGACGACGTCGTCGTAGAGGGCTGCGAAACGCGCGGCGTCACCCCACGTGTTCCCGAGCCCGCCCGGGAAGAGGCTGTCGCCGCTGAAGACGATCTCCCGTTCGAGCCCCGCCCCGGAGAGCACGAACGCGATCGAGCCGGGGGTGTGGCCGCGCAGGTGCACGCAGTCGAGGACAAGATCACCGACCTCGAGGCGGTCGCCCTGGGCCAGCTGCCTCTCGATGCGCACCCTCTCGGCAGCCTCGATGGCGGGCCCGTCGTCGACGCCCGCGGCCAGCGGTGCGCCCGTCGCCTCGGCGACGGCAGCGAGCGCCCGGACGTGGTCCCAGTGCTGGTGCGTCGTGAGGATCCACTCGACGCGCACCGGCGACTGCGCGTCGCCCGCGGCCTCGGCGAGAAGAGCGGCGATGGCGTCGGCATCGTCTGCGGCGTCGATCACGATCTGTGCGCCCGTGGCCCTGGACGTGATGACATAGACGTTGTTGTGCATGTCCGAGACGGAGATGCTGCGGACGGTGACCTGGTCGGTCGAGAAGCGCAAGGTGTCGGTGCTCATGCCCTCGTTCCTACGCCACGGACCGGGGCCGGCGCAAGACGCGTGGCACGGGGGAGCGACGTGGATGAGGTGCACCACCGCACCGGGTGGCACCGGCCACTCGAGTGGCCCTGCGGGCGGTCCGGCGACACGCCGATCCGGAGTCGACACGCCACGAGTTCGAGTTGTGAATTCGGCCTCCACAGGGTGTGGACAGAAACTGCCCAACTGCATGATCCCGGGCCAAGAAACGGCAAAGATATCCCCACAACCTGTGGACGACGGCAGCGGGTAATGACATACTTGTAAGACAAGATCTTGGGGTCGATGATCGCGCGGCCCACTAGATGTAGTATCGATATCGCGACCGGGACAGCAGCGGACGACGCCGAGGGACAGGGCGCTTCCAGCACGCTTCGGCAGCTCTTTCAGCCGCGGACAGACCAAGAAGATCACGATATTTAAGGGACGAGGGGTTCAGGCCATGACCGTCACGGTATACACCAAGCCGGCTTGCGTTCAGTGCAACGCCACCTACCGCGCACTGGACAAGAAGGGCGTCGTCTACCAGAGCGTCGACATCTCACAGGACGCCGACGCCCTCGAGCGCGTGCGCGCCCTGGGCTACATGCAGGCCCCGGTTGTCGTCACCGACGCCGACCACTGGTCCGGCTTTCGCCCGGACAAGATCGAGGAGCTGGCCGCTTCCGCCGCCACCTCCGTTGCCTAACGCAGCCTCAACGACGTCCAGCCGCCTCGTCTACTTCTCTTCGATCTCGGGCAACACCGCCCGGTTCGTGGAGAAGCTGGGGGTCGAGGCGGCCCGGATCCCGCTGTATGCGCGGGAGCCGGAGCTCACCACCCAAGAACCATTCGTTCTTCTCCTGCCGACCTACGGGGGAGAGGAGGGGCAGCACTCAGTCCCTCCCCAGGTCCTCAGATTCCTGAAGCAGGAGCAGAACCGCAACAACCTCCGCGGCGTCATCGGCGCGGGCAATACGAATTTCGGCACAGCCTACTGCCTCGCCGCGCGCAAGATTTCCGCGAAATGCGACGTGCCGCTGCTGTACCGCTTCGAACTCATGGGCACGCCGGATGACGTGGCCAACGTACGTCAAGGATTGGAAGAGTTTTGGAAACATCAGTCGCGGAGCCGACCGTGAACCAGGACGGCAAGGAACTAGCGGCAGCGTGGCAGGGGCTCGGATACCACGAGCTCAACGCCATGCTGAACCTCTACGACGCCGAGGGAAAGATTCAGTTCGGCGCCGACCGTGCAGCGGCGCGGCAGTACTTCCTGCAGCACGTCAACAACAACACCGTCTTCTTCCACGACCTCGATGAGAAGCTCGAGTACCTGATCAAGAACGAGTACTACGAGCGCGAGACGCTCGATCAGTACTCGATGAACTTCATCCGGGACCTCTACAAGCGGGCCTACAACAAGAAGTTCCGCTTCGAGACGTTCCTCGGCGCGTTCAAGTTTTACACGAGCTACACACTGAAGACCTTTGACGGCAAGCGCTACCTCGAACGCTACGAGGACCGCGTCTGCATGGTCGCCCTGCACCTGGCCCGCGGCGACGAGGAACTGGCCGCGCAGCTCGTCGAGGAGATCATCGACGGCCGCTTCCAGCCCGCCACCCCGACCTTCCTGAACGCCGGCAAGGCCCAGCGCGGCGAGCTCGTCTCCTGCTTCCTGCTGCGCATCGAAGACAACATGGAGTCCATCGCCCGCGGCATCAACTCCGCCCTGCAGCTCTCGAAGCGCGGCGGCGGCGTGGCCCTGTCGCTGACGAACATCCGCGAGCACGGCGCTCCCATCAAGCAGATCGAGAACCAGTCCTCGGGCGTCATCCCCGTGATGAAGCTCCTCGAGGACTCCTTCTCCTACGCGAACCAGCTCGGCGCGCGCCAGGGTGCCGGCGCCGTGTACCTGCACGCCCACCACCCGGACATCCACCGCTTCCTCGACACGAAGCGCGAGAACGCCGACGAGAAGATCCGCATCAAGACCCTCTCCCTCGGCGTCGTCATCCCCGACATCACGTTCGAGCTGGCCAAGAAGAACGAGGACATGTACCTCTTCTCGCCGTACGACGTGGAGCGCGTCTACGGCCAGCCGTTCTCGGAGATCTCGGTCACCGAGAAGTACTACGAGATGGTCGACGACCAGCGGATCACGAAGACCAAGATCAACGCCCGCGAGTTCTTCCAGACCCTCGCGGAGATCCAGTTCGAGTCGGGCTACCCGTACGTCATGTTCGAGGACACGGTGAACCGGGCGAACCCGATCAAGGGCAAGATCACGATGAGCAACCTCTGCTCCGAGATCCTGCAGGTCTCCTCGGCGTCCGTGTACTCGGACGATCTGGGCTACGAGGTCGTCGGCAAGGACATCTCCTGCAACCTGGGCTCGATGAACATCGCCAAGACGATGGATTCGCCGGACCTCGGCGCCTCGGTGGAGACCGCGATCCGCGCCCTGTCGGCTGTGTCCGATATGTCCTACATCGCCTCGGTGCCGTCGATCGCTGAAGGCAACCAGCAGTCCCACGCGATCGGCCTGGGCCAGATGAACCTGCACGGCTACCTGGCCCGCGAACGCGTCCACTACGGATCCGACGAGGGCCTGGACTTCACCAACATCTACTTCTACACGGTGCTCTTCCACGCACTGCGCGCGTCGAACCGACTCGCGATGGAGAAGGGGGAGACGTTCGGCGGCTTCGAGGACTCCCAGTACGCCTCCGGCGAGTTCTTCGACAAGTACACCGACGCCGAGTGGGCACCGCAGACCGAACGGGTGCGCGAGCTCTTCGCGAACACGCACATCCCCACGCAGGACGACTGGCGCGCGCTGAAGGCCTCGGTCATGGAGCACGGGATCTACAACCAGAACCTGCAGGCGGTGCCGCCGACCGGCTCGATCTCCTACATCAACAACTCGACCTCGTCGATCCACCCGGTCGCGTCGAAGATCGAGATCCGCAAGGAAGGCAAGCTCGGCCGCGTCTACTACCCGGCCCCGTACCTCGACAACGACAACCTCGAGTACTACGCGGACGCGTACGAGATCGGCTACGAGAAGATCATCGACACCTACGCCGCGGCGACGCAGCACGTCGACCAGGGCCTGTCCCTAACGCTCTTCTTCAAGGACACGGCCACGACACGCGAAATCAACAAGGCCCAGATCTACGCGTGGCGTAAGGGCATCAAGACGCTCTACTACATCCGCCTGCGCCAGCTCGCCCTCGAGGGCACCGAGGTGGAGGGTTGCGTCAGCTGCATGCTGTGACGACCCACCACTGAACCGTACGACGGCGGGCGGGCGCCCGCCGTCGTACGCTTGATTCAACCGCGAACTCGTGACGAAAGAGCAGGGGAGACATGACCGACCCGGTCAAACTTCATGGCCACGTTGAGGCCATCAACTGGAACCGCATCCAGGACGACAAGGACGTCGAGGTGTGGAACCGCCTCGTGAACAACTTCTGGCTCCCCGAGAAGGTGCCGCTCTCCAACGACGTCCAGTCGTGGAACACGCTGACCCCGCAGGAGCAGACGCTCACGATGCGCGTCTTCACCGGGCTGACCCTGCTCGACACGCTGCAGGGCACCGTCGGCGCGGTCTCGCTCATCCCGGACTCGCTGACGCCGCACGAGGAGGCCGTCTACACGAACATCGCGTTCATGGAGTCGGTGCACGCCAAGAGCTACTCCTCGATCTTCTCGACCCTGTGCTCGACGAAGGAGATCGACGAGGCCTTCCGCTGGTCGCTCGAGAACGAGAACCTGCAGAAGAAGGCCCAGATCGTGGAGTCGTACTACCACGGTGACGATCCGCTGAAGAAGAAGGTCGCCTCCACGCTGCTGGAGTCGTTCCTCTTCTACTCGGGCTTCTACCTGCCGATGTACTGGTCCTCGCGGGCCAAGCTCACGAACACGGCCGACCTCATCCGCCTCATCATCCGCGACGAGGCCGTGCACGGCTACTACATCGGCTACAAGTACCAGAAGGGCCTCGAGAAGGTCTCCGAGGAGCGCCGGAACGAGCTCAAGGAGTACACGTTCGAGCTCATGTACGAGCTCTACGAGAACGAAGTGCAGTACACGCACGACCTCTACGACGGCGTCGGCCTGAGCGAGGACGTCAAGAAGTTCCTGCACTACAACGCCAACAAGGCCCTGATGAACCTGGGCTACGAGGCGATGTTCCCATCCTCGGTGACGGACGTGAACCCGGCGATCCTGTCGGCGCTCAGCCCCAACGCGGACGAGAACCACGACTTCTTCTCCGGCTCCGGCTCGTCCTACGTGATCGGCAAGGCCGTGAACACGGAGGACGAGGACTGGGAGTTCTAGTCCAAATCTGCTGTCGGGCCCCGGTCGCGCGTGTCGCGGCCGGGGCCCGCTTGCGTCCAGCGCCGGGTCGCGCGCAAGAACACTGCGTCGACGGCGGCCACGGCCGCTGCGCCGGCGGCATAGGCCGGCAGGTCCGCCACCACGAAGGTCGTGCCCAGCACGAGCGCGATCGGCGGGAAGATCTCAGCCAGGTTCCCGGGCACGGGCGTCAGCTGGAACAACTCGACGGCGAAGCAGAGGCACGCCGCCACGACGGCGGCGCGCAGCGGACGCCAGCCGGGTGCGACGAAGGCGACGAGCAGGTAGATCAGCACCGCGTAGAGGACGCCTCCCGCCACGTTTCCGGCGCCGCCCTCGAGCAGGAAGCGCGCGGCCAGGCCCAACGGGACCACGCACAACCCGGCAGCGGCGAGGAGCAGGCGTCGTCGGGTGCTGGGCGATGCGAAACGGGGCGAGGTCATCCCGGGAGTCTATCGCCGCGCAGCGCCGGACCTCGGCCGAAGGGCGCACCGGTCCGTTAAGGCTCATTAACACCCGTGCCCGATTCTTCACTAGGCTGGGACCGCGTCGCCGCCGACGCCTGTCACCACGGAGGAGAAGCCGATGCCCAAGGCACCAACGCACACGCCCGCCGCCGAGTCAGAGCTCCCGGAGCTCGCAGCCGGGGACTTCTTCTACGAAGACCTGGGCGAGGGGCGCTACCGCTCGACCGTGCATGCGCAGGGGGCCTGGAACCCGCACGAGCAGCACATGGCGCCGGCCACCGGCATCATTGTGCACGAGCTGGAGAAGTTCCAGCCCCGCGAGGACATGCGCATGGCCCGCGTCAGCCTCGACATCCACGGCATCATCCACGGCGGTGAGTTCCACATCGAGACGCGCATGATCCGACCTGGCCGCACCATCGAACTCATCGAGGCCGAGATGATCGCCGGCGGCCGGACGTCGATCGTCGCCCGCGCCTGGCGCCTGAAGACCGGCGACAGCTCCGCGGTCCACGCGATCGAGGACGCCGCCGTCGCGCATCCGGAGGACCTGCCCGCATGGACGGGGATGTCGCCGTGGCCCGGCGGCTACATCGAGGGTCTCGACTTCCGCGTCGAGGACGGCCACCGCGCCGGCCGAGGCACCGTCTGGCTGCACAACGGCTTCGACATGGTCTCCTCGGGCCCGACCAGCCCGCTCGTGCGCCTGCTCGGCATGGTCGACACGGCCAACGGCGTCGCCCCGCGCGTCGCCCCCGGGCCCGGATCGTGGATGTTCCCGAACCTCGACCTTCAGATCCACATGCACCGCGCGCCGGCGGGCGAGTGGCTGGGGCTCCAGGCGCAGCAGACCTACGGCGACGACGGCATCGGGCTCACCTCTGCAGTCCTGCACGATGTCAACGGCCCGTTCGGCCGCAGCGAGCAGATCCTCACGGTGCGCCCACTGCCCGCCGGCGCCGCCGGGTGAGCGCTACCCGAGCGCGGAGAGCATCTTCTTGACGGCGCGCTTGCGCAGGGGGACGAACCCCGCGTCGAGATAACGACGACGCAGCTCGCCCTCCGCGCGGAACAGCGCCCAGCCGCGCTTGAGCAGGAACGGGATCGGCTTGCGCCGCTCGGCGACGTCGCGTGCGAAGCGGCGCACGGCCGTCGCGAGCGGCGGCGTGTCGACGTAAAGCGCCTGAACCGGCACATCCTGTCGGCGCAGCGGCTCGAGGATCAATTCGCCGAAGATCCCCTCCGCGATCACGGGACCGCGGTCGAGGCTCACGAGGGAGTGCCCGGCGTAGCTCGACGTGGAAATCGAGTAGTTCGGCACCCGCGTCTGGCCGGTCTCGAGCAGCTCGATCACGGCGTCGACGGCCGCCTGCAGGTTCCAGGTGCCGGGGTGGTCCCAGTCGACCTCGCCATACCGCGTCGCGGGCAGCGGAGACTCGGCCGTGTTCTCGGCCAGTTCGCGGTAGAAATTATCAAGCACGAGATGGGGGTCGCCGAAGCGCGCGGCCAGGTAGGATTTGCCGGCGCCTGAGGCGCCGCCGAGGAGGATGAGGGTCTGAGACGACGATTGCACGGGGTCCATCCTAGAATCAACGGCATGACTGCATGGAATTCCGCCGCCGTCGGCCCGCTCACTGTCGTCCGCGGGTCGGCCTCAGGAGACCCGGCGCGAGACCTCGCCGCCGGCGTCGACCTCCTGCAGGCGGTGCGTTCCGGCGAGGCGGGCCCCACACTGCGTCTCTACCGGCCGGCGCCGACGCTGGCCTTCGGCCAGCGCGACACGCGCCTGAAGGGGTACGACGACGCCGCGCGCATTGCGGCCGACGCCGGGTTCGCGCCGCTCGTGCGCAAGGCCGGGGGCCGGGCCGCCGCGTACCACCGGGGCACGCTCATCGTGGACCACGTCGAACCCGATCACGAGGCCATGCTCGGGCATCAGGGCCGGTTCAGGGCCCTCGGCGAGCTCTACGCCGGCGCGCTGGGCCGGCTCGGCGTCGACGCCCGCGTCGGCGAGATCCCCGGCGAATACTGCCCGGGTGAATTCAGCGTGCACGGTGTCCCGGGAGCCGGTGCCAGCGCGCGTCACCCCGTGAAGCTCGTCGGCACGGCGCAGCGGGTCGTCGCCGGCGCCTGGCTCTTCGCCTCCGTCTTCGTCGTCGAGGACTCCGCCCCGCTGCGCGCCGTGCTCACGGACGTCTACGACGCGCTGGACGTGCCCTTCGATCCCGGCACCGCCGGGGCCGTTAACGACCTCGTGCCCGGCGCAACCGTGGCCGGCGTCGAGGACGCCCTGCTCACGGCCTACGCCGAGCACGTGGAGTTGGCCGGGCACTGAGGCCGCGGCGACTCACCGCCCGTCGGTCCGGCCGCCCCGCCGAAGGCCGAGGACGTACGCCCCGGCCAGAAGGCACAGCACGCCGGTCACGTAGAGGACGGCGCTCGTCCTGCTCATCATGACCACCTCGGAGAGCATGGCGCCCTCCGACAGCGGCGCGTAAGCGAACCACCCGAACGTCAGCTCCGCCGAGGAGACGGCGGCCGCGACGAAGGCGAGCAGCCCCGCGGCGAACGCGGCGCAGACAAGCATCAGCGATCGCCGGCCGGCCGGCTTCCCCGTTCTTCCCATCCTCTGTGGCCCGCCGTTCTAGGCCTGGATGTTCGGGGCTTCGTCCCCGATCCGGGTGGAGTCACCGTGGCCCGTGCGCACCACGGTGTCTTCCGGCAGCACGAGCAGCTTGGTCCGGATCGACTCGACGATCGTGTCGAAGTCGCTGTAGGAACGGCCCGTTGCGCCGGGACCGCCGTTGAACAGCGTGTCTCCGGAGAAGACGGTGCCCAGCCCCGGGGCGTGGAAGCACGTGGAACCGGGGGAGTGGCCCGGCGTGTGCACGGCGACCAGCTCGGCGCCGGCGATCGTGAAGACGTCGCCGTCGGCGATCTCGTGATCCGGGGTCGTTCCGGGGTAGACCGCCTCCCACAGCATCTGGTCCGCCGGGTTCATCCAGATCTCGGCACCCAGCCTGTCGGCCGCCTCGCGTGCGAAGCGGATGTGGTCGTCGTGCCCGTGCGTCAGGAGAATGGCTTCCACCTTCCGGTCGCCGACCGCCGCGGCGATGGCGGCGACGTCGTGGGCCGGGTCGATCACAAAGACCGCTGCGTCGTCGCCGACGATCCAGACGTTGTTGTCCACCTCCCACGTCCCGCCGTCGAGGCTGAACGTCCCGGACGTGACGAGGTTCTCAATACGTGCGCCCATCGTCAGACCTCCTGACTCGCGGGGAGTTCAACGACGGAGCGCAGGACCTTGCCGCCGTGCATCTTCTCGAACGCCGCCTCGACGTCGCCGAGTTCGATGCGTTCGGTCACAAAGGCGTCCAGGTCGAGGCGGCCGAGCTTGTACTGCTCGACCAGCATCGGGAAGTCGCGGCTGGGCAGGCAGTCGCCGTACCAAGAGGACTTCAGCGAGCCGCCGCGGCCGAAGACATCGAGAAGCGGCAGCTCGATCTTCATGTCGGGGGTCGGGACGCCGACGAGCACGACGCGGCCGGCGAGGTCGCGCGCGTAGAACGCCTGCTCGTAGGTTTCCGGGCGGCCGACTGCCTCGATGACGACGTCGGCGCCGTTGCCGCCGGTGAGTTCGCGGATCGCCTCGACGGGGTCCTGCTCGCGGGAGTTCACGCCGTGGGTCGCGCCCAGTTTCTTGGCCATCTCGATCTTGTCGGGATCGATGTCGACGGCGATGATCGTCGTCGCCCCGGCCAGCGCCGCACCCGCGACCGCTGCGATGCCGACGCCGCCGCAGCCGATGACGGCCACGGATTCGCCTCGCTTGACCTCACCCGTGTTGATCGCGGCGCCGATGCCCGCCATGACGCCGCAGCCCAGCAGGCCGACGGCGGCCGGGTCGACGTCGTCGTCCACCTTGGTGCACTGGCCCGCAGCGACGAGCGTCTTCTCGGCGAACGCGCCGATGCCCAGCGCAGGGGAGAGCTCTGTGCCGTCCTCCAGGGTCATCTTCTGCGTGGCGTTGTGGGTGTCGAAGCAGTACTGCGGCTGGCCCTTAGCGCACGCGCGGCACTGGCCGCAGACCGCGCGCCAGTTGAGGATGACGCGGTCGCCCACGGCGACGTCGTCCACGCCTTCCCCGATCTGGGAGACGACGCCGGTCGCCTCGTGGCCGAGCAGGTACGGGAACTCGTCGCCGATGCCACCCAGCTTGTAGTGGAGGTCCGTGTGGCAGACGCCGCACGTGAGGATATCGACCACCGCTTCGCCGGGTCCGGGATCGGGAATGACGATCGACTCGATCGTTGCGGGGGCGTCCTTCGCCTTGACGACGACGCCCTGGACGGTCTGGGGCATGCTGCCTCCTGGGTTCGGCACTGAAACGTTTCGGGGCCGTCCGGTCAGCCGGACGGCCCCTTCATCAAACCACGCTCGGACACTCCGGATCGAGCGTTGGACGCGCGTGGCTCGTCCTGTGACGTATCAGTTACGTATCAGTCGGCTACACGGCTTGTTCAAGGCGCTGCCGGACCTCGTCGATGCGCGGATTCGTGGCCGCACTGCCGTCAGGGAAGATCAAGGTCGGGACCGTCTGGTTGCCACCGTTGAAGGACTCGACGATCTCCGCGGTCCCAGGGGTGTCCTCGATGTTGACCTCGCGGTAGGCGATGCCCTCGGCGTCCATGATGCGCTTGAGGTTGCGGCAGTAGCCGCACCACGACGTGGTGAACATCGTGACGCCGGAGGTGGGGACGTATTCGCTCTTGGCTGCTTCGTTCATATCGGTCTCAACCGCGCGAGTGCGGTGACTATTCCGGGCCCGACGGACTGCGGATACAGCGAAGGCCGGCTTCCTCATGGAAGCCGGCCTTCATGTCCGCGAACGGACCTCTGTGCGCGAGGGGGGACTTGAACCCCCACCCTCTAATACGAGGACTAGCACCTCAAGCTAGCGCGTCTGCCTATTCCGCCACCCGCGCAGGTGAACTATTTCCGCAGGTCAGGAGCGTTTTTCTTTTCTCCCGCCGCGTCAGCAGCGAGTAATACTCTACACCATGATTTCGACGGACACCAATTCACGGGTTGTGGCGTGCGTCGCTAGTGTGGAGTTACGGATCCACCACGGAAGGATGACGCCATGAATTCACCTCGTCAGCAGGCCATCACCGCCGAAGAGGAGGTCGTCGAGATCTGCCGGAACCTCATCCGGATCGACACCTCGAACTTCGGAAACAACGATTCCCGCGGCGAACGCCGGGCTGCCGAGTACGTGGCGGCGCTCATGGCCGAGGCCGGCGCGAACCCGGAGATCTTCGAGTCGTCGCCGGGGCGGGCCAGCGTCGTCGGCCGGATCGAGGGTCAGGACCCCTCGCTTCCCGCGCTCGTCGTCCACGGCCACCTCGACGTCGTGCCCGCGCAGGCCGAGGACTGGACCGTCGATCCGTTCTCCGGCGAGATCAAGGACGGGCTCATCTGGGGGCGCGGCGCCGTCGACATGAAGGACATGGACGCGATGATCCTCGCGGTCATGCGCTCCATGCACCGCAACGGCCAGCGGCCCCAGCGGGACATCGTCTACGCCTTCTTCTCCGACGAGGAGGCCGGCGGCGACTACGGGGCCGGATGGCTGGTCCAGAAGCACCCCGAGCTCTTCGACGGGGCCACCGAGGCCATCAGCGAGGTCGGCGGATTCTCCTCGACGATCAACGGACGCCGCGCCTACTTCCTGCAGACCGCGGAGAAGGGGATCAACTGGCTGCGTCTGCAGGCCACCGGACGGGCCGGACATGGCTCCCAAATCAACGACGACAACGCCGTCGCCCGGTTGGCCGGGGCGGTCAGCCGCATCGGCGCCCACCAGTGGCCCATCGAATACACCAAGACTACGCGGGCCTTCCTCGACGGCGTCTCCGAGATGACCGGCGTCGAGTTCGACGAGGACAACCCTCAAACGCTGCTCGACGAGCTGGGCACGGTGGCCCGGTTCGTGGGGGCGACCCTGCAGAACACCTCCAATCCGACGGCGCTGAAGGCGGGCTACAAGCACAACGTGATTCCGGGCCACGCCGAGGCCATGATCGACTGCCGTACCCTACCCGGACAGGACGAGCTCGTCCTCGAGACCCTGCGGGGCCTCGCGGGCGATAGCGTGAATATCGTCACGGACCACGCCGACATCTCCCTCGAGGTCCCCTTCTCCGGCGATCTGGTCGAGTCGATGGTCGCCAATCTCAAAGCCGAGGACCCCGACGCGGTCGTGCTGCCGTACATGCTCTCCGGCGGCACGGACAACAAGTCCCTGGCCCGGCTGGGCATCACGGGGTACGGATTCGCCCCGTTGCGCCTGCCGGCCGATTTGGACTTCACCGGCATGTTCCACGGCGTCGACGAGCGCGTCCCGGTCGACGCGCTCCAGTTCGGCGTGCGGGTCCTGCACCGACTGATCTCGACCTACTGAATCATGGCGATCCTGCATCCGGCCCTCGAGTCAAGCGTCCGAACCATCCTGAGCGAGGAACTGCTCTCCGGGCTGCGCGAGCGCGCCCGCGCACACGACGAGTCCAACACCTTCGCCCGGCAGGACTTCGACGCGCTCGTCACGGCCGGCTTCCTCAAGGCGCTGCTGCCGGTCGAGCGCGGAGGCGCGGGCTGGGGGCTGGCCGAGGCGGCGGCCGCGCAGCGGCTGCTCGGCGCACACGCTCCCGGCACCGCACTGGCGGTGAACATGCACCTGGTGTGGGCCGGCGTCGTGCGACTGCTCAACACGAGATCCGACCACCGGTTGGACTTCGTGGATGACTGGATCGAGGAGGGCCACGTGCTGGCCTTCGGGATCTCCGAGCCGGGCAACGACCACGTGCTGTTCGACTCCACCACACATGCCGAAGAGGGCGCCGACGGCGTGCGCTACACCGGCAGGAAGATCTTCACGTCCCTCTCGCCGGCTTGGACGCGGCTGGGGGTCTTCGGAAAGAACGACGACGGCGAGCTCGTGCACGCATTCGTCGACCGGGATGATCCCGGAGTAGGGATCGGGGACGATTGGGACACGCTGGGGATGCGGGCCAGCCAGTCCCAGTCCACGCGCCTCGACGGCGCATTGGCCCCGCGCGAGTGGGTTCACACCCGCCTGCCGGCCGGGCCCCAGCCCGACGCGCTGGTCTTCGGCATCTTCGGCGCCTTCCTCACGCTGACCGCCTCCGTGTACGCCGGGATCGCCGATCGCGCTCTGGAGCTGGCGGCGAAGCACCCGGCGAAGCGCCGCTCGTTGGCGGCGGACCGTTCCCTCGATCAGGACCCCGACATTCGCTGGCGGGTCGCGGAGGCCGGGATGGACGTCGTCGCGCTCGACGCGTTCCTCACGCAGATCACCAGCGATCTGGACGCCGGCGTCGACCACGGCCCGGCGTGGTTTCCGAAGCTCGTCAGCCTGCGCACCCGCGCGGGCGACGTCGCCCGCTCATCGGTGGACGCAGCGCTCAAGGTCTCCGGGGGAGCGCAGTACTACCGCGGTAGCGAGCTCGAGCGGCTCTATCGGGACGTGCTGGCCAGCCTGTACCACCCCTCGGACGCCGAGTCGGCGCACGCGACGGTCGCGAACTGGCTGCTCGGGCCGCTCGACTAGGGGCGGTCAGTAGACTTGCATGGTGCGTTCGACGCGCATGACCCGACGACGCAACCAGTAGCGGTAGAGGCCGCCCGAGTACTTCACGGTGCGCTTGAGTTCCCATTTGCCGTACTCCGCGTGTTCGACCAGGCCCTGGCGCGCCTGCGCGAGTGACTGTCCCGGGTAAACGGTCACGACGAGGTACTCGTACGGGTCCTGCGGGTCCCTGACCCGCTCGGCCGTCGGGAAGCTGGACGGTGGCTGCGAACGTTGCTGCATATGTGAGAGAGAGTACCCCGACGGGCGCCGATTTCAAGACGTGAAATACACCACGGACGCGAGGGCCGCCGCGCGAAGAAAATGGGCTCTACCCAGTTTCCCGATTCAGCGGTACGGTCAGAGCATGACTACAGATCCGCGCATTGCTTTGGAAGCACTGAAGGTGTCCTTGGACGAGCACCTGAGCGCCATCGTTTCGCGCCGGAGCGACTCGGATCCCGCTGTCGAGGCCGCGTTCTTCGCCGTTGCCGACGCCTTCGAAAGCTACGAAGACGCACTCTACGACGCCCACGAAGAAGTCCTGCCGCTGGAGTTGTATGACGACAGCGAAGACGACGAGGAAGACGAAGACGGCTGATCGCCCGCGTCGTCCGGCTGATCCCGGCAAACTATGAACTTGCTCCGACAGGGGTGTGTCCGGCTCTAGCCGTCCCAGCCGTCCAGTAGTGTCGTGGTCGTGAGTTGGATAGAAGCAATCATTCTGGGCCTCGTGCAGGGGCTGACCGAATTCCTGCCGATCTCCTCGAGCGCGCACGTGCGCATCGTCGGGGAGTTCCTGCCGAACGCACAGGACCCTGGCGCCGCCTTTACCGCGATCACGCAGCTCGGCACCGAAGCCGCCGTGATCCTGTACTTCTGGAACGACATCGTCCGCATCATCGGCACCTGGTCGAAGTCCCTCATCGGGAAGGCGCCCCGCAACGACCCCGATGCGCGCATGGGCTGGCTCATCATCATCGGCAGCCTTCCCATCGCCATTCTGGGGCTGCTCCTCGAGGACTACATCGACACGACCTTCCGCAGTCTCTGGATCACTGCGACGATGCTCATCGTCTTCGGCATCATTCTCGCGTTCGCCGACACGTACGGACGGCAGCAACGCGAGCTCAAAGACCTGACCTACAAACACGGCATCATCTACGGCCTCTTCCAGGCGTTGGCACTCGTCCCCGGCGTCTCGCGTTCCGGCGGCACCATCACCGGTGGCCTCATTCTCGGCTACACCCGTGAAGCCGCGACCCGCTACGCCTTCCTGCTGGCCATCCCAGCCGTCGTCGCCTCCGGCCTCTACAAGCTGGCGAAGTCCCTCGGGGACCCATCGCTCAACGGCCCCTACGGCATGGCGGAAACGCTCGTGGCTACGGGCATCGCGTTCGTCGTCGGCTACGCGGTCGTCGCGTGGCTGCTGCGCTACATCTCGACGCACAACTACCGGCTGTTCGTCTGGTATCGAATCGCCCTCGGCATCGCGATCTTCCTTCTTCTCGGGTTCGGGATTATTAATCCCGTCTAGAACGCTGAACCTTTAGGGCTCGAGCGAGCCCGCTTTTCTTCGTCGATCCGAAAGGACGCATCGTGCACGCTTGGCACGCCCCTGTCATCCCGCCGCTGCCCACTCTGGCGGCCAGCGCCGAAGCGGCCCCGCTTCACCTTCACGACTCGTCGAGCCGCGAAGTCGCGCCCGTTCGGACGGGCGCCGAGGCCAGCCTGTACGTCTGCGGGATCACACCCTACGACGCGACGCACATGGGCCACGCGGCCACCTACGTGTCCTTCGACCTGCTCAACCGCCTGTGGCGCGCGCAGGGACGCGACGTCTCCTACGTGCAGAACGTCACCGACGTCGACGACCCGCTGCTCGAGCGCGCCGAGGCGACCGGTGTCGACTGGCAGGATCTGGCGAAAGAACAGACCGACCTGTTCCGGCGCGACATGGAGGCGCTCCGCGTCATCCCCCCGGCCGAGTACATCGGGGCCGTCGAATCGGTCGAGTGGATCGTGCCCGTCGTCGAACGGATGCTCGCCGACGGCTACGCCTACCGCGTGCCCGGCGGCGAAAGTGAACCCGACGGAGACGTGTACTTCGACTCCGCCGCCGCGGCCAACAGTGCTTGGCACCTCGGCGCGGTCAGCGGCTACGACACCGTGACGATGGCTACGTTCTTCGCCGAGCGCGGTGGCGACCCCGAGCGGGCCGGCAAGCGCAACGCACTCGATCCAATGCTCTGGCGCGTGGCCCGCGACGGCGAGCCGCAGTGGGACGGCGGCAGCCTCGGCGCCGGCCGTCCTGGCTGGCACATCGAGTGTTCGGTCATCGCGCGCCGCTTCCTGCCCGCCCCGTTCACGGTCCAGGGCGGCGGCAGCGACCTGATCTTCCCGCACCACGAGTTCTCGGCGGGGCATGCGAGCGCCCAGGACGATACGGTGCTGGCCGAGCACTTCGTGCACGCCGGCATGGTGGGCCTCGACGGTGAAAAGATGAGCAAGTCCAAGGGCAACCTGGTGCTCGTCTCGAAACTGCGCGAGACCGGGACGGACCCGATGGCGATCCGCGCCGTTCTGCTCGGCCAGCACTACCGCAGCGACTGGTTCTGGACCGACGCGCTCCTGACGGCGGCCGCCGAACGGCTGTCGGCGTGGTCGAACCGCCTGTCGACTGCGACGCGCGCGGAGGCCGACTCGCTCCCGCCGCTCCTCATGGGCCACCTGGCGAACGACCTCGATGCCCCGTCCGCTCTTGCGGAACTCGACGCGTGGGCCGCCTCCGCCCCGGAGGGGGAGACCGACTCGTCCGCGCGCGAGGAGCTCGTCGACGCGATCGACGCTCTCCTGGGCCTCAAGCTCGTGTCCGACGACCACCGCGCCTGAATCGGCGCCGGTCAGGCGCCGTCGGTGCGACCGTCGTCGCGACCCTGATCGCGCCGCTTGAGGTAGCGCTCGAATTCGCGTGCGATCGATTCGCCGCTCGCCTCCGGTAGATCGGCGGCGTCCTGCGCCTCTTCGAGCTGTTTCACGTACTCGCCGATCTCCTCGTCGTCGGCCGCGAGCTCATCAACACCGCGCTCCCAGGCGTCCGCATCCTCCGAGAGCGCGTGCAGGTCGAGCGAGAGGTGCAGCAGATCCTCGAGGTGGCGCATGAGGGCATACGTCGCTTTGGGGGAGGGGGACTGCCCGACGTAGTGGGGGACGGCGGCCCACGCCGAGACCGTCGGGACCCCTGCCGCCGCCGCGAGCGCGGCCAGCACGCCGACGATGCCAGTCGGCCCCTCGTAGCTCGACGGCTCCGCCTTGAGAATCGCGCGCAGCTCGTCGTGCTCGCTCGTGCGCGTCACCGGGATGGGGCGCGTGTGCGGAGTGTCGGCGAGCAGCGCGCCCGTGAGCACGAGCGCTTTCACGCCATTGGCCTCGGCGAGCGTGAGCAATTCGGCGCAGAAGGCCTTCCAACGGTACGTCGGTTCGACGCCCCGGACGAGGATCAGATCGAAATCGTGGTCCTTCAGCGCGGCCCGGTAGAGGCGGGTCGCGGGCCAGTGGACGATCCGCTGTCCCGCAGCGTTCCGCCGGACCGACGGCCGGGAGAACTGGTAGTCGTAATAGTCGTCCTCGCCGATCGTCGCGAACCTCTGCGCGTCGAATTCGGTGGCGAGCAGGCGCGCGGCATCGCTGGCCGCCCCGCCGGCGTCGTTCCAGCCCTCGAAGGCGACAACCATGACGCACGGCCGCCCGTTGCCGCCTTCGATCGTGTCCATCGCCTCGAGGAGGCTGCCGCGCTGCCCCGGCGCGTCGCCGGCCGCAGGGGAGCCACCGGCGTCGTCGTGACCCGGTTCGTCAGGATCTTGCTGTCGATGCGAATTCTCAACCACGAGATCACCCTAGCGCGGCCCGGCGTGCGGCGCGCGTCATCCCGCGCGCTCTTTTCGCACGACGACGACGTCGCGGCGTTCGCTGTCGGCTGGCCCGCAGAGGCGGGCCGCTCGGCGTGTCCCCGATAGACTGGCCGCATGCCTTCGACTGACTCCGCGGTTGCCGCGACCGCCAATCGATTCGACCCCAGCCACGGCCTGCAGGCCGTGCTGTGGGACATGGACGGGACGATCGTCGACACCGAGCCGTACTGGATCCGTGCCGAGAAGGACCTCGTCCACGGTTACGGCTGCGAATGGACGCACGAGGACGCGATGCGGCTCGTCGGCAACGCCCTGCCCGTCAGTGCCGCGATGATCCGCGACGCGATCGTCGCCGGCGGCGGCCCCTCCCTGGAGATCCGCCACATCGTCGACACGCTCTCGCACGAGGTCATGTCCAGTGTGCGTCGGGCGATCCCGTGGCGGCCCGGTGCGCGCGAGCTCCTCGAACAACTCGCCGCAGCAGGCGTCCCCTGCGCGCTCGTCACGATGTCCGAAGGGCCCCTGGCGGGCCTGGTCGTGGACGCGCTGCCGCCCGGCACCATGCGGTTCAAAGTGACCGGTGACATGGTGCAGCGCGGAAAGCCGCACCCGGAACCCTACCTGCAGGGTCTGGAGCGCATGGGCGACATCGTGCCCGGCCTGGAGGCGCGCCGCGTCGTCGCCATCGAGGACTCCGTACCCGGCGTCGCCTCGGCCGCCGCGAGCGGCTCGGTTACGATCGCCGTGCCGCACTTCATCGAACTGCCGCCGCCGGAGAACTGGACCGAATGGGAGACCCTGGCCGGGCGAACCGCGGACGATCTCGACGCACTGGTCCGCAGCTTGCCGGCCTCCGGCGGGACCACAGCGTGAGTGGGCGTCCCGACACCGAGGAGTCCTCCGCCCGCTCCGGGATACCCCTCGGCCGCATTGCCGGCGTGCCCGTCACGCTCGCGTGGTCCTGGTTCGTCATCGCCGCGTTCGTCGTCTTCGCGTTCGGCCCCGACGTGGGCCGGGCCCTGCCCGGCATCGGCGCCGGCGCCTATGCGGTTGCGCTCGTCTACGCGGTCCTCTTGCTGCTCTCCGTGCTCGTGCACGAACTGGCGCACGCACGACTGGCCAAGGCGTACGGGTGGCCTGGCGCGCGCATCGTCCTGACATTGTGGGGCGGGCACACGCAGTTCGGCAGCTTCAACGCCACGCCGGGACGCTCGCTCGCGGTGGCCCTGGCCGGCCCGGCCGCGAACTTCATCATCGCCGGGCTCGGGCTGCTCGCTCAGACCCTGCTGTCTCCGGGCGGCGTGGTCGGGCTTCTGCTGAGCATCCTCGTGCTGGCGAACTTCCTCGTCGCGGTCTTCAACGTCCTGCCGGGGCTGCCGCTCGACGGAGGACGTCTCGTCGAATCGCTCGTCTGGCGGATCACGGGCTCGCAGGAGCGCGGCACGATCGCCGCCGGCTGGGCCGGACGCATCATCGCCGTCGGTCTGGTTCTCGCGTTCGTCGGCTGGCCGCTCTACCGGTTCGGCACCGTCGACTTCACTCTCGGCATCGTGGGCCTGCTCGTCGCCGGTTTCATCTTCATGGGCGCGAGCGCCTCGATGCGCGATGCCCGCATGCGGCTGCGGCTGCCGTCCCTGAGCGCCGCCGCGCTGTCGTCGCCGGCCGTGGGCCTGCGCGCCGACGCGACGCTGGCCGACGTCGTCGAACGCGGCCGCAACGTCGTCGAGGGAACCGAGGTCGTGCTGGTCGGCGCGGGCGGGCGCCCCGAGGCCGTGATCGACCCGCCCTCGTTGGCCTCCGTCCCGCGCGACCTCTACGGTACGACGCCGGCCGCGAGCGTCGCCCGGGCCCTCGCGGCGGGCGCCGTGGTGCGCGAGGATGCGGCGGGCCAGCCGCTCGTGCAGTATCTCGCCTCGCTCAAGGGCAGCGAATACGCCGTCGTCGACATGGCGGGCGCCGTCACCGGGCTGCTGCGCCAAGAGACGGTCGTCCGGGCGATCACCGGACGCTGAGCCGGAGGGCATTAGAACTTCCCGCGTGCGTGCGGGAGAATCCATACACCGACGTCGCCCCGACCGGGGCGGATCCGACGAAGAAACGAGCACGATGACCGAGTTCCTTGCCCCACAGCCCCGCGAAGACGTCCACGCCCAGGGGGCCAGGATGCGCCGCGGACCGCTGAGGCCAGGCGATCGCGTGCAGCTCACGGACGAGAAGCGCCGGATCAACACCATCACACTGAAGACCGGCGGAGAGTTCCACACGCACAAGGGCGTGCTGCACCACGACGAGCTCATCGGCCGCCCTGAGGGCTCCGTCATCCACAATTCCGTAGGCCACCGCTATCAGGTGCTGCGTCCGCTCGTCAAAGACTTCGTGCTCTCGATGCCGCGCGGCGCCACGGTCGTCTACCCGAAGGACGCCGGACAGATCGTGCAGATGGGCGACATCTACCCGGGTGCCCGCGTCGTCGAGGCGGGCGTGGGCTCCGGTGCGCTGTCGATGTCGCTGCTGCGCGCCGTCGGCGACGCCGGCTACCTGCACTCCTTCGAACGCCGCGAAGAGTTCGCGCTCATCGCCCGAGACAACGTGGAGGCCGTCTTCGGTGGCGCCCACCCGGCCTGGCGCATCACGCTCGGCGACTTCCAGGAACAGGTCGTCGCGACGGAGGAGCCGGGCTCCATCGACCGCGTGGTCCTGGACATGCTCGCGCCCTGGGAATGCGTCGACGCGGTCGCGACCGTCCTGGCACCGGGCGGCGTCTGGGTCAACTACGTGGCCACCGTGACGCAGATGTCCCGGGTGGTGGAAGCGATCCGGGCCACCGGACAGTTCACCGAGCCCGAGTCCTTCGAGACCATGGTGCGCGGATGGCACGTCGAGGGCCTGGCTGTGCGCCCCGATCACCGCATGGTTGCCCACACCGCGTTCCTCATCGTCTGCCGTCGCCTCGCCGACGGGACCGTCGGCATCCCCGGCTCCCGGCGCCCGAAGTCGGCCGAGTTCGCCCCGGAGGACGTCAGCGCGTGGACCAAGGATCACAGCGAGGACGAATGGACGCCCGAGGCGCTCGGTGAGCGCGGCTCGAGCGACAAGAAGCTGCGCCGGGCCGCCCGCGACGCGGCCGCGATCAGCGATGGTGCCGCAACCTCGGTCACCGAACTGGGTGAGACACCCGAGGTTGACTAGCATGAACCGAGGCTGCCACCGCCGGTAGCCAGCGTCAGGAGGGATGTGCGATGCAGAACGATTCACCAGCAGACGCGGACGATAACGCCCGCGCCGCGATCGCGAAGGCCGAACGCGAGGTGAACGTCCAGCGTGAAAAGGCCCGGTCCCTCGACCGGCAGCTCGCTACCGCGGCAGCCAACAACCGTAAGCTCGTCGATCTACTCGAACGTACCCGCGAGGAGATCACCACGCTGCGCGCCGGCCTCGACCGCGACGGCGAAACACCGTTCAACTTCGCGACGATCGTCGCGGTGCACCCGCGTTCCACTTTCTCATCCTCCACGGGCGCGGCTGGGGAGGGGCAGCCGCGCACGGCGATCTCGACCACACACGTGGCCAGCGTCGACATCCTGCACGGCGGGCGCAAGATGCGCGTCTCCGTCAGCCCGCTCATCGACATCGAGGCCCTGTGCGTCGGGCAGGAGGTGCTGCTCAACGAGGCCCTCGTGGTTGTGGCAGCACTCGGTTTCGAGGCGACAGGCGAGGTCGTCACGGTCAAGGAGATCCTCGACGTCGACCGCGTCGTCGCAATCGGCCGCGGCGACGATCAGCGCGTCGTCCGTATCGGCGCGCCCCTTCGCTCCGAGCACCTGCGCGTGGGCGATTCGCTGGTCCTCGACCCGCGCACCTCGTTCGCGATGGAACGCGTGCAGCTGACGGAAATGCAGTCGCTCGTGCTGGAGGAAGTCCCCGAGATCTCCTACGGCGACATCGGTGGGCTCGGGCCGCAGATCGAGCAGATCCGCGACGCCGTCGAGCTCCCGTTCCTGCATCAGGAGCTCTACGCGGAACACGGGTTGAGCGCACCCAAAGGCATCCTGCTCTACGGACCGCCCGGCTGCGGCAAGACCCTCATCGCCAAGGCCGTGGCGCGCTCGCTGGCCGACCGTGCAGTCGAGCTGACGGGCACCCCGTCCTCGCGCAGCTACTTCCTGAACATCAAGGGCCCCGAGCTGCTGGACAAGTATGTCGGCGAGACCGAGCGCCACATCCGACTCATCTTCGCCCGGGCCCGCGAAAAGGCGGCGACCGGGGACCCCGTCGTCGTCTTCTTCGACGAGATGGACGCGCTCTTCCGCACCCGCGGCTCCGGCGTCTCCTCCGACGTCGAGACCACGATCGTCCCGCAGTTGCTGACCGAGATCGACGGCGTCGAGAAGCTCGACAACGTGATCGTCATCGGCGCATCCAACCGCGAGGACATGATCGACCCGGCCATCCTGCGGCCGGGCCGGCTCGACGTGAAGATCAAGGTTCAGCGCCCGAACCGCACCGGGGCCGCCGAGATCTTCGCCAAGTACCTCACGACGGAGGTGCCGCTGCACGCGAGCGAAGTCGAGCTCGACGGCGGCGACGCAGCCGCGTGCGTGCGCCGGCTCATCGAGTCCACCGTCGAGCAGATGTACTCGTCCGAACCCGAGAACGAGTTCCTGGAGATCACCTTCGCCAACGGCGTGCAGCGGATGCTCTACTTCCGCGACTTCGCCTCCGGTGCGGTGATCCGCAACATCGTGGATCGCGCCAAGAAGTCGGCCATCAAGGACCTGCTCTCGAGCGGAGAGCGCGGCATCCGCGCGTCCCACCTGGCCGGCGCGGTGGTCGAGGAGTTCCACGAGCACGAGGACCTGCCGAACACCTCCAATCCCGACGACTGGGCCCGGATCACCGGCCAGCGCGGGGAGCGCGTGACCCACATCCGTCCCGTCGTGCACGAGCGGGCGGGGGAGCGGGCGTGAGCGTGCACCGGGTCATGGGGCTCGAGACGGAGTACGGCGTCCTCGCCCCGAACGCGCCCCGCGCCAACTCGACAGTGCTCTCCGCGCGCATCGTGAACGCGTACGCCGACGTCGTCCGCGCCGAAGGCGGCGAGCTCGCCGGCACGCCGTGGGACTACTCTGACGAAACGCCGCTCATCGATGCGCGCGGCTGGAAGGTGCGCCGCAGCGAGGCCGACCCGACCCAGCTCACCGACGCCCCGCGCGAGCTCACCGCCGAGGAGATCGCCCTCATCGACGCGGTCCCGCAGAACGCCCTGTACGACGTCGACGCGCGTTCGGCGCGCTCCTCCTCGCGAGCCGCGGACCATCTGGGCGACGCCATGTACCGCGAGGAGCCGGAGTCGACGAACGACGCCGGCGGCCGGCTCGGCAGCGACCACGTCGTCATGAACATGGTGCTCGGCAATGGCGCCCGGCTCTACGTCGACCACGCCCATCCCGAATACTCGTCGCCCGAGGTCTCCAACCCGCTCGACGCGGTCATCTGGGACCAGGCGGGGGACCGCGTGGTGCTGGCCGCGATGCAGCGTATCGCGGCCGAGAACGACGGCGAGGTGCTGCTCTACAAGAACAACACCGACAACAAGGGTGTCAGCTACGGCGCACACGAGAACTACCTCATGCCGCGCGCGACCGACTTCAACGCCATCGCGGCCGGGCTGCTCCCGTTCTTCGCGACCCGCCAGGTCGTCTGCGGCGCCGGCCGTGTCGGGCTCGGCATGACCGGGAACGAGACCGGCTTCCAGATCAGCCAGCGCGCGGACTTCTTCGAGGCCGAGGTCGGCCTCGAAACGACCATCCGCCGCCCCCTGGTCAACACCCGCGACGAGCCGCACGCCGTGTGGGAGAAGTACCGCCGCCTGCACGTCATCGCCGGCGACGCGAATCTTGGTCAAGTCTCCACCTACCTACGTGTCGGCACGACGGCCCTCGTGCTCTCGCTCATCGAAGCCGGCCGGGCACCGGCCATCGCCCTCGCCGACCCCGTTTCCGCCGTCGCCCGGATCAGCCACGACCCGGGGCTGCGCACCGTCGTCGAACTTGCCGATGGCCGCCGTCTGACCGCCCTCGAGGTTCAGGAGATCTATCTCGACGCGGCGACCGCCTGGTGCGCGGAGACCGGCAGCGGGAGCGCCGACCCGCAGACGCGCGACGTCCTGCACCGCTGGCGGGCGACCCTCGACGGGCTGCGCAGCGACGTCTCCTCGATGGCTTCGACCGTCGACTGGGTCGCCAAGCACCAGCTGATGAACCAGTACCGCGACCGGCACGGCATCGGCTGGTCCGACCCGCGGATCGCCGCGATGGACCTGCAGTGGGCCGACCTGCGCCCCGAGAAGGGTCTCTTCCGGCGGCTGGAGGCGCGCGGACGCGTGGAACGGTTGGTGAGCGAGGAGCGGATCGCGAGCGCCGTCGTCGTACCCCCCGAGGATACCCGCGCCTACGTGCGGGGGAGATCGCTCGAGCGCTACCGGCAGCACGTCGTGGGGGCCAACTGGGATTCAGTGGTCTTCGCCGTGCCCGGTCGGCGCGGGGTCAAACGGATCCCGCTGCTCGAGCCGGCCAGGGGCACCCGGCGGGACATCGGCGCGCTCTTCGACGCCCAGTTGGACATCGCCGAGTTCGTCGACCAGCTCGCGGCGCAGGACCGCCCGTCGGCGTAGAGTCGACTCCGAATCAGCAAGACTTTCAGCAGTCGCGAAGGAAAGCGAGGCGCCACCGATGGCACAGGAACAGCGACAGACGCAGCAGCAGCACGGCAAGCACCAGCAGGACGCCGGACAGGAAGAGCTGCAGGCCCAGGCGACCACCAGCGCCCAGCAGCAGGCGCAACTGAACGAGGTCGATGACCTGCTCGACGAGATCGACGGCGTGCTGGAGACCAATGCCGAGGAGTTCGTGCGCGGCTTCGTGCAAAAGGGCGGCCAGTAGCAGTGGATCGGCGCGTCTTCGGCATCGAAACGGAATACGGGCTGTCTTTCTCACCCGCCGGACACGGCCGGCTCACGCCGGAGGAGGTGGCCAAGTACCTCTTCCGCTACGTCATCGAGTTCGGGCGCAGCTCCAACATCTTTCTGACGAACGGATCCCGGCTCTATCTGGATGTCGGGTCGCACCCGGAGTACGCCACCGCCGAATGCGACGACGTCGCTCAGCTCATCGCGCACGATCGCGCCGGCGAGGTCATCATGCAGGACCTCGCCGAACGGGCTGAGCTCGCCCTGGCTGCAGACGGATACGAGGGCAGCGTCTACCTCTTCAAGAACAACTCGGACTCGGCCGGCAATTCCTACGGCTGCCACGAGAACTTCATGATCCCGCGCCGGGTGGAGTTCGCCCGCCTCGCCGAGATCCTCATCCCGTTCCTCGTCACCCGCCAGCTGTTCACTGGTGCCGGCCAGGTGCGGGAGGTCGACGGCGAAGCGCGCTACGTCTTCTCCCAGCGGGCCGCCCACATGTGGGAGGGCGTTTCCAGCGCGACGACGCGTTCGCGCCCCATCATCAATACCCGCGACGAGCCGCACGCTGACGCCCAGCACTACCGGCGCCTGCACGTGATCGTCGGGGATTCGTCGATGTCGGAGACCACGCAGCTCGCGAAGATCGGGTCCACCGACCTGTTGCTGCGCATGATCGAGGCCGGGATGCCGATGCGCGACTTCAGCATCGCCAATCCGACCGCGGCCATCCGCGACGTCTCTCACGATCTGACTGGACGCGCTCCGATCACGCTGGCCGACGGCCGGCGCATGACCGCGCTCGAGTTGCAGCAGGTCTTCTGGGAGAAGGCCAGCGCCTTCGTCGAACGGGAAGGCGCCCACCATCAGCACCTGCCGCGTGTGCTCGACCTCTGGAAGCGAAGCCTCGAAGCGATCGAGTCTCAGGACCACTCCGGCATCGACACCGAAGTCGACTGGGCGATCAAGCATCGATTGATCACCGGCTACGCCGAACGCGCGAATCTGACACTCGATCATCCTCGGATCGCCCAACTCGACCTGACCTACCATGACATCGCTCCAGGTCGCGGGCTCTTCGACCTGCTCAAGCGGCGGGGGCGCGCGGCCACCGTGGTCGACGACGCGGAAGTTGAAAAGGCGCGCACGATCGCGCCGCAGACAACACGGGCCAAGCTGCGCGGCGACTTCGTCCGGGCCGCCCGCGAGGCCAACCGGGACTTCAGCGTCGACTGGGTTCACATGAAACTCAACGACGACTCCGGACGAACCGTCTCGTGCAAAGACCCCTTCGCGACCCAGGACGACCAGGTCGAACAGATGCTTGCGACCATCGCGTCCTCCTGACACACACGAAGAAATCGGGCCAGCCTGCAGACAATTCACAGGCAGCCCCCATACGCTGGTCGGTGGCTTTTCGCTGCTCATCGGCGGTGAAGAGAACTATCACGCCGAAGAAAGTTGTATCTGTGCGCAAGCTTCTATCCACCGTGCTGGTGGCGTCCGTCGTGGCGCTGGCCGGTTGCGGCAGTACCGCCTCACACACTGCGGGCAACGCCGAACCACTCGCTTCCGTCACCGCGAAGGCAAGTTCTGAAGATCTGGCTCCTCCGGAGGTCAGCTTCGATACTCCGCTGACCGCGACCGAAGCGGGTGGCCGCGTCGTGGCGTCCGGCAAAGGTGAAGAGATCACCAAGGACCAGAACGTCTTCATCAACTTCGCCAGCTACAACACCGAGGACGGTGAACTGCTCGGGGACAACTTCGACCAGGATCCGCGCCCTTTCCAGACCACTGACGCAGCCGCAGAGGATCTAGAGGTCCTCTACGACGTCATGGTGGGAGCCCACGTAGGCGACCTGATCGCCTACGTGGAACCGGCCCAGCCGGCGACTCCGGAGTCCGAATCGGACTCCACCGAGCCCGCAGAGATCCAAGAGCTCTTCATCTTCGAGATCGTCAAGGCCGAAGACATCGCAGAGCCGTCGCCGACGCTCAGCGAAGACGAAGTCCAGAAGCTCGAGGACGATGGGAAGCTGCCGACTGTCGAGTTCGATGACAAGGGCGTCCCTGAAATCACGATCCCTCAGGACACCGAGGCCCCCGAGGGGCTGGCCGTCCAGGTGCTGGAGGAGGGCGACGGGCCCGAGGCGACCACCGCGGATACCGTCACCGTCCAGTACTTGGGCGTGCGCTGGGAAGACGGGGAAGCGTTCGATGGCTCCTACGAACGGGGTGAACCCGCCACCTTCGGTCTCACCCAGGTGATCCCAGGCTGGACCAAGGGACTCGAAGGCCAGAAGGCCGGCTCCACCCTCGTCTTGTCCATCCCCTCGGATTTGGCCTACGGCGATACGCCAGACGGCGGGAGGCCAGCGGGCCCGCTGGTCTTCGTGGTCGAGATCGAGGACCTCAAGAAGGCCGACGCCGCCGAGTAGGCCCTCCACAACTCACGGGCGGTAGGCTTGAGTCGAACGGCGCGCGGCGCCTGCGACGCCAGTCTGCCGCCCGTCTTCGTCTCCCACCAGCCGCATGAAAGATGAGGAAACGCATGTCTTTTGGTCAGCGTGACTACGACCGCACCAAGCCCGAAATCGACTTCCCGGGCGACACCCCTCCCGAGGAGCTCGTCATCGACGATCTGATCGAGGGCACCGGCACCGAGGTCGTTCCGGGCACCACCGTCTCGGCGCACTACGTCGGTGTCTCCTGGTCGACCGGCGAAGAATTCGACGCGTCGTGGAACCGCGGCACGCCGCTGGACTTCACCGTCGGGGTCGGACAGGTCATCAAGGGATGGGATCAGGGCCTGCTCGGCATGAAGGTCGGTGGCCGTCGTCGCCTCGAGATCCCCTCGGCCATGGCGTACGGCGAGCGTGGCGCCGGATCCGCGATCGCCCCGAACGAGTCCTTGATCTTCGTGATCGACTTGATGGGCGCCCGCTAGGAACTTCCTAGGTCAGATTCCCGTTCTGAACGGCCGCCCCGCGCGCTTCGGCGTATGGGGCGGCCGCTTTCGTCTCTCCGGCTTTCGCTGCCACCACGCGCGTGAAGACTGCCGAACGGCCGCGCGCCCGCACGCGACAGCGGACCGAGCGGGCCTTCTTCGTAGTACCGTGTGAAACGTGACCGCCCAAACCAAGGTTGATCAAACCGAACGCTTCGTCAGCCTCTTCGTGACGCTTCTTCAGGCGCCACGCAGAGGACTCACCAAGGCTCAGCTGCGTCATGCCATCGACGGATACCGGGGCCTCAACGACAAGAACTTCGACTCCAAGTTCGAACGAGACAAGGCGCACCTGCGTGAACTCGGCATCGAGATCACGACCGAGGAGAACGCCGGTGCCTCCAGCGACTCCTTCTTCGAATCGGGCGTGCTGTACCGCCTCGACCCCACGCGCTCCCAGATCCCAGCGATCCAGTTCACCTCTCAAGAGGCCATGGCCCTCGCTCTGGCCTCGAGCATCTGGTCGGACCCGAATTTCGGCGGCGCAGCCGGGCGCGCGCTAGCCCGCCTGACGAGCACCGGATCATTCGACGTCGACTCGAGCCGCTTCACCGCCCGCCTCACCGTGGGGGAGGCCGTCCTGACCCCGCTGACCCAGGCGGCGCTGCGCGGGGAGCCGGTCTCCTTCGCGTATCGCAACGTCACGGGCGAGGAGTCCCTGCGTCGCGTCGCCCCGTGGGGCCTCGGGTCCCGGTTCGGCCTCTGGTACCTGATCGCCTTCGATCTCGAGCGCCGCGAGGTCCGCATGTTCCGGCTCTCGAGGATCGTCAGCGCTATCGAAGCGACAGCAGCCGTCGGCGTCCCCCCGCGGCCGGAAGGGTTTTCCGCCCGCGAATACCTCTCGCGCCTCTCAGCAGACGAAGCGACGACGACGGCCCGGGTACGCCTCGCACATGGGCGTGGCCAAGACCTCCGCGCGACGGCCACGCGCGTGGGCGCCTCCGAGATTCCCGGATTCGACGACGCCGAGTTCGCGTTCCATGATGCAGAAGCGACCGCGGGCCGCTTGGCCGGTCTCGGGCCAGACGCCGAAGTGATCGGACCACCAGAGCTGCGCGACGCCGTCGTCCGCCGCCTGCATGGCGCCTTGGCTGCACAATCGGCCCCACTCCCTGACTACGCACTGAAGAAGACTGTTGCGACCGGCCGCAGTTCGGGTGTCGCCATGGCCGCGCGCGCACTGAGCATTGTCGCGTTCGTGCAGCATCGCGGATCGGCGTCGAGGGCGGAGATCCGCGAACATTTCGGCATCAGCGAATCGACGTTGACCACCGATTTGCAGCGGATCAGCATGCTCGGCCCTGACGACATCAGCCTCGGCACGCGCATCGATCTCGACTTCGAGGCGGACCCCGTGCAGATCAGCACGCCGCCCGAACTCGAGGCCCCGCTGGTGCTCAGCCTGACGGAGGCCTTCGTGATGGTCGTCGGGCTGCGAATGCTGGCCCAAGTCGAGGGGACCGTGACGAAAGCCGCCGTCGCCGCACTCACGAAGCTCGAAGAGGCAACCAAACACCTGCCGGTACTCGACGCCATCGACCTGCAGAGCCGCGCCGAGGACGACCTCGAACTCAGCGGGGCGATCAAGCGCGCCGTGGCGGAGCAGCGAACGCTGACCATCGACTACTTCAGCCCGGCCCGCGACGAGATCACCGGCCGCACCATCGAACCCATCCGATTCCTCGAGTCCGGGCCCGCAGCATACGTTCAGGCCTACTGCCGTGAGCGGCAGGGCATACGACTGTTCCGGCTCGACCGCATCTTCGGCCACGCGCTGACGGAGGAGACCTTCGAGCTCGGCGATCGACACAGCGTCGACACGCACGACCTGACGCGAAACCTCTACACACCGCAGGACGACGACGGCGCCGTCGTGTTGGCATTCGCGGCCCGCCTCGACGGGCTGTTGCGAGACTATGCACCCACGCGCGTGGCCGCCGGCCACGGCGAGCACCAGGACTTTAGGATGGGGGAGGTGCGCATCGCCGGCTCCGCCCACGCACACAGGCTGGTCGCCGAGCACGGCGGAGACGTCTTCGTCGCCGGACCGCAAACACTGGCCGCGGAGACCGCGGCATGGTTGCGGCGCGCGCTGTCGATATATTCGATCGATTCGGAAAGTGGGAATGCCCCGTGAGCGTTGGGTCCTGGATTCTGCTCTGGACCGTCTTGGTTCTCGCCGCACTGATCTTCCACGCGGTGGTCCTCTTCCGCGTCGGGTTGAAAGGCAAGCGAGTCTACGACGCCGCACTCGAAACCGGCGGAGAGTTCGCTCTCCTGCTCGACGAGAAGAATGCGGCCGTCGGCGAGCAAGCGAGCCAAGCCGGCGTCGCAACGCTGTTCGTTGACCCCCAGACGGCCCGCCAGATCTACACGCAAGCCAAAGACGAACGTCGAGACGCACGAAGGCGTCGCCGAATCGACAACAAACGTTTACGTGGCCGGCCCCAGCGTTACGGGGATCTCTACCGCCCGTGACGTAGACTTGTAAGCCGACGAAAGGAAATAACCACATGGGTATTCAGGGCTGGCAGTGGCTCATCATCATCGCGCTCGTGCTGTTGCTCTTCGGCGCACCGAAGCTCCCGGCTCTGGCACGCTCGATGGGGCAGTCGCTGCGCATCTTCAAGAGCGAGGTCCGCCACATGAAGGATGAGGGCGACGACAAGAACACCTCCGAATCAGCGGCCGAGGAGCCCGTCGAGGGCAAGGTCATCGACCCCAAGGACGAAGACCCGCAGAGCCGCGGCAACGCGTAACCGAGAAGAGACACCGTACTCAACGTGGCGCCGAAAGCAGGACGCAAAAATTCCGAAGGGCGGATGTCCCTCAAAGAACACCTGATCGAGCTTCGAAACAGGCTGTTCATCTCCCTCATCGCCCTCTTCGTGACGACAGTCGCCGGGTTCTTCCTTTACAACCCGGTCATGGAGATCATCATGGAACCGCTGGCGGATGCCGGCGGCCAGGCGAACTTCGCCTCCGCGGTCTCGCCGCTGGACATGCTGATCAAGGTCTCGGTCTTCCTGGGCCTGATCATGTCGGCACCGGTCTGGCTGTACCAGCTGTGGGCCTTCATCGTGCCCGGATTGCACAAGAAGGAGAAGTGGACCACCGTCGGGTTCATCAGCGCCGCGCTCCCGCTCTTCCTTGGCGGGATCGTCCTCGGTTTCTGGGCGCTGCCCTACGCCCTGATCTTCTTCGTCGGGCTAACCCCGGGCGGGGCGGTGAACTATGTCACCGCCCCCGAATACCTCGACTTCGTCCTGCGTCTGTTCCTGGCCTTCGGCATCGCGTTCCTCCTTCCAGTGCTAGTGGTCGGGCTGAACATGATCGGCATCCTGCCCGGCAAGCTGATCCTGAAGAACTGGCGCATCACCGTTTTCCTCATCTGCTTGGTCGCCGCGATGGCGGCCCCCGGAGGCGACGCCCTGACGATGTTCGTCCTCGCGGGCCCGCTGTTGCTTCTGTTCGTGGCTGCCACCGGCTTCTGCCTCTACAACGACAAGCGGCGAGCCAAGCGCGCCGCCGAGCGTGACAAGGAGAACGAGGAGAACGCCAACAACGCCAGTCCGCTCCCGGACTGACGAACCAACGTATAAGGAGACGGGCAGCAACTGATGTCTTCGCCCGCTGAACAGTACGCGGCCGCGAAAAAGCGCGCCGCAGACTCCAAGACGGAACTACACGGCTTCCGCCAGTCGCTCGAATTCGAACTGGACCCTTTCCAGATCGAAGCCTGCGAGGCCGTCGAAGCCGAGCGCGGCGTCCTGGTCGCTGCACCGACCGGAGCCGGTAAGACCGTGGTCGGCGAGTTCGCCGTCCACCTCGCGCTTTCGCGTCAGCAGAAGGCGTTCTACACGACGCCGATCAAAGCTCTGAGCAATCAGAAGTACGCGGAACTGGCCAAGCGCTACGGTCACGACCGTGTCGGCCTGCTGACCGGGGACACCAGCATCAACGGCGAGGCCGACGTCATCGTCATGACCACCGAAGTGCTGCGCAACATGCTCTACGCCGAGTCGGACACTCTGGTCGGCTTGGGCTTCGTGATCATGGACGAGGTCCACTACCTCGCCGACAAATTCCGCGGCGCCGTGTGGGAGGAGGTCATCATCCACCTTCCCCAGGCCGTCCAGGTCATCTCACTCAGCGCGACGGTCTCCAACGCGGAGGAGTTCGGCGGCTGGCTGGACACCGTCCGCGGCGACACCGCGATCGTCGTCTCCGAACACCGGCCGATCCCGCTCTGGCAACACGTGATGGCCAACGGCCGAATCGTGGATCTTTTCGCCGGGGATGTCTCCTTCGACGAAGCCGCCGCCGATGGGCCGGCGGACGAGGAAGACGTCAAGGTCAACCCCGAGCTCGTCAAATTCGCGCAACGCGACATGCGGTCCGGCTTCCGCTCCGGGGGACCGCGTCGCGGGCGAGGCAGGGGCGGCCACGGGCATGGCCACGAGCGCGGGCAGCGACCGCAGGTCAGCCACAAGGTCACCCGACCCGACATGATCCTCTCCCTGGACCGCGCCGCGCTTCTGCCGGCCATCGTCTTCATTTTTTCGCGCAAGGGCTGCGACGCCGCCGTCGATCAATGCGTGCGCAGCGGCCTGGCACTAACCACGCGTGAGGAATCGAAGGAGATCGGCGAGGCGGTCGAGCGCGTAGCGCACCAGATGCCCCAGGAAGATCTCGAAGTCCTCGGCTACTGGGGTTGGCGCGAGGGCCTCATGCGCGGCTTCGCCGCGCACCACGCCGGCATGCTGCCGATCTTCAAAGAAGTGGTCGAGCAGCTGTTCGCCCGCGGTCTCGTCAAGGCCGTGTTCGCGACGGAGACGCTGGCGCTCGGCGTCAATATGCCCGCCCGAAGCGTGGTGCTCGAGAAGCTCGAAAAGTTCAACGGCGAACAGCACGTCACGGTGACCGCGGGGGAGTACACCCAGCTGACGGGCCGCGCAGGGCGACGTGGGATCGACGTGGAGGGCCACGCCGTCGTGCAGTGGCAACCCGGCACTGACCCGGCCGCCGTCGCCGGCCTAGCCTCGCGGCGCACCTACCCCTTGAACTCGAGCTTCCGGCCGACCTACAACATGAGCCTGAACCTCTTCGCCCAGTTCGGTCGGGACCGGTCGCGTTCGATCCTCGAATCCTCATTCGCGCAGTTCCAGGCCGACCGCTCTGTCGTCGGCATGGCCCGGCAAGTACGTAGCCGCGAGGAGTCCCTGGCCGGGTATGAGAAGGCCATGCAGTGTCATCTGGGCGACTTCGCGGAGTACGCGCGACTGCGGCGAGACCTGACAAATGCGGAGAAGGAGGTTTCCCGGACCGCGACACGTGCACGCCGCAGCGCCGCCGAGGAATCCCTCCACCAGCTCGCCGTCGGTGACGTGCTCGACGTCGTCGGTCCGCGACGGTTGGGCCGCTGCGTGGTGATCGAACTCTCCGATTCGCACCGCGACCCCCGTCCGACGATCCTGACCGAGGATAAACAGGTCCGCCGACTGGGCAGCAACGACCTCGACGGACCCGTGCAGATCATCTCCCGCATCCGCGTTCCCAAGCACTTCACGGGCAAGTCCCCGAAGGAACGACGAGACTTGGCCTCCAGCGTCCGCAACGCCGTCCACGACGGCCGCCCTCCGCGACGTAACGCGGCCGGGTTCGAGTTCGGCGGCAACGCCAAGCAGGAACAGCGCATCGCCGACCTGCGTCGTCAACTCAAGCGGCACCCCTGCCACGGCTGCTCCGATCGGGAGGATCACGCCCGCTGGGGCGAGCGCTGGACCAAGCTGCGGGCCGAAACGGATCAGCTCAAGAGCCAGATCCGGGGCCGCACCAACACCATCGCCAAGACCTTCGACCGGGTCTGCACGGTCCTCGAGTCTTACGACTACCTGCACACCGAACCGGAGACCGGGCAGATCTACACGACGCCGGCGGGGGACCGCCTGCGCCGCATCTACGGGGAACGCGACCTGCTCTCCTCGCTCGTGCTCGAGTCCGGAGCCCTCTACGGTCTGGACGCCGCGGAACTCGCAGGGATCGTGACCGCACTCGTGTACCAGGCCAAACGGGAAGACAACACCGTCCACCCGCAACTGCCGACCAAAGCGATGTCCGAGGCTTGGGACGTCGCCGTGCGCCGGTGGAGCGAGCTGACCGACGCCGAGAACGAGCACCGGCTGCCCGAGACCGCCGAACCCGAGTCTGGCCTGATCTGGCCGATGTTCAAGTGGGCCCAAGGCCGCGACCTCAAGGACTGCCTGCGCGGGGCGGACTTCGCAGCCGGTGACTTCGTGCGGTGGGCCAAGCAGGTCATCGACTCGCTCGACCAACTGGCCAAGGTGCCGGACGTCCCAGCAAGTTTCACTTCGACTTGCCGCGACGCCGTCGAACTCGTCCGCCGCGGCGTCGTCGCCTACTCCAGCGTCTCCGACTAAGCGTCGCGCTCCCACCCGTCACGAAAGAGGATTTCTGTGTCTTCGCTGGTCATGTACCGCAACGGTTCCGTCTACTCGCCGGCGGATCCGCTCGCAACCGCCATGCTGATCGACGGCGACACCGTCGCCTGGATCGGCCAGGAGGCCGCTGCCGCGGCCCTGATCGACGAGCGGATGACCGTAGTGAATCTCGACGGCGCCCTGGTTGCCCCGGCTTTCTTCGACTCCCACGTGCACCTGACCGAGCTGGGCGCCTCGCTCGAGCAGGTGGATCTCCGGGATGCCCGTTCCATGTCGGAGCTGCTCAGTGCCGTCCGTGCGGCCGGCGTGCGCGCCCCGGGGCAACCGATCGTGGGCTTCGGGTGGGACGAGACCGAATGGGACACCCCCGTCTTGCCATCCGTTGACGAGCTCGCCGACGCCGCGGCGGGCGCGGACGTCTACCTGGCCCGCGTGGACGTGCACTCCGCCCTCGTGGCCGGGACCTCGGCCCCCGTCCGCCCGGGAAATTCGTCCGCACACGTCACCGGAGACCTTCACCGCGCAATCCGCCAACGCGCGACCGACTACGACGACACCACGCGGCGGCGATACCTCCGGGCGGCGCTCGAGCACTACGCCCAGCACGGCTACGCCGGTGTCGCCGAGATGGCCGCGCCGCAGATCAGCGGTCGTCGTGACGCCGAGCTGCTCGAGGAACTCGTCGCCACCGACCCCGCATCGTATCCGTTGGTCCGCCTCTACTGGGCCGAGCTGGCCACCAGCGTCGCCGAGGCCGAGGCGCTGGCTCGCAGTTTCGGGCCCACCTTCGCCGGTCTCGGCGGAGACCTGAATATCGACGGTTCACTCGGTTCGCGGACAGCCGCGCTGCGGGCGGAATACTCGGACGCGCCGGGGAACACCGGCACCCTGACGCTCACGGCCGAACAGATCTCAGCGCACGTCGTCGCCTGCACCAAGGCCGGTGTGCAGGCCGGTTTCCACGTCATCGGCGACGCCGGCGCCGACGCTGCGGCCGCGGGCTTCCGGCGCGCAGCCGACGAGGTCGGAGCCGAGGCGCTGCAGCGGCTCGGCCACCGCCTCGAACACGTGGAGATGGTCGACGACGATGTCATCGCCACCCTGCTAGAGGCCGGAGTCACCGTCTCACTGCAGCCGGCCTTCGACGCGAAGTGGGGCGGCCCCGAAGGGTTGTACGCGTCCCGCCTCGGCCCCGAGCGGACCCAGCGCATGAACGAGGTCGGACGTTTCCTCGCCGCTGGCATTCCGGTGTGTCTCGGCTCGGACGCACCGGTGACCGAGGTCGACCCGTGGGGGAGCGTCAAGGCCTGCCTGAACCTGTCTACGGAGTCTGCCCGTATTTCAGCGCGCGCGGCCTTCCTGGCGCACACCCGCTCCGGGTACCGCGCCGCCGGCGTCGATATCCCCTTCGGCGGGCAGCTCGTGCCCGGCGGAGAAGCAACGTTCGCCGTGTGGAGTGCCTCGGAACTGATGGTGCAGACGCCCGACTCCCGCGTGGCCTCGTGGAGTACGGATGCGCGCGCCGGAACCCCGCTGCTGCCGGTTATGGAGAATGAGTTTCCCCGTTGCCTCCGCACGGTACGCGCCGGGCGCGTACTTTTCGCGGAGGACGCCTCAGTCGTTGCATGATGCCTTTTGAGCCTCACCGGGTCGTTTCGGTACTGACTAGGTTCGATCCTGAACGGCACTGGTCACGCAGCGGTTGACAGTGTGGGATGAACCACTAGGCTGGTGAATCACCGGCAGCTTCCGACGGGTTTCCCGCTCCACACGATCCCTCGTCTGCCGTGCCGGGAGATCCGGCAAGCACGACAGGGGAAAACCCCGATGGCATTAGAAAACAATGGGGGACACGCGCGCCGCCATTGGTCCGAAGCCATCGGGGTTTTCCCTCGTTCACGCCTACGGCGTCCGCGATTCTCGCCGGATGCACCCCGCGTTTCCAGCGACCTGACAGGAACGCGGCCGTATACTGGGGCACTGGCATCCACCCCCGTTCAGAAGGGCACCACTGCTCCGTGCGCGTACTGACCATCATTCCCACATTCAACGAGCTCGAGGCGCTTCCCGTTACCGTGGACCGCCTGCGTGCGGCCGTCCCTGACAGCGATGTTCTCATCGCCGACGACAACAGTCCTGACGGCACCGGGGAACTGGCCGACCGTATGGCCGCCGAGGACTCGAACATCCACGTCATGCACCGTCGCGGCAAGGAGGGGCTCGGAGCGGCCTACATCGCCGGTTTCCGCTGGGCCCTCGAGCGCGACTACGACGTGATCGTCGAGCTCGACGCGGACGGCTCGCACCGCCCCGAGGACCTGCCCAGCCTGCTCGCGAAGGTTCCCGACGCGCATCTGGTCATCGGCTCACGCTGGGTCCCGGGCGGCAGCGTTGTGAACTGGCCGCTGCACCGCAAACTCATCTCCCGTGCCGGGTCGCTGTACTCCCGGACGATGCTGGGGCTGCCCGTGCGAGACATCACCGCCGGCTTCCGCGCCTTCCGGCGCGAGACCCTCGAGGCCATCGACTTCGACGCCATCGAGTCGGTCGGCTACGGCTTCCAGGTCGACATGACCTTCCGCGTGGCCCAGCTGGGGTTCACGATCACCGAGGTCCCGATCACCTTCGTCGAACGCGAGCTCGGCGTTTCGAAGATGAGCGGGAACATCGTCGTCGAGGCCATGCTCAACGTCACCCGCTGGGGCCTTTCGGCCCGGTGGAAGAAGCTGACCTCGGCAACCCGATAGGCGCCTCGGCACCCGCCACCCGGACATGACAAAGGCCGGACCACCCCTCGGGGTGGTCCGGCCTTTTCGTCAGTTGCCGAGGCGTCCGGTCAGGCCTTGTCGCCGCGTGCCGAACGGATCTTCTTCAGGCGATCCTCCAGGATTTCCTCGAGCTCCTCCTCGGAGCGACGCTCGAGCAGCATGTCCCAGTGGGTGCGCACCGGCTTGGAGTTGTCCTCCTCCGGCTTGTGGCCGTTGACGAGGAGTGCTTCCTTGCCACTCTTGGAAACCCACGTCGCCGGGATCTCGGCCTCGGAGGCGAACGTCACGAACACCTGTTCGCCGTCCTCCGTCCGGTACTCGACGCGCTGACGCGGCGCCGGCTCGACACCGGCTTCGGACTCCATGCTCTGTGCGCCCAGGCGCATTCCGCGCAGACTGCGATCGCTCATTACTCTCCCTACTGCGTCAGTAACGCTTCACGACATTCGGCTTAACGCCAGAGCGGCCGGAACCATTCCCGACCGCCACTGACTACGACCCGACTAACCAGTATACGCAGAACCTACTGATTCGCGGGTTTCTCGCCCGCTGCGGCCTCGTCGTCGGCCGCGTTGATGTTGCCGAGCGCGCCGCCGATCCCCTTGAGCGCCTCGCCGACCTCGCTCGGAATGATCCACAGCTTGTTGGAGTCGCCCTGCGCGAGCTTGGGCAGCGTCTGCAGGTACTGGTAGGCCAGCAGCTTCTGATCCGGGTTTCCCGCGTGGATCGCGTCGAAGACCTTCTGGATAGCCTGTGCCTCGCCGTCGGCGCGGAGGATCGACGCTTTGGCGTCGCCTTCAGCGGCGAGGATGGAGGCCTGGCGCTGACCTTCGGCGGTCAGGATTGCGGACTGCTTGGTTCCTTCCGCCGTGAGGATGGCGGCACGCCGATCGCGCTCGGCACGCATCTGCTTCTCCATGGAGTCCTGGATGGACAGGGGCGGATCGATGGCCTTGAGCTCGACGCGCGAGACGCGGATGCCCCACTTGCCGGTCGCCTCGTCGAGCACGCCGCGAAGCTGACCGTTGATCTGGTCGCGGCTCGTCAGTGCCTCTTCGAGGTTCAGTCCGCCGACGACGTTACGCAGCGTCGTCGTCGTGAGCTGCTCGACCGCCTGGATGTAGTTCGCGATCTCGTACGTCGCCGCGCGCGGCTCGGTGATCTGGAAGTAGACGACCGTATCGATCGAAACGACGAGGTTGTCCTCGGTGATGACCGGCTGGGGCGGGAAGCTGACAACCTGTTCACGCAGATCCAGCAGCGGCAGCAGTCGGTCGATGAACGGGATCAGCAGCGTCAGACCGGGACCGAGGGTCCGCTGGTACTTGCCGAGGCGCTCGACGATGCCGGCCCGCGCCTGCGGGACGATCCGTATCGAGCGCAACAGCACGACGATGACAAAGACCGCCAGAACTATCAGAACGATTGCCGCACCGATATTCGATGAATCGGACATGAGTTTCCCCTCTGGGGTGAGTTGGGGTTATGAACTTGTTGGGTCGGATTTCCCTGGGTCCTACGCCTCGGTAGCCGCGCGCTCCGTGATGTACGCGATCGCTCCGTCGATCCGCGTGACCCGACCGTAGCTGCCGGGTTCTAGCGTCGTGTCGCCGTCGATACGCGCCGACCAGGTCTCGCCGCCGATCTTCGCGCGTCCGCTGAGCCGCGTGGTCGGCTCGAGAACCAGCGCGTCGAGCCCCACGAGGCGGTCCACGTTGGTCAACCGGTCGGCCGGACTCCGCCTGAGATGCCGCAGCGCGATCGGTCTCAGGAAGAGAATCATCGCCAGCGCGATGACGCAGAATACGAGCGTCTGCAGCCAGAACGGACCACCGGCCAGTGCCGTGAACACCGCAGCCAGAGCGCCGGTCGCGAGCATGATGAAGTAGAGGTCCAGGGACATCACTTCGATGATCGCCAGGACGAGGAACAGGGCCAGCCAGAACACCCAGCCGTTGGCGACGATCCATTCGATCATTCGCAAGTCACCACACGTTCGCTCGGGAGGGCTCTCGCCGCCCTCGGTACCTTCCTATCCTGCCTGATCGCACGCCGGATCGGCGTCCCCCTGAAGGAGGATCTTCAACCGCGGCGCAGCACCTGGACGCGGAAGGCCGCCGTCGTACGCAGGACGTCGGGGCCCTCAGCAAGCCGGGAACGCAGCGCCTCCGCGTCGAGGTGGTGCCCTGCCGGGCCCATGACCGCGAGTGCGAGGGCATCGGCCCGGGTCAGCTCGAGCGCGCTGCGCACCTCCTCGCTGGCGACGGGCACGAAGGCCTGTCCGAGGCGCTCGGCGACGGCGGCCTCCTTGCCGTCCGCGATGCCGAGCAGGCCGAGAGTTTCGGCGACCTCCCTCAGGTGGTCCGGCTGCGGCGTGACGACGACGGAGATGCCGCCCGGGCGCACCACTCGCGCGAACTCGGTCCCGTTGCGCGGGGCGAAGACGTTGAGCACGACGTCGATGCTCGCTTCGGCGAGGGGCAGTGGTTTCCAGACGTCCCAGACGAGCGCAATCGTGTGCTCGATCTTCGCGGCACGCCGCATGGCGTAGCGCGAGATGTCGGTGGCGACGGCCTCAGCCGGTGAATGCGTCACCGCTGTGAGCACTCGCCGCAGGTAGTAGCCGGTGCCGGCGCCGACGTCGACCAGGCGCAAGGGAGCGGGGCCAGGCCGGTCGGGCAGGTGCGCGCGAACGGCGGCGGCGATCGCGGCGGCGAGCGGCTCGTAGTGACCAGCGGTCTGGAATTCGGCGCGGGCGGCGACCATCTCGGCCGTGTCTTCGCGGAAGGCGGTACCGTGGCCGGTGAGGAGATTGAAGTACCCCTGCTTCGCCGCGTCGAATCGGTGCCCGTCGGGGCAGACCAGCAGCCTGCGCTGGGCCCATTGGAGCCGCTGCGAGCATATCGGGCAGCGCAAGTGGTCCCAGCCGAGTTGCGACGCAGACGCGCCGCTCGCCGGCCTCGGTGCAGCAGGCACGGGCTCACCCCTCGTGGTTGTCCAACGGTGGCCGCGTACTCGTCACGCCGCGGCCGTACTCGACAACTTTACCGGCGGGATCAGAAGCCGAGTGCCGCCCGTGCCTCGCCGACGCTCTGCTGCGCGTAGCGGGCGGCATACTCGTCCGCGCATGTCAGGCTTCGGATCTCGGCCTTGTCGATATAGACAGTGCCGGCCAGGTGATCGGTCTCGTGCTGGTAGATCCGCGCCGGCCAACCCCTGAATTCTCGACTGACTTGTTCGCCGTCAATGGTGAAGTACGTGGCGGCGATCTCTCGCGGACGTTCGACGACGCCCTGATAGCCGGCCATCGAGAGACACCCCTCGAAGAAGGCCGTCGTCGTCTCACCCATGGGGGAGTAGCTGGGGTTCACTATGGGGAAGTAGGGCATCGGCGTCCGTTCGCGCTCGGCCGCAACCTGCTCGGGCACGTCCGCGGCATCTTCGAGCACGGCCAGCTGCCAGCCGAGGCCGATCTGCGGGGCGGCGAGCCCCACACCGGGCGCCGCCTGCAGCGTCCGGCGCATGATCCCGAGCAAGGCGAGCAGTTCGTGGTCGGTGAGTTCGCCGTCGTAAGGAAGCGCCGGCGTGCGCAGCACCGGGTGGCCCAGCTGCACGATTGCCGGCGGTGGCGCATCGGGTCCGGCGTCGAGCAGACTGCGGGCGGTATCGATCGGACGCTGCATGGCGGGACTCCTAGTTGTAGTACGTGTGACCGGGCGGTGCGACGGGTCCTGGGGACTCCTAAGCGCTTCCCACGTAGTCGAAGATCTGTTTCTGCACCCCGTTGCCGTAACTCTCGTGTTCGATGAGCCGCAGCCGCTGCGCCGCCTTGTCCGCGTCGCTGAAGAGACGAGCGCCCCTGCCGAGAAGCACTGGGAACACGAGCAGGTGGAACCGGTCCACCATTCCTGCGTCAGTCAACGACCGCACGAGCTCGCCGCTGCCATGGATTGAAATCGGTCCGCCTTCGCCCTTCTTGAGTTCGGCGATGTCGTCGACACCTCGCAGGATCCGGGTCTCACCCCAGCCCGTCACGAGATCGTCTTCGCTCAGCGTCGTCGAGACGACGAACTTGGGCATGGAGTTGTACTGCGGGAACTCGTCGGTCATGGACGGCCAGACCGCGGAGAACGCCTCGTAGCTGCGCCGGCCCAGCATCATCGCGGCAGCTTCATCCTGTTCGCGACCCTTGAGCTCGTAGGCCGCGGGATCGAAATCGACACTGGTCTGCGTCCATCCGGAGTTGCGGTAGCCGGGTTCGCCGCCGGGGCCCTCCATGACGCCGTCGAGGGAGACGAACGCCGTCGCGATAAGTTGACGCATCGCAGATCCTTTCCTGTTGCCCTGCGGCCGAGTCTAGAGGGCCACGCCCACCTTGACGAGGGGTGGGCCCAAGGGCCCGGCTTCATGGGGGAGCAGCCACCAACAACAATTTCATCCCCGAGGGAACGAACCTTTTTAAGTCCTTGATACCAACTGCTCAGGGCTTCCGCCGACGCATGACCTCCTGAACGACTTGGAGAGGCTCCGTCCAGCCGCAACCCAGGAGGAACGCCGAGAATCTCCGACGGCGATCCGTCTCGACCCCGAAACCTCGCCGCGTCCGTTCAACTGGATGCGCCTCAAAGGGTGCCAGCCACTACATTGCATAGGCGACGTCGCTGACCCGGTCGCCGGTTCGCGCGGCGTCCCCGCCGAATATGCCGACAGCTTCAGCATCGTATCCAAGGGCTACGCAACAGGCAGACCCGAACAGTGCAGGTGCGTGAGCAACGGCTGCAATCCCCGTCGTATCCATAACGCCGATAATGTACATTATGTCAACTTAGCTTCTGGTGACCCCTTCTCGCGCTTAGAGAGCACCCCCCTCCGGAACAGCGACCGCGATGAGTCTTGCCGGCCTAAGCGCCGCGGAGGAACATGAATTCCATGGCTACCGCTGAAAGCAAGCCGACAACGCGCACGAGTGTCGTTTTCGCCACGTTCGCAGCATGCCTGCTGGCCGGATGCGCGAACGGCGCCGAGGGTCTGCCACCGGCGATGTGGCGCATCGACGACGCATCGCCGCCGCGCGCTGATTCGACGAGCGTCGATGTCCTCGTCACGCGCCTCGAATGCAGCAGCGGCGTCACCGGCGAGGTCAACGAACCCGACGTGATGGAGACTCCGGACGAGATCGTCGTGACGTTCACCGTCGAGGATCTCGAACTCGGCGCGGCGACCTGTCAGGGCAACCCCGAGGTACCGGCGTCTTTCTCGCTGAACAAACCGCTCGGCGAACGACGCCTGCTCGACGGGCAGTGCGCCGACGGGGATGCCGCAACGACGTCCTTCTGCGATTCGAACGTGCGCTGGGAACCGTAGGCCGCTCCCCCACGATCCACTGGTCTTCTCAGCCGGCGACCAGCCGCCCGACGCCGTATGCGGCGCAGGCCCAGAGGACACTAGCGAAGGTTCCGAGAATGAACTGCTCGGCGGCGGCGTGCTGCTTCAGCTCAGTGAACCGGCCCAGGCCCTTGACGGCGAGCACGATCGCAAGCCCCTCAGGCCAGCCGGCCCAGAGGGCCGAGGCGATGGCCCCGCGCTCGAGCAGGCCGATCCAGAGGCCGCCGCGGAGCACCGCGCCGCCGTCCTCCGGCTCACTCCCCCGGGCCGGAAGCACCCGCGGCTCGCCCACGGACAGCAACGCACCACCGTCGTGCTTGAACGACGCCCACCGGAACATCGCCTCGGCGACCGGGCCGCCACCCAACGTCGCCGCGGCGACGGAGACGACAACGGCCAGAGCCAGAGGCACCGCGGCCGCCGCTAGGGCATCGCCGAGCACGCCGACACCGGCAGCAAGGGCCAGCAGGGCCGCGAGCGCGATGGCCAACGGCGTGCGCCGCGTCTTGGTGCTGGGGCGCCACGTGCGCAGCACGGTGAACAGGGCCAGGCCGGCCACGAGGATCAGGATCGACCATGCCGCCCACATCATGCGTTCACTCCTTCGTTTTCGGCGCGACCATCCGCGCTAATAGTCGCCGCATCCAGCCGCTCGAGGGCGACGACCGCGACCTCGGTCAGGCGCTGCGTCTCGTACCAGAGGCCGGACGACAGCCGACTCGAGACCGCCTGCTGGCTGATACCCAGCCGCTCGGCGACCTGGCGCTGCGTCAGCCCGGACAGGAGCAGCTGCCCCGCCTCCTCGGAGGTGTCAGTCCGGCGGAGATTGACCGAAGCGATCATCTGCAGCTCCGCCTCGAGTCGCTCGGCGCCGCTGCCCGCACCTGTCACGGCCAGTCGGCCGCTCGAGGTCTTCGCCCGCTCGACGGCGTCGCGCGCCCGCTCGAACGCCAGGCCGCGCCCGGCGCGGGTCTGCGCCGGCAGCGGCTCCTCGGCGGCACCGACACCGATACCCACACTCCACTCCCCGGTTTTCACGACCTGGAGCGCCAGGTGCACGGCGGACTCGGCGCTCAGCAATACGCCCTGGACCTCGTCGCCGGCAGTACGCTCGAAGGAACGGTGCGTGGCGTAGGCCGCATCGATCCTCGCGATGAGGTCGCCCACCAGGTCGGGGCTCGAGCGCGAATGGCGCTGATCTATCGTCAACACGAACATAAAACAAGACTAGAAGCTTGTAGCATCACTTACAAGAGCTAAGCCTTGTCGATTGTCTCCGCGTCGAATCGTGCGCGGTGGATCCCTAGGATTGAGTGCATGCGCACTTCTTGGATCATCGGCCTCAGCGCCGACGCCGCCCTGATCGTCGTGTTCGCGGTTCTCGGGCGCCAGAGCCACGAGCACGGCCTCACGCTCACCGGAATCGCCGGCACAGCCGCTCCGTTCCTCCTGGCACTCCTTGCGATGGCGTCGATGACGCGCTACCCCGAGACGTACAACCGCTTCTGGCCGCAGGGTGTCATGACATGGCTGGGCGTCGTCGCCTTCGGACTCGCGCTGCGCGTCATCTTCGGCGCCACCGCGGCCACTCCGTTCGTCGTCGTCACCGTCATCACGCTCGGCGCCTTCCTGCTCGGACGGCGCGCAATCACGCGTTTGATCGCCCGCAAGCGCGGAGGCGACAGCGAACCGTCGTCGCATAAGCTGTAGCCAAACAGACGAAGCGCGGTCCTGGCCGCGCTCCCCCACTGGTCCCTCATCGCCGAGGACCTTCGACATCAGGAGTCACCATGGTCACCGCATTCGTCATGATCCAGGCGCAGACGGACAGCATTCCGGAATGCGCACAGAAGCTCTCCGAGCTCGAGGGCATCAGCGAGGTGTACTCGGTCGCAGGAGACTGGGACCTCATCGCGATTGTGCGGATCAAACGCTACGAGGACCTCGCCGAGGTCATCTCGAATCGCGTCAACAAGGTGGAAGGCGTCGTCGAGACCACCACCCACCTCGCCTTCCGCGCCTTCTCCCAGCACGACCTGGACGCGGCCTTCTCGCTGGGTCTCGAGTAGCTAGCGGCGCAGCGCGCCACTGAGTACGACGGCGGCCGGGGACGCCCGCTGGGGCGTCCCCGACCGCCGTCGTGATTTTCGGCTCGCAGCGTCAGGCCCGCGTCGCAGCCGCCCAGCGCTCGAGCGCCGAGGCTGCGCGACCTTCATCAATCGCCGCGGCCGCCCGTTCGAGCGCGCGCTCCAGGCGCGCATCGAGCGCTCCAGTCGCGTCCGTGTCGTAGGCGACGAGGCCCGCCGCTGCGTTGAGCACCACGGCGTCGCGGGCTGGACCCTTCTCCCCCGCCAGGACGTCCCGCACCACGCCCGCGTTGTAGGACGCGTCGCCGCCGCGCAGCTGCTCGATCGTGACGCGCGCCAGCCCGAAGTCGGTCGGATCCACCGTGTACTCGGAGATCTCCCCTCTGCGGACCTCCCAGACCCGGTTGGTCGCCGTCGTCGTCATCTCATCGAGTCCGTCGTCCCCGCGGAACACCAGTCCTCGGCGCCCGCGACCTGCGAGGGCTCCGGCCATGAGCGGGGCCATACGGGCATCCGCGCAGCCGATGGCCGACGCCGTGGGATTGCCCGGGTTGGTCAGCGGGCCGAGGAAATTGAAGACCGTCGCCGTGCCCAGACCGCGCCGTGCGACGGCGGCGTAGCGCATCGACGGGTGGAAGACCTGCGCGAAGCAGAAGACGATGCCGGCCGCGTCGACCATCGCAGGCAGCGATTCGACGGCAGCCTCCAGGTTGACGCCGAGGGCCTCGAGCACATCGGCCGACCCGGAGGACGAGGAGGCCGCGCGGTTGCCGTGTTTGACGATGCGCGCGCCGGCTCCGGCGCACACGAGTGCGGCCATCGTCGAGATGTTCACGGTGTTCTGCCGGTCGCCGCCGGTACCGACGATGTCCAGCTTCTCGCCGCCGATCTCCAGTGGCCGGGCGGCGGCGACCATCGAGTCGACGAGGCCGGTCAGTTCGTCGACGGTTTCGCCCTTGGAGCGCAGCGCGACGAGGAATCCGGCGATCTGCACGTCGGTGGCATTTCCGGACATGATCTCACTCATCGCCCACGCTGCAGCGTCGCGCGGAAGGCTCTCCCCCGCGATGAGCGAGGAGAGGATCGTGGGCCAATTCTGGAACTCTGGGGTGGCGCTGAACGTTGACACGCCTACAGGTTATCTACGAATTGTAGAAAGCGCGGAATTGTTTCTCCCCCGTCATTCCGGGGCTCCCGGGCTCCTTCGGCACGAAATCGGGCCAGATCACGGTCTGTCCATTGGTGTAGAGGGCCCTCTCTTAGACATAATGGGGCTGTGACAACTGCGACTCATGCCCTCAATGCCCCGGTGCACGCTGCACCGAACCGTCCCAACATGGTGTCGGTGGGAACTGTCGTCTGGCTTGCCAGCGAGCTGATGTTCTTCGCCGCGCTCTTCGCCATGTACTTCACACTCCGCGCGGCGTCGCCGGAGATGTGGGCGACGGAGACCGACAAGCTGAACGTCCCGTTTGCGCTGATCAACACGATCATCCTCGTTTCGAGTTCCTTCACCTGCCAGTTCGGCGTCTTCGCTGCTGAAAACCTTCAGCCGCGCCGGACCGGCGGACTCTGGAACATGAAGAAGTGGGGCATGATCGAGTGGTTCATCCTGACGTTCCTCCTTGGCGCGATCTTCGTCTCCGTCCAGGCGTACGAGTACGTCGAACTCGTCCACCACGGTGTTGCCCTGAACTCGAACGCTTACGGTTCCGCCTTCTACATGACGACGGGCTTCCACGGCCTGCACGTCACGGGCGGCCTCATCGCGTTCCTGCTGATCATCGGCCGCGCCTACATCGCCAAGAAGTTCGGCCACTTTGAGGCCACTTCCGCCATCGTCACGTCGTACTACTGGCACTTCGTCGACGTCGTGTGGATTGCCCTCTTCGCGATCATCTACTTCCTGAAGTAGTCCGACGCCGGTCATCACAGGCCAACACCGCATCACCAACTTCCGAGATAACTAGTGAGGAACCAGCAAGTGAAGGCACTTTCGCAAAAGCGCCGGCATCCGCTCGCCGCTGTAGCGCTGCTCCTAATGGGTCTGCTCGTCACAGGCGGCCTGTACGCAGCCGCGAGCAGCGTGAACGAAGCGCAGGCCGCCAGCGCCTATAGCGCCAGCGACGTCGAAGAGGGCGACAAGCTCTTCTTGGCGAACTGCGCTACCTGCCACGGCATGAACGCCGAAGGCACTGAAGCCGGACCTTCCCTCATTGGTGTCGGAGCCGCTTCCGTTGATTTCCAGGTCGGCACGGGACGCATGCCCATGCAGATGCAGGGCCCGCAGGCTCAGGTGAAGCCGGTTCAGTTCGACGACGATCAGATCCGACAGCTCTCCGCCTACGTAGCGTCCTTGGGCGCCGGCCCCGCAGTGCCGGAAGCCGAGTACCTGGACACCACGCTCGGCAACTCCGGCAAGGGTGGCGAAATCTTCCGTGTGAACTGCGCGATGTGCCACAACGCCGCCGCTGCCGGTGGTGCGCTGACGCGAGGCAAGTTCGCCCCGTCGCTGGAGGGCGTCGACGAGAAGCACATCTACGAGGCCATGGTGATCGGCCCGCAGAACATGCCCGTTTTCAACGACTCCAACATCAGCCCGGAGGACAAGCGCGACGTGATCACCTTCCTCAAGGAGATCGAAGCGCAGGGCTCCCCCGGTGGAGCCAAGCTCGGTTCGCTCGGACCCGTCTCCGAAGGCCTCTTCGTCTGGACCGCCGGACTGGGCATCATCATCGCCTTCACCATCTGGCTGACCTCGCGTCCCTCTTGAGCCTTGTGCGGTGGGCTCAAGCACCGCATCACTACGTACCGAGAACACTTAGATAAAGGATGAGAGACAACATGGGCGACCATAGTCACGGCAGTCCGCAGGAGTCGGGCACCGTTGCTAAGGCTCAGGATGGCTCCTTGGACAAGATCCAGGATCCGGGCCTTCCGCCGCATCGGGCTCGATTGACCGATACGGATCCGCGGGCAGCTAAGCGCGCCGAGCGTCAGGTAGCGATTCTCTTCGCTATCTCGATGATCGGCACCGTGCTCTTCTTTGTCGGCTACTTCGCGGTGGGCCACCCCGAATCGATTGCGGAAATCCGCCTCCAGAACATGCTGCTCGGCGTCGGCACCGCCTTCGCCATGCTCGGCATCGGCGTCGGCATCGTTCACTGGGCACGCACGCTGATGCCCGACCACGAGATCGCGGAGTCCCGTCACGAGGTCCGCACCGAGGAAGACCGCCAGGACGCTGAAGCGATCATCAACACGATCGTCGACGAGTCCGGAATCAACCGTCGTCCGCTGATCCGGAACACCCTCATCGGCGCGCTGGCCCTGGCCCCGCTGCCGGGTGTCTTCATCCTGCGAGATCTGGACCTCACCAAGGAGAGCGCCGGCCAGATCGTTGACCGCCTGCGCCACACCATGTGGGACAAGGGTGTGCGACTCACTCGCGACCCGTCGGGCACGCCGATCAAGGCATCCGACGTCCAGATCGGTTCGGCGTTCCACGTGATCCCTGACGGCCTGAACGATACCGAGGATCCGCTGAACGAGAAGGCCAAGGCCGTCGTCCTGCTGATGCGCCTGGACCCGGAAGATCTCAGCGTCTCTCCGGAACGTGAAGACTGGCACTACAACGGCATCGTCGCCTACTCGAAGATCTGCACGCACGTCGGTTGCCCCGTCGCTCTCTACGAGCAGCACACGCACCACCTGCTGTGCCCGTGCCACCAGTCGACCTTCGACCTGACCCAGGAGTGCAAGGTCATCTTCGGTCCGGCCGCACACGCCTTGCCGCAGCTGCCGATCACGGTGGACGACGAGGGCTTCCTCGTCGCTCAGAGCGACTTCCATGAACCTGTCGGACCCGGATACTGGGAGCGTGGCTAGAACCTATGAGCACTAACACCGTGTACCAGCCCAAGACCAAGACAGGCCGCATCGCGGACTTCGTGGATCAGCGAACGGGCGCCTCGGGGATGGTCAAAGAATTCGGCCGCAAGATCTTCCCGGACCACTGGTCATTCATGTTCGGCGAGGTAGCGCTCTACACGTTCGTCATCCTGCTGATCTCGGGCACGTTCCTGACGCTGTTCTTCGATCCCTCGATGGCGCACACCACCTACAACGGGTCGTACAACCCGCTTAAGGGCATCGGCATGTCCGTCGCCTACCACACCTCGTTGGACATCAGCTTCGACATCCGTGGTGGCCTGTTCATGCGCCAGGTCCACCACTGGTCGGCACTGCTCTTCGTGGCGTCCGTCTCCGTGCACATGCTGCGTGTCTTCTTCACCGGCGCGTTCCGCAAGCCGCGCGAACTCAACTGGGTCGTTGGCAGCACCCTCCTCGTGCTCGCCATGGGCGCTGGCTTCACCGGCTACTCCCTGCCGGACGACCTGCTCTCCGGCAACGGCCTGCGCATCATCGACGGCATCATCAAGGCGATTCCGGTCGTCGGCACGTACGTCTCGGCGTTCCTCTTCGGAGGCGAGTTCCCGGGTACGGCGATCATCGCCCGCCTCTACATGCTGCACATCATGCTGGTTCCGGCACTCATCTTGCTGATGGTCGCCGTCCACCTCTTCATGGTCGTCGTGCACAAGCACACCCAGTGGGCGGGTCCGGGCCGCACTGAGGACAACGTCGTCGGGTTCCCGGTCGGCCCCGTCTACGCCGCCAAGGCCGGTGGCTTCTTCTTCATCGTCTTCGGTGTTGTCGCCGCAATCTCGGCGTTCTTCACAATCAACCCGATCTGGAACTACGGCCCCTACGACCCGTCGCCCGTCTCCGCCGGTACCCAGCCCGACTGGTACATCGGCTGGGCCGACGGCGCGCTCCGACTCATGCCGGGCCAGCTCTGGGACTTCAGCTTCGACTGGATCATCCCGTTCCCGTGGGGTGACAACCTCCTGGCCATGGGCGTGCTCGTCCCGGCCGTGGTACTCGTCGCGCTGCTCGGCGGCATGTTCGTCTGGCCGTGGATCGAGCGTTGGGTCACCAAGGACGACCGCGAACACCACCTGCTGGACCGTCCGCGCAACGCGCCGTTCCGCACCGCCGTCGGCGTCGCGGGCGTCATCTTCTACTGTGTCCTGTGGGCCGCCGCCTCGTCCGACCTCATCGCAACGCACTTCGGTGTCGCGCTCAACGATGTCACCTACTGGCTTCGCGCGCTGTTCTTCCTGGGTCCGATCTTCGGCTTCATCATCGCCCGCCGCATCGCCCTTGCACTGCAGCGCAAGGACCGCGACATCGTGCTGCACGGTCGCGAAGCGGGCATCATCGAGATGTCGCCGGAGGGCGCGTTCACGGAACGCCACGAGCAGGTCGATGACTACAAGCTCTACAAGCTCATGACCTTCGAATCCCACGAAGTCCTGCCGGCCCAGGCTGATCGCGCGGGACACGTCACGCGCTCGGAGAAGCTGCGCGGATCCATCTCCAAGTTCTTCTTCGAGGACCGCGTAGCCCCGGTCACGAAGGCTGAACTCGAGGAGGCCCGCTCTCACCACGGACACCACGCCGTCGAGGGCAAGGACGACAAGGAACTCGAGCAGTAATCAGCTAGCGAGTACCCGCACGCACACGAGGGCCCCGGCACCGATTGATTCGGTGCCGGGGCCCTCGTGTGCGTGCGGCGCAATACGCCGGCGCCTGCTCCCCCAGACCCCCTACGCCCGAATCAGGACACTGTCGCGCCGCACCAGCTCCAGTAGAAACGGAAAGAACGTGGCGAGCGTCCTCATATTCGCTGCTGAGTCGCTTTCAGCGGTTGTAGGAGTGCGAGCTCGTCCGTCGCGTCCCGGGCCGCTGCAGCGGCACCCAGAGCTTGTAGCGATCGGCCCGATAGTAGGAGACCGAGTAGTCCACGAGCTCACGACGCACGTAAGCGTGACGCTGAATCTTCAACAGCGGTGCCCCGGCATCGACGGCCAGCAGCTGGGCGTACTCCGGTTTCGCAGCCGTGGCCTCGATCTGGTCTTCTCCCCATTGCATGACGAGCCCATAGCGTTCCTCGAGGCTGCTGTAGAGGCTGCTCGGGGCCGGCTCGTCGAGGAACCCAGGCACCATGTGAGCCGGCAGGAAATTCTCGTCCAGGCTCATCGGCATACCGTCGGCCAGGAGGAGCCGACGGAATCGAACGACCGGCGTTCCATCGGCGAGTTCCATCTCCCGCGCCAGATTGCCAACGGCGGGCACTTCATCGAAGCGGAGCACACGCGCCGCAGGCACCATGCCGCGGCGCTGCATCTCTTCGCTGTACGAGGTGAGCTTGACCTGCAGGTCCATCTTGGGCCGGGCGACGAACGTGCCCAGGCCGACTACCCGCTCGAGTGTTCCGTCCTCGACGAGCGCGTCGATGGCTTGGCGCAGTGTCATTCTGGCCACCCCGAACGCTTTCGTCAGCACACGCTCGGACGGTAGTCCCTCGCCCGGCTTGCAGGCTGTCCGGGCGTGGCGCCGGAGGATCTCCCGGAGCTGGGCGTGCTTGGGCACCGTCGAGGCATCGTCGAGCCGACCCTCGATGTGCTGCGCATTCTTCGTGGCCACGAGGCTCCTTTGCCGGCGGGCGTCGACGCTACTTGTTCTGTGTTCAATCATAGAGGCTGCACCTGATCCGGGCCTGACGGGGCCAGAGATGCAGAAAGGCGGGTGGTTCCGTACACGAATTGTGTACGGAACCACCCGCCTTCGGTGGCTTGGTCCCCCGAAGGGGCTACGGCCTAGTGCGCGTGGTCGCCGCGGCTGTACTCGTAGGTCCAGCCGATGATGGCGATGACGGAGAGCCCCGCACCGATGTACAGGATCCACCAGCCGATCGCCATGCCCAGGAAACCAATGGCCGCTGCACCGGCGACAAAGATCGGCCACCAGCTCCACGGGGAGAAGGCGCCGACGACGCCGGCGTTCTCCTGGATCTCACCGTCGTTGCGGTCCTCCGGCCGGGGACCGATGCGCTTGGCGGTGAACATCAGGTAGCCGCCGAGCATCAGGGAGAGCGCGACCAGCATGAACAGGCCAGGGATACCGACCCATTCACCCCACTCGGTCATGAAGCCGTAGACGAGGGCGATCGGCAGGAAGAAGAAGGTCCCACCAAGGAACAGCCAGGATTCGATCTTCATGGTTACTTGTCCTTCTGATCAGCCGGGCCGAAGATCTTACCGGCGGCGTTCTGAGGGGTGGTACGACCGCTGAGCTCCGGGTGGTGTAGATCGAGGGCCGGACGCTCCGAACGGATGCGCGGGATCGAGTGGAAGTTGTGACGCGGCGGCGGGCAGGACGTTGCCCACTCAAGCGAACCGCCGAAGCCCCACGGGTCGTCGACCTCGACCTTGCGGCCGTGACGGTTGGTGACCCAGACGTTCCAGAAGAACGGGATCATCGACAGTCCGAGGATGAAGGCGAAGATCGTGGAGAACTGGTTCATCGTGGTGAACCCGTCCTCGACCATGTAGTCGGCGTAGCGGCGCGGCATGCCCATGACGCCCAGCCAGTGCTGGATGAGGAACGTGCCGTGGAAACCGACGAACAGCATCCAGAAGTGGATCTTGCCCAGACGCTCGTTGAGCATCTTGCCGGTCCACTTCGGCCACCAGAAGTAGAAGCCTGCGAACATCGCGAAGACCACGGTGCCGAAGACGACGTAGTGGAAGTGCGCGACGACGAAGTACGTGTCCGAGAGGTGGAAGTCCAGCGGCGGTGCCGACAGGATGATGCCCGTCAGGCCACCGAAGAGGAACGTCGCCAGGAATCCGATGCTCCAGAGCATGGGGGTCTCGAACGTGATGGACCCTCGCCAGAGGGTGCCGATCCAGTTGAAGAACTTCACGCCCGTCGGGACGGCGATCAACATCGTCATGAAGCCGAAGAACGGCAGCAGGACCGAGCCCGTCACGTACATGTGGTGAGCCCACACGGCAACGGACAGCGCTGCAATACCAATCGTCGCGTAGACGAGGCCCTTGTAGCCGAAAATGGGCTTTCGGCTGAAGACCGGGAAGATCTCCGAGACGATGCCGAAGAACGGCAGCGCGATGATGTAGACCTCAGGGTGGCCGAAGAACCAGAAGAGGTGCTGCCACAGGATCGGTCCGCCGGACTCGGGATCGAAGATGTGGGCGCCGAAACGGCGATCGGCGCCGAGCGCGAACAGTGCGGCTGCCAGCGGCGGGAACGCCATCAGGACCAGGATGGCCGTGATGAGGACGTTCCAGGTGAAGATCGGCATACGCCACATCGTCATGCCCGGTGCACGGAGGCAGATGATCGTCGTGATGAAGTTGACGGCACCGAGGATCGTACCGAAGCCCGATAGAGCCAGACCGAAGACCCAGAGGTCCCCGCCGACGCCGGGGCTGAAGGTGGTGTTCGACAGCGGCGCGTAGGCGAACCAGCCGAAGGAGGCTGCACCCTGCGGGGTGAGGTAGCCGGCAACGGCGATCGACGAGCCGAAGATGAACAGCCAGAGTGCCAGCGCGTTCAGGCGCGGGAACACCACATCGGGAGAACCGATCTGCAGTGGCATGATCACGTTCGCGAAACCGGCGAAGAGCGGCGTTGCGAACATCAGCAGCATCACGGTGCCGTGCATCGTGAACAGCTGGTTGTACTGCTCCTTGGACTGCAGGATGTTCATACCGGGCTCGAAGAGCTCGGCGCGAATCAGCAGCGCCATGACGCCACCGATGCAGAAGAAGAAGAATGACGCGATCAGGTACATGTACCCGATGGTCTTGTGGTCGGTAGAAGTGATCCAGTTGACGACGATGCGTCCCTTGGACACTGGTACCACGCGCGGCGCGAGAGTCTTCGCCTCATCCGTGGCGTACTCGTAGGTAGTCATGCGTCCTACTCTCCTTCGCCGTGGCTTGACAGCTGGGCGACCTCGCCCGGCTTGCGGTCGTATTCCTCACCGAGCTGGCCCTCGGGCAGCGAGTCCAGGTGCTTGACGAACTCCTCTTCGGAGACGACCTCGACGTTGAAGAGCATCTCGGAGTGGTACTCGCCGCAGAGCTCGGTGCACTTGCCCTGGAACGTGCCCTCGACCTGGGGGGTGAGGTAGATGTAGTTGGTCTTGCCGGGAATGGCGTCGATCTTCTGCAGGAACGCGGGAACCCAGAAGCCGTGGATGACATCGCGGCTGTTGATCTCGAAGGTCACGGGGACGTCGACCGGCAGGTACAGGGTCGGGAGCTTCTCCTCGACGCCCTCCTCGCCGGTGAGGTGTCCCTGCATGCCTGCGTAGTAGGCCTGTTGGCCCTTGTAGTCGTAGTTGAAGTCCCACGCCCACTGCTTCGCGCGGACGTCGACGACGAGCGGCGAATCCACCGGCTCATCGACTGTGCGCTGCGTGGTGTCCGAGAAGATGAACAACGTGACGACCAGCATCAGAGGAACGGCCGTGTAGAAGATCTCTAGCGGCAGGTTGTAGCTGAGCTGGCGCGGGTAACCGGTGTCGTTCTTGCGACGCCGGTAGGCCACGAGGCACCAGATGAGCAAGCCCCACGTCAGGATCCCGATGGCGAGAGCGGCAATCCACGAGTTGACCCATAGGTCCTGCAGCATTCCCGTGTGATTAGTGGTGTCTCGAACTTCATTCGGGAGCCAGCCACGCTGAACTTGCTCCGAACAACCCGTCAACAACAACGCGCCCGCAGCGCCAAGAGCAACGACTCTGGCCCTTGTCCCGCGGCGGCTGCTGGTTCGGTCTTGCGAACTCACAGACGGCCCTTCCTCTTCTTTTAGTGCTGAATGACTCTTCAGTCCGACCCTGCACCGTCCGGCTCATTTGCCGTCCGGACACACCTCCGGCCTCGCTGAAGCAAGCATAGTTTTACTACCCGCTGTAGAGCTTACCTTGTGACGGCGCTCTTTGCCGACTGAAACTCCGGTGGGCCCACTTTGTTGAGCGTGGGGCCACCGGAGTCTCGTGCAACGTGTTTCGGCTTAGTGGAACGAGTCGCCGCAGGCGCAGGAACCGCCGGCATTCGGGTTGTCGATCGTGAAGCCCTGCTTCGAGATGGTGTCTTCGAAATCGATGGAGGCGCCGCCCAGGTAGGGGACGCTCATCTTGTCGACGACGACCTCCACACCCTCGAAATCGCGGACAGCGTCGCCGTCGAGGATACGCTCATCGAAGTACAGCTGGTAGATCAGGCCCGAACAGCCACCCGGCTGGACGGCGACGCGCAGGCGGAGGTCCGTGCGGCCCTCCTGCTCGAGCAGGCTGCGCACCTTCTCAGCGGCCACCTCGGACAGCTGGACCTCGTGGGACGGAAGCTCCGTGGCGTCCGCGATGGACTCATTGGTCGTAGCGGTCATCGTTTTCCTCCAATAACTGGTGTCGGGATCTGCGGGTACAACTGCAGGCCCCTCTGTTGTCCATTCTACGTGCGCAGGCGCGCATTACATCCCGTGTGAATTCAGCCGCGCCAGCAGCAGCGCCTCGGCGGTAATGGCCCGCTCGAAATCGCCGATGTGCAGCGACTCATTGGCGCTGTGAGCCCGCGAATCCGGGTCTTCGACTCCGGTAACCAGGATCTGAACGCCCTCGAAGACCTCCATGAGGTCGGCGATGAACGGAATCGAACCGCCGATGCCGGTCTCCACGGGGGCGACTCCCCACGCTTGTTCCATCGCCCAGAGGCTCGCCTGGGCGGCCGGTCGGCTCGTGTCGGCGGCAAACGGGCTGCCGGATTCCGTGATCGCCACTTCTACCTCCGCTCCGAAGACGTCCTGCCGCAGGACGTGTGCCCGCAGGGCCTCACCGGCGGAGGCGGCGTCCTGCCCCGGAGCCAGCCGCACGCTCACCTTGAAGCGAGTCGCCGGCACCAGAGTGTTCGACGACATGGCCACCGTCGGGACATCCATGCCAATGATGGAGAGCGCGGGTTTATTCCAGAGCCGGTCCGCCAAGGCCCCGGACCCGGCGAGGCGATAGCCGTCGACGACGGAGGCATCGCGGCGGAAGTCCTGCTCCGGGTAGTCGACCTCCGCGATCTCCTGCGCGACAAGCCCGGGCACGGCTACGGCGCCGTCGTCGTCATGGAAAGTCGAGATCAGGCGGGCGGCGATCGTCGGGGCGTCCAGCACGGGCCCGCCGAACATGCCGGAGTGCACGGCGTGCTCGAGCACGCGGACGCTGACTTCGGCAGCGCAGACCCCGCGCAGACTCGTGGTCAGGGCTGGAACGCCGACCTTCCAGTTGCTGGAATCGGCGATGACGATGACATCGGCCGCGAGCAGGTCGCGGTACTCCTCCAGGAAGTTGCGGAAGCTCGGGGACCCGGCCTCCTCCTCACCCTCGAAGAAGAACGTGACGCCGACCCCGAAGTCCTCGACGGCGTCGAGGACGGCGCGCAGTGCGGCGATGTGCACCATGATGCCGGCTTTGTCGTCGGCCGCGCCTCTCCCGTAGAGACGCTCCCCTACTTCCGTCGCGACGAACGGCGGCGTGTTCCACAGCGCCTCATCGCCGGGCGGCTGCACGTCGTGGTGGGCGTACAGCAGGATCGTCGGCTTGCCGTCGGCGGCCGGGCGGCGGGCGACGACGGCAGGGCTCCCCGGTGCCCCTGAGTCCGTGGCGGCGCTCAGAATCCGCACGTCGTCGATCCCGGTGCTGCGCACGAGCTCGCTCACGGCCTCGGCGCTGCGGGTCAACTCGGCCGGGTCGAACGCCTCCCATGCGACGCTGGGGATCGTCACGAGGTGCTTGAGCTCGTCCAGGGTGCGGGAGAACTCTTGTCGGACGCGGGCCGCGATGGCGTCCACGTCGATGTGGTCAGCTGGTGTAGTCATACACCCAGCCTAGCGCCGGTTGCCGCAGGCAAGCATGAACCGAAGTGGAGCGAACGTGTCCTTCCCCACGCCGCGCATTCGGTCCTGCGGTCCGGGCCGGATAGACTTCTCGGGTGTTTGGACGCAAGAAGGATGAAGCCGCCGCCGATGACGCGGCCGTAGAGAACCCATACGAATCGACCGACGTGGACGAAGCCGGCAAGAAGGGCCCCACGCCGAAGCGCAGCGAGCAGGAGGCGCTGAACAGGCGACCCCTCGTCTCCTCGGACAAAAAGGCCCGCAAAGAGGCGGAGCGCAAGCGCCGCATCGAGTCGCAGGAGCGGCTGCGCCTGGCGAATGAGACCGGCGACGAGCGGTACATGATGCCTCGCGACCGCGGCCCGCAGAAGCGCTTCGCCCGGGACTTCGTGGATTCGCGCTGGATGCTCGGCGAGTTCCTGATGATCATCATCTTCTTGTTCCTGATCGTCTCCTTCTCCTTCTCGAGCAATCTCGTCATTCAGGCGAACATCACGCTCGCCCTCTGGCTGGTCCTGCTGGTCACCATCATGGACGCGTTCATCATGACGCGGATGCTCAAGAAGCGCCTCATCGCGAAGTTCGGCGAGTCCGAGCGCGGCGTCCTCTGGTACGCAGCCATGCGCGGACTGCAGTTCCGCAAGATGCGCCTGCCGAAGCCGCAGGTCAAGCGCGGCGAAGGCCCCCGGGACTGATCCAGCCCGCTCCCTCGGGCAACGCACCCGGGACGACGGCGGCCCCTCACCTTTTCGGTGAGGGGCCGCCGTCGTACCGGGCCCGGATGCTAGGCGAGATGCTTGGCCAGGTACCGGTTGATGCGCCAGGCCCACAGCGGGCCCTCGTACAGGAACGCGGTGTAGCCCTGAACCAGGTCCGCGCCGGCGCGCAGGCGGGCGTGCACTTCCTGCCCGGTCTCGACGCCACCGACGGAGATGATCGCGGTGCCCTCCCCCAGTGCGGCCCGCAGTTGGCGCAGCACCTGAAGCGAGCGCGTCTTCAGCGGTGCGCCGGAGAGACCGCCGGCGCCGATCGCCTCGACCTTCGCGGCCTCCGACCTCAGTCCGTCGCGCCCGATGGTGGTGTTGGTGGCGATGACGCCGTCGAGCCCGAGATCCTTGACCAGGCCGGCAACGTCGCGCACATCGTCGTCGCTGAGATCGGGGGCGATCTTGACGAGTAGCGGCACGCGGCGGCTCGTCGCAGCATCGGCCTCTGCTCGCACGGCCTCGAGCAGCGGGCGGAGGGTCTCGACGCTCTGCAGCAGGCGCAGGCCGGGCGTGTTGGGCGAGCTCACGTTGACGACGAGATAGTCCGCGTGCGGGGCCAGCAGACGCGCGCTGGCGCGGTAGTCGTCGACGGCGTCATCGAGCTCGACGGCCTTGGTCTTGCCGATGTTAATGCCGACGACCGGACGAGTCTCCTCGAAGCGCCGCTCGAGCACGGGCCGTACGGCCGCGATGCGGGGCGCCACGGCGGCGGCCCCGTCGTTGTTGAAGCCCATCCGATTGATGACGGCCCGGTCCTCGATCAAGCGGAAGAGACGCGGCTGAGGGTTCCCTGGCTGCGCCTGACCAGTGATCGTGCCGACCTCCACATGCCCGAAGCCGAGGTCGGCCAGGGCGGCGATGCCGTGGCCCTGCTTGTCGAAGCCGGCCGCCAGGCCGAAGGGCGAGGGGAAATCGATTCCCATCACCGTGCGAGCGAGCTTCGGCTCGGGTCGAGTCACACGTCGCAGCGCGGCGGATACTCCGGTGCGCTCGGCGAAGCGGATCGCCCCGAACGCCAGGTGGTGTGCCTTTTCTGGATCCATGCGGGAGAAGACGAGGCGAAAGACGGCAGGATAGATGCGCATGGAGACAAGTTTCCCCCGGAGGGGTGCCGGCAACCAACTTTGACGCCTGCCGGGTTCGCCACCGGGGAACGTCCTCGGCTTTGGGACAATGAGTCGCTATGCTCGCATCATGCCGACCCGCGAGCCCGACGACACCATCCCCGGACACGCGGACTACGCGGAAACCGTCCCTGAAGGAATCTGGGCACCCGATATTCTCGGCCGCGGTTTCGCCTACACGAACCTCCACCACGGCCGCGACCCCGAGGCGGACGACGCCGGTGTCGACGGCGACGCGGATCTGGTCTCGACGCTGCTGCGCTACCGCCCGGAGCACGACTTCTTCGAGTTCCCGCGCTGGCCCTTCGCTCGTCGCCGCCCGCGCACCGCAGTGCTGTACCTGCACGGGTGGAGCGACTATTTCTACAACGTCGAAGTCGCCGAGTTCTGGGAGGGCCTGGGGGCGCGCTTCTACGCGCTGGATCTACGTCGCTACGGCCGCAGCCTTCGGCCCTGGCAGACGCCCGGGTTCACCTCGGACCTCGCGGAGTACGACGACGATTTGGAGTCGGCCCTGCGCGTCATCCGCGCCGACCTCGGCGACGTCGAACGGATCATCCTCGCCGGCCACTCCACCGGCGGGCTCATCGCCAGCCTCTGGGTAGATCGCAACCCCAGCCGGGTCGACGCGCTCGTACTCAACTCGCCTTGGCTCGAGACGCAGGGCAGTTGGGTTGTCCGTCTGGCGGCCGCCGGAATCGTCGACCGCGTCGCCCGCAGGCGGCCCAAGGCGCTCGTCCCGCTGCCGGACGTCGACTACTACTGGCAGTCCCTGAGCAACCAGGCCTACGGACAGTGGGACCTGCACCCGCTGTGGCGCCCCCGCTTCGCCTTCCCAATCCGGGCCGGCTGGATGGCGGCCGTCCTCGAGGGGCACGCGCGTGTCGCTGCGGGACTGGATATCCGGGTCCCCGTCCTCGTACTGACCAGCGATCACACGGTGATCACAACGCGTTTCACCCCCGAGCATCTGGAAGGCGACGCGGTCATCGAGGTCGACGTCACGCGCCAGCGCGCCTTGCGGCTCGGGCTCGAAGTGACCGTCGTGGCCGTGCCCGACGCGACACACGACCTCTTCGCGTCGAAGCCCGTTCCGCGGGCGGCGGCCTATGCCGCGATCCGGCGCTGGGCGACCGGCTACGCGAGCGGGCTCTCCGCCCCCGACTGACCGGCCGACGCCGCCTCGTCCGCGGGCCGATCGACCGCGCCCCCGTAGCGGCGATCGCGCTGGGCGTAGATCTCGACGGCCTCCCACAGGGTGCGTCGGTCGACGTCGGGCCAGAGCACGTCCATGAAGACCATCTCGGCGTACGCCGCCTGCCAGAGCATGAAGTTCGAGGTGCGCTGCTCCCCGGAGCTGCGCAGGAAGAGGTCGACGTCGGGCAGTTCAGGTGCGTAGAGGTACTTGCCCAGCGTCCGATCCGTGATGCCCTTCGGTTTGAGCCGGCCCGCGGAGACGTCCGCCGCCATCGCCTGCATGGCGTCGACGATCTCGGCGCGCCCGCCGTAGTTCACGCACATCGTCAGCTGGCACGTCCGATTCTCGCGCGTGAGCTCTTCGGCGGACTTGAGTTCGTTCACGACGGATTTCCAGAGCCGCGGTTCGCGTCCGGCCCAGCGCACGCGCACGCCCCACTCGTTGAGCTGGTCCCGGCGGGAGCGCAGCACGTCGCGGGAGAAACCCATGAGGAAGCGCACCTCGTCGGGGCTGCGCCGCCAGTTCTCCGTGGAGAACGCGTACACCGAGACGTACTCGACGCCGATCTCGATGGCACCGGCGACGACGTCGAGCAGCGCCGCCTCACCGGCGCGGTGCCCTTCGGTGCGGGGCAGGCCCCGCTGATTGGCCCAGCGGCCGTTTCCGTCCATGACGATCGCGACGTGCCGCGGCACGAACTGCGCGGGGATCTTCGGCGGCCGCGCGCCGCTCGGATGCGGGGCGGGCGGCGCCGGGTGCGCGCCGCCCTGAGGTCCTCGGGTGCTGCGCGTCGGTCCTGCCATCATGCCCTTTCCACGTGTTCGAGTGACTTAACTACTCGCTCTAGGTGCCACTGCAGGTACCCCGAGACGATGTTGGCTGCCTCGCGCCGCGCGGGCGCCTGCGCGGTCGCGGCCCGCGGCCAGTCGCCCGTGAGCAGGGCGTCCAGCAGGCCGATCGTTTCCGCCGCCGGCGACAGGGAACCGGCCGGCCGGCAGTCAGCACAGACCACGCCGCCGAGGGGCACGTTCACGGCAGCGTGCGGCCCCGGTGAACCGCAGCGCACACACCGCGAGAAACTCGGCGTCCAACCGGCCGTCGCGACCGAGCGCAGCAGGAACGAGTCCAGAACGAGCGACGGGTCGTGATCTCCGCGGGCCAGCGCGGCGAACGCCCCGTGCAGGAGTCGATACTGCGCCGCAGCGTCGTGGTCCTCCTCGGTCAGCCGCTCGGTCGTCTCCGCCATGGCGTGGGCGGCCGTGTACGACCGGTAGTCCGCGGCCAGCCGCTGACCGTAGGGCGAACGAATCTGCGCCTGGGTGACGACGTGCAGGCTGCGCCCGGTCGAGATCTGCGCGTCCACCAGCATGAACGGCTCCAGCGTGGCGCCGAGTTTCGAACTCGTGCGCCGGACGCCCTTCGCGACCGCGCGCACCTGCCCGTGGCTCGGTGTGAGCAGCACGACGATCCGGTCCGCCTCGCCGAGCTTGTGCGTGCGCAGCACGATCGCGGGCGTGCGATACGACTTGGACGCGAAACTGGACCTGGACATCTGCCGATTATCCCAAACTTCGCTCGTCCGCGGTGCCGACACGGCACGACGGCGACGCCTAGTCCGCGGAAAGGGCGCCGCCGTCGTTGTTCAGTCGCGGTCGCGGATCGCGCGGTTGACCGCGGAGATCACGGCCCGCATGGCCGCCGTCGACGTGTTGGCGTCGATGCCGACACCCCAGAGGACTCGTTCGCCAATGGCGCACTCGACGTACGCGGCGGCCGTCGCGGTGCCGCCCTCGGACAGGGCGTGCTCCGAGTAGTCGAGCACCCGCACGTCGACGCCCTCCGCGGCGAGCATGGTCACGAGCGCGTCGATCGGGCCGGTGCCGCCGGCGGACCGGTCCGTGCTCTGGCCGTCGATGCTCAGCTTGGCTTCGAGCGAGAAGCTGCCGTCCTCGCGGCTCGTCGCCGTTGCGGAGGCCAGCTTGAAGTGGCCCCATGCCTCGCGGCCGGCACCGTCGGTTGTCGGCAGGTACTCGTCCTGGAACGCGTCCCAGATCTGGGCGGCGGTCATCTCGCCGCCCTGGCCGTCCGTCTTGCGCTGGATCACGCCGGAGAATTCGATCTGGGCGCGGCGGGGCAGATCCAGCGAGTAGTCGTGCTTGAGCAGGTACGCGACGCCGCCCTTCCCGGACTGCGAGTTCACGCGGATGACCGCTTCGTAGGAACGGCCGATGTCGCGCGGGTCGACGGGCAGGTAGGGCACGCCCCAGACGATGTCGTCGACGGTCTTGCCGGCCTCGGCGGCCCGGCGGTCCATGTCCTCGAACCCCTTCTTGATGGCGTCCTGGTGGGAGCCGGAGAAGGCCGTGAACACGAGGTCGCCGGCCCACGGGGAACGCTCGGGCACGTTGAGCTGGTTGCAGTACTCCGCGGTGCGGCGGATGTTGTCCATGTCGGAGAAGTCGATCTCCGGGTCGATGCCCTGAGTGAAGAGGTTCATGCCCAGCACGACCAGATCGACGTTGCCCGTGCGTTCGCCGTTGCCGAAGAGGCAGCCCTCGATGCGGTCCGCGCCGGCCATGTAGCCGAGCTCGGCGGCCGCGACGCCGGTGCCGCGGTCGTTGTGCGGGTGCAGAGAGAGGACGATCGAATCGCGGTTGGCCAGATTGCGGTGCATCCACTCGATCGAGTCCGCGTAGACGTTCGGCGAGGCCATCTCGACGGTCGCCGGCAGATTCAGGATCATGGGGTTCTCGGGGGTCGCCTCGAGGACCTCGGCGACGGCCTCGCTGATGCGCTTGGCGAACTCCAGCTCGGTGCCGGTGAACGATTCCGGTGAGTACTCGTACGTCAGGTTCATGTCCGGAGAGAGCATCTCTTCGAACTTCTTGCACAGCCGCGCACCGTTCGTAGCGATGTCGACGATGCCGTCCTGATCCTGGTTGAACACTACGCGGCGCTGGAGCACCGACGTCGAGTTGTAGAGGTGCACGATCACGTTCTTGGCGCCGTTGACGGCCTCGTACGTGCGCTCGATGAGGTGCTCGCGGGCCTGCGTCAGCACCTGGATCGTCACGTCATCGGGGATCTTGCCATTGTCGATGAGCTGGCGGACGAAGTCGAAGTCGGTCTGCGACGCTGCAGGGAAGCCGACCTCGATCTCCTTGTAGCCCATGGAGACGAGCAGATCGAACATCTTCTGCTTGCGCTCCGCGCTCATCGGGTCGATCAGAGCCTGGTTGCCATCGCGCAGGTCGACCGCGCACCAGCGCGGGGCCTTGTCGATGACCTTGTCCGGCCATGTGCGGTCCGGCAGGGAGACGGCGATCTGTTCCTGGAAGGGAACGTATTTGTGGATCGGCAGTCCCGAGGGTTTCTGAGCGTTCTGCATGATGATGTCGCCTTGTCTTTAGTGCGGTTGAGTCTGGCTCTCATGAGCACGGCCGGCAGCACGAAACTCCGCAGTGAGGGGGTCGGCCTCGAGGCTAGTGTGCCTGTGGGCCCTCACCGCGGCGACTTAGAAGTAGCGACATGCAACGCATGGTTGAAACCATAACACCGTCCTCCTCGTTGGTTCGCCCTCACTGTCATTGTTGCGCATCCGGGCCGCGCGGCCGAACTGGCTCAGAAACCGAGCCGGCCGAGCTGCTTCGGGTCCCGCTGCCACTCTTTCGCGACCTTGACGTGCAGATCCAGGTAGATCTTGGTTCCCAGCAGCCCTTCGATGCTCTTACGGGCACGCGATCCGACCTCCCGCAGCCGGGCGCCGCCCTTGCCGATGATGATCGCCTTCTGGCTCGAACGTTCGACGAAGAGGTTCACGTGCACGTCCAGCAGTGGGTTGTCCTCCGGGCGCCCCTCCCGCGGGATCATCTCCTCGACGACCACGGCCAGCGAGTGCGGGAGCTCGTCGCGCACGCCCTCGAGGGCCGCCTCGCGAATCAGCTCGGAGACCATTTTGATCTCCGGTTCGTCGGTGAGCTCGCCGTCCGGATAGAGCGGCGGCGAGAGCGGCAGCTGCGCGACGAGCACGTCGGACACCGCCTCGATCTGGTAGTCCCCCGTCGCCGACACGGGTACGACGGCGGCCCATCCGCCGTCGCCCAGGATCTCTTCGCCGAGCCGGGCCACGGCCAGGAGCTGTTCTCCCAACGCGTCCTTGGACACGAGATCGGCCTTCGTCACCACCGCGACGACGGGCTTTCGGCCCAGGCCCGAGAGCTGCTGGGCGATGTAGCGATCTCCGGGGCCAATCTTCTCGTTCGCCGGCAGGCAGAAACCGATGGCGTCGACCTCGGCCAGCGTCTGCTCTACAAGGTCGTTGAGCCGTTGGCCCAGCAGCGTCCGCGGCCGGTGCAGCCCCGGCGTGTCGACGAGCACAAGCTGCGCGTCCGGGCGGTGCACGATGCCGCGAATCGTGTGGCGCGTCGTCTGCGGCTTGTTGGAGGTGATGGCGACCTTGCGCCCGACGAGCGCGTTGGTCAGGGTCGACTTTCCGGCGTTCGGGCGCCCGACGAATGAGGCGAACCCCGCGCGGTACCCCTCGGGCACCTCCGTGATGAACGCGCCGGTCGATTGTCCTGCGCTGACTGGACGGCTGGTGTCGTGCTTTCGGTGTCCGCTCATTCTGCCTCCTCGGCGATTTCGTCTGCGGTCCGGCGGCCGGTGGAGCCGTCGTGTCGTTTGCTGGAATCCTGCTCGCTGGCCGGCTCCCAGGCCAGCACGTTCCTGATCCGGTTGCGGCGGCCTTCGAGGTCCTCCGCGTGCAGCCGGAGTCCGTCGATCGTTACCTCGGAGCCGACGATCGGCACGCGGCCGAGGGTCTTGGCGAGCAGCCCGCCGACGGTGTCGACTTCTTCGTCGTCGAGTTGACGGCCGAAGATCTCGCCGAAGTCGTCGATCGACATCCGCGAATCCACCCGGTAGACGCCCGGTTCGATCTCCTCGCTCTCGTGCCGGCCGGCGTCGTACTCGTCGTCGATCTCGCCGACGATCTCCTCGATGAGGTCCTCGAGTGTCACGAGGCCCGCGGTGCCGCCATACTCGTCGATGACGATCGCCACGTGCGTCGATTCACGCTGGAGCTCCTGGAGCAGCTCGGCCACGCCCTTGGATTCGGGCACGTAGCGCACGTCCCGCGAGAGCTCGTCCACGGGGCGGGGGTCAGCGGGGTCGGCGTGCAGCGCCGCAGCGAGATCCTTGAGGTACACGACACCGACGATCTGGTCGGCACTGCCCTCGATCACCGGGATGCGCGAGTATCCCGAGCGAAGGAACACGCTCATCGCCGACGGCAGTCTCGTCCCCGCGTCGAGTGTGACCATGTCGGTGCGCGGAACCATGACGGCGCGGACACGGGTGTCGCCGAGCTCGAAGACCGAGTGGATGAGGTCCGCCTCGACGTCCTCGAGGACATCGGCCTCATTGGCGCGGTCGACGAAGTCGCGGAACTGTTCCTCGGTGAAGAAGGCCTCCTCGTCCACCGCATCGCGGGGGCTGAGCTTGGAGCCCAACCCGACGAGCCATGTCGGGATCGGACCGAGCACAAGACGCAGAAACCGCACCATCGGCGAGGCCAGGAGGACGACTTTGGAGGCGTGCACGCGACCGAGCCGGCGCGGGGAAATTCCGACGAGCACAAACCCGATCGCCGCCATGCTAGCCGTCGCGAGCAGTCCGGCGAAGAAGAGATGGTCGAGAAGATCGTGGTAGAGGATGCCGAGCGCGACGGCCGAGGCCATCTCGAACCAGATACGCCAGAACCGGACCGCGTGCGTATGCGCGGCGGGATCGGCGAGGATCGCACGAAGCCGCGGTCGGCGGCGACCGGCGAGCATCTGCTCGGCCTCCTGCCGAGGCAGGAAGAAGAACGCGGATTCGGCGGCCGTCAGCAGGGCGGCGCACGCGATGCTGACCACTGCCAGGGCGGCCAGGCCAGCGATGATCATTCGATGGTCTCCCGCGGGGCCGGGCGGCCCAGGTACTCGGTCAGCAGCTCACGCTGCAGGCCGAACATCTCCTCGCGCTCGGCGGGCTCGCCGTGGTCGAAACCGAGGAGGTGCAGCATCCCGTGGGTGGTCAACAGCAGGATCTCGTCAGCAGTGGAGTGGCCACCGCGTTTGGCCTGTTCCTGCGCGACCTGCGGGCAGATCACGATGTCGCCGAGCGTCCCGGCCGGCGTCAACGAGCCCGGACGTCCGGGGCTGAGCTCGTCCATGGGGAACGACATGACGTCCGTCGGACCGGCCAGGTCCATCCATTCCAGATGCAGCCGCTCCATCGCGTCCTCGTCGACGAGGATGATGGAGACCTCGGCCTCCGGGTGCACGTAGAGCCGGTCGAGGATGTGCCGACCGAGGCCGGAGAGCGCTTCCAGGTCCGCCTCGACGGCGGACTCGTTGTTGACGTCGACGGCCATGTTCACTCCTCCGACTTCTGCGGCGCACGACGACGGTCGGGCGCCTTTGCCGTGCGGGCCGGCCGGTGCTGCCGGTCGCTGCGCTCCGGGCGGAGCCCGTCGCGGTTGGACCACGTCTCGTAGGCGGTCACGATGTCCGACACGAGACGGTGGCGGACGACGTCCTCGGCACCGAGTTGGCAGAAATCGATGTCGTCCACACCGGCGAGGATCTCCGTCACGACGCGAAGGCCCGACTTCGTCCCCCCGGGCAGGTCGACCTGGGTCACGTCACCGGTGACCACCATCTTCGAGCCGAAGCCGAGCCTGGTCAGGAACATCTTCATCTGCTCGGGCGTCGTGTTCTGCGCCTCGTCGAGGATGATGAACGCGTCGTTGAGTGTGCGCCCGCGCATGTAGGCCAGGGGGGCGACCTCGATGGTCCCGGCCGCGATGAGCCTCGGGATCGTCTCAGGGTCGATCATGTCGTGCAGGGCGTCGTAGAGGGGGCGGAGATACGGGTCGATCTTGTCCGTGAGCGTGCCGGGCAGGAATCCGAGCTTCTCGCCGGCCTCGACCGCGGGGCGCGTCAAGATGATCCGGCTGACCTCCTTCGCCTGAAGGGCCTGGACGGCCTTGGCCATCGCCAGGAAGGTCTTGCCGGTGCCGGCGGGACCGATGCCGAAGATGATCGTGTGGTCGTCGATCGCGTCCACGTAGGACTTCTGGTTCACTGTCTTCGGCCGGATGCTCTTGCCGCGGCCGGAGAGGATGTTCAGCCCGAAGACGTCCGCCGCGGCACCAGCGGCGGGTCGCTGGTCGTTGACCATGCGCACCAGCTGTTCGACGAGCTGCGGATTGACGCGGGTGCCCTTGGCGGCCAGGCCGCGCGCCTCGTGCACGACCCGGAGGGCCTTGCCCGCATGCTCGGCCTCGCCCGCCACGGTCAGCTCGTTGCCACGGACATGCAGCAGAGCCTTCGGATAGACCTTCTGCAGGATTCGCACGACCTCGTCGTTGGCGCCCAGCGAGGCGACCATCTCGTCGGTCGATGCGAAGGTGATCAGTGCGGGCTCGGCCACTCGGGTCGGCCGCGCTCCAGTGCGGGATTCCGCGGGGAGCGCGTTCAGCGCCTCCCCCAGCTCGTCCGCGATCGGCGGGTCAGCGTCGTGGGTCATCGGTGCGGCAGAGCCTCCTTGATTCGTGTCCCGCCCCGCATCTCCGGGGCTCCTCCATCCTACGCGACGGCATCGGCGCCCCGACGCCCTGCAACCACTGGCGCCGGCGCGACCATCGCCTTTCGAGACGGTGCATAACTACCAGACATCGAATATCAGTACGGCAACAGTTCGCCCATTTGCCCCTTTCGGCGCGACCTACCGCGGAACGGTATGCCAAGCTGGAGGCTTGCCGGAGAAGTTCCCCCGCTTCATCCCACCCCGGCCCTCGCGCACGCCGCGTCGTGCGCGTCCCCCGCCCCCGCCGAGAAAGCACGACACGAGTGACCACGAAGCCCCCTGCACGGACGCGCTGGATCGCCCTGCCCGCGATCGCCGCCGTCGCACTGATTTCGGGGTGCACCGCCGCGGAGACCGAAGCGGACGTATCCGCCAGCCTGTCCAGCATGCAGGCCTCCGTCCCGGAGGCACTGAGCCTGAGCGAAAGCGGCCGTCAGGAGAACCTCTCCAGCCGCCGCCTGGCACCCGTGTACTGGTCGGGGCGGATCGACGGCGAGGACCGCCTGTACCGCGAATTCGTCCAGGCCGAAGATCAGGGCGACCCGATCACCACGAGCCTGTACTACATGATGGCCAACGAACCCTTCGACCCCGATTTCACGTCGGTATGGAACGCCGAGGCCTCGATCGGCACGTCGATCTCCGACGACAACACGATCACGGTCGACGTCGGCCCGGGTGCCTTCGCGGCCGATGTCACGCCGGAGCAAGCCGAGCTGGCAGTGCAGCAACTGGTCTACACGGCGACGGCCGCCGCGTGGACCTCCGGCCTGCTCTCCGAGGGCGCCGCGCCGGGCGTGAGGCTGCTGATCGGCGGGCGGACCGGCCAGAGCGCGTTCGATCACGTCGACCTCGACCGCAGGCTTGTGCGCGACGCCCAGTTGCGTGCCCCCGTCTGGATCATCGATCCGCAGTACGGGGCGAAACAGAAGGCGGACTCCGCCACGCTCAACGGCGTCGCCGAAGAATACCCGGGCGGCCTCCACTGGAAGGTCGCGGAGGCTGAGAACCCGGAGCAGGTCGTCGCGGACGGCACGTTCGAGCGCGATCAGCTCGACGGCGAGGCCTTCAGCGCCTCGATCCCCCTGCCCCCCGGAATCTACGAGGTCACAGTGTGGGGCATCGGCTCGGACGGCGCCGAACACGGCGCCGACACGAAGCACTTCACCATCGGCGAGGGTTAGAGCTGACCGGTCAGGTGCCGGGCCAGAACGATTCCGGCCGGACCAGCCGTGCCCGAGCGCAGCACGTGATTCCCCAGCACGACGGGGCGCGCGCCGGCTGCGCGCAGCCTGGCGATCTCGTCCTCCGAGATCCCGCCCTCCGGGCCCACGATCAGCATGATCTCCGCAGGGCCCGGCCCCTCGGCGACGGCGGAGTGGACGCGTTCGCCCAGGGGCTCGGCCGCTTCCTCGTGCATCACCAGGACGAGCCGGCCGTCGTCGTGCCGAATGAAATCCGCCAGCTCACGCGTCGAGACCGGGGCCAGCACCTCGGGAAGCCAGGCACGCCGTGACTGTTTGACGGCCGCGCGCACGGTCGATTCCCATTTCTGACGTCCCTTGGCGGCCTTCTCGCCCTGCCAGCGCACGACACTGCGGTCGGCCTGCCAGGGAACGACGCCGGCGGCGCCGAGCTCGACGGCGGCCTCGACGGCCTGGAGGTCGCGGTCGCCCTTGGCGAGGGCCTGCACGAGGATGATGCGGCAGCCGGAGGCGGGTTCATCGACGACACGGTCGATGCGCGCTTCGAGGCTGCGCTTGGCGGTGGACGCCACGGTCGCCGACGCCCGACGGCCGCGGCCGTCGACGAGGTCGATCGACTCGCCGGTTCGGATCCGTTTGACGGTCACCGCATGGTGCCCCTCGTCGCCGTCCAGCACGACGACAGCGCCTTCAGACGCCTCCGCAAGAGCCTCCGGGACGACGAGGAACGCCTGGTTGCTCATCAGGCGCGGTTCCCGAACTTGTCACGTAGGCGGGTGAAGACGTTGCCGCGGTCGGCCAACCGGCCCTCCGCGGTCTCTTCGCCGCGCAGGGCGGCCAGCTTCTCGATGAGTTCGCGCTGCTCCTCGGTCACCTTGGTCGGCGTCTCGACCTGCAGGTGGATGACCATGTCGCCGCGTCCGGCGCCGCGCAGGCGCGGGACGCCGAGGTCCTTGAGACGCACGGTCTGGCCCGACTGCGTGCCCGGGTCGATCGTGATGTCCTGCTCGCCGTCGAAGGTGTCGAACTTCAGGTCGGTGCCGAGCGTCGCCGCCGTCATCTGGACGGTCATCGTGGCGTGCAGATCGTTGCCTTCGCGTTCGAAGACGTTATGGCGGCGCACCTCGATCTCGACGTAGAGATCGCCGTTCGGACCGCCGCCCAGGCCGGCCTCGCCCTGCCCACCGAGGTGGATGCGGTTACCGGAGGCGACGCCGGCCGGAACCTTGAGCTGCTTGGTCACGCGCTCGCGCACGCGCCCCTGCCCGTTGCACTCGTGGCACGGGTTCGGGATGGTGTTGCCGTAGCCGCGGCAGATATGGCAGGTTTCGACGCTCATCATCTGGCCGAGCATCGAACGCACCGGACGCTGGACCTGACCGCGGCCCTGGCACGTGGAACAAGTCTCCGGGTGGGTTCCTGGCTGGCAGCAGGAACCGTCGCACGCGCTGCACGTCACAGCCGTCTCGATGTCCAACGGGTAGACGACGCCTTGGACGGCGTCCTGCAACGTGATGGTGGCCGTGATCAATGCGTCGCGGCCGGGCTGCGTGCGGGAGATCGGCCCCTGCTGGGCGCCGCCACCGAAGAACTGCTCGAAGATGTCGCCGAAACCGCCGAAGCCGCCGCCGCCGAAACCGCCCTGAGGGGCGCCCTTCTCGTCGCCGGTCGTGTCGTAGTTCTGACGCTTCTGCGGATCGGAGAGCACCTCGTAGGCACGCGTAACCTGCTTGAACTGCTCGGCCGCGTCTTCGCCCGGGTTGACGTCCGGGTGCAGCTTACGGGCCATCTTGCGGTAGGCCTTCTTGATCTCCTCTGCGGAGGCCTCGCGGGCCACGCCGAGGACGTCGTAGTAGTTGCTCACAGTGTTCGCGATGTCCTTTCAAACTGTTCTGCTGCGGTGCTGCGCGTCGGGCGCACCTGAATATCGTGACGTGTCTAGCTGGAGAGGATGCGGGAGAGGTAGCGGGCTATCGCCCGGACGGCGGCCATCGAAGAACTGTAGTCCATGCGGGTCGGCCCGAGCACACCGACCTTGGCCAGCTTGTCCGGACCGTACCCGGTGGCCACCACGGAGGTCTCCTCGAGCCCGTCGTACATGTTCTCGCGTCCGATGCGGACGGCGACCCCGCGCGTGTCGACCTCGAGCTCAGAAAGCAGCCTGAGCAGAACGACCTGCTCTTCGAGCGCTTCGAGCACTGGCGTGATCGTCAGCGAGAAGTCGCCGGTCGAACGCGCAAGGTTCGCCGTCCCGGCCATCACGATCTTGTCGACGATGCCGTGATCGGAGAGGGCGTGGAGGGCTGCGGCGACGCTCGCACCTGCTGCGCGCAGGTTCCGGGGCAGGAGCGCCAGCGCCGAGGTGATACGGGCCGGGATCTCGTCGAGCCGGGAATCGGCCAGAGTGCCGAGAAGTGCCGCTTTCACGACCCCGAGGTCTTCCTCGCTGACATCGCCCTCGAGCTGAGCCACCCGCTGCTCAACCTTGCCGTTCGATCCGATGAGGACGACGAGGGTGCGCCCCTCGCCGAGACCGACCAACTCGATATGCCGGACGACGGTATTGCTGAACTGCGGGACCTGGAGGACGGCAACCTGGTTGGTCAGCTGGGCCAGCAGCCTCACCGTGCGCTCGAGCACCTCGTCGACGTCGCTGGCGCCGTCGATCAACGCCTGGATGGCCCGGCGTTCCGCAGTGGAGAGGGGGCGGATATCCTCGATGCGGTCCACGAACCGGCGGTACCCCTGCTCGGTCGGGACGCGCCCGGAGGAGGTGTGGGGGGCGACGATTAGCCCTTCCTCCTCGAGGAGCGCCATATCGTTGCGGATCGTCGCCGCGGACACACCGAGCTGGTGTCGGTCCAGCAGCATCCTCGACCCGACGGGCTCGCGCGAATGCACGAAGTCCTCGACGATTGCTCGCAGAACTTCGAGACGGCGTGCTTCCGACATCGATTCCCTCCGCTCACTTAGCACTCGACACGTTCAAGTGCTAAGTCTAATACGAATGACCCGTTGTTAGCATGGTGCACGCCCCGTCGCTGGCGTGAGAACCCACACGAGCCGTCCCGGCCGTGTCCCCTCAGCGCGGCCCGCCCGGTCCACCGCCAGCCGCCGATCAGCGGGGTTCGCAACGAGAAGGAGTCGCGTGTTCGATTATTCGTGGGGCGCACAGGAGATTTCCAAGCCGAAACCCAAGAAGCTCCGCCAAGTCTCGATCGAGCGCGGCATGGTCCTCGAAGACGTCCAGACAGGGTGGGTCGGCGAGGCCGTGCGCGTCGAGAAATCCGGCGGCATGCTCGTCGTCGCCCTCGAAGACCGACGGGGCCGGACCAAGTCCTTCCCCGTCGGCTTCGGGTTCCTCCTGGAAGGCGAACCCGTCGAGCTCACGGCGCCGCAGCGCAAAGCGCCCCCGGCCGCCCCCCAGCGCTCGGCCTCGGGGTCCGTGCGCGTCGAGAATCTCCGCGCCCGCACGGCGCGCGCCAGCCGTGTCTGGGTCGAAGGCAAGCACGACGCCGAACTGGTCGAGAAGGTCTGGGGACACGACCTCCGCGTGGAGGGGATCGTCGTCGAACCCCTGCACGGGGTGGACGATCTGGCCGGCCTCATCCGCGATTTCGGTCCGGGGCCGGAGCGCCGGCTCGGCATCCTCGTCGACCACCTCGTCGCGGGCTCCAAGGAGTCCCGGATTGCGGCCGAGGCCATGCGCACACCGGGCGCAGCCGGCAACGTCCTGATCGTCGGTCACCCGTATGTCGATGTCTGGCAGGCGATCAAGCCCCACGTCATCGGCATCGAGCAATGGCCCCAGGTTCCCCGGGGCCTGGACTGGAAGACCGGCATCCTGCGCGGCATCGGCTGGCCGCACGTGACCCCCACCGACGTCGCGCTCGGTTGGAAGCGGCTACTCGGCTCCGTCTCGACCTACGCTGACCTCGAGCCCAGCCTACTCGGGCGAGTCGAAGAGGTCATCGATTTCCTCACCGCTGGCGACGCGCGATAATTCGCCCCGGTGGAGCTTCCGCGGTTCACCCGTAGACTGCGGCTAGACTTTGACAGCAAACCGGTCGCATACGACCGGTGATGAATCCCGCCCAGTGAAGGAAACCTTGTGAACGAGAGGATGAAGGACCCCGGTCAGCGCCCGGATGCGCATTTCGAGGGCTCCTCCCCCGCGGCTGAGCCTCTGACGCCCAGTCAGGACAGGCAGTGGGCCACGATGGCGCATTTCGGCGCGATCCTCGGATGCGTGCCGTCCGCCATCATCTACTACGTCTACCGGGACCGCGGCGCGTTTACGAGCCAAGAGGCCAAGGAGGCCTTCAACTTCACCCTGCCGATGACCGTGGCCGCGATCATCTGCAACATCCTGACACTCTTGCCGGCCATCGGCGGCTTCTTCGCGATCATCGCCGTCGGCATCTGGGTTTTCGTCAGTGTCAACGGCATCATTGCCGGTCTTGAAGCCAACCGTGGCCGTCCCTACCGCTACCGGATCAACCTCCGCCTCATCGCCTGAGCGAAACCCGGCTCAGAAGCCGAGCAGCCGACGCACGACGGCGTCCGCTAACAGGCGCCCGCGGAGTGTAAGCCGGATGGCGCCGCGGATTGCGGCGGGGCCATCGACGAGCTCGTCGGCGATGAGCCCTGCCACCTCGCGCCGGGCTGAGGCCGGGAGTTCGCTGGTCTGCAGCCCGTCGCTGATCCGGGACATCAACATGACCCGCTCGAGCAGGCGCGCCTCGTCGTCGGGCTCCTCGCGACCTGCCGCTGGCGATTCCCGAGCGTCGATGCGCTGCTGGTATGCGGACGGGTGCTTCACGTTCCACCAGCGCAGTCCGCCCACGTGCGAGTGCGCGCCCGGCCCAACGCCCCACCAATCGCCGCCGCGCCAGTAGGCGAGGTTGTGACGGCAGCGGCCTGAAGCATCGCGGGACCAGTTCGACACCTCATACCAGTCGAAGCCGGCGTCTTTGAGCACTCGATCCGCCAGCAGATACTTGTCGGCGTGGTCGTCGTCGTCGATGTCGGGCACCTGCCCACGCCGGATCTGCGCGGCCAGTTTGGTGCCCTCTTCGATGATGAGCGCATAGGCCGAGACGTGGTCGGGTTCGTAGGAGACGGCCTCGCGCAGGCTCGTCTCCCAGTCCGCCAGGCTCTCCCCCGGCGTGCCGTAGATCAGGTCGACGCTGACGCTCAGCCCGGCTTCGCGCGCCCACTGCACCGCAAGGGGGACGCGCGAGGGCCGGTGGGTGCGGTCGAGGATCTTGAGCACGTGCGGGACAGCCGACTGCATACCGATGGAGACGCGAGTGAATCCGCCGGCGGCGAGCACCCGGAACGTCTCCGGAGTCACAGACTCCGGATTCGCCTCGGTGGTGACCTCCGCCCCGTCGGCCAGCCCCCATGCCTCGCGAATCCCGGCCAGGATGCGCACGAGGTCCTCGGCGGGCAGCAGTGTCGGCGTCCCGCCGCCGAAGAACACGGTGTCCACCGGCCGACCCGGGATGCCGGAGGCCCGCAAGGCGCCGGCCGCGAACTCGACCTCGCGCGCGGCAGCATCTGCGTAGGAGTCCTGGCTGGCCCCGGAGCCGAGCTCCGACGCGGTGTAGGTGTTGAAATCGCAGTAGCCGCAGCGAACCGCGCAGAACGGAATGTGCACGTAGACGGAGAAAGTCCGGTCGGCGGCGCCGGCGGCCGCCCTGTCGGGCAGCCGGCCATCGGCCGGGGCCGGGTCCCCCAGCGGGAGAGTCGAGGGCACGCCTACTTCTTCTTTTCTCCGGCTGCAGACTGCGACGACAGCGCAGCGATGAAGGCCTCCTGGGGCACCTCGACGCGGCCGACCGTCTTCATGCGCTTCTTGCCTTCCTTCTGCTTTTCGAGCAGCTTGCGCTTGCGGCTGATGTCGCCGCCGTAGCACTTGGCGAGCACGTCCTTGCGGATGGCCCGGATGTTCTCGCGGGCGATGATGCGCGACCCGATGGCCGCCTGGATCGGCACCTCGAACTGCTGGCGCGGGATGAGCTCGCGCAGCTTCTTGGTCATCATGAGGCCGTACGCGTACGCCTTGTCCTTGTGCGTGATGGCGCTGAACGCGTCGACATGGTCGCCCTGCAGGAGCACGTCGACCTTGACGAGGTCGGCGACCTGCTCACCGTCGGCCTTCCAATCCAGCGACGCGTAGCCCCGCGTACGGGACTTGAGGTGGTCGAAGAAGTCGAAGACGATCTCGGCCAGCGGCAAGCGGTAGTGCATCTCGACGCGGTCCTCGGAGAGGTAATCCATGCCGCCCATCTGCCCGCGGCGCGCCTGGCAGAGCTCCATGATGGTACCGACGAACTCACTCGGGGCCAGCACTGTGGCCGAGACCATCGGCTCGCGTACCTCGAGGATCTTGCCCTCGGGGAACTCGCTCGGGTTGGTGACGGTGACCGTCGCCTTATCCTCGGTCATGACCTGATAGACCACGTTCGGGGCCGTCGAGATGAGGTCGAGGCCGAACTCGCGCTCGAGGCGCTCGCGGACGATCTCGAGGTGGAGCAGGCCGAGGAAGCCGACGCGGAATCCGAACCCGAGGGCCACGGAGGTCTCCGGCTCGTAGATCAGCGCCGCATCGTTGAGCTGCAACTTCTCGAGGGCGTCGCGCAGGGCCGGGTAGTCGGACCCGTCGAGCGGGTACAGGCCGGAGAAGACCATCGGTTTCGGCTCGTCGTAGCCGGCCAGCTGTTCGCTCGCCGGCTTGTTCAAGTTGGTGACCGTGTCGCCGACCTTGGACTGGCGGACGTCCTTCACGCCGGTGATCAGGTAGCCGACTTCGCCGACGCCGAGACCCTTGGTCGGCTGCGGCTCGGGCGAACTCACACCGATCTCGAGCAGCTCGTGACTGGCGCGGGTGGACATCATCTGGATGCGTTCACGCGGCTTCAGGTTGCCGTCGACCACGCGGACGTACGTGACGACACCGCGGTAGCTGTCATACACCGAATCGAAGATCATGGCGCGAGCAGGAGCGTCCGCGTCCCCGACGGGGGCGGGCAGGTCGCGCACGATCTTGTCGAGGAGCGCCTCCACGCCCTCGCCTGTTTTTCCGGAGACGCGGAGGACGTCGTCGGGCTCGCCGCCGATGAGGTTGGCGAGTTCCTCCGCGTACTTCTCGGGCTGCGCGGCCGGCAGGTCGATCTTGTTGAGTACGGGGATGATCGTCAGATCGTTCTCCATGGCCATGTAGAGGTTCGCCAGCGTCTGCGCCTCGATGCCCTGCGCAGCGTCGACGAGGAGAATCGCGCCCTCGCACGCGGCGAGAGAGCGCGAGACCTCGTACGTGAAGTCGACGTGTCCGGGCGTGTCGATCATGTTCAGCGCGTGGGCCTTGCCCTCGAGCTCCCACGGCATACGAACGGCCTGCGACTTGATGGTGATGCCGCGCTCACGCTCGATATCCATGCGGTCCAGGTACTGGGCCTTCATCTCGCGCGGCTGGACGACCCCTGTCGCCTGCAGCATCCGGTCGGCCAGGGTCGACTTGCCATGATCGATGTGGGCGATGATGCAGAAATTCCTGATGATCGCCGGATCGGTGGCGGCGGGCACCGGCGCGGTGCGGGCCAATGGAGACACGTTGAAGACCTCGATGCTATGCGGACACAGAAGGATCGCGGCCGCACGCGGCCACGGGAAATTTCATTCTCCCATGAAATGGCACCGAACCGGCACCCGACGCGGTCCCTACGTCAGCACACGCCGCCGCCATGCCGGGACGCGACTCCGTGTCCGCCGGACGGACGGCTGATAACTTGCTGTCATGCAGATCAACGCGGGAACAGTTCGACGCTGGGTCGGTATCGTCCGCCGTGTCATCCGAGACGTCAACAAGACCAAGGGCGCCACCAGCGGACCCCGGAACCGGCACGGCGGCCAACGCCCCGATGCCGCCCCGGCAAGTCTGGGCGGCGGCAGCTGGGAGGAGGGCGGGTATCCGGGCGACTTCACGGGAGCCGTTCGCCCGGTCTACACGCCGTCCCCCGACGGCATCCCGGATCCAGGAGAGATCGTCTGGGCATGGATCCCCTACGAGGAGGACTACTCCCGAGGCAAGGACCGCCCGGTGCTCCTGATCGGCCGCGACGGCTCCTATCTGCTGGCCCTCATGCTGACGAGCAGGGACCACAACAACGAGCACGAGTCGGATCCGGACTATGTCGACATCGGATCGGGAGACTGGGACGGCCGAGGCCGCGAGAGCGAGGTCAAAGTCGACCGCGTGATCCGCTTGTTGCCGGCGGGCGTTCGCCGCGAGGGCGCCGTTCTCCCCCGGCAGAAATTCGATCTTGTCGCGCGCCGCGTGGCGGGGCGATTCGACGGCTGAACCGCGCCCCCAGCGCCCTTTGCGCAGGGGGCGATCTACGGATAGACTGGGTGACAATGTGCCCGTGCAGGTCGACGGGCGCGTCTTACGGAGTCGCCAAAGGCATCCCCACGCCGCTCAGTCAATGGCTCCAGTAGATAACCCTCAGACCTTATCCACAACAGCAAGAGAGTTTACCTAAGTGGCAAACATCAAGTCCCAGAAGAAGCGCATTCTCACCAACGAGAAGGCGCGTGCGCGCAATGCCGCGTACAAGTCCGAGCTGAAGACGCTGATCCGTAAGGTTCACGCGGCTGTTGCAGCTGGCAACAAGGAAGCCGCCACCGCGGCTCTCGCCGCTGCCAGCCGCAAGCTGGACAAGGCTGTCAGCAAGGGTGTTGTTCACAAGAACCAGGCTGCCAACCGCAAGTCTGGTATTGCACAGAAGGTTGCTTCCCTCTAAAGCAACCAACTGACGAAGAGCGGGTCGCCCCTGGTGGGCGACCCGCTCTTTTCATATGCTGGCGAGGGGTGGCCGCGCCATCAGCGGCGGGCTGACATCGCAATCCGCGACACAGCACGCTCGACGGCGTATTCGGGGTCTCGCCCAGCGCCTTTGACCATCTGGTCGGTCTCGGCAATCAGTTCGAGGCACCTGGCCAGATCGTCCTGCGACCAGTAGCGAGCCTGTTCCTGTGCCTGCTGCACCTGCCATGGAGGCATCCCCAACTCCTGCGCCAGTTGACCGGAGGACTGCCGCACCCCGGCGACTTTGGCGACCTGACGCAGCTTCATCGCGAGTGCGGCGACGATCGGCACGGGATCGGTGCCCGTGGCGATAGCGTGCCGCAACGTCGAGAGCGCGACGGCGCCACGACCAGTGAGAGCGGCGTCAGCGACTTTGAAACCGGTGGCTTCGACGCGACCGCCGAAGTACTCGTCAACTTTCTCCTGTGAGATCTCCCCGGTGGCGTCCTGCACCAGCTGCGAACACGCGGAGGCAAGCTCAGCCAGGTCGGAACCGACGGCGGCGACAAGGGCGCGGGCCGCCTCCGGCTGGATCCGGCGACGGTGTTGCCGGAACTCCTGGGCGACGAACTCGAGCTTGTCGGCATCCTTCTTCAGCGGCTGGCAAGCGACGGTGGGCACCGACGCCTTCTTCAGCGCGTCGAGCAGCTTCTTACCCCGGTTCCCACCCGAATGGTGCATGACCATGGTGACGTCTGCCGCGCCGTCCTTAAGGTATTCGAGCGCGTCCACGAGGAAATCCTCGCTCATCGTGGCCAGAGACCGGACCTCGATGTGTTTGGATTCTCCGAACAGTGACGGGCTCGCGGCCATGAGCAGTTCGCCGCGCTCGTAGGAGGACGCGTCGAACCGGGTGACTTCCGTTTCCGGCTCTGCGGCCATCACCTGGCTGCGCACGAGATCGAAGCTGCGCGAGGCGACATACTCCTCCGGTCCGGACAACAGGATCAAAGGCGCCGGCTCGACACCCCGCCAGGCGTGCGGGTCAACCGCGCCGCGCTGGGAACCGCGACGTGGGCGCGCTCCGGACATGAATTCCTCCTCGGTGACGTCGGTCTTCGATCCTATCGCGTCGCGTTCCGCGCCGAGGGTCGAGGACGCGCACGGCCAGCCGCGCCGCCCCGGACCCGCCCTGCAGGTCCAGCAGCAGGGTGCCCTGTTCGTCGGTCCGCAGCAACGGGACCCCCGCGTCCCGGTAGGCGTCCACGATCCGCGGCGAGGGATGACCATAGGTGTTCTCCCGCCCGACACTGACGAGCCCGATCTTCGGCCGGGCGAGCTCGAGCGTCTCCGTGCCCCCGTTGGATGCACCGTGGTGGGAGACCTTCAGCACGTCGGCCCGCAGATCGGGGTGCGCCCGGAGCAACGCTTTCATGGCCTCGTCCTCGATGTCGCCAGTCGCGAGCATGCGAGCCTCCGCTCCAGCTTCGGAGACGATGAGGTCCAGTACGAGCGACGCGTCGTTCTCCCCGCCCGGAATGCGGTCGGCGTCCGGCCACAGCGCCCGCCACGACAGGGAGTGCTGCCCGTGCCCGAAGTCTCCGTGGTCCCCGGCGACGAGCCTGCGAATCAACGGCGGGGCCGAGGATCCCGTACCGGACAGCCCCAGCAGACGTTCCGGGTGTCCCTCCCCCGGGCCCATATATGGTTGCGCGGTCGAATAGTAGACCTCACGAACAGGGTATCGACTCGCCACGTCCGTCAGGCCGCCCACGTGGTCCGCGTGCAAGTGGCTGACGAAGACGGCTTCAAGCTGCTCCACTCCGACCCGGTCCAGGCACGAGAGGAACGCTTCGGGCTCGTCGCCGACATCGATGGCCACGGCGGCCGACTCGCCGGTGCGAATCAGAAATCCATCCCCCTGACCCACGTCGCACGCCACGACGTTCCAGTCCTGCATCCGGGGTTCCAACAACGGCGTGGCCGGGGCCAGGACCGCGGCGATCATCGCCGCAGCCGCCGAGACGGCACCGGTGGCCGCAGTCCACGGCGGGACGCGACCCGCCGTATCCGGTCCACGGCGGACGCGAGCGGGCCGCCGCGCCTGCCGGGCGACCGCCCACAGGGCAAGGGCAGCGCACAACACCAGGCCCACCGCCAGCCCGGAGCCGACCCCGCCCTCCGGCCAGGGCACGGACGCGCCCGGCCAGCTCCCGATCGTCGTGCCGAGCAATCCCACGAGGTGCGCCGCCCACCCCGAGAGGAAGACCAATGGGGAAGCAAAGACGCTGGGCAGGGTCGAGGTCACCAGGCCCGCAGTGCCGAGCACGGTGATGAAGGGCACGAGCGGTGCGACGACGAGATTCGCCAGCACCCCGTAAGTGGCCAGCCGGGGCTGCAGCGCCACGAGGACCGGCTGGCAGAACAACTGTGCAGCGAGGCTGATGGCCACGCCTTGAGCGAGCCAGAGCGGCATCACCGCGGCGAGCCGGGCGGCCATCGGCCGCCCCATCACGACGATCCCCGCCGTCGCGAGGACCGATAGCTGAAAGGCCGGGTCGCGCGAAAAAGCAGGCATGAGCCCCAGCAGGACGACGCTGCACGCGCACAGTGCCGCGAACGCCTGCCGGCCGCGTCCGACGAAGACCGCCACTGCGGCGATCGCCCCCATGACGGCCGCGCGGATCACGCTGGCCTCGAAGCCCACGAGGACGACAAAACCGGCCAGCGAGGCGGTCGCACCCGCGAAGGCTGCCCATCTCGGGCACCGCGCCAACCGCATCACCCAGAGCACCGTGCCGAAGATGAAGGCGCAGTTCGCCCCGCTGACCGCAGTCAGGTGCGCTAATCCCGTGACCTTCATCGCCTCGTCCAGTTCCTCGGACTGCCCGCTCCGGTCACCCATGACCATGCCCGGCAGCAGTGCGGACCCGTACTCGGGGAGGTGACTGCTGCGTTCGACGAAACGATCCCGCAGCTGGTGCACGAGCCCGTCGCGTCGGGGATCGACGATGGTCTCGCCGTCGTCCATCGCGGCCCAGTACGCGTGGTTCATCCCCTCCTCCGCCGCCTTCAGCACGGCGAACCCGTAGACGCGGGTCTGCGCGCGTTGTGGTCCTGGTCGGGCGCTCCCGTGCCCCTCCCCCGGCAGGCTCAGGTACACCGGAACATCGGCCTCGTGCCATCGCCCCCGGGACCAGAAGCGCTGCACTTCGGCCGGGCCGGAGATCTTCCAGCGGCCGCCCTCTACGTCGGCAGCCTCATCGGGGGCCCCGTCTGTGTCCCAGGTGGCGCGCGGTGCACGGCCGACACGGTCGGATTCGTCCGTTCCTCGCGACCACGGGTCCTCCCTCCACCTCGACAGCGCGTCCCCCGTCAGCTCGATCTCGACGCGCACGGCCGAGCCGCCATCGACATGCTCGGCGAGCTCCTCGCGGCCCGTCATCGGGTCGATCAGCGCGACAGTGGAGGCCACGAGCGTGCCACCGGCCATCACGGCCAAGGCCGGCCCCCACAGGTGATGGGACCAGGCAACGATCCCCCGATTGCGCGCCAGCGCCCACCCGAGCACGCCGAGCAGGCAGACCCCAGCGGCTGCGGCCCAGCCGGCGAGGACCGGGCTGGCTTGCCCCAACGCCAGCGCCGCACCCCACGCCCCGGCGACGGCCCAAATCCCGCGCGCGTCGAAACCAGGGTGCCGGCTGCCGGAGTGGTCTGAAACCCCTGGCATCAGAACGCGACGAGGTCGCCGAGCTGCTCGAGCAGCACCGGCCCGATGCCCGAAACGGCGCCCAAGTCGCTGACGTTCTGGAAGGGTCCATTGCGCTCGCGGAAGTCGACGATGCGCCCGGCCAGCGCCGGGCCGATGCCCGGCAACGCCTCGAGGCCTGCGGCATCGGCAGTGTTCACGTTGACGGTCGCTTCCGCACCAGTGCCGCCGGGCTGTCCGCCAGCCTGAGCTTGAGCGGGCATCTCCTCGGCCTCCGACCGGGTCGGGATCCAAATCTGCTGACCGTCCGCGACTTCGGCGGCCAGATTGACGACCTCTGTCGCGGCCTCCTTGGTCGCGCCCCCGGCCGCTTCGAGTGCCTCGAGTGCACGGGCGCCGCTGTCGAGTTCATAGACCCCGGGTTTCCGGACGGCGCCGACGACGTGCACCAGCAGCTCCGACGCGGCCTGTTCGGGTGTCGTTCCAGTCGTCTCCGGGCTCGCGTACTCCACCGCGGGCGAACTATCAGCGGAGTCCGGAGCGTGCGCCTCTTGGTGCAGTTCGACGGTCTGGAGCTCCCGTGCGCCGCCGCTGAACGGCCGCACGACGAGGCTGACCCCGATCCAGACGATCACCCCGACGGTGAGACAGATGAGCACGCCGCGGCTGAGCGACCAGCGCACGCGGGCGGGCGCCGGCTGTTCCCGGGTGTCGTTGCGTGTCTGCCAGCGGTGTCGAACCATGCCTCGACGCTAGGGCCACGATGAGCCCGCCGGGGTGCGCCGAGGCCTCCTGTGGATCGCCACGTCGGGTCCGCGTCATTGTGGACGCGGAGTCAGGCGACGACGACGGCGACGACGCCGGCGCCGGTGTGCGCGCCGAGCACGGCCGGCAGCCCGACGACACGCACCTCCTCCGCCGCGTAAGCGGCGAGCTCGTGCACGATCTCTTGGGCCCGGTCGGCGTTGCCGTAGCAGTGCACCGCGATGTGCGCCGGCCGTCCCGTGCGCTCCGCGCGCGCCACGGCCTCGTCGCGGCTGATCTCGACGAGCCGGGCGAGCGCGCGCGACTCGGTGCGTACCTTCTCGCGGATCTGGATGTGACCGTCACTGAGCGTCAGGAGCGGCTTGACCGCCAGCAGGGTGCCCAGCACGGAGGCGGCCAGCGTGATGCGCCCGCCGCGACGGAGCTGGTCCAGCGAGGGCACGACGAAATTGATGACTCCCGGATCCTCGACCGTGGCCGCGGCAGTCACGTCGTCGACGCCGGCGCCGACGCGGGCCGCTTCGAGCGCGGCGAGAACCGCGTACCCCTGGGCCATGCCGACGGTCTCCGAGTCGACGACGCGCACGTCGATCCCGATGTCTTCGGCGGCGAGCCGGGCGGCGTCCACCGTCCCGGAGAGCCGAGAGGAGAGATGCACGGAGACGATTCCGGCGTATCCGGCCGTCTCGAGCTCGCGGTAGGTGCGGGCGAAGACGCCCGGAGCCGGACGCGACGTGCTGATCTTGGCCCCCGTGGCGAGGCCCGTGGCCAAGGCGGTGGCGACGTCGTCGTGCCCCTCGGTGTAGATCTGTCCGTCGATCATGACGGGCATCGGCACGACGCGCACCCCGGCCCCGAAGCGGGCCAACCAGTCCTCGGGCAGCGCGGCTGCGCTGTCGGTCACGACGGCGACGCGTACGGCCACCTGACCCGGACGCAGCACGGGGACGGTCAGCTCGCGGAGTCGTTCGATCCACCCCGCGGCCTGCCGTCCCCGCGTCTCGCCCATACCGTGCAGCCTACCGGGCTAGGCCGGGACGATGTTGACGAGTTTCGGCGCCCGGACGATGACCTTGCGCGGTTCGACGCCACCGAGGATCTTCTGCACGGCGTCGGAGGCGAGGGCCAGCTCGCGCAGCTCGTCTTCGCCGATCTCCGGGGAGACCTCGAGGCGGGCGCGTACCTTGCCCTTGATCTGCACGACGGCGACGACCGTGTCGTCGACGAGCAGGGCCGGGTCGACCGCAGGCCAGCCGGCCTTCGCAACGGAGGGCTCGTGGCCCAGACGGGCCCACATGTCCTCCGCCGTGTAGGGGGCGAACAGGCTAAGGACGACGGCGACGGCCTCGACCGCCTCGCGAACCGCCGGGTCTGCCGGACCCGCGCCCGAGTCGATCGCCTTGCGGGTCGCGTTGACGAGTTCCATCGTCTTGGCCACGACGACGTTGAACTTGCCCGATTCGAGCAGCTCCCCGGCCTCGGCGACGGTCTTGTGGGTGATCGAGCGCAGACCCGCATCACCGGTGGCCGCGTCCGCGCCGGGGGCGCTCGTCACGTCGCCGGCGAGGCGCCAGGCGCGCGCCAGGAACTTGGCGGAACCGGACGGCGAGACGTCCGCCCAGTCGACATCGTCTTCAGGCGGGGAGGCGAAAATCATCGTCAGGCGGACCGCGTCGACGCCGAACAGGTCCAGCTGTTCGCCGAGGTCGACGCCGTTGCCGAGGGACTTGCTCATGGCCTTGCCCCCGTTGAGCACCTGCCCCTGGTTGAGGAGGGCGCTGAACGGCTCGGAGGCCTCGATGAGGCCGAGGTCGTGGATGACCTTCGTGAAGAATCGGGCGTAGAGCAGGTGCAGGATCGCGTGCTCGACACCGCCGACGTACTGCCCGACGGGCATCCAGTTCTTCGCGGCCTCGGGGTCGAACGGGCCCTCGGTGTACTGCGGGGAGACGAAGCGCAGGAAGTACCAAGACGAGTCCACGAACGTGTCCATCGTGTCGGTGTCGCGCTTGGCGTCGGCCCCGCAGCGCGGGCACGCCACGTTGACCCAGTCCTCCGCTGCGGCCAGCGGGCTCGTGCCCTTCGGGGAGAGCTGCTCGCCGCGCAGGTTGTCCGGCAGCCGCACGGGCAGCTGGTCGTCGGGCACCGGCACCTCGCCGCAACTGGCGCAGTGGATGATCGGGATCGGGGTGCCCCAGAACCGCTGGCGGGAGAGCAGCCAATCGCGCAGGCGGTAGTTCACCGTCTTCTCGCCGGTGCCGGCACCCTCGACAATCTCGATGGCCTTCGCGATGCCCTCGGCCTTGCCCAGCCCGTCGAGCTCACCCGAGTTCATCAAGGTGCCCTCGCCGGCGGTCGCGACGCCGGTCTCCGCCGGGTCCTCCTCGCCGGTGTCGACGACGGCGCGCACGGGCAGCCCGAATTCGCGCGCGAAGTCGAGGTCGCGCTGGTCGTGGGCGGGCACGGCCATGATCGCGCCGGTGCCGTAGTCGGCGAGGACGTAGTCCGCGGCCCACACGGGCAGTTTCTCCCCGGAGAGCGGGTTGACCGCGTAGCGCCCGGTGAAGACACCGGTCTTGGGCCGCTCGGTGGACTGGCGTTCGATCTCGCTGAGGGCCTTGACGCTCTCCTGGTAAGCCGTCAGGTCGGCCCGGTGCTCGTCGGTGACCAGCTGGTCCGCGAGCTCGGCATCGGCGGCGACGACGAAGAACGTCGCGCCGTGCAGGGTGTCGGGCCGGGTCGTGAACACGGTGACCTTCTCCGCCTCGCGGCCGCCTCCGGCTTCGATGACGAAGTCGACGTGCGCGCCCTCGGAGCGGCCGATCCAGTTCTTCTGCATCAGCAGCACGCGCTCGGGCCAGTGGCCCTTAAGCGCCTCCATGTCGTCGAGCAGCCGGTCGGCGTACTCGGTGATCTTGAAGTACCACTGGTTCAGGGACTTCTTGGTCACCGCCGTGCCGCAGCGCTCGCACGCGCCGTCGACGACCTGCTCGTTGGCCAACACCGTCTGGTCCTTCGGGCACCAGTTGACGGGGTGGTTCTTCCGGTAGGCCAAGCCCTTCTCGTAGAAGCGCGTGAAGAGCCACTGGGTCCAGCGGTAGTACTCGGGGTCGGAGGTGTGCAGGCGGCGCGACCAGTCGGCGCTGATGGCGTAGCGCTTGAACGACGCGGCCTGCGTGTCGATGTTCGTGTAGGTCCACTCCGCCGGATGGGCGTCGCGCTTGATCGCGGCGTTCTCGGCGGGCAGTCCGAAGGAGTCCCAGCCGATCGGGTGCAGCACGTCGTAGCCGCACTGGTTCCAATAGCGCGCGACGACGTCGCCCATCGCGAACGCCTCGGCGTGGCCCATGTGCAGGTCGCCGGAGGGGTAGGGGAACATGTCGAGCACGTAGCGACGCTCGCGGCTGCCGTCGTCGGCCGGCGTGAACACGCCTAGCTCCTCCCACACCGGGCCCCAGGTGGCCTCGATCTCGCGGAAGTCGTAGGCGACACCGCTCTGGGTCGCTTCGCTGGGCTGCGTGCTCACGTGTTGTTTCACCTTCACTGTAGGTAGGTCGTGCGTCGGCGCGGTTCCCCAGTACAAGGGAACGCCGGTGGTGTGGCCAGAACATGCAAAAGCCCCTTGCATGCAAGGGGCGAACCGCGCGAAGACGTCCGTGGGGATCGTCTCGGCGCGGTCAACGTAGGACTGGGCGCAATACCATGCCCGTCAGTTTACAGCACGTCCGGAGGACGACGGCGGCACTCCCCCGCCGCCGTCGTCCCCCGCCCAGCTGGGCGCGGCCGTCGCCGCGCGGCGGCCCTACTTCACGTCTTCGTCGACCCAGTCGAGCGTGCGCGCTACGGCCTTCCGCCAAAGGCGCATCTGGCGCTCGCGCTCGGCGACGTCCATCGTCGGCTCCCACCGCTTGTCCTCGGCCCACTTGGCCGTGAGCTCGCCGAGGTCGTTCCAGAAGCCGGTGGCGAGGCCGGCCGCGTAGGCCGCGCCGAGCGCCGTCGTCTCGGTGATCTTCGGGCGCACCACGGGCACGCCGAGGATGTCAGACTGGAACTGCATCAGGGCGTCGTTGGCGACCATTCCGCCGTCGACGCGCAACTCGGTCAGCGGGACGCCAGCGTCGGAGTTGACCGCGTCGAGCACCTCGCGCGTCTGGAAGGCCGTGGCCTCCAGAGCCGCGCGGGCCATGTGGTTCTTGTTGGCGAAGCGGGTCAACCCGACAATCGCGCCGCGAGCCTCGGGGCGCCAGTGCGGAGCGAAGAGGCCGGAGAACGCCGGGACGATGTAGACGCCGCCGTTGTCTTCAACCTTCTGCGCCAGCTCCTCGATCTCGGGCGCGCTGGCGATGATGCCCAGCTGGTCGCGGAACCACTGCACGAGCGAGCCCGCGACGGCGATCGATCCTTCGAGCGCGTACACCGTCTTGTTCTCGCCGAGCTTGTAGGCGACCGTGGTCAGCAGTCCGTTCTCCGAGTGGACGATCTCCTCACCCGTGTTGAAGATGAGGAAGCAGCCGGTGCCGTACGTGTTCTTGGCCTCGCCCTGGTTGAAGGCCGCCTGGCCGAACGTGGCCGCCTGCTGGTCGCCGAGGATGCCGGCGACCGGGACCTCGCGCAGCAGCTGCGATCCGGCGACGTGGCCGTAGACCTCGGAGGACGAGCGGATCTCCGGCATCATGGACACCGGAACACCGAAGTCCGCCAGGATCTCCTCGTTCCACGTCAGCGAATCCAGGTTCATGAACAATGTGCGCGACGCGTTGGTGACGTCAGTAGCGTGCACGCCGCCGTTGGTCCCGCCGGTCAAGTTCCACAGCACCCACGAGTCGGTCGTGCCGAACATCAGGTCCCCGGCCTCGGCGCGCTCACGGGCACCGTCGACGTTGTCGAGGATCCACTTGATCTTGGTGCCGGAGAAGTAGGTCGCCAGCGGCAGACCGACACGGTCCTTGTAGCGGTCGGTGCCGCCGTCGGCGGCCAGCTCGTCGACGATGCCCTGCGTGCGGGTGTCCTGCCAGACGATTGCGTTGTAGACCGGTTCACCGGTGTTGCGGTCCCAGACCACAGCGGTCTCGCGCTGGTTGGTGATGCCGACGGAGTCGATGTCGTGGCGGGTCAGGTTGGCGCGGGAGAGCGCCTGGCCGACGACCTCGCGGACGTTCGTCCAGATCTCCGCAGCGTCGTGCTCGACCCAGCCGGCCTTCGGCAGGATCTGCTCGTGCTCCTTCTGGCCGACCGAGACGATGTTGCCCGCGTGGTCGAAGACGATGGCGCGGCTGGACGTGGTGCCCTGGTCGATCGCAATGATGTAGCTCATGTGGGGTCTCCTTTGACTGAGTGGATGAGTTGACGATATTGCAGGCTTAGACGAAGACGGCGCCGGCGGCGAGACCGCCGAGTGCGCCGCCGATCAGCGGCCCGACGACCGGGACCCACGCGTAGCCCCAATCGCTACCACCCTTGCCCTTGATGGGCAAGAGGGCGTGCGCGATGCGGGGGCCGAGGTCGCGGGCCGGATTGATCGCGTAGCCCGTCGGGCCGCCGAGCGACGCGCCGATGGCGACAACGAGCAAGCCGGCAGCCAGCGGGCCGAGGCCGTTCGGCGTGCCGTCGAAGGCGCCGAGGACGAAGACGAGGAAGAAGGTTCCGACAACCTCGGTGACGACGTTCCACGGCTTGTTGCGGATCTCAGGCCCGGTGGAGAAGACGGCGAGCTTCGCGCCGGTCTCGGTGTCCGCGTGGTCGAAGTGGTTGCGGTAGGCCAGCCACGCCACGACGGCGCCGATGAACGCGCCGAGCATCTGGGCCGCGAAGTACAGCAGTGCGTTGGGGAAGTTGGCGGCAACGCCGTCGGCGAATTCGGTGGCGTTCGGGTTGGTCAGCAGGCCCACAGTGACCGCCGGGTTCAGGTGCGCGCCGGACTGGGCAGCCACGAAGACACCCGAGTAGACGCCGAGGCCCCAGCCGAAGTTGATGAGCAGCCAGCCGCCGCTGAAGCCCTTGGTCTTGGCGAGAACCACGTTCGCTACGACGCCGCAGCCGAAGGCAAGCAGCGTCATTGTGCCGAGCATCTCGGCGAGGAATATCTGGGCGGTCATCAGGTGACTCCTTTGTCAGTCATTTTCGGTTCGGTGATGAATGTCGTCCAGGCGAGTGCCTAGACAAGCACGACTTGGTGCTTATCGTGCAGAACCGACTCGCAGCCGCGGATCTCGGCTGCTCGGCGGTCGGCGTCCCAGCCGAGGCGAGCAGCGAGCTCGTCCCCCAGCTGTGCGACGAGTTCGTGGGTGACGAGGCCCCGGAAGGCCAAGGCGGTGCGGCGGACAAGCACGTCGATGATGTGGCCGATCTGCTCCCGCTCGACCATGTAGGTCAGCTCGCCCGTGGTCAGCTCGTTCGAGTTGCCGAGTCCGGCCAGCGGCACGTCATCGGGGCCGCCAAGGTACGGAAGCACCTCATCCGCGCGGGTGCCGTATCGCTCGAGCAGGACATCCAGACGCTCGGCGCCGGCAAAGCCGGTCCGCGCCGAGACCCACGCGCGCCGCCCTTCCTCCGTCGTCGGGAAGTTGCGGCCCCCTCCGATGGCGAGACCGGCGGTCTGAACCGAGCGGGTCAGGCCGATCTGTTCGAGGACCTGGTTCGTCAGGTCTTCGGCGACGGCCCGGAACGTGGTCCATTTGCCGCCGACGAGGGAGAAGACCACGTTGCCGCCATCTCGGCGCTCGATGCGGTAGTCGCGCGAGACGAAGCCCGGAGCGGTGTCGTCGTGGCGCGGCAACGGCCGGACCCCGGAGAAGCGGTAGACGATCTGCGAGCGGTCGACGGCGATCTTCGGGAACACGTGCCCGACGAGATCGAAGAAGTAGTCGACCTCCTCCTCCGTGCAGACGGCGTCGGTGCTCATGTCGGCGTCGACGTCGGTCGTACCGACGAGGACGCGGTCCCCCAGCGGGTAGATCAGCACGATGCGGCCGTCGGTGTGCTCGAAGAAGATCTCGCGCCCAGCGCACGCGGCGTGCAGCTCGGGGTGATCCAGGACGATGTGCGAGCCCTTCGTGCCGCCCATGTACTTCGTCGGCGCCCCCATGTCCTGGTTGGTCAAGTCGGTCCACGCGCCGGTCGCGTTGACGACGACGTCAGCGGCGAACTCGAAAGTCTCGCCGGTGAGCTCGTCACGCAGAGTGGCCTTGCCGCCGTCGTTCCCCACGAGCGAGACGTAGTTCGCGGCCCGCGCCTGCGGGTTCGCGGCGAGTCCGTCGCGCAGAACGTCGAGAGTGAGGCGCTCGGGGTTGTGCACGGACGCGTCGAAGTAGGTCGCGGTGTACTTCACGTCGTCGCGCATGGCCGGCAGCTGCTCGAGGCTCGCCTTGCGACCGACGAACGTGTGCCACGGAGTGTTGCGCTTGACGCCGGCGAACGCGTCGTACATCACCAATCCGAGCTTGATCAGGACGGCGCCGCGCTCGGTCGGCTTGCCGGAGCGGTGGGTCAGAAAGCGCATCGGGGCCGAAAGGATCCCGGAGAAGGTCGAGAAGATCGGGATCGTCGTCCGCAGCGGCTTGACGTGGTGGGCGGCGACGGCGAGCAGGCCGTTGCGCTCCTGGACGGACTCGTGCACGAGCCGGAACTCGCCGTTCTCCAGGTAGCGAATGCCGCCGTGGATCATGTGACTGGACGCGCCCGAGGCGCCCTGGCAGTAGTCGCCGCGCTCGACCAGCGTGACGTCGACGCCCTGGAGCGCCAGATCGCGGAACGTTGCAACGCCATTGATTCCGCCACCGACGACCAGCACGCGGGCCTCGGGGCGTTCCTGAAGCTGGCGGACGATCTGGCGGCTCTGTTCGGTCTGCACGGTGGTGATGACTCCTCGAATACGTGGTGTTGTGACCTCAACTGCGGGGTCACACCACCAGTCTTGAAATCCGCCGCACGATCGGTCAATCTAGATGCACAAACGTGCAATAATTGAGCCTCCAGGGAGCTACTCCAGCGTAGGAAAGGTGTCCTCCGTGAGAAAACGTGAGGCGGGTCACCGCAGCGAGGCAGCCGTGCGGCGCGACGTGCAGGCGCTGCGGGCGTCTCAGCTCTATTACGTGCAGCACCTGACCATGGAGTCGATCGCCCGCGACCTCGGCACATCCCGATCCACCGTCTCCCGGCTGCTGACCTACGCGCGCGATGCCGGGATGGTCACGATCACCATCACCGAGAACGAGCGCCAGGCACCGGAGACCGCGGCGGCCATCGCCCGCCTCTTCGGGGTCCGCGTGCACGTGGTCCCCACCGACGGCGGGCTCAGCGAGGCGCAGGTGCTCGACCGCGTGGCGGCTCAGGCCGCATTGCTGACGGGGCGTCTCGTCGACTCCGAGATGACGATCGGCGTCGCCTGGGGGTCGACGATGAGCGCGATCAGCCGACACCTCAAGCGCAAGCCCACACACGACGCAGTTGTCGTCCAGCTCAACGGGTCCGGCAACACGCAGTCCTCCGGCATCGGCTACGCCTCCGAGATCCTGCACCGCTTCGGCACCGCGTTCACGGCGCGGGTCGAGCAGTTCCCGGTGCCGACGTTCTTCGATCGCGCCGAGACCCGCGCGCTGATGTGGCAGGAGCGGTCCGTGCGCCGCGTGCTGGACCTGCACGCGCACATGGGGCTCGCCGTCTTCGGCCTGGGCACGATCGGCGCCGAGGTTCCCAGCCACGTCTACCGCGGCGGTTACCTCACCCCGCGCGACATCAGCGGCCTCCGCCGACAGGGAGTCGTCGGAGACATCGCCACCGTGTTCTTCCGGTCCGACGGCGACACGGAGGGCATCGAGCTCAATGCCCGGTCCACGGGTCCGCCCCTCGAGCAGCTGAAGTCCGTGCCGCGCCGGCTCTGCGCCGTGGCGGGTCAGTCCAAGGTCCCGGCTCTCGCCGCGGCACTTGAAGCGGGCTACATCACCGACCTCGTCGTGGATGAGGGGGCGGCCAGGCACCTCGTGAGGCACCACGAGCGCCACTCGGCGCAGCGGTAGATTGTCACCATGACCTCTCGACGCGCCCTCATCAGCACCCATGCCGTCCACGGAGCGACGGTCCGCTGCTGGACGTACCCGGGCCAGTCCATGGCGGGCCGAACGCCACCAGTGATCGTGGCCGTGCACGGTTTCCGGGGGGACCACCACGGCCTCGCCCGCGTCATCGACGGGCTGGAGCACTTCACCGTCGTGGTCCCGGACCTGCCGGGCTTCGGCGCGTCCAGCGACCTACCAGAGTCCTCCGGCCACCGCCACGACATCGGCGGCTACGCCGCGGCCCTGCAGGAACTGCTCGTACAGCTCGAGGTCCCGGCCGACGCGAGGCTGCTCGGCCACTCGTTCGGCTCCATCGTGGCCGCGGCGCACGCGGCGACCCACCCGGAGCGGTGGTCGCGCGTGATCCTGATCAACCCGATCAGCGAGCCGGCGCTCGAGGGCTCCGAGGCCCTGCTCTCCCGCCTCGCGCACCTCTTCTACCTGCTCGGCGCTGCCCTGCCCACCCGGCCCGGGGAGGCATTGCTGCGCTGGCGGCTCGTCACCGACATCATGAGCCTGACCATGACCAAGTCGCGGGACCGCGCCACGCGCGAGTACGTGCGCCGGCAGCACCGGCTGTACTTCGGCGGCTTCGGCAGCCGCCGCGCACTGCTGCAGGCTTTCGAGGCGTCGATCACCAGTACCGTTCGCGACTACGCGGCAGCCGTCCCGCTGACGACCCTGCTCATCGCCGGCGTCGAAGACGAACTCGGCAGTCCCGCGTCCCAGCAGCACCTCGCGACCCTCTTCCCGGACGCCCGGCTGGCGATGCTCGACGACGTCGGCCACCTCGTGCACTACGAGGCCGCCGGCTCCGCCGCCGCTCTGGTCGCGGAGTTCGCGGCACGCTAGAGCTGAGTGTCTCCGTCGACACGGACATTGACGATGGGTTCGCGGTTCGCGGAAGACACTGCTTTGGCCTCGCGCAGCCGCCCCGTCACGGCCGTCCCGTCGGCGTGCCGGAAGAACAGCAGCCACCGGTGCTTCACTGTTTCCTCCTCTTCGAGGATCACCGGCCCGATCCGGCGCACCTCAGCGGGCAGCTCGAGGGCGCCGACGAAGGCGTCGGCGGCCGCGGACGGACCCGTGACGACGGCACTGCGCACTGCGGGCGGCAGGCCCAGCTCGCGCCGTTCGACCAACTCCCGCTCGGCGAACCCGGGCGCGTCCCAACGGACGAAAGCTCGCAGCACCTCAGATTCTGCGGCTGTGGCCACGACCACCCCGCCGTCGTCGCGGGCGCGGCCGAGTGCGGCGGCGGCGAACCAGCGGTGCAGGACCTCCTCCGCGGTGCGCAGCGAGTCGCGCGCGAGCATTCGGTCGCCGTCCAGCAGCAGGACGGCGGCGTAGCCGTCCACGGCCACGGGCTCAGCGCCGGGGGTCGCGACCACGAGCACACCAGAGCCGGAAACCGAAGCGCGGGGATTCGCCCCGGTCGCCGAGACCACCCGGGCCTGGGGAAAGGCGCGTCCGAGCTCTTCGGCCGTGCGATCAGCACCGATCGAGGAGGCGCGAAGGCGCTGGAAGCCGCAGCTCAGGCACGCCCACCCGTGGGCAAACGTCCCGCACCAGCGGCAGCGCGGGGCGGCCTCGCGCGATCCGAGCTCGAGCGGGCCGTTGCAGTCGAGGCAGCGGGCCGGCTCGCGGCAGCGTTCGCAGCGCAGGGCCGGGATGAAGCCGGTGCGGGCGACCTGGACGAGCACGGGCCCGCGCGCCAGCCCGTCGTGCGCGGCCTGCCAGGCGGCGCGCGGCAGCCGGGCGGCGTGCAGAGTCGGGTCGCGTTCGACCTCGTACGAGTCCGACGTCGCGAGCACGCGCGGCGCCCGCCGCCGCAGGACCGGGCGGGGCAGCTTCAGCTCGCGCGCCCAGCCCGTGAGAACCAACCGATGGGCCTCGGGCGAGCGCGACCAGCCGGCGATCAGCAGGCCGCATCCCTCCAGCTCGCTGCGCAGCAGCAGGATCTCCCGTGCGTGCTGGTACGGACTGCGCGGCTCGGCGTGCGATGTATCGTGATCCTCCCAGAGCACCGCGAGGCCGAGATCCGCAACGGGCGCGAAGGCCGCGGAGCGCGTGCCCACGGCGATCCGCACGTCGCCGCGGCTGACCGCGAGGAAGTTGCGGTAGCGAGCGGTGGCGCCGTCGTCGGCGGTGAGCCGGGCGTAGGCGGTGGCGCCGAAGACGGCGTCGAAGAATTCGCACAACCGGTCGACGTCTCGCTGGTCGGGGGCGACGACGACGGCGCCGCGGCCGGCCGCGACGGCTGCTGCGACGGCCGAAGCAATCGCCTGCAGCCACGCGGCTCCCCCACCATTCCCAGCTGGCTGAGGCGCAGGCACGTTGGGGGCGAGCGTGATGACCGCGCGCGGCGCCGCACCTCCGGCGAGCTCCCCCAGGAAGGCCGTACCGCCGTCGTACGCGGCGAGGGATTCGGCGGTGGCTTCGGGCGCGGGCGCGGGCTCGCCCCACGCGGGGCGCTCCTCCTTCTCGACGCGCGCCATGCGCGGCGGCACGGCGGCGCGGACGACGTCCGAGACGACGCCGGCGTAGCGGGCCGCAACAGCCTGGCAGAGCGCGAGCACGTGCGCGGACAGGACCGGCTCGGGCGAGACGACCTTGTGCAGTGGTTGCAGCTTGACGCCCGCGTCGGTCTCGGCGCGGCGCTCGGTGATGAACCCTCCGAGCTCCTGACCGCCGAAGCGGACACGAACGCGGGTACCGGCCACGGCCTGTTCGTCGAGCTCCGCCGTCACCGCGTAGTCGTAGAGCTGATCCAGGTGCGGGACCGGGGTCTCCAGGAGCACACGGGCCACCGGCAGGTGCTCTGCGAGGCGGGGACCGCCGGGCGCCGGCCGGCTGACGTCGAAGCCCTGCAGGAGGGACGGCTGCGATACGTCCACCCTCGTGCCCGTCCTACGCGTTGAAGTAGCGGCGCAGTGCGTCGGTGCGGTTCGTGGCCTCCCACGGGAAGCCCTCGCCGTCGCGGCCGAAGTGCCCGTGGGCCGCCGTGCGCTTGTAGATCGGGCGAAGCAGGTCGAGCTCCTCGATGATGCCCAGCGGGCGCAGGTCGAAGACCTCCTGGATCGCCGCGGGCAGGCGCGCCGGGTCCACAGTCTCCGTGCCGAACGTCTCGACGTAGAGCCCGACCGGACGGGCCTGGCCGATCGCGTAGGCAACCTGCACTTCGACGCGGCGGGCCAGACCCGCGGCGACGATGTTCTTGGCCACCCAGCGCATCGCGTACGCCGCGGAGCGGTCCACCTTCGACGGATCCTTGCCGGAGAAGGCGCCGCCGCCGTGGCGGGCGAAGCCGCCGTACGTGTCGACGATGATCTTCCGGCCGGTCAGGCCGGCGTCGCCCACAGGGCCACCGACGATGAACTTCCCGGCCGGGTTCAGGATGATCTTGGTGTTGGAGGTGTCCAGCTCGAGGTCCAGGCCCTCGAGCACGGGGCGGACGACGTCGGCGTCGAGGATCTGCTGGAGGTCGCCGAGTTCGAGCTCGCGGGCGTGCTGGGCGGAGACGACGACGGTGTCGACGGCGACAGGCGTGTCGCCGTCGTAGCCGATCGTGACCTGCGTCTTGCCGTCCGGGCGCAGCAGCGGCTGGGAGCCGGACTTGCGCACGTCGGTCAGGCGCTCGGAGAGGCGGTGCGCGAGATAGATGGGGGTCGGCATCTGCGCCGTGGTCTCGTCCGTGGCATAGCCGAACATGAGGCCCTGGTCGCCCGCGCCCTGCGCGTCGCGGGGGTCGCTCGCCGAGCCGTTGCGAACCTCGAGGGAGGTGCTGACGCCGTCGGAGATCTCCGGGGACTGCTGCCCGATGGAGATGGAGACGCCGCAGCGCTCCCCGTCGAACCCGTTCGCGGAAGAGTCGTAGCCGATGTCGAGGATCGTGTCGCGGACCAGGCGCGGAATCTCGACGTAGCCTTCAGTCGTGACTTCGCCGGCGACGTGCACGAGGCCGGTGGTCGTCATCGTCTCGACGGCGACGCGCGAGTTGGCGTCCTGGGCCAGCATCGCGTCCAGGATCGCGTCGCTGATCTGGTCGCAGATCTTGTCCGGGTGGCCTTCGGTCACCGATTCGGAACTAAACAGGCGGAGGGAGTTGGCTTCAGTCACCCGATCCACTTTACCGGTTGAAAGCCTCACCCATGACGTCCGCGACCTTCCGGGCCACGTCGTCCTTGCTGCCGGCGACATGCTCGGGCGCGCGGGGGCCTCCGGGGGCGTCCTCGCGGAAGAGCAGCGTGGCCGCGTTCTCGTCCCGGCCGAAACCCTTCTGCTCGCCAACCTCGTTGACCACGAGCACGTCGCAGCCCTTGCGCGCGAGCTTGGCGCGGCCGTACTCCTCGACGCTCGCGGCCTCGTCACCGGTCTCTGCCGCGAAGCCGACGATGACCTCGGGCAGCTCGGCCCCGGCACGTCGCTCGGCGACGATCTCGGCGAGGATGTCGGGGTTGCGCACCAGCTCGATCGTGGGTGCGCCGTCGTCGCCAGTCTTCTTGATCTTGGAATCGTTGTAGGCGGCGGGCCGGAAGTCCGCGACGGCCGCAGCCATGACGAGCCCGTCGGCCCCGCGGACGGCCTCGCGCACGGCGGCGCGCAGCTCGACGGCTGTACCCGCCACGCTCAGCTCGACGCCCTCGGGTGCGGGCTGATCCATGTGGGCCGCCACGAATCGCACGGTCGCGCCGGCCGCGGAGAGGGCCTTCGCTACGGCGATGCCCTGCTTGCCCGAGGATCGATTGCCGAGAAAACGAACGGGGTCCAGCGGCTCACGGGTGCCGCCGGCCGTGACGACGACGGTGCGACCGGCGAGCGGTCGCTCCACGTCGAGGGCGCTTCCGCCGAGGAGCGCACGTGCGGCCGCGTAGATGTCCTCCGGCTCGGGCAGGCGCCCGGGCCCGGTGTCGACCCCCGTCAGGCGGCCGACGGCGGGGTCCAGTACCGCGACGCCGCGCTCGCGCAGCGTCGCGACGTTTGCGCGCGTGGCACCGTGTTCCCACATCTCGGTGTGCATGGCCGGGGCCATCAGTACCGGGGCCCGGGTGGCCAGCAGCGTGTTGGTCAGCAGGTCGTTCGCGAGCCCGGCGGCGGCGCGGCCGAGCAGGTCGGCGGTGGCGGGGGCGACGACGACCAGGTCGGCCGCCTGGCCGAGGCGGACGTGGTTCACGGTCTCGACCGCGTCGAACACGCTGTCGGTCACGGGGTTGCCGCTGAGCGCCTCCCACGTGGGCCGGCCGACGAATTCCAGAGCGTTCGCCGTGGGCACGACGTCGACGTGGAAGCCGTCCTCCTTAAAAAGCCGCAGCAGCAAAGCGGCCTTGTAGGCGGCGATACCGCCGCACACCCCTAGGACGATTCGCTGCTGCGACATACGTTCAGCTCTCAGCGCTCGAGCCGGATTACTCGGCCGGCTTGTCGGTCGCCTCGGTGACCTGAAGCAGGCCCTCGTTGATCTCGCGCAGGGCGATCGAGAGCGGCTTCTCGTTGAGCTTGGTGTCGACGAGCGGGCCGACGTACTCGAAGAGGCCCTCGTGCAGCTGGGCGTAGTAAGCGTTGATCTGACGTGCACGCTTGGCCGAGTTGATGACCAGTGCGTACTTCGAGTCGGTGGTCTTCAGCAGGTCGTCGATCGGCGGGTTGATGACGCCCTCAAGGTTCGTGGACACGAAGTCTCCAAATTCTGTAGAAAGTCGTTCGGTGGAGCCGGTTCTCAGCGCTGGTGCGGGGCCAGACCCATGAGGCCGACCAGTTCGTCCGCAGCGCGCCGGACGTCGTCGTTCACGATCGTGACGTCGAACTCCGACTCGGCAGCAAGTTCCAGTTTAGCGGTTTCCAGCCGTCTCTGCTGCTCCTCGGGAGATTCCGTGCCGCGGCCGATGAGTCGGCGCACGAGTTCGTCCCACGACGGCGGTGCCAGGAAGACGAATTTGGCCTCGGGCATAGAGGCTTTGACCTGGCGTGCGCCCTGCAGATCGATCTCCAACAGCACGTGCTTTCCGTCCTCGGCGGCCGCCTGGACTTTGTCCCGGATCGTGCCGTAGCAGTTCTTGCCGTGCACGACGGCCCACTCCAGCATCCGCCCGGTGTCGGCCAGGCGCTGGAATTCGTCCCGGTCGATGAAGTAGTAGTGCACCCCGTCCTGCTCGCCGGGGCGCGGGTCGCGCGTCGTGGCCGAGACGGACAGCCAGACATCCGGGTAGTTGTCGCGGATGTATGTGGAGACGGTCCCCTTGCCAACGGCGGTGGGGCCGGCCAGGACAGTTACCTGCGGCTGGCGTGTGGCGGACATGGTGCCTTTCGTGGAGGTCAGTCGGCGAAGTGCTCGATCAGCGCCGCCTGTTGTTTGCGCCCGAGTCCGCGGACTCGGCGGTTCGCGGAGATCCCCAGACGCTCCATGAGCGCGGCGGCACGGACCTGGCCCACGCCCGGGACGGATTCGAGCAGGTCAGCGACGCGAAGGCGCCCGACCGCCTCGTCGGAGGCCCCGAGTTCCATCACATCGCCGATGGAGATGTTACCCGTTCGGAAGGCTTCCTTGATCTCGGCACGTCGGGTACGGGAGCGCAGGGCCTTGGCCCGCGCATTCGCGCGATCTTCGTCTGACAGCGATTTCAGGACCATGTCGCTCTTCCCCTTGGTTGACTAGGCCGTCTTGTAAACAAGACGCTGTGGCTCTGAACCTAGCGAACCGGGTGGTCAGGCGCAATGGTTTGCGGCAAGGATTTTGCTCAAGATTGGATATAGGTGCGGGGTGGGAAATCTCACCCCGCACCTGCGATCCGCAGACTAGGCCAGCTCGTCGCGCGCCTTCTCGGCGGCCGCACGCAGCCCGGCCGCATCCGGACCGGCGGCCAGGATGCCGCGGCTGCTCGTCGCGAGCACCTGCTCCCAGGCACCGCCGAAGGTCCGGCGCATGTCCTCGGCCGTGGCGCCCTGGGCCCCGAAGCCCGGGGCGAGCACGGGCGCGCGGGTCGCGGCGAGGTCGATCCCCAGTTCCTCGAGCGCCTCGCCCACGGTGGCCCCGATGACGAGCCCGACGGAACCGAGCGCCGGGGCGCTGGGGCCGGGGACGACGTCGTCGCCCGCGTTGTCGGTGCCCGCCGCCTCGATGATGCGTTTGGCCACGGAGGCCTGAGCACCGACGTGCTGGACGCTGGCTCCCTCGGGATTGGAGGTGAGTCCGAGCACGAAGACACCGCGGCCGGTGCGCTGGGCCAGATCGATCGCGGGCCGCAACGACTCGTAGCCGAGGTACGGGCTCAGGGTCACGGAGTCAGCCGCGAGGGGCGAGCCCTCCCCCAGCCACGCGTCGGCGTACGCCGCCATCGTCGAGCCGATGTCCCCGCGCTTGGCATCTGCGATCGAGAGCACGTCGAGCCCCCGGGCTGCCGCGAGCAGCTCCTCGAGCACGGCGAGCCCGGCGGAACCGTGCCGCTCGAACAGGGCGACCTGCGGCTTGACGGCCGCCGCGACGGGCGCGAGCGCCTCGAGCGCGGTGAGCGAGAACCGCCTGAGCCCGGCGACGTCGTCGTCCAAGCCCCACTGCGCCAGCAGCGACGGGTGGGGGTCGATGCCAGCGCACAGCGGCCCGCGGTCCGCCATCGCGGCCGCGAGCCGCCGCCCGAAGGGGGCGCGAGCTGCGGTCGGCTGCGGCTGCGCGTCAGGCATCGACTGCCTCGGCGGCGGCACGCAGTCCGGCGGAAATCGTCCGCGCGTGCTCCTGCAGGCTCGTCACGTTCCACTGGAAGTGACGCATCGCGGTGATGGCCTGGATCGCTGCGCCCAGCTCGGCGACGGTCGTGATGACCGGCGTGCCGACGCTCGTGGCGGCCGCGCGGATCTCGTAGCCGTCGCCGCGGGCGTCGCCGCCGGAGGGCGTGTTCAGGATCAAGTCGATCTTGCCGTCGGTGACGAGGTCGACGATGTTGTCCTCGCCCTCGGCGACCCCCTCGCGGACCTTGCGAACCACGGTGGCCTCGATGCCGTTGCGGCGCAGCACGTCGGCGGTGCCGCCCGTGGAGACGATCTCGAAGCCGAGATCGGCGAGGTGCTTGATCGGGATGACGATTGAGCGCTTGTCGCGGTTGGCCACCGAGACGAAGACGCTGCCGGAGGTCGGGAGCGGGTTGTTCGCCGCGGCCTGGCTCTTGGCGAAGGCCGTGTCGAAGTGCTTGTCGATGCCCATGACCTCACCCGTGGAGCGCATCTCCGGGCCGAGCAGGGAATCCACGACCTTGCCCTCGGGGGTCCGGAAGCGGGCGAACGGCAGGACCGCTTCCTTGACCGAGATCGGGGCGGACTCGGGCAGCGTCGAACCGTCGCCGACGGCGTTCAGCAGACCCTGTTCGCGCAGCCCGCCGATGGTCGCACCCGTGCCGATGAGGGCGGCGGCCTTCGCGAGCTGGACGCCCGTGGCCTTCGACGTGAACGGCACCGTGCGGCTGGCGCGCGGGTTGGCCTCGATGACGTAGAGGACGTCGGAGGCCAGCGCGAACTGGATGTTGATCAGGCCGCGCACGCCGACGCCGGCGGCGATGTGCCCCGTCGCCTCGCGAACGCGGTCGATGACGTCGGCGGCCAGCGTGATGGGCGGCAGGACGCACGCAGAGTCGCCGGAGTGGATGCCGGCCTCCTCGATGTGCTCCATGATTCCGCCCATGTACAGGTCGGTCCCGTCGAAGAGGGCGTCGACGTCGATCTCGATCGCGTCCTCGAGGAAGCGGTCGACAAGGACCGGGTGGTCCGGGGTGATCTCGGTGGCGTTCTCGATGTAGCGGGCGAGGTTGGCCTCGTCGTAGACGATTTCCATGCCACGACCGCCGAGCACGTAGGAGGGGCGGACGAGGACCGGGTAGCCGATCTCGTCGGCGATCCGCTTGGCCTCCTCGAAGGACACGGCGGTGCCGTTCTTGGGGGCGATCAGCCCGGCCGCGTCGAGCACGCGCTGGAACGCGCCGCGGTGCTCGGCGAGGTCGATGGCCTCCGGCGAGGTGCCGAGGATCGGGACGCCGGCGGCCTTGAGGTCGGCCGCGAGCTTCAGCGGGGTCTGACCGCCGAGCTGCACGTAGACGCCGAGGACGCCGCCCGTGACCTGCTCCGCGTGGATGACCTCGAGGACGTCCTCGAGCGTCAACGGCTCGAAGTAGAGCCGATCGGCCGTGTCGTAGTCCGTCGAGACGGTCTCCGGGTTGCAATTGACCATGACGGTCTCGTACCCGGCGTCGCGCAGGGCCATCGTGGCGTGAACGCAGGAGTAGTCGAACTCGATGCCCTGGCCGATGCGGTTCGGGCCGGAGCCGAGGATGATGATGCTCGGCTTCTCGTGCGCGCCCACTTCGTTCTCCTCGTCGTAGGACGAGTAGTGGTAGGGGGTGAACGCCTCGAACTCGGCCGCGCAGGTGTCGACCGTCTTGTAGACGGGGCGCACTCCGAGCGCGTGGCGGACGCCGCGGACGACGGCCTCGTCGAGGTTCCGCAGCTTGCCGATCTGCGCGTCCGAGAAGCCGTGGCGCTTCGCCGTGCGCAGCACGTCCTCGGTGAGGTTCTCGGCCTCGCGGATCTCCGTCGCGATCTCGTTGATGAGCACGAGCTGGTCGAGGTACCAGGGGTCGATCTTCGTGTAGCCGAAGACCTTCTCGATCGACGCGCCGCCGAGCAGGGCGCGCTGCACGTTCGACAGGCGCGCGGTGCTGCCCTTGATCGAGGCCTCGAGCAGCTGCTCGATCTCCTCGTCACCCGGGGCGTCGAACTCCAGCTCGGCACCCTTCTGCTCGAGCGAGCGCAGCGCCTTCTGCAGGGCCTCGGTGAAGTTGCGGCCGATGGCCATGGCCTCGCCGACGGACTTCATGGTCGTGGTCAGCGTCTTGTCGGCGGCCGGGAACTTCTCGAACGCGAAGCGCGGGACCTTGACGACGACGTAGTCCAGGGTCGGTTCGAAGCTCGCCGGCGTCTTCTTCGTGATGTCGTTCGGGATCTCGTCCAGGGTGTAGCCGAGTGAGAGCTTCGTGGCGATCTTCGCGATCGCGAAGCCGGTCGCCTTGGAGGCCAGCGCCGAGGAGCGCGAGACGCGCGGGTTCATCTCGATGACGACGACGCGGCCCGTGTCCGGCTCGATCGCGAACTGGATGTTGCAGCCGCCGGTGTCGACACCGACCTCGCGGATGACGTTGATGGCGATGTCGCGCAGCCGCTGATACTCGCGGTCGGTCAGCGTCATGGCCGGTGCGACGGTGATGGAGTCGCCCGTGTGGACGCCGACCGGGTCGAAGTTCTCGATCGAGCAGATGACCACAACGTTGTCGTTCTTGTCGCGCATCATCTCGAGCTCGTACTCCTTCCAGCCGAGGATGGACTCCTCGAGGAGCACCTCGGTGGTCGGCGAGTACTGCAGGCCGGCGCCGGCGATGCGGCGCAGGTCCTCAGCGTTGTACGCCATGCCGGAGCCGAGCCCGCCCATCGTGAAGGAGGGGCGCACCACCATCGGGTAGCCGAGCTGGTCGACGGCCGCGAAGGCCTCCTCCATGGAGTGCACGATCACCGACCGGGCGGATTCCGCGCCGGAGCGCTCGACGACGCCCTTGAACTTCTCGCGGTCCTCACCGAGCTCGATGGCGGCGATGTTCGCGCCGATGAGCTCGACGTCGTATTCGGCCAGCACGCCGTTCTTGTCGAGGGCGATCGCCGCGTTCAGGGCCGTCTGCCCGCCGAGGGTCGGCAGAATCGCATCGGGCCGCTCCTTAGCGATGATCTTCTCGATGACTTCGGGCGTGATCGGCTCAACGTAGGTGGCGTCGGCGAACTCGGGGTCGGTCATGATCGTCGCCGGGTTCGAGTTGACCAGGATGACGCGCAGCCCCTCCTCTTTCAGGACCCGCAGGGCCTGCGTTCCGGAGTAGTCGAACTCGGCCGCCTGGCCGATCACGATCGGGCCGGAGCCGATGACGAGGACGGACTTCAGATCTTCGCGCTTCGGCATTAGTTTTCTTCCTTGGTCGATGCGGTGTTGGCCGCCATCACGTCGATGAAACGGTCGAACAGGTAGGCGGAGTCGTGCGGCCCCGCGGCGGCCTCCGGGTGGTACTGCACGGAGAACGCTGGCAGATCCAGGCAGCGCAGCCCCTCGACGACGTCGTCGTTGAGGGAGTAGTGGCTGACCTCGACCCGACCGTAGCGCTCGTTCGGCGCCTCGACAGCACCCTGCGTGGGTGCGTCGACGGCGAAGCCGTGGTTCTGGCTGGTGATCTCGACCTTGCCGGTGGTCTTGTCCATCACGGGCTGGTTGATACCGCGGTGGCCGAAGCGCAGCTTGTAGGTGCCGAAGCCGAGGGCGCGCCCCAGGATCTGGTTGCCGAAGCAGATGCCGAAGAACGGCGTCTTGGCGTCGAGGACCCGCTGCAGCAGCGCCACCTGGGTTTCAGCGGTGGCGGGGTCGCCCGGCCCGTTGGACATGAACACGCCGTCCGGGTCGAGCGCCACGATGTCCTCGTAGGTTGAGGTGGCCGGCAGCACGTGCACGCGCACCCCGCGCTCGGCGAAGCGGAACGGGGTCATGCCCTTGATGCCGAGGTCTACGGCGGCGAGCGTGTAGCGCGCCTCGCCCTCCCAGCCGCAGTCGGCCGGCTCGACGACGTAGGCCTCCTCGGCCGTGACCTCCTCGGCCAGGCGGGCGCCCTTCATGGACGGCTGGTCCTGGACCTCGGCGATCAGGTCCGCCTCGGGCCGGCGGGCGTCCGCGCCCGAGAAGATGCCGCCCTTGAGGGAACCGGCCTCGCGCAGGTGGCGGGTGATGGCCCGGGTGTCGACGCCCTGGATGCCGATGACTCCCTGCTCCTCGAGCTCGGCGTCGAGCGCCTTCTCGCTGCGCCAGTTCGAAGGGCGGCGGGCGGCGTCGCGGACGACGTAGCCGGAGACCCAGATCCTGCGGGACTCGGCATCTGCGCTGTTCACACCGGTGTTGCCGATGTGCGGGGCCGTCTGAACGACGATCTGCCGCGCGTACGACGGGTCGGTGATGGTCTCCTGATACCCGGTCATGCCGGTCGCGAACACGGTCTCGCCGAGCGTCGTTCCACGCGCACCGTAGGAGCGGCCGCGGAAGATCCGTCCGTCTTCAAGCACCAGCAGGGCCGGTTCGGCCTGTGCCGAACGAGGCGTTGCCTGCTCGGGGTTCGTCTGTGCAGTCACTTGGTGTCCTTCTTCTCAGCAACGTGGTTGGTCTGTGGGCCGCGCGTCTCGGCTGCGTGCGCGGCGATGATCATGTCGAGGGCGGCGACGGTTGCGTCGCCGTCGTCCCCGAATCGGGGGCGGAAGCCGGTGTCGACGGCGAGGGTGCCGAGGGTCCATTCGGCGACGACGAGCCCGTCGCGCTCGACGAATTTGCCGGCCATGCCCGATTCGCGCCGCACGCTCGTCAGGTCGGCTACCGGGACGAAGACGTCCGGCGCGCCATCACGGGCGAAGAGGGCACCCTCGGGGTGCACGGTCAGGGTGGCGTTCGCCTTGAACCCGAGCGAATGCACGGCGATCCGGTCGAGCCAGTCGCCGGCCGTCGTCGTGCTGACGTACTGGCCCTCTACGCTCACGTGCGGCTCCGAGAGCTCGGCGGGGACGGCGACCGGCGCTGGCACGTGGCCCTGTCGCTTGAGCCGGTGGCGCCACCCGAGGGCGATGAGCAGCACGAACACCGCACACACCGCCAGAGTCGCCAGGATGGCGGGGAGGTACTCGCTCATGCGTCCTCCCCCACGCTCCGCGGGCTGTTCAGCTCGCCGTCCAGGACCGTGGCCGTGCCGTGGAAGAACGTCGCGCGGACGCTGCCCGGCAGCTCGAGGCCCGAGAACGGGGAGTTGCGGCCCATGGTGGCCATGGCCTCGGGATCGACGATCCAGCGCGCCTCGGGGTCGACGAGGGTGACGTTCGCGGGCTCGCCGGCCGCGAGCGGGCGGCCCTGGTCCGCGACCTGGCCGATCGCCGCCGGCGTCGTCGACGTGACGCGCGCGAAGTCCTCCCAGGTCATCATTCCGGTCTCGATCATCGTGTGCTGGACGACGGACAGGGCGGTCTCGAGCCCGGTCATGCCCATCGCGGCCTGCGCCCACTCGCACTCCTTGGCCTCGGTGGGGTGCGGGGCGTGGTCGGTGCCGATGATGTCGATCGTGCCGTCGGCGAGGGCCTCGCGCAGGGCCATGACGTCGGCCTCGCGGCGCAGCGGCGGGTTGACCTTGAAGACGGGGTCGTAGGTACGGGCCTTCTCATCGGTCAGCAGCAGGTGGTGCGGGGTGACCTCGGCGGTGACGTCGATGCCGCGGGACTTGGCCCAGCGGATGATGTCGACGCTGCCGGCGGTCGAGACGTGGCAGACGTGCAGGCGGGAGCCGACGTGCTCCGCGAGCAGGACGTCGCGGGCGATGATCGCCTCCTCGGCGACGGCGGGCCAGCCCGGCAGGCCGAGGACGGCGGAGACGTCACCCTCGTTCATCTGCGCGCCCTCGGTCAGCCGCGGCTCCTGCGCGTGCTGGGCGACGACGCCGCCGAAGGCCTTCACGTATTCGAGGGCGCGGCGCATCAGCACCGGGTCGTGCACGCAGATGCCGTCGTCGGAGAAGACGCGGACTCCGGCACGGGACTCGGCCATCGCGCCGATTTCGGAGAGCCGCTCGCCGGCGAGGCCGACCGTGACGGCGCCGACGGGCCGGACGTCGACCCAGCCGCTGCGGCGGCCGAGGCTCCAGACCTGTTCGACGACGCCGGCGGTGTCGGCCACCGGGTTCGAGTTCGCCATCGCGTGCACGGCCGTGAAACCGCCCAACGCGGCAGCGCGGGTGCCCGTCTCGACGGTCTCGGCGTCCTCGCGGCCGGGTTCGCGCAGGTGCGTGTGCAGGTCGACCAGGCCCGGGAGGGCGATGAGCCCTGCGGCGTCGACCACGACGGCCTGCGCGGCCCGTTCGTCAGCGGCTGCGGCCTCGCCGGTTGCGGCGATGATCCCGTCGGCGAGCAGGAGATCGGTCGGCGCCCCGCCCAGGAGGGAGGCGCCGCGGATGAGATAGGTTTCGGTGGCTGCGGTGCTCGTCATGATTGCTCCAAAGTCTAGATTGCTTCGGCGGGTGGTCGCCGGTGTTACGTGGGGTCCGGCGGGGCTAGTGGTCGCCGGAGAGCAGCAGGTACAGGACGGCCATGCGGACGGCGACGCCGTTGCTGACCTGTTGGAGCACGACGGCTCGCGGCGAGTCCGCGGCCCCGGAGGAGATCTCCAGGCCTCGGTTCATCGGTCCGGGGTGCAGGATGATGGTGTTCTCGAGGCCGCGCGCGTCGAGCGCGGCCAGCCGAGCGTCGTCGAAACCCCAGCGCCGCGAGTACTCGGCGGTGCTCGGGAAGTAGGCCGCGTTCATGCGCTCGGCCTGGACGCGGAGCATCATGACGGCGTCGGGGCCGGCGGCCAGCGCGTCGTCGAGATCGTAGTTGATCGTGCACGGCCAGGCGTCGGCGCCGATGGGAAGCAGCGTCGGCGGCGCCACGAAGGTCACGTCGGCACCGAGCGTCTTGAGCAGCCAGAGGTTTGAGCGGGCCACGCGGGAGTGCAGGACGTCGCCGACGATGACGACACTCATTCCGTCCAGCCCCGTCCCGAGGGGATCGACGCCCTGGACCTTGGCCCAGTGCTGGCGCAGGGTGAACGCGTCGAGCAGGGCCTGCGTCGGGTGCTCGTGCGTACCGTCGCCGGCGTTGATGACCGCGGAGGAGATCCAGTCGGTCGACGCCAGACGGGCAGCCGCCCCGGAGGCACCATGACGGATCACGACCGCCTCGGCGCCGATCGCTTCAAGGGTCTGAGCGGTGTCCTTGAGCGATTCGCCCTTGGAGACCGAGGAGCCCTTCGCGGCGAAGTTGATGACGTCGGCGCTGAGGCGCTTGGCGGCGGCCTCGAAGGAGATGCGGGTGCGGGTCGAGTCCTCGAAGAAGAGGGTCGCGACAGTGCGGCCGCGCAGCGCCGGCAGCTTCTTGATCTCCCGGGTCCCGACGGTCGCCATCTCCTCGGCGACGTCGAGGATCCGGACGGCGTCGGCGCGACCGAGATCGTAGGTGGAGAGCAGGTGTTTCATGCGCGGGCCTCGATGACTACCTCGTTGATGGGTTCGCCGTCGATCTCATCGAGTTCGGCGAGGCGGACCTTGACCTTCTCGCTCGTGGCGGTGGGCAGGTTCTTGCCCACGTGGTCGGCGCGGATCGGCAGCTCGCGGTGGCCGCGGTCGACGAGGACCGCGAGCCGGACGGTTTTGGGCCGGCCGATGTCGGCCAAGGCGTCGAGGGCGGCGCGGATCGTGCGGCCGGAGTAGAGGACGTCGTCGACGAGGACCACGACCTTGCCGTCGAGCCCGCCGCCGGGGATGCGGGTCGGGGCCGGCGTGCGCGAGGTGCCGTGGCGCAGGTCGTCCCGGTACATCGTGACGTCGAGCTGGCCGACGAGCTCTTCGAGCTTCACGGTGGGATCGGTGGCGGCGATGCGCTGCCCGAGCCGTTGGGCCAGCGGATGGCCGCGGGTGGGGATGCCCAACAGGACGAGCCCGTCGGTGCCCTTGTTGGCCTCAATGATCTCGTGGGCGATGCGTGTGAGAACGCGCTCGATGTCGCTGCCCGTCAGGACGGTCCGCGATGTCGTGGGCACAGGTGTGCTGCGGTCTGGTGAATCAGCAGGATTCATTGCGCCGCCTCCTTCCCCGCCTCACAGGACGGAATTTAAAGGGTGACTGCCAGGAGCAAACTTATCACGCGCCCCGCGGCGGTTCCCCCGGCCCGGGTGTCCTCGCGGCGCGAACGTGACGGAGTTCATTCGGCTCAGGCCGGGGCCACCCGGTTGTCGAGGCCCTCGGCCTCGGAACGCACGTCGAGGCGCGCTCCGCCGTGCGCCCGGCCACTCGACTCTCTGCTGTCGTGCCGCCGGGGCGTGTTCTTGGCACGCTCCTCACTCGTCAGGTATCCGGGCCCGGGCAGCGACGCCGTGTCGGCGAGGTCCCAGGCGGCCAGCGCCTGGACGCTGATCCCGCGCGGGCCGGTCCGCCGGGTGATCCCGTGCATCAGCAGCAGCCGGGTGCCGAACAGGAACGGCCCGGAGCGCTGCTGCGCCTCGTGGAAGAACGTGCAGTCGACGCATCCGGTGCCGTCGTCGACGCTGATGAAGACCACTCTCCGGCCTCCCCGCATGGGCGGGGTCTGGGTCGCCACGCGGACCCCGGCGACGAGGACCTCGGTCCCGTTGCGCAGGCCCAGCAGTTCGCTCGAGGGCGTGACGCCCAGCCGGCGCAGGAGCGGGGCGTGGCTGTCCATCAGGTGTCCGCTGACGTCGACGGCGAGCAGGTCCAGCTCGGTGCGCACGGTTTCCTCGCGGGTGGGGGCCGCGGCGCCGATCGGCAGCGCCGCGCGCTCGAGGTCCGGCAACGGCAGCGGCAGCTGCCCCGGAAGCGGCCGCTTGGACGCTGGCAGGGCGCGTGGCGGCCGGCGGCCGAAGTGGCGCATCAGGTCGACCCTGTTGCCGCGCCCGTCCTGCAGCGAGTCGAACGCGCCCAGCGCGGCGAACCGTTCGAGCGAGGCCCGCTTGAGCCCGGAGCGCTCCCGCACGTCGGACAGGGTCGCGTAGGGCTGCCCGGATTTCAGGCGCGCGACCTCGCGCCCGGAGACTCCGTGCACCCCGGCGAGCGCGAGGCGGATCCCGAGGGAGCCGTCGTCGCACCGTTCGACGCGGTAGCAGGTGTCGGAGGCGTTGACGTCGAGCGGCAGGATGGGGATGTTCAGGCGTCGGGCCTCGGCGACGAGGAGCCGCTTCGGGTACATCCCGGGGTCGTGCTCCCACAGGCCGGCGAGGAACGCCTCCGGGTGGTGGGCCTTCAGCCATGCGCTCTGATAGGTGGGTACGGCGAAGGCGGCCCCGTGCGCCTTGCAGAACCCGAAGCTGCCGAAGGCCCGCAGCGTCTGCCAGACCTCGTCGACCACTGCCGGGGCGTAGTTCCGCCCGGCGCGCTCGCGGAAGTACTCCTCCACCCGCGGCTCGTGCGTGGGGCTGCCGAGCAGGCGCCGGAAGACGTCGGCCTGGGCGTAGTCGCACCCGGTCATGACACTCAGGATGCGCAGGATCTGCTCGTGGAACACGGTCACGCCGTGAGTTTCGGCGAGCGCGGGGCGGAGGTCGGGATGCGGGTAGACCTCCGGGGCGAAGCCGTGCCGGTTCTCGAGGTAGGGCTTGACCATGTTCGATTGCATGGGCCCCGGCCGGAAGAGGGAGATGTCGATGATGAGGTCGTTGAATTCCCTGGGCGCGAGTTTGCCGATGAGCTCGCGCTGGCCCGGCGATTCGATCTGGAAGCAGCCCAGGGTGTGGGTGCTGCGGATCAGTTCGAAGGTCGGCTCGTCGTCGAAGGGGATGCGTTCGAGGTCGATGGTTCCGTCTGTCTGCACGAAGTCCGGTGCCCGGCCGTCCTGCAGGTGTCCCCCGGCGGCCGCGACCTGTGCTGCGTCGCCGTGGATACGGCGGACCTCGGAGACCGCATGGGCCATGGCGCTCTGCATGCGCACCCCGAGGACGTCGAGCTTAAGCATGCCCATCGGGTCCATGTCGTGTTTGTCGAACTGGCTCATCGGGAGGTCGAGGCCGCTGGGCTGGACCGGGGTGCGGGCCAGCAGCGAGGTGTCGGAGAGGATCACTCCGCAGGGATGCATCGAGATGTGCCGGGGCAGGCGGTCGAGCCGCTCGGTGAGGTCGACTAGGAGGTCGAGCTGCCGGTGGGAGCTGACCTGTTCGGAGAGGCGGGCGAGTTCGGGTTTCTCGGCGAGCGCCTCGCGGAAGTTCGAGGCGGAGAAGCGCCAGAGCTGCTTGGCGATGTCGTCGAGCCCGTCGGACTCCATGCCGAGGGCGAGGCCCGCGTCCCGGACGGCGCCTCGTGCGCGGTAGGCGTTCTGCATGCTCATGAGGGTCACGCGTTCGGAGCCGAAGCGCGCGAAGATCTCCCGGTAGACGCGGTGGCGCTCGGCGCTCTCGACGTCGATATCGATGTCCGGGAGGGTGGTCCTGTTGCGGGAGAGGAATCGTTCGAAGACGAGGTCGTGGCGCAGGGGGTCCACCTGGCTGATGCCGAGCAGGTAGTTCACGAGGCTCGAGGCTCCGGAGCCGCGGGCTGCGTTGCGCACGCCGAGCCGGGTGATCATCGCGGAGACCTCCGCGACGGTGAGGAAGTAGGAGGCGTAGCCGAGGTCGGAGACGACGTCGAGCTCCAGGCGCAGCCGGTCCCGCAACCGGGTCTCGGCCGCGTTCCCGGGCGCGGCGGCGCCGTCGTGCCCGTAGAGCCGTTCGATGCCGGCCTCGCAGCGCAGGGCGAGTTCCCGGTCTGGCGCCCCGGTGATCCCGATGACTCCGGCCTCCGGCACCACGGGCACACCCCACCCCGTGTCGCCGACGGGGTCGAGGATGCACGACCCGGCGACCGTCTCGGTGTCGCGCAGCAGCTCGGTGGCGACGCCTGCCCCGGCGCCGACCGCGTAGGCGATGTCCCGGGCGATCCGTTCCATCGCGGCCCCGTCCTTAAGCCATCCCTGTCCGTTCGGTTGCCAGCCGCCGGGGGTTCCGGGGGCGCCCGCCCGCCCGAGGTGCTGCAGCGGGGTCAGCGCGCGGACCGCGTCGAGCACGTCGGCGGTCGCCGCCCCGTCGGGGCCGACGTAGCGCACGGCGTTGGTCAGCACGGTCCGCACGCCGGCTGCCCGGCCGGCCCGGACCATCCGCGCCGCGTGCGAGGTACTCAAGTACTCCCCCGGCGCGTTGAGATGCGTTACGGCCTCGACGGCGACGCTCCCGGGCGGCAGGCTGCTCGTCCAGCGCCGCAACAGTGCGCGCTGGCGTGCGTCGTCGCGGCCCAGGCAGGCGCGGCCGAGGTCGGACTCCGGGCCGATCAGCACTGTCAGCGCCGGGTCCCTGCCGGCGGCCTGCGCGATCTGGTCGCGCGTCACGCCCGTCGTACCGCCCGAGGCGTGGGCGGCGGAGACGAGGCGGCAGAGCGCGCCGTAGCCCGCGCCGCCGTCGTGCCCGCGGGCGAGGACGGTGACCCGCCCTTCGATGTCTCCACCCGCAGCCGTCCGCCCGCCTTTCTTCGCGGGCCTACGACGGCGTTCGGCGCCGTCCGCGCGCACCGCCAGGTTGACCCCGATGATCGCGCCGAGGCCGTGTTCGCCACAGGCCTTCAGGTGCTTGACGACCCCGTAGAGCCCGTCCCGGTCGGTGCAGGCGAGCGCGGGCTGGCCGTCGGCGGCCGCGGCCGCCGCCAGGACGTCGGGCCGGGAGACGCCGTAGTGGGCGCTGAAGGCGCTGGCCACGTTGAGGTGGGAGAACCCGACGGGAGCGCTCATGCCGCGTCCCGCAGGGCCTCGTGAACGCGGATCATGCGCCAGCGCCTCGAACGCTGGTGGCGCGACAGGTCGAAGGTGCGGTGCTGCCCGTCCGTCGCCCCGATCGCCTGCACGCGCCAGATCTCGTGGTCGACCAGGCCGGAGCCGCTGCCGCGCTGTGCGCGCTGTTCCTCGGCCCACCAGCTGCGTCGCTCGAACCAGCGCACAGGTTCAGCGCAGACGGCATAGTCCTGCCCCTGCCAGTGCAGCCGCTCCGGAACCCCGTCCGGGGAGCAGCCGACCTCGATGCCCTGTGTGAATAGACCCATGTGAAAAACCTCCATGCCCTGCGCCGGCAGTGTGAGCGGCTGCGCGGCGCATGGAAACGGGGGAAGCCCTCGCCCTCGGGAAGCGTGAAGACGAGACCTCCATTGTATTCGAAATCCTGTTCGAATGCACGCAGAAGGCTACCCATCGGAACCCGCAGAATGGCTGCGTTCGGGCGGTCGGGACTAGAACAAGGCGCTGACAGGCGCGATCAGTTCGGGACCGTTGTTGCGGACGTTCCCGACGGCGGCGCCGACCGGGTCCAGACGCCAGGAGGCGGCGACGTCGTACGCCTCGGCCCGGATGCGCTCCACCAGCGACGCCGCGTCGCGCTCGGCGGGATCCAGCCAGGCATCCATCGCCTCCCCGGAGAGCGGGACGGGCAATCGGTCGTGCAGACCACCCAGGTCGCCGAGCACCCCCTCCGCGCCCGGATCGGGCGAGGGCATCGTGACGATGCTCGTCGAGAGCATCCACTGGCCGGGCTCGCCATCGGAGACCGCCGGGTCCTTCCACCACTCGTAGAGGCCGGCGAAGAAGCTCAGCCCGCCATCTGCGGCATGCACGAAGTAGGGCTGCTTGGGTGAGGTGCGCCCGGTCCCCTGGCGTTTCCACTCGTAGTAGCCGTCCATCGGGACGGCGCAGCGGCGGGAGACGACGGCGGAGCGGAACGTGGGCTTCTCGGTCACGGTCTCGCTACGGGCGTTGAAGGCCCGCACGCCGACCTTCACATCCTTGGCCCAGCGCGGTACGAGCCCCCAGTGCGCGACGTGCACTTCGCGGCGCGGCTCGTCGCCGACCAGCCGTTCGAGCACGATCGGCACATCGGTCGTCGGGGCCACATTCCACGACGGACTCAGCTCTCGCCCCTCGAGCTGCTCGCCCAGCAGCGCATCGGCCTCCGCCATCAGATCTCCAGAGGCCCGCGCCATCACGTATCGGCCGCACATACGGCCATGGTATCCCCGGCAGCTGCGACCATCACGTCAAATGGTCGAATTCTCCACTCGCCCAGGCGGCGTGACGGCGCGCGGAGTACCGCAGCGCCTCCTGGGCGCCGGATTCGTGGCAGTTCCCGAAGTTAGCGTAGACACGGTCGAACTCGAGCGGCTCCAGTTGCTCGACGATGCGTTGAGCGACCGCGCCGGAGAGCGGGATGCGGTTCGGGTACGACCACAGGAAGGTCAGCGTCCGCCCGTCCGGGTTGGGGGCGAAGGCGTCTCCTGCCAGCAGTACACCGCGCCCCTCCGCGCCGGAACGCCAGTGGGCCACCGCGCTGCCGGGGAAGTGCCCGCCGACGCGGTGCAGGACGATCTGCGGGGCGACCTCGAAGCGCTCGCCCCAGAATTCGATAGCCGGGTCGCCCCGACCCAGCCACTCCCGGTCGGCCTCGTTGACGAGCACCGGAACCCCGCCCAGCGCCCGGCTCCACTCCACCTGCACCCCGAACATGTGCGGGTGGCTGGCCGCTACGGCACGGATGGGCCCCAGCGCGACGACGGCGCGGACGGCGTCGTCGTCGATGTAGGCCGGCGGGTCCCACAAAAGCCCTCCCTCCCCGGTGGCGGCGACGAGCGCGGTGTGGCCGATGCCCACTTTCGGGTGGGCCCGCAGGCCGGTCAGGCCGGGCTCGAACGCGCGCAGGCGCAGCTCGTGGCTCGCCGACATCTCCTCCAGCGCGAGCCATTCCTGGCCCGAGGCGGGGACGTACTGACGCTCGTCGGCGCAGATGGGACAGGTCTCGGGCAGCGGCTCCTCGCGCTCGACCCCGCAGGTGGCACAGATCCTCATGCTCCTCCTTCGCCACGGCGTACCGTGCTTCACCCGCCCAGCCTTCCCGCCGCGCGCGCCCGAAGTCAACAGCACGGCGTACGCTTGCACTGCCGCAGAACGATCCGAGGAGGGCGATGAGAACAGCAGGCGTGCAGCGGGCGCTGATCGCGACCGTCCAGGTCCTGGCCCTCGCCGTGTGGTTCTCGGTTTCCGCCGTCGTCCCCAGCGTGCAGCAGGATCTGGGCATCTCGAGCAGCTCCGCGGTGTGGCTGACGGCCTCCGTGCAGCTCGGCTTCGTCGCCGGCGCGGTCACGTCCGCCGCACTGAACCTCGCGGACCGCGTCCCGGTACACCTGTTGCTCGGCACGTCCGCCGCGCTGGCCGCCGTCGTGACCTCGCTGCTGGCGCTCGTCGCGACGGGCCTGCCCGAAATGGTCGGGCTGCGGTTCCTCACGGGCCTGTTCCTCGCGGGCGTCTACCCGACGGGCATGAAGCTCATGGCCTCCTGGGCGTCGGCGACGCGACGGGGACTGTCCATGGGTCTTCTCATCGGCGCCCTGACGCTCGGGTCCGCGCTGCCGAACCTCGTCGGGGGCCTGGCCGCCCTCGAGTGGCGTTCCGTCCTGCATGTCACCGCCGTGGTGGGCGGGCTCGGCTCGCTGCTCGCGTTCGCCCTCGTCCGCCCCGGCCCGCACCTCAGCCGATCCAAGTCCCCGCTGGATCCCGGGTACGCGCTGCGCATGTTCACCCAGCGCCGGCCGCTGCTGATCAACCTCGGCTACTTCGGCCACATGTGGGAGCTCTACGCGCTGTGGACGTGGATCCCGGTGTTCGTGCTGCATGCCTCAGCCGATTTCGGCGGCTACAGCCAGGTCATGGTCTTCGCGACGATGGGCGTCGTGGGCTTCGCGGGGTGCCTGCTCGGCGGCTGGGCGGCGGACCGCTTCGGGCGCCGCCGGGCGGCCGTGACGGCGCTGACTGTCAGCGGGGCCTGCTGCCTGCTCTCGCCGCTGGCGTTCGACGCCGCCGCTCCCCTGCTCGCCGTGTTCTGCGCCGTGTGGGGCGCGTCCGTCATCGCCGACTCCGGCGTGTTCTCCACGGCGCTGTCCGAGTCCGTGGACCCGCAGCACGTCGGCACGGCTCTCACCGCACAGACCGCCGTCGGTTTCGCGCTCACGGTCGCGAGCATCCAGATCGTCCCCCTGCTCGCCGAGGCGACGCAGTGGCGCTACGCGCTCCTCGTCCTCGCCGCCGGCCCGATCCTCGGGGTCCTCGCGATGGGCCGGCTCGAAGCCAGGGGGACTCCGCAGAGGACCACGACCTCGGGAACCGCGTGAGCGGCCAGGCGTAGAGTGGGCAGATGCAGCCGACGGTCCGCTTCTGCACCTCTGCCGACGGGACCGGCATCGCCTTCGAATCGCGCGGTTCCGGCCCGACACTGGTGCGTGTCGGCACGTGGCTGACCCATCTGAGGCACGACGGGAACAGCCCTCTGTGGTCGCATTGGATCGATGCCCTGTCCGCCGGCCGCACCCTGGTTCGCTACGACGAGCGGGGCTCCGGCGCCTCAGACCGCGACGCGGCACGGTTCTCCATCGAAGCATGGGTAGAAGACCTCGAGGCGGTGGTCGACGCCGCCGGTCTGGAACAGTTCTCCCTGCTGGGCATGTCGAACGCGGCGGCCGTCGCCGTCGCCTACGCCGCCCGGCATCCCGGGCGCGTGAACCGACTCGTGCTGTACGGCGGATTCGCGCAGGGCCGCCTGCGCCACGACACGTCTGCCCGTGCCCGCGCCGAGGCCGATCTGCTGGTCGACCTGATCAGGACCGGGTGGGGCAAAGCCAACCCGGCCTTCCGCAGGATCTTCACCACGCTGTTCGTGCCGGACGCGACCAACGAGCAGATGGCCTGGTTCGACGAGATGCAACGGGTCTCCGCCTCCTCGGTGACGGCCGCTCTGATGCGGCAGGCCCGCCAGCGCATCGACGTCGTCGATCTCCTCCCCCGCGTCGAGACACCCACCCTGGTCATGCACGCCCGGGACGACGCCGTCGCACCGTTCGAGCAGGGCCGGATTCTCGCGGCCGGTATCGACGGGGCGCGCCTCGTCCCCCTCGACGGACGAAACCACATCCTCCTGGCGGACGAGCCCGCGTGGTCAGCCTTCACTCGTGAGCTCGACGGCTTCCTGGGCGGCGGTGACAGAGCCGGAACCGCGACGGGGACGCTGACGGCCCGGCAGACCGACGTCCTGCGCCTGCTGGCCGGCGGCCGGAGCAACGCGGAGATCGCGGAAGCCCTGCACCTCAGCGAGCACACCGTCCACCGGCACATCGCGAACATCTACCGCGCGCTCGGGCTGAACACGCGCGCCGCGGCCTCGGCGTACGCCGCCCTCAGAGGCATCCTCTGAAGACAGCGTTCCGCGCGATCGGCTCAAGCTCCGCCTCCGGCGGCCAGCGCGTGCACATCGGCGGTGGTGAGGGCGTTGCCGGCGATGCCCCAGTCCCCGCTGGCGACCTCGTGGATCACGCACCACGTGACCGGCCGCATGTTCTCGCCCTCGACGGCGACCATGGCGTCGGTGAGCTTGGCGATGATCTCGGTCTTCTGCCCGGGGGTGAAGACATCCTTGATGACGTTTACCTGGATGAGCGGCATGATCCTGAACCTTCCGGAGGATCCCTGGATGGGACCGTCTGGTCTCAGTATCGGCCCGGTGCCGGCCCCACCGCTTCGGCCGTGTGGGCCATCTTCCGGCACCCTGGATGGCCCGCACGGGCCACCATCCGGCGGAGCGGCGGGGAGGCAAGACCGGTTAAACGACGAAGTCCCGGGACATCGGATGAACGATGTCCCGGGACTTCACACTGTGGAGGTAAGGGGATTCGAACCCCTGACCTTCTGCATGCCATGCAGACGCGCTACCAACTGCGCCATACCCCCAGAATGGAGTGCCGCCACGGACGAAGTCCGAGGCAACTCATCCATCATAGTAGAGGAACCGGAACCTCACAAATCCCGGTCCCCGCCCGCCTATTCGGCGGAGGCAGCCTCGCCCGGCTTGGCGAACGACGGCAGCTCGATGGCCGGGCAGTCGCTCCAGAGGCGGTCCAGGGCGTAGAAGACACGGTCCTCGTTGTGCTGGACGTGAATGACGACATCGAGGTAGTCCAGCAGGACCCAGCGGCCCTGACCACGGCCCTCCCGGCGGGCCGGCTTCAGGTCCAGCTGCTCCTGCAGCGCGTCCTCGATGCCGTCCACGACGGCGTTGACCTGCCGCTCGGTCGCCGCCGACGCCATGAAGAAGGCATCGGTGATGCCCAGACGTTCGCTGACGTCGATGGCGGCCAGGTTCTCGGCCAACTTGTCGTCGGCCGCCTGAGCGGCGATGTTGATGATGTTCTGAGTGTGCTCGTTGAGCGCCACGGGTCTCCCTCGCTGGTACTTCTCTAGTTGCTGTTGATGATCATCACGAGGCCCGCGATGAAGGTGGCCACGCCGACGCCCAGAGCGCCGAACGAGACGAAGAACCACAGGTTGGCCCGGCGGATGCCGGCCGTCACGGCATCGAGCGGGTCGAGCCCCTGCGCCTGGACTGCCGCCAACGGCTGCCCGCCGGCAGCGGCCGTCTGTGGACGGATCTCACCGACCGCCCCATCGTCGTCCGCGGTCTCGGCTGAACCGTAGTCGGCCTCGGCCACGTCGGCCGCCTGGTGCTCGGCTTCCTCGGTGCTGCGCTCCTCGGCGTCATCCGGGGAGGCGAAGTCCAAGTCCACCCCGCTGGTCGGCGGCCCCGAGATGCCCGTGTTGACGAGGCGGCGCTCGTCCTCCGTGCCGACGAACTGGTTCATGGACCCGGTGAACGGGTCCGAGCTGACCTGGTTGAGCCGCTGGACGTGCTCGGCTTCGAGCCGGCGACGCTCCGCGATGCGACGGTTGATGATCGCCGCGCGGGCCGCGTGCTCACGCTGCGCGGCGAGGGTCTCGAGATCGATCAGGCCGGTGTCGTCGGTCGGATAGTCGGCCACGGTCGCCGGCCCGTCGACGTCGTGCCCGGCAGCGTCCGGCATGGCCTTCTTCTGCTCTTCGAGAGCCTCTTCAATGCTCATCTCGGATTCCGCAGCGCGCGCCGCCGACGTGGCGGGACGCACGACGGGACGCGGCGCCGTATCGAGGTTCGCCGCCTCCTCGGGCGAACTGGCGGACTGCGGGGCAGACGGGGCCGACTCGTCGCTCCCCGGTCCTGGAGCGGGTTCCGTCGTCTGGCCGGACGCGGCCTTCGCCGCGGCCAGCGCCTGCAGGCGAAGCTGGCGGCGCGTCAGCGGCGCCGCCTCCTCGTCCGGCGCGGGCGCCGGGGCGGGCGCGGTCTCGGCAGCACGACGACGGCGCAAGGCCTCGCGGTCACGCGCCCGTTGCAGGGAACTGCGCTCGCCGCGCTCAGGAACGGCGTCGACCGGAACCTCCGCAGCTCGGCGGCTGCGGTTGGCCCGCTGGACGCGCTGGACTGTAGCGTCCTCGGCGTCCTGGTTCTCCACCTGCGCGCCGGCCGTCGTCGGCTCGGACGGGGCTACGGGCACGTCGGCATCGGCTGCCGGCTCGTCGGTACGAGTCTCGGCGGCCTCGGTTGCGGCGCGTTCCGCAGCCTCCCGCGCACGCCTTCTTTCCCGCAGAGCTCGCCTGGTGAGGGCGGGCTCTCCTTCGTTGCTCATACTGTCCATTCCCCGTTAAGCAATCTCGGCATCTGACGCTTCTAAATACAATTCGTGTTTTGCGATGTGCTGGACCACGCCGTCAGGTACGAGGTACCAAACGGGCTGATGATCCTTCACGCGGTTGCGGCAATCCGTCGAGGAGATCGCCAGCGCCGGAATCTCGAGCAGACTGACGTCTTGACGTCCCAGATCCGGCAGGTCGTGACCGGGTCGGGTCACACCGACGAAGTGCGCCAGCCCCCAGAGTTCGTCCACGTCCTTCCAAGACATGATCTGCTCCAGAGCGTCGGCGCCCGTGATGAAGAACAACTCCGCCTCGGGACGCTGCCTGCGCAGGTCGCGCAGGGTGTCGATCGTATACGTCACACCCGGTCGGTCGATGTCCACTCGGCTCACGGTGAACCTCGGGTTGGAGGCCGTCGCGACGACCGTCATCAGGTACCGGTGCTCCGACGGCGACACCTTCTTGTGCTGCTTCTGCCACGGTTGACCGGTGGGCACGAAGACCACCTCGTCGAGGCCGAACTTGGCGGCGACCTCGCTGGCCGCCACCAAGTGGCCGTGGTGAATCGGGTCGAACGTACCGCCCATGACCCCCAGCCGGACCTTACGGCCCGCCGTCTTCGAACTAGTGATTTGCCCCACCGTGGTTGTTCGGGTGCTGGCGGTGCGGGTCATGCGTCTCGGCGTGAGCCTCGTGGCCCAGGCCGCGATTGGCGAACGATACCGTGATCAGGAGCAGCAGGAGGAAACCTGCCATGATGCTGCCGCCGATCAACAACGCGTACTGTCCGGCGTTTTCTGCCTCGGCGGCTGCGGTCGCAGCACCAGAGGCGATGAGCTGATCGAGCATGTGTCTCCCTTATCTCTCGGCGACCCCCGTCACGGCCTCGAAGGCCGGACGGAGTCAGTAGTCTGCACTAATGGTACCCACTGACAGGGCTACGCCACGAATGACTCGCGTGTCCCTACGGGCGGATCTGCCCGTCGCCCTGAATGATCCACTTCGTGGTGGTCAGCTCGCGCAGACCCATCGGCCCGCGTGCGTGCATCTTCTGCGTGGAAATTCCCACCTCGGCGCCCAGCCCCAGCTGGCCGCCGTCGGTGAACCTGGTCGAGGCGTTGACGATCACGGCGGCGGAATCGATCTCGCGGACGAAACGCTCGGAACGCGACAAATCGTTCGTCAAGATCGCCTCGGTGTGACCGCTGGAGTACTCGCGAATGTGATCCAATGCGTCATCGAGCGAATCGACGACGGCGACCGCGATGTCCATGTCCAGGTACTCGGTGCCCCAGTCCTCTGCTGTGGCGGGCACGATGTTCAGACCCGCCGCCAGCTCCGCTGCTCGCTCGTCGACGTGCAGCCGCACGCCGGCGTCGGACAGCTTGGTCAGGACCTCGCGAGCCGCGACGGCGTCCTTGTGAACGAGGAGCGTCTCGGCCGCGTTGCAGACAGACGTGCGGTGCGTCTTGGCGTTGACGACGATCGGAACGGCCAGATCCTCCGGCGCGGACTCGTCCAGGAAGATGTGCACGTTGCCCTCACCGGTCTCGATGACCGGGACGGACGCGTTCTGCACAACGGCCTGGATCAGGCTGCGCCCGCCGCGCGGGACGAGCACGTCGACCTTCCCGCGAGCGCCCATCAGGGCGGTCGCGCCCGGGCGTCCGAGCTCGTCGATGCCCTGGACGGCGTCAGCCGGCAGGTCGACACCCTCGAGCGCCTCGCGGATCAGGCGGATCAGAACCTTGTTGCTCTCCTCGGCCGCAGAACCGCCGCGCAGCAGGACCGCGTTGCCGCTCTTGAGCGCGATGCCGGCGATGTCCACGGTCACGTTCGGGCGGGCCTCGTAGATCGCGCCGACGACACCGAGGGGGACGTGCACCTGGCGCAGGCGCAGCCCGTTCGGCAGCGTCTGGCCGCGCAGGACTTCGCCGACCGGATCCGGCAGGCCAGCCAGGTCCTCGAGCGCCGAGATCAGGCCGTCGATGCGCGCGTCATCCAGGCGCAGTCGGTCCAGGAGCGCCTGCGACGTGCCGTTGGCCTCGCCACGGACGAGATCCTTCTGGTTTCCTTCGAGGATGGCGGCGCGGTTGGAGTCCAGCGTCTCGCCGATCGCGCGCAGAGCGCGATCCTTGTGGTCGCGGTTGGCCTGGGCCAGGACGCGGGAGGCCGCGCGGGCGCGATCAGCCTTGGCGGCGATCGCCGCTTCGACCTCGGTTGCGGAAGTATCAAGAGTGGTGTCGGTCATGTCTCCCCCTGAGGGTTGATGTGGCTTCGAGTGGACGGGCGTCAGCGGCGGCGTACTACCACCATGTCGTCCACGTGGACGACGGAACGCGCATAGCGCTTGCCCTGCTTCTTCGAGAGTTCGCGCGTGGTCTTGCCGATCATGGCCGGGAGCTCGTCGTTGTCGTAGTTGACGATGCCGCGGGCGATGATCCTGCCGCGCTTGTCCGTCAGGTCGACGACGTCGCCGGCGTTGAAGTCGCCGCTGACTGAGGTGATACCCGCCGGCAGGAGCGACTTCTTGCCGGTGGCAATGGCCTTCACGGCGCCGGAGTCGAGGACCACGCGGCCGTCCGGGTCGGCCAGGTGCTCGAGCCAGAGCATGCGCGCCGAGCGGCGCACGCCACGGGTCGAGAACCACGTGCCGACGTCTTCTCCGGAGAGCACGCGCCCGACGTTCGCGGCTGACGTCACGAGCGCGGGGATGCCGGACTCGGCGGCCATCGTCGCGGCGCGGACCTTGGTCGCCATGCCGCCGGTGCCGATGCCGGAGCCGGTGCCGCCGATCTCGACGCCGTCGAGATCGGCCGGGGAATCGACGCGGCTGATGCGCTTGGCGCCCTTCTGCGGCGGCCCGTCGTAGACGGCGTCGACGTCGGAGAGCAGCACGAGAGCCTCGGCCTTGACCAGGTCGGCGACGAGCGCGGCGAGACGGTCGTTGTCGCCGAAGCGGATCTCGTGGGTCGCGACGGTGTCGTGCTCGTTGATGATCGGCAGGACGCCGAGGTCGAGCAGGCGGTTGAGCGTATTGAACGCGTTGCCGTACTGCTCACGGCGGTTGAGATCTTCCGCGGTCAACAGCACCTGGCCGACGGTGACGCCGTGCTTGGCGAACTCGTCGACGTACTGGGCCACGAGGTGGCCCTGCCCGACGGCGGCGGCGGCCTGCTGGGTAGCGAGGTCACGCGGGCGACGCTGGATGCCCATCGGCGAGAGGCCTGCCGCGACGGCGCCCGAGGAGACCAGGATGATCTCCGTGCCGGCAGCGCGGGCCCGTCCCAACGTGTCGACGAGTGCCTTCAGGGCGTCTTGGCTGACACCGCCGTCGACGGTGGTCAGCGACGACGAGCCGACCTTGACGACGATTCGTCCTGCACGTGTGATATCGGACCGCTCGCGAACCGCGGACGGTTTGCGAGTCTCTTTCATCCTCAGGCGTTGCTTCATCCCTTGTCGCTGTCTCCTTCAGGGCCGGGCATCTTGTAGTTGACCGATTCCGTCCAGATCCCAGCTTTCCGCTCGGCCTCCAGTTCATCGCGGGCGGCCTGCTTGGCCTCCTTGCGGGACTGGTGGTCCTCGCGCTTCTGCTGACGCGTCGGGCGGTCGGTTTCCTCCAACCGCACGTCGTGACCTCGGCGCGAACCCAAGAGCTCGGCACCGGCGCTCATGGTCGGCTCCCAGTCGAAGATCACACTGTCGCTCTCGTCTCCGATCACGACGGCGTCACCCGGCTGAGCACCCACCCTGAACAGTTCATCCTCGATGCCAAGCTTGGCGAGACGGTCGGCCAGGTAGCCCACTGCCTCGTCGTTCCGGAAATCCGTCTGCTTGACCCAGCGAACCGGCTTCTCTCCGATGATACGGAAGAGCGGCTCGAGATTCCGCTCTTCACGCCGAATTGTGAACGCACGTTGATTGACGGCTCGGGGTTTGATAACCGGAGCCTCGACAACGGGAGGCGCGGCATCGATCCTGGCCCGTGCTTCCGCGACCAATTCGGCCATGGCGAACGAAAGCTCACGGAGGCCGGTACGCGACAATGCCGAGATTTCGAAGACCCGATAGCCCCGCTTTTCCAGCTCAGGGCGAACAAAGTCGGCCATGTCCTGGCCGTCCGGCATGTCCACCTTGTTCAGTGCGATGAGCTTCGGGCGCTCGTTGAGCGGGATCAGCTGGCCGTCGGAACCGGCAAACGACGAGTCGACCTCGTACTGCTCGAGTTCCGCCTCGATGATGTCGAGATCGGAGACCGGGTCGCGGTCCGATTCCAGCGCGCCGCAGTCGAGCACGTGCACGAGTGCCGCGCAGCGCTCGACGTGGCGCAGGAACTCGTGGCCGAGCCCCTTGCCCTGGCTGGCGCCCGGGATCAGCCCGGGCACATCGGCCACGGTGAAGCGGGTCTCCCCCGCCTCCACGACGCCGAGATTGGGGACCAGAGTGGTGAACGGGTAGTCGGCGATCTTGGGCCGGGCCGCCGAGATCGCGGCGATCAGGCTCGACTTGCCGGCCGAGGGGTAGCCCACGAGGGCGATATCGGCGACCGTCTTGAGCTCGAGCACGATGTCGCGCTCGTCGCCGGGGATGCCGAGCAGCGCGAAGCCCGGGGCCTTGCGCTTGCGCGAGGCCAGAGCGGCATTGCCGAGCCCGCCCTGGCCGCCGGCGGCCGCGGTGTACTCCGAACCCTCGCCGACCAGGTCGGCCAGGATGTTGCCTTCGCGATCCTTGACGACCGTGCCCTCCGGAACCGAGAGGATCAGGGTCTCGCCGTGGCGGCCCGGACGGTTGTCGCCCTTGCCGCCCTCGCCATTGCTGGCGTTGCGGTGCGGCAAGTGGTGATAGTCGAGCAGCGTGGTGGTCTGGTTGTCCACACGCAGGACAACGTCTCCGCCGTTGCCGCCGTTGCCGCCATCGGGCCCGCCGAGGGGCTTGAACTTCTCACGATGGACGGAGACGCAGCCGTGCCCGCCCGTGCCTCCGGACACATGCAGGACTACGCGATCAATGAACGCTGCCACGAATTGGACTCCTCACGATTGCTGCACCCACTGCTCGGGTGCGGATAAGACGTTCGACGACTTCGCGTCGTCGTTCCCTCTTCCGACGGTAAACCACCGCCGGCGAGAAAAACACCGGATAGACGACTGGAGGGTGGGCCCGCAGGCCCACCCTCCAGTCTAGATAATTCTTTGTTGACGAAACCGTCAGCCGAGACCTAATTAGTCAACGGAGACGATGTTCACCACGCGGCGGCCGCGACGAGTACCGAACTCGACGGAGCCGGCGGCCAGGGCGAACAGGGTGTCGTCGCCACCGCGACCGACATTGGCGCCCGGGTGGAAGTGCGTTCCACGCTGACGAACCAGAATCTCGCCAGCGGAAACGACCTGGCCACCGAAGCGCTTGACGCCCAGGTACTGTGCGTTCGAGTCGCGGCCGTTGCGAGTAGAGCTAGCGCCCTTCTTATGTGCCATTGATTATGCCTACCTTCAGATCAGGGGGTTACTGGTCTCTTCGTCGCCTCAGGCGATCGAAAGGACCTTGACCTTGGTCAGAGCAGAGCGGAAGCCCTGGCGCTTCTTGTAACCGGTCTTGTTCTTGAACTTCTGGATCACGATCTTGGAGCCACGGAAGGACTCGACGACCTCAGCCGTCACCTTGATCTTAGCCAGTTCGTTCGCAGCAGAAGTCACCTTGTCACCGTCGACCAGCAGCAGGGCGGGGAGCTCAATGGTGCCGCCGGCAGCTACGGGAACGCGGTCAAGGGTAACGAAGTCTCCAACAGAGACCTTCTCCTGGTGGCCGCCAGCGCGGACAATTGCGTACACCACTTTGGTACTCACTTCTCTCGACGTTCTGAAATCTCATTACTGCGCAGAGGTGCCCCAGACAGAGCCACGATGTGGCCCCGGTAAGTTCCAGGGTTTGCGCCGTGCAGTCACGCCGATTGGAAAAGGATCCGATGAGCGGCGTTCGCACCGAAGAACTAGACTACGCTAGTTCGACCTCCGGGGGCAAATACAACGGCCTCCGGCGAGTCGTCAAGACCTGCGAGCAGCGAAGTTTCCAGTTCCGCGCCCCATGGTCCGCCTAGCTTGTCCAGCAGCTTCGCCTCTTTAGAGTTCCGACGCGGGCACGCCCACGCCAAAAATTTTGGGTTCCGAGCCAGCCTCCGAAACGTCGCGCCCGATCGGTGAAGCACCGACCGTATGCGCCGTTCCCTCGGCCGCAGGGCCTTCGCCACGCTCGATCGGGGTCTGGCCCGACCCCTGGGCGCTCGTGGCCACACGGGAGCCGCGGCCGCGGCGGCGTGTGGTCGTCGGAGCCGGCGCGGCCGGCTCCTCGGTGGACACCACTGCCTCGGCCGGCGCCACTGCTGGTTCGGCCACGGGCTCGACTCGGGCTGGCACCGACTTTTGCTCGGCGGCCGGCTGCTCGGCCCGTGCGGGCTCGGCAGCGGGGTCCGGCGCCCCGAAAGCCGCAGTCAGGCTCTCGAGCGTCAGCTCGGGACTCTGCGCCGGTGCGGTCGCCTTGCGGCGTCCGCGGCGCGAGCGTGGGAGCTTGACCTTCTCGCCGCCGATCTCGACGACGGGCTCGCCGTCGCCATCTGCCGCCTCGGCGGCCGGTGTGGGGGTCTCCTCGACCGCGACCTCCGGTTCCTGCGGCTCGGGCTTCGTTTCGACCTCCCCCTCGTGCTCGTGGGCGGCGTGGGCGGCGGCGGCGATGTTCGCGAGCGCCTCGCGGGCCGCGTTGGCCTTGGCCTCGCGCTCCTCGTCAGTCGGGGTGGCGTCGCTGCCACTCGACTTCTTCTTCCCGGTGTCCTGGCTCTTGCCCTCGCCGCCCTTGCGACGACGGCGGCTCGAGCGGTCGCCGGTCGGCTCGCTGCTGACGCTCGGGGCCCGGCGGTGATCGACAGGCTCGTCGTGCGTGATCACGCCGCGGCCGGCGCAGGCCTCGCAGTCCTCGCTGAAGACCTCGAGCAGCCCGGTGCCCATGCGCTTGCGTGTCATCTGCACGAGGCCCAGCGAGGTGACCTCGGCGACCTGGTGCTTGGTCCGGTCCCGGCCGAGGCATTCGACGAGGCGCCGCAGCACGAGGTCCCTGTTGGACTCGAGGACCATGTCGATGAAGTCGATGACGATGATCCCGCCGATGTCGCGCAGCCGCAGCTGGCGGACGATCTCTTCGGCGGCCTCGAGGTTGTTCTTGGTGACGGTCTCCTCGAGGTTGCCGCCCGAGCCCGTGAACTTGCCGGTGTTGACGTCGACGACCGTCATGGCCTCGGTCCGGTCGATCACGAGGGATCCGCCCGAGGGCAGGAAGACCTTGCGGTCGAGGGCCTTGTAGATCTGCTCGTCGATCCGGTGCGCGCTGAAGATGTCCTCCTCGTCCTCCCACTTCTGGAGGCGCTCGAGCAGATCGGGCGCCACGTATGTCACGTAGGCCTCGATCGTGTCCCACGCCTCCTCGCCGGAAACGACGAGCTTCGAGAAGTCCTCGTTGAAGACGTCACGCACGACCTTGATGGTCAGGTCCGGCTCCGAGTAGAGCAGTTCAGGCGGGGTCGTCTTGTTCGACGAGGACTTCCGCTCGATCTCCTCCCACTGGGCGCGCAGGCGGTTGATGTCGTGCATCAGCTCCTCCTCGCTCGCCCCCTCGGCGGCGGTGCGGACGATCACGCCGGCGTTCTCCGGCAGGTGGTCCTTGAGGATCTTCTTGAGCCGGTTGCGCTCCACGTCGGGCAGCTTGCGGGAGATGCCGGTCATCGAACCGCCCGGCACGTACACGAGGTAGCGGCCCGGCAGCGAGATCTGGCCTGTGAGCCGAGCGCCCTTGTGCCCGACGGGGTCCTTGGTGACCTGCACGACGACGGACGCGCCCGACTTCAGCGCGTTCTCGATGCGGCGCGGGGACCCGTCGAGGTTGGCGGCGTCCCAGTTGACCTCACCCGCGTACAGGACGGCGTTGCGGCCCCGGCCGATGTCGATGAAGGCGGCCTCCATCGACGGCAGCACGTTCTGGACTTTGCCGACGTACACGTTGCCGATCAGCGAGTCCTGCTGCGTCTTGGAGACGAAGTGCTCGGCGAGCACGCCGTCCTCGAGGACGCCGATCTGGATGCGGTCGTCGGCGTGGCGGACGACCATCTTGCGGTCGACCGACTCGCGGCGGGCGAGGAACTCGGCCTCGGTGATCACCTGGCGGCGACGGCCCGAGTCGCGGGACTCGCGGCGGCGCTGGCGCTTGGCCTCGAGCCGCGTCGACCCCTTGACGCTCGTGACCTTGTTGCTGGGCTGGGGCTCGCTCGTCCGCGGGCCGCGCACCCGGGTGACGGTGCCGGGCGGGTCCTCGTCCGAACCGCCGGTCAGCTCGAGATCGGCGTCCCCGCGACGGCGACGGCGACGGCGGCGCGACGAGACGCCGTCCTCCTCCGCGGCCTCCTGCGTGTTCTCCGCCTCGTCCTTCTCATCCGTTCCGCCCTTGCGACGGCGGCGCGAGCGGCGGCCGCGGCCGGCGTCGCCGGACTCGGCATCCTGCTCGTCATCGGAATCGAGATCCGCGGCGTCGTCCTCGGCCGCGGGCACGGCGGCGAAGTCGGGCGCGTGGAAGAGCACGGACGTCGGCGACGGCGGGACGGTGAACGGGTCTCCGGCCACGTCGGCCTCGGAGGACTCATCCTGAGCTGCCGCCGGCTCCGGTGCGTTTTCGACCTCAGGCTCGGCCGGCGTTTCTGCGGGGGCCGTCGGCTCGGCCTCGGCGGCCGGGGCCTCGACGGTCTTCTTGGGGCGCGTCTTCCGCGGGGCGCGCTTCGCGGGCGCCTTCTTCGCGGGTGCGGCCTCCCCGGCGGGCTCTTCAGCAGCGTCGCCGGCGGCCGCCTGTTCGGCGCCATCCTGCTCGGTCTCGGCCTCGGGCTCCACGGCCTTCTTGGCGCGCGACTTGCGCGGGGCGCGCTTGGCGGGCGCCTTCTTCTCGGCCTGCTCTGCGGGCTCCGCCGCAGCCTCGGCGACGGGCGCGTCGGCGGCACCGGTCTCCGCAGCAGCCTCGAGCTCCGCGGCCTCGGCTGCCTTCTGAGCGACCGTCTTACGGGGGCGTCGGGCGCGCTTCTTCGGTGCGGCCTCGACGTCGGACACGTTCTCAGGCGCGTCCTGTGCTGTTGCTTCTGTGGTGTCGTCCATCAAACTCAAATCTCCTAACCGACGGTTCCTCCACAGCGACGCCGCCGGGCGCTCGGTTCGGTCGCGCGGGCCGCCGGCAAATCACCGGAGCGGCCACGGACCGGAAGTCAGTAGCTATCCGTCCGAATGCGCCCGATCGTGCTCCGTGCGCGTCCTTCATGGACGGACCAGCGGCGCTTTTCCTGGCATGCCGCTTTCTGTTGCGGCGACCGGTGGCGGAATTCGTGTCGACGGTCGTATCGTTCACCGTCGTATCGAAACATCGCCCTACGGGCCTGGAAGCCTGTCGCTGGGTCTGCCGTGGACTGTGGATCCGCGGCCAACCAAGGCCATTGTCTCACACCACAGAATCCTCACAGGCTCTCCGGCGGCCTCGCGGCCGTCGTTGAACCTAGACTGAAGACATGTCAGACACCGTGCAGGCGCCTCAAACGCGCCCCTCCCCGACCGAAAAACGATTCGGCTGGTTCCTCGTCGCCACGGCGGCCGTCGCGTGGATCGCGTCGTTCGTCCTCGTCCTCGAGCGGCTCGAACTGTACAAGAACCCCGGCCACGTCACGAGCTGCGACATCAACCCCTGGGTCTCGTGCGGCGCCGTCATGCAGGAGTGGCAGGCCGCACTCTTCGGCTTCCCGAACCCGCTCCTGGGCATCGTCGGCTTCGCCGTCGTGGCAACCATCGGCGCGTCGCTGATCGCGGGCGCGCGCTTCCCGCGCTGGTACTGGGTCGCCACGCAGATCGGCGTGAGCTTCGCCTTCGTGTTCATCGTCTGGCTCTGGTCGCAGGCCCTCTACTCGATCCACGTGCTCTGCCTGTACTGCATGGTCGTCTGGGCGATGATGATCCCGATGTTCGTCTTCACGACGTCCCGGAATATCGTCGCCGGCGTCTTCGGCGCCTCCGAACGCGTGCGACGCGCGGTGGCCGAGTGGGCCTGGGTCGCCGCCGCCGGGCTGCTCCTGCTCGCCGCCGCCTCCGTGCTCGTCTCGTTCTCCGGAGTGTTCTTCGGCTCCTGAGCCCCCGGGTAGAGAAAAGGACGACGTCGGCACGCAGCGTGCCGACGTCGTCCTTTCTACTGGCGCTGAAGCTGGATCAGGCGAACCAGATGCCGATTTCGCGTTCGGCCGAGGCGACCGAATCCGAGCCGTGCACGAGGTTCTTCTGGACCTTCTCGCCCCAGTCGCGGCCGAAGTCGCCGCGGATGGTGCCGGGGGCGGCCGTCGTCGGATCGGTGGTGCCCGCCAGCGAACGGAAGCCCTCGATGACGCGATTGCCCTCGAGGACGACGGCGACCGACGGGCCCGAGAGCATGAACTCGACGAGCGGCTCGTAGAACGGCTTGCCGACGTGCTCCTCGTAGTGCTGCTCGAGCAGCTCGCGGGTCGCGTCGACCTGCTTGAGGTCCACGATCCGGTAGCCCTTGGCTTCGATGCGGGCGAGGATCGCGCCGGTCAGCTGGCGCTCGACGCCATCCGGCTTCACCAGAACGAGGGTGCGTTCGGTCGTCATGTGTTTCCCTTCGGGGTTGGGGATGTTCTGTTGGAAGTCTATGCGGTTCTACTCAGGCCGCGTCGCCGTGCTCGGCCTCCCAGGCCTCTTGGGCGGCGTCGCGCTCGAGGTTCTCCGCGTCCATCTGCGCGCCCTTGGTGACCGCGTACCACCACGCCACGGCGAACAGCGCGCCGATGACGAACAGGAAGTAGTCCAGGAAGCCTGCCGCAATGAGGACCAGCTGCAGCGTCCAGCCGATCCAGTAGCCGAACGGCTTGCGCAGGAGCGCGCACGTGAGGATGCTGACGACGGCCAACGCGAGCCCGACGCTCCAGACGAGCGTGTTGCCCAGCTCGTCCCCGCGCAGGCCCGCGAGCGACATCGTCGCGAACAGGAACACGAACGCTTCGAGGGTGAGCACCGTCGAGGCGAACATGACCCTGATCGAGCGCCGTTTCTTCTTCATGCCCGGGCGCCACTCGCGCTGGGCCTTGGTCATTCGTGCCATCGGTTGATTCCTAGCTCTTTCCCAGCAGTGTGCGTGCCTCGGCGACGAGGGTGATGGAGCCCGTGACGAGCACCCCGCCTCCGCCGAAGTCCTCCGTCGCGTCCGCCCGCCCGACGGCCCACTCCAGGGCGTCGTCGAGCTTCTCGGTGGCGTACAGGTCCTCGTCGGCGAATCCGGCGGTCAGGGCCAGCTGCCCCAATTCGCCGGCGGGAATCGCCCGGGGCGAGGTGGACTGGGTCAGGCAGACGTCCTCGACGAGGTCGCCGTAGGCCTCGCGCAGTTCGACGAGCATCGCCTCCGCGTCCTTCTCGGCGAGGATGCCGACGACCAGAACCAGCCGGGTGAAGCCGAAGACCTCTTTGATGGCTTCGGCCGCCGCTCGCACGCCGTGGGGATTGTGCGCTGCGTCGACGACGATCGTCGGCGAGCTGCGGACCACCTCGAGCCGGCCGGGACTCGTGACCTTCTCGAGGCCCGCGCGCAGCGTCTCCACGTCGAGTTCCTTCTCACCGCCGCCGAGGAACGCCTCGAGCGCGGCGATCGCGACCGCGGCGTTCTGGGCCTGGTGCGCGCCGTGCAGCGGCAGCAGCAGCTCCTCGTAGCGGCCCGCGAGCGAGCGGATGGTCAGCTGTTGCCCGCCGACGCCCATCTCCCGCTTCTCGACGCCGAACTCGACACCCTCGAAGCGGAACTCGACGCCCTTGTCCCGGGCGGCCTCGAGCAGTATCTGGGCGGCCCCGGGCTCCTGAGCCGCGGAGACGAGGAAGCCGCCCGCCTTGATGATGCCGGCCTTCTCGGCCGCGATGTCCTCGACGCGGTCGCCGAGCAGGTCGGTGTGGTCCAGCGAGATGGGCGTAACAACGGAGACCTGGCCGTCGGCGACGTTGGTCGCGTCGGTGATCCCGCCGAGGCCGACCTCGAGGACGACGACGTCGACCGGGGCGTCGGCGAAGATCGCGAACGCGAGGATCGTCACGGCCTCGAAGTAGGTCAGCCGGTTCTCGCCGCGCGCCACGAGCTCGTCGTCCACGATCGCGAGATACGGGCGGATCTCGTCCCAGATCCGCACGAAGGTCTCGTCGTCGACGGGCTCGCCGTCGATGCTGATCCGCTCGGTGACCTTGGACAGGTGCGGGCTGGTGTAGCGCCCGACCCTCAAGTCGTGTGCCAGCAGCAGCGATTCGAGGATGCGCGCGGTGGACGTCTTGCCGTTCGTGCCCGTGAGGTGGATGACCGGGGCGGCCTTGTTGGGCTCGCCGAGGATCTCCATGGCCCGGAACATCGGCTCCATGCGCGGTTCCATCTTGTTCTCGGGAGCCCTCCCGAGAAGTTCGGCGTAGACGCTCTCGACGGAGAACCCGTCGTATTCGGTCGCGCTCATGTGGTCGGCCCCATTTCCTTGTCGGCGGCCTCGGCCTGGGCGACGGTCTCGACCTGCACGGCCGGGGCCGAGCCGTCGTCGTTCGTCTCCAGGACCAGGCCCGTGGCGAGAGTCTCGCTCTTGAGCAGTTCGGCGTGCTGGTGCAGGGCCGCGATCGTCTCCGCGTCGGCGGTGACGACGGCGCGGATCCGGTCGGACACGTTCAAGTCGGCGTCCTTGCGCGCCTGCTGGATGACGCGGATCACGTCGCGGGCAGCACCCTCGGCGGCGAGCCCCGCGCTGACGTGCGTGTCGAGCACGATGAAGCCGACGCCGTCGATGACGGCCGCGGCGATCTCGGCGCCCTCGCTCGCATCGACGACGGTCTCCAACGAGTACTCGTGCTCCTCGAGCACGAGGCCGCCGGAGGTGACCACGCCGTCGTCCCCGACCGACCAGTCTCCGGACTTCGAGCCTTTGATCGCCTGCTGCACCCCTTTGCCGAGGCGCGGTCCGGCCGCGCGGGCGTTGACGACGAGCTTCTGGCTGATGCCGTATTCGCTCGCGGCCGTGTCCGCGGTGTCCTTGAGCTCGACCCCGCGCAGGTTCAATTCGTCGGCGATGATCGTGGCGTAGGTGCCCTCCAGGTCGGCGGCGCCGGCGGCCACGATCGTGAGCTTGTTCAGCGGGAGGCGGACCCGCAGGTTCGCACCCTTGCGCAGCGACGAGCCGACCGAGCAGATCCGGCGGGTCAGGTCCATGCGCGCGACGAGGTCGGCCTGCCGCGGGAACACCGAGGCGTCAGGATAGTCGGTCAGGTGCACGGAGCGCCCGCCCGTGAGCCCGCGCCAGATCTCGTCCGTCGCGAGCGGCAGCAGCGGCGCCGCGACCCGGGTCAGCGTCTCAAGGCACGTGTAGAGGACGTCGAAAGCCTGTGCGTCCTCGGCGAAGAAGCGCTGGCGCGAGCGGCGGATGTACCAGTTGGTCAGCGTGTCCATGTAGCGGCGAACGACGTCGCACGCATCCGAGATCTCGTAAGCGTCGAGGGCGGACTGAGCTTCGCGGACGAGGTCGCCCGTGGCCGCGAGCATGTACTCGTCCAGCGGGTCGCTGGACTCGAAGCGCAGCTGTGCATCGTACCCGGCGCCGCCGGCTGCCGCGTTCGTGTAGAGGCTGAAGAAGTGCCACGCGTTCCACAGCGGGAGCAGCACCTGCCGCACGCCGTCGCGGATGCCCTGCTCGGTGACGATGAGGTTCCCGCCGCGCAGGATCGGCGATGCCATGAGGAACCAGCGCATCGCGTCGGAACCGTCGCGGTCGAGGACCTCGTTGACGTCCGGGTAGTTCTGCAGCGACTTGGACATCTTCTGTCCGTCGGAGCCGAGCACGATGCCGTGGCTGATGACGTTCTTGTAGGCCGGGCGGTCGAACAGCGCGGTCGAGAGGATGTGCATCGTGTAGAACCAGCCGCGGGTCTGCCCGATGTACTCGACGATGAAGTCCGCCGGGTGGTGGGAATCGAACCACTCCTTGTTCTCCATCGGGTAGTGCACCTGGGCGTAGGGCATCGAGCCGGAGTCGAACCAGACGTCGAGAACGTCCTCGACCCGGCGCATCATCGACTTGCCGGTCGGGTCGTCGGGGTTCGGGCGCACCAGGTCGTCGATGAACGGGCGGTGCAGGTCGACCTCGCCGTCGTGGTTGCGGGGCAGGCGGCCGAAGGCCTCCTCGATCTCGGCGAGGGAACCGTAGACTTCGCGGCGCGGGTAGTTGGGGTCGTCGGACTCCCACACCGGGATCGGCGAGCCCCAGTAGCGGTTGCGGCTGATGGACCAGTCGCGGGCGTTCTCGAGCCACTTGCCGAACTGGCCGTCCTTGACGTTCTCGGGGATCCAGTTGATCTGCTGGTTCAGCTCCAGCATGCGGTCCTTGATCTTCGTCACCTCGACGTACCAGGAGGTGATCGCACGGTAGATCAGCGGGGTGCGGCAGCGCCAGCAGTGCGGGTAGGAGTGCACGTAGCTGGCCTGCTTGACCAGCCGGCCGGCCTCCTTCACGACGCGCGTGATGGTCTTGTTGGCGTCGAACGCCTGCACGCCGACGATCTCGGCGAGGTCGCCGCCGGCGAAGACGTCGAGGAACCGCGCCCCCGAGTCGACGGAGAGCACCACGGGGATCCCGGCAGCCTCGCAGATCGCCTGGTCCTCCTCACCGTAGGCGGGTGCCTGGTGGACGAGGCCCGTGCCGTCAGTCGTGGTGACATAGTCGGCGACGAGGAGTCGCCAGGCGTTCTGAGTCCCCCACTTCTCCGCGTCGGAGAAGGTGTCCCACAGGGGCTCGTAGGAGATGTCGGCCAGGTCGGTGCCGCGGAAGGTGCCGGTCACGGCGTCGGCGGCGGCAGCCGCGTCGTCGTACCCGAGATCCTTGGCGTGGTTGCCCAGCAGATCGGCGGCGAGCAGGAACGACCCGGTGGCCGCGGAGGCTTTGACGCCGGCGGGGCCGGCCGGCACGACGACGTATTCGATGTCGGGCCCGACCGCGAGGGCGGAGTTGGTCGGCAGGGTCCACGGGGTCGTGGTCCAGGCGAGGGCCTGCACGCCGGCCAGACCCAGCGACTCGGCCTTCTTACCTGTGAGCGGGAAGGAGACGGTCACGGTCTGGTCCTGGCGGTCCTTGTAGACGTCGTCGTCCATGCGCAGCTCGTGGTTGGACAGCGGGGTCTCGTCCTTCCAGCAGTACGGCAGCACGCGGAAGCCCTGGTAGGTCAGGCCCTTCTCGTGCAGCTGCTTGAACGCCCAGATGACCGATTCCATGTACTCGACGTTGAGGGTCTTGTAGTCGTTCTCGAAGTCGACCCAGCGCGCCTGGCGGGTGACGTAGTTCTGCCATTCGTCGGCGTATTTCATGACGGACGTGCGGCAGGCGTCGTTGAACTTGTCGATGCCCATCGACTCGATCTGCGCCTTGTCGGTCATGCCGAGCTGCTTCATCGCCTCGAGCTCAGCCGGCAGCCCGTGGGTGTCCCAGCCAAAGCGGCGTTCGACGCGGGAGCCGCGCTGCGTCTGGTAGCGGGCGACGAGGTCCTTGACGTACCCGGTGAGCAGGTGGCCGTAGTGAGGCAGGCCGTTGGCGAAGGGAGGGCCGTCGTAGAAGACGAACTCGCCCTCGCCGTCGGCGCCGGCGTCGCGCGCATCGATCGACGCGGCGAACGTGCCGTCCTCACGCCAGTACTCGAGCACGCGCTCCTCGATCTGCGGGAATCGCGGGCTGGCGGGCGTGGTGCCCTGCGGGTCGGTGGAGGCTTTCGGGTAGAAGCTCATCGGCGGCGGTCTCCTGCAGTCCTGGCATCGGTTGTCGCGTCCGCCACGGGTGGCGGACGCTGAGGTCCTCGATGCGGGGACGGGACCCGGCGCATGTGCGCAGGTCTCGCGGTACCACCCCGCTTGCACGCGGTCCCTCCCCTGGTCGGGAGACGGAACGCGGCCGCTTGTGGAAGCTGTGACGGGCTCACCCGTCCGGTTCTACTGGGCCCCGAGGGGCTGTTCTTCCGGAAGCTCGCCGGTGATGGCCGGGTCGTCGCTGGTGGAGTGACAAGTGTATGCGTCCAGTCTAGCGGCTTGCGAATCAGCTGGCGGACAGCGTCAGCACCTCGGACGAGGACGCGCCGCCCGCGGCACCGGCGGAGGGGCCGGGCACGGGCGGCGCGGTGGCGGCTTTAGACGTTGCCGGCGAACTCGCGGGCGGCGGAGCGCTCGATCATCGCCTCGCGCTCGACGACCTTGATGCGATCGCGAGTGACCGGCCCGAAACGGGTCGGCACCTCACCGGCGTCCGCGCCGAGCGCGCGCTCGTGCTCGTCGAGGGCGAGCCATCCCTTCCAGTCCGTGTAGGTCACGCCGCGCGCGTCGAGCAGCGCCTCGATCGGCTCTTCGACCTCGACGGCGGGCAGCGACGGGGCGTCCGCGAGCAGGTGGGTGATGGTCTCCTGCGCGTCGCCCTTCGTGTGGCCGATGAGGCCGATGGGGCCGCGCTTGATCCACCCGGTCGCGTACAGGCCGGGCACCGGTTCGCCGTCGGCGTCGAGCACGCGCCCCTCGACGTTCGGGACGACGCCGCGGGCGCCGTCGTACTCGATGCCGTCCAGCGCGGAGCCGAAGTAGCCGACCGCGCGGTAGACGCCGCCGACCGCGTAGTCGATGTACTCCCCCGTGCCGCGGGCGCCGCCGTTGCCGTCGAGCTCGTTGCGCTCGACGCGCAGGCCCGTGACCTTCCCGTCCTCGCCCAGCAGCTCGATCGGCGACTGCAGGAAGTGCAGGTGCAGACGGCGGCTGGCCGGGACGTGCTCCGGGCCCTCCTCGCGCTCCTCCTGCTCGACGAGCCAGTTGGTCAGCGTCGAGACCATCGTCTTGACCTGATTGTTGGACTTGATCTCCGCATCGGAAGCGGCGTCGAAGTCGAAGTCCTCCGGATAGAGCACGATGTCGACGTCTTTGCTGTGCGAGAGCTCGCGCAACTCGAGCGGGGTGAACTTCACCTGCGCCGGGCCGCGACGGCCGAACACGTGCACGTCCTTGACGGCTGAATTGTTCAGCTGCTCGTAGATGTGCTCCGGGATCTCGGTCTCCAGCAGCTGGTCTGCATGCTTGGAGAGGATGCGGGCGACGTCGAGCGCCACGTTGCCGTTGCCGAGCACGGCGACCTGCTCGGCGTCCAGCGGCCACTCGCGCGGCACGTCCGGGTGGGCGTCGTACCAGGAGACGAAGTCGGCCCCGCCGAAGGATCCTTCGAGCTCGATGCCCGGGATGTTCAGGTCGGCGTCCTTCTGTGCGCCCGTGGCGACGATGACGGCGTCGTAGCGGGTCTTCAGGTCCGGAAGCGAGAGATCGCGGCCGAGCGCGACGTTGCCGAAGAAGCGGATCCAGTCCTTCTCGAGCACCTTGTGCAGGGCGTTGATGATGCCCTTGATCCGGGGGTGGTCTGGCGAGACGCCGTAGCGGATGAGGCCGAACGGCGTGGGCAGCTCGTCGAACAGGTCGACGGCGAGGCGCACCTCGCCCGCGGACACCTGCGGGGACTTGCCCAGCAGGTCGGCGGCGTAGATGCCGGCCGGGCCGGCGCCGACGATCGCGACGCGCAGCAGGCGTCCGGTCGGCTGGTCGATGGTGGCTTCAGTCATGAGAGTTCCTTTGCTGTCAGGTACGGGGTGGCCGCCGGCTGTCCGGCGGCGAGAGCTGAGGTCAAAAGATCTTCGCGTTCGACGTCGGCGAGCGAGACGACGTCGCCGATCACGATCACGGCAGGGTTCGACACGCCGATCGAGCGCGCCCGCCCGGCCAGGGTGTCGAGGGTTGCGACGGTACTGCGCTGGTCCGGCAGGAATCCGCGCTCGATGACGGCGGCCGGGGTGGCCCCGTCGAGGCCCCGCGAGCGCAAGGCCGCGACGGTCGATTCGAGCCGGGCGACGCCCATCAGCACGATGAGCGTGTGATCGGAGCGCACGGGTACGTCGCCGAGCTCATCGTGCCCCGTGACGACCGTGAATCCGGTCGCCAGGCCGCGATGGGTCACGGGGATTCCGGCGGCCGCGGGCACCGCGACGGCGGAGGTCACGCCGGGGATGACGGCGACCTCGATTCCGTGCGCGCGCAGGAACGCCGCTTCTTCCCCGCCGCGACCGAGCACGTACGGGTCGCCACCCTTGAGCCGCACGACCCGGAGCCCGGCCTGCGCCTCGGCGAGCAGCCGATCGTTGATCTGGTCCTGGGTCGCCACGTGCGCCCCCGGCGCCTTGCCGACGTCGAGCACGAACGTGCCGGGCTTGGTGTGCTCGAGCAGTTCACGCGGGGCGAGCCGGTCGATGAGGACGACGTCGGCGCCGGCCAAGGCGCGTGCCCCGGCCAGGGTGATCAGGTCGGCGGCACCCGGCCCGGCACCGACGAGCGTGACGGACCCGGCGCCGGTGCGCGCCGTCGTCGTCTCTCGTGCGCCGCTCATGCGTTGGCCCCCATCGGGCTGAGGCCGCGGCCGGCGAGCAGGCGCCGCTCCCACGGTGCGAAGACCAGGAGCTCGACGACGATGCCGATCGCGAGGATGACCAGGATGATGAGGGCCACGAGCCCGAGATCGGCGAGGTCCCGGCCGCGCTGCAGCAGCGAGCCGACACCGAGTCCGAGCGATCCGCCGACGGCGATCAGCTCCGCGGCCATGAGCGAGCGCCACGAGAACGCCCACCCCTGGCGCAGGCCGGAGACGTACCCGGGCAGCGCCGCGGGCAGCTCGACGAGCATGATGTGCTGGATCCGGCGGGCGCCGAGGACGTGCGAGAGCGCCCGGTACTGGCTCGGGATCATGTCGATGCCGGCGAGCAGGCCGTTGATGATCGACGGGATCGCCCCGAGCAGGATGACCGCGTAGATCGTCGCGTCGGTGAGGCCGAAGACGATGATCGCCGCGGGCACCCATGCGACCGAGGGCAGCACCTGCAGCGCGGAGACCAGCGGGCCGACCGCGCGGCGCAGCCACGAGACGTGTGCAAGCGCCAGGGCGAGCGGCGTCGCGATGACGAGTGCGATGACGAAACCGCTCAGCCCCCGCCAGAGGGACGTGGCGGCAGCGCTCGGCAGCGAGCCGTCGCCGACGACGCGGCCCGCGGTGGCGAGCACGTCGCCGGGGCCGGGGAACAGGTCGTCGCGCATGGGCGAGGCCCACGAGGCGATCTGCCACAGACTGACGAGCACGACGACGGCGGCCAGCGGGGGCGCCGCCTTGGCCCACGCGCGCCGCAGCCTGCGGCCGCGCGTGGGTTGTGCGGCATCGCGGGCCGGCGGAACGATCACGCCGTCGGGTTCCTGCCCTGCGTGGGAGCGTTCATTGATCAAGGTGCTCATGTTTGAACTGCTCCTTCCTGAGGACATCGGTCAATTCGGCCGCGAGTGCGGCGGCTCGGGCGGGGTCCGCCCTGAAGTCGTCGGTGATGGTCCGGGTGTCGATGACGCGGCCCGGGTGCGAGGAGAGAACGAGGATCCGCCCGGCCAGGCGGATGGCCTCGCGCACATTGTGGGTGACGAAGACGATCGTCATCCCCGTGCGCTGCCAGATCGCGCGCAGCTCCTCGTGCAGCATGTCGCGGGTGATCGCGTCGAGGGCGGCGAACGGCTCGTCCATCAGCAACAGCCGCCGCTGCTGGGCTAGGGCCCGGGCCAGCGCGACGCGCTGGCGCATGCCGCCGGACATCTCGTGCGGCTTCTTCTCGCGAGCGTGCCCGAGCTGGACGAGGTCGATCAGCTCTCTGGCCCGCACGGAGCGCTCCGCGCGCGGCACCCCGGCTAGGCGCAGGGCCAGCTCGACGTTGCCCTGTGCGCTCAGCCACGGCAGCAGGGTGGGGTCCTGGAACATGAATGCGGCGCCGTCGTCGGGGACGTCGATGCTTCCGCCGGTGGGCTCGAGCAGCCCCGCGAGCATGTTCAGCAGAGAGGATTTTCCGCAGCCGGAGGCGCCGAGGAGGGCGACGAACTCTCCGGGGCGGATCGACTCCGTCAGACCGTCGAGCACGATCGGTCCGTCGCCGTAGCGCAGTGTCGTCTCGCTGAGTTCCACGCTCATCGGCTCCCGCCTCCTTCAGTGTCGTTGTTCGGCCAGTCGGTGTCGATCAGTCCGTCGAGGTCCGCAGCCGCGGCACCCGGGATGACGCCCGTCGCCCGCGCTCGCTCGAGCAGGACCGGGTACGTGCCCGCCAGCGGGTCGGCGGTGAAGGTGAGCCCCTCGAGCGCACGGGAGAGGACTGCATCGTAGAGGTTCTCCCCCGTCGCCCGCCGGATCGCCGCGTCCGCGACGCCGACCAGCTCTTCGGGGTGCGCACTCGCCCATTCGACGCTGCGCTTGTTCGCCTCGACGAGCCGGGCCACCGTTTCCGGGTGCTCGGCCGCAAACTGCTGCGAGACCACCAGGACGCTCGTCGGGAAGCTGCCGTCCGCCCAGAGCTCGCGTTCGTCGACGAGGACCTCCCCTCCGTACTCCTCCACGAGCAGCGAGGCCCAGGGCTCGGGCTGCCACGTGGCCGCGATGGCGCCGCGGGAGAAGAGCTGCACGGCGGTGCCGGCCGCAGCGTGGCTGATGGCGACGTCGTCGTCCGCTCCCTGCTCGCGCAGGTAGTCGCGGGCGGCGATGTCCTGCGTGCCCGCGAACTGCGGGGTCGCCAGCTCGCCGCCGGCGAGGTCCGCGACCGACTCGGTGCCCGGCTGGGCGATCAGGTAGGCGCCGCCGCTCGTGGCACCGGACACGACGCGGATCGACTTCCCGGCGCTGCCGAGGTAGGACGAGATCGCCGGGCTGGGGCCCATGTACGCGGCGTCGATCGCGCCGGCGTTCAATGCCTCCATGGCGGAGGGTCCGGCGGTGAAGACCTGCGACTGCAGCCGCGTCCCATCGCGGTCGAGTTCCTCGGCGAGGATGCCCTCTTCGAGCCCGACGAGTGCCGGGGCGTGCGTGACGGTGGCGAAGTACCCGAGCTTCAGTTCCGCTGCCGGGCCGAGTTCGGTCGCCTGTGCCGCCGTGCGGGGGGACGGGAGGAACGCCGTGCCGATCGCCGCGAGGGCGAGGAGCACCACGCCGAGTCCCGCGCCCCACGCCCGGCGGCGCGCGCGGGTGTCAGGCCGCGGCATGTTCCGGCACTCCGCGGCCGGCCGCCGCGCCGTGCGCGGCACCCGCGTCAGACTCGATCATGCCCGCCGCCAGCGTCGTGCCGTCCTGCGGGTCGATCAGCAGGAACGAACCGGCGGCGCGGCTGTCGCGGTAGTCGGTCACGGCCAGCGGAACGGCGGTACGCAGGCGCACGAGGCCCAGGTCGTTGAGTCCGAGGCGGTCCGCCGGGTGCTTCGAGAAGTCGGAGACCCGCAGGACGTGGTCGATGCCCTCGACCTTGGCCTGCACGACCTGCGCACCATGCTTGATCAGCACCCGCTGGCCGGGCGTGACCGGGACGTCGGAGAGCAGGCAGACCTCGGCCGCGAACTCGCGCACCGGCTCCGGCAGTTCGCCGGCGACGATCGTATCGCCGCGCGCGATGTCGATGTCGGTGTCGAGCTCGACGACGACGGCGTCCCCCACGTGGGCGGCCTCGACCGGGCCGGTCGTGGAGCGCAGACCCTTGACGCTGGCGGCGTACGGCCGGCCGGCGCTGAGCACCTGCACGGCGTCGCCGACGCGCAGGCTGCCGCCGGAGACGGTGCCGGCGTAGCCCCGGAAGTCGCGGAACTCCTCGGCGTCGTAGCCCGGCTGCAGCGCGCCCTGCGGGCGGATGACGAGCTGGACGTCGAGGCGCGGCACGTGCTGCTCGACGACGACCGGCAGGGTCTCCAGCAGCTCGAGCAGCGTCGGGCCCGTGTACCAGGGGGCCGAGGCGCCGCGGTCGACGACGAAGTCGCCGTCGAGGGCGGAGACCGGGATGACGCTGAGCGCGCTGATGCCGAGCTCGACGGCCACGGCCTCGACATCCGCGCGGATGCCCTCGTAGACGCCGCGGTCCCAGCCGGCCAGGTCCATCTTGTTCACGGCGACGATGACCTGCGGCACGCGCAGCAGGCCGAGCACGCCGAGGTGGCGGCGGGTCTGTTCGACGACGCCGTTGCGGGCATCGACCAGCACGACGGCGGCGTCTGCCGTCGACGCGCCGGTCACCGTGTTGCGGGTGTACTGAACGTGGCCGGGGCAGTCGGCGAGGATGAAGCTGCGCGCCGGGGTCGTGAAGTAGCGGTAGGCCACGTCGATCGTGATGCCCTGCTCGCGCTCGGCGCGCAGGCCGTCGGTTACGAGGGCGAGGTCGAGCGCCGGCTCGTCGCCGCCGAAGCCGCGCTCCGCGGAGACGCGGCGGATGTCGTCGAGGGAGTCGGCGAGGATGGCCTTGGCGTCGTGCAGCAGGCGCCCCACCAGGGTGGATTTGCCGTCATCGACGCTGCCCGCCGTAGCCAGGCGAAAAAGTCCGTGTGCCATTTAGAAGTAGCCTTCCTTCTTGCGGTCTTCCATGGCCGCTGCGGAGATTCGGTCGTCGGCGCGCGTCGCGCCGCGTTCGGTGAGCGTGGACAGGGCCAGCTCGTCGAGCACCTCGGGCACGGTCCGCGCCTCGGAGAGGACGGCGCCGGTGCAGCTGGCGTCGCCGACGGTGCGGTAGCGGACCGTCCGGGTCAGAACCGGCTCGTCGTCGTTCGGCTGGCTGACCGGCGTCACCGCGCGGATCATGCCTTCACGCTCGAAGACCTCGCGCTCGTGGGCGAAGTAGATCGGCGGCAGCTGGATGCGCTCCCGCTCGATGTAGGCCCAGATGTCGCGCTCGGTCCAGTTGCTGATCGGGAAGGCACGCACGTGCCAACCGGCCGCGTGGCGGCCGTTGTAGAGGCTCCAGACCTCGGGCCGCTGGTTGCGGGGGTCCCAGCCGCCGAACTCGTCGCGCAGGGACAGGATGCGCTCCTTGGCGCGCGCCTTGTCCTCGTCACGGCGGGCGCCGCCGAAGACGACGTCGAACTTGTTCTGCTCGATCGTGTCGAGCAGGACGCGCGTCTGCAGGCGGTTGCGGGTGCCGTCGGCGTTCTCGCGCAGGCGGCCGTCGTCGATGTACTCCTGCATGCTGCCGACGACCAGGTTGAGGCCGTAGCGCTCGACGGTGGCGTCGCGGAAGGCGATCACCTCGTCGAAGTTGTGGCCCGTGTCGACGTGCACCACGGGGATCGGCACCCGTGCCGGGGCCACGGCCTTGGCGAGCAGGTGGAGGACGACGACGGAGTCCTTGCCGCCCGAGAACAGCAGTCCCGGGCGCTCGAACTCCGCGAGGACCTCGCGGATGATGTGGATGGACTCGGCTTCGAGGGCGTCGAGGACGTCCGTCGACGAGTCCACTTCGCTGGCTACTACGGTCATGAATGCTTCGCTTTCTCGAAAGTCTCTAGAGGTGGATGCCGCATTCGGTCTTTGACAGGCCCGCCCAGCGCCCCGCGCGGGGGTCCTCGCCGGGGGCCACGGGCTTCGTGCAGGGCTCGCACCCGATAGACGGGTAGCCGAATCCGAGCAGCATGTTCACCGGCACCCCGTGCTCACCCGCGTAGTCGGTCAGCTCGTCGAAGCTCCAGGTCGCCACCGGGTTGAATTTGATCAGCCCGTGCGCCTCGTCGAACGAGATCAGCGGGGCGTTGGCCCGCGTCGGCGACTCCTCGCGGCGCACTCCGGTGAACCACGCCTTGTAGCCGCCGAGGGCAGCCTTCAGGGGGTCCATCTTCCGCATCTGGCAGCACTTGGCCGGGTCGCGGGCGAAGAGGTCCTTGCCGTACTTCTCGTCCTGTTCGGCGACGGTCAGCTCTGGCATGACGTCCACGATCCGCACGGGCAGGTCCTTCGCGACCTGGTCCCGCGTCAGGTGCGTCTGCGGGAAGTGGTAACCGGTCTCGAGAAACAGGACGTCGACGTCGGGCAGGTCCTGCACGACAAGGTGCGGCAGGACGGCGTCGGCCATCGAGCAGGCGACGGCGACCTCACGGACGTCGAAGTGTTCGGCGGCGAAGCGGACGACGGCCTCGGCCGGCGCGTCGAAACCGAGCTCGCGCTCGCCGAGTGCGACGATCTCCCGCAGGTGTGCTTGGTCAGTGGTGGTGGTCATGAGAGGTCCTCATCCTCGACTCGGTTGGCCCACGCGGCGAACGACTCGCCGTCGGTGGAGCCCTCGGAGTAGCGATCCAGCAAGGTGGTGACGTAGTCGGGCAGCTCGTCGGCGGCGACCTTGAGCCCGCGCACGGTACGGCCGAGCCCGGCCTGGCCGTCCTCGCTCGTGGCGAGCGTGCCGCCCAGGTGCACCTGGAAGCCGGAGACCTGTTCGCCGGCGTCGTTGGTGATCAGCTGTCCCTTCAGGCCGATATCGGCCGTCTGGATGCGGGCGCACGAGTTCGGGCAGCCGTTGACGTGCAGGCTGAGCTTCTTGGGAAGCTTGCCTGTGTGGTCCTCGAGCCGGGACTCGATTTCCCGGATGGCGCTCGCCGCGGTGTCCTTGGTGTCGACGATCGCGAGCTTGCAGTACTCGATGCCGGTGCAGGCGATCGCCGAGCGGGCCAACAGACCGGGTTCGGCCTCGAGCCCGAGCTCCCGGGCCCCGGCGACGAAGGACTCGACCTTCTCGGCCGCGATGTCGAGGGCGACGATCTTCTGGTGCGGGGTCGTGCGCAAGCGCTCGGACCCGTGCTTCTCGAGCAGGTCGGCCAGCGACGTGAGGATCGTTCCGCTCACGCGACCGACGAGCGGGGTGAGGCCCACGTAGAACCGGCCGTCCTTCTGCTCGTGCACGCCGGAGTGGTCTCCGGGCTCGCTCGGCACGGGCGCCGCCGGGCCGTCGGGCAGCTCGTAGCCCAAGTATTCGTCCTGCAGGACCTGGCGGAACTTCTCGACGCCCCAGTCGGCGAGCAGGAACTTCAGGCGCGCGCGGTTGCGCAGGCGGCGGAAGCCGTAGTCACGGAAGATCGAGACGACGCCCTCCCACACGTCCGGTGCCTGCTCCTCGGACACGAAGACGCCGAGGCGCTCGCCAAGGCGCGGGGCCGCGGACAGCCCGCCGCCGACCCACAGGTCGAAGCCGATGCCGAGCTCGGGGTGCTCGACGGCAACGAGCGCGATGTCGTTGATCTCATGCACGACGTCCTGGCTCGGGTGACCGGTGATCGCGGACTTGAACTTGCGCGGGAGGTTGGCGAACTCCGGGTTGCCGACGTAGCGGCGCGCGACCTCGTGGATCGTCGGCGTCGGGTCGATCAATTCGTCGGCGGCGATGCCGGCCACGGGGGAACCGAGGATGACGCGCGGGACGTCGCCGCAGGCTTCGGTCGTGTTGAGGTTGACGGCCTCGAGCCGGCGCCAGATCTCCGGCATGTCGCGCACGTCGATCCAGTGCAGCTGGACGTTCTGGCGGTCGGTCATGTCGGCCGTGTCGCGCGCAAACTCCGTCGAGATGCCGCCGATGACGCGCAGCTGCTCGGAGGTGAGGGCGCCGCCGTCGATGCGCACGCGCAGCATGAAGTACTCATCCTCGAGCTCGTGCGGCTCGAGGGTCGCGGTCTTGCCGCCGGGGATGCCCTGCTTGCGCTGGGTGTACAGGCCCCACCAGCGGAAGCGACCGTGCAGATCTTCGGGATCGATCGATGCGAACCCGCCCTCGGCGTAGATCGTCTCGATCCGCTCGCGCACGTTCAGGCCGTTGTCCTTGGCCTTCATCTCCTCGTTGGCGTTCAGCGGCTCGGTCCCGTCGACCTTCCACTGACCGTTCGGCTTGGAGGAGCGCCGGGCTGGGCGCTTCGGAATTCGTTCGGTCACTTGCGTCATGCTTCGACGCTAGGCCCGGTCGGGGCACGGGGCTAAACCAGACTGCGGGACATGTAGCCGGATGACCCGGGCCGCCGCAATGAAGTCATCGGGCGTCACTTTTCTCGCCGGCTCCGGGGGTCGCCGGAGCCGGTTCCGTGACATTTCTTCATCAAGACGCCGTGTAACGACCGGCTCTGGCGTTTCGGCCGGGTATGCGCTAGCGGCGCCCGGCATGGCCCGTCGGCATCGCCCCGGCATGGAAGAATGGGGGCATGGCTGATGACAACTTGGGCACAGACACGCCCGCGACCGTTTCCGTCCCCGACAAGCCCGGACTCGAGGGGCTTGAAGCCAAGCTCAGCGAGCGCTGGCGCGGCGAGGGAACCTACACTTTCGACCCGGACACGACCCGGGCCTCCGTCTACTCGATCGACACTCCCCCGCCGACGGCCTCCGGGTCGCTGCACGTGGGACACATGTTCTCCTACACGCAGACGGACGTTCTGGCCCGCTACCAGCGGATGAAGGGCAAGAACGTCTTCTACCCGATGGGCTGGGACGACAACGGGCTGCCCACCGAGCGCCGCGTGCAGAACTACTACGGCGTCCGCTGCGATCCCAAGGTCGCCTACGACCCCACGTACCAGCCGCCCGCACAGCCCGCGAAGAACCAGCGCGACTGGGACGCCGTGAGCCGGCGCAACTTCATCGAGCTGTGCGAGCAGCTCGCCGTCGAGGACGAGAAGGTCTTCGAGCACCTCTTCACCACGCTCGGCCTCTCCGTCGACTGGAACCTGACCTACCGCACGATCGACGACGTCTCCCGGTCGGTCTCCCAGCGCGCCTTCCTGAAGAACCTGACCGCCGGCGACGCCTATCTCTCCGAGGCGCCGACCCTGTGGGACGTGACGTTCCGCACCGCCGTCGCGCAGGCCGAGCTCGAGGACCGCGAGATGCCCGGGGCCTACTACCGGCTCCCGTTCTTCGCCGCGGACGGCACGAAAATCTTCATCGAGACGACCCGCCCCGAGCTCCTGCCCGCGTGCGCGGCACTCGTCGCACACCCGGACGACGAGCGCTACCAGCCCCTCTTCGGGCAGAAGGTCACCTCCCCGATCTTCGGCGTCGAGGTCGAGGTCAGGGCGCACGAGCTGGCCAAGCCCGACAAGGGCGCCGGCATCGCGATGGTCTGCACCTTCGGCGACCTGACCGACGTCACGTGGTGGCGCGAACTGCAGCTGCCCACGCGCGCCGTTATCGGCCGCGACGGCCGCGTGCTCAGCGACACCCCGGACTGGATCACCACCGAGACCGGCCGCGAAGCCTACGCGGCGATCGCCGGCAAGACCGTGTTCTCCACCAAGGAATCCGTCGTCAAGATGCTCGCGGAAGCCGAGCTCCTGGACGGCGAACCGAAGAAGATCCAGCACCCGGTGAACTTCTACGAGAAGGGCGACAAGCCGCTCGAGATCGTCTCCTCCCGCCAGTGGTACATCCGCAACGGCGGCCGCGACGAGGAGCGCCGCGAGCGCCTCATCGCCCGCGGCAAGGAGATCAACTTCCACCCGGACTTCATGCGCTCCCGCTACGAGAACTGGATCTCGGGGCTCAACGGCGACTGGCTCGTCTCGCGTCAGCGCTTCTTCGGCGTGCCGATCCCGGTCTGGTACGGCCTGGACGAGGCGGGAGAGCCGGATTACGAGAACCCGATCCTGCCCTCCGACGACGCCCTGCCCGTGGACCCGGCCGCCGAGGCCGCCCCGGGTTTCGACGAGTCGCAGCGCAACCAGCCGGGCGGATTCATCGGCGACGCCGACGTCCTCGACACGTGGGCGACGAGCTCGCTGACGCCGCAGATCATCGGTCGCTGGAGCCGCGACGATTCCTTCTTCGAGAAGGTCTACCCGTTCGACCTGCGCCCGCAGGGCCACGACATCATCCGCACGTGGTTGTTCTCGACGGCCGTCCGCGGCGACGCGCTGCACGGCAGCGCTCCGTGGAAGAACGCGGCGATCTCCGGCTGGATTCTGGATCCGGACCGCAAGAAGATGTCGAAGTCCAAGGGCAACGTGGTCGTTCCGACCGAGGTCCTGGAGTCGTTCGGTGCTGATGCCGTGCGCTACTGGGCCGCCTCGGCCAAGCTCGGTGCCGACACCGCCTACGAGATCGCACAGATGAAGATCGGCCGCCGGCTGGCCATCAAGATCCTCAACGCGTCCAAGTTCGTCCTCAACCTGGGCGCAACCGAGGCCGACGTTATCTCCGGCGACGCCTCCGTGGTCACCAACGGGCTCGACAAGTCGCTGCTCGCGCGGCTTGCTACCGTGCTCGACGACGCCAACCGCGCCTTCGATGCGTACGATTATGCGCGCGCGCTGAGCATCACCGAGTCGTTCTTCTGGTCGTTCACCGACGACTTCGTGGAGCTGGTCAAGGACCGCGCGTACGGCGGCCGTGGCGAAGCCGAACAGAAATCGGTCCTCGCCGCGCTGGCGACCACGCTCGACTCGGTCCTGCGCCTCTTCGCCCCGTTCCTGCCCTTCGCCACCGAAGAGGTCTGGAGCTGGTGGCGTGCGGGATCGGTGCACCAGTCGGCGTGGCCGACTTCCGGGCACCTCTCGGCGGCCGCCGCGGGCGCGGACGCCGGTGTGCTTCCGACCGTCGGCGTTGCCCTCGGCGGTATCCGCAAGGCAAAGTCCGAGGCCAAGGTCAAGCAGCGCACCGAGGTGCTCTCCGGGACCATCTCAGCACCCGCGGCACAGCTCGAGCAGCTACGCCAGGGTCTCGGCGACCTGCTGGCGGCCTCGAACGCACGGGACCTGCAGCTCTCGGAGCACGGTGGCGAGCTCACCGTCCACGATGTCGAGCTGGCGGCGCCCGAGGTCGTCCCGGCCGACTGATCGTCCCGCGCCGGGGCCGCACGGCCCCGGTGCCCGCGACATGCAGACGGGCGGCAACCCCCGGCGAGGGGGTTGCCGCCCGTTGGCGTCTGCAGCGCGGATCTTTCCTAGACGTCGAAGGTCGGGCTCTCGGTCCGGCTGCGCTTGATCTCGAAGAAGTAGGGGAATCCGGCCAGCGTCACGGCGGCATCGAAGAGTTTCCCGGCCTCCTCACCGCTCGGTACCCGCGTGATGACCGGGCCGAAGAAGGCAGTACCGTTCAGCGACAGGATGGGGGTCCCGACGTCCTGACCGACCTGCTCGATGCCGGCAGCGTGGCTCGCACGCAGGGCCTCGTCGAATTCGTCCGAATCAGCCGCAGCGGCCAGCTCGGCCGGCAGCCCGACAGTCTCCAGCGCCCGGCGGATAACCTCCGGACGGTCGGCTACCTTCTCGTAGTGGAACAACTCGCCCATCGCCGTGTAGAGATCGGCGACGACGTCGCTGCCGTGCTGCTGCGCCGCGGCGACGATCACGCGCACCGGGCCCCACCCCGCGTCCATCGACTTCCTGTAGTCCTCAGGAAGGTCGCGGCCCTCATTAAGGACCGACAGGCTCATCACGTTCCACTGCACCTGCACGGGACGGACCTTTTCCACTTCGAGGATCCAGCGGCTCGTCGCCCAGGCGAACGGGCAGATCGGGTCGAACCAGAAATCGACGGTCGTGGTTTCGCTCATGTTGACTCCTTGCACGTTGGGATGCCCCCGGAGTGGCGTCTCCGGAGCCTCACTTCATGCCGCCTCTCAGGCGGACTTGGTCCGGCGCTTCTGCGCCACCTGGTGCGAGATCAGCGTCGGCTCCGCGGTCCCCTCGACCACGGCGGCGGTGATGACGCACTCTGCGATGTCGTCGCGTCCCGGCAGTTCGAACATGACCCCGCCGAGCACGGATTCGAGAATGGCCCGCAATCCGCGTGCGCCGGTCTCGCGTTCGATCGCCATCTGCGCGATGGTGTCGAGCGCCTCCGGTTCGAACTGTAGCTCGACCCCATCGAGCTGGAACATCTTCTGGTACTGCTTCAGCAGCGCGTTCTTCGGCTCGGTCAGGATCTTCACGAGGGCCTCGCGGTCGAGTTCCTCGACCGTCGCCGTGACCGGCAGGCGTCCGATGAACTCCGGAATCAGGCCGAACTTGAGCAGATCCTCTGGTCGGACGTCGGCGTAGGAGACCGCTTCGCTCTTGAGGGTCGTCAGCGGAGCGCCGAAGCCGATGCCCTTGCGACCGGCCCGGGATTCGATGATCTCCTCGAGGCCGGCGAAGGCACCCGCCACAATGAAGAGGACGTTCGTGGTGTCGATCTGCAAGAACTCCTGGTGCGGGTGCTTGCGGCCGCCCTGCGGCGGGACCTGCGCGACCGTGCCTTCGAGGATTTTCAGCAGCGCCTGCTGCACGCCCTCACCGGAAACGTCGCGGGTGATCGACGGGTTCTCGCTCTTGCGGGAGATCTTGTCGATCTCGTCGATGTAGATGATGCCCTGCTCCGCCTTCTTCACGTCGAAGTCTGCGGCCTGAATGAGCTTGAGCAGGATGTTCTCCACATCCTCGCCGACGTAGCCGGCCTCGGTCAGCGCGGTGGCGTCCGCGACCGCGAAGGGGACGTTGAGCCGACGCGCGAGGGTCTGCGCGAGGTAGGTCTTGCCGCAGCCAGTCGGACCGACCAGCAGGATATTCGACTTCGAGACCTCGACATCGTCGAACGGTGTCCCGGCCTCGTTGAGCGTCGCGGCCGGCCGGTGCGTCTTGCCGTCGCGGATGCGCTTGTAGTGGTTGTAGACGGCGACCGACAGCGAGCGTTTGGCAGCTTCCTGGCCGATCACGTACTCGTTGAGGTGCTCGAAGATCTCGCGCGGACGCGGCAAGTCGAACTCCTCGGTCTCATCAACCTCGACGAGCTCCTCTTCGATGATCTCGTTGCACAGTTCGATGCACTCGGTACAGATGTAGACACCGGGCCCGGCGATGAGCTTGCGTACTTGCTTCTGGCTCTTGCCGCAGAAGTTGCATTTAAGCAGCTCGGAACTCTCGCCCATTCGTGCCATCGAGTCCTACTCCCCTAGTACTTGTCTCTTTTCGCTTGCATCCGCTGCAAGATCGACTCATCCCACTCTAGGTCAGGAGACCCGCAGAATGGTCGAAGGGGCGGACCGTGGTGGAAATCTACGGTCCGCCCCTCGGCTGCTCGGCTCTCTAGTCAATGGCCTTCTGCGGCTTGATCTTGCGGGAGGCGAGCACCTCGTCGACGAGACCGTATTCCTTCGCGCCGGCGGCCGTCATGAAGAGGTCGCGTTCGATGTCGTTGCTGACTTCTTCCGGAGTCTTCTTCGTGTGCGAGGCGAGGGTCTCCTCCATCCACGAACGCATGCGCATGACCTCTTCGGCCTGGATCTGCAGGTCCGAGGCCGTGCCGCGCTCGCCGCCACCCATGGCCGGCTGGTGGATGAGTGCCCGGGCGTTCGGCAGGGCCAGGCGCTTGCCCGGAGCACCGGCCGCCAGCAGGACGGCGGCCGCGCTGGCCGCCTGTCCCAGGCAGACCGTCTGCACTTCGGGGCGGATGAACTGCATCGTGTCGTAGATGGCGGTCATCGCCGTGAACGACCCGCCGGGCGAGTTGATGTAGAGGGTGATGTCGCGCTCGGAGTCCATGGACTCGAGCACCAGCAGCTGCGCCATGATGTCGTCCGCCGAGGCGTCGTCCACCTGCGCGCCGAGGAACACGATGCGGTCCTCGAAGAGCTTGGCGTAGGGGTCCTGGCGCTTGAAACCGTAAGGCGTGCGCTCCTCGAACTGCGGGAGGATGTACCGAGCGGACGGCATGTCACCGGCGGCACCGTAACCGTTGAAGTTCATTGATACTCCTGAAAATAAGTGTCGATGTGTGGCTGGGCGCGGGCCGCGCTACGGGTTCATTCCGCCGCCGCCGGAGACGGCCGCGGAGTGCTCTGCGATGTGGTCGAAGAATCCGTACTCGAGGCCCTCGGAGGCGGTGAACCACTTGTCGCGCTCGTTGTCCTTGAGGATCGTGTCGACGCTCTGGCCGGTCTGGGCCGCCGTCAGCTCGCTCATGATCTTCTTCATGTGCAGGATGAGCTCGGCCTGGATGCGGATGTCGGAGGCCGTGCCACCGATGCCGCCGGACGGCTGGTGCATCAGGATGCGGGCGTTCGGGGTCGCGTACCGCTTGCCCTTGGTGCCCGAGGAGAGCAGGAACTGCCCCATCGAGGCTGCGAGACCCGTGGCCACGGTGACGACGTCGTTCGGGATGAACTGCATCGTGTCGTAGATGGCCATGCCCGCGGTGATGGAACCGCCGGGCGAGTTGATGTACAGGTAGATGTCCTTCTCCGGGTTCTCAGCCGAGAGGAGCAGAAGCTGCGAGCAGATGGCATTCGCGTTCTCGTCCCGGACCTCGGAACCGAGCCAGATGATCCGTTCTTTCAACAGCCGGTTGTAGATGTAGTCATCGCGGTTGGCCGGGTCGACCGATGACATCGCGGGGGTCTGGGATTCCTCAGTCATGCTCGAATACCTCTCCGTACGGTTGGTGAACTTGTCTCCGAGATTACTGCCTGACGCCCGGGTTCGAGAGCTGCGACCGCCCTAGTTCGCTGTGGGCGCATAGGCTCCCGCCTTCCGTTAAACGACGGAGGGGCCACCCGCGAATTCGCGGATGGCCCCTCCGGAGCGTTGCGTCGGCAGTGCCTACTTGGCTGCTTCCTCAGCGGCCTCCGGCTCGGCCTCTTCGGTCTCTTCGGCACCCTGCGGGGTAACGAACGAGGACAAGTCGACGACGTTGCCCTCCGAGTCGGTCACCTTGGCGACCTCGAGGACCTTGGCCAGCGCCTTGCGGCGGCGGACCTCGCCCACGATCATCGGAACCTGGCCGGCGCCGTCGAGCATCTGCGCGAACTGGTTCGGGTCCATGCCGTACTGCGAGGCGGTCTGGACGATGTAGTCGATCAGCTCCGACTGCTCGACGCCGACCTCTTCCTTTTCGGCGATGGCGTCGAGGATGATCTCGTTCTGGAAGGCGCGGCCGGCGTTCTTGCGAACCTCGGCACGGTGCTCATCGGTGTCGTGGTCGTCACCGGCGCTCTTCTCACCCTGGTTGAAGTGCTGCTCGAGCTGCTCTTCGACGATCGACTCGGGAACCGGAACCTCGATCATCTCGATCAGCTTGTCGAGGACCAGGTCGCGAGCCTGCACGCCCTGCTCGGTGATCTTGGCTTCAGCGGCCTGCTCGGCGAGGTCGGCCTTCAGCTCGTCGATAGTGTCGAACTCGGAGGCCAGCTGGGCGAACTCGTCGTCCGCCACCGGGAGCTCGCGCTCCTTGACAGCCTTGACGACGACCTTGACCTGAGCCGTCGCACCCGAGTGCTCGCCGCCGGCCAGCGTGGTCTCGAAGATGGCGTCCTCGTCGGCCGACAGACCGGTCACGGCCTCGTCGAGGCCCTCGAGCATCGTGCCGGAGCCGACCTGGTAGGAGAGGTCCGACGCGGAGTCGACTTCTTCGCCGTCCACGGAAGCGGACATGTCGATCGTCAGGAAATCGTCGGCAGCCGCCGGGCGGTCAGCGGACTTGAGCGAGCCGAAGCGGCCGCGCAGCTCGTCGAGCGCCTTGGTGACGTCCTCTTCGTCGGCCTCGGCAGCGTCGACCTGGACCTCGATGCCGGCGTAGTCCGGCAGTTCGACGGTCGGGCGGACGTCAACCTCGAGGGTGAACTTCAGTTCGCCCTCGGCGTCCTTCTCCAGGCCCGGGAGCTCGTTGATCTCGACCTCGGGGCGCGACAGCGGGATGAGCTCGTTCTCAGTCATCGCCTGCTGGTAGAAGCCGTTGAGGGACTCGTTGACGGCCGTCTCGATGACGTAGCCGCGGCCCACGCGCTGGTCGATCAGTGCGTTCGGGACCTTGCCCTTGCGGAAGCCCGGCACCTGAATCTGCTCGGAGATCGACTTGTAGGCGGCGTCGATGCCCGGCTTGAGTTCGGCAAGCGGAACCTCGACATTGAGCTTGACCCGAGTCGGGTTGAGATTTTCGACGGCGCTCTTCACAGCGTTGTACTCCTGAAATGGAATCGGTGGCGGGGGCTCTGTTGACACAGTCAGCCCTCCGTCACAGGAAGGCTGACTGTCAGAGTCGGGGTGACAGGAGTTGAACCTGCGACCTCACGCTCCCAAAGCGCGCGCTCTACCAAGCTGAGCTACACCCCGATCAGTGCACGGGTAAGTCTACGCAGACCTCTAAGGGATCCGCGAATTCTCCCCTTGCCGCACGGAACCGAACCAGAGACGGCCCGTGCCGTCGCATTGAAAAGGCGGCCCACTTTCCGTAGACCGCCGACTCAAGAGCGAGGGGATGACGGGAATCGAACCCGCGTAATCAGTTTGGAAGACTGAGGCTTTACCATTAAGCTACATCCCCGCAAAACCGGTGTTTTCCCGGTTCCGACTGCAAGAGATTAGCAGTGCGACCGGCCGGGCGCAAAATCCGCGTCACCCCTGGCAGCCAGGACACCAGTAGAGCTTGCGACCCGAGACTTCCGTGACGGCGACGGTCTGCGGGCAGCGCCGGCACCGCTGACCGGCCCGCTGGTACACGTAGTGCGCCTGCTCGGGCCAGATCGCTGACGCCGGATCCGGGCGGTCCGCCTCGTCCGTGGTGACGATGCGCCCGTCGCGCACGCCAGCACGCAGCAGGGCGACGAGGTCGCACCACAACGCGTCGACCTGCTCCGGCGCGAGCCGATTCGCGCTCAGCCAGGGGTCGATCCCGCCGCGGAACAGGGCCTCGGCGCGGTAGATGTTGCCGACGCCGGCCACTCGCGCCTGGTCCATCAAGACGGTGCCGATCATCGTGCGCGTCGCGCCGAGGCGCCGGGCGAACTCTCCCGCCGAGGACGACGGCGCCGCGTCCTCCGGGTCCGCTCTGCCCGCCGCGCCAGGCACCAGCGCGTCTGCGGCCAACGGGTCGGGCCCCAGCTTCGCCCGCACCGCACGCATTTCCTCGGTGCTCAGCACCTCGCAGGCGGAGGCTCCGCGGAGGTCGGCCCAGCCATGGTCGGAGACCATGCGCATCCGGACCGCCCCCACCGGGGGCGGCGGACCGGCGTAGGCGGGCTCGCCGTCGTCGGGGGTGCAGCCGGCGACCTCACGCTCGCCGATCCGGCGCGGCGCACCGATGCTCGACGCGCCCGCGAAGTGCTCGTCGCCGCCGAAATCGAAGGCGCCGTAGAGGCCGAGGTGCACGCGCAGGTGGTGAGCGCCGTCGGGCCCGAAGTGCACGAACAGCTGCTTGCCGTGCGCGCTCGCGCCCACGACCTCGCGGCCGTCCAGCAGTGCCGCGCCGGCGGTGAACCTCCCCTGCGGGCTGGACACGCGCACGCGCTGGCCGCCGAAGACGTCCGTGAACTGCCGGGCGAGACGATGGATCGAATGTCCCTCGGGCACTTAGCGCAGGATTTCGCCGGTGGTCTCGTAGGCCGCGACCTTGCCGATGCGCCGCGCGTGGCGCTCGGCGCCGGAGAACGGCTCGGCGAGGAAGGCGTCGATCAGCCCGGTCGCCTCCTCGAGGCTGTGCTGGCGGCCGCCGAGGGCGACGACGTTCGCGTCGTTGTGTTCGCGGGCCAGGCGGGCGGTGTCGAGGTTCCACGCCAGCGCGGCGCGGATGCCCTTGACCTTGTTGGCGGCGATCTGCTCGCCGTTGCCGGAGCCGCCGAGCACGATGCCCAGCGCGTCCACGCCCTGAGCCTGGTCCGCTGCAACGGCGAGGGCCGCGTCGATGCAGAACGCCGGGTAGTCGTCCTCGGGGTCGTACTCGCTCGGCCCGTGGTCCACGACCTCGAAGCCCTTCTGCGTCAGGTGTTCGACCAGGTGGGCGCTCAGTTCCATCCCGGCGTGGTCGGTGGCGATGTGTACTCGCATATCTCGTCCTTCAGGTGCGTCGTTGCGGCGTCGAATAAACCGGGTCAACCCTACCGGCTGACCGGCTCCACCCACAGCGGGCCCGCCCCTGTTGCGACGCTCTCGGCCGCGCCGAGCTCTCCCGTCGCGGGGTCGATCTGGTGCGCGCCCACGGTGCCGGAGGCTTCGCCGGCCACGATCAGGTGATCGCGCCCGTCCGCACCCGGCACGACGGCGGCGCCCCGGGGCTGCTGCTCCGTCGCCCACGTGCCCACGTACTCGAGTTCACCCGTGGCCGCGTCGACGGCGAACCCGGTGACCGTGGAGGTGGAGCGCTCGGTCGTGTAGAGGTACCGCCCGCCCGCGGCCAGGTGCAGGTCGGCGCACCAGATCCGGTCGAGGCCGGGGGTCGGCTTCGTCGCGTCGCGCGCCCAGCCGGGGACGAGGTCGAGGGCATCGGGCACGGCGTCGACCCGCTGGACTTCGGCGAGGGCGCCGGTCACCGCGTCGCGCGCGAACACCGTGACGAGCCCGGTCATCTCGTGCAGGACGTAGAGCCGGTCGCCGGCCGCGTTGAAGCGCTGGTGGCGCGGCCCGGAGCCGGCCGGGCTCGAGACCCGGGAGACCTCGCGCAGCCGCGCGCCGTCCACCTCGTAGGCGACCACGACGTCGTCACCCAAGGAGGCGACGTAGGCGTGGGCACCGTCCGGGGAGACGAGCACGGAGTGCGCTTTCTCCCCCGGGGCGTCTCCTGCGACGGCGGGCGGGTCAGGGATGCCGTCGGCGTCGAGCGCCAGCCCGTGCACCGTGTGGCCGTGATAGGAGGCGGAGAACAGGGCGGACCCGTCGGGGGCGAGCGCCACACTGACGCACTTGTCCGGGACCTCCGCGGTCGCGACCGAGGAGAGGGAGCCGTCGTCGTGCCGGCGCAGGGCCTGGACAGATGCAGGGGTGCCGGACTGGCCGGAGTAGAACAGGCCGCGGATCGCGTCGTAGGCCGAAGTGCGGATGCCCGGCGCCGGGAAGGACTCCCCCGTGGCGGCCAGCGCGCCGGTCTCAGCGTCGAACGTCAGGCGGTCGATGCGGTCGTCGCCGGCGCAGGCGATGTAGAGGTCGTAGACGGTCGTTTCCGCTGCATGCGTAGTCATCGGGTCTCCTCGAAAATCGTCACGCCCGCGGGCGCGGTCTGCTTGAGACCGATCCTACGTGCGACGACGCGGGCTCCGCGATCTAAGGTGGACGTGGCTTCACATTGGACCCGCGCCCCTCTGGTCCGCACCGCCGATCGGTGAGACACTGGAGGAGATACTCAACAACTGTTTCAGAACCCCTACCGCCAGGAGGCATTGTGCCCGGTCTCAATCTCACCCGTACCGAAGCGCAGGAGCGCGCCGGAATCGTCGCCGTCGACTCCTACCGCGTCGAGCTCGACCTGACGCGCGGCGATCGGATCTTCGGGTCGACGACGACCGTCACGTTCACCGCGGCCGACGGCGCCTCGACGTTCATCGACGCCGTCACGGACACCGTCCACTCGGTCACGCTCAACGGGCGAGAGCTCGACCCTGCGGAAGTCTCCGACGGCGTGCGCATCCAACTGCCCGGGCTGGCCGCGCGCAACGAGCTGCGCGTCGTCGCCGACGCGCTCTACACCAACACCGGCGAGGGCCTGCACCGCTTCGTGGACCCGGTCGACGACGAGGTCTACCTCTACACACAGTTCGAGGTCCCGGACTCGCGGCGCGTGTTCGCCGTGTTCGAGCAGCCGGACCTCAAAGCGACCTTCGAGTTCGCCGTGACCGCCCCGGGTCACTGGGACGTCATCTCGAACTCGCCGACGCCCGAACCGCTCCCCGCTGAGGCAGCGGGCGCGAAGACCTGGGCGTTCGAGCCGACCCTGCGTATGTCCTCCTACATCACGGCGCTCATCGCGGGCCCTTACGAGTCCGTGCGCAGCGAACTCACGAGCTCCGACGGGCGAACCATCCCGCTGGGCGTGTTCGCACGCAAATCGCTCATGGAGCACCTCGACGCCGAGAACATCTTCCGACTCACCCGTCAGGGCTTCGAATTCTTTGAGGCCCAGTTCGGCACCCCCTACCCGTTCCCGAAGTACGACCAGCTCTTCGTGCCGGAGTTCAACGCGGGGGCGATGGAGAACGCTGGAGCGGTCACGTTCCTCGAGAACTACGTCTTCCGCTCCCGGCCGACGGACGCCGTCGTCGAGCGCCGGGCGATCACCGTGCTGCACGAGCTCGCCCACATGTGGTTCGGCGACCTCGTGACGATGCGCTGGTGGAACGACCTGTGGCTCAACGAATCCTTCGCGGAGTTCATGTCCACGCTCGCCGCCGCAGAGAACACCGAGTTCACCCAGTCCTGGACGACGTTCGCGTCGATGGAGAAGGCGTGGGCCTACCGCCAGGACCAGCTGCCGAGCACGCACCCGATCGTCGCCGAGATCAAGGACCTCGAGGACGTGCAGGTCAACTTCGACGGCATCACCTACGCCAAGGGCGCGTCCGTGCTGCGCCAGCTCGTCGCGTGGGTCGGCCAGGAGGAGTTCATGGCCGGCGTGCGCACCTACTTCGCCAAGCACGCCTTCGCGAACACCGAGCTGGCGGACCTGATGGTCGAGCTCGAGGCCTCCTCGGGTCGCGAACTCGGCGAGTGGAGCCGCCTCTGGCTCGAGACCGCCGGCGTGAACAAGTTGACCCCGCGGATCGCCACCGACGACGCCGGCACGCTCACTTCGTTCGCGATCGAGCAGTCCGCGCCGGCCGACCACCCGACGATCCGCCCGCACCGCCTCGCGATCGGCTTCTACGACCTCGTCGACGGGTCGCTCGTGCGCACCCACCGCGAGGAGCTCGACGTGGCCGGCGACGTCACCGAGGTTCCGGCGCTCGTCGGGCGCGCCCGCCCCGCTCTGATCCTGCTCAACGACGACGACCTGGCCTACGCGAAGATCCGCCTCGACGAGTCGTCGCTGGCCACGGCCGTGAAGCATCTCAAGGACTTCGACGCGTCCCTGCCGCGCACCCTGATCTGGGGTTCGGCCTGGGATGCGGCCCGCGACGGCGAGACCCGCGGGCGGGATTTCGTGGAGCTCATCATGAACAACATCGCCCACGAATCGGACTCGTCGGTCGTGATGGTCCTGCTGCGCCAGCTGGGTACGACGCTGGACTACTTCGTGGCCCCCGCCGCGGCACGCGAGCTGGCCGAGGCCGTCGGCGACCGCCTCTGGGAGCTCGCGCTCGCCGCCGCGCCGGGGTCGGATCACCAGCTGCAGTTCGTCAAGGCCTTCGCCCTGCGCTCTCGCACCGAGACGCAGCTCGGCGCGGTCGCGGCGCTGCTCTCGGGAGACACGGTGCTCGACGGCCTGGACATCGACACGGACCTGCGCTGGGAACTCCTGACGGCACTCGTGGCCGGTCGCCGGGCGGACGCGGCGGACATCGCACGCGAATTGGAGGCCGACAACACGGCCAACGGCGCACTCGCGGCCGAGCTCGCACGGGCCGCGCTGCCGACGGAGACCGCCAAGCGGGCGGCGTTCGACGCCGTCGTCCTCGAGGACGCGCTCTCCAACACGCACCAGCGCCAGGCGATCACCGGTTTCAACCGCGTGCACGACGAGTCGCTGATCGCAGGGTTCGCTGACGACTACTTCGCCAACGTCCGCCGCGTCTGGGACGAGCGCAGCCACGAGATCGCGCAGCAGATCGTGGTCGGCCTCTACCCGGCCGCCCAGGTCTCGGAGGCGACGTTGGAACAGACGGACGCGTTCCTAGCCGACCTCGGCGACGACGCGCCGGCCCTGCGCCGTCTCATGCTCGAGAACCGCGACTCCGTGGTCCGGGCGCTGGCCGCCCGGGCCGCCGACGCGCGGGACTGACCGCGCGAACGCGCACAGGAGGCCGGGACGCGGCCCGAAAACCGCGCCCCGGCCTCCTGCCGCGCGTACGGTGGTTCCATGAACCTCAGCGAACACGGCTACCGGGTCGATCTGGAATGGACGGGCGCCCGCGGCGCCGGGACCACGGGCTACCGCGCCTACGGCCGGGACCACACCGTGCGGGCGGACGGCCTGCCGGACCTGCCCGGCACGGCCGACCCGACCTTTCACGGCGACCGCGACCGGTGGAATCCGGAGCAGCTGCTCCTGGCTGCGCTCGCCCAGTGCCACATGCTCTCCTACCTGCACATCGCGGTGAAGCACGACGTCGTCGTCACCGGCTACACCGACCAGGCGGAGGGCACCCTGCGCCTGAACCGGGACGGCAGCGGCGAGTTCACCTCAGCGCTGCTGCGGCCGCGCATCGAACTCGCCGACGAGTCCCAACGCGAGCTGGCGGACTCACTGCACCGCCAGGCCAACGCGGTGTGCTTCATTGCCCGCAGCGTGAACTTCGACGTCCGGCACGCACCCGTGCGGCCGTAGCCGGCACGTCGGGCCCTGGTGACGTGCCCGTGGCATCCATCGGTAAGCTGGAAACATGAGCTCTACCCCGAACTCCCCCTCCCCTGCACCCGACCCCTCGGAATACGAGGGCACCTTCTACGCCCAGGTCGGCGGCAAGGACACCTTCCGCCGGCTCGCGGAGAAATTCTACGAGGGCGTTGCCGCCGACGATCAGTTCCGGGCGATGTACCCCGAAAAGGACCTGGGCCCGGCCGCCGAACGCCTCCAGATGTTCCTGGAGCAGTATTGGGGCGGGCCGACCACGTACTCGGAGCAGCGCGGCCACCCGCGCCTGCGCATGCGCCACATGCCCTACACGATCAATTCCAAGGCCCGTGACACCTGGCTCAAGCACATGGAGGCGGCCGTCGATTCCCTCGATCTCCCGCCCCTGCAGCGCGAGGTGCTCTGGGACTATCTCGAGCGCGCCGCGCACTCGCTGGTCAACACCCCGGACGAGCCGCACTCCCAGGGTCTGCGCCTGGCGTAGTCCGGCGCGACGAAGCTAGAGCCGGGCGCCTTGCCGGACCAGGACGTGCCCGGCCGGCGTCGAGAGACGGTGCCACGGTCCCTGTGAGAGCACCCGCACGGTCCCGTCGCCGGGGACGAAGCCGAGCGTCTTGGCGGCGAACGCCGCCCCTGTGGGCAGCTCCGGCGCTGGACCCGTGCCCAGCGGGCTGGACCAGATGCGCGAGCGCACGGTTGCCAGCACCGGCTGCCCGGAGTTCTCCGGCAGGGCGTCGACGACGGCGCGCGTACCGGCCTCGGCAGCGGCACGCAGCGTTTCGGCGTCGTACTCCCCCGCCTCGGTCCAGCCAGAGACCGGAGGCAGGATGCCGGCCCACGCCGCCTGCGATTCGGCCGGGGGAAGCTGCAAGGCGGTTTCGATCGGGCTCATCCGCGCCAGCCGGTCCGTGAGGGCGCCGAGTGGGAAGACCGCCGTGCCCTCAGCGGGCTGCGCCAGGCGGAACGCACGCATGCCGAGGATGGTCGGGGTCGACTCGCCGAATTCCTGTGGGACGATGACCGGAACGTAAACCGCCATGGCCAGGCCCCGCATCATCAGACTGACGTCACCGTCGTGCACACTGCGCGCGCGGGCCAGGAAAGTCCGCAAGTCGGCGGTCGAATCGGGGTCGGCGAGGTGCACGATGGGAGTCTCAGGCGCAGGCATGGACCCATCTTGCCATCTATCGAACCTCGCGCGCAGTTGAGCCCGGTCTGCCCTGCCGCTAGGGTCGAGTGAAATCTACCCCCACTCCGCGCGAGTTGGGCACTACCCGAAGGAGCCGCCATCGTGCGTATCGGAGATTCCGAGGGACTGCTGCAGTTGCTGGACCTCGCCAACGACGGAGCACGCACCGACGAACACGTCTTCCTCGGCACGTCCCCGGAGCAACCCCACCAGCGGGTCTTCGGCGGGCAGGTGCTCGCGCAGTCCGTGGTAGCCGCTGCGAAGACCGTCGATAGCGAGCGGCTCGTGCATTCCCTGCACGCCTATTTTCTGCGGGCCGGCGACGCCACCAAGCCGATCACGTTCGGTGTCCAGGAACTGCGCGATGGCCGGTCGTTCTCGGCCCGGCGCGTGCACGCCTACCAGGACGGGCGCCCGATCCTCTCGATGATCGCCTCCTTCCAAGTCGAGGCCGACGGCCTCGAGCACTTCGCACCGATGCCGGAGGGCCTGCCGGACCCGGAGTCGCTGCCGACCACGGCTGATCTTCTGGGAAAGGTCGACCATCCGGCCGCGCAGGACTGGGCGTTCAATCGCCCGTTCGACGTCCGCCACATCGAGGAGCCCATTTACGTCGGTGCCCCTGCGCCAGGCGCCCGGACGGCCACGAACGCCGTGTGGCTGAAGACCTTCGGGCCGATGCCCGACGACGAATCGTTGCAGCGGGCCGCGCTGGCCTACGCGAGTGACTACACTCTGCTCGAATCCGTCCTGCGCCGGCACGGGGTCTCCTGGGTCACACCGGGGATGAACGTTGCGAGCCTCGACCACGCCATGTGGTGGCACCGCCGGGTCCGCGTGGACGAGTGGCTGCTCTACGTTCAGGAGAGCACGAGTGCTTCGGGCGCCCGCGGCATGGGCCAGGGGCGGTTCTACAACAGGGACGGGTTGCTCGTCGCCACGGTCGCGCAGGAGGGCATGGTCCGCCTGCCCCGGATCCCGTAGCCCGGCCGTCGCGGCTTCGCCGGGCAACAAAGGGGCCGGGTCCGCACCATGGGTGCGAACCCGGCCCCGAGTTTCGGGCGCAAGGCCCGTCGACGCTCTTAGCCGCGGGTCAGGCGGCGGTGGGTGACGCGGTGCGGCTTGGCCGCCTCCGGACCCAGGCGTTCGATCTTGTTCTCCTCGTAGGACTCGAAGTTCCCCTCGAACCAGTACCAGTTCGCTGGGTCCTCCTCGGTCCCCTCGTAGGAGAGGATGTGCGTGGCGACCCGGTCCAGGAACCAGCGATCGTGGGAGACCACGACGGCGCAGCCCGGGAACTCGAGGAGTGCGTTCTCTAGGGAGCCGAGGGTCTCGACGTCGAGGTCGTTGGTCGGCTCGTCGAGGAGCAGCAGGTTGCCGCCCTGTTTGAGGGTCAACGCCAGGTTGAGCCGGTTGCGCTCACCACCGGAGAGGATCCCGGCACGCTTCTGCTGGTCCGGACCCTTGAACCCGAAAGCGGAGACGTAAGCGCGCGAAGGCATCTCAACGTTGCCGACCTTGATGTAGTCGAGCCCGTCGGAGACGACCTCCCACAGCGACTTGTCGGGGTCGATCCCGGTTCGGTTCTGGTCGACGTAGGAGATCTTGACGGTGTCGCCGACCTTGAGGTCGCCGTCGTCGAGGTCCTCCATGCCGACGATCGTCTTGAACAGGGTCGACTTGCCGACACCGTTCGGGCCGATCACGCCGACGATGCCGTTGCGGGGCAGGGTGAAAGACAGGTCGTCGATCAGGACCCGGTCACCGAAGCCCTTCTTGATGTCCTTGGCCTCGATCACGATGTTGCCAAGGCGCGGGCCCGGCGGAATCTGGATCTCTTCGAAATCGAGCTTGCGGGTGCGCTCAGCCTCGGCTGCCATCTCCTCATAGCGGGCGAGGCGGGCCTTGGACTTGGTCTGCCGGCCCTTTGCGTTGGAACGAACCCAGTCGAGTTCCTCGCTCAGTCGCTTGGCCTGCTTCGCGTCCTTCTTGCCCTGGACGGCCAGTCGTTCACGCTTCTTCTCCAGATACGTGGAGTAGTTGCCCTCGTAGGGGTGCAGTCGGCCGCGGTCGACCTCACAGATCCACTCGGCGACGTGGTCCAGGAAGTACCGGTCGTGGGTGACGGCCAGGACGGCGCCCGGGTAGGCGGCCAAGTGCTGCTCGAGCCACAGCACGGACTCCGCGTCGAGGTGGTTGGTCGGCTCATCGAGGAGCAGCAGATCCGGCTTCTGCAGCAGGAGCTTGCACAACGCCACGCGGCGGCGCTCACCACCGGAGAGGTGGGTGACCTCCGCGTCGCCCGGCGGGCAGCGCAGAGCATCCATGGCCTGCTCGAGCTGGTTGTCGATATCCCAGGCGTCCGCTGCGTCGATCTCCTCCTGCAGCTTGCCCATCTCTTCCATGAGGGCGTCGAAATCGGCATCGGGCTGGGCCATCTCTTCGGCGATCGCGTTGTAACGCGTGATCTTGCCGTAGATCTCGCCTACGCCCTCCTGGACGTTGCCGAGGACCGTCTTCTCCTCGTTGAGGGGTGGCTCCTGCAGCAGGATGCCCACCGAGTAGCCCGGAGAGAGGCGCGCCTCGCCGTTCGAGGGGGTGTCGATTCCGGCCATGATCTTCAGGATGGTCGACTTACCCGCACCGTTCGGGCCGACCACACCAATCTTGGCGCCGGGGAAGAACGACATGCTCACGTCGTCGAGAATGACCTTATCGCCAACGGCCTTGCGGGCCTTGGACATGGTGTAAATGAATTCCGCCATGCACCTAAGGCTAGTCGGTGCGCGACCATTGTTCACAATGGACCGCGGCCGGGTTCGCCGCCGCAGCACGGCGACCGGCCCCGGCGCGTTCAAGCTGCCTGCTGAACACCGTTCGACTGCTCCCCCGTCTCATCGGTCCCGGGGTCGGAGTCGTCGACTGCACCGTTGCCACCGTCAGTGTCCGTCAGCGACCCGAAGCTGCTCCCCCATCCGGGGCTTGCATCCGTCTCGCGCTGCGGCGGGATCGGACCGGCAGCATCACCGTCGTCCTCCTCCTCGGCCGGCTCCCGCGAGTCCTGTCCTGCGGGAATCACGGCGGATTCGCTCCGAAGCCCGCTTTCGCTCTGGGGCGGTTCGGCGGCGACGCCGTGAAAATAATTCACGAAACCCCAATTCAGGTCGACGCCGACATGATCAGCTTCGATTTCCGAGAGGTAGAGCCATTTTGGTTCGGCCTCGGTTCCCTGGTTGATACGCCGGTTGCGGATGCGGCCGTGGATCACCACGGCGGAGCCCTTGGCCAGCGAAACCGCCGCATTCTTGGCCTGGTCGCGGAAGACCACGATCCGATGCCAGTTGGTGTGCCCGTCTTCCCACTCCCGCGTCGACCGGTTGAACCGGCGCTCGGTCGAGCCCACGTTGAAACGCGTGATGGGAACGCCGTTCTTCGCCGAATACTTCGGGGCGGCACCCAGGTTGCCCTTGATCGTCACGAAATCCGTCATGTCTCTTCCAACTCCTCCACTGGTGACGCCACCGGTACCCGTGACTGCCGCAGGGTGCGGCGTCGGTCCGGCGCGTGTTCTCAGTCTGGACAGGACCCTCGGCTGTGTCTGCGCTGCGCTGCGGAACTGTGGACAGCGGGCGCACTCGAGACCGCTGTGGACAGCCGGTCCGGCGGTCATTTCAGCCCGCGCCGCCACGATGACTAGAATGGTCGCGGCGCCTTGTTGGGCCCATGCCTCCGTAGCTCAGCTGGATAGAGCAGCAGCCTTCTAATCTGCCGGTCGCGCGTTCGAGTCGCGCCGGGGGCACGAGAAAGCTCCAGTCAGATCCGTATCTCGTGGACCCGGCTGGGGCTTCTTCGTCGTCTTGGGAGGGAGCAAGGGCGGATCAGGTGCCGGCGCCGGCGCTTCGGGGCCGCAGAACGCGCCCCTCAAATCGGGTAGCGACGACGTGCTTGATCTCGTCGTGAACGCGCGCTGCCTGCACGCCAGTCCGCTTCAGAAACGCCTGCTAGAGCACCCAGACCTGCTTCCCGCTGAGCGGAGACCCTTTCTCACGGGGGAAGGCCGACGACGGGCCGGGCGACGACGAGCCGGGCGACGACGGCGCCGTCGACTTGCTACGGGCTGATCCGCGACACTCGCGCGGCCATTCCGTCGCGTCCAACGAGATCATTGAACGCGCGGGTGTAAGATCAACGGGTCTATCAATCCGTTGGGGGTATGACCGATGACCTTCCTCTGGGTCGCTATGCCGGCCCTACTCGCCGCCGCAGCCAGCGCCGGCCTCGTCGCGAACTTGTTCGTCCCGAGCCAGACGCTGCCGCGTCCGAAGCCGCCGAGCCGAGTTGCGGACCAGACTGAGCTACACCGGGTCGGCAAGCCCTCTTAATCGTCCGTGGATTGATTCGGCCCGCAGTCGGCAATGTCACTTTGCTCGGACTCGGAAGGCCGAGCCGGGACACCACGGACCAGTCACCGTCGGATAGCCGGCCGACTACGAGTGAGACCTTCACAGATTCTTCACAATATTCGCCCAGCTGCGCAGGCTAGCGTTGATGGCACAGAGTTTCCGGTGAATGAAAAACTAAGCAGAATCCAGGCGATGCAGAACGAACTCGACAGGAGATACGAGGTGACGGCGTCTTCCACTACGGCACCGTCATCGCCTGTGCCTCCAAACACTCCCCCGACGGGGTCGACCCCCTGGCGCAATGCCGTGCTGGCTGTCTTCGCGCTCTGCGGCTTCGCCACCGCATCCTGGGTCTCGCGCATCCCGGCTGTGCGCGACAATCTTGATCTGACCACAGCCGACGTCGGCCTGCTTCTTTTTGGCGGAGCCGCCGGCGCGATTTTCGGCCTGACGCTGGCCCCGTGGTTCCAACGGCTTCTGGGAGCTCGGCGCGGCATCCTCTACGGCCTCCTGGGGATGGCCGTCGCCACCGTGCTCCTCGGCTTGGCTGCCGAGAGCAACAGCACGTTCGCCCTCGCCACGGCAGCCCTCGTCGGCCAGAGCTTCGCCTTCAGCATCACCGACGTGATCATGAACGTCGAAGGTGCGCAGCTCGAACGCAGCATCCGCAAGACGCTGATGCCAATGCTGCACGCCTTCTTCAGCCTCGGGACGATCGCCGGCGCCCTCGTGGGCGCCGGAGCGGCCGCCACCGGAGTCTCCGTCTCGGTTCATCTGGCCGCCGTCGGCGCCCTTGTCGCGCTCGCGTCGTTCTACTCCGTGCGCTTCATTCCGCGCCTGCCCACGGTCGAGGAGGTGCCACGCCCCAAGCAGACCGGCCCGGAGCGCCTGGCCCAGCAGCTCCGCCTGCTGCGCGATCCCAGGCTGGCGTTCATCGGACTCCTGGTCGTCGGCATGACCCTCACGGAGGGCGCGGCGAACGACTGGATCGCGCTGGGCGCGGTCGACGGCCACGGCCTGCCGCAGGAGGTCGGAGCGCTTGTCTTCGGCGCCTTCGTCACAGCGATGACCATCGGACGCATGCTCGGAGGACCGCTGATCGACCGGTTCGGTCGCGCCAAGAGCCTGATCGGGCTCGCCCTCCTCGGACTCTCCGGCCTGCTGCTCTTCATCCTGGCCGAAAACACCTGGCTAGTCGTCCTTGGCGCCTTGCTGTGGGGCCTGGGCGGATCCCTCGGCTTCCCGATCGGCGTCACCCTGGCCGCCGACCATCCCACTCACGCCGCAGAGCGCGTGAGCACCGTGGCCATCTGCGGATACTTCGCGTTCCTGGTCGGCCCCCCGGCGTTGGGAATCCTCGGCGAGCATTGGGGCGTCCTCAACGCGTTGTACATCGTCGCAGGCCTCCTGATGCTCTCCCTGCTGGCGATTCCGCGGGCGGCGCGCCCGGCCCGAGAGCGCCACGCCGACTCCTAGCCGGCGGTCCCCCGCGGCGGCAATCGGGGCCGGGGTGGGAAGTCTCTCACCGACCTATTTCGTCGTAGCGTCCAATTTCCGTTCACACATTGGTAACCTTAGAAGGTCCCGCGGCGATATGCCGCGCTCTGATGGCCTCCGGCCGACGCCGCAAGTCGCCGCCGGAGCCCTCCTACAGTTTCAACGCCACCGTTCAGCGTGCAGTCAACGCGCCCAAAAATCGCCAAGGAGTGTCGCCCCTTCATGACAGCTGTTGCCTCAGAACCATCGACTACGTTGTGGGACCGTCGTTACGAGGAGCACATCGCTCCCGTCAACCGCATTCTCGATGAGACGGCAGCGCTTCGGCCGGGCTTCTCCGTCAGCTATGTGGATCCCGTGCACGATGCGGACCAGGCGAAGATCGTCTCTCTCTACTCGAATGTCGGCGTGGCCGACGCGTCCGGTTTCGTCACCGCCGGGGATTCGGAAGCCATCACCCGCCAGCTCGGCCTGCAGTGGCAGCTGGGCCTTCGTCCGGAGTACGTCATGCCGTGGAACGTCCACCCGTGGCACACCCCGAACGAGCCGAACGGCCGTCTTCAGCCGCCGCAGATCCGCGACGGCCTCAAGCCGTTGCTGCGGATGCTCAAGGTTGTCGAGCGGGCGTCGGTCATCGTCGCCCACGGCACGGAGGCCCACCGTCTCGCCGACCAGCTCCTGAAGACCGAGAACCCGCTGCTCTGGCGCCGCGGCTTCAAGGTCTACAAGGTCAAGTCGTTCGGAGGACGGGCTTTCGCCGGCGCTCCCGAGCGTCAGCATGCCAATCTCGAAGAGATCCGCAACGCGTACCAGGACTCGATGGCCCGGACCGGGATCGCACTCCCCCGCTAAATCGGAGACGTGACCGACAGGTCGGGCCGCACCAGCTTCCAGCTGGTGCGGCCCAGCTTTTTTCTCAGGCCTTTCGTCCGCCCGCCCGGCGCCGCACGATGGCCTTGCTCAGGGGCGTGAAGAGCCGCGCCGTCTTCGGATCGACCAACATGATGTAGGCCAGGTAAACGACGCCGCCGAGCGCGGCGACGAGCTGCACGAACAGCTGGTCGATCCACTGGGCGACACTCACCTGTTCGATGACGACGAGCAGGACCAGCACCATGCTCACCGCGTACCAGATCCGGGCGATGTGTCCCCCGTACTGGTGGTACGCCGCGAAGAGCGGCGCGAGCCAGAGCAGGTACCACGGCTGGATCACGGGGGCGAGGACGACGGCGGCCGTCAGCGCGAGCCCGCACGAGAACAAGGCCTGGTGGGCGGGCCGACGGAATGCCCACCAGAACGCGAGTGCCACGGCGAGGTACCTGAAGAAGGCGAAGACCCCGCTGGCGACAGTCATGGTGTCGGCACCGAACAGCGAGGCGATCCAGCCGATCAGCAGCCCGAGTAGGCCGATCGGCGCGTAGGGGAAAGCGGCCGAACCGGCGGTCGCCATGGCGGTGATCCATCCGAACCAGAGCCCGGAAACGGCGCCGACCAGAGTGAGCGTCACGAAGGCGACGGAGCCCGTGAGGATCCAGACTCCCATCTTCTGGCGCAGAGTGACCGCGGCCGACTCACGGTCATTCCTTGCACGGAGCATGGCCAACCCGACGAAGGGCAGGGCCAGGACGACGATGGGCTTGACCGCGATCGCAACCGAGACCCAGACAACGCCGAGCACGCGCTGGCCGCGGGCGACGCAGAGGAAACCGAGCAGGAGCCCGCCGACCATGACGGCGTCGTTGTGGACGCCGGCGACCATCGTGACCAGGAAGAACGGGTTCGCGATGCACACCCATGCGGCCCACCCGGGGTCGGTGCCGTGCACACGGGCGAGCCGGGGCAGAGCGTAGAGGCACGCGAGGACCCCGGCGACCGCCAGGACCCGGAAGAAAAGCACCCCGAATTCAGGCACGCCCCCGGTGATGAAGTAGGTCCCGCGGGCGAAAAGCAGGAACAACGGGCCGTACGGCGACGGGGACTCAGCCCATAGGCTGTCCGCACCCTCGGCGTACCAGCCGGGAAGCTGCGAGACCCAGTTCTCGTAGGGGCTCATCCCCTGCTGCATGAGCCGGCCCTGGGCGAGGTACGAGTAGACGTCCCGGCTGTAGATCGGAAAACTCGCCAGCATCGGCGCGGACCACGAGAGCACCGCGCGGCGCACGGCGACCATGCCCGCCTGCCCGGCCATGACCCTCTGCCCCAGACGCAGCCAGGCGCGGCAGAGCAACATCGATCCGAGGGCCAGCAGCAGCGAGCACGTGAGAACGACCCACGTCTCCGCCCGCAGCATGTTGAGTGTGGTCGCCCGGGCGAAGATCGACTCCTGGCTCGTCGCGAGCCATCCGACTCCCCACGACCCGACGAGGATCATGATGCTCGCCAGAAGGCCCTGGGCCAGGACCACGTGCACGTCAGCCTCGGGGCCGCCGGTGAGGTGGCGCAGGATCGGCAGACGGGAGAGCCGCCGTCGCAGGGCTTCGAGTCCGCCGGTCAGCTGCGGAAACGGCAGCTGCGGCGGCTGGAACGGCTGCGAAGGTTCCGTCGCGGCGGGCGGACGGGGCACGCTAGCCCGCCTTTCGGAAGCGAAGAGAGCGGGGCAGACGCAACGACTTGCGGAACTCGACGAAGATCAGTCTCGTTTTCGGATCGAACACCGCGAGGTAGATCATGAACGCCCACGAAATGAGGGTCGCGAGCTGCTGCAGGAACGGTTTGACATCGCTCATGAACTGCCAGACGAAGAGCTGGTCGGCGACGCCGTACGCGATGAAGAACGCAACGGTGAAGTAGACCCACACGATCTGCCAGTCGTCGCGGATCCCGGAGGCGGCGAAGAAGGGCAGCAGCCACAGCAGGTACCAGGGGTGGATGACCGGCGACAGGACAACCAAGGCGGTGAACGCGAGCACCATCCTCTGTACGATGTGCCCGTGGCTGCCTTTGAACATCAGGAGCAGGACGATGGCGACGGAGGCCAGCCGGCCGATGAGCTTCAGCGTCGGCAGCACCCATGAGCTGTCGAGGCCGAGCGTGCCCAGCGACCCGTTCAGGAAGTTGATGAGAATGCCGATCGGCGCGTAGACGCTGTAGCCCGTGCCGGTCGTGAGCATCACGGTCAGCCAGCCCAGGCCGTAGCCGTTGGCGTAGCCGATGACGACCATCAGGCCCAGTCCGATGCCGGCGGTGTAGACCCAGTAGAGGAACCGGCGCGGCCACGACGCGCCACGCCCGGCCCACAGCAAACCGATGAACGGCAGCAGAACCATCGTGATCGGCTTGATTCCGATGGAGGCCGTGATCAGCAGGACGCCGCGAATGCCGCGGCCAGTCGCCGCGTAGTAGGTGCCGGCGACGGCCAGGCCCACCATGAGGGCGTCATTGTGGGCGCTCGCGACGAACGAGACGAGGAAGAGCGGGTTGGCGACGGTGATCCATGTGGCCTTGGCCCCGGAGACGCCGTGCAGCGCCGCGAGCTTAGGTGTGTAGACCATGCACAGCACAACACCGGCGAACGCCACCAGGCGGAACAGCAAGACAGCGAGATCGGGGTTCTCCCCCGCGATCATCATCACGACGTGCTCAACGTTCAGGAACAGCGGACCGTACGGCGTCGTCGACTCCGACCACATCGTGTCGGTGCCGAGCTGGAACCAGTTCGATATCGTCGAGATGCCCTGCTGGTACGGGTCGTGGCCGGCGGCTACCAGCCTGCCCTGGCCGATATACGCGTACACGTCGCGACTGAAGATGGGCACGCACGCGAGCAGCGGCAGCCCCCACGCCCAGCACGCGCGGCGCACGACGACCAGCGAGCCCTCGGGCCAGCCGCGAAGCTTCTGCCCGAGCCGCAGCCAGGCCCGGAACATGATCCAGCAGCCGATCGTCATCGCCGACGTCGAGGCGATGACGCCCCACGTTTCGGTGCGCAGGAGAATCATGAACTCAACGCGGTGAAGCGGCGAAATGCTCGCGAGCCAGCCGATGCCGAGCGAGCCCAGGACGATCAGGAAGGCCCCGATGCTTCCCTCGACCAACGTGCGGTTAACCTTGGGCGCCGCGGTCAGATCCGCAGTACCGGGTTCGGTCACGTTCACGCACGTTCCTTCGAGTCGGGTCGGGACGGGACTAGCGGCCGCGCGATTTGGGACTCACGCGGGGTTAGTCAATGCCCTAGATCCTAACATTTGAGCCTCGGGGTGAGGCGAAGAGCCACACGCCGCGCGCGACGCGTTCGTCACGTCTGACGCCCGGCCGACCTATGCTTGCGGCATCCGGTTATCGCCAGTCAGGAGCGTCAATGGGTCGTCACGCAGCCAGCACCCCGGACGGTGCCCGCCGTCCGCCCGCCCCCGCCGGCGCGCACGCCGTCCTGGGCTGGGGTCTCTTCGCCGCCGTCGTCGTCGCTCTCGCGGGTCCGCGCCTCGGCCTGTCGGTCGGGGCGTCCGTGGCAGCGGGCACGACGACGGCCGTCGCCTTCACACTGCTCTGGCTCGTCACATTGCGCTTCGCCCGCCGGGCGAGCGGCGACTAGCGCACTGCGGGTAGATTGGGTCCGTGCCTATTTCTGCAGAAAACATTGTGTGGATCGACTGCGAAATGACGGGTCTCGACCTCGGAGCCGACGCGCTCGTCGAGGTCGCCGTGCTCGTGACCGATCCCGAATTGAACGTCCTCGGCGACGGGGTCGACGTCGTCATCAAGCCCTCGGACGAGGCTCTCGCCCAGATGAACGACTTCGTCCGCAAGATGCATACCGACTCCGGACTGATCGAGGTCCTCGACGACGGCGTCTCCATGGAGGAGGCGACGGGCCGGGTCATGGAATACATCCGCAAGTGGGTCCCGGAGCCGAACAAGGCCCAGCTGGCCGGAAACACCGTCGGCACGGACCGCAACTTCCTGGCGCGGGACATGCCGGAGGTCATCGAGCACTTGCACTACCGGATCATCGACGTCTCCACGATCAAAGAGCTCGCGCGCCGCTGGTACCCGAAGGCCTTTTTCCAGGCCCCTGCCAAGACCGGGGGCCACCGCGCTCTCGGCGACATCCGCGATTCGATTCAAGAGCTCCGCTACTACCGGCAGGCCGTCATGGTGCCCGCCCCCGGGCCCGACAGCAAGACCGCACAGAAGATCGCCCGGGCGGTCGTCGCCGAGAACGACGCATCAGACGCCGCCCCGCCGGCAGTGTGATGCACGGCACGCCTTCTCGATTAGGGCAATCGGGTAGGAATGTGTGTAAGATAGTGTGCGTTGCCCGGACGGCAGGAGGCGAAAACCTCGTGTCAGACGCGCATAGCGACCTAGCATCTCAGGCGTAGCGTTCAGCTGCGAGTGACGTGCTCGGTGCCGCGATGGTGGGTATAGCTCAGTCGGCAGAGCGTCTGGTTGTGGTCCAGAAGGTCGCGGGTTCAAGCCCCGTTACTCACCCCGAAGAAGCCGCCCCGGTCATGACCGGGGCGGCTTGTTTTTTGCCCGCCGAGGAGGAAGTTCATGGCAGTCCGACCGATCGTGATCTACGGCGAGGACGTCCTGCACCACCGCGCCCAGGAGGTCGTCGAGTTCGACGACGAGCTGCGTGCGCTCATCCAGGACATGTTCGACACCCAGGACGAGGCGAACGGGGTCGGCCTCGCCGCCCCGCAGATCGGCGTCGGCCTGCGGCTCTTCACCTACGAGTTCGCCAACGAGGACGGCGTGCCGGCGCGCGGCGTCGTCGTGAACCCCCGCCTGACCCTCTCCAAGGTCTCCGGTGCCCAGCCCGACCCCGACGAGGAGGTCGAGGGCTGCCTGTCCGCCCCGGGGCTCTCCTTCCCGCTCAAGCGCGCGGAGTACGCGCGCGTGGAGGGCTTCAACGGCGACGGTGAGCCGATCTCCTTCGAGGCCACCGGCTGGTTCGCCCGCGTCATGCAGCACGAGTACGACCACCTCGACGGCTTCCTCTACGTCGATCGCCTCAACGACAAGTGGAGCCGTCGTTGGAAGAAGGCCAAGAAGCAGCTCGACTGGGGCGTCGCAGGCCATTCGTGGCTGCCCGGCGTCGACCCCGACCCCTTCGGACACTGAGCCGCAGGCCCGTCCCGGCCGCCCTCCCCTGAAGACGACGACGCCGTCGCCCACCGAAGCGGGCGACGGCGTCGTCGTCTTGTAACGGGCCGAGAAAGCCCTAGGCGGTCGCCAGCTCGGACTCGAGGACCGGGAAAGCCCTCGGGTGCGTGCCCGCGAGCTCTTCGAGCACGCGGATGACCTGGCAGGAGTAGCCGAACTCGTTGTCGTACCAGACGTAGACGACGGCGTTCTTGCCGTTGGCGATCGTGGCGAGACCGTCGACGATGCCGGCACGGCGGGAACCGATGAAGTCCGTCGAGACGACCTCCGGCGAGTCGATGTAGTCGATCTGCTTGTGCAGCGGGCTGTTCAGGGACGTCTGCCGCAGGTACGTGTTGACGTCTTCCTTGGTGGCCTCGCGCTCCAGGTTGAGGTTGAGGATGGCCATGGAGACATCCGGGGTGGGCACGCGGATCGCGTTGCCCGTGAGCTTTCCGGCGAACTCCGGCAGCGCCTTGGCCACGGCCTTGGCCGCGCCGGTCTCCGTGATGACCATGTTCAGGGCCGCCGAGCGGCCGCGGCGGTCGCCGTTGTGGAAGTTGTCGATCAGGTTCTGGTCGTTCGTGAAAGAGTGCACGGTCTCGACGTGGCCGTGCACGACGCCGTACTCGTCGTTGAGCGCCTTCAGCACGGGGGTGATGGCGTTGGTCGTGCACGATGCGGCCGAAACGATCGTGTCGGACTCGACGATGTCGCCGTGGTTGATGCCGTGCACGATGTTCTTCACGTCGCCCTTGCCCGGGGCCGTGAGCAGGACCCGGGAGACGCCCTTGGCCTGCAGGTGCTGCTCGAGACCCTCGCGATCGCGCCACCGACCCGTGTTGTCGACGACGATCGCGTCGTTGATGCCGTGCTCGGTATAGTCCACCGCGGCCGGGTCGGACGAGTAGATGACCTTGATCAGGGTGCCGTTGGCCTGGATCGTGCTGTTCTCCTCGTCGACGGTGATGGAACCGTCGAACGGGCCGTGCACCGAGTCCCGGCGCAGCAGCGACGCGCGCTTGACCAGGTCGTCGTCGGATCCCTTCCGCACCACGATCGCACGCAGGCGCAGGCCGTAGCCGCCGCGCTCGATCAGGATGCGGGCCAGGAGGCGGCCGATGCGGCCGAAGCCGTAGAGCACGACGTCGCGCGGCTGCGCCTCGGAGGCGCCGGCAGCTCCGACGAGATCGCCGAACTCGGCCTTCAGGAAATCGGAGATCTCGGCACCACTGCCGGATTCCTTGTACTTCCGGGTCAGCTTCGCGATGTCCACGGAAGCGGCGCCCAGGTTCAGGCCGGCGATGGCCTGCAGGAGCGGGTAGGTCTCCTCGAGCGGGAGTTCCTTGCCGTCGTTGTGGCGGGCGATGCGGTGGGCCTTGAGAATGTCGACGGCCGACTTGTTGATCAGCTTGCGCCCGTATACGGAGGTCACCACGTTGTTCTTGCGGTAGAGCCGCCCGATGAGCGGGATCATGGCCTCGGCGAGTTCTTCGCGTCCGCTCCATTCCGAGAGGGCCGCTGCAGACTGCTGGGTCACTAAATGTCCTTCCTTCGCATCGGCCATGGATCCGTTGGCCGACTGGCACCGTGTAAGCACCATTGCAGATACGGTTCGCGGGGTGTCAGGATCTCTCCCCGATGGAGCCTCGTTGCTCCTCATCTTCCATGATAAGCGGCGCGCCGATGCCGAACGGACGCGGCAGCGTGAGGCTGATCACAGTTGAGGAGGACGGGATGACCTGTACGCCGGGTTCTGTGCCTGCTGCGGTTGCCCGCACCAGCAGGTGACGATCATCCATCTAGGCGCACCGTTGCCGGTGCACTCGAGCGGCCTACCCGGCTGCTCGGGCGAACAGCCCTCAATCGCAGCCTGTCTGGCCTTGCTCCGGGTGGGGTTTACCGAGCCGGCCCAGTCACCTGGGCCGCTGGTGGTCTCTTACACCACCGTTTCACCCTGACCCGCGTAGAACGCGGGCGGTCTATTTTCTGTGGCACTGGCCTGCGGGTTGCCCCGAGTGGGCGTTACCCACCACCCTGTCCTGCGGAGCCCGGACGTTCCTCGGGCCGCCGAAGCGGCACGCGATCGTCCAGCCATCCCGTCCAAGCTCCCAGTCTATCGCGCCCGGACAGGCGCGCCGAACGCATGCGACCCTCGACGAGCGGCCGGCTCGGCCACAGGGCCCGCACGCCGATACGATGCTAGGCGTGCTTATTCTCCTGCCGCCTTCCGAAGGCAAACAGCAAGCGTCGACGTCGACGCCCTTCGACGCGCACGCCCTCTCGTTCCCCTCCCTCACCCCGGACCGGCTCGCGGTGCTCGATGCCCTCGCCGAAACGTCGGGCCGAGCGGACGCGCACGAGGTCCTCGGCGTCGGCGAGACGCTCGCTCACGAGGTCGAACGCAACCGGAGGCTGCATGACGAGCCGGCCGGGCCCGCGCACACGATCTACACGGGCGTGCTGTACGAGGCGCTCGGCTACGCCACGCTGCCCGCGCCCGCGCAGCGGCTCGCCGACGAGTCGATCCTGGTCGTCAGCGCGCTGTGGGGCGCGGTCGGGTTCGCCGACGTCATCCCGGCCTACCGCCTCTCGATGTCCGTCAAGCTGCCCGCCCCGGCGGATGCTCCGCTCGGCCGCCTCGCCACGTGGTGGAAGCCGCGGCTTGCCCGCGCTTTGGCCGAGCGCGCCGCCGGCGAACTCGTCGTCGACTGCCGCTCGAGCACGTACGCCGCCGCCTGGGCCCCGCCGGCCGCCGAAACGGTGACGGTGTCCGTCGTCCAGGTCCGCGGCGGCGCCCGGCAAGTCGTCTCGCACTTCGCCAAGCACACGCGCGGCGAGCTGATCCGGCACCTCCTGACCCGCCCGGGGGCCCAGCCGGGCACGCCGGACGAGCTCCTCGCCGTCGCCCGCGAGAAGTGGGAGGCTGAGCTGACGGCGGGCACCGCCCGCAAGCCGCACCAGCTGACCATCGTCCTGCCCGAGGACCACTCCTTCGCCCGCTGAGACCACCGCACCCCGGAAGGCAGCACCATGACCCACTCCCCCGTATCCTCCGCCCTCGCCGCCATCGGCGACTGGCCCGTCGATCACGCCGCCGCCGTCGTCGTCGGGCACGACGGCGCCACCTACGGAACCGCTGGCGACCAGCGGGCCCGCTTCCGGCTGGCTTCCGTCACGAAGCCGCTGGCCGCCTACGCGGTGCTCGTCGCCCTCGAGGAGGGCGCGCTCGAGCTCGAGACGCCCACCGGTCCGGACGGGGCCACCGTGCACGATCTCCTGGCCCACACAGCCGGCTATGACTTCGGCGAGCGGACAGTCCGCGCCGCGCCGCGCACGCGGCGCATCTACTCCAACGCGGGGTTCGAGGTGCTCGGCGAAACGCTCGAGGAGGCCACGAAGATCCCCTTCGGCGAGTACCTCGACGAGGCGGTGCTGGCGCCACTGGGCATGACGGACACGACCCTCAACGGCACCCCGGCCGCAGGCGCCGTGTCCACTGCCGCCGACCTGGCGCGCTTCGCCGCCGAGCTCATGTCGCCCACGCTGCTGGCGCCGGAGTCCCTCCAAGCCGCATCCACGGTGCAGTTCCCGGGTCTGCCCGGCGTGCTGCCCGGCTTCGGGCGCCAGAGCGACAACGCGTGGGGGCTGGGCTTCGAGATCAAGGCTGGCAAGAATCCGCACTGGACCGGCTCGGCGAACTCCGCGCGCACGTTCGGCCACTTCGGCCAGGCCGGGACGTTCCTCTGGGTCGATCCCGAACTGCGGGCCGCATGTGTGGCACTGGCCGACCGCGACTTCGGTCCGTGGGCCATCGAGGCATGGCCGCCGCTCTCCGACGCCGTCGTGCGGGCCCTGACAGCCGCCCGCTGACCGCACCCGGGCCCCAGACCCCAGACGACGAGGAGGCCGCCGGAACGTGGTTCCGGCGGCCTCCTCGTCTACGCGGGTGCTAGCGCCACATTCCGCGGGTGTCGATGACGGTCTTGCCCTCGAGGGTGGACCGGTCGATCGTCTTGAACTGGGCGTGGTCCACGAGCAGCAGGACGATGTCCGCCTCCTCGATCGCGTCGCCGGTGGCGACCAGCTCCGCGTTGGCCAGACCGGAGAGCTGCTTGGGCATCTCGTCGATGTGCGGCTCGACGACGAGGAACTTGGCCTCGCCGAACTCCGCGCCCAGGCGCTGGGCAATCGAGATGGCCGGGGACTCGCGCAGATCGTCGATGTTGGCCTTGAACGCGAGGCCGAGCACGGCCACCTTCGCAGTGCCGTCGACGTCCGCGACAGCCTTCTCGACCTGCTCGATCACCCAGTCCGGCTTGGCGTCGTTGGTGACGCGGGCCTGACGGATGAGCTTGGCCTCCTCCGGCGCGCTGGAGACGATGAACCACGGGTCCACCGCGATGCAGTGCCCGCCGACGCCCGGACCCGGCTGCAGGATGTTCACGCGCGGGTGGTGGTTCGCGAGCTCGATGAGCTCCCACACGTTGATGCCCAACTTGTCCGAGATGATCGAGAGCTCGTTGGCGAACGCGATGTTCACGTCGCGGAAGGAGTTCTCAACCAGCTTGGCCATCTCCGCGGTCGTGGCGTCCGTGAGCAGGATCTCGCCCTCGCAGAACTTCTGGTACAGGTCGCGGGCGGCCTCAGCCGCGGCGGTCGTGATGCCGCCGACGATGCGGTCGTTGGTGACGAGTTCCACCATCACGCGACCCGGCAGGACGCGCTCCGGGCAGTGCGCGACGCGCAGGTTCTCGATCGAGAGGTCCGGGCGCAGGCCGAGGATGTGGTCAGCAAGGTGCTGAGTCGCCCCGGGAGGGGACGTCGACTCGAGGATGATCAGCTCGTCGCCGACCAGCTGCGGCGCGATGGCGGAGCCCGCGGCCTCGATGTAGGAAAGGTCGGCCGTCTTGTCGTCGTTGAACGGCGTCGGCACGGCGACGATGTAGGCGTCGGCCTTGGGAGTCTCGAGCGACGCCTTGAGCGTGCCCTCGGAGACGGCCCGGGACACGTGACCGCCCAGGTCCGGCTCGACGAAGGGAACCTCGCCCCGGCTCACCGCCTCGACGGTCTTCGGGTTGACGTCGACGCCGACGACGTCGACCCCGTTCGTTGCCAGAATCGCTGCGGTGGGCAGGCCGATATAGCCCAACCCGATAACCGCGACGCTCTTGATTTCCGCCATTGAGGCTTCCTCACCTGTTGTCTGTCTTGCTGTCGTTTGATCAAAGCGAACCCGGCAGGAGCGAAATGGCTCACCACGCGGCGCCACCGACGGGCGGGCGAAACCGAGTGCGCAAAGAATCGAAATGGCGCGCCTTCCACCACTCCGCGGACAAAATCCTAACATCACGCCCCGCGCGACACCGGATCGGTCCGGGTCGGCGGCACCGTCGTCGTACAGATCACGAATCCTTAATAAACACGCGGTGAACAGGACCGCCCGCTCACCAATGAATGCACCCGGGCGTTGATAGAGTTGCCCCAACACACGGAAGAATGACCAACTCACCAGACTTCAAGAGGAACAGCGCCACTATGCGACCAGTGATCATGCCCATCTATGGCACCCGCCCGGAAGCCATCAAGATGGCCCCGATCGTCAAGGCCCTCGAGGCCTCCGATCTGTTCGACAGCAAGGTCGTCGTCACCGGACAGCACCGCGAGATGCTGGACCAGGTCAACGAGATCTTCGAGATCGAGCCCGACATGGATCTGAACATCATGCGTCCGAACCAGAGCCTCAACGGCGTCATGACGCGCACCATCGACGGGCTGGACGCGATCTTCCGCGAGGAGAAGCCGGCCGCCGTGATCGTCCAGGGCGACACGACGACGTCAACCGCAGGGGCCATCGCCGCCTTCTACCACGGCATCCCGGTCGTCCACGCCGAAGCCGGCCTGCGCAGCTTCAACATCCTCTCCCCGTTCCCCGAGGAGGCGAACCGGAAGATGACGTCGCAGATCACGAGCCTGCACCTGGCCCCGACGTCCGTGAGCAAGCAGAACCTCCTGACGGAGAACACCAACGGCGACGACATCGTCGTCACGGGCAACACGGTCATCGATGCCCTGCTGACCACGGTCGACAAGCAGCTCCCATTCTCGGATCCGCAGCTCGAGGAACTTGCCGCGTCCGGGCGCCGCGTTCTGCTCGTCACGACGCACCGCCGCGAGAACCAGGGCGGCGCCATGGAGGGTGTCGGCCGCGCGCTGGCCCGCATCGCCAAGGCGGAGCCGGATGTGACCATCGTCCTGCCGGCCCACAAGAACCCGGTGGTCCGCGAGGCGGTCCTGCCCGCGCTCGAGGGACTCGAGAACATCATCGTCACGGAGCCGCTGGCCTACGGCGAGTTCACCCGGATGCTCTCGATCTCCAACATCGTCCTCACCGACTCGGGCGGCGTCCAGGAGGAGGCCCCGAGCCTTGGCAAGCCCGTCCTGGTCATGCGCGAGAACACTGAGCGCCCCGAGGCCGTCAGCGCCGGTACCGTGGTCCTGATCGGCACAGACGAGGAGCGGATCTACAACGAGGTCGCCGCGCTGCTGCACGACGAGGAGCACTACGCCGCGATGGCCAACGCCGTGAACCCGTACGGCGACGGTCGCGCCGCCGAGCGCACCGTGGCCGCCATCGCCCAGCTCCTGGGTGTCGGCGAACGCATCGACGAGTTCGACCAGTAGACGATTAAAGACAAACCCTGGGCCTTGTGCAAACATGCACAAGGCCCAGGGTTTGTTTGTTCTGGGCGGGCGCGGGCCCGTGAGAAAATGTCAGCAGCTGGTACGACGCAAGGAGGTCGAAAGTGCTCGGCGCCTACACCCCCGACGGACGCCCCCAGGACGTCCGGCGCGTCGCCGTGCTCTCCCTGCACACCTCGCCCCTGGCCCAACCGGGCGGCGGCGACGCCGGCGGCATGAACGTCTACGTCAGCCAGCTCTGCCGACACCTCGCGCTCTTCGGGGTCGAGGTCGACGTCTTCACCCGCGTGCCCGAGAACGAGCCGGCCCACGCCGTCGAACTCGCCCCCGGCGTCACGGTCCATCACCTCCCGGCCGGGCCGCCGGAAGCGACCAAGAACGACCTGGCCGCTTTCGTTCCGCAGCTCACCCGTGCCATCGCCCGGCACTATCACGACGCCGCCGCTCCCGACGCGGTCCACAGTCACTACTGGGTCTCCGGCCTCGCTGGACTCGCGTTACGCGCGGAGTGGTCGGTGCCGCTCGTGCACACGATGCACACGCTCGCCCGGGTCAAGCTGCGTGAGGATCCGCAAGCCGCCGAGCCACCGGCCCGTCTGGACGCCGAGGACCGCCTCGCCGCCGAAGCCGACGTCCTCACCGCGAACACTCCGACCGAATGCCAGGAGCTGCGCGACCTCTACGGGGCGTCGCCGGACAAGATCGCCGTGGTGCCGCCGGGAGTGGAGCGCACGATCTTCCGCGCCGACGGCCCGGACCGGTGGCTCGAGGCCGACGACGGGCGCGCGGCACCGGGACGGCCGCTGCGCATCCTCTTCGCGGGGCGCATTCAACGGCTCAAGGGCCCGCACATCCTGCTGGAGGCACTCCAGCGCGTGCGCGAGATCGACCCGCTGGGCCGCTACGAGGCCGTGTTGATCGGCCAGCACTCCGGCCCGGACGAGCTGGACCTCGAGCGGCTCCTGCCCTCGACCTCGGGCCCGGTCACCGCCCGCCTACTCGAGCCCATGCCGCCGGCGGAGCTGGCCTCGTGGTTCCGGGGTGCCGACGTCGTGGCCGTGCCCTCCTACAGCGAATCGTTCGGACTCGTCGCCGCCGAGGCGCAGGCCTGCGGGACGCCCGTCCTGGCGAACCTCGTCGGCGGGCTCCGGCACATCGTGCACGATGGCGTGACCGGGCGTCACGTCGTCGGGCAGACACCCGAGGCCTGGGCAGAGGCCCTGGCGACGCTCGGCGACCACCGCGATGCGCTCGCGCAGTGGGGGCGCCAGGCCGCCGTGCACGCGGACCGGTTCGACTGGAACCAGGCCGCGCGCACGGTGCTCTCGCTCTACCGCTCACATGCGGTGGCGGACCTTGCCCTGCTCGGCTTCACACCCTGCCACCACTAGTTCAACGCGGGGCGACGTGCCCGGCGAAGTGCTCGCGCGTGCCGGCACGGTTCCATCCCGCGAACCGCACGTCCCCGTAAGGGTCGGCCGCTTCGTCCTCGGCGAGGGCGAAGTTCACGGTCCCGGGCAGGAACACGGGCGCCGCGAACTCGATGGACCACTCGTAGCCGCCCCGGCTCGGCGCCGCGGCCGCCAGCGACCGCCCGGCCAGATACATGCCGTGGGCGATGTGCCGCTTCAGGCCGAGGGCCCTGGCCGACAAGCTCGTCAGGTGGATCGGGTTCCAGTCCCCCAGCACGGCCGCGTATTCGCGGCCGGTATCGGCACCCAGCCGCCACTGGCCCGTGCGGGTCGGCGCCTCGAACTCGACGCGCTCGGGGCGCTCCGGTCGCGTTCGCCCAGGCAGGTCCACCCCCTTGGCGAGGTAGGTGGAGACCCCCCGCCAGAGGACCTCGCCGTGCGAAGAGACCTCGGCGACGACGTCGACCTGCGTCCCTGCGTAGTGCTCGCGCAGGCCCTCGGCCCAGGCGCGCACGGCGAGTTCCTCATCGGGGCGGATGCGCCTGAGGTGCTCGACTCGGTTGGACAGGTGCACCAGACCCATGAGTGGCAGCGGGAAGTCGGAGGCCACCATGACACTCATGGCGACCGGGAACGCGAGCCCGTGCACGAAGACCGAGGGCAGGTCATCGCGCACGGTGTCGCCCATGAGCCGCTGGTAGCGGGTCAGGCGCCCGGTGTCGACGTTCAGGCGGCGGACCCGGTGTTCGACGGCGGGCAGCTGCCACGGGTCGTCACCCCCGGATCGGCGGCCGCCGAGCAGGCCGGCCAGCCCGCCTGCCGCGGTCTTCTTCACCGCTGCCGCGTAGATTCCGCCAAGTGCGGGGGCCTCCCCCAGCTCGACGCGACGGCGTTCACTCGTCCCGGCCATCCGCCTCACCGTCCGATCAGGGACTGGCCGCAGACGCGCAGCGTCTCGCCGTTGATCCCAGCGGCGGCGTCGGAGGCCAGGAACGCGATCGCCTCGGCGACGTCCACGGGCAGCCCACCCTGCATGAGCGAGGGCATCAGCATGCGCCCGACCGCGCGGGTCGCCATCGGCACCTTGGCGGTCATCTCGGTCTCGATGAACCCCGGGGCGACCGCGTTGATCCCGCCGTCGACGCCGGCGAACGCCTCGGCGGAGGCCCGCACCATGCCCATCACTCCCCCCTTGGAGGCCGCGTAGTTGGTCTGCCCGCGGTTGCCGGCGATGCCGCTCGTGGAGGCGAGCGCGACGACGCGCAGGCCCGGCAGCCCGGCGGCGAGGAACGCCTGATTCATCCGCAGCTGCGACTCGGTGTTCACCGCGATCACGGACTTCCACCGCCCCTCGTCCATATTCGCGAGCAGCTTGTCGCGAGTGATCCCGGCATTGTGCACGACGATGTCGAGGCCGCCGTGGCGCTGAGTCGCGTGCTCGATGATGAGGTGCCCGGCGTCGGCCCGCGTCACGTCGAGCTGCAGGGCCGTCCCGCGCACCTCGTTCGCGACCTTCGCCAGCGCACCGCCCGCTGCGGGCACGTCGACCGCGACGACTTTGGCACCGTCGCGGGCGAGCGTCTTGGCAATCGCCGCGCCGATCCCGCGCGCGGCACCGGTGACGACCGCGACCTTGCCGGCCAGCGGCTTCTCCCAGTCCCCCGGGAGCGTGCCGCGCGTGCCGGAGACCTCGATGAACTGGCCGTCGACGTAGGCGCTGCGCCCGGACAGGAGGAAGCGCAGGCCTGCCTGCGCCGAGGCCGCGTTCATGTCGATGCCCTCGGCGAGCAGCAGCCCGTTGGCCGTGGCCCCGCCCCGCAGTTCACGGCCGAGCGATCGCACCAGCCCGTCGACGCCCTGCCGCGCGGCCGCCTGCTCCGGGTCCAGCCCGTCGCGCACGGGCCGCGAGATGGAGACCACGCGCCCGCCGGGCAGCAGCGACTTCACGGCGGGTCCGAGGTTCAGGGCGACGTCGGCGAGGTCGCCCGGGCGGGCCACGTCGTCGTACGCGACGACGACGGCACCCACCTTGCGCCCCGGCGCCAGGTGCCGCAGGACGTCCAGCCCCCACCCGAGGAGCAGATCGGCGGCCGGCTGCGCCGACGCCCCGTCACCGAGCACGAGGACGGGCCCCGGCACGAGCGGCTCCCCGGCCGCGTAGCGGCGCAGCATCGCCGGGCGTGGCAGCCCGAGCTGCTTCGCGATGTTCTTGGTCACGCCCGTGTTGACGAGCTTCTGGTACTGGTTCGACATTTAGCGCGCCTCCAGGATCGCGACGACGCCCTGCCCGCCGGCCGCGCACACGGAGACCAGGCCGCGGCCCGAGCCCTTCTCATGCAGCAGCTTCGCGAGCGTGGCGACGATCCGCCCGCCCGTGGCGGCGAACGGGTGCCCGGCCGCGAGCGACGAGCCGGCGACGTTGAGCCGCGAGCGGTCGATCGACCCGAGCGGGGCGTCGAGGCCGAGCTTGTTCCGGCAGAAGTCCTCGTCCTCCCAGGCAGCGAGAGTGGAGAGCACGGTACCGGCGAAAGCCTCGTGAATCTCGTAGAAGTCGAAGTCCTGCAGCGAAAGGCCCTGGCGGGCGAGCAGCCGCGGGACGGCGTAGGCCGGCGCCATGAGCAGACCCTCCTTGCCGCGGACGAAGTCGACGGAGGCGGCCTCGTAATCCACGAAGTTCGCGAGCATCGGCAGGTCGTTGGCGCGGGCGAATTCCTCGGAGCCGAGGAGGACAGCCGAGGCGCCGTCGGTCAGCGGCGTCGAGTTGCCAGCGGTCATGGTGGCCTTGTCCCCGAGGTCGCGACCGAAGGCCGGCTTGAGGCTGCCGAGCTTCTCGAGCGTCGTGGACGGGCGCAGATTGGTGTCGCGGCCGACGCCGCGGTATTCGGTGATGAGGTCGTCGAAGAAGTTGCGCTCATAGGCAGCGGCGAGGTTGTGGTGGCTCTTCAGAGCCAGCTCGTCCTGGGCCTCGCGGGAGATGCCCCACGCGACAGTGGTCAGCGCTTGGTGCTCGCCCATCGACAGCCCCGTGCGCGGCTCGCCGGTCCCCGGGGCGTTCGGCGCGAGGTCCTTCGGGCGGAACTTCGTCAGGGCGGAGAGCCGCTGCTTCGGCGTGCGCGCCCGCGCGAGCTCGAGCAGGACGCGGCGCAGGCCCTCGCTGACGGCGATGGGGGCGTCCGACGTCGTGTCGACGCCGCCGCCGATCGCCGATTCGAGCTGGCCGAGCTTGATCTTGTTGGCGAGGGAGCCGATGGCCTCCATTCCGGTCGCGCACGCCATCTGGACGTCGTACGCGGGCGTCGCCGGGTCGAGGGCCGTGCCGAGCACGGACTCGCGCACGAGGTTGAAATCGCGGGAGTGCTTAAGCACCGCGCCGGCGGCGACCGCGCCGATCCGCTGGCCCTGCAGGCCGAAGCGCGCCACGAGGCCGTCGAGCGCGGCCGTAAGCATGTCCTGGTTCGAGGCGTCGGCGTAGGGGCCGTTCGAGCGCGCGAACGGGATGCGGTTGCCACCGATGACGACGGCGGGGCGGACGCCCGCCGGGGTCTTGCTCGACGCAGCGGCTTTCGACGTGGAAGTGGCCATGGTTCCTCCTGGAATCGGTCCTCGGCGCGGATCGAATGTGTGCTCCGCACCACTGTGACCGAGCTTACCTGATACGCTCGGTATCGTGAACTCGGAGAACGATCGGGGCGTCGCCCCGGAACAGGACGGCCGGGCTTCCCGCTGGGAGGCCCACCGCGAAGCCCGCCGGCTCGACCTGCTGCGCATCGCCCGCAAGGCAATCCACCGGCTCGGCCCCAACGCCTCGATGGAGGACATCGCCGCCGAGGCCGGGACCAGCAAGTCGGTCTTCTACCGGTACTTCGGCGACAAGTCGGGGCTGCGCCGTGCCGTCGGCAGCATCGTGGTCGAACACATGCGCAGCACGGTCTTGGAGGCCGGGAAGACGGCCGCCACCGAGGAGGAGGGCCTGCACGGGATGGTCGCGGCGTACCTGGCCATGGCCGAGCGCTCCCCCAACGTCTACTTCTTCGTCACCTCCCTCGCCCACGACCCGCTCGCCGCCGAGGCCCGCGGCGAGGAAGAGGACGAGGAACCGCTGGACACGTTCTTCCGCGACATCACCACCTTGATGGGCGAGTCCCTCGCGCACTATCTGGACCGCACGGACCGCACTGCGGGCAGCGAGCAGCACACGCTGCTGTGGCCGCAGGCCTCGATCGGCATGGTCCGCGCCGCCGGCGAGGCCTGGCTGCGCATGCCCGCCTCCGCCGAGAAACCGACCCATGAAGAACTCACCGACACGATCACCGGCTGGCTGGTGCACGGCATCAGCGGCCCCTCACGAAAGGCCAGAACATGAGCCAGGACGTACCCGAGTCGATCACCGAGGACCCGCGCGTCGACGTCGCGGAATTGGGCGAGCAGCTGCTGGGGCGGTGGGCGGACGTCCGGCGCACGGCCCGCGCGCTGGCCGCCGAGCCGCGCACCCAGAAGATCGAGGGCCAATCCATGGCCGAGCACCGCGAACGGGTGCTGGACCAGCTCGGCTACCTCGTCGAGCAGAAGTCCGTGCACCGCGCCTTCCCGAAGCGAATGGGCGGGGAGGAGAACCCGGGCGGGAACATCGCCGGTTTCGAGGAGCTCGTCGTCGCCGACCCGTCGCTGCAGATCAAGGCCGGCGTCCAATGGGGCCTGTTCGGTTCCGCCGTCTTGCACCTGGGCACGAGTGAGCACCACGACGCGTGGCTGCCGGGCATCATGAGCCTGGAGATCCCCGGAGCGTTCGCGATGACGGAGATCGGCCACGGCTCCGACGTCGCCTCGATCGCGACAACCGCCACCTACGACCCGGCCGCGGAGGAATTCGTGGTGCACACCCCATTCCGCGCCGCGTGGAAGGACTACCTGGGCAACGCTGCCCTGCACGGGAAGGCCGCCGTCGTCTTCGCGCAGCTGATCACGGCGGGCGTGAACCACGGGGTGCACGCCTTCTACGTGCCGATCCGCGACGAGAACGGTTTCCTGCCGGGCATCGGCGGCGAAGACGACGGCCTCAAGGGCGGGCTCAACGGCATCGACAACGGCCGGCTGCACTTCGACAACGTGCGCATTCCGCGCACCAACCTGCTCAACCGGTACGGCGACGTCGCCGCCGACGGGACGTACTCCTCCCCGATCGAGAGCCCCGGCCGGCGCTTCTTCACGATGCTCGGGACCCTCGTGCAGGGGCGCGTCTCGCTCGACGGCGCGGCGACGGCCGCCTCGAAGGTCGCCCTGCAGATCGCGGTCGGCTACGCCAACGAGCGCCGCCAGTTCAACGCCTCGAGCGACACGACCGAGGAGGTCCTGCTCGACTACCAGCGCCACCAGCGCCGACTGCTGCCGCGGATCGCGACGACCTACGCGATGAGCTTCGCGCACGAGGAGCTGCTGGAGAAATTCCACGAGGTCTTCAGCCAGGACGCGACCGACGACGCGCGGCAGGACCTCGAGACCCTCGCCGCCGCACTGAAGCCGCTGTCCACGTGGAACGCGCTGGACATCTTGCAGGAGTGCCGCGAGGCGTGCGGCGGCGCCGGATTCATCGTCAAGAACCGCTTCACCTCACTGCGGGCCGACCTCGACATCTACGTCACCTTCGAGGGTGACAACAACGTGCTGCTGCAGCTGGTTGCCAAGCGCCTGCTGGCCGACTACGCGGAGGAGTTCCGCAAGCTCGACGCCGGCGCCCTGACGCGCTATGTTGCGCGGCGGGCCGAGGGCGTCGCCCTGAACCAGTCGGGTCTGCGCCAGCTGGCGCAGACCTGGACGGATGCAGGCAGCGAGAAGCGCAGCGCGAACTTCCTCAAGGACCCCGGAACGCAGCGGAATCTGCTCGCCGAGCGTGTGCGGACGATGGTCGCCGAGGTCGCCGAGGACCTCAAGGGTGCCGGGAAGCTCCCGCAGGCCCGTGCCGCGGCGGTCTTTAACGAGCGCCAGGAGCAGATCATCTCCGCCGCGCGGGCGCACGCCGAGCTGCTGCAGTGGGAGGCTTTCACGCGCCAGGTCGAGCTGGTCGAGGACCCGGGCACGCGCTCGGTCCTGACGTGGCTGCGCGACCTCTTCGGGTTGTGCCTGATCGAGCGGGACCTGGGATGGTTCCAGATGTCGGGGCTGCTCTCGAGCCAGCGCGCCCGCACGCTCGGACCCTACATCAACCGCCTGCTGGCCCGGCTGCGTCCCCATGCACAGGACCTGGTCGACGCGTTCGGCTATACGCAGGAGCACCTGCGGGCCGAGATCGTCACCGGCATCGAGGCCGAGCGCCAGGAGGAGGCAATGGCGTACTTCCGCACCCTGCGCGCCTCCGCCGACGCCCCGATCGACGAGAAGATCATCCTCGCCCGCAAGCGCGCGGCCGAGAAGTCGGCCAAGAAGGCCCGCGCCGGAAAGTAAGGCTGACGATACGCCCCGACGGCGGTGCGGGCACCTCGGGTGCCCGCACCGCCGTCGTGCGTCACCGCGCCGTGTGGGACGCCTGCGCTGCCCGGTAGACCTCGAGCGTGCGTTCGGCGATCGCCTCCCAAGAGAAGTGGTCGGCGGCGCGCACGCGTCCGGCGGCGCCCATGGCGCGCGCGTGCTCGGGATCCGCAAGCGCCCGGTTCAGAGCGGCCGCGAAATCTGCGACGAAGACCTCCTGGTCCAGCGGCGTGCCCGTGCCGTCGGAGGTCTGCTCGATGGGCACGAGGTAGCCGGTTTCGGCGTCGGCGACGACTTCCGGGATGCCGCCGGTGGCGGTGGCGACGACGGCGGTGCCGCAGGCCATGGCCTCGAGGTTGACGATGCCGAGCGGCTCGTAGATGGATGGGCAGGCGAAGACGGTCGCGTGCGTGAGGATCTGCATAACCTGCTCCCGCGGCAGCATCTTCTCGATGACTACGATGTTGCCGCGGTCCCGCCGCAGACCCTCGATCAGCTCGTTGACCTCGGCGGCGAGGGCCGGGGTGTCGGCGGCCCCGGCGCACAGCACCAGCTGCACGTCCTCGGGCAGCAGCGCGGCGGCGCGCAGCAGGTATGGCATCCCCTTCTGCCGGGTGATCCGGCCGACGAAGGCGACCGTGCGGGCCTGGGGGTCGATCCCGAACTCTTCGAGTGCGTCAGTCTCCTCCCGCGGGGTCCACAACTCGACATCGACGCCGTTGTGCACGACGTGCACCTTGCCCGGGTCGACGTCGGGGTAGGAACGCAGGATGTCGTCGCGCATCCCGGCGGACACCGCGATGATCGCGGAGGCCCCGTGATACGCCGTCGACTCGGCCCAGGAGCTCAGGGCGTAGCCGCCGCCGAGCTGCTCGGCCTTCCACGGACGGAGCGGCTCCAGCGAGTGCGCGCTGACGACGTGCGGGACGTCGTGCAGGAGCGCGCCGAGGTGACCGGCCATGTTGGCGTACCACGTGTGCGAATGCACGACGTCGGCACCGGCCAGATCCCCGAGGATCGACAGGTCCGTGCCCAGGGTCTGGACGGCGGCATTGGCCTCGGCGAGATTCTCCGGCGTCGCATAGCTGGCGACGCTGGCCCCGTGGAAGTCTGCTGGCCTCGGGTCGCCGAACGCGCGGACGCGGATCTCCGCGCGCGGCGCCAGGACCCGCGTGAGCTCGGCGACATGCACGCCGGCCCCGCCGTAAATAGTCGGTGGAAATTCTTTGGTAACAATGTCTACTCGCACACACACAACGTAGCCGGTGCGGGGAATCTCACATAGTGTTTCCGGTACGTACTACGCGGTTCGGCCTTATATGACCGGACCGAAAGACACATGAGGGAGTGCCGATGCCGAAATGTAAGGTCCTGGCCGTCGTCCTGGCCGGAGGAGAGGGCAAGCGTCTGATGCCCCTGACTGTGGACCGGGCTAAACCCGCGGTCCCGTTCGCGGGCGGATACCGGCTCGTCGATTTCGCGCTGTCGAATGTCGTGAACTCCGGGTACCGGCAGGTCGTTGTTCTCACCCAGTACAAGTCGCATTCCCTTGACCGTCACATCTCCGAAACGTGGCGGATGTCGACCCACCTCGGCAACTACGTCGCCTCCGTCCCCGCCCAGCAGCGGCTGGGCAAGCAGTGGTTTCTCGGGTCGGCGAACGCCATCTTCCAGTCGCTGAACCTGATCCACGATGCGAACCCCGACTACGTGCTCGTCGTCGGTGCCGACCACGTGTACCGGATGGACTTCTCGGCGATGCTCGAGGCCCACATCGAGGCGGGTGTCTCGGTCTCGGTGGCCGCGGTCCGCCAGCCGCTGGCCCTCGCGAATCAATTCGGCGTGATTGAGCTCAATGAAAGCGATCCGCGTAAGATCTCGGGTTTCGTTGAAAAGCCGGAGACGACGGCGGGACTCGACGACGATCCGTCAATGTTCCTGGCGTCGATGGGCAATTACATCTTCACCAAAGACGCCTTGATCGAAGCATTGACTGCGGACAGTGAAAAGGAAAACACCGCCCACGACATGGGTGGCGACATCATTCCCGAATTCGTCTCCCGCGACGACTGCGCGGTGTACGACTTCTCCAAGAATCCGGTGCCGGGCGAGGCGTCCGAGGGCACCCGCTACTGGCGCGACGTCGGCACGCTCGACTCCTACTACGACTGCCACATGGATCTGCTCGAGCCCGTGCCCGCGTTCGACCTCTACAACGGGGAGTGGCCGATCTTCACGCGGCAGAACGCGTCGCCGCCCGCGAAGCTCGTGCGCGGCAAGGACGGCGTCCCGGGCACCGCCCACGACTCGCTGCTGGCCGCCGGCGTCGTGGTCTCGGGCGGCACGGTGCAGCACTCCGTGCTCTCCGGAGACGCGACGGTCCTCGCCGGCGCTCAGGTCACCGACTCCGTCCTGCTCGACAACGTTCACGTCGGGGAAGGTGCCGTGGTGCACCGGGCGATCCTAGACAAGAACAGCGTGGTCCCCGCGGGGGCGCAGATCGGAGTCGACCACGACCTGGACCGCTCGCGCGGCTTCCTCGTGACCGACTCCGGACTCACCGTGCTCAGCAAGGGGCAGACCGTGCCCGTCGACGTGCCGGTACCGGAGCACGCCGTTTAGGGGCTGCTTCGCTCGTGACGGTAAAGTTCTACCGTCATGAGCGAAGCTTCCCTGCACTCCCCCGCCCCTTCCGAAGACTCCGAGGCCACTGAGGCCCCGATCTCCGATGCCGATCTGGCCGCCTGCCTGCGCGTGCTCGACTCCGTGCACACGCTCAGTGATCGCGACGAGACGTTCGTCGCCGTCCGCGATGCCACCGCGCGCATGTTCAAACAGGTCAAGCGCTACCGCCGGGCCCAGGCGCGCAAGGCCGTGCAGGACGCCGACCGCGCCGCCGTCGAGCGCACAGCCACCGGCTCGCGCGACCGGCTCGACGACGAGACCCAGGGTCTGCATCTCTCCCCCGGAGCGGACGGCGAGTCGAACGGCCACTACGTTCGCCCGCGCGGCTGCTACGTCTGCAAGCGCTCCTTCACCAAGGTCGACGCTTTCCACCACGCGCTCTGCCCCGAGTGCGCCGCCGAGGGCCGTTCCTGGCGCGACGCACGCACCGACCTCACTGGGCGGCGCGCCCTGCTCACGGGCGGCCGCGCCAAGATCGGCATGCACATTGCCCTCAGACTGCTACGCGACGGCGCCCACACGACGATCACGACCCGGTTCCCCCACGACGCGGCCCGCCGCTTCGCCGCCGTCGAGGACAGCGCCGACTGGCTGCACCGGCTCAAGATCGTGGGCATCGACCTGCGCGATCCCGGTCGAGTGATCGCCCTGGCCGACCAGGTCGCGGCCGCCGGTCCCCTCGACATCCTGATCAACAACGCCGCGCAGACCGTGCGCCGCACCGCCGGGGCCTACCGGCACCTCGTGGAGAACGAGTCGATGCCGCTGCCGCCCGAGCTCTCGCAGGCCGCAGGCGGTCCCGAGGTCGTCGGCACGGGCCACGCGCCGCAATCCCACCCGCGGGCGCTCGCAGCGGCCTTCGACCTGACCGCGGGCGAACTCACCGCAACCGAGGCCATGGACCCGGCCGAACTGGCCCGACTCGCCATGACGGCCGGTTCGGCCTCCCTCGAGCGGATCGCCGCCGGATCGGCGATCGATGCCGGCGGGCTCGTGCCCGACCTCGGCGACGAGAACAGCTGGACCCAGGTCCTCGGTCAGGTCGACCCGCTCGAGCTGCTCGAGGTCCAGCTCTGCAACGTGACGGCTCCGTTCCTGCTCGCGAGCCGTCTGCGCCCCGCGATGGCCGCCTCGGCGGCCCGGCGTAAGTACATCGTGAATGTCTCCGCCATGGAGGGCCAGTTCTCGCGCCGGTACAAGGGGCCCGGGCACCCGCACACCAACATGGCCAAGGCCGGGCTCAACATGCTCACCCGCACGAGCGCCGAGGAGATGCTCACCTCGGACGGCATCCTGATGACCGCCGTCGACACCGGCTGGATCACCGACGAGCGCCCGCACGATGACAAGATGCGCCACGCTGGCGACGGCTGGCACGCCCCGCTGGACCTCGTCGACGGCGCGGCTCGTGTCTACCACCCGGTGATCGCCGGAGAGGCCGGCCAGGATCTGTACGGGTGCTTCCTCAAGGACTACAAGCCGTCCCCGTGGTAGGCCGTCAACCCTCACATCATGTGCCGCCGCACTATTATCAAACGGTTCTTTCATGATCTAATGTGCGTGTGGACTCGAAGAATCTGACGCGCAACGAAGCGGCCGAGCGGGCCGGCCTCATCTCCGATCTGACCTACCGGCTCGAGCTCGACGTCTCTCGTGCGGCCGATCAGGACGCCACGACGTTCGGCTCGCGCACGACGCTGACGTTCAAGGCGGCCGTACCGGGGGCGACGACGTTCCTCGACTTCCTGCACGGCGGCGTCGATTCGGTCCTCCTCAACGGCGAGGAACTCGATGTGGCCGAGGTCGTCGGCGAGCACCGCATCCTCCTGCCGGGTCTCGCGGCCGAGAACACCGTCGTCGTCACCGGCCGCGGTCTCTACTCGACGAGCGGTGAGGGCCTGCACCGCTACGTCGACCCGGCGGACGGGCAGACCTACCTCTATACGCAGTACGAACCGGCCGACGCCAGGCGCGTCTTCGCGAACTTCGAACAGCCCGACCTCAAGGCGCCCTTCGACGTCAAGATCACCGCCCCCGCCACCTGGCACGTCGCCTCCAACGGGGCATCGATCAGGATCGACGACCAGGGCGACGGCACCGCCACCTGGCACTTCGCACGCACCCGCCGGATGTCCACGTACATCACCGCCCTGCTCGCCGGCCCGTACCACCACGTCACGGACGAGTGGACCGGCACGCTCGACGACGGCACGACCCTGACCATCCCGCTCGGCGCCACGTGCCGCGCCTCGCTCGCCGTCGACTTCGATCCCGAGCAAATCTTCGACGTCACCAAACGCGGCCTCGACCTCTTCCACCGACTCTTCGCCTACCCGTACCCGTGGGGAAAGTACGACCAGGCCTTCGTGCCCGAATACAACCTCGGCGCCATGGAGAATCCCGGCCTCGTGACCTTCACCGAGGCTTATGTCTTCACCTCCCGGGCCACGGCCGCGCACTACGAGGGCCGCGCCAACACGATCATGCACGAGATGGCGCACATGTGGTTCGGGGACCTCGTGACCATGGAGTGGTGGGACGACCTCTGGCTCAAGGAGTCCTTCGCCGACTTCATGGGCACATACGCCGTGGACCGCGCGACCGACCTCGGCCAGCCCTGGGTGACCTTCGCGAACCGGCGCAAGGCCTGGGCGTACGTGCAGGACCAGTTGCCCACAACGCACCCGATCGTCGCCGATATCCCCGATGTCGACGCCGCCAAACAGAACTTCGACGGCATCACGTACGCCAAGGGCGCGGCCGTGCTCAAGCAGCTGGCCGCCTACGTCGGCGAGGACGCGTTCTTCGCCGCCTCCCGCGCGTACTTCGCCGCCCACGCCTACGGCAACACGACCCTCGACGACTTCCTCGCGGTCCTCGGGGAGGCCTCCGGCCGCGACATGGCCAGCTGGTCCGACGCCTGGCTGAAGACCGCCGGTGTGCCCGTGATCGGGGTCGACGTCGCCACGGACGACGACGGCGTGGTCACCTCCGCGTCCATCGTCCAGGAGGCTGCGGATCCCGTCACGGGCGAGCCCGTGCTGCGCCCGCACGTGCTGCGCGTCGGCACGTTCGACGTCGTCGCGGGCCGGCTCGAGCGCACGGGCGGCTTCGCCGTCGAGCTCACCGGGGACCGCGCCGAGCTGCCGGAACTGGTCGGGAAGCCGCGCCCCGCCGTCGTGCTCCCCAACGACGAGGACCTGACCTACGCGAAGGTCCGCTTCGATTCCGGAAGTCTCGAAACGCTGCTCGCCCGGCTCGACGAGCTCGGCGAGCCGCTCGCGCAGGCCACCGTGTGGGCTGCGCTGTGGAACTTGGTGCGCGACGCGGCGCTCCCGGCGACGCGTTTCGCCGACGCGGTGGCCCGCATGGCGCCCGGCGTGCGCGAGGTCGGGGTCGTGCAGCTGCTGCTCGAGCAGGCACAGGCCGCGCTCGAGCGGTTCGCCCCACCCGGACAACGTGACGCGGCATTCGCCCGGCTCGCCGACACCGTGCTGGGGCTCACGCACGCTTCCCACCCGGGATCGGATCATCAACTGGCGTTCGCCCGCGCGCTGGCCCGGCTGGGCCGCTCGTCCGCCGTGTCACACGACGTCGACGCGACCCTCGACGGGCTGCTGGCGGGTCGCGTGAGCGTCGAAGGGCTCGAGGTCGACGAGCAGCTGCGCTGGGCCCTCGTGCAGGCCCGCGCGGCCCGCGGGCGCGCCGACCAGGCCGAGATCGACGCGGCCCTCGGCGCGGCCCCGAGCGCCGTCGCCACGGTGGCGCACGCGCTCGCCTCGGCCGCGCGACCCGAACCGGAGGTCAAGGCGGCCGCGTTCCGCGCCGTGATGACCGGGCGCGGCGAGGACGCGGCAGTGCTCTCGAACGACGTGCTCAGCGCGACGGCGGCCGGATTCCGTCTCGGCTCGCACGAACTCATCGACGGCTACTACGCCGAGTACTGGGACTGCCTGGAGGACATCTGGGCCCGCTTGAGCATCGGGCTGGCGACGCGCACCGTCGAGGGGCTGTTCCCGGGCGCCCAGGACGTCGCCGCGGACGGCGTCGACGCACACCCGGTCCTGGTGAAGGCCCGCGACTGGCTCGCGCGGCACGGGGACGCGCCGGCCGCGCTGCGCCGCATCATGCTCGAGCAGACGGACACGCTGGAGCGCACCCTGTCGGCGCAGGCCGCCGCCCTCTAGCCTGCCCAACGCGCAGAAACGGCCGCCGGGATCCGCCCGGCGGCCGTTTTCATGGTCATGGCACCCGCTGGAGCCACTCGTCGGTCAGGAACTTCTCCCGCGCGAGTTCCTCGGCCCGCGCGATGGTGTCCGCGTCGAGCTCGCCGCGCCGGGCCCCGTAGCGCTCAGCGAAGACGGTCATCATGACCTCGAAGATCTCCGCCCGGCTGCGTCCCGCCTGCCGCTTGAGCGGGTCGACGCGCTTCTTCGCGCTCGCGATCCCCTTGTCGGAGATCTTCTCCCGGCCGATGCGCAGCACCTGCATCATCTTGTCGGCGTCGATGTCGTAGCTCATCGTCACGTGGTGCAGCAGCCCGCCGCCGGCCAGGCGCTTCTGGGCCGCGCCGCCGATCTTCCCGTGTTCGGTGGCGATGTCGTTGAGCGGCTTGTAGTGCGCGTCGATGCCGACCCGCCCCAACGCCTCCATGACCCAGGCATCGAGGAATGGATACGAGTCGGCGAAGCTCAGCCCGTCGACGAGCGAGACCGGAACGCAGAGGGAGTACGTGATGCAGTTGCCGGCCTCCATGAACATGGCGCCGCCGCCGGAGATCCTCCGCATGACCGTCACGTCGTGCTCGGCGGCCGCCTCGGGGTCGACTTCGTTGCGCAGCGACTGGAAGCTGCCGATCACCACGGCCCGCTCGGACCAGTCCCACAGCCGCAGGGTCGGCCGCCGTCGTCCGGCCGCCACATCACGCGTGATCACTTCGTCGAGCGCGACGTTCGTGGCGATCGGCAGGTCCAGCGGCGGCAGGATCTCCCACTCGTGGTCGGCCCATGTGCTCGCGTGGCCGAGGGCGCGGCGCACCGCGATGGCGACCGCGGCGGCGTCGAACCCGATCATCTCGGCCCCGTCGCGCAGTCCGTGTACGACGGCGTCGCGCAGCGTCCCGTGCGTCGAGTCGGCCGGCAGCCCCGTCAGTGCGGCGTTGAGGTCCTCGAGCGCCTCGTCGGGTTCGAGGAAGAAGTCTCCGTTGATGTTGGCGGCGGTGATCGTCCCGTCCTCCACGGTCAGGTCGGCGACGACCAGTTTCCCGCCGACGACCTTGTACTCGCCGTGATGTGCCTGCGCTTGCGAACTCATGTGTCCAATCCTAGAACCATGCGGCCTCACCGGTTAAAGACGAAGGGCCCACTCCGAAACGGAGTGGGCCCTTCGTGGGCGGTGAAGCAGTCGACTACTTCTTGCCGCCGAAGTTCTTGAAGCGAGCGTTGAAGCGCTCCACGCGGCCGGCGGAGTCCATGATGCGCTGCTTGCCCGTGTAGAACGGGTGCGAGGCGGCGGAGATCTCGACGTCGATGACCGGGTAGGTGTTGCCGTCCTCCCACTCGATGGTCTTCTCGGAAGACGTGGTGGAACGGGTCAGGTACTTCTCGCCGGACGCCAGGTCGTGGAAGACGACGGGGGCGTACTCGGGGTGCGTGTTTGCCTTCATGAATAAACCTTTTCTCTGCGCCACTGGATTTTGCCAGCGGCTGATTTGATGAGGTGGGTCCACACGGAAGCAGACCGACACATCATCCTAGCCCATCGCGCTCCGGACCCCCAAAAGCCGCCGGATTCCCGCCGCGGCGCGCTCTGGATCCCCGGCCCCCGCGTCGATACGATGCGGGCATGGCCATCAAACTGGAGAATGTCGGCATCGCGGTCCGCGACCTGGAGGCGACGATCGCCTTTTTCACCGATCTGGGCCTGACGGTGCTCGGCCGGGACACGATCAGCGGCGACTGGGCGGACACTGCTGTCGGGCTCGACGGCAACCATGCCAAAATCGCCCTCCTGGCGACCCCCGACGAGCAGGGCAAGATCGAGCTCTTCGAGTACATCCACCCGGACGCGGTCGAAACCGAACCGACGCTCCCGAACGAGGTCGGCATGCACCGCGTCGCCTTCTCCGTCGACGACATCGACGCCGCCCTGGAGATCGCCGCGAAGCACGGATGCCATCCTCTGCGTGGCGTGGCCACCTATCAGGACGTCTACAGGCTGACCTACCTCCGCGGGCCCAGCGGCATCCTGGTCATGCTCGCGGAAGACTTGACGAAGGGCTGACCGCGGACCGAGCGTCATAGGCGGCTCGCGAATTGGCGATGACGTCGCGATGGGCCAGGGACCAGTCGGCAAGCGCCTTGACCAGGTGGGTCAGGCTCGCTCCCGTCTCCGTCAGCCGGTAGTCAACTTGGGCGGGGACCGTCGGATAAACCGTTCGCAAGACAAGGCCGTCGCGTTCGAGTCGGCGAACGGTCAGCGTGAGCATCCGCTGAGAGATCCCGTCGATCGCGCGTTGCAACTCACGGAATCGCCGCGGACCGGATGCGAGCTCGACGATCACCAGCACCGACCACTTGTCGCCGACCCGATCCAGGACATCGCGAATGCCGCAGTCCTCGTGGTTCTCCTGCCCACACGGTTCCAGAGTTGCCGCCCCGTCGCTCGCGGTACTGGTTACACCGGTGTTCGTCACTGACATGGAAGTGCCTCCTTGTGGAGCCCTGGCACCGGGCAAGAGGATGTAGTCCGGTGACCGGCACGGTTACCGAAGAGAACCAGACCGGAGTACTCATGATCCTAGTAACCGGCGCCAGCGGCCAACTCGCCAGCCGAATCGTCACTCACCTGCACGCACTCGGCGCTGATGCGGTAGGCGGGAGTCGTTCCCCGGACGAACACGACCGCGCCCTGGACTTCGACGTGCCCGCAACACTGGACTTGACCGGCGTCGACACGCTGGTTCTCGTCTCGGCGGGCTACGCCGAGGACGACGTGGTCGTTCACCGTCATTCGACAGTTCTCGAGGCCGCGCGCCGCGACGGCGTCGGGCACGTCGTTTACACCAGTCTGGTCGGCGCCGGCGACCACCTCGCCTTCGCCTTGGCTCACCGGGCCACGGAGCGACTGCTGCGCAACAGCGGCATGCGCTGGACGATCCTGCGCAATGGCCTGTATGCGGAACTCGTCGGGGCATTGCTTTCATGGGAAGAGGCGCACCTCGTCTCGCCGTTCGGCGCCGGTTCAATCGCCGCACCGACACGCGATGACCTGGCTCTCGCGGCGGCTCTCGTCGCCGCTGATCCTCCAGGCCACGTGTCGCGCGTCCACGAGCTGACCGGTCCGCCGTTCGCCGTCCTCGACATCGCCAACGAGCTCGCCGCTCCTGTTCAAGAGCTGTCCTTAGACGAGTACAGACGAGGTCTCCTGGACACACCGGGGATGCAACCGTTCCAGCCACCCATGCTCACCAGCATCGCGAGCTCCATCCGCCACAACATGCTCGCCGGCCACCACCCAGACCTCGCAGACATACTCGGACACGAACCCGGCAACGGACTCGAAGCAGCTGCTGCTTCTGCCATATCAACCCGGCCAGGGTGACCGCAGCCGGTACCACTGTGCCAGTGGAGACGCACGTAGTGACGCCTGATGAGCCTGGGCCAGGATTCGGGGAATCCAACGAACCGCATCTCATCCTCGACTGGACGGTCGCGAAGGGCCCGCCTTTGACTCATGTTTTCTCCCACCAGCACGGGTACGAACAGCCAGAAGTGCGCAACCGATGACGGTCATGCCGCCGAGCGCTGTGGACCAGTCGATCTGCTCATGGAGAAGTAGGGCGGCCCAACCAATGCTCATCACCGGCTGGATGAGCTGGACCTGGCTCACGTGTGCCATCGGGCCGAGGGCCAACCCTCGGTACCAAGCGAAAAACCCAAAGAACATGCTCACAGCAGCGAGGTAGGCAAACGCGCCCCACTCGATCGCACCACCCGTGGGTGGCTGCTGGATGACCGCAACGCCGGTCAGGACGAACATCAACGGGGCGGCGAGCACGAGCGCCCAGGAGATCGTCTGCCACGAACCCAGCGAACGAGAAAGAAGCCCGCCCTCGGCGTATCCGATCGCGCAGACGATGACAGCAGCGAACAGCAGCAGTTCAGACCAGTGCATCGTCGCCAGCCCGCCGCCCTGGATCACAGCGAAGGCGACCGCTGCGACCGCGCCGATTCCGGCAGCAATCCAAAACGACCGGACGGGGCGTTCCCCTGCGCGCAGCACCGCAAACACTGCGGTCGCGGCGGGAAGGAGGGCGATCACGACAGCCCCATGACTCGCTGGCGCGGTGGTCAAGGCAAACGAAGTCAGCAGCGGGAACCCGACCACGACGCCTCCAGCAACTACGGCAACCTGCAACCACTGCTTCCCACGCGGCCGTTTCTGCCGAGTGAACCAGAGCGCGGCGACCGCGAGGAACGCGGCGACCGCTGCCCGGCCGGAGCCGACGAACAACGGCGACATATGCCCGTTCTCGACGGCGACACGCGTGAACGGGACAGTAAACGAGAAAGCAGCGACACCGATTAGGCCCCACCACAGTCCAGCATGCGGCCGGGATAGCGGTAGTCGCGAAAGTCGAGTAGCGGTACTATTGATATTCATGAACCACAGTAGCAGTGAGCGGATCGTGACCGAGCTGCGGGGCTGGATCTCTTCCGCTCCCGCGGGTGCGCAACTGCCGTCGACTCGGGCGCTGGTCGCCCAGTACGAGGCGAGCCCGGTGACGGTGCAAAAAGCCCTACGCAAGCTCGCGGAACAGGGCATCGTTGAATCCCAACCGGGAGTCGGTACGTTCGTTCGCACGGACCGCACGACCCGTCCGCATGACTACGGCTGGCAGACGACGGCTTTGGGGTCGCCGCAACAGCGGCTACCGCACATCTCGGCCGCCCTGCGGACGGCGCCCAACGACGTAATCTCGCTGCACTCCGGTTACCCGGACAAGGAGCTGTTGCCAGAGCGTTTGGTACGGGCCTCGTTTGCCCGCATCGGACGCAGCGAGGCTGCAGTGAGCCGTCCTCCCGCCGCAGGGCTGCCCGATCTTCAGTCCTGGTTCGCCGCAGAACTTGGCCGGGTGACATCTGTGGGACTCGCCTCACCGGCCGCGAGCGACGTGGTGATCCTGCCAGGCAGCCAGACCGGGCTGAGTACACTGTTCCGCACGCTCGTCGGACCAGGAAAGCCCATGCTGATCGAATCCCCGAGCTACTGGGGCGCGATCCTAGCCGCCGCTCAGGTCGGCGTCGAGCTGGTTCCACTACCCAGCGGTCCGCAGGGCCCCGACCCCGACGACGTGGCACGCGCGTTTGCGCAGACCGGCGCACGCGCGTTCTACGCGCAACCCAACTTCGCCAACCCCTCCGGGGCGCAGTGGCTGCCCGATCGCGCGGCAGCCGTGCTCGACGTCGTACGCGAGAACGGCGCGTTCCTGATCGAGGACGATTGGGCCCACGACTTCGGAATCAGCGCCGACCCGATACCGCTAGCTGCCCGGGACGACTCCGGGCACGTTGTCTACCTCCGCTCGCTGACCAAGAGCGTCTCCCCCTCTGTTCGAGTGGCAGGGCTGATCGCGCGTGGTCCCGCACGGGATCGCATCCTCGCCGACACGCAGGCCCAGTCGATGTACGTCAGCGGAGCGCTGCAGACCGTCGCACTCGACGTCGTCACCCAGCCGGCATGGCGGACGCATCTACGCTCGCTCCGGCACCAGCTCGCTTCTCGCCGTGATCTGCTCGTCGCTGCACTCAGAGAGCACGTGCCAAGCGCCCACCTGGAATTAGTTCCCCACGGCGGGTTGAACCTCTGGCTCCGTCTCCCGGACGCCGCAGACCTCCCCCAGCTGGTCCGTGCCTGCGAGAGCCAAGGCGTCATCGTCGCTGCCGGTGACGAGTGGTTCCCCGCTGAGCCGACGGGCCGGTACCTTCGACTCAATTACTCCGGCCCCAACCCCGGCGCGTTTCCTGACGGCGCACGGATCATCGGCGAGGCACTGGCACACTCCTCCACGAAGGAGTGACCCGTGGGATCCGAAGATCACACAGGGGTCAGCGGACACGGCCGCTAGCCTCAGCCGACCCGCTGCGGCTCCAACCGATTTCCTATCGCGCGCGCAGCTCCCAGAAGGCGACGGCCGACGCGGCAGCCACGTTGAGCGAGTCGACGCCGGCGGCCATAGGTATCACGACCTGCAGGTCGGAGTTGGCGAGCGCGGCGGCCGAGACACCCGCCCCCTCCGTGCCCAGGATCAGGGCGAGCTTCTCGTGGTTCTGGGCGGCGACGTCGTCGACGGGCAGGGCCTCGTCGGTGACTTCGAGGGCCGCCAGGGTGAACCCGGCAGCTCGAAGGTGCGCGACAGCGTCGTGCCACACCCCAAGCCGCACCCACGGGATCTGGAAGACCGTGCCCATGGAGACGCGGATCGCCCGCCGGTAGAGCGGATCGGCGCAGCGCGGTGTGATGAGCACGGCGTCGATCCCGAGCGCCGCAGCGGAGCGGAAGATCGCGCCGACGTTCGTGTGGTCGGCGATGTCCTCGAGGATCGCGATGCGGCGCGCGTCCTGCAGGACGGTGCCGAGGTCGAGCGCCGCCGGCCGCTGCATGGCGGCGAGCGCACCGCGGTGCAGGTGGAACCCGGCGATGGCCTCGAGCAGCTCGGGCTCGCCCACGTAGGCGGGGACGTCGTCGAACTGCTCCAACAGATCTGCGAGCGCGGGCACGTGCTTGCGGGCCAGGAAGAAGCTGCGGGGCGTGTGCCCGGCGGCGATCGCGCGGCGGACCACGGTGGTCGATTCGGCGATGTAGCGCCCGGCCGCCGGGTCGGCGACCTGCCGCAGTGCCGCGTCCGACATCGCGAGGTAGTCGGCTACGCGCGGGTCGGAGGCCGGATCGTAGGCGGCGCCGTCCGCCGGGGTGAGGTCCACGATCACGAGCCGTTCACCAGCCTCGCCAGCAGGTTCACCAGGGCCAGGCAACCGAGCACGATGATCACGCCGCGCAGCCAGGCCGGCGAGAGGCGCCGACCGATCTTCGCGCCAACGAACCCGCCGACGAGGGAGCCGGCGGCGATGAGCACGACGATGACCCAGTCGATGCGCTCGAACGCGAAGAGCAGGTAGGAGATCGCCGCGATCAAGTTCACGCCGAGGGAGAGGATCACCTTGATCGCGTTGGACTGCTGCAGGCTGCCGTGGAAGAAGACCCCGAGGATGCCCATGAGCAGCACCCCCTGGGCGGCGGTGAAGTAGCCGCCGTAGACGCCGGTGATGAAGACGAGAACATAGAGCACCACCGGCAGCCGCTGCCTGTCCGCCATCTCGGGGTGCACGTGCTCGGCCCCCTGGCGCTTCTTCGCCCACGCCGACAGGCGCGGCTGGAACGCGACCAGCAGGACGGCGACGATGATCAGGGCGGGGGCGACGACGTCGAACACCGACTCCGGCAGGTGCAGCAGCAGGTACGCGCCCACCAGGCCGCCCACGAGCGAGACAGGCAGCAGGCGCAACAGCGTCTTGGAGACGGAGCGCGCCTCGCGCCGATACCCCCACGCGCCGGAGAAGCCGCCGGCGACCAGGCCCATGGCGTTGGAGACGATCGCGTTCACCGGCGCCGTGCCGAGCGCAACGAGCACGGGGAAGGTCACGAGCGAGCCCGAACCGACGATCGTGTTGATCGTGCCGGCCCACAGGCCGGAGAACAGGATCAGCGCCTCGCGCCAGAAGTCCCAGAGGGAGAGATCCGCCATGGAGGGAAGCCGGCGCCGCTACACGGCGTGGGAGTCGCGCGCGACGGCGGTGTAGCGCCCGCCGTTGGCGATGAGCTTCAGGTCGGCATCGAACGTCGCCGCCAAGTTGGCCTCGGTCAGCGTCTCGCGGAGCGGGCCGGACGCGACGACGGCGCCCTCGCGCAGCATGAGCACGTGGGTGAAGCCCGGCGGGATCTCTTCGAGGTGGTGGGTCACGAGCACGACGGCCGGCGCGGCCTCATCGGCGGCGAGCAACGAGAGGCGCTTGACGAGGTCCTCGCGACCGCCCAGGTCGAGTCCGGCGGCCGGCTCGTCGAGGATCAGCAGTTCGGGATCCGTCATCAGCGCACGCGCGATCTGAACTCGCTTGCGTTCCCCCTCGCTGAGGGACGCAAACTCGCGGTTGATCAGGGTGGACATCCCCCAGTCGTGCAGCAGGGCGAACGCGCGCCGCTCGTCCATCTTCTCGTACTCCTCGCGCCAGCGGCCCGTGGTCCCGTAGGCGGCGGTGACGACGACGTTGAGCACGGTCTCGTGCCCGGGGATCTGATTCGCGAGCGCCGCCGACGAGAGGCCGATCAGCGGGCGCAGCTCGAACACGTCGACCCGGCCCATGGTCTCGCCCAGCATCGAGGCGGTGCCGCTCGACGGGTGCATCCGCGTTCCCGCGATCTGCATCAGAGTGGTCTTCCCGGCGCCGTTCGGCCCCAGCACCACCCACCGTTCGCCTTCGCGAATCTCCCAGTCGACAGCATCCAGCAGTCGCTTACCGCCGCGGACGACCGTGACCGCGGCAAAATCCAACACGTCACTCATGAGGAAAACACTAGGCCAGCGCACGCCGAATCGACCAAACGACGTGCGGTAACCGTCATGATCTGCCCGCCTTTTGCCTCCCGGAGCCGCCCGACGGAAAATCTAAGGCATGCAGATCACCGCCTACGTCGTCCACATCCACCGCGCCGACACCGCCCCGGCGCTCACGACCGGGGCGCTCATCGCCACCGTCTCCCACCTGGGAACCGTCGTCGACTCCCGCCCCCTGACGGGGCCGCAGGTGCACGACGACGCCACCCACGCCCCGGGGATCGGCTACACGGGCGTTCGGCTCGCGGTGGAGGACGGCGACGTCGAGGCTCTGCGCAGCGCCGTCGCCGCTGCTCTGGCACAGGCCGGCGTGCCCGCACCCGAGGCGTGGGGCGAGAGCGCACGGACGGGCGAGAGCGTCGCCGTCGTGCCGGCGTCGCTGATGCAGGCGCCCACGAAGCTGCTCGTCATGGACGTCGACTCGACGCTCATCCAGCAGGAGGTCATCGAGATGCTGGCCGCTCACGCCGGCCGCGAAGCCGAAGTCGCGGCGGTGACCGAGGCCGCGATGCGCGGCGAGCTGGACTTCGCCCAGAGCCTGCACGCACGGGTCGAGGCACTGGCCGGGCTCGACGCGAGCGTGATCGACGCGGTGCGCGAGCGGATCCTGCTCTCCCCCGGTGCCCGCGACCTCGTCCGCACCCTGCGGTCCGGAGGGCACCGAATCGGCGTCGTCTCCGGCGGTTTCATCCAGATCCTACGGCCGCTGGCCGACGAGCTGGGCCTGGACTTCGCCGTCGCCAACGATCTGGAGATCGCCGACGGCAAGCTGACCGGGCGCGTTGCGGGCGAGGTCGTCGACCGGGCCGCCAAGGAACGCTATCTGCGCCAGTGGGCCGAGGAACTCGGCCTCCCGCTGGAGGCGACCATCGCGGCGGGCGACGGCGCCAACGACCTCGACATGGTGCGCGCGAGCGGGCTCGGCGTCGCCTACTGCGCGAAACAGGCCCTGGCCAGCGAGGCCGACGCGAGGATCGACCTGCCCCGGCTCGACGTGCTCGGCGTGTACGCGGGGCTGTAGGCCGCGGCACGAAACGATAACAACCTCGCGCCGGGCGCGCGGCGGGGACGGCGGCCCCCGGAATCGCCGCTACCCTTGAGTACTATTGCGTGGTCGGTCCGTCCGGCCGCCCTGGCCTCATACCGGAAAGCATTCGAAGCACGTGACCACATCAAAAAAGGGACTCTCCCGCGCCGCCAAGGGCTGGATCATCGGCGGATCCCTCGCCCTCGTGCTCGCGGGCGGCTACGCCGGAACCGCGTACGCCCTGGTCGGCCAGATCCCCCACGACACCACCGTGCACGGGGTCGCCGTCGGCGGCCTCAGCAACGACGAAGCCCTAGAGAAGCTCACCGCGGAGCTCGGGCCCTTGGCGGAGCAGCCGTTCGACGTCGCCGTTGACGGCGAGAGCGCGTCGATCGACCCCGCGGACGCAGGCCTCGGCATCGACCTGGAGTCGACGGTGTCCGGCTACGCCGGGTTCACGCTCGACCCCGTCAAGCTGTGGCAGCACGTCGTGGGCGGCTCGGAGGTCGCGCCCGAGCTGACCGTCGACGAAACCAAACTGGCGGCGGCCCTCAAGGCCGCGGCCGAGACGCTCGACGTCGCCCCGACTGAGGGCACCCTCGAGTTCGACGGCGTCGAGCCCGCCGTCACGGAACCGGTTCCCGGTGAGAAGGTCGCGCAGGACGCCGCCTTCGGCACCGTCGTCGAGCGCTGGTTCGACCCCGCCTCCACCATCGAGTTGCCCACGACCACAGACCCCGTGGACGTGCCCGCCGAAGAGTTCGACCGCGCGGTGGAGAACCTGGCCGAGCCGCTCGTCGCCGACACGGTGACCGTGCGCGCCGAGGGGCACTCGGCGAAGCTCTCCCCCGAGCTACTCGCGGGCGCCGCGACGTTCACTGCGGAGAACGGCAGCGTCGACCTGGAGCTCGACGCCGAGGAGATCGTCGAGTCCCTCGGCAAGGACAACTCCGACCTCGGAGTGGAACCGCGCGAGGCGCGCGTCGTTCTCGAGGACGGCAAGCCCAAGATCATTCCCTCCAAGACCGGCCTGCGAGTCTCCCCCAAGGGCCTAGGCGAGAAAATCGTCGCCGCCGCCAACACGCAGGAGCGTTCAGTCTCAGCCGAGGCCGAGGTCACCGAGCCGGAATTCACGACCAAGGATGCCGAAGCCTGGGGCATCGACGAAGAAATCCTCACGTTCTCGACCCCCTACCCGAAATACGATTCGGTGCGCACCCAGAACCTCAAGGCTGGCCAGCGCAAGCTCAACGGCGTCATCGTCAAGCCCGGGGAGACGTTCTCGCTCATTGGCGTCCTCGCCCCGATCACCAAGGAGAACGGATACTTCGAATCAGGCGTCGTCGAGTCCGGTTTCTCGACGACGGCGCTCGGCGGCGGCCTGTCCCAGATCTCCACGCAGATGTTCAACGTCGGCTGGCTCGCCGGATACGACGACGTCGAGCACCGCCCGCACACCCGCTGGTTCGACCGCTACCCCGCCGGGCGCGAGGCGACCCTCTGGGAGGGCCAGATCGACATGAAGTGGAAGAACAACACCGACACCGCGGTCATGATCCAGGCCTGGGTCGGCCAGGACCGCGTCTACACGCGGCTGTGGGGCACGAAGCACTGGGACGTGAAGACCAGCACTAGCAAGCATTACAACCTGACCGACCCGGAGACGAAGTACAACGAGGCCGACGAATGCGTCCCGGAGTCCGGTGGCGAGAAGGGCTTCACCGTCAACAACACCCGCACCCGTACCTCCGCCAGCGAGACACTGCCCAAGGAGACTCTGACTTGGACGTACGCGCCATGGCACAAGGTCGTCTGCGGCCCGCCTCCCGGCGACGACGACAAGTAGCCGTTCCCGGGTGCGGATCAGCACCTCCGATAGCATTCGTCCATGCGAAACGTGATGACCCGCTGGGCCACGCTCGACGATGCCGAAGGGATCGCTCGGGTGCACATCGCAGCTTGGCAAGCCGCCTATCGGGGCCTCCTCCCCGATGACGTGCTCGATGGCCTCGACGTCTCCCGACGGACGAGATCCTGGTCACGGTGGCTAACTGCTTCCGCTGCCGGTGAGCCGACGGACGATTCGTCACCCGTCTCGCACCGGCTGCTCGTCGCGGAAACCGGCGCACGCATCGTTGGCTGGGCCGGATTCGGCGCCGGGCGCGATGAAGGCGCGGCCCACCTCGGTGAATTGGCGGGGTTCTACGTACATCCGCTGCACTGGGGGCGACGGGTCGGGCACGCTCTGCTGGTGGATGTGGAACAGGAACTGCTCGCTGCACGGTTCGAGGCCGCCTACCTCTGGGTCCTCCGCGGAAATTCGCGAGCCGTAGAGTTCTACGAGCGTCACGGGTGGCACGCGGACGGAACGGGGAAGACCGGGGCGGCCGGCGGCGCAAACGGCCTCCACGAACTCCGGCACCGCCGTCAACTGGGCTGAGACCGGCGCCACTACAGCGGGCTCAGCCCAGTTGTCGGCGCGATCCACGAGACGAAAAAGGCGGGGCGCCGGCAGCAGGAGTGAACCTGCTGCCGGCGCCCCGCCGTCGTCGTGCTGGCGCCTAGGCCCGGCCGCCCGCGGCGAGGAAGTCCTCGGCGCCGCCGACGTACTCCGTGTGGCCGTGCTCGACGTCGGCGCCGACCATGGCGGCGACCTCGGCGGCGAACTCCTCAACCGAGTAGAGCTTGCCGGCGGCCTCGCGGCGCGCCTCGATCGCACCCGGCGTCGAGCGATCCAGCAGCGTCGCCGTGATGGTGCCCTCGATCATGTCGCCAGAGACGACGACGAACGTCACGCCCTTCTCCTCGAGCATCGGCAGGCGCTCGCGCAGAGCGACCTCGCCGGCCCGCTTGGACTTCGCAACCGGGACATAGGCGTCCATGGTCGGGACCGTGTCGATGAAGTGGGCCTGGTGGCTCGTGACGAACACGACGCGGCCACCCGGCTTCATGACGGCGGCCGCGGCCTCGAGCATGTTGACCTGGGCGTCGCGGTTCAGGCGCAGCGCGTAATCCTCACCGAGGCCTGACTCCATGCCCCCGGAGGCGTTCAGGACGAGGATGTCGACCCCGCCGAAGTTCTCCACGGCCGCGTCGACGAGCGCCTGCGCGCCGCCGTCGGTCAGGTCGGCACCCACCGCAACGGCCTTGCCACCGGCCTCTTCGATCGCCGCGACGACCTTGTTCGCGCGCGGCGCCTTCTGCCGGTAGTTCACCACGACGTTGGCGCCGGCGGCGGCCAAAAGCTTGGCCGTCTCGGCGCCGATGCCGCGGGAAGACCCGGTCACAATGGCCGTCTTACCGCTGAGATCGGTCGCTGCCGTCGTCTCGCTCATGCTGGCTCCTCTTCGTACATTTGTGGGAAAGCTTCAAATCCTGCGCCGCAACGACGGGCGCCCGTGACTATTTTGCCAGCCCCGGACAACCCCGCCGTTGTAGGAAACCTCTAAGGTTAGTGGCCCATGCCGAGTCCGCCGTCGACCGGGATGACCGCGCCGGAGATGTAGGCGGCCTCGTCGCTGGCGACCCAGCGGACGACGTTCGCCACCTCGTCCGGCTCCGCGAACCGGTTGGCCGGAATCGAGGCCTTGTAGTTCTTCTGCGTCTCCTCGGGCAGAGCGGCCGTCATGTCGGTGTTGATGAAGCCGGGCGCCACGACGTTGGCCGTGATGCCGCGGCCGCCCAGCTCGCGCGTCAGCGATCGCGCGATGCCGACCAGGCCGGCCTTCGACGCGGCGTAGTTGACCTGCCCCGGCGAACCGTAGAGGCCCACGACTGAGGAGATGAGCACGACACGGCCCTTCCGCAGGCGGATCATGCCCTTCGTCGCGCGCTTGATCACGCGGAACGCGCCCGTGAGGTTGGTGTCGATGACGGACGTGAAGTCCTCCTCGCTCATCCGCATGAGCAGCGTGTCGCGAGTGACGCCGGCGTTGGCCACGAGGACCTCGACGGGGCCGTGCTCGGCTTCGACCGCAGAGAATGCCTCGTCGATCGATGCGGCATCGGTCACGTCCGCCGTGACGCCGAGCAGGCCCTCGGGCACCTCGCCGCTGCGGTAGGTGATGGCCACCTTGTCGCCGTTGGCCTCGAAGGCCCGTGCAATCGCGAGGCCGATCCCCCGGTTGCCGCCGGTGACGAGGACGGAGCGCGGCTCGTGGGCCGTCGCGTCAGACATGAATTACCTCCATCGGGTCGCCGCGGGAGTACCCGCGGACCACGTTCAATGATTCTGGGCCATCCTATCCGGCGACCACCCGGATTCTGCGAGCGGCCCAGTCGGTGAGACAATGAAAGGAGCTCCCGTGGGAAAGAAATATGCACGATTCAACTGATTCCGGATTCGACGACGCCGGCTCCCGCCCGCGTTCGGCGCGGGACGGCTCCGGCGGCGTGCACAAAATCACGGACGCCGAGGAGTCCCACACCGCGGACGTGCATTCGCGCATGTTCAAGTACACCCTGACCATGGGCATCCGTGTGGCCTGCTTCATCGCCGCGTTCTTCTTCCTCGACTCTTGGCTGGTCTGGGTTTGCCTCTCCGGGGCCATCCTGCTGCCGTGGGTCGCCGTCGTCATCGCCAACGGCGCCGGCAAGGACCACTACCGCGACCAGCCGGCCTCCAGCCTGATTGACCACGCGCCCTACGCCGGAATCGACGCCGGGCCTGCCCCAGAAGACGATGGACCCGTCACCCTCGAGGGCGAGCTCGATGACGACCCTGCCACGCCACCACCACCGAAGACCAAGGAGGACGGCCAGTGAGCCTCTTCAGCCAACTCGCCGGCGAGAGCGGACCGGAGGCCCCCACGTGCTCGCGCAAGGGCTGCCGCGCCCGGGCCGAGTGGTCCGTCCTCTGGAACAACCCCCGCATCCACACGCCAGATCGCCGCAAACAGTGGCTGGCGTGCGGGGAGCACCGCGACTGGCTGCAGGACTACCTGACCCAGCGCGGGCTGTGGAAAGAAACCGTCCCGTTCGAGGCGAAGGAACAGTAACGCCGTGTACCGCTTTCTCGTGAGCACCCGCTGGTTCGGGTGGCTGTTGCTCGTCTGCGTCTTCGCCGCCGCCTGCACCTGGCTCGGAAACTGGCAGATGAACCGCCTCGACGAGGCCCGCGCCGCCAACCAGATCGTCGAGAACAACTACGACGCCGAGCCCGTCGCCTACGCGGACGCCGCGCCGCTGTTCGACGAACTGCCAGCGCAGAGGGCCTGGACGCCGGTCCGCCTCGACGGCGAATACCTGACCGACGACACCCTGGTAGTGCGCAACCGCCCACTGGGCGGGCGCCCGGGTTACGAAGTCCTGGTGCCGTTCCGCACCGAGTCCGGTGACGTCGTAGTGATCAACCGCGGCTGGTTGCCGATCGGCAACGAGCACGCCGGCCGGCCCGACGTCGTGCCGGAACCGCCGCAGGGGCGGACAGAGGTCGTGGCCCGCCTGCGCCCGGCCGAGCCGACGCTCAACCGCGATGCCCCGGCCGGACAGGTCGCCTCGATCGACCTCCCGCATGTCTCGGAGGTGCTCGGATTCGACGTGGCCGAGGGCGCCTACGGCGTCATGGCCCGCGAGACGCCGGCCGCCGCCGAGGTCCCCCAGGCCCTCGAGCGGCCCGTGCTCGAGGAGGGCAACCACCTCTCCTACTCGATGCAGTGGTTCGCGTTCGGCGTCCTCGGCTTCGTCGCGCTCGTCTGGGCGGCCCGGCAACAGGCGCGCATCAACCGGGAAGACCGGGAGGAAGCGGCGAAAGCCGCGGCCGCCGGCATCGAGATCAAGCACTCGGCCTACCGTGCGCCACGCAAGAAGCAGGCGCCGCGGCGCGATGGACAGCCGACCGACGAGGAACTCGAGGACGCTTACCTCGACGCGCTCGAACGGGAGAAGTAGCCGCAGCGCTTCTGGTGGTGCCACCGCCGCCTACCATCGAGAGATGACCGACGACTTCGCCATCTTCATCAACGGCACCTACGGAGTGGGCAAGACTTCAGTTCTAGACCATATCGGCGACCGTCTGGAAGGGTCCGCCCGGCCGTTCGCCCTCATGGACGTGGACTGGTTCCACAGATCGTGGCCGCCAGCGCACGCGATGCACGGCAACGCTCTCATCGAACTCGAGAATATGGCTGCCGTCTGGCGCAACTACCGGACCGTCGGACCGCGACGCCTCGTGATCAGCGGTGTCATCGAGAGCAAAGAAGATCTGCACCGCTACTCGGACGCGTTGAGTGTCGCTATCCGTCCCGTCCTTCTCGTCGCGGACCGGCGGACGGTGTTCCATCGGCTTCGACGCCGGTACTCGCCGCAGCGGGCAGGTCATCTTCAGTGGCATCTCGAACGCGCCTCGGGACTCCAGGAGCGACTGATCGACGCCGCACCCTACGAGGCACGGTTCGACACCACGTCCGATGTTCCAGCAAAGACCGCGCAGAGGATCATCGAGCACTTTGCCAGTGGTCCTGAAAAGTAGAAGAGCCGGTGGCCCCGGAGATTTCCGAGAGCCACCGGCGGTTCCGCGGCGCGGCGTCAGGCTAGGGCGACCAGCTCAAGGTAGTCGTCACTGAAGAGGTCCTCGTCGCCGTCGGGCAACAGGACGACGCGCTCGGGGTTCAGCGCGGCCACAGCGCCTTCATCGTGGCTGACCATCACGACGGCGCCCTCGAAGTTCGCCAGCGCGCTGAGGATCTCGGCGCGCGAGGCCGGGTCCAGGTTGTTGGTCGGCTCGTCGAGCAGCAGTACGTTCGCGCTCGAGGCCACGATGGTGGCCAAGGCCAGGCGCGTCTTCTCGCCGCCGGAGAGGACACCCGCCGGCTTCTCGACGTCGTCGCCGACGAAAAGGAACGATCCGAGGATCCCGCGGATGTCCGCGTCGCCCAGGTGACTCGGCGCCGAATTGCGCATGTTCTGCAGGACGCTGGCCTCGTGGTCGAGGGTCTCGTGCTCCTGGGCGTAGTAGCCGATCTTCAGCCCGTGGCCCGGCTGCAGTTCACCGGTGTCCGGCTGGGTGACGCCCGCCAGCATGCGCAGCAGGGTCGTCTTACCGGCACCGTTGAGGCCCAGGATGACGACCTTGGAGCCACGGTCGATCGCCAGGGAGACGTCGGTGAAGATCTCGAGGGATCCGTAGGACTTGCTCAGACCCTCGGCCATGAGCGGGGTCTTGCCGCACGGTGCCGGCGTCGGGAAACGCAGAGCGGCCACGCGGTCGACCTGGCGCACATCCTCGAGGCCGGCGAGCAGCTTCTCAGCACGCGCCGTCATCTGATGCGCAGCGGAGGCCTTCGATGCCTTGGCCCCGAAGCGCGCGGCGCGATCCTTGAGCTGGGAAGCCTTCTTCTCGGCAGTCGCACGCTCCTTGCGGCGGCGCTCTTCGTCCGCGACGCGCTGCTCCTGGTAGCGCCTCCAACCCATGTTGTAGAGGTCCACGGTCGCGCGCATGGCGTCGAGGTAGAGGACCTTGTTCACGGTCGCCTCGAGCAGATCGGTGTCGTGAGAGATCACGAGAAGCCCGCCCTGATGGTTCTTGAGGAACTCCCGAAGCCACGTGATCGAGTCCGCGTCGAGGTGGTTGGTCGGCTCGTCGAGCAGCAGCGTGTCCGCGTCGGAGTAGAGGATGCGGGCGAGCTCGACACGACGGCGCTGGCCGCCCGAGAGCGTCGAGAGCGGCTGGTTGAGAATCCGTTCGGGCAAGGCGAGGTTGTTCGAAATCGCCGCGGCCTCGGACTCGGCTGCGTAGCCGCCGCCGGCGATGAACTCCGCCTCGAGACGGTCGTAGCGGCGCATGGCCTTCTCGCGGACGGCGTCGTCCTCGCTGGCCATCTCGTCCTGGCAGCGGCGCAGCTTGCCGACGATCTCGTCGAGCCCCCGGGCTGAGAGGATGCGGTCGCGGGCGAGCTGCTCCATGTTCGGGGTGCGCGGGTCCTGCGGCAGGTAGCCGATCTTGCCGGATTGGGTCACCTCACCGCCGGCGGGCTGGCCTTCGCCGGCCAGTACACGCGTCATCGTCGTCTTGCCGGCGCCGTTGCGCCCGACCAGACCGATCTTGTCACCACTGTCGATACGGAAGGAGACACCTTCCATGAGCAGCCGGGCGCCGGCTCGCAATTCGAGGTCGGCTACGGAAATCACCGGCACATTCCTTTCGACGGGGACGTAGAATGACGGACATTCCAGTCTAGCCGTGCCAGGACGTGTACCATCATTGAACACCGTTCAATAAGGCATTCGAAGGACCGATCGTGACCAATCACACCACTGCCTCCGCGCAGCCGGCGCCCCGCACACTGGCGCGCCCGACAGCTCGCGACCTCGCCCTCGTGGCCGTCTTCGCTGCACTCGTCGCCGTACTGGCCCTCGTCCCGGCAGTACCCGTCGGGCCGCTGGGCGTGCCGATCACGCTCCAGACCCTGGGCGTAGCGCTGTGCGGACTAATCCTCGGCGGCTGGCGCGGCAGCTCGGCCGTCTTGCTGTATGTCGCCGTCGGACTCGCCGGGGTGCCCATTTTCGCGAAGTTCTCGGGTGGCCTCGGCGTCCTCGCGGGGCCATCGGCCGGCTACCTGCTCGCCTTCCCGCTGACCGCCCTACTGACCGGAGCCATCGCCACGTGGCTGTTGCGCCGGACGACACGGTTGCGCTTCCTGTGGCTCTTCGTCGCGGCCTTCGGATCCTCCGTGCTCCTGACCCACCCGCTGGGCATCCTCGGCATGAGCATCAACGCGGATCTGCCGCTGTCTCAGGCCTTCTTCTACGACCTGCCCTACTGGCCGGGTGACATCCTCAAGTCCCTCGTCGCCGCCGGCATCGCCGTGACGGTCTTCAAGGCGTTCCCGCGCCTCGCGCGTCGCGATTTCCGCTCCTGATCGGCTCCGTGGGTTACTGGAGACATGCACGAAACGACGATCCGCTTCGAAGCGGCCGAGCTCACGCTGGACGATGAGTCGGCGGCCGATCCCGACACGGGCGCTGTGCCACAGCGGACGGTCCTCTCCCCCGTCACCCTGACGCTGACCGAACGACGCGTCGCGGTCGTCGGGGCGAACGGATCCGGCAAATCAACGCTGCTGAAGATGATCAACGGGCTCGTCGCCCCGAGCGGAGGGCGCGTCCTCGTCAACGGGAACTGCACCACACGGGCGACCAAACGGGTCCGCCGCGACGTGGGCTTCCTCTTCACGGACCCGCTCGCCCAGCTCGTGATGCCCGTGGTCCTCGAAGACGTGGAACTCTCGCTCAAGGCGAGCGTCCCGCGCCGGGACGAACGCCGCCGTCGTGCGCTGGAGATCCTCCAGCGGCTGGGGCTTGAGCACCTGGCCCGTCGCAGCGTCTACGACCTCTCCGGCGGCGAACGGCAGCTCGTCGCGCTGGCGACCGTGCTGGCCGCCGGGCAGCGGATCCTCGTCGCCGACGAGCCGACGACCCTGCTGGACCTACGCAACAACGCGATGCTGCAGCGCACCTTCGACTCGCTCGAGCAGCAGATCGTCTACGCGACGCACGACCTCGACTTCGCCGCGCAGGCCGACCGCGTGATCGTCGTCGACCACGCGGACGTCGTGTTCGACGGCGCCCCCGACGAGGCGGTCGCCTCCTACCGCCGGCTCGCCCTGCGGGAGGCCTGAATGCGCGGCCGGATGATGACGCTCGGGCTCGCGATCCCGGGTCGCAGCCCCGTCCACCGGGCGCCCTTGTGGGCGAAGTACCTGCTGGTCGTCGCCGTCGCGGTGGGCGCGATCACGTGGCGTGAGGCGCCGGTCGCCCTCGGCCTGATCGGCCTGTCCGTGGTGCTGTACGCGGCGGCCGGGCGGCGGGTGCTGCGCCACTGGGCCGATCCGCTGCGTTACCTGTGGTGGATGTTCGCAATCCTCGGCGTGCACCAGTGGTGGCTGGCGACGTCGGATGGCGCCACTGGATTCGACGCGGTCGCGCGCGCTGTCGCCATCATAGGCGGCATGCTCGCGGCGCTCCAGGCCGCCCGCCTCCTCCTGCTGACCACCGAACTGACCGTGCTCATGGACGGGCTCGGCCGGGCGCTGCGCCCGCTCCGGCACGTCGGCATCGACCCCGAGGCGCTCTCGCTCGGCGTGAGCCTCATGCTGCGCAGCATTCCGGCCATCGCTGCCTCGGCCGTAGAGGTCGGCGACGCGGCACGGGCGCGCGGCATCGGCCGCAACCCGGTCGCGTTGGCGGGGCCCGTGGTCGTCTCGGCAATCGACTACGCCCATCGGACGGGCGATGCCCTCGCGGCCCGCGGTCTCCTCGACCGCGAATAAACGGAACCACGCGCCGGTCTCCGGACATCACACAGCATGAACACCAATCTGCCGCCGCCGGCGGCAACACCGACGGACGAGGCCCTCCTGCGACGGGCCCGAACCGGTGATGGCGACGCCTACGGCTTGCTCTTCGACCGCCACCACCAACGCATTTTCCGCCATGCACTGCGGTTCGTCGCAGCCGATCAGGCAGAGGATGTCGTCGCCATGACATTTTTGGAGACGTGGCGCCGCCGAAACGACGTGCCCGACGACGACGGACGGTTCCTGCCCTGGTTGATCGTCACGGCCAGCAACGTCGCCCGGAACTACACGAGGACCGAACGCCGCTACCGGAGATTCCTCGCCCGGCTGCCTCCGACGCCGCAGGAGCCTGACCCTGCCCTCGATGTGGCCCACCACGTCGATTCGCACCAGACATCTCGCGAACTCTCCACGGCATTCAAACAGCTGCCGCGCAAAGATCAGGCCGTGCTCACCTTGTGCGTCTTGGAAGAGCTCTCGACTGTCGAGGCCGGCCTTGCTCTAGGCATCCCCGTCGGCACCGTGAAATCCAGGTTGAGCAGGGCCAAACGCCGGCTTGCAGACAAAGTCCCTCACCTGCATCAGCACCTCCACTTCTCCCTCTAGGAGGAACCATGAAGACCCAGCAGAACATGAATCCCCAGCGCCGCGACGCCATGCGAGCGATGATCGTCGCTGAAGTCGATGCGGCCTCTCCCCACCCAAAGAAGACGCCACATACTCTCGTCCACGGTTTCGCCGCAGCCGTGCGCCGCAGGGAAGTTGTCGCCGGTGTGGCGGTCGCAGCAGTCGCCGCGGCCGCCTTCGTCGCAGTCGACCTCGTGCGACCGGCAGACTGGCACGGTACCGCGCCGGCGGCCGCCGCAGAAGTGCTGCATGCCGCGGCTGCGAACACAATCCGCACCGCCGATCCCGTTGTGGGGACCGGGCAGTACCTGAAGGTCCACACCGAGGACATGCACGCCGTGGACACAGGTGACGAGAATGGCGATGTCGCGTTCGGGCAGTTCTTCGAGACGTCGACGATCTATATTCCCGCTGATCACGACGGCGAATGGGTCCGCACGGGCAGCTCATCGCTGACCAATGGGTTCGGCATGATCGATCAGGACTACTTCGACGAGATCTTCGGCGACACTGCCGCCCAGGTCCACCCGGTCCAGCGCGGGACAGCCGCCCAGTTGCACGCCAGCACGGATGCGGATGTCGGCTTCGGCCCCTGGGGCGCCGACCCGGTCGCCTATATGGCCGAACTCCCCCGGGATCCCGAACGTCTCCTGGAACACATGAAGAAGACCACGGGCTACCAAGGCTCCGAAGCCGATCAGCATCGGCTCTTCAGCTTCGCCGCAGACGTATTGAACTCGCGCCTGCCGGACGCCTATCTCCGCGCAGCCGTCTACCAGACGCTGGCCCTCATGCCCCGGGTCGAGTTCGTCGACGAGCCCGCCGAAGGCGACGGCCGCAATGGCGCCATCATCCGCATCATCCGCGAAGACGGAGTAGTCGGAGAAGACCTGATCATCGACCGCGACAGCGGCATGCTTATCGGCACGCGGAGCGTCTACCTCGAAGACGCGGACCGGCTCGAGGCCGGGACGGTCGTCGGGACGACGACATCCACGATTGAGGTCGTCGACAGGGCACCCTGAGCCTTCCCGAACGCAGAAGAGCCCGGGCTCTTGATTCCGGCCAAGGGATGAACCCTCGGCGCGGATCAAGAGCCCAGGCTCTTTTCGCGCTGCGGACGATCGCGTCCTAGATGTTGAAGCCGAGGGCCCGCATCTGGTCGCGTCCGTCGTCGGTGATCCGCTCGGGACCCCACGGCGGCATCCACACCCAGTTGAGTCGGTGCGCATCCACCACGCTGTCCAAGGAGGAAGCGACCTGCTCCTCCAAGATGTCGGTCAGCGGGCAGGCGGCCGTCGTCAACGTCATGTCGATGATCAGCGTGCCTTCGTCGTCGTACTTCAGCCCGTAGAGCAGGCCGAGGTCGACGATGTTGACCCCGAGCTCGGGGTCGATGACGTCCTTGAGCGCCTCCTCGACATCTTCGAGGGACGCCTGCGTGTTGCCCTGGGTCGCCTCGCTCATGGTCAGGCCTTCACCAGGAAGCGGTCGTAGCCCTCTTCCTCGAGCTGGTCGGCCAGCTCCGGGCCGCCCTGCTCGGCGACGCGGCCGTCGACGAAGACATGCACGAAGTCAGGCTTGATGTAGCGCAGGATGCGGGTGTAGTGGGTGATGAGCAGGGTGCCCATCTCGTTGGCCTCGGACGCGCGGTTGACGCCCTCGGAAACGACCTTGAGCGCGTCGACGTCGAGACCGGAGTCGGTTTCGTCGAGGATGGCGAAGCGGGGCTTGAAGAGTTCCATCTGCAGGATCTCGACGCGCTTCTTCTCGCCGCCGGAGAAGCCCTCGTTGACGTTGCGGTTCGCGAAGTCGGCGTCGATCTTCAGGTTCGCCATGGCCGCCTTGACGTCCTTGGTCCAGTGGCGCAGGCTCGGTGCCTCGCCGTCGATCGCCGTCTTGGCGGTGCGCAGGAAGTTCGTCATCGTGACGCCCGGAACCTCGACCGGGTACTGCATGGCCAGGAACAGGCCGGCGCGGGCGCGCTCGTCGACGCTCATGTCGAGCACGTTCTCGCCGTCGAGCAGGATCTCGCCCGACGTGACGTTGTAGCGCGGGTGGCCGGCGACCGTGGACGCGAGCGTCGACTTGCCGGAGCCGTTCGGGCCCATGATGGCGTGCGTCTCGCCGGTGTTGATCGTCAGGGTCACGCCCTTGAGGATTTCCTTGGTGCCCTGCTCAGTGTCGATCGAGACGTGCAGGTCCTTGATTTCCAGAGTAGACATTGTGTCCGTATCTCTCCTGTAAGCCGCGGTTGGCGGCGTGGGTCTGTGAATTCTTGCGGCCTGCGGGGGCCTAGTTCTCGGTGGCTTCGAGCTCTTCTTCGACGTTGCCGTTGAGACGGTCCTCGAGCTCGGGCACGCCGATCTTCTGGATGATCTCGTTGAGGAAGCCGCGGACCACCAGTCGGCGCGCGGTCTTCTCGTCGATGCCGCGAGCCATCAGGTAGAACAGGTGCTCGTCGTCGAAACGGCCGGTGGTGCTGGCGTGGCCGGCACCCTCGATCTGGCCGGTCTCAATCTCGAGGTTCGGCACCGAGTCCGCACGCGCGCCGTCCGTGAGGACGAGGTTGCGGTTGGCCTCGTAGGAGTCCGTGCCCTCGGCGTTCTTGCGGATCAGCACGTCGCCGACCCACACCGTGTGCGCGTCCTTGCCCTGCAGCGCGCCCTTGTAGAGCACGTTGGAGGTGCAGCGCGGCTGGTTGTGGTCCACCAGCAGGCGGTGCTCGAGGTGCTGGCCGGCGTCTGCGTAGTACAGGCCGTACAGCTCGGCCTCGGCGCCCGGGGCGTCGAAGCGGGCGGACGGCGTCAGGCGCACGAGGTCGCCGCCGAAGCTCACGGCCACGTGCTTGTAGTACGCGTCCTTGCCGACCTTGGCTTGCTGGGCCGAGGCGTGGATGGCGTCGTCCTCCCACTCCTGGAGCGACACGAGCGTCAGCTTGGCGCCCTCCTTCACGTCGGCTTCCACGTTCTGCGCCAGCACGGCGGTCCCGACGTGGTCCAGCACGACGACGGCGCTCGAGTTCGCCTCGGCGATGATCACGAGGTGCTGCGCGGCAGCTTCCTTGGAGTCACCCGTGATCGTCAGGGTCGCCTGGGCGCCCTCGACTCCCGCCGGGATCGTCAGCACGGTAGCTTCCTTGGCGGCGTTCCAGGCATTCGCGGAGACGCGATCGTCCGGGACGCCAGCGGAGCCGACGCGCGCGTCATCCATGGCGACGGTCTCGAGGGCGAGACCCTCACCGCCGGTCAGGACGACGGCGGGCGCGTCACCGGCCGGTGCGTCCTTGTGCAGGCCGCCCAGACGCTTGAGCGGGGTGAAACGCCAGTCCTCCTCGCGGCCGGTCAGGGCCGGGAAGTCCGCCAGGTCGTAGCTGGTGGGGCGCTCGCCGCGCGACGCCTGCGGCACGCCTGCGGCGCCACCGTGGCTGTGGGCCTTCGACGCGGCGCCACCGAGCGGCGAGGCGTCCTCGTTCAGCGGGGAGAGGTTTTCGCCCTCCTCGGTGAATCCGGCGATCGACGGCGCGCCGATGCGAGCCTTGTCGCCGGAGAGAGTAGTTGCGGTATCAGTCATGATTAACCGACGGATCCTTCCATCTGCAGTTCAATGAGGCGGTTCAGCTCGAGCGCGTATTCCATCGGCAGCTCGCGGGCGATGGGCTCGATGAAACCGCGGACGATCATCGCCATGGCCTCGTCTTCGGCCATGCCGCGGGACATCAGGTAGAAGAGCTGCTCTTCGGAGACGCGCGAGACGGTGGCCTCGTGGCCCATCGTGACGTCGTCCTCGCGGACGTCGATGTACGGGTATGTGTCCGAGCGGGAGATCTGGTCGACCAGGAGGGCGTCGCAGACCACCGAGTTCTTAACCCCCTTGGCCCCTTCGCGCACCTGGACGAGGCCGCGGTAGGCCGAGCGGCCGCCGTTGCGGGCCACCGACTTCGCGACGATCGACGAGGACGTGTTCGGTGCGATGTGCACCATCTTGGAACCGGTGTCCTGGTGCTGCCCTTCGCCGGCGAAGGCGATCGACAGGGTCTCACCCTTGGCGTGCTCGCCAACGAGGTAGACGGCCGGGTACTTCATGGTGACCTTGGAGCCGATGTTGCCATCGACCCACTCCATGGTGGCTCCCTCTTCGCAGATGGCGCGCTTGGTCACGAGGTTGTACACGTTGTTCGACCAGTTCTGGATCGTCGTGTAGCGGACGCGTGCGCCCTTCTTCACGATGATCTCGACGACGGCCGAGTGCAGCGAGTCCGACTGGTAGATCGGGGCGGTGCAGCCCTCGATGTAGTGAACGTAGGAGTCCTCGTCGGCGATGATCAGCGTGCGCTCGAACTGGCCCATGTTCTCCGTGTTGATACGGAAGTAGGCCTGCAGCGGGATCTCGACGTGCACGCCCTTGGGCACGTACACGAACGAGCCGCCCGACCAGACGGCCGTGTTGAGCGAGCCGAACTTGTTGTCGCCGACCGGGATGACCGAGCCGAAGTACTCCTGGAAGACCTCCGGGTATTCCTTGAGGCCGGTGTCGGTGTCCAGGAAGATGACGCCCTGGGCTTCGAGGTCCTCGCGCAGCTGGTGATAGACGACCTCGGACTCGTACTGTGCTGCCACACCGGAGACGAGGCGCTGCTTCTCTGCCTCGGGGATGCCCAGCTTGTCGTACGTGTTCTTGATGTCCTCGGGCAGGTCCTCCCACGAGGTTGCCTGCTTTTCGGTGGAACGCACGAAGTACTTGATGTTGTCGAAGTCGATGCCCGAGAGGTCAGCGCCCCACGTCGGCATCGGCTTGCGCTCGAAGTACTTCAAGCCCTTCAGGCGCAGGTTCAGCATCCACTCCGGCTCGTCCTTCTTGGCCGAGATGTCGCGGACGACGGCCTCGTCGAGGCCGCGCTTCGCGTTGGCGCCGGCGTCGTTCTTGTCCGACCAGCCGTACTCGTAGTTTCCGATCCCTTGGAGCTCCGGATTCTTCTCCAGGATCTCATTGATCACGCCGGGATCGGCGTTCTCCTGTGCAATCTGATCCGTCATCGCGGCCTCTCCTGCTTGTTGATCTTGATTCGAGTTCTCTTCTCAGCACGCTGAGGTGTCATGTGGCGTCCGACGGGAACGTGCGTGGTGCACACGTGCCCTCCGCCGGCGAGCGTCGACAGTCGGCGAACGTCCACGCCGAGCAGTCGGGCGAAGGTCTTGGTTTCCTCTTCGCAGAAGTCCGGGAACTCCGCGGCAAGGCCCTGGATCGGGCAGTGCCCTTGGCAGAGCTGGACGCTCTGCATCGCTTCGGGAAGGTTTGCACCGACCTCGCGGGTGTATCCGACGAACCCGTCCTCGGCCAGCGCTTTCGCGAGGGCGTCTGCCCGGGCGGTGACGTCGTCACCTGCCGCGTCGACCAGGGGCTGATAGCGGCGCTCCATGGCGCCGAAGCGGCGGGCGGCGAACGTGTGGATAGCCTCGGGACCGACGGCCTCGGCGAGCTCCGTGAGAGCCTCCGTGGCGATGTCGAGATAGTCGTTGCCGAGCTTCGTCTGGCCGCGCTGGCTCAGGACGTAGCGGCGGGCCGGTCGGCCCGCCCCCGCGCTCTGACTGGCGGTTAGCTTGACTTCGACGAGACCCTGCTTGCTGAGGGTGTCAAGGTGGCGGCGGACGGCTGCGGGCGTGAATCCGAGCGACTCGCCCAACTCCGCGGCGCTGACCGGCCCCTGTTTCAGGACGGCCTGCAGAACGCGGTCGCGGGTCCGCTCTTCGTTTTCGGGCGCCCCGGTATCGTGGGGCCGCGCCCCACCGTCATCGGGAGTCGTCAACTGAGCTGAATACACAACACAATCATGACCTATTGCGGGGCAACTCGCTAGGAAGGCGACCCTTAGCTGAGACTCGCTTCGGCATGATCTGTGCCACGGTCACACCTTTTGTGGCCGACTTTACCGCAGCCCGCCGTCGGGCGGAACCTCTACGTCACGTAGAATGCTCTGGTGCACTCGCCAGCCCCCGCCCTCGTCGTCGACGCCCTCCGTAAGGACTTCGGCCCAGTCACCGCGCTCGATGGCCGCATGGTCCGCGTCCTGCACGGTGTCTCCCTCTGCGCCGATCACGGCTCCGTGACAACCATCCTCGGCACCAACGGAGCGGGAAAATCGACGACGCTCGGTTGCGCGCAGGGCCTGCTGCGCCCGGACGGCGGCTCCGTTTCGCTGCTTGGACACAATCCCTTCACGGCCTCCCCGGACCTGCGCTCACGCGTCGGCGTCATGCTCCAGGACGGCGGCCTCCCGCCATCGGTGCGCCCGATCCCTCTGCTCAAACACGTCGCCGGCATGTACCGACACCCGGCAGACGTCGACGCCCTGGTCGCCCGGCTCGGCATCGACACCTTCGCGGCAACATCGATCCGCCGCCTCTCCGGTGGCCAGAAGCAACGCGTCGCCCTCGCGGCGGCCCTCGTCGGGCGGCCCGAGATCGTCTTCCTCGACGAGCCCAGCGCCGGCCTCGACCCACAGTCCCGCCAGGTCGTGTTCGACCTCATCTCGGAGCTGCGCCACGCCGGACTCGCGATCGTGCTCACGACCCATCTTATGGACGACGCCCAACGGCTCTCCGACTACGTCTACATCATCGACGAGGGCCGCAACGTCGCCGAGGGCACCGTCGAAGAGCTGACCGCCCACGCCGAAACGGAGTCCCGCGTCCTCGAGATCTCGACGACGGCGGAGCTCGACGCCGCAGCCCTGCACGGCTCCACGGGGCTGGTCCTGACCCGCGAATCGGCTGGCCACTATCGCGTCACCGGCGTGCACACCGCGACCCACCTCGCCGCTGCGGCCAGCTGGCTCGCAGCGGCCGACGTGCTGCCCACCGCCCTGAGCATGCAGCCGCGCAGCCTCGAGGACGTGTTCCTCGATCTGGCATCCGCCAAGGAGCAGCCCGATGCCTGAAACGACCCTCGCTCCCGGCACCGCGAATGCCGCTTCCGTTGCCCAACGCGTCCTGCGGCACGGCCGCTACGAGACGATGCTCATGCTGCGCAACGGCGAACAACTCGTCCTGGCCGTGGTGCTGCCACTGCTGGCCCTCGTGGCCCTCACCTTCGTCGACCTGCTCGACGGCGTCGCCCCCTCCCGGATCGACGCCGCCGCACCGGGAGTGCTGGCGCTGTGCGTCATGTCGACGGCATTCACGGGCCAGGGCATCGCCACGGGCTTCGACCGCCGCTACGGGGTCCTGACGTTCCTGTCGACGACGCCGCTCGGCCGGGTCGGGCTCATCTTCGGCAAGGCCCTCGCAGTGCTGGCTGTCCTGGTCGTGCAGATCGTCGTCGTCGGCGGCACCGCCGTCGCCATGGGCTGGCGGCCCAACCTCGTCGGCGCCGCGATCGCCGTCGGCCTCCTGCTCGCGGGCGCAGCCGCATTCACGTCCCTGGGTCTGCTCATCGCGGGAACCGTCCGCCCCGAGGCGACTCTCGCGATCACCAACCTCGCCTGGATTCTGCTCGCCGCGGCCGGCGGCATCGTCATCCCGGGCAGCCACCTTCCCGCCTTCCTGGGCAACATCGTCCAGGTCCTCCCCTCGGCCGCGCTCGGCGACGCCATGCGCGCCGCGCTCATCGACGGCACCCTCGCGACGGGCGCCGTCGTCGTACTACTCGCGTGGGCGGCCGTCGCCGGCACCGCGGCCACCCGCTGGTTCAAATGGACGTAAGTTCGATCGGAGTCACATCATGAGTTCCACCGCCTCCACCTGGACAGACCGCCTGTCCACCTGGGCTGAGCGCCTGCCGACCCGCGTGGGCAGGGGTGTGCACGCACTCGCCATCGCCTCGCTCGCCTCCCAGATCGGGATCATCGTCACGGGCGGCGCGGTGCGGCTCACGGAGTCCGGACTGGGCTGCTCCGAGTGGCCCAACTGCATGCCCGGCTCCATGACCCCCACTCCGGAAATGGGCATCCACGGGGTGATCGAGTTCGGAAACCGCGTCCTGACGTTCGTGCTCGCAGCCATCGCCGTCGCCATGATCGTCTCCCTCTGGAACATGCGCCGGAGCCATCCGACGCTGTTCCGCCTGGCTCTCGGCCTGCTCGGCGTCATCCCCGCGCAGGCGTTCATCGGCGGCATCACCGTGTGGACCGACCTGAACCCGTGGGTCGTGGGCCTGCATTTCCTCGTCTCCGCGACCGTCGTCGGATTCGCAACGCTGCTGGTGAACCGCACGCACATGCGCCGACACGGTCAGGAGCGCCTCGCTCCCCTCTCCCCGCCCGCGGGGCTCGCGGCGCTGGGCTGGGCAATCCTGGCCTCCGCCGCGGCCGCGCTCGTCCTGGGGACGATCGTCACGGGCACCGGCCCGCACGCAGGCGACTCCGAAGCACCGCGCCACGCGTTCGACCCGGAGATCGTCACCCGCCTGCACACCGCGCCCGTCTACGTTCTGCTTGCCGCGACCCTCGCCGCCGTCGTGCTGGTCCTGCGTCGCCTGCCGGGGACGGACGCGCCGTTGCAGGGGCTGCGCCGCGGCCTCCTGCTGCTCGTACTCGTCCTGGTGGCGCAGGGAGGCATCGGCTACTGGCAGCACTTCACGGGCCTGCCGATCGGCCTGGTCCTGGTGCACATGCTCGGATCCGCGCTCCTCGCCGCGGCCGCCGCGAATGTCTGGGATCGGGCGACAGGCCGCTTCCCCCTCTAAGCGCGCCGCGCTCGACCGCGCTAGGATCGGGCCGAGCACCTCCGACGCAGCGGCTCCGGCCGCCACGCGTCGCGTCCCGCGAATAGGAAGTAAGCAATGAGTCAAAACACGTGCCGGATCCGCCCAGCCGAGCCGCGCGACGTCCCCGTCCTGCTGGCCCTGATCACCGAGCTGGCCGAATACGAACGCGAGCCCGACGCCGTGCGGAATACCGGCGCCCTGCTGCACGAGCACCTCTTCGGGCCCGATCCCAAGGTCTTCGCCCATGTCGCCGAGGAGACCCCGACGGACGACGACGGCGCCTCCGCCGGCGATCCGGCCGTCGTCGGAATGGCGATCTGGTTCCTGAACTACTCCACGTGGGAGGGCGTGCACGGTATCCACCTCGAGGACCTCTACGTCCGGCCGTCCGCGCGGAAGAACGGGCACGGCAAGGCCCTTCTGGCCACGCTGGCGCAGCTCGCCGTCGAGCGGGACTACGCGCGCCTTGAATGGGCCGTGCTGGACTGGAACGAGCTCGCGATCGGCTTCTACGACGCGATCGGCGCCGACTCGATGAGTGGCTGGACCACGCGCCGACTCCACGGCGAGGCGCTCACCGCGGTTGCTGCGCACGCGCCGAAGGCCCTCGCAGAAGAACCCTCGGAATGAGCCTCCAGACGAGCGCGCACCACGTCGCCGCCGTCCACAGCTATCGCGGACTGCGCGCGACCGAGCACTACTTCGACGTCCCGCTCGATCACGCCGACCCGTCCGGCGAACAGATCAGGATCTTCGCCCGGGAAGTCGTCGCGAACGACGTCGAGAATTCCGCTGCACTGCCCTGGCTCCTCTTCCTGCAGGGCGGGCCGGGTGGCGCCGGTCCCCGCGTCACCTCGCTCTCGGGTTGGATCGGCGAGGCCGCGAAGTCATTCCGCGTCCTGTTGCTGGACCAGCGCGGCACCGGCCTGAGCGCCCCCGTCAGTCGCCAGAGCCTGCCGCTGCGCGGCGGCGTCACGGCCCAGACCGAGTACCTGCGGCACTTCCGCGCGGATTCGATCGTCCGCGACGCCGAGGCGATGCGTCGGGCCCTGGGCGTTGAGCGCTGGACGACGCTGGGCCAGAGCTACGGCGGCTTCATCACGCTCTCGTACCTGTCACTGGCCCCCGAGGGCCTGGAACGCTGCCTCGTGACCGGCGGCCTGGCCGCGCTGACCGGCCACGCCGATCGCGTCTACCGGCACACATACGCCCGCATGGCGGCCCGCAATGCCGAGTACTTCGGCTGGTACCCCGAGGACCGGGCAACGATCGACCGCGTCTTCGCGCACGTCGACTCAGTCGCCGAAACTCTCCCCGACGGGCGGCCCGTCACGCGCGGCCTCGTCCAGATGCTCGGGCAATATTTCGGTGGCAACTCGCGTGTCCACCAGCTGCACTTCGCCCTCGAGCAGGCCTTCGTCGAGACCGTCGACGGCCCGCGGCTCTCCGACGCCTTCCTCAGCACCCTCCAGGCCCAGGCCTCCCGCCTGGTGAACCCGCTCTACGCGCTCATGCACGAGTCGATCTACGGGCAGTCCGGCCACGGGCGGAACGACGACGGTACGGTCGCCAAGTCGTGGGCCGCTGAGCGGGTTGTGCACGAGTTCGCAGACTTCCTGCCCACGGCAGGACACCCGCTGCTGACCGGCGAGATGGTCTACCCGTGGTTCTTCTCCGAGGACCCGGCACTCGCTCCCCTGCGGGAGGTCGCCGAAGAAGTCGCCGGAATCGAGGACTGGCCGGACCTGTACGACCTCGACGTCCTGGCCACCAACACGGTGCCGGTCGCCGCCGCCGTCTACACCGACGATGTCTACGTGGACCGGGACCTCAGCCTCGAAACCGCCTCGCGCGTGCGCGGACTGCGCGTCTGGGAGACCGACGAATTCCACCACGACGGAATCGCGGACGACGGCGCGGGAATCTTCGCGCGCCTGCTGTCCATGACGACGCCGGAACCACGCGAAGGAGACACCCCGTGAGCCTGCACATCACCGGAGATCCCGAAGCCGACGACCTGCTGGACCGCGACCCGCTGGCGCTACTGATTGGTGTGCTCCTGCACCACAACTAGCTTAGCCATCCACCAATCGCAGTGCAGCGACGCGTTACCTAAAACTGGCACTAGCGAAATTGATATTCGACCGTCCGCCCCAAACGAGACCTTCATCATATTTCATTGAGGGGAAATGAAATTCTATGAGAGACGCACTGCCGACTCTGCAAGACGTGAAGCGACTAGTCTTTAGACAGCAGAGAAAAAAGAATCTTATACCAGAGCACGCCGCCCTAACAAACCACTTTAATACTGCCATCATCAAACTTCGAGAATCAGCCGAGCTCGCAACGGCATCCCAAAAACCTCTGATAGAAAAAGAACTCCGCGCAAAAATAGAAGAAAAGAGAGAAGCAGAGAACGCTTTCCTACTAAAGCTCGCAGAGCAGCTTGAGGACTACATTATTGGCCAACCTGATCGCATAAGGCTAAAGAAACATAGCAGTGTTGGACGCCAGATAACTACCCTGAACAAGGGTAAGTCAATCCAAGCCGTGTTCGATAGGTACTGCGCGATGAGGCTCGCAGACTCATTTCGAATTCGCACGGTTGGCCGAGATCAAATCATTCGCACACTCATTGACGCGCTGGAAATGGCACGAGGCCCAAAAAACGATCAGCCTGCCAGGCGGGCCATTATTCGCTTCGATATTCGAGAATTTTATGCGTCGATCCCACATCATCTCCTACTCGATAAGATTGAATCTCACGCAGGAATACCAAGCTACGTAAACAAACATGTCCGCTCGATCCTGGGGGCATATAATCGCGTATACGAAGTAGACCAAGGAGTGCCTCAAGGAGTTCCTTCATCTGCGGTTCTATCCGAGATTTTTCTCGAGAATTTCGATGCGCGTCTCAAACGAGATACCTCAGTCGCCGTCTATCTCAGATATGTTGACGACGTCCTTATTATTTGCGACGCAGCCAACGCAGATCATATTGAAACCACCGTCCGGAGCGAACTTCTGTCGCTAGGGCTCGAAATCAACAGTAGTAAATTCACGTCTGTAACCCACCCAAGCAATATCCCGACTTTCATCGAATACCTAGGTTATAGTTTTCGATTCTCGAAGGAACAATCGCAACTCGAGTCGATCGATATTGACAATAAAAAATCGACGCGCCTCCGGACGGCTCTTGACAGGCTAGAAAAATATGCTGACTCAGTGGACTGCTGGGCAAGTCCGAAGGCGGTGGATTTCTACTTTTTGCTGTTCGAGTACCTGCTTATGCCACATGCTTCGGAGTCGGACGGGGACTCACTACGCATCGTCACAGGCTTGGCATATAACGCAAGATTCGCACGTGGAAGACATACCCTACAGCCCAACCTTACTGGTTTCATCAACACGGCGAGAAGTTATACTGAAACGCGTTTCGCAAGATTTCGTAGCTCCAGTGGTTCTCCCCACGTATGTCCCTGTTGCAAGCAAATAGTCCACAGAAATCAAGACATGACAGAATTTGCGGAGAAATTTCTAAGCACGAAACAAATTTTTCACTCTGTCGCTCTTCCGCATAAATCGGATGAGGACAGAGCTGCGGCAAGGAGAGTCCTGTGGAACTAAAAAATAGCAAAACATCACCCCTACGCGCGCTTCTCACAGAATGCCTACCCTACGAACTTCCACTGGAGGTTAGCTCAAAATGGCTCTACGACTGGATAGATGCTAGATCTTCCCGTGTTGACTCGAAGGGAATACACTTCCGCCCGCGGGACACAAGCGATCTCCTCGTCCTTGCACTACTTAGCTCTAAGAACTCAACAGATCTAACGACGCTACTACCGACACATGCGTCGAAAAATAGTTCACCTCGCGTTGTAGTCGATTCACCACTGCTGTTCAAAGTCCCCGATTGGCGTGCGCCCGCGTCCTTTATTGTAAGGCGCGATCGGCTCAGGACGCGCGAACTAGATATATTGGCCCTCTCTTCACAAGTTTCGATCGCATACTTGTATTACACACGAAAAGATGCGCTGCTCTACTATGCAAATGCGGATTCGAGTTCCCTGCGTCACCCTTTGAAAGTTAATTCGTACGGAAAGAATCTCAATAGTCAGTTTATAGTCCCAAGGACAGATCCAATAATCTCTGTTGAAACAGCTGGACGCACCCTAGGTACATATAATTCCTATTTTGTCTACGCGGACCATGCATTTGTGGGTCAGTTTTATGACTCGAGTAAATGGCAGGCTCTGGAAGCACACTGGCGGTTCATGAGGCGGCTCGATGTCACAAACTGCTTTAGGAGTATCTACACTCATTCTTTTGCATGGAGCACGGGTACCGACTCCCTGAGCAAATTGCACCTTAGGAAATCAAGGTCGTATAATGACTACTTGGATCTAGGTCGCACTTTTGACAAGGTGATGCAATCATGCAATTGGGGCGAGACTCACGGAATCTGTATCGGCCCCGAGGCATCTCGAGTTTTCGCAGAGATTATTTTCCAGTCACTCGATCAGAAAATAAAGTCTCGCCTACGGGAGTACGGCTTAAAACAGTCCTCATTCGAGATTCTCCGCTATGTCGATGACTACTTCTTGTTCGCATCGGATATGTCCGATATTGACACAGTCTCTCATGCTGTTTCGGAAGTGCTAACGGAGCACCGATTTGCAATCAACGAGACAAAAACACGTGACTACGTTACGCCTTTCACAACTGAGATTTCGGCACGGAAAGCCCGGCTCAAGTTATTCTTGAAGTCTTCTCTTCCATTTGAGGGTTCCTTGCCAGACTACGATTCCAGGGACATTGGTATTGAGCTCAAGTCGCTCCTGATCGGCAGTGAAAATGATGCGGCTACTATTGGCACGTCGCTGTCTCACATTGAGAGGCGGTTAAGGAAGTTCATTGGTAAGCGAACTGTCCGTATCGAGTCATACGATGAGGCGCTTGAGCTCCAAAACTACTCATGGGACTTCGCCCACAGCATGCTCAACCAATACCTGTCTCACCCATCGGTATCGTCGGCCATGAAAATTGTGAGAATTCTTAGAATCTTCTCATTTTTCTCTTCTTACTGCTCACGACTAACCGAGCGCGAACAAAATCTATTGAAAATCCGCGCCAACGAGAATTTGAGATTTTCGATTCAGAAATCTATTCATCGGCTTAGTGAATCAGCGAACTCAGAAATCGAGCTCTGTCATTTCCTGTCACTTGCGACGGCCAGTTCTGTAAAGTACTCATCTAGTTCACGTTCTGCCGCAAGTTTGATCACTAAACTGGAGTCTACTTCCATTAGCCGCAATAACGCTAAATCCAACCAAGCGCCGCTGCTGCTACACCTGAGTGCGATGAAGTTCTTCCTCCAGCTCGACGGTTCTGACGAAGAAACCAGAACAAGAATAATCAATAGGTCTATTCAGATCGCGGAGAGTATCCTTTCGGATAGCTACATCCCATATAATGTAATAAAGAGTCATGCCTCGCAGGAGTTGTACATTCTAGCCATTGCTACATGTCCATTCCTGGACGTAGAGGAACGGCTTAGAATTCTCAATCAACCATGGCTCCGCCAGCTAATCTCGGACTGGTTCCTACCTGGAGCGAAGCCGGCCGCGGTCACACGCTTTCTCCGAAGGCTTCTCATTGACGCTGTGACTGAAGGCACTGCAATACAGCCCTATTCGTGGACTGGCGATGATTTCGACAGCTCACTTTACGAGAAGGAGGCTCAGTTCATATACTAGGACTTGACCCTCAGCTAGCGTCTTCGTTAGCTGAGCATCGGGCGGCACCCGCTGAGGAGTCTGACTCCTGGAACACACAATGATACCGGGCTTCGGCCTGCGCTGGTGGTGGTTGTTGGACGGTCCCTACGCGATGCGACCACCACCGGCGGTTTCATCATGTGGCACCACCGGACGACGATGGAGTCTGCGTTCGCCGACCCCGTCGGGACGCTCGACCCGGGGTGCTCGCTGTTCTGAAGGCTGGCGAGTTCGTCTAGATTTTCCGGACCAGTCCGGCCCGAACAGCAGTCCCCACTCATGCTCCTGCTATGTGAAGTCTCAACACATCGTGGACACGTCCCTGCCGTGCAGCCCCTCCGAGACACAACCGTTCACGATGTCCTGAGACATCATGCTCCTGCTACACCTTCGCTTGTGGTGAGCCGGCCAAGGTTGAGAACCTATGGACTGAGGGCGACCCCGACGGCAAGCAGATCCTGAAGCGGCTCAAGGCACTGCCCGGATTCGGCGACCAGGAGGCCCGGATCTTCCTGGCCCTGCTCGGCAAGCAGCGCGGCCTGACGGCGACGGGCTGGCAGGAGGCCGCCGGCGCCTACGGCGCGGACGGGGCCGACATGTCGGTCGCGGACATCGTCGACGACGCCTCGCTGCAGCGGGTGCGCCAGAACAAGAAGGCCATGAAGGCAGCGGCCAAGGCCGTCAAGAAGTAGACGCCAGACGCGACGAAAGCCGTGTGGCCACCTTGGACAGGGCGGCCACACGGCTTTCGCGTTGCCAGCGGCTACTTCTCGTCCGCGTTGGCCTGCTCGGCCTCCTCGGCTTCCTTGACGGCCTTGGCTTCCTGAGCGATGGTCGCGGCTTCGCGGCCCTTCTTGGACAGCAGCGAGGCTGCGGTGGCGATGACGATTGTCGACAGGATGACGACCAGCGACAGGTTCGTCGAGATGTCCGGGACCCACTCGATGTTCTCCCCGTTGTTCACGAACGGCAGCTCGTTGTGGTTCAGCGCGTGGAAGATGAGCTTCACGCCGATGAACGCGAGGATGAACGAGAGCCCGTGCTTGAGGTAGATCAGCCGGTCCATCAATCCACCCAGCAGGAAGTACAGCTGGCGCAGACCCATCAGGGCGAAGATGTTGGCGGTGAAGACGATGAACGCGCTCTGGGTCAGGCCGAAGATCGCGGGGATGGAGTCGATCGCGAACATCAGGTCGGTCATGCCGATCGTGATGAAGACCATGACCATGGGCGTGAACATCTTGCGGCCGTCGACCGTGGTGCGCAGCTTGTTGCCGTCGTAGCTGTCGCTGATGGGGAGTTTGCGGGTCAGGCGCGCCACCAGGCCGTTGTTGGCTCCGGCTTCCTCATCCTCGCCCTGATCCTTGAGCTGGTGCCAGGCGGTCCAGAGCAGGAAGATGCCGAAAAGGTAGAACACCCAGGTGAAGTGTTCGATGACGGTGGCGCCGATGAGGATGAAGATGCCGCGCAGGATCAGAGCGATGATGATGCCGAACATCAGCACCTCCTGCTGGTACTTCCGCGGCACGGAGAAGCGCGCCATGATGATGATGAAGACGAAGAGGTTGTCGACGCTCAGGCTGTACTCGGTGACCCAGCCGGCGACGAATTGCTTGCCGTAGTCAGGGCCCGCCTGCCAGTACATGAGGCCGGCGAAGACGAGGGCCAGGGTCACGTAGAAACCGACCCAGAGGCCAGCTTCCTTCATGGAGGGTTCGTGGGGGCGCTTGACCACGTAGAGGAGGTCGAAGAGCAGGATGAGGCCGAGGACCGTCAGCGAGACGACTTCGAAGCCTAAGGTCAGCTGATCTGACACAGACTACCTTTCGTAGGGCGACCGCCATGGCGGCCGCTGCAGGGACAACACAGTGCCGCAAGTCTCTCCGCCGCCCACGACCGGCCACCGCATCCGCGGCGGCGTCGACAGGATCGGCCATTGCGCCCGGCTGATCACGACCCTTCCGGGCCGAGCGCCTTCGTTGGCAGGTCAGCGTGTTGACGTTCGCAATGTTCGGGATACTCCCCTACGTGCGCTCAATTCTATCCCATGATTCCCACGAGACGCATCGCGCACCCTAGGCGTGGCCCGCCTCCTTCATCTGGCGCAGCTCCTTCTTGAGGTCGCTCAGCTCGTCACGCAGGCGCGCCGCGAGCTCGAACTGGAGGTCCGCTGCGGCGGCGTGCATCTGTTCGGTCATCTGCGCGATGAGCTCGCCGAGGTCCTCCGCGGGGGCCGCCGCCAGCTTCCGTTTGCCCGGCTCGATACTGCGCTGGGAATCGGTCTTGGTCGCGTTGATACCGCGCTTGCCCTTGCCGTAATCGAACTCCTCGAGCAACGCCTTGGTATCGGCGACCTCGCGAGCCAGCTGATCGGTGATGTCCGCGATTCTCTTGCGCAGCGGCTGCGGGTCGACGCCTCGCTCTTTGTTGTGGGCGACCTGGATTTCACGACGTCGGTCAGTCTCATCGATCGCCTTGCGCATCGAATCCGTGATCCGGTCGGCGTACATGTGCACCTGGCCGTTGACGTTACGGGCGGCGCGGCCAATCGTCTGAATCAGCGAGGTACCCGAACGCAGGAAACCCTCCTTGTCGGCGTCGAGAATGGCGACGAGGGAGACCTCCGGCAGGTCGAGCCCCTCGCGCAGCAGGTTAATGCCGACCAGGACGTCGAAGGTCCCCATGCGAAGCTCGCGCAGCAGCTCGACTCGGCGGAGCGTGTCGACGTCGGAGTGCAGGTATTCGACCTTCACCCCGTGTTCGGTCAGATACCCGGTGAGGTCCTCGGCCATGCGCTTCGTCAGCGTCGTGACGAGAATGCGCTCGTCGCGCTCGGTACGCTCGCGGATCTCCCCCAGGAGGTCGTCGATCTGGCCCTTCGTCGGCTTGACCTTGATCTCGGGGTCGACCAGCCCTGTCGGCCGGATGATCTGTTCCACGACACCCGAGGACTGCCCCAGCTCGAACTTGCCCGGGGTCGCCGAGAGGTAGACGGTCTGGCCGATGCGCTCGAGGAACTCGTCCCACTTCAGCGGCCGGTTGTCCATGGCGGACGGCAGCCGGAAACCGTGCTCGACGAGCGTGCGCTTGCGCGACATGTCGCCCTCGTACATGGCACCGATCTGCGGAATCGTCACGTGCGACTCGTCAACCACGAGCAGGAAGTCGTCCGGGAAGTAGTCCAGGAGGCAGTGCGGAGCGGACCCGCCGGCTCGGCCGTCGATATGGCGCGAATAGTTCTCGATGCCGTTGCAGAAGCCCATCTGCTGCATCATCTCGAGGTCGTAGGTCGTACGCATTCGCAGCCGCTGGGCCTCGACGAGCTTGTTCTGCCCCTCCAGCTCCTCGAGTCGAACCCGGAGCTCGTCTTCGATCTGCGTGATGGCGCGGTTCATTCGCTCGGGACCGGCCACATAGTGGCTGGCCGGGAACACGTACATCTCGTCTTCTTCTCGGACGATCTCGCCCGTCAGCGGGTGCAGTGTGTAGATGTTCTCGATCTCGTCACCGAAGAACTCGATGCGGACGGCCAGTTCCTCATAGACCGGGATGATCTCGACCGTGTCGCCCCGTACGCGGAAGGTGCCGCGCTGGAAATCCATGTCGTTGCGCGCGTACTGCATGTTCACGAAGTGCCGGAGCATGTCGTCCCGGTTCATCTCCATGCCCTTCTTCAGGGTCACCATCCCGGAGACGTATTCCTCTGGTGTGCCGAGACCGTAGATGCAGGAGACCGTCGCGACGACGATGACGTCCCGTCGCGTCAGCAGCGCGTTCGTCGCGGAGTGGCGCAGCCGTTCGACCTCTTCGTTGACGGAGGAGTCCTTCTCGATGAAGGTATCCGTCTGCGGGACGTACGCCTCCGGCTGGTAGTAGTCGTAGTAGGAGACGAAGTATTCGACGGCGTTGTTCGGGAGCAGCTCGCGGAACTCGTTCGCCAATTGCGCGGCCAGCGTTTTGTTCTGAACCATGACGAGCGTGGGGCGTTGGAGCTGTTCGACGAGCCACGCCGTCGTCGCCGACTTGCCGGTTCCGGTGGCGCCGAGGAGCACGACGTCCTTCTCACCGGCGTTGATGCGCTCGGTCAGTTCGGCGATGGCCGTCGGCTGGTCCCCGGCCGGCTCAAACTCGCTGACGACCTCGAACGGGGCGACGACGCGTTGGATGTCGTGGGCAAGGCTCATGCCCCTAGGCTACCCCTAGCCGGTGCCCGAGACACCCGATGCCTCGAACTTTTCTTCGAAGGCGAAATCGCCTACGGACGACGACGGCCCCGCCTGCCCAGCAGCCCGGGGAACAACGGCCCCGCGTCGATCCTGCCCAGGATGGCCATGACGAGCTGCTGGGCGAAGATCACGCCCGCCACGGCAGCCACGGCCACCGCCGAAAACCCGAGCCACGCGCCCACCGCGACGGAGGCCCCGTACGGCTCGCCCGCGACGAAGTCCGCACGCCCGCCGAACCCGAGCCAGACAAGGAGCCAGCCGGCCAAGAGCGCGGCCGCGACGAGGAACAGGCGCCGTACCCATTTCATGCCCGCCCCGAATTCGAAGGGCACTGCCCCGCCTGCCCGACTCACGCCGGGTCTCCCGTCAACTCGCGCCACACGGTCCGGACGGCCCGGATCAGATCCTCGCGCGTCGAGTCGTTGCGCAACACCACGTCGGCGACGGCCGCGCGCTCGTCGTCGGTCGCCTGCGCGTCGATGCGCGCCCGCGCGTCGGCCTCAGTCATCCCGCGGTCGGACGCCATGCGGCGCACGCGCTCCTCGATGGGCGCCTGCACGACGATCACGACGTCGAATCGCTCGGCCTGCCCCGTCTCGACGAGCAGGGGGATGTCCTGCACGACGACGGCCCGGCCGCCGTCCGCGGCCGCGATCGCCTCGCGTCGCAACCGGGTGGCCTCCGACCGCACACGCGGGTGGATGATCCCGTTGAGCCGCTCCCTGGCGTCGGCGTCACCGAAGACCAGTTGGCCGACGGCCGCCCGGTCCATCTCTCCAGCTGCGGTCAAGACGCTCTCGCCGAAGGCGGAAACCACCTCGGCCAGCCCCTCACTGCCGGGCGCGACGACCTGCCGGGCCAGCGCGTCCGCGTCGATCACGGTCGCCCCGAGTGCGGCCAGCTCGGCGGCGGCCGTCGACTTGCCCGAGGCGATGCCGCCGGTGAGGCCGACATCGATCACGTGCTCGCGCTGCTCAGTCATGCCCTCTACCCTACCGAGCGTCCAGTGCCCGCCGCCCGGTAGGCTGGCCGGGTGAATCAGAGCGAGACGAGAGCCACCGGCTACACCACGATCGGGGCCGACGTAGTGCACGAGCTCGAGATCAAACGCTCGCGCTTCATCACCTATCTGCGCCGCGTCGAGAGCGAGGCCGCCGCGCGTGAACTGGTCGCGGAACTGCGCAAGTCCCACTTCGACGCGCGCCACCACTGCACCGCGTTCGTCCTGGGCGCCGACCGGGACGTGCAGCGCAGCAACGACGACGGCGAGCCCTCGGGCACTGCCGGCGCACCGATGCTCGAGGCACTCACGCGACGTGAGACGCACGACGGAGACTCTGACCTCTCCGACGTCGTCGCCGTCGTCGTCCGCTACTTCGGCGGGGTCCTGCTGGGTGCCGGCGGCCTCGTGCGCGCCTACTCCGAGTCGGTCTCGGCCGGGCTCGACCGGGCGCGTCTGGTGCGCCGGCAACGAATGCGGCTGTACGACGTCGTCGCGGACATGACCATCGCTCCGCGCCTTGAGAACGATCTGCGCACGTCGGGCCACCAGGTGCTCGGCGTCGATTACGCTCCCGGCGACGACGGTCAGGTGCAGGCCAGCGTGCGCGTCGCCCTGGCCGACGCCGCTGACGCCGAGGACGCATTCTCCGCGTATCTGGCCTCCCATACTGCCGGTGCCGCCTCGTGGCGCCGCGGGGCGACCGAGTGGGTCGACCTGTGAGCGGGCAGGATCGGGCACCGCTCTTCGCAGCTCTGCGTCGCTGGCCGGATGTCGAGGCCGACAACCTCCAGGCCCACGATTCCGCCGACGACCTCCTGCTGGACATCGCCACCACGACTCTCGCCGACGCCGCCACCCTCCGCGGCGAGGAGGTCGCCGTGATCGGCGACCGGTATGGCGCACTGACGCTCGGCCTCGCCGCCGCCGGCGTCACCGGCCACAGGGTGCACACTGACCCGCTGGCTTCCCAGTTGGCGATCGACGCCAATGCCCAGCGGCTGGGGCTGTCGGACACTTTCCGGCACATCCAGCCTTCGGCCGATGGGAGCCTCGAATCCCTAGGCAGGGACCTGCTCGACGGAATCCGTCTGGTCGTGATGCAGTTGCCGCGTTCCCTCGACGAGCTGCGCGACTGGGCCCGGCTCGTCGCCACCTTCGCGGACGACGACGTGACCCTCCTGGCCGGCGGTCGCGTCAAGCACATGAGCCGCAGCATGAACGACGTGCTCGGCGAGTCGTTCTCGTCCGTCGATGCCTCCCTCGCCCGGCGCAAAGCCCGCGCCTTGACGGCCTCCGGCGCCGTGCGGCCCGCACCCGGCCCGCCGGTCCCGGACACCGCAAGCTACGACGTCGGGCTGAACCGCGAACTGATTCTGACGGCCACCGGCGGCACCTTCGGCGGTGCCAAACTGGACCCGGGAACGCGGCTACTCCTGCCTGCGCTGGCGCAGGCACGCACCGCTGACCTCGCCATTGATCTGGGGTGCGGCAACGGAACCCTGGCGGCCTTCCTGGCGGTCTCCCGCCCGGCCTTGAAGGTCCTGGCGTGCGATCAGTCGGCGGCTGCCATTCTGTCGACGCGGTCGACCGCCGCCGCCAATGGAGTTGCCGATCGCGTCAGCGCGGTCCGCGACGACGCGCTCAGCGGGCAACCGGAGGGCAGTGCGGACCTGATCGTCCTGAACCCGCCGTTCCATATGGGGAACACGGTGCATGCGGGCATCGCTCTCAAGCTCTTCGCGGACGCCGGCCGCGTCTTGGCCGATGGTGGCGAACTCTGGTGCGTTTGGAACTCCCACCTGCGTTATCGGGGACAATTGGAACGACTCGTCGGCCCGACCCGTCAGGTCGACCGAGATCCCAGGTTCACGGTCACGGTCTCGCGGCGGACACGCCACTGATCATGAGCAGACGGGAACCAGCCGCTGTTCAAGGTCCGGCCAGGGAATCCTGATCCGCACGGCCGGTGTCAGGGACTTCGCGGCGAGAGCGTCGGTGGCGATGATCCCCTCCGGCGAGATCCCGACGATCGTCAGATCTGAAGCCATCCACGAACCGCCGGCATCGGACTCCGACGACGTCGCGGACAACCGCCACGCGCCCGCCACATGGGCGATACCGCGCTCAAGCAGCCGTTCCTCACCCGCCAGGAAATCGGCGGGCTCCCCGACGGGTGTCCCAGCACATCACGCGGCTGCAGTGTGTCGTAGTCCGGCTCGCCGGCGGCTTCCCCGCCTGGTTGGAGGTAGCCGACAATCTCCCGGTCCTCCCGCATCACGGGGATCCATAAGGAGACGTGGGCAGTCGGGTCATCTCGCATGGTTCTTCAATCCCCGACGCTGCCGTCGATTGCCTCGCGCAGCAGGTCAGCGTGCCCAGCGTGCCGCGCATATTCTTCGACAAGGTGCACCAGCATCCAGCGCAGGCTGATCGGACGGCCGTCTTTAGTAGTAACCGCGAGTGGCGCCTCGAGGTCGTTGTGCCTTCCCATGATGTCGCGCGAGTGGTCAACTTCGCGCAGATAGAGCGTGGCGACGTCTTCCCACGTATCCGCGGCGGCCGAGTTCCAGTCCCAGTCGTTGTCGCTGTCCCAGTCGACGTTCGCCCACGGCGCGTCCATCGGGCGACCTTCGAGGCGATGCGTGAACCACTCGTGTTCCACGTAGGCCAGATGTTTGATCATGCCGATCAGGCTCATGGTGCTCGGTTCCACGGTGCGGGCGAGTTCGTCTCGGGTCAGCCCCTCGGCCTTGCGCAGCATGATGGCGCGATAGAACTCGATGAAGTTCAGGAGCATCTCCCGCTCCCCTGCATCGTAGGGCGGGTCGGGTGGCAGGGGCGTGGACGGCTCATTCATGGATTCAGCCTAGACGCAGAAAATCCCCGCGACCAGAACGGTCGCGGGGATTCTCCTACAGTTCAGTTGCTACGTGGTAGCGACCGGACCTTAGTTGCCAGTGAGCTTCTCGCGCAGTGCGGCGAGAGCCTCGTCGGAAGCCAGGGTGCCGGCGTCGGCAACCGGGGCGTCCGAGGAGAAGCTGGTGGACGTGGAAGCAGTCGTCTCGGCCGGGCCCTCGTTGACCGCAGCGCGGTCGTCGTTGAGGTGCTGAGCAACCTGCTTCTTGTGCGCTTCCCAACGCTCCTGGGCGGCGGCGTACTGCGCCTCCCAAGCGGAACGCTGCTCGTCGTAGCCGTCGAGCCACTCGTTGGTCTCCGGGTCGAAGCCCTCCGGGTACTTGTAGTTGCCCTCGTCGTCGTACTCGGCTGCCATGCCGTAGAGCGCCGGGTCGAACTCGGTACCCTCCGGGTCGACACCCTCGTTGGCCTGCTTCAGCGACAGCGAGATGCGGCGACGCTCGAGGTCGATGTCGATGACCTTGACGAAGAGCTCGTCGCCGACGGAGACAACCTGCTCGGCAAGTTCAACGTGGCGGACTGCCAGCTCGGAGATGTGCACCAGGCCCTCGATGCCGTCTTCGACGCGAACGAACGCACCGAACGGAACCAGCTTGGTGACCTTACCCGGGACAACCTGGCCCAGGGCGTGCGTACGAGCGAAGGTCTGCCACGGATCTTCCTGCGTAGCCTTCAGCGACAGCGAAACGCGCTCGCGGTCCAGATCGACCTCGAGGACCTCGACGGTGACTTCCTGGCCAACCTCGACAACCTCGTTCGGGTGATCGATGTGCTTCCAGGACAGCTCGGAGACGTGCACGAGGCCGTCGACGCCACCCAGGTCCACGAAGGCACCGAAGTTGACGATGGAGGAGACGACGCCCGGACGGACCTGCCCCTTCTCCAGCTTGTTGAGGAAGGAGGAGCGGACCTCGGACTGGGTCTGCTCGAGCCATGCACGGCGGGACAGCACAACGTTGTTGCGGTTCTTGTCCAGCTCGATGATCTTGGCTTCGATCTCCTGGCCGATGTACGGAGCCAGGTCGCGAACGCGGCGCATTTCGACGAGCGATGCCGGCAGGAAGCCGCGCAGGCCGATGTCCAGGATCAGGCCGCCCTTGACCACCTCGATGACGGTACCGGTAACGACGCCGTCCTCTTCCTTGATCTTCTCGATATCGCCCCAGGCACGCTCGTACTGAGCGCGCTTCTTGGACAGGATCAAGCGGCCTTCCTTGTCCTCCTTGGTGAGGACGAGGGCCTCGACGTTGTCACCGACGGCGACAACTTCGCCCGGGTCAACGTCGTGCTTGATGGAAAGCTCGCGGGAAGGAATGACACCCTCGGTCTTGTAACCGATGTCGAGCAGAACTTCGTCGCGGTCAACCTTGACGACGGTGCCCTCGACGAGGTCACCATCGTTGAAGTACTTGATGGTGGCGTCGATGGCCGCGAGGAAGTCGTCAGCGGTGCCGATGTCGTTGATTGCGACCTGGGGGGCACCGGTCTTCTCGTTGGAGGTGATGGTCATGTAGTAGGGGCTCCGATGTGGATAGTTTCGTCAGTCGGGCAGCCGGAAGTCCCGACATGCTCCGAGGTGGATCTTGAATTAGTGCTCATCTTCCGGGCACGCGCGAGCGCACACGATTGAAGACATGCCCGATCAGTCTAACGCTCAGCCGGTAGGCGGTCAAAGCGGATTCCCCGCCTCCGCGAGGTCAGAAGAACGTTGCCGAGAGCGGCCGGACCTCGTTGGTCCAGAGCGCTCGGACCAGCTCCAGCACCGTCTCGTCGCCGCGGAGGCGGCCGAGGCCCGCGGCCTGCCAGGGCTCGATGGCACCGGTCACCAGCGAGGCCAGCGTCTCGGCGTCGGTGGACACGGTGTCCGGAGCGGGCGCCTCGTCGGCGCGGACCGCCGCTGCGCCATCGGCAACGTCGACGCGCCACGCGCCTTCGATCCGGCCCTGAGGGTCTGAAACCTCGATTCGGAACGTGCCCTGGCCCGCGTACGAGCGGGCCTCCAGCACCGCCGGCACATCGAGCACGCGCACCCAGAGCGAGTCCGTGCGTTTCTCCGTCCGGAGGTCCCGCGGGTTGGCCAGCGCCCAGGACAGCGCATCGTCGGTGCGCGCCCCGCCCCACGTCAGCTCGCCCACGAGGTCATGGGCGCCCAGGTGCTCCCACAGAGCCAGCTCGGCCTTGGGGTCAGCGGCCATCAGATCCGTGATCTCCAGCCGCCGCGGGTCGTCCTTCCAGCCGGAGAACTTCGCCGTGGCGAAACCGAGCGGCGTCCCGTCGCCCGCGAGGCACGCGTAGGCGCGCAGATCCTTGACCGGGCCTCCCTCGTCTCCGCCCCAGCGGCCGGTGACCCGCTGCCGGTCCCCGTAGAGCCGGTCGATGGATCCCGGCGTCGCCGAGTGGAAGGATACGACGACGGCGTCGTGGATCGCCTCCATGTCGCGCGGGTGCACGGCAACGACGCGGAGGCCCGAGGATTCGAGCGTGCGGCGCACGTCGGCCCGCAGGCCGAGGCCGTCGCGCACGGCCACGCGCACGGTCTGCGCAAACGCCGCCGGCGAGAAACCGAACCGGCCGTAGATGCTGCCCTCGGAGACTGTCAGGGCCGCGATGGGGCGCCCGGCCTGTTGCGCCCGGTCCAGGGATTCGGTCATCATGCGCCGCAGGATTCCCCGTCGCCGGTGCGTGGCCCGCACCGTGACGCCGGAGATCAGGTGCGCCGGCAGGCTTCGTCCGGGGGCCAGAGTGATCTCGCCCGCGAACTCCTCGAAGGTCGCCACCGGCCAGACCGCGGTCAACGACGGCGGCGCCTGGGCGTCGTCGTACACGCCGGTGAGCACCGACCCGCGCGCGCGTTTCGACTCGAGCGAGCGGCCGATCGACGCCTCGTCCGGATCCTGGCCGTAAAACCCTTGCTCGCACGCGCGGATCCAGTCCGCCGCGCGCGCATCAAGATCGTCCGCGGCATCGACTGTGAACCGCTCGAACCGAAGCTCCTCCATGTGTTCCTTTCCTCGGCGCGCAGCGCCGGACTCTAGTGGCCGGCGTCGTGCCAGCTGCGGCCGATCCCGACCTGGACGTCGAGCGGGACCGCGAGCTCCGCGGCCGAACCCATGCGCTCCCGCACAAGCACCTCGAGCGCCTCGAGTTCGCCCTCGGCGACCTCGAACACGAGTTCATCGTGCACCTGGAGCAGCATGCGCGAGGCCAGCCCGGCCTCCTGAATGCCCGCCTGCACCCCGAGCATCGCCCGCTTGATGATGTCCGCGGCCGAGCCCTGGATAGGGGCATTGAGCGCGGCGCGTTCGGCCATGTCGCGCAGCTGCCGGTTGTCGCTGGAGAGATCCGGCAGGTAGCGCCGGCGCCCCTCGATCGTCTCCGTGTACCCGTCCTCACGCGCCTGGAGGACGACGCCGCGCAGGTACTCGCGCACGGCCCCGAAACGGGCGAAGTAGTCCTTCATGAGGGTCCGGGCCTCGTCGACCGAGATCTTCAGCTGTTTGGAGAGCCCGAAGGAGCTCAGCCCGTAGGCGAGGCCGTAGGACATGGCCTTGACCTTGGAGCGCATCTCGCCGGTGACGTCCTCAGGGTCGACGTCGAACACGTGGGAGCCGACGAAGCGGTGCAGGTCCTCACCGTCGCGGTAGGCCTGGATCAGACCCTCGTCGCCCGAGAGGTGCGCCATGATGCGCATCTCGATCTGCGAGTAGTCGGCGGTCAGCAGGGTCTCGTACCCCTCGCCGACGACGAAGACGCCCCGGATCCGGCGGCCCTCTTCGCTGCGGACGGGGATGTTCTGCAGGTTCGGGTTCAGCGACGAGAGGCGCCCGGTGGCCGCGACGGTCTGCGCGTACGTCGTGTGGATCCGGCCGTCCTCGCCCACGGCCTTGCGCAGGCCCTCGACCGTCTGCTTCAGTTTCGTCGCGTCCCGGTAGGCCATCAGGGCAACGAGGAACGGGTGCTGCGTCTTGATCAGCAGGTCCTGCAGCGAGTCGGCGTCGGTCGTGTAGCCGGTCTTGATCTTCTTGGTCTTGGGCAGTTCCAGCTCATCGAAGAGGACGCCCTGAAGCTGCTTCGGCGAGCTGAGGTTGACCTCGTGGCCGATCGAGTCGTAGGCCTCCTTGGTCGCCGCCTCGATGGTCTTGGTGAAGTCGCCGAGGAGCTCGTCCAGCTTCGCCCCGTCGACGGCGATGCCCGTGCGCTCCATGTGCGCCAGCGTGACGGCGAGCGGCAGCTCCATCTCCGTCAGCAATCCGCTGGCACCACGCTCGAGGACTTGGCCCGCCAGGTGCAGGGTCAGCTTCCGCACGATCCACGCCGCTCGCACGGCCGAGGCCGACACGTCGTCGTCGAGGCCCAGGGACAGCTGGCCGTTGTCCGCGGACTCACCCGCTTCGAGGGTCACACGCAAGTGGAACTGCGCTATGTCGCCGAGTTCGTGGCTGCGGCGATCCGGCTGGATCAGGTAGGCGGAGATCATGGTGTCGTCGACGACGCCTACCAGGTCGATCCCGCGCTCCGCGAGCAGCTTGTAGGCCCGTTTGAAGTCGTGCACAGTCTTGGATACCCCGGCCTCACCGAGCACGGCGACGACGGCCGCCTCGGTGGCCTGGTCCGCGTGCACCAGGTCCAGGTAGGCGGTCGCGTCGTCGGACGCGAAAGCCAGCCCGACGACGTCGTGCGCTGCTCCCGCCGCTTCGGCGGTCGCGAGGTGCAGGCCGAAGGTCTGCCCGGCCCGGGCCGCGAACCAGGATTCGACGCCGGCGGCGGAGTCCAGGTGCTCCGGCTCGGGCATCGGCTCCTCCTCGACCGGTTCCTCCTCCTCGCCGAAGAGGTCGAAGAGGCGCTTGCGCAGCGTGTTGAACTGCAGCGCATCGAAGAGCTCCTCAACGGCGTCCCGGTCGGGCCGGTCCAGGGTCAGGGCCGCGAAGTCCACGGGAAGATCGAGATCACGCAGCAGGTGGTTCAGCTTGCGATTGCGCTTGACGTCCTCGACGTGGGCGCGCAGCGACTCGCCGACTTTGCCCTTGATCGCGTCGATGTTCGCGAAGATCCCCTCCAGGTCGCCATAGAGGTTCAACCACTTGGCCGCGGTCTTCGGCCCCACACCGGGCACGCCCGGAAGGTTGTCCGCCGTTTCGCCGACGAGGGCGGCGAGATCCGAATAGCGCTCCGGGCGCACGAAGTACTTCTGCTCGACCGCCGCGGCATCCATCGGCGGGATGTCGGAGACGCCCTTCTTCGGGTAGAGCACGTGCGTCTTCTCGTTGATGAGCTGGAACGCGTCGCGGTCGCCGGAGACCACCAGCACCTCGGCACCGGCGTCCTCGCCACGGGCGGCGAGCGTCGCAATGATGTCGTCCGCCTCGTAGCCGTCCAGGCTCAGATGCGGGATGTTCATCGCCTCCATGACCTTCTGGATGAGGTCGATCTGCCCGTAGAACTCCTCGGGCGTCTTGTTGCGCCCACCCTTGTACTCCGCGTACTCCTCCGAACGGAACGTCGGTGTGTCGAGATCGAAGGCGACGGCCACGTGGGTGGGCCGCTGGTCCGCAATCATGCGGATCAGCATCGAGACGAATCCATAGACGGCATTCGTGTGCTGGCCGGTGTCCGTGGCGAAGTTCTCCGCCGGCAGCGCGTAGAACGCGCGAAACGCCATCGAGTGGCCGTCGATGACCAGAAGGCGCTGTGGGGCGTCGCCTTCGGCTGCGGAGGATGCTTTGACATTCGAGTTCTGGGCTGAGCTGCTCACTCGACTACCCTACGGGACGACGCCGGCGAAAAGGGGTGCGCGACCCGTGCCGGCTCAGTGCCGCCGCGGTTTGGTGCGGGGCTTGACGACGTCGTACGTGTCCTCCACGACGCCGTCCGCGAACGCGCGGCGGTTCGTGAGCGAGAGCGCGACGGATCCGCGGGTCGCGAAGAGGCGGCGCCCACCGCCGAGGATGACGGGCACGGTGGTGAGAATGAGCTCGTCAAGGTGGCCGCTCTCGATGAGCTGGCCCGCCAGCGATCCGCCGCCGAGCACCCAGGCGTCCTTGCCACCAGCGGCATCCTTGATGTCCTGGACCCACTCGGCGGGCTCGCCGCGCACGAAGGTGATGTCGGCGTCGGGCACCGCCTGCAACTCGCGGTGCGTGAAGACCCACGTCGGGATGGAACCGTAGGGCCACTCCCCCGGGCTGTGGGCGACGAGCCACGCGTACGTGTCGGCACCCATGGCGATCGCCCCGATCTGCTCCATGAAGTCGCCGATCGCCTCCTCGATGCCGGGCGTCGAATCGAACGGGGTCAACCAGTCCAGCCCCTCCTGCTCGTCGGCGATGTAGCCGTCGACGGAGGCAGCGACGTAGTAGCGCATACGAGTCATGGGGCCAGCCTAGGCCACGGAGATGAATGGCAGCACGCCCCTTGCCCGCACATGCGAAAACCTCCCGCTCCGGAGTTCCGGAGCAGGAGGCTGAACGTGCCCGAGGTGGGACTCGAACCCACACGGTTTTACCCGCCGCATTTTGAGTGCGGTGCGTCTGCCAATTCCGCCACTCGGGCGCAAAGTCGTCGCGCAGCGGACTCGAAGGTCCTTCTGCCCGACGCTGTTGCGGAAAACTAATCTACATGACGATAGGCTTGTGGGCAGAATCGTCGTTTGCCACCAACGCCCACCGGGCACACAGGAGGACCACCCATGTCTGAAGCCGCTGCAGATGAATCGACGACGCCCGCGCGGCGCGTCATCGTCGCCGAAGACGAGACCCTGATTCGGCTCGATATCGTCGAGATCCTCAGGGGCGAGGGCTACGACGTCGTCGCCGAAGCCGACAACGGCGAGAAGGCGGTCGAGCTGGCCCGCGAGCACAAGCCGGACCTGATCCTCATGGACGTGAAGATGCCGGTCATGGACGGCATCACGGCCGCCGAGGCCATCGTCAAGGAGCGCATCGCCCCCGTCGTCCTGCTGACCGCGTTCAGCCAGAAGGAGCTCGTCGAGAGGGCCCGGGAGGCCGGTGCCATGGCGTACGTCGTCAAGCCGTTCACCCCCTCCGACCTGATCCCCGCGATCGAGCTCGCGGCGGCCCGTCACGACGAGATCATCGCCCTCGAGAGTGAGGTCGGAACCCTGCAGGAGCAGTTCGAGACCCGCAAGCTCGTCGAGCGCGCCAAGAGCGTCCTGACCACGAAGATGGGCCTGACGGAGCCCGAGGCGTTCCGCTGGATCCAGAAGACGTCGATGGACCGCCGACTGAGCATGCGCGAGGTCGCCGAGACGATCCTGGCTCAGGTCAAGTAGCGGACCTTCATCGACCGGCCGTCCCCAGCACCCGCTGGGGGCGGCCGGTCGCTTTTAACGCCGAGAGGCGGGCCCCAAGGGACCCGCCTCTCGGCGTCACGGAAAGCGACGGCTAGTCGTCGTACCGGTGGTCGCCCCGCATGTGGGTGACCAGATCGTCGAGCGCCTCCTCGCGAGTGCGCCACGGACCGACCTTCTCACGCGCCGGCGGCTCGTGACCGTCGAGCAGCTCACCGGCGTCGGCGACGTCGCCCACGCGGTGCACGCGCAGGGAGTTGGTCGACCCGGCGGTGCCGGGAGGGGAACCGGCCGCGATGCAGACCAGGTCGCCGACGTTCGCCAGCCCCTCGAGCTGCAGCGACTTGTCCACCTGGGCGGTCATCTTGTCGGTGTGGTCGGCGTAGGCCACCACGCGGGGCTGGACGCCCCAGTACAGCGACATGATGCTGAACGTGTGCTTAAGCGGCGTGAAGGCCATGATCGGCTGCTTCGGGCGCAGTCGCGAGAGACGACGCGCGGAATCACCGGACTGCGTGAACGCGACGATGTACTTCGCATCCAGCTGGTCGGCGACCTCGACGGCGGCACGCGTGATCGCTCCGCCGCGCGTGCGCGGACGCGAGCCCAGCGGTGGGATCCGGCGCAGGCCGTGCTCCTCCGTGTTCTCGATGATGCGCGACATGGTCTCGACGGTCTTGATCGGGTACGCCCCGACGCTCGTCTCGCCGGAGAGCATGACCGCGTCGGCACCGTCGAGGACGGCGTTGGCGCAGTCGGAGGCCTCGGCGCGCGTCGGGAGCGGATTCTCGATCATCGACTCGAGCACCTGGGTGGCCACGATGACCGGCTTCGCCCAGCGGCGGGCCAGTTCGACGGCACGCTTCTGCACGAGCGGGACTTCTTCGATCGGTAGCTCGACGCCGAGGTCGCCACGGGCGACCATGATCGCGTCGAACGCGTCGATGATCTCCTCGAGGCAGTCGACGGCCTGCGGCTTCTCGATCTTGGCGATCACCGGGAGCCGGCGACCCTCCTCGTCCATGATCTCGTGCACGCGGTCGATGTCGGCGGCGTTACGCACGAACGACAACGCAACCATGTCGACGTCGGCGCGGATCGCCCAACGCAGGTCGTCCTCGTCCTTTTCGCTCAGGGCGGGGACGTTGACGGCGACACCGGGAAGGTTGATGCCCTTGTTGTTGGAGACCTCGCCGCCGACGACAACCTCGGTGACGACCTTGACGTCGTCGACCGCGGTCGCCTTGAGGGCCACGCGTCCGTCGTTGATCAGGAGGCGGTCGCCGACATTGACGTCACCCGGCAGCCCCTTGAACGTCGTCGAGCAGATGTCCTTGGTGCCCTCGATGTCCTCGATCGTGATGGTGAAGGTGTCACCGACGGCCAGCATGTGCGGGCCGTCCGAGAAGCGACCCAAACGGATCTTGGGCCCCTGCAGGTCGGCGAAGACGCCGACGGGACGCTCGAGCTCGGCCGAGGCCTGGCGCACGTTCGCGAGGTTCTCAGCGTGGGTGGAGTGCTCTCCGTGGCTCATGTTCAGCCGGGCGACGTCCACGCCTGCCTGGAGGATCTGCACTACCTTGTCGTAGGTGCCGATTGCGGGACCAAATGTTGCCACAATTTTTGCGCGTCGCATACGTCGACTAACCGCCTCTTCTCATTCGTTCACGACTGGGACTCCTGCGGATGCAGAGGCTCCTGTCAGAGCATTGAAATGGCGCGATCCGTCGGTGCCACGGGGGCAGGCAATCGGGTCTCGCCCATCAGGTACTTGTCCACCGCGGCGGCGCATGCGCGCCCCTCAGCGATGGCCCACACGATCAGCGACTGCCCGCGGCCGGCGTCGCCGGCTGCGAACACGCCGGGCGTGTTGGTCATGTAGTAACCGTCACGGGCCACATTGCCCCGGTCATCAAACTCGGTGCCGGCCTGCTGCTGCAGACCCGCGGGCTCAGGGCCGGTGAAACCCAGAGCCAGGAGTACGAGATCCGCTTTGATCGTCCGCTCGGTACCCGCTTTGGGGAGGCGCTTGCCATCGACGAATTCCGTCTCGGCCACCGTGACTCCCGTCACACGGCCACCTTCTCCAACAAACTCTACCGTAGACGCGAGGTAGGTTCGATCGCCACCCTCCTCGTGGGCCGACTGGACCTCGAACAAGGTCGGCATCATCGGCCACGGCTGGTGCCCGGGGCGTTCCAGCGGCGGCTCCTTGCCGATGGCGAGCGTGGTGACCGACGCGGCTCCGTGGCGGTGCGAGGTGCCGATGCAGTCGGCGCCGGTATCGCCGCCGCCGAGGATCACGACGTGCTTGCCCTTGGCGTGGATCTGGTCGGCCACTTCCTCACCGGCGACCGCGCGGTTGGACTGGGTCAGGTAGTCCATCGCGAAGTGCACGCCGTCGAGCTCGCGGCCCGGGATCGGCAGGTCGCGCGGGACGGTCGACCCGGTGGCGACGACGACGGCGTCGTATCGACGACGCAGCTGATCCCACGAGATGTCCTTGCCGACCGCGACGTTCGTGCGGAACCGGGTCCCCTCGGCGCGCATCTGCTCGAGCCGGCGATCGAGGATGGCCTTGTCCATCTTGAAGTCAGGAATGCCGTAGCGCAACAGGCCGCCGACGGCGTCGTCGCGCTCGTAGACCGCGACGGTGTGGCCCGCTCGGGTGAGCTGCTGTGCCGTGGCCAGTCCGGCCGGCCCCGAGCCGATGACGGCAACCGTCTGGTCCGTGTGGCGCTGCGGCAGGATCGGCTCGACGTTGTCGTCGTCGAACGCCTGGTCGGCGATCTCGGCTTCCATCTGCTTGATCGTCACCGCCGGCTGGTTGATGCCGAGAACGCACGAGGATTCGCACGGCGCCGGGCACAGCCGGCCGGTGAACTCCGGGAAGTTGTTCGTCGCATGCAGCCGCTCCGAGGCCTCTTCCATCCGGCCACGGTAGACGAGGTCGTTCCACTCCGGGATCAGGTTGCCCAGCGGGCAGCCCTGGTGGCAGAACGGGATGCCGCAGTCCATACAGCGCGAGGCCTGATCGTGCAGCGTGCCGGCCTGCTGGCGCTCGTAGACCTCTTTCCAGTCCATGAGACGCACCGGCACGGGGCGCCGCGGCTGGGTCTGACGTTCGCGTACCTTCAGAAATCCACGGGGATCAGCCACGGGTAGCCTCCAAAATCCGATTCCAGACGACGTCGCCGTCCGGGTCAAGTCCTTCCGCCACTGCGGTGGCGCGAGTTTCGAGTACCGCTTCGAAGTTGCGCGGCATGACCTGCGTGATGCGGGCCAGAGTGTCCTGGAAGTCGACGAGCAGCTTCGCCGCCAGCGCCGAGCCGGTCTCCTCAGCGTGGCGGACGAGCAGCTCGCGCAGCCCGTCGCTTTCCTCGGTCGGGACCGCGCGAAGGATCAGGTCCTCGTTCGCGAGGGCGTCCTTGTTGATCTTCTTCCGGTCGAGGTCGAGCACGTAGGCCACGCCGCCGGACATGCCGGCGCCGAAGTTGCGCCCCGTGCTCCCGAGGATCAGGGCCACGCCGCCGGTCATGTATTCGCAGCCGTGGTCGCCGATGCCTTCGACGACGGCGGTCGCGCCGGAGTTGCGGACGAGGAAGCGTTCGCCGACGGCGCCGCGCAGCATGATCTCGCCGCTCGTCGCGCCGTAGCCGATGACGTTTCCGGCGATGACGTTGTCCTCGGCGAGGAAGCCGGCTTCCCGGTCCGGGCGGACGATGATCCGGCCGCCCGAGAGGCCCTTGCCGACGTAGTCGTTCGAGTCGCCGAAGAGCCGCAGGGTGATGCCGGCCGGCATGAAGGCGCCGAGCGACTGGCCCGCCTGGCCCTTGAGCGTGATGTCGATCGTGTCCGTCGCGAGTTCCTCGATGCCGAAGGTCTTGGTGACCTTGTTGCCCAGCATCGTCCCCACGGAGCGGTCCGTGTTGATGACGTCGAGGCTGATGCGCACCGGCTGGCGCCTCTCGAGCGCGTCGGCACTGAGCTCGATGAGCTTGTTGTCGAAGTGCTTGTCGAGCTCGTGGTTCTGCCCGTGCAGGTTGCGCACCGGCGAGTTCACGTCCTCGTACGTCTCGAAGATCGGGCTGAGGTCCAGCCCTTCGGTCTTCCAGTGGTCGATCGCCGCGTTCTTGTGCAGCAGCTCGGCGTGCCCGATGGCCTCCTCGAGGCTGCGGAATCCGAGCTCGGCGAGGATCTCGCGCACCTCCTCGGCCAGGAACTCGAAGAAGTTCACGACGAACTCGGCCTGGCCCGTGTAGCGCTTGCGCAGCTCGGGGTTCTGGGTCGCGACGCCGACGGGGCACGTGTCGAGGTGGCAGACGCGCATCATGATGCAACCCGTGACGACGAGCGGGGCCGTCGCGAAGCCGTATTCCTCGGCACCCAGTAGGGCGGCGATGATGACGTCGCGGCCGGTCTTGAGCTGGCCGTCGACCTGCACCACCACGCGGTCGCGCAGGTTGTTCAGGCGCAATGTCTGCTGGGCCTCGGCGAGGCCGAGCTCCCACGGGGCACCGGCGTGCTTGAGGGAGTTCAGCGGCGAGGCGCCCGTGCCGCCGTCGTGCCCGGAGACCAGCACGACGTCGGCCTTCGCCTTGGTCACACCGGCGGCGACGGTGCCGACGCCGACCTCGGAGACGAGCTTGACGTGCACGCGCGCCTGGGGGTTGGAGCGCTTCGCATCGTAGATGAGCTGCGCGAGGTCCTCGATCGAGTAGATGTCGTGGTGCGGCGGCGGCGAGACCAGCGGTACACCCGGCGTCGAGTGTCGCGTCCGGGCGACCCACGGGTACACCTTCTGCCCCATCAGCTGGCCGCCCTCGCCGGGCTTGGCGCCCTGGGCCATCTTGATCTGGATGTCGTCGGCGTTCGTCAGGTACTGGCTCGTGACGCCGAACCGCCCCGAGGCGATCTGCTTGACCGCGCTGCGGCGCTCCGGATCCATGAGCCGCTCGATGTCCTCGCCGCCCTCACCGGTGTTGGACTTGCCGCCCAGACGGTTCATCGCGATCGCGAGGGTCTCGTGCGCCTCCTGCGAGATCGAGCCGTAGCTCATCGCGCCGGTGGAGAAGCGCTTGACGATGTCCGAAACGGGCTCGACCTCCTCCAGCGGCACGGGCGTCCGCTCGGAGAAGCGGAAGTCCAGCAGACCGCGCAGCGTCATCAGCTCGCGGGCCTGATCGTCGACGCCCTTGGTGTACGCCTTGAAGATGTCGTAGCGGCGCTCGCGCGTCGCGTGCTGGAGGCGGAAGACCGTCTCCGGGTTGAACAGGTGCGGCGGGCCCTCGCGGCGCCACTGGTACTCGCCGCCGACATCGAGTCGGCGGTGCGGCTCCTGGTTGCCGTCGTGCGGGTAGGCCGACGCGTGGCGGGCAGCTGCCTCGGCAGCGATGACGTCGATGCCGACACCGCTCATCTGCGAGTGGGTGCCGGTGAAGTACGCGTCGACGAACTGCTGCGAGAGACCCAGGGCCTCGAACGTCTGGGCGCCGCAGTACGAGGACACCGTGGAGATGCCCATCTTGGACATGATCTTCAGGACGCCCTTGCCGAGCGCCTTGATCAGGTTCGAGTGGGCGGCCTCCGGAGCGACGTCCCCAAGCTCGCCGTGGCGGGCCATCTCCTCGACCGTCTCGAGGGCGAGATACGGGTTGATGGCGGACGCGCCGTAGCCGATGAGCACGGCGATGTGATGCACTTCGCGCACGTCGCCGGCTTCGACGATCAGAGACGCCTTGGTACGGTTCGCGCTCTTGAGCAGGTGGTGGTGCACGGCGCTGGTCAGCAGTAGCGACGGGATGGGAGCCCACTGGGCGTTGGAATCACGGTCCGAGAGCACCACGTACTTCACACCGCGGTTGATCGCCGCCGAGACCTTTTCGCAGATCTCCTGCAGGCGCTGCTTGAGCTCGTCGGCCCCGCCGGCCGGACGGTACAGTCCGCGCACCTTCAAAGCCGACTTGGCACCGCTCTCGTCGCGGATGTTCGCGACCTTGGCCAGTTCGTCGTTCGTAATAACCGGGAAGTCCAAGGCGATCTGCGGCTCGCGGACCTGTTCGAGGGAGAGCAGGTTCCCGTCCGGGCCGATCGAGGACTTCATGCTGGTCACGAGTTCTTCGCGGATCGCGTCCAGCGGCGGGTTGGTGACCTGCGCGAACGATTGCGAGAAGTAGTCGAACAGGAGCCGCGGACGCTTGCCCAGGACGGCGATCGGGGTGTCGGAGCCCATGGCACCGAGCGGCTCGGCGCCATTCTTCGCCATGGGGTTGAGCAGGATGCGCAGCTCCTCCTCGGTGTAGCCGAAAGTCTTCTGGCGCAGCTGGATGGAGGCCGTGTTGTGCACGACGTGCTCGCGCTCCGGCAGGTCCGAGAGGTTGACGAGGTTCTGCTTGACCCAGTCACCCCACGGCTCGGCGCGGGCGATCTCGGCCTTGATCTCGCTGTCGTCGATGATACGGCCGGCCTCGGTGTCGACCAGGAACATCTTGCCCGGGGAGACGCGCCCCTTGGCGACGATCGTCTTCTGCTCCAGCTCGACGACGCCGACCTCCGAGGCCAGGACCACGAGCCCGTCGTCGGTCACCCAGTAGCGGGCCGGACGCAGACCGTTGCGGTCGAGCACCGCCCCGACCTGCTTGCCGTCCGTGAACGAGACGGCCGCGGGCCCATCCCACGGCTCCATCAGCATGGAGTGGTACTCATAGAACGCGCGGCGGGCCGGGTCCATCGTCTCGTGGTTCTCCCACGCCTCCGGAACCATCATCATCACGGCGTGCGTGATCGGGCGGCCCGAGAGCATGAGCAGCTCGGCCACCTCGTCGAAGGACGCGGAGTCGGACGCACCGGGCGTGCAGATCGGGAAGAGCTCCTCGGGGACCTCACCGAGCACATCGCCGGCCAGCTGGGACTGCCGGGCGCGCATCCAGTTGCGGTTGCCCTTGACGGTGTTGATCTCGCCGTTGTGCGCGATGGTTCGGAATGGCTGCGCCAGCGGCCACGACGGGAACGTGTTGGTCGAGAAGCGCGAGTGAACGATACCGAGCTTCGTCTTGAACCGCTCGTCCGAGAGATCCGGGAAGAACGGCTCAAGCTGGGCGGTCGTCAGCATGCCCTTGTAGACGATGGTCTTCGACGAGAGCGAGGGGAAGTAGACGCCGTACTTGTTCTGGGCGCGTTTGCGAACGCGGAAGGCGCGGGCGTCGAGCGAGGCCAGCGACTCCTCGGTGCCCTCCTCGGTGGCGAGGAAGAGCTGGACGAACTTGGGCATGCAGGCGCGGGCGGCAGCGCCGACGATGGATTCCTCGATCGGAACCTCGCGCCAGCCGAGGACTGTCAGCCGCTCCTGCTCGGCGAGGTCCTCGAGGCCCTCGCGGGCCGTCTGCTCTTCCGCGACGATGTCGGGAAGGAAGGCCGTGCCGACGGCGTACGCGCCGGCGGCCGGAAGTTCGAAATCGACGACCGCGCGGAAGAACTCGTCCGGGATCTGCGTCAGCAGGCCGGCACCGTCGCCCGTTCCCTCGTCAGCGCCCACGGCACCGCGGTGCTCGAGGTTGCGCAGGGCGGTCAGTGCGTGGTCGACGATGTCGTGGCTGGGCTCGCCACGCATGGAAGCGATGACGGCCAGGCCGCACGCGTCTTTTTCCGTCTCGGGGTTGTAGGCGCCGATGGCTTCGGGGATCTGCGCAAATCGCGTGAAAGGCGACACGGCGACCTCGGCCTCGTGATCGAGACCTGCGATCGGGGTTCCTGTCTGAGTCATACTGTCCTTTCTCCGGAACGAGAGTGCGCACCACGAACCATCGGTGCTAGGTGCGGAGGGGACGGCGTTGGCCCCGGTGGATGAACGGGTGGCTGCCGTGGGGCAGCTCGACTTGGGATTCGGCTCCGGCGCGCGTGTCCGGACTCGACATCATCTCTCCATGGATGAGGAGAACCACATCGTCGTGGCATCAGGCCATCGCGAAATTCTAGTCATCCCGCGTGCCGGCAGATCGGCGCGGGTCCGAGCATTGATCGGGCTCGGACCACATCACACAAGTACGGTGAGACTAGCACTGCCCGTGCCGCGGGCCACAGAGCAAGGCGCGATCTTTACGCTCCGGTTGCTGTCCCGTTGCGATTTCCGCGATCATGGTCGGTCTCATTCGGCGCTGCAGCCCCGTCCGCGGTACCCGCAGAGGCCGGCGAGACGACCGAGTCGGGTGCGTCCTTGCCAGTCAGATCGGCGCCCTCCCCCTGGGCCGACGGCTCGTCTCCGGACCCGAGCGCCTCCGCGCCGCGTCCCGTCAGGTACACGCCCGGATCGGGGCGGCCGCGCGAGGCGACGATCGTCATCACGAACGCTGCGGCGGCGATGACGATGAGGAGGATGCTGGTCCAGACGTTGAGTCGCTGCTCGACGCCGAAAAGCGTGATCATCTCGGCATCGTCGATGCGGAGCATCTCGATCCAGACACGGCCCAACGTGTAGACGAGGATGTAGAGCCACATCATGGCGCCGCGGCGGAACTTGAACTTCCGGTCCAGGGCCAACAGCAGCAGCACGCCGAGGACGTTCCAGACGAGCTCGTAGAGGAACGTGGGGTGGAAGAGGGTCCCCTCGGCCACGCCGGGCGGGAAGGTCGGGCTTGACGCGTCAATCTCGAGGCCCCAGGGCAGAGTCGTCGGCGCGCCGAAGAGCTCCTGGTTGAACCAGTTTCCGAGACGTCCGATGGCCTGGGCGAGCAGGACGCCGGGGGCGGCCGCGTCGGCGAAAGCCGACAGGCGCACGCCGTAGCGCCGGCACGCGATCCAGGCGCCGACGAGACCCAGGGCGACGGCGCCCCAGATGCCGAGCCCGCCGCGCCAGATCTGCCAGGTCAGGCTCAGGTCTCCCGTACCGTCGAAGCCGGGCCCGAAGTACGCGTCCGGCGAGGAGAAGATGTGGTAGAGCCGCCCGCCGATGATGCCGAACGGGATCGCCCAGATGCAGATGTCCCAGACGACACCCTCGGGCCCGCCCCTGGCGCGCCAGCGGCGGTTCGTCAGCCACATGGCCACGACGATTCCCGCGAGGATGCACAGCGCGTAGGCGTGGATGGTCAGTGGGCCCAGGCTGATGCTGGACCATTCGGCCGGCGGGCTCGGGATCGACGCGGGAAGTGTCATCGGGACTAGTCCTTTCGGCCGCTGAGACGCGCGGTCAGGTCGGCAACGGCTTCAACGCCGCCGTCGCGCAGGGCGGCGACGAGCGCGGTGCCGACGATCACACCGTCGGCATATGATCCGATCTCCTCCACGTGGGAGCGGTTCGAGACGCCCAGCCCGACGCAGGCGCGCTCGGCGCCGGCGGCGTGGGCGGCAGCCACGACGCCTTCGGCGGTCGCTGCCACCGAGGTCCGGGCGCCGGTGACGCCCATGATCGAGACGCAGTACACGAAGCCGCGGCTGGCCTCGACGGCCTCGGCGAGGCGCTTCGGCGTCGAGCTCGGGGCGACGAGGAACACCCGGTCCAGACCGTGGGCGTCGGACGCGGCGAACCACTCGGCGGCCTCGTCCGGCACGAGGTCCGGGGTGATGAGTCCGGCGCCGCCGGCTTCGGCGAGACGGCGCGAGAACTCCGCCACGCCCAGTCGCATGACCGGGTTCCAATAGGTCATCACGAGCACGGCGGCGTCGCAGCGCTCCGTGATTCCGCGCACGATGTCGAAAATCTGGGCGACCTTGAAGCCACCCTCGAGAGCCTGCACCGTGGCGGCCTGGATGACCTGGCCGTCCATGACCGGGTCGGAGTACGGGATCCCCAGCTCGATGACGTCCGCGCCGTTCTCGGCCATGGCCACGGCGGCGTCGATCGTGGTCTGCGCGTCCGGGAATCCGGCGGGCAGGTAGCAAATCAGGGCCGGTCGACCTTCGGCGCGTGCCTTCTCGATCGCCGCGGCGGCCTTGCTCTCAGTCGGCACGACGTGATTGATCGGGGTGTCGGTCGTCATTATTCGCCCTGCCCTTCGGCGTCGAGGTAGTTGAACCATTCGGCAGCCGTGCCGACGTCCTTGTCGCCGCGGCCGGAGAGGTTCGCGATGATGACGACGTCGGCCGGGTCGGCGCCCGCGTCGATCTTGCGGCGGCCGACCTTCAGGGCCCCGGCCAGGGCGTGGGAGGATTCGATAGCGGGGATGATGCCCTCAGTGCGGCAGAGCAGCTTGAAAGCGTCCATCGCCTCGGCATCGGTGATCGGCTCGTAGGTGGCGCGGCCGATGCTGTGCAGGTAGGAGTGCTCGGGCCCGACGCCGGGGTAGTCGAGTCCCGCGGAGATCGAGTGGGACTCGATCGTCTGTCCGTCCTCGTCCTGCATCAGGTAGCTCTTCGCCCCGTGCAGCACACCCGGCCGACCCAGCGTGATCGTGGCCGCGTGACGGGGAGTGTCGACGCCGTCGCCGCCGGCCTCGAAGCCGTAGAGCTCGACCTCGCGGTCGTCGAGGAAGCCGTGGAAGATGCCGATGGCGTTCGAGCCGCCGCCGATGCAGGCGCAGACGGCGTCCGGCAGGCGTCCCGTCTGCTCCAGGATCTGCTCGCGCGCCTCGTCCCCGATGACCTGGTGGAAGTAGCGTACGAGCGCTGGGAACGGGTGGGCTCCGGCGGCTGTGCCGAGCAGGTAGTGGGTCGAGTCCACGTTGGCGACCCAGTCGCGCAGGGCCTCGTTGATGGCGTCCTTGAGCGTCTGCGAGCCGGCCTCGACCGGGATCACCTCGGCACCGAGCAGGCGCATCCGGGCGACGTTCAGCGACTGCCGGCGTGTGTCCTCAGCACCCATGTAGACGACGCACTCGAGGCCCAGCAGGGCCGCCGCCGTCGCGGAGGCGACGCCGTGCTGGCCAGCGCCGGTCTCCGCGATGATGCGGGTCTTGCCCATCCGCTTGGTCAGCAGAGCCTGGCCCAGAACGTTGTTGATCTTGTGGCTGCCCGTGTGGTTCAGGTCCTCGCGTTTGAGGAAGATCCGCGCCCCGCCGGCATGCTCGCTGAACCGCTTGGCCTCAGTCAGCAGGGACGGCCGGCCGGAGTAGTTCCGGTTGAGCTCGAGAACCTCCGCGATGAATTCCGGATCGTTCTTGGCGGCCTCGAAGGTGTCGGTCAGCTCGTCGAGCGCGGCGATGAGCGACTCGGGCATCCAGCGCCCGCCGAAATCACCGAAGTACGGGCCCGGCGCGTCGCGCAGGCTCGGGCTATCGTTCAGGAATGCCCCGACCGGGTCGTCTCCTGCGGGGACGTGCGCGGAATCGCTCACGGTGTGCCTACCTTACTTAGATCCAGCGAGTGGGATGGCGTGATGTCGTTTCGCGACGCGGGCTCAGGCCCGGACGCGCTCGGGCTTCGCGGCGCTGCCCTGCTCGACGAAGGACGCGATCGCCTGGCGCGGGCTGGCGTCCTTCACGAGGGCCTCGCCGACGAGGATGGCGTCGGCACCGTCGGCGGCGTAGCCGACGACGTCCTCGACGCTGCGGACACCGGACTCGGCGACGACGACGGCGTCGGCGGGGATTCGATCGGCCAGGCGGCCGAACGTGCCCCGATCGATCTCGAGCGTCTTCAGGTTGCGCACGTTGACGCCGATGATCCGCGCGCCGACGGCGACCGCGCGGTCGATCTCATCTTCCGTGTGCGCCTCGACGAGCGCCTCCATCCCGAGCTCGCGCGTGAGCGCGAGGAACTCGGCCAGCTGCGCGTCGCTCAGGGCGGCCACGATGAGGAGCACGAGGTCCGCGCCGTGCGCCCGGGCCTCGTGGATCTGGTACGCCTCGACCGTGAAGTCCTTGCGCAGCAGGGGCAGCTCGACGGCCGCGCGGACAGCGTCGAAGTCCTCGAGCGAGCCGCCGAAACGCCGCTGCTCCGTCAGGACGGAGATCACCGAGGCACCCCCCGCCTCGTACTGGCGGGCGAGCTCGGACGGCTCGGGGATATCGGCCAGCGCGCCCTTGGAGGGGCTCTTTCGCTTGACCTCGGAGATCACCCGCAGGCGCGTGTCCCGCTCGGCGGGAGAGCCGTCGCGCACCCCGCCGAGGGCGGCGAACGCGTCGCGCGCGGGCGGTGCGGCGGCCGCCGCGGCCGCGATGCCGGCGTCGTCGAGCAGGGCACGACGAACCTCGAGGTCCTCGCGGACCCCTTCGATGATGTCGTCGAGAACGCTCACGATCAGTGCGAGCCCTTGGACTTGGCGCCGCCGACGCCGAAGCCTGCCTTCTTCAGGACCCAGCCGAGAATCAGGCCGAGGGGGATGATGACGATGCCGACCACGAGGACCGGGATGTTCGGGATCGTGAAGCCGATGCAGCCCACGAGGAAGCCCAGCAGCATGACGGCCACCATGGCCCACGCTGCGATGCTGTTGCCGTGTCCCGGCTGCTCCGAGTGCATCGGGTCGACGGCGTGCGTGCTCTCAGTAGTGGCGTCAGCCATGTTCGCGTTACTCCTTGTGGGTACGGGCGCGATTTCGCCCCTGTGTAGAACTACGTCCATTCTGCCACTGATCGCCGCGTTTCGCGTCCTCGGTGACCTCTCGCGCGTCCGGGACTCCACGCTCAGCGCGTGGGGTCCTCGCCGCGTGAAAGCCGGTCCCAGCCGTCGATTTCGTCGACCGCCGAATCGTCGCCGGCACGGGGCGCCGCGGCCTGCTCCCCCGCCGCCGCGTATTTCCGGCTCTCCGCCCAACGCCGCGCCCCGACCGCGACGACGACCCCGGCCGCGGCGGTCCAAACGCCCGCGGCGATCCCGACGAACGGCCAGAGCGAAGTCGTGTAGTCGGCGAGGATCTGCGCGGTGCCGGCGGCCTCGCCGACCATGCCGGCAGCGGCCGTTTCGGGATTGCCGAGCACGGAAGCCGACGCGAACCCGATGCCGACACCGGCGGCCACGAGCACAGCGGCGACGACGTAGCGGGCAACGCGGCCGGCGATCGAGAGGCTGATGCCGGCCGCCAGCGCGACGATCGCCAGTGCGGAGACGCTCGTCGCCGCCTCCGAGCCGGGCACCACGACGACACCCTGCACGATCGCCGACTCCGCCGGAGTGACGGTGACCCAGGTGCGCGTCACGGCCAGCAGGGCCAGCAGCGCGCCGGCCAGCGCGACGAGCACGCTCGTACGCCGCGACATCATGCGCCGGCCCCGGCCTGGCGGTGGGCGGCCATGGTCCCGGCCGCCCAGACGGCGCGCAGCGGGGCGGCGGATTTGTTGACCGTTTCGAGCGCCTCCGCGTCGAGCTCCGAGTCGTTCACGATACCTCCACCGGCCTGCACGTAGGCCTTGCCGCCCTTGAGCAGCGCGGAGCGGATCGCGATCGCCATGTCCATGTCGCCGGCGAAGTCGAGGTACCCGACGACTCCCCCGTACACGCCGCGCCGGTGCGGCTCGAGCTCGTCGAGCAGCTGCAGGGCTCGCGGCTTCGGCGCCCCCGAGAGCGTGCCGGCGGGGAAGGTCGCGGCCAGCACGTCGTAGGCGGTGGCGTCGTCGCGCAGATGCCCGACGACGTTGCTGACCAGGTGCATGATGTGGCTGAAGCGCTCGACCTCCATGAACTGGGTGACATCGACCGTGCCGGCGTCGCAGACCTTGGAGAGGTCGTTGCGCGAGAGGTCGACGAGCATCAGGTGCTCGGCCCGCTCCTTCTCGTCCGCGAGCAGATCCTTCTCCATCAGCGCGTCGTCCTCGTGCGTGGCCCCCCGCGGGCGGGATCCCGCAATCGGGTGCGTCACCACGTCGCGGTCGTCGACTGTGACGAGCGCCTCGGGTGAGGAGCCGACGATCGAGTACGTGCCGCCGTCGTCGTCCGCCATCGTGTAGAGATACATGTAGGGGCTCGGGTTGGTCGTGCGCAGCACCCGGTAGACGTCCAGCGGGTCGGCGTCGGTGGCCAGCTCGAACCGGCGCGAGACGACGACCTGGAAGACCTCGCCGTCCACGATCGCCTCCTTGCCCCGCAGGATCGCCTGGCGGTAGGAGTCCTCGTCCCAGCTGTGGGTCACGGCGCGCATGAGCTCACCGGTGTCGACGTCGGCCCCCGAGAACGTCGAGGTCGCCGTGGCCACCGGCTCGTTCAGGGCCGCGAGCATGTCCTCGAGGCGCGCGACGGCGGCGTCGTACGCCTCGTCGACGCCGGTGTCCGCGCCATCGTGGTTGATCGCGTTGGCGATGAGCGTGACCGTGCTGTCCGTGTTGTCGTGCACGGCCATGTCGCCGACGAGGTTCATCGCCAGCTCCGGCAGATGCAGGTCGTCCGCCGGCGGGTTCGGCAGCTTCTCCCAGTGGCGGACGCAGTCCCAGCCGACGAAGCCGACCATGCCGCTCGTCAGCGGCGGCATGCCGGGCAGCGGCTCGGTGCGCAGCGCCGCGACCGTGTCCCGCAGGACGTCGACGGCGAGCCCCTCAGCGGGCAGGCCGACGGGCACGTCGCCGGTCCAGTGCGCGGCGCCGTCGCGCGCGGTCAGCGTCGCGGGCGAGCGCACGCCGATGAAGGAGTGCCGGCTCCACACGCCGCCGGCCGCCGCCGACTCCATGAGGAACGTGCCGGGCCGGCCATCCGCCAGCCGAACGTAGATCGAGATCGGAGTCAGCCCGTCGGCCAGGACCTTCAGGGTCACGGGGACGACGCGGCGGCCACCGGCCAGCTCGCGGAACTCCTCCTTGCTCGGGCTGATCACGCCGAGCCCGCGGACGTTGCCGCTCATGCTTTCTCCCCTTCCGGCTTCTCGCCCACGACGGCGCCCAAATCCCGGCCCGTGAAGCACGTCGCCGAGCCGGTGTGGCAGGCGGCGCCGATCTGATCGACCAGCACTAGCAGCGCGTCTCCATCGCAGTCGAGGCTCACGCCCTTGACGATCTGGATGTGCCCCGAGGTGTCGCCCTTGCGCCAGTACTCGGCGCGGGACCGGGACCAGAAGGTCACGCGCCCGGTCGTCAGGCTCCGGTGCAGCGCCTCCTCGTCCATCCAGCCCAGCATGAGCACCTCGCGCGTGTCGAACTGCTGCACGACGGCGGCGACGAGGCCGTCGTCGTCCTGCTTCAGGCGCGCTGCGATGGCGGGGTCGAGGTTTCCGACGATGCGGCCGGCGGTCTTTTCGGGGGTGTTTTCACGGTTCGCGGACATCGCATGCCAGTCTAGTGCTCCCGCGCCGCAACGCCGCACCCGGTGACCCTCCGGGTCGTCGCGACACACCCCCGACCCGCCGCTTCGTCAAGGGGACCTCAAGGGCGATCAAATCGTTACGAGATACTGCACGCGCCACCCTGATCCGGCGCGCCGGTCGTGTTACTTTCGAGTTGATGAGATTCGTTCCACCTTCGCGCGAGATGCTAGCCGAGACCCTGCTGGCCGCAGGTCCCTCGGCCGAAACGTTGTGCGATGGATGGGAGTGCCGGCACCTCGCCGCGCACCTCGTCCTGCGCGAGCATCACCCACTGGCAGCCGGCATCGCGGGCGGACCGCTCGAGAAGCCGATGCAGCGCCTGCTGCACAAGTGGGCCGACGAGGCCCGGAGCATCCCGGGCTACCGGCGGCTCGTTGCGCGGTTCGCCGCGGGACCGAGCAGCTTCTCCCCGTTCGCCATCGGCCCCGTCGAGCGTGCCGCGAATCTCACCGAATTCTTCGTTCACACCGAGGACGTCCGCCGCGCCCACGACACCTGGGCTCCGCGCGTGCTGGATCGCGAGTACTCCGAGCGCCTGTGGTCGGCGCTGACCCGGGTCTCGTCGCTGTTGTTCCGCGGAGCCGACGTCGGGGTCATCTTGGTCCGCCCGGATGGCAAGCGCTATGTGGCCAAGAAGGCCGCGACGTCGGTCGCCATCACGGGTGAGCCGGCGGAACTGCTCATGTTCGGATCGGGACGACGCAGTCACGCGCTCGTCACGCTGGAAGGCGCCGACGACGCCCTCGCGCTGCTCGCCGAAGCACCGGCCAGCCACTGAGGTCGGCGCGTCAGTCGCGGGCCTTCAGGCTCCGGTAGTAGTACGACGACGCGGTCGCGAACCCCAGCTCGTGGTAGAGCTGGATGGCGCCGATGTTCGATTCGCGCACCTGCAACCACACTCCCGCCACGGATTCGAGCGAAGCAGTACGCAGCACGGCCCGCATGATCCGCCGCGAGTGGCCGTTGCGGCGCGCCTCGGGTCGGGTCACGACGCAGTAGAGGCCCCCGTAGACACCCGGCTCCCCCTCGTCCTCGGCCGCCACGAGCGCGAGCCGCGCGATGGCCTCCGTCCGGCCGTTCACACGCAGGGAGAAGTAGCGAGCCTGGACGCCGGTGAGGATGAACTTCGAGACGCGCCGGTCGGCGGCGCTCTCCGGGCCCTCCTGCGACCAGAACAGCTCCAGCCAGTCCTCGTCGGGCTCGGCGGCCACGTCGACCCCGGCGTCGGATTCCGCGCCGGCATCCGGGAGGTCGCTTCCGTGCAGGACCTGCACGAGCGTCGGCGAGCCCACGGCATAACCGCGCTCGGCCAGCAGGGAGTCCAGCTCCGCAGGCTCCGCCGCATCGTTGATCTGAAAGGCCGGGGTGATCCACCGCGCCGAATGCCGTTCCTCGACCTCGGTGATGGCGCCCTGGACGTCCGCTGGCGCGCGCACCGGCAGGACCGAGTTCGCCCGCTGAGTGACCCCGCCGGAGAAGCGCAGCCGCCACCCGGCGATCTCGCCGCGTTCGACGGCCGGCCAGCCGGCGTCCATCAGGTCGTTCAGGAAACGTGGATCAGCGAACAGGGAAACCGGCCTCCCGGATCGCCTGCTTGACCCGGGCGATCATGTCGACCGGCCCGAAGTGGAAGATCGAGGCGGCCAGCACGGCGTCCGCGCCGGCCTCGATGGCCGGCGGGAAATGCTCGGGCCCGCCGGCGCCTCCCGAGGCGATGAGCGGCACCTTGACCGCCGCGCGAACGGCCCGGATCATCTCCAGGTCGAATCCGGCCTTGGTGCCGTCGGCGTCGATCGAGTTCAGCAAGATCTCACCGACACCGCGCTCGGCCGCCTCCGCGGCCCAGGCGACGGCGTCGATGCCGGTGCCGGTGCGCCCGCCGTGCGTCGTGACCTCGAAGCCGGAGGCCAGCGCGGGATCGTCGGTGCGGCGCGCGTCGAGCGAGAGCACCAACACCTGGGACCCGAACCGGTCCGTGATCTCGCTGATGACCTCCGGGCGGTTGACCGCGGCGGTATTGATCGAGGCTTTGTCCGCGCCGGAGCGCAGCAGCCGATCCACATCGTCGGCTGTGCGGACGCCGCCGCCGACGGTCAACGGGATGAAGACCTCCTCGGCGGTCTGCCTGACGACGTCGAACGTCGTCTCGCGGTCGCTCGAGGACGCGGTCACGTCGAGGAACGTCAGCTCGTCGGCGCCGGCCGCGTTGTAGCGCTTGGCCAGCTCGACGGGGTCTCCGGCATCGCGCAGGCCCTCGAAGTTGACGCCCTTGACGACGCGCCCGGCGTCGACGTCAAGACACGGGATCACTCGGATGGCAACAGTCATCGCTCGCCCCGCCCTAGATGCGGCAAGCGTGGATCTGGCTCACCAGAATCGCGCGCGCGCCCAGATCGTAGAGCTCGTCCATCATGGTGTTGGTCTCGCTCTTCTTGACCATCGACCGCACGGCCACCCAGTCCGAGTGCTGCAGCGGCGAGACCGTCGGCGACTCGAGGCCCGGGCTCACGGCGCAGGCCTGGTCAACGAGGTCGCGGGAGATGTCGTAGTCGAGCATGACGTAGCGGCTCGCCACGAGCACGCTGTTGAGGCGGCGCTTGAGGACCTCGAGCCCGGCGGGCTTCTCCCCCGAGCGGCCGATCAGCACGGCCTCGGAGGCCAGGATCGGCTCGCCGAAGGTTTCCATCCCGGCGGCCTTGAGCGTGTTGCCGGTCTCGACGACGTCGGCGATCGCATCAGCGACGCCGAGGCGGACCGAGGACTCGACGGCGCCGTCGAGGCGCACGACCTCGGCGTCGATGCCGCGGTCGGCGAGGTAGCCGCGCAGCAGGCCGTCGTAGCTCGTCGCGATGCGCTTGCCCTCGAGCTCCGCCTCGGAAGAGAAGTGCCCGACGGGGCCGGCGAAACGGAACGTGGAATTGCCAAGGCCCAGCGGCAGAACCTCGGTGGCGTCGCCGTCGACCTCGGCGTCCAGGAACAGGTCCCGGCCGGTGATGCCGACGTCGAGGATGCCCCGGCCCACGTACACGGCGATGTCGCGCGGGCGCAGGTAGAAGAATTCGATGTCGTTGTCGCTGTCGACGATCGCCAGCTCGCGCCGATCGCGGCGCTGGATATAGCCGGCCTCGCTGAGCATGGAGGTGGCGGCTTCGGACAGGGCGCCCTTGTTGGGCACTGCTACTCGCAACATGTTGTAGAACTTTCGGTGTGGTCTCTGGTGAACGGACGGTGTTTTGTGCCAAACGTGCCGCCGGGCCGAAACCGGCCGGCGGCTACAAATGCTTGTACACGTCCGCCAGCGACAGTCCCTTGGCCAGCATCAGGACCTGCAGGTGGTAGAGCAGCTGCGAGATCTCCTCGGCCGCTTCCGCGTCGGACTCGTACTCGGCGGCCATCCAGACTTCCGCGGCCTCCTCGACGATCTTCTTGCCGATGCCGTGGACACCCGAATCGAGTTCGGTCACAGTCCGGGAGCCGGCAGGGCGCTGCTCCGCTTTTTCTGCCAGTTCGGCGAAGAGGGTGTCGAAGGTTTTCACGTTTCCAGCCTAACGGTTCGGATCGGAGCCTCGGGCACGGCGCCGTCGTATGTGACGAACGACAAGGCCCGCCGCGATCGCGAGACGGCGGCGGTCCTCGGCCCCCGCGGCGGTCGGAGTCAGAGCGCCGCGAGCACGGCGGCGGTCTGCAGGGCCGCCGCGGTCGCCTCGTAGCCCTTGTCCTCACTCGAGCCCTCGAGCCCGGCCCGATCCAGGGCCTGCTGCTCGTCGTCACAAGTCAGCACGCCGAAGCCGACGGGCACCCCGGTCCGGACCGAGACGTCGGTGAGACCCGCCGTCGCGCCCTGGCAGACGTACTCGAAGTGCGGCGTGCCGCCGCGGATGACGACGCCGAGCGCGACGACGGCGTCGTAGTCGCCCGCGAGCCGCGCGGCCGCGACGGGTAGCTCGAAGGTGCCCGGCACCCGCACCACGGTCGCCTCGGCGCGGGCGTCGGCGACCGCGCGCTCCGCCCCGGCGAGCAGCCCGTCCATCACCACCGTGTGCCAGCTGGCCGCGACGATCGCGACTTTGAGCCCGGCGGCGGCTGCGAGTTCTTCGGCGCCGGTCTGCGGCGCTCCGTGTCCTGCCATGATGTTCCTCTTCTCCTAGATGTCGAAGGTCGTGGTGTCGAAGCTGTGGTGCATGCGCTCGCGCTTGGTTTGGAGGTAGCGCGAGTTCTCCGGGCGGGCCGGGATGAGCGCGCGCACCGTCTCGACCACCTCGATGCCGGCCTCGTGCAGCCAGCTCGTCTTGACGGGGTTGTTGGTCAGCAGGCGGATCCGCGTCAGCCCGAGCGCGCACAGGATGCCGACCGCCGCGTCGTAGTTGCGGGCGTCGACGGGCAGGCCGAGCTGCTCGTTGGCCTCCACGGTGTCGGCGCCGGCGTCCTGCAGGGCGTAGGCCCGGATCTTGTTGGCGAGTCCGATGCCGCGGCCCTCATGCCCGCGCAGGTAGACGACCGTCCCGCCCTCGGCGGCGACTCGCGCCAGCGCGGTGTCGAGCTGCTCGCCGCAGTCGCAGCGGTAGGAGCCGAACACGTCGCCCGTCAGGCACTCGGAGTGCAGGCGGACGAGCGGGGCCTGCGCGCCGTCGGCGGGGCCGGGGTGCGAGAGGGTGAAGTGCTCGTCGCCCGTGGCCGGGTCGGTCCAGACCTGCACCGCGAACGTGCCGTGCGGGGTCGGCACCTGGACCTCCGGCCCCGCCGAGACGGCGTCGTCGGCACGCTGGGCCCGGCCCGGCGCCGGCTCCGGAACCTCGGGCACGACGACGTCGCCCGCCGTGGAGAGGTGCGCGGCCAGGTCCTCGATGCTCACCAGGGGCACGTCCCAGGCGTCGGCGAACTCCCGCAGCGCGGGCAGGCGCATCATCGTGCCGTCGTCGTGCACGACCTCGGCGATGACGCCGGCCGGCTGGGTGCCCGCGAGCCGGCAGAGGTCGATCGAGGCCTCGGTGTGGCCGCGGCGGGCGAGCACGCCGCCGTCGACGGCGCGCAGCGGAAACATGTGCCCGGGCCGGGTGAAGTCCCCGGCGGTGGCCGCGGGGTCCGCGAGCAGCCGGGCGGTCAGCGCGCGGTCGGCGGCGCTGATACCGGTGTCCACGCCCACGGCGGCGTCGCACGAGACGGTGTAGGCGGTGCCCTTGGCGTCCTCGTTGTGCTCGACCATCGGCGGAAGACCCAGGGCGTCGGCGCGCTCCCCCGAGAGCGGCACGCAGAGAACGCCCGAGGAGTAGCGCACGGTCCAGCCCACGAGCTCGGGCGTGGCCGCCTCGGCGGCGAAGACGATGTCGCCCTCGTTCTCGCGGTCCTCGTCGTCGACGACGACGACGGGCCGGCCCGCCGCGATCGCCGCGACGGCCGCCTCGATGTCGTCGAGCACGATGCCGGCGCTCACGCGTCGGTCCCGGAGGTGCGGGCGAACGCGGTCAGCCGCTCGGCGTACTTGGCGATCACGTCGACCTCGAGGTTCACGCGGTCCCCGGTGGCACGATCGCCCAGGACGGTCTCGCGCAGCGTCGTCGGGATGAGGCCGACCTCGAACCACTGCCCCGCCTCCTCGGGCGCGGACACGGCGGTCACCGTCAACGAGACCCCGTCGATCGCGATCGATCCCTTGCGGGCGACGTAGCGGCTCAGCGGCCGCGGGACGGAGAAGCGCAGCCGCTCCCACTCCCCCTCGTCGGCGCGCTCGAGCAGCCGGCCGACGCCGTCGACGTGGCCCTGCACGATGTGCCCGTCGAGTCGGCCGTGCGCGGGCAGGCAGCGTTCGAGGTTGACCTCGTCGCCGGCCGCGAGGCCGCCCGTCGTCGTGTGCTCGAGCGTCTCGCCGATGACGTCGAGGTCGATCGACTCGCCGTCGATCGCGGTGGCGGAGAGGCACACGCCGTTGACGGCGATCGACCCGCCGAGCGCCAGGCCCTCGACGTGGCCGGGCGCGGCGATCCTCAGCACGACGGTGCCGGCCTGCGGCTTCTCGGTGACCGCTTCGACGCGACCCTTGCCCGTGATGATTCCGGTGAACATGCTCTTGTCCTTACGTTGTCTCTGCGCCCGGTCGGGGCGTGTCAATTCTTCGGTTGCGCCGGCTCCGCCGGGGCCGGGCCGAGATGGAGGACAACGTCGTCCCCGCACCGCTGCACGGCACCCTCGCCGACGTCGTCGTATTCGAAGCGCTTGGCCGAAGCGAGCGTCTCGATGCCGAGGTCGACGACGACGGCGCGGCCGCCCCCCAGCACCATCGGCGCCTGGTAGAGCCAGATCTCGTCGATGAGGTCGGCCGCCAGGAAGGCGCCGGCGATCGCGGCGCCGCCCTCGATCATCGCGTGCGCGACGCCCACCGAGGCGAGCTCGCGCAGCGCCTCGCGGGGGTCCCGGGTGCGCACGTGCAGGAAGCGCCCGTCGCCGATCACGGCGGCGTCGGCCGGCACGTCCCGGTGCCCCATCACCACGCGCAGCGGCTGGCGGTGCGCGTCGGTGCCGTCGGCGAGCCGGGCGGTCAGCCGCGGGTCGTCGGCGAGGATCGTGCCGGTGCCGGCCAAAATGGCGTCCGCGCGGGCGCGCACCCCGTGGCTGTGGTGCCGCGAGGCCGGGCCGGTGATCCACTGACTCGTCCCGTCGGGGGCGGCGATCCGCCCGTCGAGTGTCTGCGCCAGGTGCAGGGAGGTGAAGGGGCGCCCGGCGGCGCGAGCGGCGAACCAGCGGTGGTTGGCGCGGCGGGCGGCCGCGGCCCACGCCGGGTCGACGTCGGAGCCGGCGATCACGCGGCGGCCCTGTGCGGCGAGCCACGCGGCCCCGCCGGCGGCTTCGCCGGTCTCGTCCTGGGCGCCGTAGACGATCGTGCCGATGCCGGCGTCGCGGATCGCGTGAGTGCAGGGCCCGGTCCGGCCGGTGTGGTTGCACGGCTCGAGCGTGACGACCATCGTCCAGTCGGCTGGCCCGTTGCCGTCCCTGATATCGATGCGCCCCGAGTCGAGATCCGCCCGCAGCTGGGCGAGCGCGTCGGCCTCCGCATGAGCGGTGCCCGCCCCGCGGTGATGCCCGACGGCGAGGATCCGCCCGGCGGCGTCGACGACGATGGCGCCGACGATCGGGTTCGCGCCGCGCACGCCCAGCCGGGCCGCGGCGATCGCCCGCCCGCCGATCTCGTGCAGGTCGAAGTTGAGGCTGTGGCCGCTACCGGTCATCGCCGCCCCCGCTCCTCGTCGACGCGGCGCTGCTGTCCTGCAGGCGCGGGTCCGGCAGCCGGGTCTCGATGCGCGGCTTCTCCTGCTTCTCCGCCCGCCACCAGACGAAGAACCCGATGAGCGTGAAGACGCCGTAGAAGAGGTACATGAAGGCGGAGGCGTAATACCCGGCGGAGAAGAGCAGGGGCACCCCGACGATGTCGACGGCGACCCACACCAGCCAGAATTCGACCCACCCCTTGGCCATGCCGTAGGTCGCCAAGAGCGAGCCGACGAACGTCCAGGCGTCGGCCCAGACGGGCTCGTAGGAGCCGAGTGCGGTGAAGACCGGTGTGAGGGCCACGGTTCCGAGCAGCAGGACGACTGCGAGCCCGAGCCGCTGCGGGCCCGAGGCCCACGAGGGGGTGACCGCGTGGCCGGCGACGGCGCCGTCGTCGTGCTGCATCCGTTCGGCGCGCGCGGCGCGCCACTGGCGCCAGCCGTAGACCGCCACGGCGATGAACATGATCTGGCGGCCGGCTTGGCCGAGCAGGGTCGCGGTCGCGGCGTCGGAGAAGTAACCGCCGAGGAAGACGGTGAGCAGGAGCACGTTGCCAATGATGCCGACGGGCCAGGCCCAGATGTTGCGGCGCATGCCGCCGAGGGCGCTGGCCAGGCCGAACAGGTTTCCGACGACCTCGCGCACGAGCAGGCCGCCACCGCCGACGGGCAGGTACGCGTTGAAGATGTCTATGAGCCACCGCAGGGCGTCCATCGTTCCTCCTTCGAAGCTGCGGCGGCTCCGGGGGTACGACAGGTAGGCCGCGGTTCCGACGCCGAAAGGCGACGGCCCGAGCCGTGGCTGTACGTGCTACTCCCATCCAGACTTTAACTGTCGGTACCGGAATTTCACCGGTTCAGCCGGCCATCCGCTACGCTCTCCTGAGTCAGGAGAACGCCTCGAAACGGCCGGGTCGCGGACTATCACCGCCGGTTCGGACTTTCACCGACCCCGGAGCACGTTGATTTGTACGTCTTGAATTACACCACAGGCGTGTGCGTGCCCGTGACCACGTTGCGCAGCGTGTCGATCGCCGCAGCGGGTTCGTCGGCCCCGTAGACCGCGCTCCCGGCCACGAAGACGTCCGCGCCGGCCTCCGCCGCGCGCAGGATCGTGTCGCGGGAGATGCCGCCGTCGACCTGCAGCGCGATGGGCAGGCCGGTGCCCTCGATCGCGGCGCGCGTGCGGCGGATCTTCGGCAGCGTGATGTCGAGGAACGACTGACCGCCGAACCCGGGCTCGACGGTCATGATCAGGACCATGTCGAGCTCGGGCAGCATGTCGAGGTAGGGCTCGATCGGAGTCGCCGGGCGCAGCGCCATCGCGGCGCGCGCCCCCGAGGAGCGCAGGTCGCGGGCGAGCTTGACGGGCGCGTTGGACGCCTCCGCGTGAAACGTCACCGACTGCGCGCCGGCCTCAGCGAAGCCCGGACCCCAGCGGTCGACGTCCTCGATCATCAGGTGCACATCGAGCGGCAGATCCGAGACCTGTTGCAGGCGCTGCACGATCGGCAGCCCGAGCGTGAGGTTCGGCACGAAGTGGTTGTCCATCACGTCCACGTGCACGGCGTCGGCCGTGTGGATGCGGCGCAACTCCGCCTCGAGGTTGGCGAAGTCCGCCGAGAGGATGCTCGGATGGATGCGGCAGTCGGTCATTGAAATCCCTTGCGTGTCTCGGATGTGGTGCTCAGCCTATGGTTCGAGCGTGAAGATCGCCATGAACATGGCGTCCGTCGCGTGCACGTGCGGCCAGAGCTGGGCGGTGCGCGCCCCGGGAACGGGCTCGCCGCGCCGCCCCGGCACGGAGGCCCCGGAACCCGTCGGCTCGAGCGCGACGGCGTCGAGCGCCGCTTCGGCGTCCAGCGCCTTGAGCTTCGGGTGCCGGGACAGCGCGTCCAGCACGACGGCGGTCGTCTCGGCCGGGTGCGGCGAGCACGTCACGTAGGCCAGGACTCCGCCGGGGCGCAGCGCGGCCACGGCCGCGTCGAAGAGGTCGGTCTGCAGCTCGGTCAGCTCGGGGATGTCGCCCGGCGCCTTGCGCCACCGCGACTCCGGGCGCCGGCGCAGCGCGCCGAGGCCCGAGCAGGGCGCGTCGAGCATGATCCGGTCGAACTTCGCGTCCTCCCGGCCATAGCGGCGGCCGTCGCCCGTGACGACGTCCCACGCCTGCCCCGGCACGGCGGCCAGCGCATTCTCGACGAGGGCCGACCGGTGCGGGGCGACTTCGTTGGCCTCGAGCCGGGCACCCCGCTGGGCGGCCAAGGCGCCGAGGAGGGCCGCCTTGCCGCCGGGGCCGGCACACAGGTCCAGCCAGCGGGAGTCCTCCCCGACCAGCGGGACGGCGGCGAGCGCGCGGGCGACGAGCTGCGAGCCCGCGTCCTGCACTCGGACCGTGCCGGCGGCCACCGCCTCGATCCGCGAGGGGTCGCCGCCGTCGTACAGGACGGAGTCGGGTGCGAGGGTGCCGGCGGCGCCCCCGCGGGCGAGGACCTCCTCGACGTCGCCGAGCCCGGGCAGGGCGACGAGGTTGACGACGGGCGGGGCGTTGTCGGCGGCGAGCAGCGCCTCGATCTCGTCGACGCCGCGGCCGTGGGCGGCGAGGCCCTGGCGCAAGGCGCGCACGATCCACTCGGGGTGGCTGTGGGCGATCGCGGCGCGGGCGGTCTCGTCGGTGACGGATTCCGTCAGCTCGCGTGTCCATTCCTCGAGGCTGCGGGCGGAGACCTTGCGCAGCACGGCGTTGACGAGGCCCGAGGCGCCGGCGCCGATCTCGGCGCGGGTCAGGGCGACCGTCTCGTCGAGGGCGGCGTGGTTCGGCACGCGCATGGCGAGCAGCTGGTGCGCGCCGAGGCGCAGCGCGTCGAGCACGGGCGCGTCCAGGCGCTTCAGCGGGCGGTCCACGCAGCGGGACAGGACGGCGTCGTACAGGCCCTGCCCGCGCAGGGCGCCGTAGGTGAGCTCGGTCGCGAAGCCGGCGTCGCGGGCGTCGAGCTGGTGCCGGCGCAGCCGGGTCGGCAGCACGAGGTTGGCGTAGGCGTCGTCCGCGGAGACTGCGCGCAGCACCTCGAAGGCGACGAGCCGGGCCGGGTCGGCCTTGCGCTTGCGCGCCGCCGGGGCCGCGGAGCTGAAGCTGCGGTTTCCGCTGCGATTGCGCTCGCGGCCCTTCTCGTTGCGGCGCCGGCCGCCGTGTTCCTGGCTCATGCGAAGTTCGCTTCCCGAGCCGCGCCACCGCGGGCCCAATCGGTGGCGGGCATCATCTTCTTGCCCGCGGGTTGGACGGTTTCGAGTTCGATCGGGTGCGAACCCGTGCCCACGAAGGGCCGGGGCCGCTTGCCGGGTGCCACGAACACGGCCCCCGGCGCGAGTGCGGCGAGTTCCGGGTGTTCGTCGGCGAGGGCGCGGGTGGCCTCGCGCGTGGAGTCGTTCCACACGTCGCGGCGCAGGGGGCCGATCTTGAATCGGGTTCCGTCGAGGGTCGTCCACGCACCTGGTTCGGGCGTGACGCCGTTGACCCGGCGGCGGATCGCGAGGGCGGGCTGCGCCCAGTCAATCCGGCCGTCCTCCAGGCTCAGCTTGGGTGCGTGCGTGGCCGGGCCCGACTGCGGCACGGGCACGATGCGGCCGGCATCGACACCCGCGAGGGTCTGTGAGAGCAGGACGGCCCCGGAGACGGAGAGCTCCTCGAGCAGCTCTCCGCTCGTGGTCGCGGGGTCGATGCCCTGCGTCAGCTGGCCGAGCACGGGGCCGGTGTCGAGGCCCTCCTCGAGCTGGAAGGTGGCCGCGCCCGTGACGTCGTCGCCGGCGATGACGGCGTGCTGGACGGGAGCCGCACCGCGCCAAGCGGGCAGCAGCGAGAAGTGCAGGTTGATCCAGCCGTGCTCCGGGATCGCGAGCGCGTCGGCGGGGATGATCCCGCCGTAGGCGACGATCGCGGCGACGTCGGCACCGGCGGCGGCGATCGCCTCCTTGGCTTCGGGCGTGATCCGGTTGGCCTTGATCGTGGCCAGGCCGAGCGCGGCTGCGGCGGCGGCGACGGGTGAGGGGGTCAGGACGCGCTTGCGCCCCAGCGGCGCATCCTCGCGGGTGAGGACGGCGACGACGTCGTACCCGTCCTCGACGAGGCGGCGCAGCGAGGGGACCGCGACGGCCGGGGTCCCGGCGAAGAGGACCTTCATCGGGCGCCCCCGCCCTGTGCGCCGCCGCCGAAGGCGCTGCCGACGCGCTGAGCCCGGGAGGCGACCGTGGAGCCGGTGACGCGATCGAACTCGGCCGCGCGAATCCGGCGCATCGCGTCCTTCCGGTGCTCACCGGCGAGCCGGTCGATGTAGAGGCGGCCGTCGAGGTGGTCGCACTCGTGCTGGAGGCAGCGCGCGAGCATGCCCGTGCCTTCGACCTCGACCGGGTTGCCGTTCACGTCGACGCCGCGCACGCGGGCCCACGCGGGGCGGTCCGTCTCATAGCCGAGCCCCGGCACCGAGAGGCAGCCCTCGGAGCCCAGCGGCTGGCGCTCGTCGGAGACCTCGATCTGCGGGTTCACGACGTAGCCGGCGTGCCCGTCGATGTCGTAGGTGAACACCCGCAGCCCGACGCCGACCTGTGGCGCGGCGAGGCCGGCCCCCTGCACGTCGCGCATGGTCTCCTGCATGTCCGCCACGAGGCGGGCCAGGCCGGGACCGAACTCGGTGACGTCCTCGGCGGGCGAGCGCAGGACGGGATCGCCGACGATCCTGATCTGCAGTACGGCCACGATCTGCTCCTTCGGCTGCCGGTCACGCCCGCTCGGCCGCGGCGCATACTCTCGTCGCGGGCCCGGCGCGGGCGTGCGGCATCCAAGGTTCTGTGGTGGGGTTCTGCGCCGGGCCCGTCCAGTCTAGACGCCCGCGGCTGCCGGCGGGCCGATGGGGCGAAGCGCGGGGCCGGCCGCGGCGAGGTCGCGCCCGGTCTCCCACACCTGGCGCAGCGCCCAGAACCGGCGCCACTGGGTGGGCAGAGTCTCGGGGCTGGCCTGCTGGACCACCACCTCGGTCTCCGCGATCGCGACGCCGAGCAGCATCGGAAGCTCTCCCCCGTAGGGCCAGGGCACCCATGTGCCCGCCTCGGCGTCGGTGCACAGCTCCTCCGCCTTGTAGCCGGCGACAAGCTGCATGCCCACCTTCGGGTCGAGCGCCTTCGCCCGCCCGTCGCGCGTGGTGCCCTTGGTCTTGAAGTCGATCAGGCAGGGCCGGCCGGCGATCTCGGCGACCAGGTCGAGCGTGCCGGCGTATCCGACGGTTGCGTTCCACACGGTGACCTCGGCTGCGATCGGCCGCACCGCGTAGAGCTTCCACCACTCGTCGACGCGGTCGGCAAACGCCGTCTCGCCGTGCGCGGCCAGGTCGTCGCGGCTCTTCTCGAGTTCGTGCGCCCGGTCCAGATCGCGCAGCGCGAGCTGTTCGCAGTAGGCGTGCACGCGGTCGCCGCGCTCGGCGGCGGCGTCCCGGAACGCTTCCGCGGCGCGGGAGGCCTCGCGCGCGATCGCCTTGAGGCGCCCGGGCTGCCCCACGGCCGCGGCGAGCTTCTCGTCCTGCACGACGGCGGTCGCCGCCATATGCCCCGCCCACCCGGTCAGGTCGATGGCCGCCTGGGAGATGACGGTCGTAATCGAGGGCACTTCGAGCGCGCCGCCCACCGTCCGTGCGTACATTCGGCCGTGCTCTGTCTGCTGGGCGAGTCTCGGGGCTGTCATGGCTCCGATTCTGGCACGGAACCCGGCCGCCGGGGGACCGCCTGAAATTTTTTTCAGAACTTCTTCTCCCCCGTGATTCCGGGCCTCGATGGCCCTTGTGGGCACCGGAAGCGGGTCCTGAAGGCCTCGAAACGGACGCTTCGATTTGCACGCCCCCGAACCACTCGTATAGAGTTTTTACTCGTTGGAAAGCGGCCGGGACGGCGACGAACAAAGTCTCCGGAAAGGTCGCGATCTTGACATGCGGACATAGCTCAGCTGGCTAGAGCGCCACCTTGCCAAGGTGGAGGTCGCGAGTTCGAATCTCGTTGTCCGCTCGCAATACACTGTATGGTCTTCACGACCGCTCTAGGAAAGGATTCCCCGGAATCCCGACCCGGACATGGTGGGGTGGCCGAGAGGCGAGGCAGCGGCCTGCAAAGCCGTTTACGCGGGTTCGAATCCCGTCCCCACCTCGCATACAGCGATTGCAACCCTGACAAGGGCGATTGGCGCAGCGGTAGCGCGCTTCCCTGACACGGAAGAGGTCACTGGTTCGATCCCAGTATCGCCCACTCGAGAATCCTTCTCTAAGGATTCCTGAATCGCAGAGCAGGCCACGGCCCGCCGCGATTATGCGGACATAGCTCAGCTGGCTAGAGCGCCACCTTGCCAAGGTGGAGGTCGCGAGTTCGAATCTCGTTGTCCGCTCCAGATAAACGAAAGCCCCGGTCTTCGGACCGGGGCTTTTGTCGTCTCCGCGTCCCGCGCACCGCTCCACCCGCTGGCCCGGACGACGACGCCCGCCCCCAGAAGGAGACGGGCGTCGTCGTCGTGCCGAGGTTCAGGAGACGGGTTCGGCCAGCTGTCCGTTGCGCGCCAGGGCCGTGAGGCGGGAGACCGCGCGATAGTACTTCTTCATGTAGCCGCCGGACATCATCTCCGGGGTGAAGAGGTCGCTGAACAGGGCACCCGAGGCGACGATCGGCACGTCGCGGTCGTACAAGCGGTCGGCGAGTACCACGAAGCGCAGCGCAAGCGCCTGCTCGGTGATGGTGGTGACGTTGTGCAGCACCAGGACGTCGATACCGTCGATGAGCTGCCGGTACCGGCTCGGGTGCACGCGCTGCAGGTGCTCGCTCAGCGCGGCGAAGTCGTCGACCGCGATGGTCTTGTCCGGGAACCGTTCAGCCGCGAAGGACTCGATCACCCCATCGTCGAAGGCCGCCGGGGCCTCCGGCAGACCCCGGTGGCGGTAGTCCTCGCCGTCGACCCGGACGACGTCGAACTGGTCGGCCAGCACCTGGATCTCGCGCTTGAAGTCCGAGGCCGCAAACCGCCCGTCGCCGAGCGAACCCGGCAGAGTGTTGGAGGTCGCGACGAGCCGGACGCCGGCGTCGGAAAGCTCGCGCATCAGCCGGGACATCAGGACGGTGTCGCCCGGATCGTCGAGTTCGAACTCGTCGATGCAGACCAGTCGGTACTCCTTGAGCACGTCGACCGTCTTGCGGAAGGAGAGGGCGCCGACGAGGTTCGTGTACTCGACGAACGTGCCGAACGCCTTCGGCCCCGGCGCGGCGTGCCAGAGCGAGGCCAGCAGGTGGGTCTTGCCGACGCCGAATCCGCCGTCGAGGTAGAGGCCCGCCTTGGCCGGCTTCTTCGACTTCCCGAACAGCTTGCCCAGGAATCCCCCGCCCGCCGGCGCCATCGACTCGGCGAACTCGCGCAGCTTCGTCACGGCCGCGCTCTGCGACGGCTGGTTCGGGTCGGGAATGTAGGAATCGAACGAGACGTCGCCGAACCGGTAGGACGGTTTGAACCCGTCCAGCAGGTCCTCGGGTGAGACGTGCGGCGTGCGTTCTGTCAGGTGTTCGATCGTGGGCACGGGTGAAAGGTCCTTCTGTCGGAACGTCGGCGTCGGTGCCGCCACGGCAACTTTACGCGGCGCCGGCACCGGCGCGCACGTACGTGTCCCGCCCGGCCGGGCGTCCGTCCATGACGACGACGGCGGACATCGTCCGCTCGCGGCAGTAGGCTGGAGCCAGATCCATGTTGTCTACACGTGAACCGAGGTGCACCATGCCCGTTGCTGCTGACGCCAACGAGAAATTTTCCGCCTACGCCCACCCCGAGCGGCTCGTCTCCACCGAGTGGCTGGCCGAGAACCTCGGCGCCGAGAACCTCGTCGTGGTCGAGTCCGACGAGGACATCCTGCTCTACGAGTCCGGGCACATCCCCGGCGCCGTGAAGGTCGACTGGCACACCGAGCTCAACGACGAAGTCACCCGCGACTACGTCGACGGCGCCGGCTTCGCGAAGCTGATGAGCGCGAAGGGCATCAGCCGCGAGGACACCGTCGTGATCTACGGCGACAAGTCCAACTGGTGGGCTGCGTACGCCCTGTGGGTGTTCACGCTTTTCGGCCACGAGGACGTGCGCCTGCTTGACGGCGGCCGCGACAAGTGGATCGCCGAGGGCCGCGAGCTGACTCGCGAGAAGCCGCAGCCCGAACCAGCCGACTATCCCGTCGTGGAGCGCGACGACACGCTCATCCGCGCCTACAAGGACGACGTGCTCGCCCACCTCGGCAACGGCCCTCTCATCGACGTGCGCTCCCCCGAGGAGTACTCGGGTGAGCGCACGCACATGCCCGCCTACCCGGAGGAAGGCGCCCTGCGCGGCGGCCACATCCCGTCGGCGGCCTCGGTGCCCTGGGCCCGTGCGGCCGCGGAGGACGGTACATTCAAGCAGCGCGGCGACCTCGAGGACATCTACCTGGGCGAGGCGGGGCTCGCCCCGGGAGACGACGTCGTGGCGTACTGCCGCATCGGCGAGCGGTCCAGCCACACGTGGTTCGTGCTCGCGCACCTGCTCGGCTTCGAGAACGTCCGCAACTACGACGGCTCGTGGACCGAATGGGGCAATGCCGTGCGCGTGCCGATCATCAAGGGCACCGAGCCCGGCCCGGTGCCCGGGTCCGCGAAGGCGGGTGCGTAGCCCGTGAGCGAAGCGATTCCCGCCGAACTCGCGGAGATCGTCGACGACTTCAACGCGATCTCCGAGCCCGAACGGCTCGAGCTGCTGCTTGAGTTCTCCGATGCCCTGCCGGAGCTGCCGGAGCGGTTCGCCGAGCACCCGGAGCTGCTCGAGCAGGTCGTCGAGTGCCAGACACCGCTGTTCCTGACCGTGGAGGTCGGCGAGGACGCGCCGCGGACCGTCGACCTGTACTTCTCCGCCCCCGCGGAGGCGCCGACGACGCGCGGTTTCGCGTCGGTGCTGCACGAAGGCCTGAGCGGCAAGCCGGCGGCGGAGATCCTCGCGGTGCCGGACGACATGCCGAACCAGCTCGGGCTGACCCGAGCGATCACTCCCCTGCGTATGCGCGGGATGACGGCGATGCTCGGCCGCATCAAGCGCAAGATCAACGAGGCGCTCGCGGCGTAGCGCTCGCGGCGATTCCATGGCGAAGAATAAGCGCCACAGCGACGGCACCCCGGCCGCGGTCCAACTGACCGCGGCCGGGGTTCCGTTCGCCGTGCACACGTACGTGCACGACCCCTCGGCCACCTCCTTCGGCGCGGAGGCGACTCAGGCGCTCGGCGTCGAACCGGCGCGCGTGTTCAAGACACTGATGGTGCGGCTCGAATCCGTGCGTCGCGCCGCCGGCGTCGCGGCCGAGGAGTACGCGGTCGCCGTCGTACCCGTGTCCTCGCGGCTGGATCTGAAGGCGGCCGCGGCCGCGCTGGGCGCCAAGCGCGCGGCCCTGGCCGACCCGGCGGTTGCCGAGCGGCTCACGGGCTACGTCGTCGGCGGGATCTCCCCGTTGGGTCAGCGCCATCGCCACCGGCTCGTGCTGGACGGCTCCGCGTTGGACGCGGACACCGTCTTCGTCTCCGGCGGGCGCCGAGGCCTCGAGATCGAACTCGCCCCGGCTGACCTGCTGGCCGTCGCGGACGGGACGACGGCGGATCTCGCCTTGGGCTAGGAAACACCCTCACTTCGATCACCCGGAGGACGCGTTTTAGCGTTCCGCATCAAGGATTTCCGGCGGGTTTCCGCCCCAGTCAATCGGCTCGTCGCCGTCATAGATCGCAGCGAGCCTCACATCGTCGGCGCCGGGAAAGACAAAGACGTTCTGATAGTAGACCGGCTCTGAATTGATGGCGGACAGCACCTCGACAACGTAGACATCCAGGCCGAAGGTCGAGTTGAAATCAACGGTCTCGGACTGACGTGTTACGCGCTCATACTCCAGTGGCGGCATCCCCGGCACGGGTAATGTTCCTCGAAGATAACCGAGCTTTGACGTCAATCGTTCTCGCGCCCCGTTCTCGAGTTCGTCCGTCGGCCACGTCAGACATTCGACGAGATAGTCAGCGATATCGTAGTGCCGCGCGCTTGCCGTATCGAGGTTCAGCGACCATGCCATCTGCACCCTCGGCTTCATCCATTCAAGAAGATACGACCCATCAATCTGCGACGGGTCAAAATCCTCTTGTCCCGGAAGGCCGTTGGCCATGAAGAACTGATCGCATGCGTAGGCTTTCGAGTTCTCTTCCCGATATGAGCTCGACGTTCCATCGAGGTCGATCTTGTCTTCCCAGTTAGAAAACGCCTCGATGTCCACCACCAGGTTCGACGGCCCTCCCTTGGGGTTGGCGAGCGTCCACGTTGCTTCTTGTACCGATTGGTCGGGTGACGGACCGGTTTGACCGGGACCGTCTCCCGGGCTGCACGCCGTGACTGCGAGCATCAGTGCACAAGACAGGGGAACCACTGTATTTCTGGTCAGCCGACGCATGGGTTCCTTCCCACGTGCAGTTTCTTAGACCATACAGCGCATTTCTGCACAGTTGACGGCTACGACGGTAACGATGTCGACACGAGCGAATCCTGACTACGCCAACGTCATCGTGGTCGACGACGCGGTAGCGATGGTGAGGTCCAAGCGAGAAGGCCGGGTTCAGCGGGACTGGAAGACGGCTCAAAGCAGAAGCTGACCCACTGGGCATCCGACGGACCTACAGGTCAGAGGCTAGTCGCCGACGGTGCGCCCCGGGGTCGGGGCGTCGAGCCGAGCGCCGAGCCACGTGCGCACGGTGTCCTCCCAGCGCTGAGGGTCCACGTTCCACTCGTGCGTGTGCCGGGCGCGGGTGAAGCGCTCGAACGTGACGAGGGACGGGTTCAGCTCGGCGAGCGCCGCGGACGGTCCCACGGGCACGAAGTCGTCGTCCTCGCTGTGCAGGATGAGGGTCGGCGTGCGCAGGTGGTCGGCCCGGTCGACCCAGTTCAGTTCCCGCAGATCGACGGGCGCGGCGAGCCCAGTCACGAGCCGGCCGGCCGGATTCGCGATGAGCCACTGGCCGAGCCGCCCCACGGACTCGGGGATGCGGTTGATGCGGGCCTGGTGGGCGAGGACGTCGATCCAGTCGACGACGGGGCCGTCGAGCACGAGCGCGGTGATCAGCTGGGCGTGGCGCGAGCGGTCCACGGTCTGCAGGCAGATCGCGCCGCCCATGGACCAGCCGAACAGCACGATCTCCTGCGCGCCGCCGGCGAGCGCGTACTCGATCGCGGCGTCGACGTCCTGCCATTCGGTGCTGCCGAGGCCGTAACGCTGATCTTCGGCCTCGGGAGCGAATCCGTCGTTGCGGTAGGAGAGCAGCAGGCTCGTCATGCCGAGCTGCTGGGCGACGGGCAGCGACCGGATTGTCTCCAGCCGGTTGGACCCGCGGCCGTGCACCATGATGGCCCACGTGTCGCGGCGGTGCGTCCCGGCCACGAGCCAAGACTGGGAGACGCCGCCGGGCACGGGCACGTCGACGTCGTCGTACGCGTACCCCATCGCCTCGGGCGTCGGGTAGACGACGCCGGACCAGCGGCCGCGCACGGCGGAGGGCAGGTCGCCCTCGTAGACGCGCTCGACGTGCCGGGTGACGGTGCCGTCGGCCGGCGCGAAGGAGACGATGTCGCCGATGCGCGCGTGGCCGCGGCCCGCGTCGAAGAACAGGGAGTAGGTGCCGGGCACGATGGTCTCCGGGCGGGCGGGCAGGATGATCTCCCAGCCGACGGCCGCGGCCGCCGCGCTGTGCCGCCCGTGGGAAGCACCCGCGCGGCCGTGCGTGGGCAGATTCGAGGGCACGACGGCGAGGATCTCGAGGTCCTCGGCCCGCTCGCGCGCCGGCGTGACGATCTGCCGGGCGAAGTAGCCCGCCAGGCCCGAGACCGCCCCGGCGAGGAGAGAACCGGCGACGGCGCCCGCCGCGGCCCCGAGGATGCCCCATTTGACGGACCCGGCCCAGCGGCCCCGGCCCGTCTCCGACTGCTGCACGGCTTTCTGTCGCGACATGCCCCCATCATGTCAACCGCACGGCCCCGCTCCAAGCAGGCAGTGCCGGTGCGGTGGGAATCCCTGCGGGCTGCAACGCGTTGAAAGGGGTGTGAATGATCTTCCAGCTCCCGAGCCCCGTATCAACAAGTCCGACGACGAGTGGAAGCGCGAGCTCTCCCCCGCCGAGTTCCAGGTGCTGCGCCGTGCGGGCACCGAGCGCCCGTTCACGGGCGAGTACTGGGACACGCGCACCGAAGGCGTCTACGCGTGCCGCGCGTGCGGCGCGGAGCTCTTCACGAGCCGTGAGAAGTTCGACGCGCACTGCGGCTGGCCGGCCTTCTTCGCGCCGCTCGCCGAGGGCAGCGTGCGCTACCTCCGCGACGAGTCCATGGGCATGGTCCGCATCGAGGTGCGCTGCACCGCATGCGACTCCCACCTCGGCCACCTCTTCGAGGGCGAGGGGTACGCGACGCCGACCGATCAGCGCTTCTGCATCAATTCCCTCTCGCTCACCCTGCGTCCCGCTGCGGACGACGACGGCGCGTCGGCGCACTAGCAGCGGTGTCGGTACGCTGAACACCGTGAGCAACCCCAACACAGACCCCACCGTTTCCTCTGCGCGCCTGCACGACCCGGACGCGCGCGCCTTCGCCTCCGACAACTACTCGGGGGTTCACCCGCAGATCCTGACGGCGCTGGCCGCGGCGAACGAGGGGCATCAGGGCGCCTACGGCACGGACGACTACACGCGCGCCCTCGGCGACGTCGTCGAGCACCACTTCGGCCCGGGGGCCGTCGCGTTCCCGGTCTTCAACGGCACGGGCGCGAACGTGACCGCCCTGCAGTCGCTGCTCCCCCGCTGGGGCGCCGTCGTCTGCGCGCAAACCGCGCACATCAACGTCGACGAGAACGGCGCCCCCGAACGCGTGGGCGGCATGAAGCTGCTCAGCGTGCCCACCCCGGACGGGAAGCTCACGCCCGAGCTGATCGACCGCGAGGCGTGGGGATACGGCGACGAACACCGCGCCCAGCCCCTCGCCGTGTCGCTGACCCAGTCGACCGAGCTGGGCACGCTCTACACGGTCGAGGAGCTGCGGGCGATCACGGAGCACGCCCACGCCAAGGGCATGCGCGTGCACGCCGACGGCGCCCGGCTCTCCAATGCGGCCGCCGCGTTGGAAATGCCGCTGCGCGCCTTCACGCGCGATGCCGGCATCGACGTCCTCTCGCTCGGCGGGACCAAGAACGGGATCATGTTCGGCGAAGCCGTCGTCGTGCTGAACCCCGAGGACGCCGCGCTGCTCGACTCGATGAAGTACCTGCGCAAGATGAACATGCAACTGGCTTCCAAGATGCGCTTCATCTCCGCCCAGCTCGTCGCGCTCTACGGGGGCGACCTCTGGCTGGAGTCCGCCAGGCACGCGAACGCGATGGCCGCCCGGCTGCGCGCCGGCGTCGAACAGCTCGACGCCGTCACTCTCACCCAGCCGACCCAGGCCAACGCCGTGTTCGCCCGGCTGCCGAAGGCCGCCGCCGACGCCGTGCGCGAGCAGTACAAGTTCTACGACTGGGACGAGGCCGCCGGCGAGGTCCGCTGGATGTGCTCGTTCGACACGACCCCGGACGACGTCGACGCCTTCGTCGACGCGATCACGCACGCCGTCTCCCGAGGCTGAGTGCCGCACCGCGCCACCCCCGTGTGGAGCGTAGTTGGCCACGCCCGGCGAGTCTGCCCCGCCTTTTCCCAGCCCGCTCCTAGGATCGATGGCGTGGCAAGTATTGGGGAATTGGCGGCTGCGCCGCCGGAATTCGTTCAGGCGCTGACGGCGCTGCGCCGTGCTGCGCCGCGGTCGGAGGTCGCCCTCGAGGAGATCCCGGCACCGGCGAAACTGGCGCCCTACGGCGTGGCCCTGTCCGCCGACGTCGTCGAGAAGACGCCGCTCGCCCAACGCCCCGCCCACGGTCCCGCCGCGACGTTCTTCCACACCCCCAGCGAGGAGGCCGCCGAGCTGGCGACCGGCCGTTTCATCCTGCTGTACGACCCGGCCGGCTCACCCGTCTGGGACGGGAGGTTCCGGGTCGTGACGTATATCCGCGCCGAGCTCGACGCCCAGATGGGCAACGACCAGATGCTCGGAACGGTCGCCTGGACCTGGCTCTCGGATGCGCTCGAGGAGCACCGCGCGCGGTTCTCCAACGCCGGAGGCACGGCCACGCGCGTGCTCTCCGAGAGCTTCGGCACCCTGGCCGAACGGCCTGAGACGATCGACATCGAACTGCGCGCCTCCTGGACGCCGGCCGGCCCCGACGTGACCGCCCACCTCGAGGCCTGGGCCGACATGGTCTGCGCGTTCGCCGGGCTGCCGCCACTGCCAGAAGGCGTGACCGCCCTGCCGCGCCGCCGCCTGACCTGACCCCGGTCCCGAACCGCCTCGGCCCGCAGCGGCCGACCCACGTAGACTGGAGGCCATCATGACGGAAACCAGCCAAGCATCCCCTCCCACCCCGCTGACGGAGCCCCGGGAGGGCGTGCCGCTCGTCGTCAACACCGAGTCCGGGCTGCGCCGCGCCGCCGAAGCACTCGCCAACGGCAGCGGCCCCGCCGCCGTGGACGCCGAGCGGGCCTCGGGCTACCGCTACGGCCAGCGCGCCTTCCTCGTGCAGGTGAGGCGCGAGGGCGCGGGCACGTGGCTCATCGACCCCGAGGCGTTCGAGGACCTCAAGCCGATCGACGAGGCCTTGCGCGGCGTCGAGTGGATCCTGCACGCCGCGACCCAGGACCTGCCGTGCCTGGCCGACGTCGGCATGCACCCGGACGCGCTCTTCGACACCGAACTGGCCGCCCGCATCGCGGGCCTGCCCCGCGTGGGCCTGGGCGCCGTCGTCGAATCCCTGCTGGGTCTGGCCCTGGCCAAGGAACACTCCGCCGCCGACTGGTCCAAGCGCCCGCTGCCCAAGCCGTGGCTGACCTACGCGGCCCTCGACGTCGAGATCCTCGTGGACCTGCGCGCCGAGCTCGCCGAACTGCTGGAGGCGGACGGCAAGCTCTCCTTTGCCCTCGAGGAGTTCGAGGCCATCCGCCTCGCGGGCAGCCCGGCCCCGCGCCAGGATCCCTGGCGGCGCCTCTCGGGGCTGCACGGGCTGCGCGACCGCCGGCAGCTGGCCGCCGCACGCGAGCTCTGGTACGAGCGCGAATCCCTCGCCGAGAACCGCGACGTCGCCCCCGGGCGCATCATCCCGGACAAGTCCATCGTCGCCGCGGCCAAGACCATGCCCGCGACCGTGCCCGCCCTGCTGAACACGCCCGGCTTCCACGGCCGCGCCGCGTCGAAGGAGGCGCCGCGCTGGATCCGGGCGTTGAACGCGGCCCGCAACACGGAGGATCTGCCGCCGATGCAGGTGTCCTCGAACTCGCCGCCCCCACCGCGCGTCTGGGCTGAGAAGAACCCGGACGCGGCTGCCCGGCTGAACACGGCCAAGCCGCGCCTGACGCGCAAGGCCGAGGAGCTGAACATGCCGCTCGAGAACCTGCTGACGCCGGACTTCCTGCGCCGCATCTCCTGGCACCCGCCGCAGCCGATCGACCCGGACACCATCGCCGCCGCCCTGCGCGAGCTCGGCGCACGCGAGTGGCAGGTCCGGCTGACCTCGCCCATCATCACGGTCGCGTTCCTCGACCCGGAGCCGCAGGGCAAGTAGGCACCAACTCAAGGAGGCCCCATGCTCGAAAATGTTCCGCGCATCATCCAGGCGCCCATGGCGGGCGGGCCCTCCACTCCGGAGCTCGCGGCCGCCGTCTCCGGCGCCGGGGGCCTCGGTTTCCTCGCCGGCGGCTACCTCACCGCCGAGAGCCTGCTCGGCGCGGTCCGCGCGGCCAGGGCGCTCACGCACGCCCCGCTGGGCGTGAACCTGTTCGTGCCCGGCCCGCCCGCCGCCGATGTCGATGCCGTCGCCGCCTACCGCGAGCGCCTCGTCCCGCACGCAGACCTCCGCGGCGTGCGCCTGCCCGCCGTCGCGGACCTGCCCTGGGACGACGACGATCACTACCGCGCCAAGCTCGACGCCCTGTGCGCCTTGCCGGCGCCGCCGGAGCTCGTCTCCTTCACGTTCGGCCTGCCGGGGCACGACGACGTCGCCCGGCTGCGCGCACTCGGCACCCTGACCGTCGCCACGGTGACGAACGAGGGTGAGGCCCGCGCCGCCGTCGCGCTGGACGTCGACGGCATCTGTGTGCAGGGACCCGAGGCCGGCGGGCACCGCGGGACCCACGACGCGGCCGCGGCGCCCGACGACCGCCCCCTCGAGGTCCTGCTGCCGGCCGTGATCGCGGCCCTGTCGGAGGCGCGCAGGCGGCCGCACATCACCGCAACCGGAGGGATCGACACACCCCGACGGGTGCGCGAGGTGCTCGAGCTCGGCGCCGACTCCGCGATGGCCGGAACCGCGTACCTGCGCGCGGACGAGGCCGGAACAAACGCGACGCACGCCGCCGCCCTGGCCACCGCCGGGCGCGACACGCTCGTGACCCGCGCCTTCACCGGCCGGACGGCGCGCGGGTTGGCCAACACGCTGGCGCTCGAGGTCGGCTCCGCGGCCCCCTCCGCCTACCCCGCCGTGCATCACCTGACGCGCCCCCTGCGCGCCGCCGCGGCCAGCGCGGGCGATCCCGAGCGGCTGCACCTGTGGGCCGGGACGAACTATGCGGGAGCCCGGCCTGCTCCGGCGGCCGCGATCACCCGGTGGCTCGCCGGCGGTACCGACCCCGCAATTGCCACAGTTATTACCGACAAGTAACATATGGTTCAGGTCACACCGATCGCGACAGTCCGTCGAAAGGATTCTCAATGACGCAGGACACCGCCCAGGACGAGTTCACCCGGTTCGCCGACCTCGCGGCCGAAGTGCCGGACGAGGTCATCACGCACTCCACCACGGCCGACCACGCGCTGCCCGGCGGCCGCACGCTCGCCGTGATCACGCTCGACAACGGCCTCGACGCGAAGCGCCCGACGACGCTCGGCCCCAACACGCTGATCGAGTTCGGCCGCGCCCTCACTGCGGCACGCGACCGCGCCGCCCGCGGCGAGATCCACGGGCTGGCGGTCATCGGCAAACCCGGATTCTTCGTCGCCGGCGCCGACCTGACCACCGTCTCGACGCTGCGCGACAGCACCCGCGGCGGTCAGATGGCCGAACTCGGCCACACCGCCTACTCCCTGCTCGCGGACCTCGGCGTGCCGACGTTCGCCTTCGTCAACGGCGTCGCACTCGGCGGTGGACTCGAGGTCGCCCTGGCCGCGAACTACCGGACCGTGGCATCCGGGGCCAAGGGGCTCGGCCTGCCGGAGGCCTTCATCGGCCTCGTCCCGGGCTGGGGCGGCACGTACCGCCTGCCGCGCCTGATCGGGCCCGAAGCGGCCCTGAAGGTCATGATCGAGAACCCGCTGAACAATAACCGGTCCCTCTCGGCCGCCGAAGCCCTCGACCTCGGCATCATGGACGTGCACTTCGAGCAGGACACGTTCCTCGAGGAGTCGATCGCGTGGGCCGCGTCCGTCCTGGAGGGCGCCGAGGTGCCCCGCCCGCACGCCGTCGACCCGACGACGCCGGAGGGCGCGGCCCGCTGGGACGCCGCGCTGGAGAAGGCCGCCGCGTTCGTCGAGGCCAAGATCTCCAACGCCGCCCCGGCCCCGCTGAAGGTTCTCGAGGTCATGAAAGCCGGCCAGCACCTGAGCCAGGCCGACTCGGTCGAACTCGAGGTCAACGCGCTCGTGGGCCTCATGGGCTCGCACGAGTTCCACAACACCGTCTACGCGTTCCTCGACCTCGTTCAGAAGCGCGCCAAGCGCCCGGCCGGCGCACCAGATGCCGCCCTGGCCCGGCCCATCCAGCGCGTCGGCGTGGTCGGGGCGGGGCTCATGGCCGGCCAGTTCGCGCTGCTGTTCGCCAAGGCCTTGCGCGTTCCGGTGACGATCACGGACATCGACGCCGAACGCGTCGAGCGCGGACTCTCCTACATCCGCGGCGAGCTCGACAAGCAGGTCGCCAAGGGCAGGCTGCGCCCCGAGGACGCGGCCGCCGTCAAGGAGCTCGTCGTCGGCACAACCGACAAGGCGGACTTCGCCGACGCGGACCTCGTGATCGAGGCCGTGTTCGAGGAGCTCGAGGTCAAGAAGAAGGTCTTCGCCGAGGTCGAGGCCGTCGTCTCATCCGAGTGCATCCTCGCGACGAACACGTCGTCTCTCTCCGTGACCGCGATGGCCGCGGACCTGACGCACCCCGAGCGCGTCGTGGGCTTCCACTTCTTCAACCCGGTCGCCGTCATGCCCCTCGTCGAGATCGTCGCGACCGAGAAGACCGACGACGCCGTCGTCGCCACCGCGTTCGCCCTCGCCAAGGGTCTGCGCAAGACCGCGGTCCTCGTCCAGGACGCCGCCGCCTTCGTGGTCAACCGCATCCTGCTGCGCCTCATGGGCGAGATCCAGAACGCGTACGACGACGGCACGCCCGCGCTCGTCGCCGACCGCGCCCTGCGCCCGATGGGCCTGCCGATGACGCCGTTCACGCTGCTGGAGATGGTCGGCATCCCGGTCGCCCAACACGTGATGGAGTCCCTGCATGCCGCCTTCGGCGACCGCTTCCGGGTTTCGGCGAACCTGCAGCGCCTGATCGAAAACAAGGTCACCGGCCTCTGGGTCAGGAACGACGACGGGAGCTTGTCCATCCCCGAGAGCACGACCTCGCTGCTGACCTTCGGGGACTCGCCGTCGACGTCCGAGGAGCTGCTCGCGCGGACCCAAGACGCCCTCGCCGAGGAGATCGGCCTGCTGCTCGCCGAGGGCGTGGTGGCCAGCCCCGAGGACGTGGACCTGTGCATGATCCTCGGCGCCGGCTGGCCGATGCACCTCGGCGGCATCACGCCGTACCTGGATCAGGTCGGGGCATCCGAGCGCGTGAACGGACGCCGTTTCCACTCCTGAGCGCGGCACCGGTGCCCGCGCGGCGTCGGATCGGTAAGCTTTCGTCATGACCGATTCGACGCCCGCGACCACCGCCCCAGCCCACACGTCCCGCCGCCGCGTCCTCGCCGCGGCACCCGCCGCCGGTGCCGCGGCCGCCCTGGCCGCGTGCTCCGGCCCGGCCGAGCCCTCTGCCGTGCCGACGGCCCCCTCCGACGCCGCGGCCCACGTCGTCGCGCCCGCCGCCGACCTGCCCCGCGGCTCCAAGCTCGCCGTCGAGATCGACGGGCGCAACTACCTGCTGTTCCGCCCGAGCGAGACCGACGTCCTCGCGTACCGCGCGCTGTGCACGCACCAGGGCTGCCAGGTGATGGTCGGCGAGGCGGACGCCTTCCAGTGCCCGTGCCACAATTCCGAATTCTCGCCGGAGGACGGAGCGGCCGTCGCGGGGCCCGCGAAGGACCCGCTCGAGCGGTTCGCCGCCGAGATCGACGGCGAGGACGTCGTCGTCTACGTCTAGGACCCGCCAGGCTCAGGACCGTCACGGCCGGTGAGCCGGATGCTCTCCTGCGCGACGGCGGCGGCGAACGACTCGTCGTGGGTGCTCACGAGCACCCCTGCGCCCCGATCCAGCGCGTCGCGGATCACCGACATCAGGAACCGGCGGCCCGCGGCATCGAGCGCGACGGTCGGCTCGTCCAGCAGCAGTACGCGCGGTCGCCGAGCGAGGACGGACGCGAGCGCCACGAGCCGCCGCTGCGAGGCGGGCAGCTCGTAGGGGTGCGCCCCTGCGGCGCCTTCCAGGCCGAGCCGCGCCAGCGTGTCCGCGACGGCTGGGTTCCGCCGACCCCCGGCCAGCCCGAAGCCGACCTCCCGTTCGACCGTGCGCTCGAAGAGCTGGTCCGCGGGGTTCTGCAGCAGCAGGCCGGGCTCCTCGACGCGCACGCGGCCGGCCTCGGGGGCCAGCAGGCCCGCTGCGGCCTTCAGCACGGTCGTCTTTCCGGCCCCGTTGGGCCCGAGAAGTGCCGTGCAGCGCCCGGCGGCGACCCGCAGGTCGAGGCCCTCGACCGCGGGTAGGGCGGCACTGCGGTGGCGCAGCCGGACACCCTCGAACTCGAGCAGGACCTCCGCCCCGGTCGCGCGGGGCCGCGCCTCCGGATCATCCACATCGATCAGGACTCCGTGCTCGCCCGCCGCCGCCCGGACCTCGCCGGGCGTCCCGGCGGCGACGATGCGCCCGTCGGAGAGCACGTGCACGACGTCGGCCTCGCGGATCAACTCGTCGTACTCCGCGGCGAGCGCCACGACCGCCGTGCCTCGGGCGCGCAGCCGCGCAATGAGCCCGAGCACCTCCGCGCGGACGTGCGCGTCGAGCCCGGCGAGCGGCTCGTCCAAAACGAGGACCGCGGGTGCCGCGACGGCCAGCGCCGCGATGGCCACGAGTCGCTCCTGCCCGCCGGAGATCCGTTCAGGGGAAGAAGCGAGCAGCCCGGCGATCCCGAGCCCGTCCGCGACCGAGTCGACGGCGGCGGACATCCGTGTGCGCGGGACATCCGCGTTCTCGAGGCCGAAAGCCAGCTCCTCGCGCACGGTGGCGCGCACACCCGAAAGGTAGTGGCGGGCGTCCTGGGGCAGCAGGCCGACGCGCCGCGCCCACGCCGCGACGTCGATGCGCGGGGCTCGCCCGGGGCCGAAGTCGAGCCGCTGGCCGGTGACGTCGAGGCGCGCGGTGAGCCGGTCGCCGTCGTTCCCGGCGGCCTCCGAACCGAGCGCGGCGCGCGGCAGCAAGCCGGCCGCCACCGCCCCGAGCGTGGACTTGCCGCTGCCGGCCGCCCCGACGATCCCGACAAGCGCGCCGGCTGCCACCTCGATCCCGACGCCCGCGAGGGCGTCCTCCGCCGCCTCCGCGTAGCGAAACGCCTCGATCTCCGCGCCCAGGATCACGCTCACGCGTCGCCGCCTGGAAGCAGTGCGGGCAGCGCCAGCAGGGCGGCCGGCGCAACGACGGCGGCGGCGAGCGCGATGCGCCGCACCACGCGTTGGGCACGGGAATCGGGCACCACGCGCAACCGGGTGACCCGGGTGCGCGGCGGGAAGCCGCGGGCGGCCAGGTGCGGGGCGCGGTCGGCGGCATCGTGCACCGCGGAGAGTACGAGCGGCACCGAGCGCAGCCGCAGCCGGGTCCACCACCCGACCGGCCCGCGGCCGATGCGCGCCCCGCGCAGGGCCTGGGCCTCGCCGATCGCGCGCTGGCGGGCGGCGAGGCGGGGCAGCACCGAGAGCGACGCGGCGACGAGGTAGCCGGCCTGCGGCGGGGCCGGCGAGAGGTCGACGCCGGCGACGAGGTCGTGCGGGTCGATGACGAGCGCGCACAGCAGCCCCACGACGACCAGGACGGACAGCCGCGCGGCGAGGCCGGCCGCGGTCTCGAGCCCCTCTTCGGTGATGCGCAGCGGCCCGGCCGACGCGAGCACCCGCTCCCCGGTGCGGCCGACGAGGCCGTGGATGATCAGCTGCGACCCCCAGGCCGGGGTGAGGATCGCGAGCGCGGCGGCCGCGAGGCGCGTCAGCTTCCCGGCGGCCGCGGCGAGCGCGAGGCACGTGAGCACGACGGCGAGAGTGACCAGCCAGGTGCCGAGCGCCGTCGTCGTCGTGACGACCGCCGCGGCGACGGCGAGCACGGTGAACGGGTGCAGCCGGGCGAATACGGGCATGACGGCGGGCGCCGGATTATCCGGCGCTGCGGCGGGCGAGGACGCGGTAGCGGCGGACGAAGCCGAAGCCGGAGGTCAGCCGGGCCGGCAGCGCGTAGACGAGCAGCGCGGCGACGAGGAAGGCGATTGCCTTGTCACCCGGGTCGGAGACGAGGGCCTGCTTCGTGACGGCGCCGAGCAGCGAGTCGCCCATCGCGCGGAAGGCTCCGACGAGGGCGCCCGTGCCGACGCCGGCGGTGCCGCCGTAGACGAACGCGGCCACGGGGGCGGAGACGACGCCGGCGATCACGCCCGTGACGAGGCCGGCGACCGGAGCCAGGTAGACGCGGCGCAGCGCCCCGACGCGGGCCGCGGCGCCGGCGAGGAAGCCGACGAGCGCGGCGCCGGCGGCGAACGGCAGGACCGTCGGGTTGAACAGCGACCAGACGAGGATGCCGAGCACGCCCGTGGCCGCTCCGGCGCGGCGGCCGGCGAGGAAGCCGACGAGCACGGTGCCGATCGAGTCGACGTAGAGCGGGATGAGCGTGTAGCCGACGAACTGCCCGAGCAGGATGTTCAGCGCGAGCGCAACCGGGATGAGCGTGAGCGCGGCCGGCGGCAGCTGCGGCAGGGCGGCACCGAGCAGCAGCAGCGCGGCGGCAAGGTAGGCGCCGAACGTCGCGAGGGCCACTCCCTGTCCGAGGCCGTCGACGAGACCCTCGGGCTGGGTAAGGACGAGTGCGGCATACGTGCCGGCCAGCAGCAGGATGCCGGCGGCAGTGAGCAGGCGGGCGCGCCCCGAGCGCGGGGCCGCGTCGGGCAGGGTCAGGGATTCGGACATAGGTGTTTTCCTCAAGGGTGCGGCGTGCGTGCGGTTCCGGCGGGATCCCGCCGGGTACGCCCTATGTCACCTCGGGCCGGGCAACGATTCTATCCGATACCCGCGCCCCGCCCCTGGTCGCCGTCGATACGGCGTGCGAGGGCCGCAGTGCGCGTCACGAGCTCGTCGAACCCGGCCGCCGGATCGTTCCAGGAGACCACGTGCGCGTTCGCCGGGCGACCCCAGAGGCCGCGGTAGTCCGCCACGGTGGTGCCGAGCAGCAGCGGCGACTCCGTCTCGACGTCGACGTTCGCCGGGCGCGCGCGGTACTCGAGCGTGCCTGCGGCGATCCCGGCGGCGAAGTAGTCGTGCACGTGGGCGATGAAGCCCTGGTCGTACTTGCGGTGGAACTCGAAGTAGAAGCGCAGCGCATCGGAGAGGTAGCGCACGAGCGGGTTCGACGCGGCGCTGCGCGTGCCCTCCGGGTCCGTGGCCAGAACGTGCTCGGGCGCCGCGCACCCGGCAGCGGCCGCGAGCTCGCCGACGAGCTCGGGCTGCATCTCGAAGCGCTCGGTCGTGTCGAGCGAGCAGAGCACGGGCAGCTTCTCCGGCTCCAGGCCGGCCTCGGCCGCCGCCGTGTAGGCGGCGAAGACCTCTCGCGCGGCGTGCGGGTCCACGTGCGTGTTCCATTCGGCGGTCGGGGTCGTGTTGCCCTGGTGGTAGAAGGCGCCGCCCATGATCACCACGCCCTTGAGCAGCCGCGGCAGCTCCGGCTCGGCCCGAAGCGCGAGCGCGAAATTGGTCAGCGGGGCCGTGATCAGCGCCGTCAGCTCCCCCGGATTCTCCCGGGCGGCGCGGATCCAATGCCCGACGGCGGCCGGCACCGCCGTCGTCGTGCCGTCCTCTTCCGCCCGGGACGACGTCGGCGCGTCCAATTCCGCATAGCCCACGCCCTGCGGGCCGTGGGTTTCAGGCGTCGTGACGAGCGGGATCCGCAGCGGGGCCCGCGCACCGATGAGCACGGGCACCTCGGGCCGCTCGCAGAGCGCCAGCAGGGCGCGATTGTTGGCCGCGACCTGCTCGGCGTCCACATTGCCCGGGGTTGAGGTGACGGCGACGAGCTCGACGTGCTCGCACGCCGCCAAGTAGGCCAGCGCGAGGGCGTCATCGATGCCGGTGTCGTTGTCGAAGAGGATCTTCACGGGCGCGGGCGCGGCGTCGGTGTGCATGCCGACCAGCGTAGTCATTCGCGCCTCATGCATACTCATTCACACTTGCGCATAAAAATTGTTTTTCGCCTCGAAAAGGCCTAGGCTGTGGTCCATGTCAAAAGTCCTCACCTCCCTCCCCGTCGGCGAACGCGTCGGCATCGCTTTCTCCGGCGGCCTGGACACGTCCGTCGCCGTAGCCTGGATGCGCGACAAGGGCGCCGTCCCCTACACCTACACCGGTGACCTCGGCCAGTACGACGAGACGAACATCGACTCCATCCCGGGGCGCGCCCTCGAGTACGGCGCCGAGAAGTCCCGCCTGGTCGACTGCAAGCCGCTGCTCGTCGAGGAGGGCCTCGTCGCCCTCGCGTGCGGCGCCTTCCACATCCGCACCGGCGGCAAGCCGTACTTCAACACGACCCCGCTGGGCCGCGCCGTGACCGGCACCCTGCTGGTCCAGGCCATGCGCAAGGACGGCGTGGACGTCTGGGGCGACGGCTCGACCTACAAGGGCAACGACATTGAGCGCTTCTACCGGTACGGCCTGATGGCCAACCCGAACCTGCGCATCTACAAGCCGTGGCTCGACCCGCAGTTCGTGCACGAGCTCGGCGGCCGCCAGGAGATGAGCGAGTGGATGACCGCGCACGGCTTCCCGTACCGCGACTCCGCTGAGAAGGCCTACTCGACCGACGCCAACATCTGGGGCGCCACCCACGAGGCCAAGACCCTCGAGTATCTCGACACCTCGCTCGAGACCGTCGAGCCGATCATGGGCGTGAAGTTCTGGGACGAGTCGGTCGAGATCAAGACTGAGGACGTCACGATCGCCTTCGAAGCCGGCCGCCCGGTCTCGATCAACGGCGAGAAGTTCGACGACGCCGTCGCCCTCGTGATGGAGGCCAACACGATCGGCGGCCGCCACGGCCTGGGTATGACCGACCAGATCGAGAACCGCATCATCGAGGCCAAGTCGCGCGGCATCTACGAGGCCCCGGGCATGGCCCTGCTGCACATCGCGTACGAGCGCCTGCTCAACGCGATCCACAACGAGGACACGGTCGCGACCTACCACGAGCAGGGCCGCCGCCTCGGCCGCCTGATGTACGAGGGCCGCTGGTTGGACCCGCAGTCGCTCATGCTGCGCGAATCGATCCAGCGCTGGGTCGGCTCGGCCGTCACCGGCTCCGTCACCCTCCGCCTGCGCCGCGGCGACGACTACACGATCGTCGACACCACGGGCCCGGCCCTGAGCTACGCCCCGGAGAAGCTCTCCATGGAGCGCGTCGGCGACGCCGCCTTCGGCCCGATCGACCGCATCGGCCAGCTGACCATGCGCAACCTCGACATCGCCGACTCGCGTACCCGCCTCGAGCAGTACACGACGACGGGCCTGGTCGCCGGAGCGACCGCGGACCTGATCGGCGACATGGAGGCCGGCGGCGCCGAGGCCATCACGGGCGGCACCGCGGTCTCCGCGGACGACCGCGCGGCCGACGAAGCCCTCGAGCGCGCCTCGTTCGACACCGGCACGGACTGATCACACCGGAAAACGCCCCGTGAGAAACGGTCGCCCAGCTGGCGCTGGGAGGACCACTTCTCGCGGGGCGTTTGCGCGTCCGGTCGGCGGCGCGTCCTAGTCGATGCTGAAAGGCTTCGGCGGGCTCGGGTGCTTCTGCTTCAGGACGGTCGGCTCCGAGTAGGGGGCGACGCCGATGCGCAGCTTCGCCAGATCCAGGTCGTGTTCGCGCACCGCCGCCTTGAGCGCCGGCACAACCTTCTTCGCGTCCGGGGTGAGAATGTGCAGGTTCAGCGTGCCGGTGCCGAAGCTCGTCCGCTCGATCGTGCCGAGGCCGCGCCAGGCCAGGTGCCCGGTCAGGACCTGCACGGCGGTGTCCCGCAGCCGTTCGGCATAGGCGCCGGCGGTCTTGGCGGGCCACTGGGCGATGGCCCAGAACTGCTGCTCGACCGGGATCTCCGCATAGCCGTCCTCGGCGCACTGCGCCTCGAAGGCGGCCAGCAGCGAGGCCCCGGTCTCCTCGTCGACGTCCTTGACGTCCTTCGTCGTGGAGGTGTGCCCGACGGCGCCGTGGTTGACCACGAACTGGCCGAGCGTGTCGTCCTCGTAGGACTCGTACCACGCCTCGCGGAAGTCGAGGCTACCGTCGTCGTTGCGGCGGAAGGTGCGGATGATCGCCATGTTTCTCCTCTGGTCGGTTTCTGCGGGCGAGTCGATCCCGCCCGCCGGAATTCTTCTAGTGCGGGTTCGACGACGGTGCCGCGCGGGCCGCGTCGAACCAGCCCTGCGCGGCATGGGTGACGGTTGTGCGCTCCGCGGCCGCGAAGACTCCCTCTCCCGCACGCGCAGCGGCCAGCAGCTCGTCGGCTGCGGCGCGCAGGCTCCCGGCCAGCTGCTCCGGGTAGCCGAAGACTGCGGAATGCTCCGTGAACTCGTCCTCGTCGTCGATGAAGTCCTCGGCGCCCGCCGTGCGCACGACGTCGAGGTCCATGTCCACGGAGTTCAGCTCCCATCCGGCCGGGGCGAGCCGGCGCCAGCAGATGGCCGTCGAGACGTCGACGTAGACGCGCATGCCGGCCGGGTGGCCCTCATCGTAGAAGGTCGCGACCCACTCGCGGGTGCTGACGCCGGTCCCGGCCGCACCCGAGGCGCTCCCGTCCTGGTGCGGCACAAGGCAGACAGCGTCCGAGGCCGCGAAGAACCCCGCACCCGGCCGGGCGACGAATGCGCCGCCCGCCTGGAAGATCCAGTGCCCGGCCGCATCGGACCCGAGGTAGACGCCGGGCACGACCCAGTGCGGGGCGGCGTCGTACTTCCACGCCCGGGCGACCACCAGATCACCGGGGGCGATCCCCTCCGGCGCGGGCCCTACGTCGGCTGGGAAAGGCGCGGGGATTCGCGCTCGGGGCCAGCTCACAGCTGCGGCAGCTGCCCGGTCGGCAGGTCCTGCCCCTCGAGGGGGCGGGCGAATGGGACCTTGGTGCCGAGCACCTGGGCGACCGTGTCGTGGGCGACCTGCTGCGCGGTGACGCCGACCCGGGCGAGCACCTGGCTGCGCGTGCCGTGCGCGAGGAACTCGACCGGCAGTCCCACCTCGTTGAGCGCGGTGTCGACGCCGGCCGCGCGCATCTCCTGACGGATGCGGGCTCCCACTCCCCCGGCCTTGACGCCGTCCTCGAGGCACACGACGATCCGGTGGCGGGCGGCGAGCGAGACGATCGAGCGCGGCACGGGCAGCACCCAGCGCGGGTCCACAACCGTCGAGCTGATGCCCTGGTCCTCGAGTCGAGACGAGACGTCGAGCGCCATCTCCGCCATCGAACCGACCGCGACGATGAGCACGTCGCGCTCATCGCGGCCCTCGCGCTGCTCCGGCTTGGGTGTGCCGCGGCGGGCGAGGACATCGACTCCGTCCGCGAGTCGTTCGAGGGCCTCCAGCGGCGCCCCGACGCTGCCCTTGGAGAACCGGACCACGGTCGGGGCGTCGTCGACGGCGACGGCCTCACGCAGTTCCTCTCGCAGCGTGTCGGCATCGCGCGGGGCGGCGATGTGGATCCCCGGTACCGACTGGAGCAGCGAAAGATCCCACATGCCGTGGTGGCTGGGACCGTCGGGGCCCGTGACGCCGGCGCGGTCGAGGACCACGGTCACACCGGCCTTGTGCAGGGCTACGTCCATGAGCAGCTGGTCGTAGGCGCGGTTCAGGAACGTCGCGTAGATCGCGACGACGGGGTGGAGGCCACCGTAGGCGAGGCCGGCTGCGCTCGTGAGCGCGTGCTGCTCGGCGATGCCGACGTCGATGACCCGCTCGGGATGACGCTCGGCCATCTTCTTGAGCCCGACGGGGATCAGCATAGCGCCGGTGATCCCGACGATGTCGGGACGCTCGTCGGCGATGTCCGCGATCTCCTCGCCGAAGACGCTGGTCCAGGATTGCTTCGACGGCGTCTCGACGGGCTCGCCGGTCATCGGGTCGATGACACCGACGGCGTGGAACTGGTCGGCCTCGTTCGCGCGCGCCGGCGCGTATCCGCGGCCCTTTTCAGTGAGGGCGTGGACGAGCACGGGCCCCTCGTAGGCGCGCGCCTGCTGGAGGGCTTCGTCCACGCTGGCCTGGTTGTGGCCGTCGATCGGACCGATGTATTTGATCCCGAGGTCCTCGAAGAGACCCTGGGGCGCCCACCAGTCCTTGATGCCCTTCTTGGCCGCGTGGAGCGACTTGTACGCGAACTTGCCCACGCTCCCCCCGCTCTGCAGGCGGTGCTTGACCTTGTCGAGCGTCTCCTCGTAGGCCGGGGAGGTGCGGACCTTGTCCAGCGTCATCTGCCGCAGGCCGGCGAGCTGGTTGGCGAGCCCGCCGATCGTCGGCGCGTACGAGCGCCCGTTGTCGTTGACGACGATGACGAGCCGGCGGTCCTTGTCGGCCGCGATGTTGTTGAGCGCCTCCCAGGCCATGCCGCCGGTCAGGGCGCCGTCGCCGACGACGGCGACGACGTAGCGGTCCGGCTCCCCCGACAGCACGCGGGCGCGGGAAATTCCGTCGGCCCAGGAGAGAGAACTGGACGCATGCGAGGACTCGACGATGTCGTGCACGGACTCCGAGCGGTCGGGATAGCCGGCGATGCCGCCCTCCTGGCGCAGGGTCGAGAAGTCCTGTCTTCCGGTGACGAGCTTGTGCACATAGGACTGGTGCCCGGTGTCGAAGACGATCGAGTCCCTGGGCGACTCGAAGACGCGGTGGATGCCCAGCGTCAGTTCGACGACGCCGAGGTTCGGGCCGAGATGTCCGCCCGTGCGCGCGACGTTGGCGACGAGGAAGCGACGGATCTCCTCGGCGAGTGCGACGACCTGGTCGTCGTCCAGTTCGCGCAGATCGCTCGGTTCGCCAATGGCCTCCAGCAGTGACACTCAGCTTCCTTTCGCCTTCGGCTCGTTCTCTCTCCCACCGCCTTTCCGGCGCGGTGGTCGTCGTCCGTCAATCCTAACCGCCCTCGACCGCGCCGGACGCCGGAGGAGCGTTCTCCGGTGCCTGCGCGTAGGTTTTCGAGAGCAGCCGGTACGACCGCGAGCAGAGGGCCGCGACCGCCAGGCCGATCGACGCGAGACCCGAGACGAGAAACACCAGAGCGATACCTCGTGCCTCGCCGGCCCCCAGGAGCCATCCCCACGTCTGGCGGCCGTCGTCGGAATCCATGTAGGGGATGATCCAGAACTCGGCCAGCGGCGCGATGAGGAACGCCGTGATCGGCGCCGCCGCAGCCTCGAAGGTCATCGCGAACCCGAAGACCCGCCCCTGGATGGCGTACGGGACCACTTTCTGGATCACCGTCTGTTCTGCAGCCTCGATCGCTGGGAGGAGCATCATGAAGATCCAGATCCCAGCGGCGAAGAGCCACCACCACTCGCGCAGCGTGAACGTGGCACCGAGCACCCCCGTGCACGCGACGAGGATCAGCAGCGTGCGGATGGGGTTCTTCCCGAGACCGAATCTGGCGACCATCCCTCCCCCGATGAGAAAACCGGTGGCGGTGATGCCGAGGACCAGGCCCCAGATCTCGACGGGGAAGAGCGTGAGCCCGTAGGGGTCCATGAGCGCCATGAACACGCCGCCGGTGAGGTTGTTCAGCGTCGTGAAGAGGATCAGCGCGAAGAGGCCCGCGGTCATGCACACGGCGATGATCCCTGCCCTGAGTTCCGCGAAGCTCTCTCGTTGCGTTGCACGGGCGATCCGCGGCTCGGGGATCCGGAGCACGAGCAGGTGCGCGAGCACGAGCGTGCAGGATGCCAGCGCGATGACGATCGTCCCGCCCATGCCGAGGAAGCCGATCGAGAGGCCGCTGAAGACCGAGGTGACCATGAAGGCCAGGCCCTGGACGGTGCCGACGAGGCCGTTGGCGTTGGCGCGGCGGTCCGGCACCACGAACAGCGTGACCGTCGTCGACAGGGCGATGTTGCGCAGCTGTTCGACGACGGCGCCGATGAGGACGATCCCGGCTAACAGCCAGAACCAGCCGCGGCTGAGGTCAAGGAGGCTCGGCTCGGGCACCAGCAGGAACATTGCCCACGCCGCCGCGAAGCAGAGCACCGTGAAGACCGTTGACCCGATCATGACCGTGCGTTTGCGGTACCGGTCCACGAGCACGCCGAAGAGAAGACCGAAAAACGCGACGAGCAGCATGTAGGCGCCGCCGATCACGCCGGTCGCCAGGACGGAACGAGTTTCGAGGTAGACCCAGAACGTCAGGCCGAACCAGAGGTAGCTGGTGACGACGTTGGCGACCGCGGTGTTGACCAGCACATGCATGAACGTGCGGTGTCCCGTGCCGTCCGGCCCCACCGCTGGCCCGCCGGCCGGGGCGACGTCTGCCGGAGAACGCTCGTCGTGAGCCATGAGGCCAGAGTAGTCCCCGACCTCCCCCACCGACAGTGGGTCGACTGAGCTCAAACGCTGCTGATGAAATCTGCGTCTACTTGGCGGAGTCCGGACGCGGCACGCACCGTCAGGTGCTTCGATTGCTGTTCTCGATCCTCTTCATCACCGACGCTCGATTTATTTCTCGGCCACTGCTACCGAAAGGCCAGCTCCAGGTCGTCCAGGTGAGGTCGCTTGCCCTCAAAGCCCCCTGACGGAAAGAGCCGGCACCGGCGCATTCAACGGTTGTCATCAATGTCCATCGGAGGCGCACTTACCCAACGACATATAGTGGTTCTTAGATTCACGAGAGGACGACCATGACGGAAGGCATCACCGACCTGTCGGCGGACGATCTGCTCGAGGCGCTCAAGGCGCTGGCCAACCCCGTTCGCCTACAAATCATGGAGTGGCTGCGCGAGCCTGCGCGCGAGTTTGCGGACTATGAAGCGATCGCGGACCCCCAGGAGGTCGGTGTATGCGTGAGCAGCATCCAGACGAGGACAGGCCTCGCTCAGTCCACCGTCTCCTCGTACATGGCAACGCTCGAGCGGGCGGGCCTAGTGCACTCCACCCGAGTGGGAAAGTGGACGCACTATAAGCGCAACGACGCTCTGGTGCGCCGAGTCGCAGCGGCCCTCACTGGAGCCTGACACGCTCACATCGACACATCGCGATTATTCGATATGATCGTCGCATGACAACCGATACTGGCCGTCGACCGGCCGCACTCATCGTCCACGCCCACCCCGAACGAGCCTCGTTCAACACCGCGCAGGCACGAATCGCGCAAAGTGCGCTGGAAGAACGTGGCTACTCGGTGGAGTTCATCGATCTCTACGAACGCAGCTGGAGCCCGGTCCTCGACCGCTCCGAATTCCCAGCCTCAGAACGGCCGTTCAAGCCGCAGCAGGCCCAGCTCGATGCATTCGAAGCCGACACGCTCGCACCTGAAGTTCGAGGGGATCTCGACGCGCTCCTCGGCGCCGACCTGCTGGTGCTGTCGTTTCCGCTGTGGTGGTTCTCCGTTCCCGCGGTCCTCAAGGGCTGGCTCGACCGAGTTCTTATCATGGGAGCGACCTTCGGCGGCAAACACGGACTCTACGAGCAGGCTGCGATGACCGGTCGCCGCGCCGTGCTACTCACGACAACGGGCGGATCTCCTGCCTCGTTCGAGCGCGGGGGCGCGTTCGGGGACATCAACGACTTCCTGTTCCACATCCACCGCGGCGTTCTGGAGTTCGTCGGCTACGACGCACTGCAACCCATCATCACCTACGGCCCGGCGCACCTCGAGCACGCGGCACGCGTCCAAGCCCTCGAAGGCATCCGGGAGGCCTTCCTGAATCTCTCCGACCGACCTCTTGTGCGCAGTTCCCGCGCGCACCCACCCGTCGCAGTAGGCTGACCCGCTGCCACCACAGAGGAAGACCCCCCATGCGAGAACTATCGATCGCTTCAGCGCAGCTGACGATCTCCACCTCATCCAGATACCGAGCCCGGAAGCCGGATCAGGTGAAGTCCTGATCAGAGCCCTATCGAGCGCCGTCATTCCTGTGGACCACAAGACCAGAAACGGAGACATCGAAAACTCCGCGCCACCGCTCCCCTTCACTCTCGGATGGGAACTGGCAGGCATCGTCATCTAAGACCCCGCCGGGACGTTCGCGCCCGGGGAGTTCGTGATCGCGATGACGAACCAGTTGAGTACGGGCCGCGGCGCCTGGTCAGATCTCGCTTCACTCCCTGCCGAGGACGTAGCCTTCGCGCCGATCTCGGTGGGGCTCGTCGACGCAGGGACATTGCCTCTTCCCGGGTCGACCGCCTTGCAGGTGCTCGATTGGCTGGATCTCCAGGAAGACTCCTCTCTCCTTGTCACGGGGGCTGTCGGAGCAGTCGGCAGGATCGCCGCCCAGATCGCGGTCAGCCGTGGCGTCCGCATGGACGCGGTAGCGGCCCGGGAATCCCAGATCGAAGGCGTCCTCTCCTTGAGAGCCGGGAGCGTTGTCACGGACTTCGCCGAACTGCCCGCGCGTTCCTACGACAGGGGCTTCGACACACACGGGGCCAACGCCTCGGAGCAGATCCGAGACGGCGGCCGGTACGCCACCATCGCCACGCAGGCCGGACCTTCGCTGGATCTAGCCACCAGGGGCGTCATCAGCGAGCTCCACCAGGTTCGCAGCGACGGCGAGTGTCTTCGCCGGCTCGTCGAACTCGTCGACGGAGCACTCGTCGCGCCACGGGTCGGCCCCGTGTTCTCAGTCGAAGACGTCGTCCGCGCACGCCGGTGATTCGCCGAGGGGGCCTCGATGGGAAAGTCGCCTTGGTCTTCTAGATGAGCGACTCGGACATCCGCACCGAGTCCACATGAGCGTCACTCGAGACGCAAGCCTCGTGCTCCCGAGCTTCGCCAACGCGCGGCAGTTCAGTCATACGTCCCGGCAGGCCGACACTCCGGGGCGGGCACCAGTTTCCCAGCACACACTGAGACTTGGTTCGCTGGCTTCCTGCATCGCCCTTCGCCGGTCATCCACAGATCCACTCCCAAAGGCAGCACAACACGCTTGGTCAAGCAGCGTCGATAGGAGTGAACGGGCTCTGCCCAGCAGGCTGGTGAAGCGCCTCTGCTCACCTGCCTCGACCGCGGTACGGACGTGCAGACCAGCAACCGGCCCGACGGGAACCTCGTCGTCGTAGGCGCGTGCGAAGCCGGGCAGACGAGCACTGCCGGAGCAGGGAAACCGGGAACACCTGTGCGTGGGTTCACGCCGCCTACGGGTGCCTGACGCCTTCGCCGGCGAGGACCGAACGGTACCCCTCTTTGTAGGTCGGAAAAGCGAATCGAAAACCCGTGCCGCGAAGTCTGTCGTTGACGCAGCGTTTGTCACCGCCGCGGGCGACTGGGACCGGCCCCACTGGAAGTTCGCCACAGTCCATCTCCCGGGAAAGAAATCGCAGGACATCGCCCAAGTCTGCCGATTCGTCATCGACGCCGAGATAGAGCGGCTGCGGCGCGGCCGCCGCGGAGGCAAGATGCACGATGGCCGCAGCAGCATCGTCGCGGTGGATTCGATTCGTCCGGCGGGGCTCTTCCGGCACGACGGCGCGCCCCTCCTTGACCATATCGATGAGGCGTGTCCTGCCCGGGCCGTAGATGCCACCCAGGCGCAGTACGACGCCCTCTGTCGAGGTTCCCCTGAGACGGTCGAGAAGGAGCATCTCGGCCTCAAGGAGGATCTGGCCGCTGAAGGAAGCAGGCAACGCCGGCGTGGATTCATCCACCAGGCCGGTTCGGTCCCCGTACACGGCCGTGGACGACACAAGAAGAATGCGCTTCGGCGTCACCCTGTCACGTTCCAAGGCATCCAGAACGTTCCTCACCCCGTCCACATACGCGGTTCGATATGCCTCAGGACTGCGGCGATCGGCGGCGATGGACACCACCACGATGGACACGTCTGCCGGGATGGTCGGAAGCTCCGTGGTGAGGTCTGCCGCCACCGCTTCGAGCCCGGCCGCGGTCAGGAGATCCGGAGTGCGCCGCCATCCGATGACCCGATGGCCCGCCGCGACGAATCTGATACCGGCTTCAGTGCCCAGGTCGCCGCAACCGGCAATCAATACAGTCATGACGCATAGTCTGCCAGCCGTGGACTTCACGATGAAAACTCCGTGCCGCGGTGTCGCAGGCGCGCAGTGGCAACACGTGCCGGAGGCCGACCGACGACGCACTAGTGCCCCGCCAAGCCGAAGCCTGACGGGGCACTAGTGCGAGACTCTGGTCCGACTACTTCAGCAGCGGCCGGACAGCCTCACGATCGAGCAGGCTAGTTGCTGTTGGCGATCTGGCGCAGGACGTACTGCAGGATGCCGCCATTACGGTAGTAATCAGCCTCACCCGGAGTATCGATACGGACAACCGCGTCGAACTCCACCGTGGAACCATCCTGCTTGGCAGCAGTCACCTTCAGCGTCGACGGCGTCGAACCATCATTCAACGCGGTCACACCCTCGATACCGAACGTCTCCGTACCATCCAAGCCCAGCGAGTCAGCCGACTCACCGGCCGGGAACTGCAGCGGCAGAACACCCATGCCGATCAGGTTCGAACGGTGGATCCGCTCGAACGACTCCGTGATCACGGCCTTGACGCCCAGCAGCGCGGTGCCCTTCGCAGCCCAGTCGCGCGACGAGCCCGAACCGTACTCCTTGCCGCCGAGAACGACCAGCGGGGTGCCGGCCTCGCGGTAGTTCTGCGCCGCGTCATACACGTACGACTGCGGTGCACCCTCCTGCGTGAAGTCGCGCGTGAACCCGCCCTCGACGCCGTCGAGCAACTGGTTCTTGATGCGGATGTTCGCGAACGTACCGCGGATCATGACCTCGTGGTTGCCACGACGCGAACCGTAGGAATTGAAGTCCTTGCGATCCACACCGTTCTCCAGCAGGTAACGCCCCGCCGGAGTATCCGACTTGAAAGAACCAGCCGGGGAGATGTGATCGGTCGTGACCGAATCACCCAGCTTCAGCAGCACGCGGGCCCCGGAGATGTCCGCCACGGCCTCCGGCTGCGCCTTCATACCCTCGAAGTACGGGGGCTTGCGCACGTACGTGGAATCCTCAGACCACTCGAACGTGTCGCCGGCCGGCGTGTCGAGCGCCTTCCAGCGGTCGTCGCCATCGAAAACGCCGTCGTAACCCTTGGCGAACATGCCCTCGTCGATCGAGGAGGCAATGACCTCCTCCACCTCGATCGGGGACGGCCAGATGTCCCGCAGGAAGACGTCATTGCCCTCGGCGTCCTGCCCCAGCGCGTCGGCCTCGAAGTCGAAGTCCATCGACCCGGCCAACGCGTACGCGATGACCAGCGGCGGGGACGCCAGGTAGTTCATCTTCACGTCCGGGTTGATCCGGCCCTCGAAGTTGCGGTTACCGGAGAGCACCGCGGTCGCGGCCAGATCGTTGGCCTGGATGGCCTCGGAGATCTCCGGATCCAGCGGACCCGAGTTGCCGATGCACGTCGCGCAGCCGTAGCCGACGACGAAGAAGCCCAGCTTCTCCAGGTACGGCATCAACCCCGACTTCTCGTAGTAGTCGGTGACGACCTTCGAGCCCGGGGCGACCGAGGTCTTGACCCACGGCTTCGAGGTCAGGCCCTTGTCCACGGCGTTGCGCGCGAGGATCGCCGCGGCCAGCATGACCGAGGGGTTGGACGTGTTCGTGCATGAGGTGATCGACGCGATCGAGACCAGACCGTGGTCCAGCGTGAACTCGCGGCCATCAGCCATCGCCACATCCACGGCCTTCGACGGACGGCCCACACCCAGCGCGTCGGCATCGCCGGCGGCGTAGTTGTGGATGTCCTTGCGGAACTGCTCCTTCGCGTCCGTGAGCTCGATACGGTCCTGCGGACGCTTCGGGCCGGCGATCGAGGGCACCACGGTCGACAGATCCAATTCGAGGTACTCCGAGAAACGCAGCTCGCGCGACGGATCGTGCCAGAGCCCCTGCTCCTTCGAGTACGCCTCCACCAAGGCCACGTTCTCCTCGGAACGACCCGTCAGGCGCAGGTAGTCCAGCGTGACGTCGTCGATCGGGAACATCGCAGCCGTGGAACCGAACTCCGGGGACATGTTGCCGATGGTCGCACGGTTGGCCAGCGGGACCGCGGCCACGCCCTCACCGTAGAACTCGACGAACTTGCCCACGACGCCGTGCTTGCGCAGCATCTCCGTGATCGTCAGCACCACGTCCGTCGCGGTCGCGCCCGCCGGGATGGAACCGGAGAGCTTGAACCCGACCACGCGCGGGATCAGCATCGAGACCGGCTGGCCGAGCATCGCGGCCTCAGCCTCGATACCACCGACACCCCAGCCGAGCACACCCAGACCATTGACCATCGTGGTGTGCGAATCAGTACCGACACACGTATCCGGGTACGCGCGCAGCACACCATCAACCTCGCGGGTCATCACGGTCCGCGCCAAATACTCGATGTTGACCTGGTGCACGATACCGGTCCCCGGCGGGACGACCTTGAAGTCATCGAACGCCGTCTGACCCCAACGCAGGAACTGGTAACGCTCCCCGTTGCGCTGGTACTCGATCTCCATGTTCCGCTCGAGCGCACCGGCATTGCCGAACGCGTCGATCTGCACCGAGTGATCGATGACCATCTCGGCCGGAGCCAACGGATTCACACGCGTCGCGTCCCCGCCGAGCTCCTTCACGGCCTCGCGCATCGTCGCCAGATCCACGACACAGGGCACACCCGTGAAGTCCTGCATGATCACACGCGCCGGAGTGAACTGGATCTCGGTATCCGGCTGGGCGTTCTCGTCCCACCCGGCCAAAGCACGGACGTGATCGGCCGTGATGTTCGCACCGTCCTCGGTGCGCAGCAGGTTCTCCAGCAGAACCTTGAGGCTGTAGGGAAGGCTGTCGGCGCCTTCAACGGCATTCAGCCGAAAAATTTCATATTCCTTGCCACTGACGTCTAAAACGCCCTTGGCTCCAAAGCTGTCCACATTGCTCATTGGGACTCCTCTCGCCAGATTTTCATCTTTGTTGCACGCCCAATCTGGCGCCAGTTAGGAATACCTAACCAACACAAGACGGATGGATCGCGGCAGAGCTACCGCCAAGTCTATCGGTTCACGTGCCCCACGCCTCAGGGGCGGACCCGGGCGAAATGCCCGACCGTCTCCAGGTGGTGCGTATTCGGGTACAAATCGAAGACCCGGGCCGCTACCAGCTCGTACCCGCGGCGGCGCAGATCCGCGGTATCCCGGGCGAAGGAGGCCGGATCGCACGACACGTAGGCGATCTTCGCCGGCTTCGCCGCCGCGATCAACTCCACGGCGCGCTTGCCCGCTCCCGCGCGTGGCGGATCGAGCACGACGGCGTCAAGCTCGCGGGTGCCCCTCCCCCCGGAGAGCCGCTGAAGTTGGTCGCGTAACGTGCGCTCCACACGCCCCTGGGCGATCAGCGCCTGACGGTACTCGTGCAGATTCCGCCTCGCGTCCTTGCTTGTTCCGGGCGCGCCTTCGATCGAAAGCACCCGTCCGCCGGCGCCGACCCGCTCGGCCAACGGCAGGGTGAAGAGGCCCGCCCCGGCGTAGAGGTCGGCCACGGCCTGGCCGGGCTCTGGCGCCACGATCCCCAGTACGGCCTCCGTCAGTGTCGCCGGCGCGGCGCGGTGGATCTGCCAGAATCCCTCCCCCGTCACGCGGTAGTCGTGGGTGTCGCCGGAAGCGAGCTCGACGGATTCCGAGAGCCAGGTCCGCCCGGAGATGCGCTGAAGCGCGCCACGGCCGTCGGCGGCGGAACCACCGGATTGCGTCAAGACGGCCACCGATGCGCTCAACGGCAGCTGCGCCATGACGGCGCGCGCCGCGCGCCGGACGCCGGCCGCGTCGTTCTGCCCTTCGACAGGCACGAGCAGCACGAGCGCCTCGTCGCCGCCGGCCGGAGCGGCGATTTCGACGCGAGCGAACCCCGAGAAGTCGACGTCCCACGGGCTCAGCCGCTGGATCTCACGGCTCGCCAGCGGCATCGACGTGACGGCGACGAGCTCGTCGCTGCGATGCGGATGCATGGACAGGCGCCCGCCGGCATCCACGGCGAAAGCCATCCGGGTCCGCCAGAAGCGCCCGAGCTCGTCTTCGCGGGCGACGGCCTCGACGCCAGCGAAACCGAGGGCCGCCGCGTCGATCCCGGCGCCACGCTCGAGGTGCTCGGCGAAGACCTCAGCTTTGAGCCGGCGCTGGGCATCGAGCCTGATGTGTCCGAACTCGGCGCCGCCGGCGACGTGAATCGACGCACGCGCGGCGACGAGCGCGTCGGCCTGATCCCAGACGTGGTCCTGCCGATCGGAACTGGCGTCGAGCACATCGACGACGTCAGCGCGCCAGAAGCGGGCGCCGTCGTCGTGCTCGGTCAACCTGGCGCGCACCCGCTCGCCGGGCAGTCCGTGCCGGACGAAGACGACGCGACCCTCGTGGCGGGAGACGAAGTGGCCGCCGTGGGCGACCGGGCCGATCGTGAGTTCGACGTGCGGCGCGGACTCGGGTGCGGCGGGTTGGGTCACTGGGGGTCCTTGCTGTGGTCTGCGGGGCGCGGGGAATTCGGGCCGTCGTCGAAGATCGCGCGGCCGTGGGTTTCGGAGGAGAGCTGCCACGGTACGGACGCGACGACGACGCCCGGCTCGAAGTGCAGGCGGGCCTTGATGCGCAGGGCGGTCTGGTTGTGCACCAACTGCTCCCACCAGCGCCCGACAACGTACTCGGGAACGTAGACGACGACGAGGTCGCGCGGGGCGTCGCGCTTGATGCCCTTGATGTAGTCCAGCAACGGCGGGGCAACCTCGCGGTAGGGCGAGGCGAGCACCGTCAGCGGGACGGGGATGCCCAGGGCCTCCCACTTCTCGACGGTCCGCCGGGTCCTCTCCTCCTCGATGTCGACGACGATCGCGTCGAGCTTCGAGGGGCGGGACGCCCGGGCGAAGGCGAGCGCCCGCAGCACGGGTTTACGCACCGAAGAGACCAGGATGATCGCGTGCACGCGAGCCGGCAGCGCCTTCGCCTCCGCGTCCGGATCGATGGCCAGCTCGCGGTCGACGGCTTCGTAGTGGCGGTGCAGGGAGAACATGATCAGGTACAGCAGGACGATCGCGACGACAGCCAGCCACGCTCCGTGAACAAACTTGGTGATCAGCACGACGGCGAGCACCGCTGCGGAGAGCACGAATCCGACGAGGTTCAGCAGCCGGGAACGGCCGATCTTGGCACGAGCCGAGCGGCTGGGCGTCTGCACGTACTTCCGCTTCCAGTGCGTGAGCATCCCGAGCTGACTGAGCGTGAATGCCACGAAGACGCCGATCACGTACATCTGAATCAGGCCGGGAAGATGGGCATCGAAGATCAGCACGAGCGCGATGGCCGCAACCGCGAGCGCGACGATGCCGTTGCTGTATCCGAGCCGGTCGCCGCGCGTGCGCAGCTGGCGCGGCAGGTAGCCGTCGATGGCGAGCAGCGATGCGAGGAACGGGAAGGACTTGAACGCTGACGCGCCGGCCGTCCATAGCACCCAGATCGTCAGGACCAGAATGGCGACGAAGCCGAACGTTCCCGCGCCGAAGACCGCCATGGCGAGCTGGCCGAGGACGGGGATCTGGAAGTAGGACTCCGGGATCGGTCCGCCGTCGAGCCGCAGTGACTCGTGCGGGAACTCGACCAGCCGCACACCCGTGGCCTCGGCGAGGAAGAGCGTGCCGAGGGTGAGTACGGCGGCCACGATGCCGAGCCAGACGAGGACTGCCGCCGCATTTCTGGCACGCGGCGGTGCCATATCAGGCACGCTGCTCGACGGCGCCTCGATGCCGGTGAGGGCGGCCGAACCCGTCGAGAAGGCGCGCAGAATCAGGAGGGCACCGAAGAAGCCGGTCAGGCCCTCCTCGAATCCGGCCTGCGGGGCGATCGTGAATTCAGCGCTCGGCGCCTGCCCGAGCTGGCCCAGCGCCGCGAGGATCGAACCGACGACGAGCATCACGAGGACGCCGGCCACGAAAAGGTAGGTCGGCACGATCTGCGCCCAGCGCGACCGTCCCAGGCCGCGCAGGCTTGCGAACGCCAGCAGGGCCACGCCCCATGCCGCGATCTCGGCCCGGCTTCCCTGCAACTGCGGCAGGGCGGCGACGAGATAGTGGGCCGCCGCCGACATGGACACGGCGACCGTCAGGACGAAGTCGATCAGGAGCGCCGCCCCCGTCGTCGTACCTGCCCGCGGCCCCAGATTCCTGCTGGCGATGATGTAGTCACCGCCACCGCCCGGGTAGGCCTTAACGGATTGGCGGTAGGAGGCGATGATGACGAACATGACGACCATGACCGCGGCGCCGACGAGCGGCGAGAAATGGATCGCGCTCATGCCCGCGATGGCGAGAGTCAACAGGATCTCGTCGGGCGCGTACGCCACGGAGGACAGCGCGTTCGAGCTCAGCTTGCCGAGGGCGGCGAACCGCCGCAACGGGGTCCGCTTCTGGGTTTCGGTCTCAAAGGGCCGCCCGACCAGGACCCGCTTGAGTGCTTCGAGAAACGTCAACACTTCGTCAAAGTTAGCCTGTTGCCCGCGCTGTGTCATTCCTCGGCGCGCGGGCAGCGGCGCGGGCACACGCCGATCACGCGGCTGCACGTGACACACTAGGGGCTGAATATTCGTGCGGTCCCAGACCGCGAGACGCCTCACCAGCGGAGGAAAGACATGCCGCATTTCGTCATCATGGGCGCAGGCCGCGTCGGCGTGACGCTCGCCCACACCCTCGACGAAGCGGGCCACTCCGTGGCCATCATCGATCAGGACGAGCGGGCCTTCCGCCGGTTGGGGCAGCACTACTCGGGCCGCCGCGTGACTGGCGTCGGTTTCGACCGCGACACCCTCGAACGCGCCGGCATCGAGGAGGCCTACGCTTTCGCTGCGGTTTCCAGCGGCGACAACTCCAACATCGTGGCCACACGCGTCGCTCGCGAGACCTACAACGTTCCCCACGTGGTGGCGCGCATCTATGACCCCGGCCGCGCGGAGATCTACCAGCGGCTCGGCATCCCCACAGTCGCGGCCGTTCGCTGGAGCGCGGACCAGGTCCTGCGGCGGATCCTGCCCGAGACCGGCGTCCAGGGCGACTTCCGGGAGGCCTCGGGTCGCCTCCTGCTCGGCGAGGTGGGCCTGCACCGCGACTGGTACGGCAAACTCTTGACGGAGATTGAGGAGGCGGCACAACTGCGCGTCGCCTACCTGACGCGATTCGGTCAGGGCATCGTCCCCACGCCGAAGACGCGGCTGCAGGAAGGGGACATTCTTCATGCCATGATGCCCGTCGACTCGACAGGGGACATCGACCGCGTGCTCTCCAAACCGCCGGCGGGCAGGCCGGGAACATCGACACGACCGGACAAGACCGATGCCCAGGAGGACGAGCAGTGAAGGTTGCCATCGTTGGCGCGGGAAGTGTCGGGTCCTCTATTGCGCGCGAGCTCATGTCGCACGGCCATACGGTCCTCCTAATCGACGAGAAACCGGAATCCATGGGCCGCAGTGACCTCAGCGACGCGGAGTGGCTCATCGGCGACGCGTGCGAGCTGACGGTCTTGCAGGCCGCCGGACTGGACGACACCGATGTCGTCGTGTCGGCCACGGGTGACGACAAGGTCAACCTCGTCGTCTCGCTGCTGGCGAAGAGCGAGTTCGGTATCGGGCGCACCGTGGGTCGCGTGAACAATCCGAAGAATGACTGGATGTTCAACGACTCATGGGGCGTCGACGTCGCCGTGAACACTCCGCGCCTGATGACGGCACTCGTCGAGGAGGCCGTGGAGATCGGCGACCTCGTGCGCCTGCTGACACTGCGCACCGGCGAGACGTCGATGGTTGAGTTCACGGTCCCGTCGGATTCGCCCATCATCGGCAAGACGCTGGGATCGCTGCACTGGCCGGAGGACTCAGCCGTGGTGGCGTTGCTTCGGGACGAGGTGCCCATCGTGCCGAGTGCGGACGACGTCGTCGAGGCGGGCGACGAGATGTTCTTCATCACGGCGATTGCCGCCGAGGACGAACTGCGGGCGACCCTGCGCGCGACCGACTAGCGTTTCGGTACGTTCGAACACCTCCGCGTTACACGGGGTGCACTTAGGGCCGTTCAGCGAGTTTTTACCAGTATCCACGCGCCGGTTTTCATTCTAAAAAGTACCAAAATCTCTTCCGTTTTTCGAAGCCTTGTACTAGGATTAGTTCATGGAAGCAGCCCTCCTGTTGAACCCGGAAACGTACGCCGGTCTCTCGCCGGCGGACCGGGCGCGCGTCGTGATCGCGGCGCTCGGAGGTGCGGCTGATGAGCTGGCTGCCCAGGGTGATGAGGCGCTGATCGAGGCCACCCGCGCAGCAGAAGCCGCTGGCCGGCATCTGGACGCGCTTCGAATCCGGAATGCCGGCGAGGTCGCGGTACGGTCGGAGAAGTCGTTGGGTGAGGACCGACTCTCGGCCCGGTTGGGGTGCCGAACCGAGGTCGAGTTGCTCCAGCGCCTCACCCGCCTGTCGTACGGGCAGCTCAAACGCCGGATCGCCCTGGACGCTGATACCCGTCCCGCGTTCAGCGTGAGCGGTGCGCTGGTGGAGCCGAAGTTCCCGCACGTGGCCGCCGCCCTGCATCAGGGCCGGGTCGATCCCGAGACCGCGGCCCTGGTGACGGGGATGTTGAACAAGGTCGCCCGGCGTGCCGACCCGGCCATACTCGCCGAGGCGGAGGCTGAACTCGTCGACGCGGCGACCGGCGCCCTCGCGGCCCGGCTGCTCCGGCAGGCCCAGACTGAACAGGACGGCAGCGAGAACACACCTGACAACCCCGCCAACTCAGAGGACCCCCCTAACCCAGACAACCCGGCGGCCGATCCCGCGGGCGCGGTGGTGCCGGAGGAGGGGTTGGCGTTGAGCTACCCGCAGATGGTCAAGCTCGCCCATCAGTGGGGTGCCTGCCTGGACCAGGACGGCCCGGACCCCGCCGAGGAACGAGCCCACGGCAAACGCTCGCTCACGCTCGGTTCTCCCAGGGACGGGCTCGTGCCGTTGACCGGGTGGTTGCTGCCCGAAGTCGCCGCGCACCTGCAGCGCGTCTTCGACGCCCACTCGAACCCCGCCGCCCGCACCACCGGCACCGGCGACGAGACTGCTGGCCCTGACTCGAACACTGGCCGTGCCGAAGCGAACGCGGCCGGCGCGGACCCGAACACTGACGACGCGGCGGGGACCGATTCGAACGCCACCGCAATCACCGGTGCAACGGTGTTAGATACGCGGACGGCGGCGCAGAAACGCCACGACATCCTCATGACCGTGGTCCAGGCCGCGTCGCGGTGCGAAGAGACCCCGCACCTCGGCGGTGACACCGCGACCCTGCTCGTGCATGTGAATGCCGAAGACCTGCAGGACCCGCAGGGCTACGCCCAACTCGAGGGCATCGATGTGCCGGTCTCGTCGCGGGTCGCCCACCGCACCGCGTGCACCGGGGCCGTGCAGAAAGTCGTGTTCGACACCAACGGCCGCATCATCGGCCTCGGCGCGAAGGAACGCACCTTCACGGGGCACCAACGCCGGGCGATCGCGGCCCGAGACGGCGGATGCGTGATCCCGAACTGCACGATCCGGGCCGCCTGGTGCGAAGTCCACCACGTGAGTCCCTGGGCTCGGGGTGGGAAGACCACGATCGAAAACGGGGTCCTCCTCTGCTGGCACCACCACCACAGCCTCGACAAGAACGGCTGGGACATCCAAATGCGAAACGGCATTGTCCATGTCAAAGCACCGCCCTGGCTGGACCCGGGCGGAACCTTCGTACCCGCCGCGACCTCCCACACCCGGCAACGGGCCAGAATCCTCACCGCCCACGCCATCAAGACCACGCCCAACCGAAACGCGCAAAGCGCGCACGGACCCGGTCCTGGCAGTAGCGGGGCCGGCGACAGCGGAAACGGCAGCGGGGGTGGAGGCAGTGGCGGGGACGACCCGCCCGAACCGCCTGACGCACCGATCCGGCGAGCCTTCCCCGAGCCGGACCGGCACCGGAGCGGATGACACGCACAGGACGCACCTCGACGGAAGCCGGGTAGACGACAGCGGCCGTTCCGCACGTCATCACGCACGAAACGACCGCCTCAAATTGTGTCAGGCTACCGGCCCACGAGCTTCTCGCGGGCGGGAAAGCATCCAGGCCAGCCACAGGCCCATCGCATAAAGCGGCACGCCCATGATGAGGCGGGCCGAGCCGAGCGCGGTGAGCGCACCGCCGTCGTCGGCCGAGGCATAGTACAGCGGAAGCTGGACGGCGAGACGGGCAGTAAACACCGCGACGATGATCCAGGTGGCAATCGAATACGCGCGAACGCGCGCCGGGGCTTGACGCCAGTCGAGTCCTTCGCCGCGGATGAAACCGAAAACGACCCCCATCAAGGGCCACTTCACGAAGATCGAGATGATGAGGGCGGCGCCGTAGCCGACGTTGGTGAGAAACCCGGGCACGTAGAAGTCGCGCGCCGCCCCCGTCGTGCGGGCGAACAAGGCGCAGATCACGACTCCCGCGAGCCCGGCGAGGGCCTGCGTCAGCGACTGACGCTGGATGAGCCGGATGATCGTCAGAACGGCGGCGATGCCGAGCGCGCCGATCAGCGCGACGTCCAACTGCTGGGTGACGGTGAAGACGACGATGAAAATCAGACCCGGGCCAATTGCCTCCACGAGGCCACGCAGGCCACCGATGGTTGCGAGGACATCGACCTGTCCGTCGCCCCGGCGCTGGACCCCGGACCGAGCTGCAACCTGTCGAGCCAGCTGCTCTGGGGTGGGCTGCTCAGGAGTTTCTCCCGTGCCGCCCTGGGCGTCTCCGGGTCCCTTGACCGCGCTCATTTCGTCGCCTTTCCATCGAGGTGGCTTTTGACCTGGCGCTTGATCGTCGGGTTGTCCTGCAGTTCCCTCTTCGAAGCCAAGATCTCATAGTTGGGGTCGTACATGGTCGTGATGCCCTTCTCCTGAGATATGGCGCCGACGACACGCAGCCAGACGCCCTGCTCGACCCCGGGAACCGTGCGCTGTCCGTGCCAGACGACCATCATCCGCACCGCTGGTGCACGGCGACCGCCGGGACCAGCCGGGCCGTCGACGATGCTCGCGGAGAATTCCGGCGCCTGGTTGGCCGCCGGGTAGCGGACGTACTCGATGAAACCACCAGTCGTGACACGCCCACGCGACGGGAGGTCTTCGATCCGAAGGCACTGGCGGACGCCCTCCAGCTGCTGGGCCGCGCCAGTCGTCACGTCGGAAATCATGGGTTGTTCGCCCACTACGATCTCAGCCGATCTCGGTAGTCTCAGGGCCGCGCTGTGGAGCCTTCAGCCCTTGCTCAGTGCCGTCAGCCTCGGGGTCCTCGTTCGTGCGCGGTACCGCGCCCTCGGGAACCTTGAGCGGCAGTAGTTCCGACGGCGGCATGGGCGAGTCTCCCCGGACGACGATGGCCCGCGCCATACGTTCTTCGAGCACCTGCGCCTTCGCGCGGTCGAGGGCGGCCGGGCCGCCGATGACGCCGCGAAGGAACCAGCGAGGGCCGTCGTAACCCAGGAAACGAGCGACCATGAACCCCTCCGTGCCGTCCGGACGCTTGGCCGGTACACGGGCGACGAGTTCCTCGCCGAAACGGCCGTTGACCTTATCGGTCTTGCCGCCCTGCTTGTCGATACTGGTACCGATCTGCTCCTGAATGCGCGGCCACAAGCCCTCGGACTTTGGCGCGGCGAAGACCTGAAGCTGCAGGCGAGATCCATCCAGCTCGAGGGCGACAGCGATGACGCGCTTGGTCTTATCCTCGACCTCGAGGCGCATCTGCATGCCCTCGACGGGCTCGATCAGCAGCGACCCCAGGTCCAAGTACCCGTCTCGATCCGAATGCTCGTCACCGTCGAAGGGTCCCGCCGCCGGTCGCGCAGGATCGGTAGCCTGCGACTCGTCCGTGCCCTGGTCCTCGGCCGTGTCGGCCACGCGCTTCTTGCGCTTGAAAATCATGCTGCTCCTCGTGCCAGTCTCCCGGCCATCTTATGTCGCCAGCCTGACCGCCGGCCGTGCCCGCGGCGCCGTCTGGACAGTGTTCAGCCGCGGTGCGCGGCGGCCGCCGGAGCGAATCCGCCGGTCGACCCGAAGCCGCCGGCGCCGCGTACCGAATCCGGCAGCTCGTCCACGGGCACGAAGCGTGCCGTCTCGACCTTCTGAATGACCATCTGCGCGATACGATCGCCGCGCTTGAGCTCGATCGGGGTATTCGCGTCCGTGTTCAGCAGCGTCACCGCGATCTCTCCGCGGTAACCGGCATCGACGGTACCTGGCGCGTTCACGACGGTCAGACCGTGCTTGGTCGCCAAACCCGAACGGGGATGGATCAGCGCCACGTAGCCGAACGGCAGCGCGAGCGAGACACCCGTCGGAACCAGAGCCCGCTCCCCCGGCGCGAGCGCCACATCGACGCGGGCGCGCAAGTCGGCGCCGGCGTCGCCCGGATGGGCGTACGACGGCGGCTCGATGCCCGCATCGAGCATCTTCAGTTCAACTTCAAGGGTGGTGTCGTGTTCGGCCGCCATGCGCCGCTCTGCTCCTGCCTTCGGGTGGTTCGGGACGCACATCACTCTAGTCACTTTCACCGCGCGCGTGAACCTAGACTGGTGCCATGCCTGAAACGACTGATTCGAAGAGCACCGAACCGGCCCGCTCCCCTGGGCCGACCTACCACGAGTACCTCTGGCCCGCGTGGTGGATCTGGATCCTCGTCGCCGGGACGGGCGGGGCCGGCTTCGTCATCTTCCTGCCGATCAGCCTCGGCGCCGGCCTGATCGGCGGTTCGATCGTCGCCGGAGTACTGACGATTATCACGATCAACCACACGCTCACCGGCGGCAAGATCGAGATCACGGACGAGTGGGTGCGGGTCGGGCGCGCCCGGATCGAACGGCGTTACATCGGCGAGGCGGCGGCCTTCCGCGGCGACGATGCCCAGGACGCCCGCGGCCCGAAACTCAACGGGACGGCGTTCATGTGCTTCCGCGGCTGGATCGACCCGGTCGTGACACTGGAGATCACCGACCCAGCCGATTCAACGCCCTACTGGATCACGAGCACTCGACGCCCCGAAGAGCTCGTCGCGGCGCTCGAATCCGGGCGATAGCGCCCACCCGCCGGACCGCGAGCGACCGGCAGAATGACGACGGCGGCACACCCCGGGTGGGGTGCGCCGCCGTCGTCATTTCTCACCGTGCGCGTCGAGGGACGTTCTAGCCCTCGCAATCCTTGCAGTAGAAGAGGCCGCCCTTCTCCTTGGCCACCTGGGAACGGTGGCGCACGAGGAAGCACGAGGCGCACGTGAACTCGTCGGACTGGGCGGGCAGGACCCGCACCAGGAGCTCCTCGCCGGAGAGGTCGGCTCCCGGGAGCTCGTAGCTGTCAGCGGTCTCCGCCTCATCCTCGTCGACGACGGAAGACTGCTTATCGGAACGCCGGCCCTTCAGCTCCTCGATCGAATCCTCGTTGAGCTCGTCGTCGTTCTTCCGCGGCGCATCGTAGTCGGTCGCCATATTCTTTCAATCACGCTCCGGTGTTAGCTGCTGTACTTTGTACTTTTCTGCTCGCAGGTGACCCTGGAGCAGCTGACACTGTGGCTTCGAGTGCCCGTGACGCACAGATTGTTCACCATCAGGGCTGAAAAAGCCAATCATTTCTTCCACCGATACCACAACCCCCGCCGGGGACCCTTCTATTCCCGCCCCTCAGCCCGCGCCACACCGCCCAAAATCACCCGAAACCACCCGCCGCAATGGCAGAGTTTGAGGAAGCAGTCAACGGCGTGTGGAGGACTTGGAATGCAGCAACTCCGGCTTGTGGGTGTCCACGAGGATGGTGAGCACCTTTTGGTGGCGTCCGACGAGGGCGTGACCTACCAATTGCCCCTCGACGAGGCTTTGCGCACCGCCGTCGTCCGATCGAACAACCGCGCGGCCGCCGGGCGATCGGCGGAGACGGGCGAACAACCGCAGCCGTTGTCCCCTCGCGAGATCCAGGCCCGGATCCGGTCCGGTGCCTCGGCCGAGGCCCTCGCGGAGGAGACTGGCCTGCCCTTGGACGGCATCATGCGCTATGCCGGCCCCGTCTACGCCGAACGCGAATTCGTCGCACAGCAGGCCCGTAACATCGAGGTCTCCGGTCCACAGGGGCACGACGCCTACCGCTCGGCTTTCGGTGACGAACCGGCCAACCTCGGCGACATGGTCGGCGTGCGGCTCGCCGGGTTCGGAGTCCCCGCTGAGAGCGTCGAGTGGGACGCGGCCCGCCGCTCGGATGGCGCATGGGATGTCACCGCCACCTTCACCTCACCCGACGATGCCAAGCACGCCTCCATCGGCGAGGAACCGCCGGCCCGTTGGATCTTCCACCCCGCCCGCAAGCTGCTCCAGAACACCAATCGCTGGTCTCAGGTCCTGTCGGAGCTGGAACCGTTGGACTCGCCGCTGACGGCACGCCGTCTGACCGCGGTGAAGGACCGGCCGTTCGATGTGGAGGCCGATGCCGAGCAGGCACCGCCCTCCGCATCGTCGGCCCCCGGCATCGAGACCGACGAGTCCCGCGCCCAGGACGAGTTCCTTGAGATTCTCCGCGCCCGCCGCGGGCAGCGCCTCGGTGAGGACGAGGACGGCGACGACATGCTCGCGACGATGCTCACCCAGGGCATCCCGGCCGCGCACCCGCGGGACGAGGACTTCGCGGATGACGACGAGGCCCGCCGTTTGGGCTTCGCCGACGAGGATGAGCACGACAACGTCCCGCGCCTGCACGACGGGGTCAGCACCGACACGACCGAGGTCACGCTCGTACCGAACCTCCGCGCCTTGCGTTTCGCCGACCGCGTCGCCTCCGAAGAGTCCGAGTCCGCACGCGACGGGGCCGACCAGAACGGGGACGACCCGGAGCCCAAGCGCCAGAAGCCGAAGCGCTCCTCGGTACCCAGCTGGGACGAGATCGTCTTCGGGAAGAAGACGGACTAGCCCCTCGGCGTCGCAAGCGTCAGCAGCGGCACCTCGCGCTCAGCGCGCGTGAGCGAGCCGTGCTGGCCCACCATGTCGAAGGCGTGCGGGGCGACCCGGCGCCCGTCGTAGAGCGCCAGCTCGTGCTCACGCGCCAACACCAGAACGTCGCCGATCCGGGCGGCGACGCCGTCGCGCAGTTCTGAACCGAAGTAGCCGCCCGCGACGGCTTCGTCGCGCGTGAGCACCCAGACCTTGGCGCCGAAGTGCGCACGCCAAGCATCCGCGACACGGTCCGCCCGCGCCGGGTCCGCCACGTGCAGCTGCACGGCTCGCGGCTCCCCCGCCGTGAGCTCGACCCCGGCCACCAGATCCGCGTGCAGCGAGTAGTCGATGCGCTGTTTCACCGGGACGTCGACCATCCCGTGGTCGGCTGTGAGCAGGACAAGAGTCGACGCCGGCAGGCGCTTGGTCAGCGTCCGCAGAGCAAAGTCCAGCTCCTCGAGCTGCTCGCCCCACTTCAGAGACCCGGCCCCGTGGCGGTGGCCCGTCTTGTCGAGCTCGTTGAAGTACAGGTAGACGAGCGACCGCTCATGCTTCGCGAGGGACTCGGAGGCCGCACGCACACGCGCCTGAACCGAGCGGGCGCCCACGAAATCCCCCCCGCGCAGGGCCGCACGGGTCAACTGCGAGGACGCGAACTCGGGCAGGCTCACCGTCGTGACGCCGACCACCTCGGCGGCGCGCTCGAGCACCGTCGGATGCGGCTGCCACTGGACCGGGTCGAGCCAGCCGGGCCAGTTTCCGAGCTGGTTGACCACGTGCCCGGTGCCGGGGTCGACGACGTCGTACCCGACGATGCCGTGCTCTGCCGGCGTCGCACCGGTGGCGAAGCTCGCGAGCGACGCGGCCGTTGTCGTCGGGAAAGACACGTCCAACGTCCGGTTCGATTCCAGCGCGCGACGCAGGAACGGGGCGTGCCCACCGCGAGCCTTCAACAGGGACAGGCCGAGCCCGTCGACCATGACGACGCAGACGCGCCGGGCAGCCGGCAGACCCAGGGTGTTCTCGTAGCCCGGGACGCCCAGCACGGCGGCGGAGCTGGGCAGGACATGGCGCAGGTGCGCACCGTCGTAGCGGGGAACCGCGGGCAGCTCGGAGGACGACATCCGGCGGCTAGGCCCGACGTCCGAGTGCGGCAGCGGTGTTGATCTTGCGCAGGGCGCGGGCGAATCGGCGGGCGTCTTCGACGGCCGTGGGCCCGTCGGCCTCCGCGCTGATCCGCAGGACGAGGTCCTCGCGGGCGACCGTGCCCGTGTAGCCGTGGTCGGCGTCGCACTGCGCGTCCGAGCAGCCGGCCGGCATCAAATCGAGGCGCTGGCCCCCGGACCAGGCGATGGCCAAGGTCATCTCGCGTACCGGATCTCCGGACTTGTAGTCCTGTGGCTGGTGGTAGACCGAGCTGAGCAGGACCGACCCGATGCGCGCGACCGGGACCGTCTCGGTGGAGGCCTGGGCCGCGACGTGGTCGCCCTTGTCGTCGAGCTGCTGGTCGTCGACGTGGACGATCACGAGGACGTCGTGAGTGAGCACGAGAGCGGTGATGTGACGGTGCACCTCGTCGCGGTCGAAGTGGGTTTCGAGATGGATGAAATGATCCACAGGCACATCCGAGTCGAGGGCGTCCACGACGACGTCTTCGACCAGCTGGGGGTAGAAACCGGCCCGGCTGAGGCTGTGGCGCAGGGCGGGTAGCGCGTCTAGTGCATCCGATGGGTTCTGGGGTCGCGAGAACATAGGTTCCAGTCTATCGACGCCGCGCGATTCCGAAGTATCAGGGCGTCGGCGGCCGGTCGGATGACGCGGGACGGTACTCAGTATTTCGACATCGCCCGCCGAGCGCTGTCCGTGCGCTCGGCCGGATTGCCGATCCGCACGTCGGCTGACAGGACCGTCACGCCGCGGGCGGACACCAGGACGGGGTTGAGCTCGAGCAGCGCGACCTCAGGATGCTGGTCCTTGAGCGTCGCGACTCGGTTGAGCACGTCCTCGAGCGCGGCGACATCGACCGCGGGCAGCCCTTGGTATCCGAACAGTTTCCGCGCCGCCCGCGGGCGGCGGATGAATTCCGCGAGGTCCGTGCTGCTCAACGGCGGGATGACGTGGGCCCAGTCGTCCAGCAGGTTCACGGCGTCCCCGGCCAGGCCGTAGGAGACGAGCGGGCCGAGCAGCGGATCTTCGAGGGCCCGGACCACGCAGCCCTGCCCCGATTCGGCCATGGCCTGCAGCTCGAGCCCGACGACCCCGAAGGGCTCGAGGATGCTGCGCATGTGCCGGATGTTCCCGCGTAGGCTCTCCTCGTCGTAGATGTTCAAGCGGACCCCGCCGAGATCGAGCCGGTGCCGCAGGTGCTCGTCGGTCGTTTTCAGTGCGACCGGGTACCCGACGCGTCCGGCGGCGGCTGCGGCCTCATCCTCGGTGTCGAACGGCGCGGACTCCAGCACGGAGATGCCGTAGCAGCCGAGCAGCTCGGCGACCTGCCCTCGGTCCAGGCGGAGCAACTCCGCGTCGGCCACGCGGCCCAGATAGCCGGCGAGCAGCGACTCGGCCCGGTCGACGTCGGCGTCGGGAACCTCGACCGGCTCGCCGAAGTCGCGCTCCCGCCACTTCACGTAGGCCGCGATCCGCCCCAGCGCGGCCGCAGCCTGCCCCGGGCTGGCGAAATAGGGGATGGCTGGCTGGAGGGCGGCGACGTCCGCGTCCTGGGCGGACGCGACGGCGGGCCCCTCCCCCTCTTCAAGGACACCCTCCGCGGGGAACGCCGGGTCGAGTTGGCCGGCGAACGCGACGACGACGGGTTTGCCAGCGGCCCGACCGGCGTCGTAGGCGGCGCGGGCCAATGTCTCGACGGCGATTCCGCGCACGGGAAGCAGCACGAGGAGCCCAGCGTCGACGTCGGCCGGTTCGAGCGCCTCGGCGAGCGCCCGGTTCAGGCGCGGCAGGGCGCGCGACTGGCCGTCGTCGAGTTGCAGTGAACCGTTCGTATGCGTCGGTTCGAGGCCGTGCTGGCCAGCGGCGTCCGCGACGTTGTCGACGAGTGACTCGGAGTTCGCCACGACGGCGACCCGGCCGCCTTCCGGCAACGGCTGGCTCGCGACGATCTGCGCGATATCCATCAGTTGCTCGCTGGTCTGGACCCGGATGACGCCGGACTGGCGCAGCATCTCGTCGACCGCGCCGAGCGGGGCCTGCGTGGTGCGCACGGCGTGTCCCGGGGGCAGCCGCACCCCCATGTAGTCGCTCTTGGCGACGATGACGGGTTTGGAGCGCGAGAGCCGGCGGGCGATGCGGGAGAACTTACGCGGGTTGCCGAAACTCTCCAGATACAGTCCGACGGCGGAGGTCGACTCGTCGTCCTCCCAGAATTGCATCGCATCGTTGCCGGAGACGTCCGCCCGGTTTCCCGCTGAGACGACGTTCGAGACGCCCACGCCGCGGCGGCTGGCCGTGGTGAACAGGATGACGCCCATCGCGGCCGACTGGCTGAAGAGCCCGAGAGTGCCTGCCTTCGGCATGCCCGGGGCCACCGAGGCGTTCAGCCTGACACCTGAGGCAGTGTTGATGAGACCCAGGGACGCCGGCCCCACGAGACGCATGCCGTTGCTGCGGGCGACGCGGACGAGTTCGCGCTGCTGCGCGGCCGAGTCCTCACCGGCAGCGTCGAATCCGGCCGTGATGACGACGACGCCGCGGACCCCCTGAGCAGCGCAGTCTGCCACGACCGCTTCCAGCTCCGTGCGCGGCACCGCGATGACGGCCAGATCAACGTCGCCCGGAACGTCTCCGATGCGGGCGTAGGAGACCATGCCGGCGATTTCGAGGGCATCGGGGTTGATGCCGTAGACAGGTCCGTCGAAGCCGCCCTCGATCAGGTTGGTCAGCAGGGTGTGGCCGGGCGATCCCCACTCGCGGCTCGCACCGATGACGGCGACCGAGCGCGGGGCGAGCAGCCCGGCGAGGCTCCGGGCCTCGGCCCGGTGTTCGCGGGCCTCCATGACGGCGCGGGACCGGGCGGTCGGGTCGATGGGGAACTCCAGGGCGACGACGCCGTCGTCGAACCTGCGCCCGACCTCGTAGCCGGCCTCGGCGAACACGGTGAGCATTTTCCGGTTCTCGGGCAGCACCTCGGCGCTGAAACGCTCGATGCCGTTCTCGCGGGCCGCCGCGGCCAGGTGCTCGAGCAGGATCGAGCCGACGCCCTTGCCCTGGGCATTGTCCGCGATATTGAACGCGACCTCCGCCTCGGCGGGGTCGTCGAGGCGGTCGTAGCGACCGACCCCGATGATGGCCCCGCCGCGGACGGTGACGAACGCGACCCGGTCCCGGTGGTCGACGCGGGTGAACCGTGCCAGCTCCTTGGAGGTCAGCTTGGACTTGTACGTGAAAAAGCGCAGGTAGATCGATTTCTCGGACTGCGACGTGTGCAACCGCTGCAGCTCGGCGGCGTCCGTGGGGGCGATCGGGCGCAGGTGTGCCGTCGAACCGTCGCGCAGGACGACATCAGCCTCCCAGTGGGCCGGATATTCGCCGTTTTCGCCTTGCTCCGCCATAGGCTTAGCCTACGTCCTGCGTGCGGCTCCCGTCTGGAGGCGACGCAGCACGTCACTCGGATCCACGGAGGGAAACCAGACACCTATGGCGCGTCGGCAGAGTTCGATACTCGACGAGGACTTCACGGAGAACATCGTGGACGTCGATGTCACCAGCGAGATGGAGGACTCCTTCCTGGAGTACGCCTACTCGGTGATCTACTCGCGCGCCCTCCCGGACGCCCGCGACGGCCTCAAGCCTGTCCAGCGTCGCATCCTCTACATGATGACGCAGATGGGCGTACGCCCGGACAAAGGCCATGTGAAGAGCGCCCGCGTGGTCGGCGAGGTCATGGGCAAGCTGCACCCGCACGGCGATGGTGCGATCTACGACGCGATGGTCCGCCTCGCCCAGCCGTGGGCGATGCGCCTGCCCCTGGTCGACGGGCACGGGAACTTCGGTTCGCTCGACGACGGCCCGGCCGCCGCCCGCTACACCGAGGCCCGGATGGACGCGACCGCCGTCGCGATGACGGACAACCTGGACGAGGACGTCGTCGACTTCGTCCCCAACTACGACAACCAGCTGACCCAGCCCGACGTGCTGCCCTCGGCGTTCCCGAACCTGCTGGTCAACGGCACGACGGGCATCGCCGTCGGCATGGCCACCAACATGGCCCCGCACAACCTCGGCGAGGTCATCGCCGCGGCCCGACACCTCGTCGCGACCCCGGAGGCCACGCTCGAGGACGTCATGAAGTTCATCCCCGGCCCCGACCTGCCCGGCGGCGGCATCATCGTCGGGTTGGACGGCATCAAGGACGCATATGCGAAGGGGCGCGGCTCGTTCAAGACCCGCGCGAAGGTCGCCCTCGAGCAGATTTCGGCCCGCAAGAAGGGCCTGGTGGTCACCGAGCTGCCCTACATGGTCGGCCCCGAGAAGGTCATCGAGAAGATCAAGGACGCGGTCACGGCGAAGAAGCTGACCGGGATCTCCGACGTCGTCGACCTCACCGACCGCAAACACGGCATGCGGCTCGTGATCGAGCTGAAGAACGGCTTCAACCCGAACGCGGTGCTCGCCCAGCTCTTCAAGTTCACGCCGATGGAGGACTCCTTCGGCATCAACAACGTCGCTCTCGTCGACGGGCAGCCCCGGACCATGGGCCTGCTGGAACTGCTGCAGGTCTACGTCGGTCACCGGCTCGACGTCGTCCGCCGCCGCACCGCGTTCCGCCTCGGCAAGCGGCGCGACCGGCTGCACCTCGTCGAGGGCCTGCTCGTGGCGATCCTCGACATCGACGAGGTCATCCAGATCATCCGCACTTCCGATGAGACGGCCGCGGCCCGCGAGCGCCTCATGAAGATCTACGACCTCACCGAGGTCCAGTCGAATCACATCCTGGAGCTGCGCCTGCGTCAGCTGACCAAGTACTCGCAGATCGAGCTGGAAGCTGAGCGCGACAAGCTCAAGGCCGAGATCGAAGAGCTCGAAGCCATTCTCGCCTCCGACGAGCGCCTGCGCGACGTCGTCTCCACCGAGCTGGCCGACGTCGCCGAGAAGTTCGCGACGCCGCGGCGGACCGTGCTGCAGAAGAAGGACGACGGAAAGCCACTGAAGGGCTCTGCACTGCCGAGCGAGCCGGCCGCCCCGGGGGCCAAGACGTCGGTACCGCTCGAAATCGCCAACGACCCCTGCTACGTACTGCTTTCCGCATCGGGCCAGCTCGCGCGCACGGCCGACCGTTCCCCGCTCGGCGAGACCGGGCCGCGCGTCAAGCACGACGCCGTCCGATCCCTGGTGCCGACCACGGCCCGGGGGGAGGTCGGCGCGCTGACGTCGGCGGGGCGCCTGATCCGCCTGCAGGTCGTGGACATGCCCGTGCTCGCCCCCTCCCCCGGTTTCCCGCCGCTGGCCCAGGGCGTCCCCGTCAAGGAGTTCGCCACCATGCAGAAGGGCGAGTCCGTCGTCGCGATCGTCCCGATGAACGAGCCGTTCGCCCTCGGCACGGCTGCCGGTGTCGTCAAGCGCGTGAGCCCTGACTACCCGCTCAACCGCGACGAGTTCGAGGCCATCACGCTCAAGGACGGCGATGAGGTCATCGGGGCGGGCGCGGCCCGCGACGACGACGCCCTCGTGTTCATCACCCGGCAGGCGCGGCTGCTGCGCTTCCCCGCCGCCACCGTTCGCCCGCAGGGTCGGCTGGCCGGCGGCATGGCGGGCGTCAAGCTCGCCGCGGACGACCGGGCGCTCTTCTTCGGTATCGCCGCCGACGACGACCGCTCCGTCGTCGTCACGATCGCCTCCGGCTCCGGCGCGCTGCCCGGCACCGAGGCGGGCACCGTGAAGGTCACTCCGCTCGCCGAGTACCCGACGAAGGGCCGCGCCACGGCCGGCGTCCGCGCGCACCGCTTCCTCAAGGGCGAGGACAACCTGTCCCTGGCGTTCGCGGGCCCCGGGCCGGCGAAGGCCAGCTCGGCCGCGGGCGTCGCCCGCGCCCTGCCCACCGAGCACGGCCGACGCGATGGCTCCGGGGTGCCCCTCGCGCAGCGGATCGAGCTTCTCGCCGGCACCGTCAGCGGTCGCGATGATGCCCCGGAGGGCGACGGCGCCGCGTCGGAGTCCGATTCGGTGCTGGAGTCGCTGCGGAGCGAGGAACCGCGCCGCGCGCCGCTGGCGGCCCCCGAGCAGGACTCGATCCCGTTCGGCGACCCGGGCGTCGTCGAGACCGACTAGGCCGGCGCCCCCACCGCGCCGAGGCGCACGCGGACGTCACCGGCGGCGCCGAGGCGTTCGTCGTGAGTGACCAGCACGACCGCCCGGTCGGCGAGCGCCGCGCGCAGGTCCGCGATGAGCGAGGACGCTTCGTCCTCACCCAGGTGGGCGGTCGGCTCGTCGAGGAGGACGACGTCGGCCCGCGCCACGAGCGCCCGGGCCACGGCGAGGCGCTGGCGCTGCCCGCCCGAGAGCGCGTGCCCGCCTGAACCGATGCGGGTGTCCAGACCATCCGGCTTCCCCTCGAACCAGGGGCCGAGCCCCACATGTTCCAGGGCGGCGAGCAGTTCCTGATCCGTCACCGGGTCACCCTGGTCCCCGCGGCCGAGGCCGAGGTTCGCGCGCACGCTCGAATCGAAGAGGTGCGCCTCCTGAGGGCACCAGGCGATCCGGGAGTGATCTGCGTCATACGCCTCCCGCCATGCGCCAGAGCGCAGCACCTCGATGCGTCCGGCGCCCGGCGCGAGCTCACCGAGCAGGACCGCCAGCAGCGTGGATTTTCCGCTGCCCGAGGGCCCGGACACGACCGCCCAGCTCCCTCGGACGACGCCGGCGCTCACCCCGGACAGGACACGCTCCGCGCCGTCTTCCCATCCGGCGTCGACGTCTACGGCGCGCAGGCCGTCGATCGGGCTTGTTCCGGTGGCCGGCTCGGCGAGGTCCGCATCTTCGGAGGGCAGCACGGCCGCCAGCCGCCGCACTCCCTCGTCGAGGGAACGGGCGTTCTGCGCGGCGGTGGCCGTCGTCGCCATGGGCTCGGCCAGGGCGAGCAGCAGCAGCGCGCTCATGGCTGCGGTCTCGCCCCCGTGGCCGGCGGAGGCGAGAAGCGCCGCCACCGCTCCGACCGACGCGATGCCGGCTGCCGCGGCCGCGGCCACCGACTCTGCGCGCCCGGTGGCGACGAGCCGGGCGGAAGCGGCTCCGTCGTGCCGGGTGAAGGCTCGCAGGGCCGTCGCCGCGGCGCCGTTGGCGCGCAGCTGGTCCGCCGCGCGGAGCAGGACGGGCACGCGGCGGGCGAGCCACGCCCGGTGCTCGATCACGTCAGCGCGGGCCGCGGCGTCGATCCGGACGACGACGGCCGGCAGCACCACCCACCCGAGCACGGTCGCGGCGAGGGCCACCCAGAGCGCGTCCGGCGCCCAGGCGCCGATGGCCGTGCAGACGCCCGCCGCAGCGAGCAGGCCCGTCACGGGAGGGAACAGCACACGCGGCAGGCCGTCGCGGACCTCGTCGAGCCGGGTCACGAGATACTCCAGCGACCCGCCGCCGCGCGTGATCCGCCCCCACCACCGCGGCGAGGCGACGAGGCCGTCCCACACGCGCTGACGAGTTGTGGATGCCCAGGTGAGCAGGGCGTCGTGCACGAGCAGCTGTTCCGTGTAGCGCGCGACGGAGCGCCCGATGCCGAAGAAGCGGACGCCGACGATCGCGACCATGAGGTGCAGCATGGGCGGCTGGTGGCTCGCGGAGACGATGAGCCAGCCCGAAACGCCCGTCAGGGCCGCGGCGAAGAGCGCCGAGACCGTCCCGACGGCGAGCGCCAGGGCGACGCGGCGCCGGGGCAAGCCGCCGAGCACGGCGCGCCACGCGGCCCCACGGGCGGAGGCCTCGGGCGTCGCATCCCGCGCGCCGGGGATCGCGTCGCTGTGGGGTGCGTCGGTGGTTCCGGGCGATTCAGCGGGGGCCCGCTGTCCGCGCAGTCGCGCGGCGAGCCGGCGATCGTGCGTCGCCACGAGCGCCGCGCGCCCGGCGATCAGCTGCACGACGACGTCGCGCACCCGCTCGGCGTTCTCCGCGTCGAGGTGCCCGGTGGGTTCGTCGGCGAGGACGACGTCGACCGGGGCACCGTGCCGGACCCGGGCCACCGCGCGGGCGATCGCGAGCCGGCGCAGCTCCCCCGGGCTCAGCGTCGCCGGGTCCGCGTCGCCGGTCCCGTGCAGGCCCACGGCCTCCAGCACGGCGTCCCCTTCGCGGCGTGCCAGCGGACGGCCGGCGTAGAGGCCGAGCTCGTCCGCGACCGTCGACTCCGTCGTCGTGGGGTGCTGCGGGATCCAGAGCGTCCGCTCGGCGTCGACGACGTACCGCCCGCGGAGTGCGGCGTCGGGCAGGGTCCCGGCGACGGCGGCGAGCAGGCTGGTCTTGCCGCTGCCGCTCGGGCCGTCGAAGACCTCCACGTCGCCAGGACGCAGGGCGAGGCTCACGGGTCCGACGACGGCCTCGCCGTCGTACTCGACGGCGAGCCCGCGCAGCTCGACCCCGCCGGCGGGTGCACCCACGCGCGCCACGCCTGCGACGGGAGTCACCGGCCGGACGCGACCCGCCTCGTCCACCCGTTCGCGCGTGCGGCGCAGGGCCTCGACCCCGTCCTCGGAAGCGTGGAAGGCCGCCCCCACCTCGCGCAAGGGCAGGAAACACTCCGGTGCCAGGATCAGGGCCACGAGCCCGGCCGTGAGCTCCATGTCGCCATGCACGAGCCGGACGCCGACGAACACCGCGACCACGGCGACTGAGATCGTGGCGATGAGCTCGAGCGCCAGGGAGGACAGGAAGGCGGTCCGCAGGGTCTCCATCGTCGTCGCACGGTAGCGTTCCGATACCTCGCCCAGGGCCCGGCGCTTGGCGCCGGCGCGGCGGAGCCCGATGAGGGCAGGCAGCCCCTGGGCGAGTTCCAGCAGGTGCGAGGAGAGCCGCGCGACGCCCGCGGCCGCGGCAGCGATCCGCTCCTGCGTGTGCAGCCCGATCAGCACCATGAAGAGCGGCACGAGCGGGACCGTCAGGGCGACGATCAGCGCCGAGACCCAGTCGGCGGCGAGGATGCGCAAGCCCACGACCGCGGGGACTACGGCCGCGGTCATGAGCGCGGGGACGTAGGTGGTGAAGTAGGCGTCGAGCCCGTCGAGCCCGCGGGTGGCCAGCGCGGAGACTGTGCCGACGTCGTCGTGGCCCGTGGCGGGCCGGCTCGTCATCCGGTGCCGCAGCAGCCGCGAACGCAGCTCCTCCTTCGCGCCGAGGCCCGCGCGCTGCGCGAGAAGTTTCGTGGCCCCGATCGCCCCTGCGCGAAGACCCGCGCCGAGAAGCCCCCAGACCGCCAGCCGGGTCGCATCGAGCCGATCGCCGGAGGCCACCTGCCCGATTCCGACGGCAAGCGCGTCCGCGACGAGAATCAGGCCGACGGCCTTGGCGAACGCGAAGGCGGCGAGCAGGGTGAGGCGGCGGCGCGTGCCGGGCAGATCGGCTTCGAGCAGCGGGGCCAGGGGCGACGTCGTGCGAGCCATCAGACGATCCGCGTGACGGCGTGCGCTTCGGGGATGTGCGCCTCGGTGATCCGGCGGCGGAAGACCCAGTACGTCCACGCCTGGTAGCCGAGCACGAGCGGCAGCCCGAAGGCCGCAACGATACTCATGAGCTGCAGCGTGTACGGCGTGGAGGAGGCGTTCGACACGGTCAGATCGAATGCCGCGTCGAGCGTCGAGGGCAGCACGGCGGGATAGGCGGACGTGAAGATCGCCGCGACCGAAGCGAGCAGGAAGAGGCCGAGGAACAGGAACGCCCGGCCCTCAGCCCGACGCGCGGCGGAGCGCCACGAGGCCAGCGCCGCCGCCACGCCGATGGCGAGCACGATCACCGCGGCCGGACGCACGTTCCCCGCCACGACGACGACGGCCCAACCGGCGAGCGGGGCCAGCAGCACCGGCGCCCAGCGCGCGAGCAGGCGGGCGGAGCGCGCCCGCACGTCGCCGTCCGTCTTCAGAGCCAGGAACGCGAGCGCCTGGGCCAGGCAGAAGCCGACGACGGCCAAGCCGCCGAGGACCGCCTGCCAGCTCAGCCACGCGAAGGGGCCGCCCACCCGGTCACCGTTGGCGTTGAGCGGGAGCCCCGTCGTCGTCACCGCCAGCAGGGTGCCGACGCCGAAGGCGATCACGAGGCTTCCGGCCGAGAGCGCGAGCGTCCACAGTCGGCGCGTGAGGGCCGTCTCCGCCTTGCCTCGGTATTCGAAGGCCACGGCCCGGAAGATCAGGGCCAGCAGCACCACCACGAGAGGTACGTACATCGCGGCGAACAGCGACGCGTACCAGTGCGGGAAGGCCGCGAAGGTCGCCCCGGCGGCCGTGATCAGCCACACCTCGTTACCGTCCCAGACGGGGCCGACCGTGTTGATGAGCAACCGGCGCTGCTTCTCCGAGCGGGCGAAGGGGCCGAGCAGCATGCCGACGCCCAGATCGAAGCCCTCCAGGAAGAGGTACCCGGCCCAGAGGACCGCGATGCTGATGAACCACAGCGTGGGAAGAAATTCCATGACGAGCCCCTTCTCTAGTAGGCGAAGGCCAGGACGTCGTCGTCCTGCCCGGCGCCGTCGTCCGTATCATTGAGCTCCGGCATCGCCGAGCCCACGCCGCCGCCGACGTACCGCCACAGCAGCACCACCTCGACGACGAGCAGCACCGCGTACACACTCGTCAGCGCGACGAGGGAGAAGAGCATCTCCCCCGCGCTCACCCCGGGCGAGACGGCTGACGCCGTGAACATGAACACCTGATCGACGCCGTCGAACGTGGGATTCGGCGCGACGACGAAGGGCTGGCGTCCCATCTCCGTGAAGATCCAGCCGGCGCTGTTGGCGCCGAACGGGGCGAGGATTCCGAACACGGCCAGGCGCGAGAGCCACCGTCGCTGCGGGACCGTTCCCTTGCGCACGATCCACAGCGCCACCGCGGCCGCAAACGCCGCCAGGCCGCCGAAGGTGATCATCATGCGGAAGCCCCAGTAGGTGACCTCCATGAGCGGCAAGTAGTTGATCTCCTGACCGGCGCGCTCGCCGTACATCGGGTCGTCGGGCAGGTGTGTCCCGTACTTCTCCTGGTACTCCGGCAGGAGCGTGTTCACTCCCTTGATCTCGGTGGTGAAGTCGTCGTTGGCGAGGAAGGAGAGCAGCCCGGGGATCTCGTAGACGGCGACGATGTCCTCGCACGTCGTCGCACCGTCCGCGGAGAGGTTCCCGATCGAGAGCACCGAGAAGCCGGTGCCGTCGTGGCAGGCAGCCTCGGCCGCGGCCATCTTCATGGGCTGCTGCTCGAACATCAGCTGTGCCTGCGCGTGGCCGCTGAAGGCCACGCCGAGGAAGGAGATCAGCGCGACAACGGCACCGAGCCGCAGCGACGTGATCCAGACGCGGTAGTCGGTTTTGTCGCGGTTGCGCCCCCGGGAGGTGTCCTCACCGACGACGACGCGGCCGGTCGCGTCGACGGTGTCGATGCCGGCGGCGCGGCGCTTGTACAGGTGGAACCAGGCGATGCCGAGCAGGAATGCTCCGGCGACGGCGAACGCGCCGAAGATCGTGTGGGGGAACGTCACGAGCGCCGTGTTGTTCGTGAAGACGGCCCAGGCATCGGTCATGACGCCCCTCCCGTCGACGAGCTCGGTGCCGACGGGGTGCTGCATCCAGGAGTTGGCGACGAGGATGAAATAGGCGGAGAAGACCGTCGCCAGCGACGCGCACCAGATGCAGGCGAGGTGAACAGCCTTGGGCAGCCGCTTCCAGCCGAAGATCCACAGCCCGAGGAAGGTCGACTCGACGAAGAAGGCCAGAAGGGCCTCCATGGCCAACGGAGCCCCGAAGACGTCGCCGACGAAGCGGCTGTACTCGCTCCACGCCATGCCGAACTGGAACTCCTGGACGATGCCGGTGGCGACGCCCATGATGAAGTTGATCAGGAAGAGCTTCCCCCAGAACTTGGTCATGCGCAGGTAGTGTTCGCGTCCGGTCACGTGCCACGCGGTCTGCAGGCTCGCGACGAGGACCCCGAGCCCGATCGTCAACGGGACCATGAGGAAGTGGTAGACGGTCGTGATGCCGAATTGCCAACGGGCGATGTCGAGCGGGTCCAAAGGTGCCTCCCGGATGGGTGCGTGCCGGACGTTCAGAACGCTACCGGCGTGACTTCTACGAGCCGTAGAACGACTTCTACGCTACGTAGAATACCCCTCGTTCTACTCCACGTAGAAATCTGGACCGTTTCGCGGTAAATTTGTAGTTCAGGATTCTGTCGAAACTTCACCTTGGAAAGCAGGACTACGCAGTGGCCTCACTTGGCGACCTCGAGCGTGCGGTCATGGACCTTCTGTGGGACAGCACCGAAGCCCAGACGGCCAACAGCCTCCGGGACGCGCTGGCGCATTCGGGCACACAGGACGGCAAAGAGCTGGCCGTGACCACCGTCCTCACGGTGCTTGCCCGCCTCGAGAAAAAGGATCTCGTCACCCGCGAGCGCGACACGCGTCCACACCGGTACCGCGCGGTCATGAGCCGCGAGGAGCACACCGTAGAACTCATGAATGAAGCCCTCGGCAACGTCATGGACCGCGAGGCGGTCCTTGCACGGTTCATCGGCGGCATCTCGGGCGGCGAGGCAGCCGCCTTACGCCGTATCCTGGAAGACGGCCCCGCCAACTCCACCGGACCCGCGCGTGACCCCGAATCGCGCTCGGCCCCGTCCGGCCAAACGGCCTAGCCCGACTGCGGGCCCGGGCCCATCGTGCTGCTGACCTCGTACCTGCTGGCGGGTCTGGCCATCGCTCTGGCGTGGCCCGTCCCGGTCTGGCTTTCGCGTGCCTCGTTCACCAGTCGCTCGCCTTTCACGACACTGATCTTCTGGCAGGCCATCGCCCTCGCCGGCGGGCTGTCGATGATCGGATCGATGCTGATCTGGGGGCTTGCTCCGCTGGGTGACAACCTGCTCGCGGGGCTCGGCGGACTGTGGGACGTGTTCTCGGGGCGCATCTCGGCGGACCGACTCGGCCCCGTGCACCTCTTCGCGCTCAGTGCCGCGGTCCTACTCGGCCTCCACCTTGTCTTCACGCTGCTGCTGACCTGGGTCCGCGTCAACCGCCACCGGTCGCGCCACCGCAAGCTGCTGGCGCTGCTCTCGAACCCGGCGCCTTCCGACGCCCGGACTGTCGTCGTCCAGCACGATGCGCCCGTCGCGTACTGCCTTCCCGGGCTCACGAGTTCTGTGACCGTGGTCTCCCGCGGACTCATGGACGCCCTGGATCCAGCCGGGCTCAGGGCCGTCCTGGCCCACGAACGGGCCCATCTGGACCAGCGCCACGACCTGCTGGTGCTGGCGTTCGAATCGTGGCATCAGGCCTTGCCCTGGCTTCCCACCTCGAAGCTCGCCCGCGGTGCCGTGCACGAGCTGATCGAGATGCTGGCCGACGACGCCGCCCTGCGCCAGGTCGATTCCGCGGTCCTGTTGCGCGCGCTGATCACCGCGGCCACCGGCCAGGCACCGCCGCCCGGCGCAGCGTCCGGACTGCCGGAGGGCGACCTTTCCGCGCAGCGCCTCAAGCGGCTGATCACACCGGCGCCGCGCCTGCCGAAGACTTCGCGGGTGGCGCTCGTCGCGGCGGCCGCCCTGCTGGTCGTGGCCCCGACTGTTCTGCTCGTGGCCCCGGCCCTGCCGCTCTGAACCGGCAGGGTTCAGAGCGGATCAGACGTCGATTTGTTCGCGATCCAGCCGTTCGGATCCGGTGATGATGAACTCCTTGCGCGGGGCGACGTCGCTGCCCATCAGCAGCTCGAACACCCGCTCGGCCTGCTCGGCATGGTCGATGTTCACCCGGCGCAGTGTGCGATGCCGCGGATCCATCGTCGTTTCAGCCAGCTGCTCGGCGTCCATCTCACCCAGCCCCTTGTATCGCTGGATCGGCTCCTTGTACTTGCGGCCCGCGGCCTCGAGCCCGTCGAGGACACGGTGGAGCTCGGCCTCCGAGTAGGTGTAGACCATCTCGTTGCTCTTGGAGCCCGGGTTGATCACTTCGACGCGGTGCAGCGGGGGCACCGCAGCGTAGACACGACCGGCCTCGACCATGGGCCGCATGTAGCGGAAGAAGAGGGTGAGCAGCAGCGTGCGGATGTGGGCGCCATCGACGTCGGCGTCGGTCATGAGAACCACTTTGCCGTAGCGCGCTGCGGACAGATCGAAGCTCCGGCTCGAACCGGCCCCGATGACCTGGATGAGGGCCGCACACTCCGTGTTGGAGAGCATGTCGCCGACGGAGGCCTTCTGCACGTTGAGGATCTTGCCGCGGATCGGCAGTAGCGCCTGAAAGTCCGAGCTGCGCGCCAGTTTCGCGGTCCCGAGCGCACTGTCGCCCTCGACGATGAAGAGCTCGGACCTCTCGACGTCGTTGCTTCGGCAGTCCGCGAGCTTCGTGGGCAGGGACGAGCCCTCGAGGGCCGACTTCCTGCGCTGGGTCTCCTTGTGTACGCGCGCGGAGATGCGCGACTTCATCTCGTTGACGACCTTCTCGAGAAGCAGCGTTGCCTGCTGCCTGTCGGCACGGGCGCGCGAGTTCAGCTTCTCCTGCAGCGACTTCTCGACGACTTTCGCGACGATCTGGCGAACGGCGGAGGTGCCGAGGACTTCCTTCGTCTGGCCTTCGAACTGCGGTTCGGCCAGGCGAACGGTCAGCACCACGGTGAGCCCGGCCGTCACATCGTCTTTCTCGACCTTGTCGTTGCCGGCCTTGAGCCGACGGGCGTTGGCCTCGATGTGCTTGCGGAACGTCTTCAAGATGGCCTGGTCGAAACCGGTCTGGTGCGTGCCGCCCTTGGGTGTGGCGATGATGTTGACGTAGCTTCGACTCGTCGTGTCGTAGCCGACGCCCCAGCGCAGGGCGATGTCGACCTCGCAGGCGCGCTCGACGTCGGTGATCTGACTGTGCCCGCTCTCGTCGAGGACGGGGACGGACTCCGTGAAGGTGCCGGTCCCGTGGAAGCGCCAGACGTCGGTCACCGCCGCGTCCGGGGCGAGGTACTCCACGAACTCGGAGATGCCGCCGTCGTGGTGGAAGACCTCCGTGACGGGGCCGTCGGCGCCGGGTGTCCCGGGAAGCCGCCGCTCGTCGCGCAGTTCGATCTTCAGGCCGGGCACGAGGAAGGACGTCTGGCGGGCGCGATTCTGCAGGTCCTCGTAGGAGAATTTCGCGTCGCGGGTGAAGATCTGGTGGTCGGACCAGTAGCGGATGCGGGTTCCGGTCACGCCCCGTTTGGCCTTGCCGACCACGTCGAGCTCGGAGCCCTCGACGAAGGGGGCGAAGTCGGCGGTCGGCTTGGGCTTGCCGCTGTCTGCGAAGCGGCCCGGCTCGCCGCGTCGGAACTGCATCCGATACGTCTTGCCGCCACGGTCCACTTCGACGTCGAGGCGCGAGGACAGCGCATTGACGACGCTGGCGCCGACGCCGTGCAGTCCGCCCGAGGCTGTGTAGGACCCGCCACCGAATTTTCCGCCGGCGTGCAGCTTAGTGAAGACGACCTCGACGCCGGTCAGGCCGGTCCGCGGCTCGACGTCCACCGGGATGCCTCGGCCATCATCCCAGATCTCTACGGAGTCGTCCGGGTGCAGGATGATACGGATGTTCTGGCCGTGGCCGGCGAGTGCCTCGTCGACGGAGTTGTCGATAATCTCCCACAGGCAGTGCATGAGCCCGCGGGAGTCGGTGGATCCGATGTACATGCCGGGGCGCTTACGTACGGCCTCCAGACCTTCCAGTACGGAAAGGTGGCGTGCGCTGTACTCGGAACTAGGTGCCACGCGGCTGCAACTCCTCGGGATCTGCGTCGATACGCGGTCTGCGATGATCCCTCCAACCCTACTCCGTGGCGTCGACACGGGCCCGGTGGCTCGCCGCGGGCCGCGCGCTGCGGCCCGTATTCCCGGCGATGCATCGCTACGCGGTGAGCGAAAGGCGGTCCGAATTGCGATGATCCGGGGCCCGGAACTGGTTGTATTAGGTACTACCGATATTGAGGAGGTCGTCATGAATGCAACTTCAGTGGCAACACGTGGTCTCACCGCGTTGGATCGTTGCGATCGCTGCGGAGCCCAGGCTTACGTGCGCGCGGTTTTGGCGACCTCGGGCGGAGAACTGCTCTTCTGCGCACACCACGCACGCGAGGTCGAGGCCAAGCTTCGCCCGCAGACCGCGGAGTGGCAGGACGAATCCAGCAAGCTCCACGAGAAGCCGGTGTTCTTGGACGCGGACTGACCGCATCCGGCACCGCTGACAGGACCCGTTCGGGGCCGATCCTTCGGGGTCGGCCCCGAAGTGCGTTCCGGGGCCGGCGGGACCGTCGCAAAAGACCGGTGGCCCGGCCCCACGAGGGAGCCGGGCCACCGGTCACGGACGCGTGTCTACTAGTCCAGGTAGTCCCGCAGGACCTGCGAGCGGGACGGGTGCCGGAGCTTGGACATTGTCTTGGACTCTATCTGGCGGATGCGCTCGCGCGTCACTCCGTAGACTTTTCCTATTTCGTCTAAAGTCTTCGGCTGTCCGTCGGTCAGGCCGAAGCGCATGGCGACGACGCCGGCCTCCCGCTCCGAGAGCGTGTCCAGCACGGAATGCAGCTGTTCCTGCAGCAGTGTGAAACTGACCGCGTCGGCCGGCACGACCGCTTCGGAGTCCTCGATGAGGTCGCCGAATTCCGAGTCCCCGTCTTCGCCGAGCGGCGTGTGCAGGGAAATGGGTTCGCGACCGTACTTCTGGACTTCGACGACCTTCTCAGGGGTCATGTCGAGTTCCTTGGCCAGCTCCTCCGGCGTGGGCTCGCGGCCGAGGTCCTGGAGCATCTGGCGCTGCACGCGGGCGAGCTTGTTGATGACCTCGACCATGTGGACCGGGATGCGGATGGTTCGCGCCTGATCGGCCATGGCGCGAGTGATCGCCTGACGGATCCACCAGGTCGCGTAGGTCGAGAACTTGAAGCCCTTGGTGTAGTCGAACTTCTCGACGGCACGGATGAGACCCAAGTTGCCTTCCTGGATGAGGTCCAGGAAGAGCATGCCGCGGCCCGTGTAGCGCTTCGCCAGCGACACCACGAGGCGAAGGTTCGCCTCGAGGAGGTGGTTCTTCGCGATCTTGCCGTCGTGCACGACCTGCTCGAGGTCCCAACGCAGGCGCTTGTCGAGCTTGTCGCCGCCCTGCGCGAGCTTGTGGGTCGCGAAGAGTCCGGCCTCGATGCGGAGCGCAAGATCCACTTCCTGCTCCGCATTCAGCAGGGCGACCTTGCCGATCTGCTTGAGGTAGTCCTTCACGGGGTCGGCCGTGGCGCCGGCGACGAGCACCTGCTGCTGCGGCGCGTCGTCCTCGTCCGTCGTCAGGACGAACCCGCGGCTCTCTTCCTCGGGCTTGCCGTCCTTGTCGGCGGCGGGCTTCTGCTCCTCCGCCGCCTCGGCCGCCGGCGCAGGCTCCGCAGCCGGAGCGGCCGCCGGCTTCTTCGCCCGGGTCGCCTTGGCAGGCGCAGTACCCGACGCCTCGGCCGCCGCCTTCTTGCGTGCCCGCGTGCGGGCCGCCTTCTGCTGCGGCGTCAGCTCCTCATCCTGAGGGGCGTCTGGTTCGGCGGCAGGAGCCGACGACTGCTGATCCCGCGTCCGGGCGTTCTGAGAACTTGTCTCGGTTGCTGGCACGAATAACCTTCCTCACGTGTGATCCGTGGAGTCTCCCGGTGGGTAACGCCACTATGACCCTGTCAAGTCCGGGTGGCCGCACACGGCGGTCCCGATCGCAGGGTCCTCGTACTGTCGAACGCCTGCAATCGCTCCGGTGTTCCCAATTTCTGTGAAGAAGCTGGATTTCTCGCTCCACCTGTCAGGGTGACTCGAGGGCCGGAAACACGGACCCAACGGGGTCTCGGGTCCCATTGTCTCACGAAATGGCAACCGATGGGTTCATCAGTAGGCGCAGGTCGGGAACGGAACGGATCAACACTAGGCCGCCTTGTGCTCCTCCATCGGGCGCCAGGCCCGACTCCGGTCCTGGACCCAGGTGGCGAACTCTCCGCGGTTCATCATGGTGGTCGCGATCAACGCGAGGTCGTCCTGGCGATCGACTCCCCCGCCGCACTCGAGGAGCGCCTTGGATGCGGTACTCCGCCCGCGCGCCCACTCCATCCACGCCATCATCGTCAGCAGCGAGGATCGGTCACGCCCCTCGGTTGCGGGGACAAGCGCGTATCCGATGTCCCAGAGACGGTCCATCCGCCGCCAGTCGGGGGCGACTTCGGCCTGGCCCGTGATGAATCGAACGGCCCGTTCAGCCAGCCGGTGCGAGTCCGCCATGAGGCTCCCGATGTCATCGGGGTCGTAACCGAGGTCGCCCTCTTCTCGGGGGATGTCGGCGTAGCCTCTGGCGTCGGCGGCCATCGACACGAGCATGTTGCGCAACTGGTACCGGTGGAGGCTGGCGACGAGGGTGGCGGTGAGGTCCGGGTCCGCCTTCAGGCCGGCGACAGCCTCTGCCGCGGGCATCTGCAGCAACAGCTCCCAGCGACCGAGCAGCTGGCGCAGCGTGTAGCGCGAACGGCTGCCGTCGAGGTGCCCCCGGACGCCTCGCCTGACGTCGTCCAGACCGGGCCACGGCTGCGTGTTCGTCCCGTCCCAGACCCCGACTTTGGGCGCGCTGCCGCGAAACGTCATTTCCGCGTTGGCTTCGGTCCCGAGCAGCGCGTCGACCGAGTGCCCGGCGGCGGGACAGCAGGTCGGGCGCGGGCAGGCATAGTGCAACCAGCGCGAGCCCCCGACGTACCAGGCCCCGGCGACCGAGACTCCCGCCAGGGCGAGGGATACTCCGAGGTGCTCGAGCACGTCTGAATGCGGCAGATCCCGTCCGGGCGGAGACTCGCCGTAGGCGACGAGCAGGGCCCCGTCGACGTCCACGAGCGGATCGATCAGGCGCCCGACCCGGGCCGAGAAATCGAGGCAGTCCGCTTCCGACGTCATCCCGTCCCGCTGGGGCCGCGGCAGGTCGACGCGAAGGGTCGCCACGAGGCGCCGACCGGAGAGCAGCAGGAGGGCGAGCGAACGCTCCGGTTCGAAGCCGAGAAGGTGCGGGACCAGCGCAAGGACATTGGGCGAGTCCGAGACGGACAGGCGATCGGTGGTGGGTTCCGGGGATGCAGGGTGTCTTGTCATAACAGCACCCTGCCGAGCGCCGGCCCCGCCCCACAGCCCACGAGCCCGAACTGTGGAAACTTCCGCCGGCCCTCACTCCTGTGGACGGCCCGTGATCAGCGCGTCAGTCGTCTTCGGCGCGCCGCCCCGACAGGTAGGCCTCGATCGCGTGACCCAGATCGTCGCCGTCGGGCAGTTGCTCGTCGGCTCCGAGCAGCAGCGAGCGGCGCTCCTGCTGCGGGACGTGCTCGTCGAAGCGCTGCTCGAACTTCGAAACCATCCGCTGGATCTCGGGCGACCCGGCCACCTGGGACTCGATCTGTTCCCCGACGCTTCGTCCGGCTTCCCGCAGGCGGTCCGTCGGCAGGCCGAGACCCATGGCGGCCCCCAAATGCTCGAGCGCCGCGACCGCTACCTGCGGGTACTCGGCATCGCCGAGATAGTGCGGCACGTGCAGCGTGAAGCCGACGACATCGCGGCCGCGCTGTGCCAGCTCTAGCTCGATGAGGTGCGCGGCCGACGCGGGCACCTCGGCGGTCGGGTTCCACGTCGTCACCCCTTCCGCCAGGTCCGGCCGGTTCCCGTAGACAGTGACCCCGAGCCTCCGGGTGTGGGGTACGGGCATCGGCACACCGTTGAAGGACGCGGCCAGTCGCACGTTCAGCGCCATCGACAACCGCACGACGGCGGCCGCGAACCGATCCCACTGGAGGTCGGGTTCCGGGCCGGTCAACAGCAGGAAGGGAGTGCCCAGCCCGTCGGTGAGCGCGTAGAGCTCGATCCGCGGTCGCTGGTACGCGGTGAAGTGGTCCCCGAGGAACGTGATCTGCGGGCGGCGCTCGCGATAGTTGATGAGCTGGTCCGCATCGAAGGTGGCGACGAGCCGGGCATCGAGCTCGTCGAGGAGCGTGCCGCGCACCTGCCGCAGCACGTGGCCGGCATCGGCGTGGCCATCGAGCGCGATGATGAGGTCCCGCCCCTGCAGGGACGCGTCGTCGACCACCTCGTCGTTCAGACGGATCAGCGACAATGGATCCAGCACGTTCTCTCCTCTCGCAGCACTCGTCGGGCCCGAACGGGCCCACGTACGTCAACCAGCGTCGGCGGTGGTTTGTTCCCCGTCCGCACCGCAGCCTGATTTCGCCCAGCGGCGAAACAACCCCTCTATTTTAGCGGGTCCGCGCCGAGGCCGGTGTGGCAGGCGTTACGATGCAAAGGACCCATTAAATAGTTTCGGACCGCCCTCGATCGCGGCCCGATGACCGTCCGGCAGCGGATGGGCCCGCGCCAGACATTAAGGATTTCAGTTTTCGTGATCACTAGCAGCGACCTGAAACTAACGGCCGTTTCAACCGACATCAAACGTGTCTCCGCCGATGCCCTGGTAGTGGGCCTGGCGGCCGCCGCGGACTCCGCCAAGGAGGCCCCGCGCCTCGTCGCCTCGCCGCTGCCGAAGGCAGAGACCGCCGAGCTCGAGCGCGCGCTCCGACTCGCCGGCGCGACCGGCAAGGCCGACGAGATCGTGCGCCTGCCAGCGGGCGATGGGACGAAGGCCGACGTCGTCATCTCCGTGGGCCTCGGCAAAGTCACCGATGCTTCCGTCGATATCGAGACCCTGCGCCGCGCGGCCGGCTCGGTCGCCCGGCAGGTGACGGGCCTCGAGAAGATCCTGTTCGCCCTTCCGGCGGCGGACCTCGCCTCCGCGGCGGCCGTGGCGGAGGGTATTGCCCTCGGCGCCTATCGCTTCGAGAGCCTGCGCTCGTCGAAATCGGAGGAATCCGTGCTTTCCGAGGGCATCGTCGCCACGGACGCGGCAGTCGAGGCCGAGCTGCCGGCCGCGTTCAAGCGCGCTGCCGTGGTCGGCCGCGCGGTGCGCGCCGTGCGCGACCTCGTCAACACGTCCTCGAACCTCCTCTACCCGGAGACGTTCGCCCAGGTGGCGTACGACGGCGGCAAGGCCCACCGCCTGAAGGTCACCGTGCTCGATGAGAAGCGCCTCGAGAAGGACGGCTACGGCGGCATCATGGGCGTCGGACGCGGCTCCGACCGGCCGCCGCGCCTGGTCAAGGTCGAGTACGCCCCGTCGAAGCCGAAAAAGCACCTGGCCATCGTCGGCAAGGGGATCACCTTCGACACCGGCGGCATCTCGATCAAGCCGGCGGCCAACATGCACCACATGAAATCCGACATGGCCGGCGCCGCGACCGCTCTGCAAACGGTGCTCGCCGTTGCCGAGCTCGGGTTGCCCGTGAAGGTGACCGCGTGGCTGTGCCTCGCGGAGAACATGCCCTCCGGATCGGCGACCCGCCCCGGCGACGTCGTGACGATGTTCAACGGCAAGACCGTCGAGATCCTCAACACCGACGCCGAGGGCCGTCTGGTCATGGGCGACGGCCTCGCCGCCGCCAGCCTGGAGAAGCCCGACGTCGTCCTCGACATCGCGACCCTAACCGGCGCCCAGATGGTGGCTTTGGGCCGCCGCACCACCGGCCTGATGGGCGACGACGAGGTCCGCGACGCGCTCAAGGCGGCGGCGGACGCCGCCGGCGAAACCGCCTGGCCGATGCCGCTGCCGGAAGAACTGCGGCCGTCGATCGCTTCCGAGGTCGCTGACCTAGCCAACATCGGCGAGCGCTTCGGCGGCATGATGACCGCGGCCGTCTTCCTGCAGGAGTTCGTCGGCGAAGTCGACGGCCACCGGATCCCGTGGGCCCACATCGATATCGCCGGGCCGTCGTTCAACGACTCCGGGGCCTTCGGCTACACGCCGAAGAACGGCACCGGGACGATGGTGCGCACCCTGGTCGCCTACACCGAGTCCCTGGCGGTCTGACCGGACCGTCCGGATCACACCAGGGCGCGCCGAAAATCACATGAAAAGAGATTCAGCGTGAGAAGCCCGTCACGGCGCATTGATTTACGACGTGACGGGCTTCGCGTGTGTCTTGCCCGGATGCCACCCAGGGTGTAATCCGGCTAAGGTACTTCATGACAGAACACCACAAGGACCAGTGGCGACGACCGTCACCGCCGGTTTCCCCATAGCAAATCCCGAATCCTCGGGAGACCATCACATCGCGAGGGAGCGTTCACGTGGCCGATACGGCAACAACGCAAGAATTTGACGTCCTGATCCTCGGCGGCGGCAGCGCCGGCTACTCGGCCGCGCTGCGCTCCGTGCAGCTCGGAATGACCGTCGGACTGATCGAGAAGGCCAAGGTGGGCGGAACGTGCCTGCACACCGGCTGCATCCCCACCAAGGCGTACCTGCACTCGGCCGAGCTGGCCGAGAACGCACGCGAGGGCGCCAAGTACGGCATCAACACCGCGCTCGAGTCCATCGACATGGCCAAGGTGCGCGATTACAAGGACGGCGTCGTCGCCGGCAAGTTCAAGGGCCTCACCGGTCTGCTCAAGATGAAGAAAGTCACGGTCATCGAGGGCTCCGGCCGTCTCGTCGGCCAGGACACCATCGATGTGGATGGCGTCCAGTACAAGGGCAAGAACATCATCCTCGCTTCCGGATCCACGGCCAAGACCATGGGCATCGAGATCGGCGGCCGCGTCCTGACCTCGACCGAGGCCTTGAACATGGACTCGATTCCGAAGTCCGCCATCGTCCTCGGCGGCGGCGTCATCGGCGTCGAGTTCGCCTCCGTCTGGAAGTCCTTCGGCGTCGACGTGACCATCATCGAGGGCCTGCCGAGCCTCGTGCCGAACGAAGACCCGGCCATCATCAAGAACCTCGAGCGCGCGTTCAAGAAGCGCGGCATCAAGTTCAACACGGGCACCTTCTTCGAGAAGGTCGAGCAGAACGACGACGGCGCCAAGGTCACGCTGGCCGACGGCAAGACGTTCGAAGCCGATATCGTGCTCGTCGCGGTCGGCCGCGGCCCTGTCACCGAGGGACTCGGCTTCGAGGACCAGGGCGTCCCGATGGACCGCGGATTCGTCCTGGCCAACGAGCGCCTGCACACCGGCGTCGGCAACATCTACGCCATCGGCGACATCGTCCCGGGTGTGCAGCTCGCGCACCGCGGCTACCAGCACGGCATCTTCGTGGCTGAGGAGATCGCCGGCCTCAACCCGGTCGTCGTCGAAGACGTCAACATCCCGAAGGTCACCTTCTGCGAGCCGGAGATCATGTCCGTCGGCTACTCCGAGCCGAAGGCCGCTGAGAAGTACGGCAAGGACGCCATCGAGACCCAGGAGTACAACCTGGCCGGCAACGGCAAGTCCTCGATCCTCGGCACGAGCGGCATCATCAAGCTCGTCCGCGTCAAGGACGGCCCCATCATCGGCGTGCACGGCATCGGCGGACGCATCGGGGAGCAGATCGGCGAGTCGCAGCTCATCGTCAACTGGGAGGCCTACCCGGAGGACCTCGCGCCGCTCATCCACGCACACCCCACCCAGAACGAGTCGATCGGCGAGGCCGCGCTGGCCCTCGCCGGCAAGCCGCTCCACGGTTGATGACCGTGGGTGCTCCGCACCACTGCCACCTGCGATCGTCATCTCAGCGGTCGCAGGGGCTGGTTGGTCGACGGTTGCACTAAGCTCGCAAATAGTCGTTCGAGGCCGCTCCCACCGCGCCGTCGGCCGTGATTGAGAACCAAGTCCATAGGAGGACGGGGACGAAATGTCTGAAACCGTGAACTTGCCCGCCCTCGGTGAAAGTGTCACCGAAGGTACTGTTACCCGCTGGCTCAAGGCCGTCGGCGACCGCGTTGAGGTCGACGAGCCGCTGGTGGAGGTGTCGACCGACAAGGTCGACACCGAGATCCCGTCGCCGGTCGCCGGCGTCATCGAAGAGATCCTCGTCGGCGAAGACGAGGAAGCCGAAGTCGGTTCCCCGCTCGTGCGCATCGGCGACGGCTCCGGCGCGGACTCCGGCGAGGCGGAAGCCCCGGAGGCCGACGAGGCCCCCGCCGAGAAGGAGGCTCCTGCGGAGAAGGAAGCTCCCGCAGAGGAGGCTCCGGCCGCTGAGTCTCCCGCCGCCGAGTCCGCACCGGCAGCATCCGACGACGCCACCGAGGTCACCCTGCCCGCCCTGGGCGAATCGGTGACCGAGGGCACCGTGACTCGTTGGCTCAAGGAAGTCGGCGACGAAGTCGCCGTCGACGAACCACTGCTCGAGGTCTCGACTGACAAAGTCGACACCGAGATCCCGTCTCCCGTGGCCGGCACGCTGCTCGAGACGCGCGTCGCCGAGGACGACACGGCTGAGGTCGGCGCCGTCCTGGCACTGATCGGTTCTGGTGCCGCTCCCGCAGCAGCCCCGGAGGCCCCGAAGTCAGAAGAGCCCACGCCCGCAGAAAGGCCGGCCCCGGAGAAGGAAGAGGCCCCGGCCGCACCCGCGCCGAAGGCCGAGACTCCTGCCGCCGCTTCGACGCCGGAGGCCCCCGCTGCTCCGGAGTCGGCCGGCGACGGCTACGTGACACCGCTGGTCCGCCGCTTGGCCAACAAGAACGACATCGATCTGAACTCGATCAAGGGCACCGGCGTCGGTGGCCGCATCCGGAAGCAGGACGTCGAAGAGGCCATCTCGGCCAAGGCGTCTGCCGCCCCGGCCGCGGCGCCCGCGGCCGCACCGGCTCCCTCCGCCCCGGCCGCGCCGAAGGTCGAGGCGTCGTCGCTGCGCGGCACGACGGCCAAGGCCCCGCGCATCCGTCAGGTCATCGCCCGGCGCATGCGCGAGTCGCTCGACGTCTCGACCCAGCTGACGCAGGTCCAGGAAGTCGACATGACCCGCGTCGCCAAGCTGCGCGCGTCCGCCAAGGCCAACTTCAAGGCCGTCAACGGGACCAACCTGACCTTCCTCCCCTTCATCGCGAAGGCAGTGGCCGAGGCGCTCAAGCAGCACCCGACGCTCAACGCCGAATACGACGAGGAGAAGCAGGAGATCACGTACCACGGTGCTGAGCACCTGGCGTTTGCCGTCGACACCGAAAAGGGCCTGCTGGTCCCGGTCGTCCAGGACGCAGGCGACCTGAACCTCGCCGGCCTGGCGAGCAAGATCGCCGATGTCGCGGGACGCACCCGCGACGGCAAGATCGGACCGAACGAGCTCTCCGGCGGAACGTTCTCGATCACGAACATCGGCTCCGTGGGCGCCCTGTTCGACACCCCGATCATCAACCAGCCGCAGGTCGCCATCCTCGGAACGGGCGCCATCGTCAAGCGTCCCGTCGTCGTCACGAACGACGAGGGCGACGACACGATCGCCATCCGCCACATGATGTACCTCTCGCTGACCTACGATCACCGTCTGGTCGACGGGGCTGACGCAGGGCGCTTCCTGCAGACGCTCAAGGCCCGTCTCGAAGGCGGCGCATTCCAGGGCGATCTCGGCCTCTAGAGGTCGTCCGCAGTTGACGCCGGTGGGCGGTCACTCGTCACGAGTGACTGCCCACCGGCGTTGTTGTCTGCGCGCCCCAAGCGCTTTTCGACACGGCGTCGAAGTGGCCTAGACTAGGAGGCATGGACTTCCTGCACACTCTCCTGGTCTTCTTTCACATCCTCGGCGCCGCCGCTCTCGTCGGCGGCTGGCTTGCGGCGTTCAAGACGCCCACCGTCGGCACGTGGCAGTTCATCGGCGCCTGGGTCCAGCTGGTCACCGGCCTCGGGCTGACCGTGCTCGCGGAAATGGGCGAGGATCCCGTGAACCACGCCAAAATCGGCGTCAAGCTGGTCCTGCTCATCGCTGTTCTGGTCGCGGCCATCATCGGCCGCAAGAAGATGAAGAAGGGCGAGGACGTCCCGAAGGGCATCGCCCACACCGTGGGTGGCTTCGCGCTCATCAACGTCGCCCTGGCCGTCTTCTGGTCCTGAGCCTCAGACTTCTCCGGTACACTCCGGACGCGAAAGCGGCCGCCCCATGGGGCGGCCGCTTTTTCGTTCGCCGGCTACCGGTCCTCGGCTGATTCGATCGAGGCGATCCGCCAGCCTTCGCCCGTCTCCGCCAGTTCGAGCTCGAGCGCCTGCTCCTCGGCGTCCGGGACGGTCTCGACCCGGGCGCCGGAGGCATCGAGGACCGAGTACGGCAGGATGCGGCTCGTGACCCGCACGCGCTGCGAGTCGGCGGCTTCCTCGAGGACCTCCGCGTCGCTCATGGAGATGGACAGGTCGTCGTAGCGGCGCCCCTGGGCGACGAGCTCGTCGATGACCTCCAGGTCGCCTGCGGCCGCTTCCGGAGAGGCGTAGACCTCGTCCAGGAGCTCCGGATTCAGCGTGGTCAACGCTTCGCTTCTCCGTTCCGCGAGCGCCTGCACGACCCCGCCCACGCCTTCCGGGGCGGCTGGCGCCGGCGGGTCGGTGTTGCCGCTCGCGGCCGTCGAGCCCGGGCTCTCCCCCGCCCCCGCGTCGTCATCCGTGGTCAGGACGCCGCTGGCGGCCGCCCAGATCAGGCCGCAGGCAGCGAGCACGACGACGACGCCCGCCACCGCGACCGACCGCCAGTGGCGTGCCAGTCCGACAGGGCGTGCGGAGGCTCCCGCCGGGCTGCGCCGGGCGGGGCGGCGCCGGGCCGGTCGCGTCGGCACCGGAGCCGGAGCGGCAGCGGGAGCGTCGTCCCGCGACGCGTCGGTTCGCGGCGCGGGACCGGTCAAGTCCAGCGGTTGGGGCTCGCCGGCGGCAAAGATACCGGCCCAGAAGTCCTCCGCGCTCGGACGCCGGTCCGGTTCCGAATCCAGCGAGCGCTCGAGAAGATCCGCTGCCTCCGCCGGCAGCTCCGGCAGCGGGCGTCGCCCCGGCTCGGTGCCGGTGAGAGCGAACCAGGTGAGCGCACCGAGGGCGTACACGTCAGCCGGCCGCTCATCGCTTCCGCTTCTCTCCGTCTCGAGTTCAGGCGCCGAGAATCCCGGCGGCCGGGCCATGCTGCCCCGTCCGCCCAGGAGCGACGAGACGCCCAGGTCGGAGAGTTTCGGCCGGCCCTCCGCGGTGAACAGCACGTTGCTCGGGCCCACATCGCCATGCGCGGCACCCTGCTCGTGCAAGTAGGCGAGAGCGGACGCGATCGGCGCGACGAGCGTCACGGCCTCCCCCGGGGCCATGGGTCCGTGGCGCGCGATCAGCTGGTCGGCTGAACCCTGCGGCAAGAACTCCATCAGCAGCCCCGGGCCCGATTCCGCCGTGGCCCACCCGTGCAGTTCGACCAGATGATCGTGGCGCAGGGCCTGCAGGGCCTCCGCCTCACGCCGACGGAGCTGGAGTCCGTTCTCGGCGTCGGCCAGAACTTTCAGCGCATAGGTGCCCACCCGCCCGGCGCGGCGGACCTCATAGACGGTCCCGGTCGCGCCAGCGCCGACCGTGCGCAGGATCTCGACGCTCTCGCCGCCGCGCAGGGCGTCGGAGACGTTGGCGTTCTCGGAGTCTTCTCGCATTCCGCCGGCTCTACCGGCGGCCTCCGCCGTCGTGGATTGAATCTGCTCGTTTCTCGCCATACATCAGTTCTATCCGCTTTTTGCTCCGTTCCGAAGTTATCCACAGGGCTCGGCGTTACCTAAGTGGCATCCGGACCTGCCCTCGGCGTACGCTGTCGCACATGTCACTGACCTTCCGACGACTCGGCCTCGAGCCAGATTTCGTTGACTACAGCGAATGCTGGGAGCTTCAACGAACCATCCACTCCGGAGTCTTGGCCGACGAGCGTCCCCCCGAGGTCCTGCTACTGGAACACGCCTCGGTTTACACGGCAGGCAAGCGCACTGAAGAGATCGACCGCCCCCGCGATGGAACACGCGTCGTCGACGTCGACCGTGGCGGCAAGATCACCTGGCATGGCCCAGGCCAGCTCGTCGCCTACCCCATCGTCAAGCTCGCAAGCAGGGGCGCCGTCAAGGACTACGTGTGGCGACTCGAAGAGGTGTTGATCAACGTCGTCGCGGACTACGGCATCGTGGCCACCCGCGTCGACGGGCGCGCTGGCGTGTGGGTCCTCGGCACCGACGGCGCCCAGGACCGCAAGATCGCCGCCATCGGCATCCGCGTGCTCAAGGGCGTGACGCTCCACGGCTTCGCGCTGAACTGCTCCAACTCGCTCGCTGCCTACGGTCAGATCATCCCGTGCGGCCTCACGGACGCCTCCGTGACTACCATCAGCGCTGAGGCCGGACGCGAGGTCAAGCCGAACGACGTCGTCGTTCGCGTCGAGGAAGAATTCGAGCGGCTGCTACCCGCGGCCTTGGCTCCGACACCGGCCGACGAGGCCGCCCCCACCGAACTCACCACCCAGGGAGTAACCGCATGACCTTGGCCCCCGAAGGCCGTCGCCTTCTTCGCATCGAGCAGCGCAACGCGTCGACCCCGGTGGAGCGGAAGCCCGACTGGATCAAGGCGAAGGTCAACATCGGCCCGGAGTACGTCGAGCTGAAGAAGCTCGTCAAGTCCGAGGGACTGCACACCGTCTGCCAGGAGGCCGGCTGCCCGAACATCTTCGAGTGCTGGGAGGACCGCGAGGCGACGTTCCTCATCGGCGGTTCCGCATGCACCCGCCGCTGCGACTTCTGCCAGATCGACACGGGCAAGCCCGATCCCGTCGACCGCGCCGAGCCGTTCAAGGTCGCCATGAGCGTGAAGAAGATGGAGCTGCGCTACGCGACAGTCACCGGCGTCGCACGTGATGACCTCGAAGACGAAGGCACCTGGCTGTACGCCGAGACCGTGCGCCAGATCCACCGGATGAACCCGGAGACCGGCGTCGAACTGCTCATCCCCGACTTCTCCGGCAACCCGGACCACCTCGATGCCATCTGCGACGCGGCCCCGGAGGTCTTCGCGCACAACGTCGAGACCGTCCCGCGCATCTTCAAGCGCATCCGCCCCGCGTTCCGCTACGATCGGTCGCTCGGCGTCCTCACGCACGGACGCAATCGCGGCATGATCACCAAGGGCAACCTGATCCTGGGCATGGGCGAGACGCGCGAGGAGATCTCGCAGGCGCTGCAGGACCACTTCGACGCGGGTTGCGACCTGATCACGATCACGCAGTACCTGCGGCCGAGCAAGCGCCACCTGCCGGTGGATCGCTGGGTCAAGCCCGAGGAATTCGTGGAGCTGAAGCAGGAAGCGGAGGAGATCGGCTTCCTGGGCGTCATGAGCGGGCCGCTCGTGCGGTCGTCCTACCGCGCCGGAACGCTCTGGCGCGAAGCGATGAAAAAGAAGGGCCGGGAGATCACGTAGAATTAAGCCATTATGGCCAACACCTCTAACAGCGCATCCGCACAGGAGCCGCAGAAGCGCGGCCTCTTCAAACGCAAGCCCAAAGAAGAGAAAGCAAACAAGGAGCCCGGGCGCCTGAAGCAGATCGCTCAGGTGTTCAAGATGACCCGCAGCCACGACCCGAGCGTCGTCTGGTGGATGGCCCTCGTGTTCCTCGGCGTCGTCGCCGTGGGCCTCGTTGTCGGCCTCCTCGTCAACAACTGGGTCACCCTCCTCCTGATCTCGATCCCGATCGGCCTGCTGCTGGCGATGATCGTGCTCTCCCGCAAGGCCGAAACGGCAGCCTTCGCCCAGATCGAGGGCAGGCAGGGCGCCGCCGGCGCCGCCATGAGCGTCCTCAAGCGCGGCTGGAACATCAAGGAAGAGCCCATTGCCGTGAGCCCACGGACCCAGGACCTCGTGTTCATGGCCATCGGGCGGGCCGGCGTCGTCCTCGTGACCGAGGGCCCCACGGGCCGCGTCAAGACGCTCGTCGACGCCGAGCGTCGACGCATGTCGCGCGTGCTGCCGGACGTGCCGATCCACGTGATCAACGCCGGTTCCGGCGAGGGGCAGACGAAGCTCGGCGACGTGGCCAAGAAGATGAAGAAGCTCCCCAAGAAGCTCAACAAGACCGAGGTCCACACGATCGACCGCCGCCTGAACGCCCTCGGCACCGGAAAGCTGCCCGTGCCGAAAGGCATCGACCCGATGCGCGCCCGTCCGGACCGCCGCGCCACGCGCGGCCGGTAACACACTCGGCCCGACATGAAAGGGGACCTTCCGCATTGGCGGAAGGTCCCCTTTTTTGCGTCAGCGGTCTGTGGCCTACCTCGTCCGCACCAGGATGGTGCCGCGCACTCGGTCATGCCATCCGCGCTGGTTCTTGTCCGAGACGAAGGCGGGGACGACGAGGCAGACGAGCAGAGTCCTGATCACGCCGTCGAGCGGGCGGATGGGCGAACCGTCGAGCCGCTGGACCTGCATACCCATCACGCGATGCCCCACCGAATGGCCCGTCACGCTGACGAAGAGCAGAGTCGACGCGGCGAATATCGCGAGGTTGGCGAACGCGTCGCCATCGAAGAAGATGAACGAGACCAGCATCGACAGGCCCCAGTCGATGCAGATCGCTACTAGTCGGGGGCCGATCCTCGCGATACTGCCCGGTCCAGATTCCGGACGCCCGAGCGCCTTGCCGGGCCATTCGTCGTCGTGCAGCTGCGGGGGCCCTTCGAGCCACGATCCAAAGTCTCTTCTATCCACGGTTCTAGGCTATCGCGCCCGGATGAGAACCCATCTCTCGCGCCCCGAAATCACCGGCGATCGCGACTCACGTAACACCCCGGAAACAGTTGCGTCACCAACGAGTAACGACGAATAGTTAGGGTTGCTACTAATCTCGGGGACAAAACGTCCGAGACGTCGGGCCCCGCTTGCCCACGCTGAAAGCACACCAAGGAGCAGTTCTAGATGTTCAAGAATCCGGACGAAGTCCTCAAGTACATTGCCGACGAAGACGTGAAGTTCGTCGACATTCGATTCACCGACCTGCCGGGTGTGCAGCAGCACTTCAACGTCCCGGCCAAGACGGTTGACGCCGACTTCTTCGTCAACGGCCAGCTGTTCGACGGCTCCTCCATCCGCGGCTTCCAGGGCATCGCCGAATCCGACATGCAGCTGATTCCGGACGTGACCACCGCATTCATCGATCCCTTCCGTGTCGAGAAGACCCTCGCGATGAACTTCTCCATCATCAACCCGCGCTCCGGTGAGCCGTACCACCGTGACCCGCGCGGCGTGGCCGAGCGCGCCGAGGCCTACCTCGCATCGACGGGCATCGCCGACACGGCATTCTTCGCCCCCGAAGCCGAGTTCTTCATCTTCGAAAACGTCCAGTACGAGTCCTCCCCGCAGGGCTCCTTCTACAAGGTCGACTCCGACGAGGCCGCTTGGAACACGGGCCGCGCCGAGGCCGGCGGAAACCTGGGCCACAAGACGCCGTTCAAGGGCGGCTACTTCCCGGTCGCCCCGATCGACAAGCAGGCCGACCTCCGCGACGCCATCTGCGTCGAGCTGGACGCGGCGGGCCTCGAGGTCGAGCGCAGCCACCACGAGGTGGGCGGCGCCGGTCAGGCCGAGATCAACTACCGCTTCAACACGCTCACCCACGCGGCTGACGACATCCTGAAGTTCAAGTACATCGTCAAGAACGTCGCCGACGCCTTCGGCAAGACCGCAACGTTCATGCCGAAGCCGATCTTCAACGAGAACGGCTCCGGCATGCACTGCCACCAGTCGCTGTGGTCCAACGGCGACCCGCTGTTCTACGACGAGAAGGGCTACGCCGGTCTCTCGGATCTGGCCCGCTGGTACATCGGCGGCCTGCTCAAGCACGCCTCGGCCGTCCTGGCCTTCACCAACCCGACGGTGAACTCCTACAAGCGCCTGGTCAAGGGCTTCGAAGCGCCGGTCAACATGGTGTATTCGCAGGGCAACCGCTCCGCAGGCATCCGCATCCCGATCACGGGCTCGAACCCGAAGGCCAAGCGCATCGAATTCCGCGCTCCGGACCCCTCGTCGAACCCGTACCTGGCCTTCGCCGTCCAGCTGATGGCGGGCCTCGACGGCATCAAGAACCGTATCGAGCCGGCCGCGCCGATCGACAAGGACCTCTACGAGCTTCCGGCCGAGGAGGCCGCGGGCATCCAGATCGCCCCGGGTTCACTGGAAGAGGCGCTTGTCGCGCTCGAGGAGGACTACGAGTTCCTGCTCGCCGGCGACGTCTTCACCGAAGACCTGATCACCGCGTGGATCGACTACAAGCGCGAGAACGAGATCAAGCCGCTCTCGCTGCGCCCGAACCCGTACGAGTTCGAGCTCTACTTCAGCTGCTAACGGCCGGCCCCCGAAACAGGGGTGCGGCGGCCAGCATCGGGCTCCGCCCCGCACAAAGAGTCCGCACGAGCAACCATCACTTCGGTGCTGGCCGCACGTGCGGACTCTTGTGTGTGCAGGCAGGTACGACAGCGGGCCGTCACCCGTTCGGGTGACGGCCCGTCGTCATACCGGGTCAGGACGAGGAGGCGTTCTCGCGCTCCCCGGTCACAGTATCGGCCGTGGCCGGAACTGCTTCCTGCTCGTCGGTGCCGGCCTCCATCGTGTGGATCTCGAAGGGCTCGCCGTCGTACCTGTCCACGGCCGTGGCGACCGTGTCCGCGAGCACCTGGCGGGCCAGCTGGCCCTGCAGGACCACTGCGTCCTGAGAGAGGTCCTTCCAGAGCGAGACGCAGAGCAGCAGCATCACGATCAGGAACGGCAGGGACGAGACGATGGTGATGTTCTTGAGCCCGGTGAGCGCCGCGGCGGGTTCGTCGCCGCCAGCCAGGAGCATCGCGGCCGCAACCGCACCCACGGCCACGCCCCAGAAGATGACGATGCGGCGGCTCGGCTCCGTGGACCCGTTCTCCGAGAGGGTGCCCATCACGATCGAGGCCGAGTCGGCGCTCGTCACGAAGAAGATCCCGATCAGCACGACCGCGACGATCATCATCGTCACCGAGAGCCAGCCGGGCACCTGCAGGTGCAGCATGAAGTCGAACAGCGCGGTGTCGAAGTTGAGGTCCGGTGCGCCCTCGACCAGATTGACGATGGGTTCGACGACGCCGCCGGAGGCCTCGGCGCGCTGCTGGATGCCGATCGCTCCGCCGCCCATGACGGAGAACCAGATCAGCGAGATCACGGTCGGGACGAAGAGCACGCCGGTGACGAACTGCCGGATCGTGCGGCCGCGGGAGATGCGGGCGATGAAGAGGCCCACGAACGGCGTCCACGAGACCCACCACGCCCAGTAGAAGATCGTCCAGGACGACATCCACGCTTCGAGCTCGGCCCCGCCGGAAGCCGCCGTCCGCGACGCCATATGCGGCAGGTCGGCGATGAAGGAGCCCAGCGCGTTCGGCAGGACGTTCAGGATGAACAGGGTCGGGCCGCCGATGAAGACGAGGACGGCTAACAGGATCGCCAGGACCATGTTGATGTTGGACAGCGCCTGGATGCCCTTCGCGATACCGGAGGCCGCCGACGCGACGAACCCGGCGGTGAGGACCGCGATGATGACGACCAACGTCGTCGTGCCGATGGATTCCATCAGGCCGACGGACTGGATGCCGCCGCCGATCTGAATGGCCCCGAGGCCGAGCGAGCAGGCCGATCCGAAGAGGGTCGCGAGGATGGCGAGGATGTTGATGACCTTGCCGCCGACCCCGTCGACGGCTTTCTGGCCGAAGAGCGGGACGAACATCGAGGAGAACAGCTGGCGCCGGCCGAGGCGGAAGGTGCCGTAGGCGAGGCCGAGGCCGACGATCGCGTACATGGCCCACGGGTACAGGCCCCAGTGGAACATCGTGGTGCCCATCGCGGTCAGCATGGCTTCGGAGGTCTGGGCGTCGACGGTCCGCGGTGGCGGCGCCATGTAGTACCAGAGCGGCTCGGCCACGCCGTAGAAGACCAGTCCGATGCCCATGCCGGAGGCGAACATCATGGCGATCCACGAGGAGGTCCGGAACTCCGGCACCTCGTCGTCTTTGCCGAGCCGGATCGTGCCGAACTTGCTCGCGGCGACCACGATCACGAAGATCAGGAAGAACGAGGCGGCGATGACGAAAAGCCAGCCGAAGTTGCTGATGGTCCCGGTCAGTAGATCACCGGCGACGGCGCTGAGTCCTTCCGGGGAGACGAATCCCCAGACGACGAAGGCGAGCGCCAGGACGCCGGCGACGCCGAAGATGACCCTGTCGAGGCCCTGTTCGCCGTGGGGACGCTGCTTGCGCGTGGTGACCTTGTGCAGTGCTTGGAGTAGGTCTCGTGTCGATTCAGGTGTGCTCATAATTCGGTGCGGCCGGCTTCACTCTCAGCATTCGCCCGCCGCAGTTCCTTCCACATTCGGTGGGCTGAGGGCATAACGTCTCCACCCTACCGAATTCACAACATCCTTCAGATATCGGATGTGTCATGTGCCACACTCGGGGCTAGTGGAACCCGTAGAACTCCCGCTCGAACACCTGGCGCGCCAGCCGGGTCGCTTTCCGGTAATCCTCCTCGAGGTGCCCGCCGCCGCCCTGCTCGTAGCCGCACCAGCGTCCCACCGCCTCGAGGTCCTGCCAGCTGCGGGGCAGCACATCGGAAGGCCTGCCGGTCGCGATGAGCGTGGCACTGCGGACGCGAGTCGCGAGCCTCCACGCGGCGTCGAGCAATTCCGCGTCCTCGCGCTCCAGCAAGCCGGCGTCGGCGATCGCCCGCAGCGCCGGCAGCGTCGACGGGGTCTGCAGTGCCGGGTGCTCCCCCGCGTGTTCCATCTGGATGATCTGGACGAGCCATTCGACATCGCTGAGACCGCCCCGGCCGAGCTTGACGTGCAGGGCGGGGTCGGCGCCACGCGGCAGCCGCTCTGCCTCGACGCGGGCCTTGATCCGGCGGACCTCCCTCCGATCGTCTTCGCTCAAGCCCGTCCCGTAGCGGACGTGGTCGACGACCTCCATGAACTCCGCCGCGAGGGCCTCGTCGCCGGCCATCGGTCGCGCGCGCAGCAGCGCTTGACGCTCCCACACGAGCGCCCACTTGCGGTAGTACTCGCGATAGGCGTCGAGCGAGCGCACAAGTGCGCCCTGCTTGCCCTCGGGCCGGAGCGCGGCGTCGACGGTCAGCTTGATCTCGGCGGGAACGGCGGGCTTGAGCGGCGCCGTCAGGAGCTGGCTGATGCGGGTCACGATCCGCGTGGCCTGCTCCTGGGCCGCCTGCCCGTCGGCCCCGTCACGCGTCCGGTGCACGAACATGACGTCTGCGTCCGAACCGTAGCCGATCTCCTGCCCGCCTTGGCGCCCCATCGCGATGACGACGACGTCGGTGATCAGCTCGCGCTGATCGCTCTCCTCCTTCTCAGCGACCGTCAGCGCCGCCTGAACGCAGGCGCCGTCGGCATTGGACAGGGAGGCCCCCACCTCTTCGACGTCGATCAGTCCGGCCCCCTCGGCCAGCGCGGTGCGGAGCATCTCGCGGCGGCGGTTGATCCGCACGAGCCGCATCCCCGATTCCGAGTTGTTGTGCCTGCGCAGCTTCGCCGCGTTTTCGCGCAGCAGCTGTTCAGCTGGCATCGGCTTGAGCTCGTCGTCACTGCCGAGCCAGGCCACCGACTCCGACGAGACCTCCAACCAGTCGGTGAGTAGCCGCGAGGACGAAAGGATGCGACAGAGCCGTTCAGCGGCCGCATTCGAGTCGCGCAGCAGCCCCAGATACCAGGGACTCTCCCCCAGTCGCTCGCTGATGCGGCGGAAACCCAGCAGTCCGGCGTCGGGGCTGGCACCCTCGGCGATCCAGCCCAGCAGGATCGGCAGCAGCTGCCGCTGCAGGGACGCGCGGCGGCTCACCCCGGCCGTCAGGGCCTCGATGTGGCGCATCGCCCCCTGCGGGTCGAGGTAGCCGAGTGCAGCGAGCCGCGCCTGTGCAGCCTCCGGGCTCAGTTTGACCTCATCGGTGCTGAGGTTCGCCGCCGTCGCGAGCAGAGGGCGGTAGAAGATGCGTTCGTGCAGGGACTTGACCTGACGCTTCGTCTGCTGCCACCGATCCATCAGGAGCTCAGCACTGTGCCGCTTCGCGGCAGACGGCGGCTGGGCGGCACGCGCCAACGCGCGTCGCGCCGAATCCTTGGTCGGCATCAGGTGGGTTCGGCGCAGGTGCACGAGCTGGATCCGGTGCTCGAGAACACGCAGGTACCGATACGCGCTGTCGAAGTCGATGGCGTCGGTACGCCCGATGTAGCCGGCCTCGCTCAAGTCGCGGATCGCGCCGGTGGTATCCCGCACGCGCACGCTCACGTCGGCGCGGCCGTGCACGAGCTGCAGCAGCTGCACCGTGAACTCGACGTCGCGCAACCCGCCGGGCCCCAGTTTGATCTGCCGGGCCACCTCCTGCTGGGGGATGTTCTCGGTCACGCGCCGCCGCATTCCCTGGACGGACTCGACGAACCCGTCGCGTTCGGAACAGGACCAGATCATGGGCGCCACGGCCGCCTCGTAGTCCCGGCCGAGTGCGGCGTCGCCGGCGAGGTGGCGCGCCTTCAGCAGCGCCTGGAATTCCCAGCTCTGCGCCCACCGCTCGTAGTAAGTGATGTGCGAGTCCAGCGTCCTCGACAGGGCCCCGTCCTTGCCCTCCGGCCGCAGGTTCGGGTCGACTTCCCACAAGCCGGGCTCCATGCCGGAGGATCCGACGATCTGGGACATCGCACTCGCCAGGGCGGCGGCGATCCCGGCAGCGTCCGACTCCTCGAGCCCCTCCGCCTCGTGCACGTAGATCACGTCCACGTCCGAGATGTAGTTCAGCTCCCGCGCGCCGCACTTGCCCATGCCGATGACGCTCAGGCGCACCTTGGCGACGTCGTCGGGCGCGTAGTGCTGCGCGAGGTCGGCGCGCGCGACCGCGAGCGCTGCCTCGATCGCCGCCGCTGCGGCGTCTGCTAGCTCGGCGCCGACCGACGGCATGACGGCGAGCGGATCTGCCGCGTTGAGGTCACGCAGCGCAATCCTCACGATCTCAGCCCGGTAGGCCACACGCAGCGCCTGCGCGCCCTCCGGCCCCGCCGTCCCCGCCACCCATTGCCCGTCGGGCCCATCGGCCCCGACAGATTCAAGCGCACGACGACGCAGCTCCCCCGCCGATTGCTGGCCGCAGGCGGCATCGTCGAGTCGCAGGAGCGACAACTGGTCCGGATGGCGCAGCAGGAACTCCGTCAGCGCCTCGGACGCACCCAGCAGGCGGAAGAGCCGCGGCCGGATCCGCGCGTCGGCGACGAAGCCGGTCACGTCAGGGCATCGTTCGGCCAGCCGGACCAGGCTCAGCAGCGCCTGATCCGGGTCGGCGGCCGTCGAAAGCCCCTCCAGCAGGTGGGCTGGATCGCACGGCGCCAGCTCCGGGGCCCCGAGGAATGTGCGGGCGCGCTCGACGTCGTCGAACCCGGCGGTGATGAAGTCGCGAGTCGTGAACACGACGCTAGAGGATGCCGAGGTACCGGTTGATCTCGAACGGCGAGACGTTCTGGCGATAGGCCGACCACTCGTCGCGCTTGTTGCGCAGGAACGAGTCGAAGACCTGCTCGCCGAGGACCTCGGCGACGAGTTCGGAATCCTCCATGACGCGGATGGCGTCGTGCAGGCTGCCCGGCAACGGGTTGTGCCCCAGGGCCCGGCGTTCTGCGTTGGAGAGGCTCCAGACGTCGTCCTCAGCAGCTTCGGGCAGCTCGTAGCCCTCCTGGATGCCCTTCAGACCGGCGCCGAGCAGAACCGAGTACGCCAGGTACGGATTCGCGGCGGAGTCGATGCCGCGGTACTCGATGCGCGCGGACTGGCCCTTGTTGGGCTTGTAGAGGGGCACGCGCACCAGCGCGGACCGGTTGTTGTGGCCCCATGCCAGGTGGCTCGGGGCCTCGCCCCCGCCCCAGAGTCGCTTGTAGGAGTTCACGAACTGGTTCGTGATGGCGGTGAACTCCGGCGCGTGATGCAGGATCCCGGCGATGAACTGGCGCGCCGTCTGCGAGAGCTGGTATTCGTTGCCGGCCTCGAAGAAGGCGTTGGTGTCGCCCTCGAAGAGCGAGAAGTGCGTGTGCATGCCGGACCCGGCGTGCTCGGAGAACGGCTTCGGCATGAACGTCGCGTAGATGCCCTGCTGCAGGGCCACCTCCTTGACGACTGTCCGGAACGTCATGATGTTGTCTGCGGTCTGCAGGGCGTCGGCGTAGCGCAGGTCGATCTCGTTCTGGCCGGGGCCATTCTCGTGGTGGCTGAACTCCACCGAGATGCCGACGGCCTCGAGCATCGTGACGGCCTTGCGGCGGAAGTCCTGGGCGACGCCACCGGTCACGTGGTCGAAGTAGCCGCCGTGGTCGACCGGGATGGGGTTCCCGGCGGCGTCGAGCTCGTCCGACTCGAGCAGGTAGAACTCGACCTCGGGGTGCGTGTAGCACGTGAAGCCCATGTCCGCGGCCTGCGCGAGCTGCCGCTTGAGCACCTGGCGGGAATCCGCCGGTGATGGCGTGCCGTCCGGGGTCAGAATGTCGCAAAACATGCGGCTCGTCGGCTCGACCTGCCCGCGCCAGGGCAGGATCTGGAACGTCGAGGGATCCGGCTGGAGCAGCATGTCGGACTCGTAGATCCGCGAGAGCCCCTCGATCGACGAACCGTCGAATCCGAGCCCCTCTTCGAAGGCCCCCTCGACCTCGGCGGGAGCCAAGGCCACAGACTTCAGCGAGCCGACGACGTCGGTGAACCACAACCGCACGAAGCGGACGTCGCGCTCTTCAATCGTCCTCAGCACAAATTCCTGCTGACGGTCCACTTGGGTCTCCTTCCACGTCGACGCCGTCGTCACGACGTCGGCCTACTTGGCATTTCCCCGACGGGCTCGGCAGTGGCCCGACCTCGTCGGAGCATCCCGCTCCGCAAGGCATGTCAGTGCCACTCTACTCGTCGGCCCCCAGTATGCCGTGCACACATGACAAGGTCGTTTCGTCACCGCGAACGGGCACCGCCGCGGCCCTGAGGCGGTGGTTGGAGGCCGCTTCCGGCAGCGCCCGCGGCCGGGTGAATTAGGCTGGGTCCATGAGTTCTGAGCAGAGAGCACCGTACGCCAACTCCGCCGCGGAAGCCGATGAGGCCCCCTCGGCGACGACGCCAGCGAAGATCCGCACCCACCACCTGGCCCAGGCCAAGGCGGAGGGGCGCAGGTTCTCGATGCTGACCGCGTACGACACGCTCATGGCCGAGGTGTTCGACGAGGCCGGCGTGGAGACGCTACTCGTCGGCGACTCCGCCGCCAACAACGTGATGGGCCACGCCACGACCCTGCCGATCACCCTCGACGAGATGATCGTCTTCGCCAAGTCCGTCGTCTCCGGCGCCAAACGCGCGCTCGTCGTCGTCGATCTGCCGTTCGGCTCCTACGAGGCCTCCGTCGAGCAAGCCGTGACGACCGGTGTGCGCCTCATGAAGGAATCGGGCGTGCACGCCGTGAAGCTCGAGGGGGGCGCCTACTACGCCGACCACGTGCGGGCGCTGACCGCCGCCGGCGTGCCCGTCATCGGCCACATCGGGTTCACCCCGCAGAGTGAACACGCCCTCGGCGGCTATCGCGTCCAGGGCCGCGGCGACGCCGCCCAGGCGCTCATCGAGGACGCGCTGGCGCTCGAAGCAGCCGGCGCGTTCTGCGTGCTCATGGAGATGGTGCCCGCGGCAGCCGCCGCCCGCGTGGACGAGGCGCTGTCCGTCCCGACGATCGGCATCGGCGCCGGCAACGCCACGACGGGCCAGGTCCTCGTCTGGCAGGACCTGCTCGGCCTGCGCCGGGGCCGCCTGCCGCGCTTCGTGAAGCAGTATGCGGACCTGCGCTCCGTGGTGCACGACGCCGTCACCGCCTATCGCTCAGATGTCGCCTCGGGCGCATTTCCCGACACGGAGCACTCGTTCTAGCAGCAGTTCATGTAAGCTCCATCACTGACGGCGGCCTCGTCGTCGCCAACGGCGTCCTGCTGCTCTTCGGCTGGCGGGTCACGACGCCGGACCGGTAGCCACCGGCGGGTCCACTCGCCAGGTGTCCTTCCCCTTGTGTATTCCGCGTTGCGATGGTGCTCGCGCCACCAAACTTGACCGCAACGCTACTCGCCCGCGCGCGAGCCGCATGGATAGGATCGGAACTATGGCCATCTCCACCGCTCCCACAGGACAACTGACCCCCGGCACACCCACGCCGATCCGCACCGTTCCGACGTCGATCCGCCGACCCGAGTACGTCGGCAAGCCGGCGCCGGCCGAGTACGAAGGCTCCGACGTCTACGACGCCGAGACGATCGAGAAGATCCGTCACGCCTCGAAGATCGCCGCCGGCGCCCTCGACGCGGTCGGCCGCGCGGTCGCCCCGGGCGTCACGACCGACGAACTGGACCGCATCGGGCACGAATTCCTGCTCGATCACCACGCCTACCCCTCGACGTTGGGGTACCGCGGCTTCCCGAAGAGCACGTGCACGTCGATCAACGAGGTCATCTGCCACGGCATCCCGGACACGACCCGGCTCGAGGACGGCGACATCGTCAACGTCGATATCACGGCCTTCGTCGACGGGGTGCACGGCGACACCAACCGCACCTTCTTGTCCGGCGACGTCGACGACGACTCGCGACTGCTCGTGGAACGTACCGAGGAATCCCTGCGCCGCGCGATCAAGGCGGTGGCTCCGGGACGCGAGATCAACGTCATCGGACGGACGATCACCTCGTACGCCAAACGCTTCGGCTACGGCGTCGTCCGCGACTTCACCGGCCACGGCGTCGGCAAGGCGTTCCACACCGGACTCATCATCCCGCACTACGACGCCGCCCCTGCCTACAACCAGCAGATCGAGCCAGGCATGGTGTTCACGATCGAACCGATGCTCACGCTCGGGACGACCGAGTGGGAGATGTGGGAGGACGGCTGGACAGCCGTGACCCGCGACCGCAAGCGCACCGCCCAGTTCGAGCACACGCTCGTCGTCACGGAATCGGGCGCCGAGGTACTGACCGTCCCGTAGGGGATTTTCGCTCGAAAGGAACTCCCGCCGGCTACGGCGGGACCAACCAGAGGAATCAGATGGCCAAGGACACCAAGAAGGACAAGCCGACGACGGCGATCGGCGTCGACATCGGCGGCACCGGCATGAAGGGCGGCATCGTCGACCTGAAGCGGGGCAAACTCATCGGCGACCGGTTCCGGATCCCGACGCCCAAGCCCTCGACGCCCGAGGCTGTCGCGGAGGTGCTCGCCGAGATCGTCGAGGAGTTGATGAAGCGCGACGAGGCCCCCGCAGCGGACACGCCCATCGGCGCGGCCTTCCCCGCCATCATCGACGAGGGTGTCGCACGTTCGGCCGCCAACATCGACGACTCGTGGATCGATGCCGACGTCGACCGCATCTTCACGGAGCGCCTCGGCCGAGACGTGCACGTCATCAACGACGCCGACGCCGCGGGTCTCGCCGAGGCACGCTACGGTGCCGGCGAGAACATCGCCGGCTCAGTTCTGGCCATCACGCTGGGCACGGGCATCGGTTCCGCGATGCTCTACGACGGGCAGCTGATCCCCAACTTCGAGCTCGGCCACCTCGAGCTGGACGGGCACGGCGCGGAGACCCGTGCTTCCGCCGCGGCGCGCGAGCGCGAGGACCTGCCCTGGGATGAATACGCCCAGCGCCTGCAACGCTACTTCTCCCATGTCGAGTTCCTGTTCTCGCCGAAACTGTTCATTGTCGGCGGCGGGATCTCCAAGCGCAGCGAGGACTACCTGCCGCTGCTGAATCTGCGCACACCGATCGTCACGGCGAAGCTAAAGAACAACGCCGGAATCGTCGGAGCCGGCCTGCAGGCCGCGCTGCACTTCAAGCTCGTCAAGTAGGTCGCGGGCCGGTCGAAAAGTACCGGTGGCGGTCTCGGCTTCCCCTCCGAGACCACCACCGGATTTTTCTTGCCGCCGAACGGTCCTGCACCGCCGGCGGAGCCTGTGATTCAGTCGGCCGTCAGCGGCCGCTGGATGCCCATGGGCGTGTCCGGGCTTTCGGCGCGGAGCTTCGCGATGGACGCCTCGAAGTCCTCGAGGGACTCGAACCCCTGGTACACGCTGGCGAAACGCAGGAACGCCACCTGATCGAGCTTCTGCAGCGGCCCGAGGATCGCGAGGCCGACCTGGTGGGCGTCGATTTCGGCGGTACCCGAAAGCCGGACGGCCTCCTCGACCTCCTGCGCCAGCACCGCCAGGTCGTCGTCCGTGACCGGTCGGCCCTGGCAGGCCTTGCGCACGCCGCTGATGACCTTGGACCGGCTGAACGGTTCCGCCACGCCGGAGCGCTTGATCACGGACAGGCTGGCGGTCTCGACGGTCGTGAACCGGCGCCCGCACTCGCCGCACTGGCGGCGGCGCCTGATCGCGGATCCGTCGTCGGCGACGCGGGAGTCGACGACACGCGAGTCGGTATTGCGGCAATACGGGCAGTGCATGTGCCGTTCCTCCTCACGCGCTACGGGCGGATTTCCGCCGGTCGACTACGTCTAGTGTAATCACAAAGCTGTCATTCCCACGTCTTGTGCCGCGGCCCGGCTACTGCCCCACCCCGCGCACGAGGACAGCGTCGCCGTGCGCCGGAAGATCCTCCGCACGCGCCAGGGCGACGACGTGCCCGGCGACGTCCGCCAGAGCCTCCTCCGAGTAGTCGATGACCTGGATCGCCTTCATGAAGGTCGCGACGTTCAGCCCCGAGGCGTAGGCGGCCGTCCCGGACGTCGGCAGCACGTGGTTGGAACCGGCGCTGTAGTCGCCGAGGCTCACGGGGCTGTACGGTCCGACGAAAACGGCCCCTGCGGCGGTCACCCGCGCCGCGGTTTCCTTCGCGTCGCGGGTGTGGATCTCGAGGTGTTCTGCCGCGTACACGTTGCACACCCGCAGCCCGGCGTCGACGTCGTCGACCAGGACGATCGCCGACTGCCGTCCCCCGAGGGCCGCGACGACCCGCTCGTGGTGCTTGGTCGTGGCGATCTGCTCGGCCAGCGCGGCGCGCACCCCGGACGCGAGGCGCTCGGAGTCGGTGATGAGCACCGCTGCCGCATTCGGATCGTGCTCGGCCTGGCTGATCATGTCGGCCGCGACGAAGGCCGGGTCGGCGCTGTCATCCGCGAGGATCGCGATCTCCGTGGGGCCGGCCTCGGCGTCGATGCCGACGACGCCCTTGACCAGCCGTTTGGCCGTGGCGACGAAGATGTTCCCCGGACCCGTGACGACGTCGACCGGTTCGATGGCGGCCGCATCGCCGGAGGCCTCGATGCCGTAGGCGAACGCGGCCACGGCCTGGGCGCCGCCCACGGCGTGCACCTCCTCGATGCCCAGCAGGTGTGCGGCCGCGAGGATCGTCGGGTGCGGCAGCCCGCCGAACTCGCGCTGCGGCGGCGAGGCCAAGGCCAGCGAGCCGACACCGGCGGCAAGCGCCGGTACAGCGTTCATGACCACGGAGCTCGGGTAGACGGCGAGCCCGCCCGGGACGTACAGGCCCACGCGGCGGACGGGTACCCAGCGCTGGGTCACCACGGCTCCGTTGCCGAACGTCGACGACGCGTCGTGCGGCCGCTGTGCAGCGGCGAAGTCGCGGGCGCGCGCGATGGACTCGTCGAGTGCGGCCCTCACCGCCGGATCGAGACCGGCGGCGGCGCGCTCCAGCTCGGCGGCGGGTACGAGGGTGGTGCTCTGCTCAACGCCGTCGAATCGCGATGCGAGCTCGGCCAGCGCGCTGAAGCCGTCCGCGCGGACACGGGCGATGGTCTCCTCGACGGCGGACGCGGCGGTGCCCGAGTCCTGCTCGGGCCGCGGCATGAGCGCCTTGAGCTCGGCGTGGGTCAGCACGTGGCCCGTCGCGCTTGCGCGCAGGTCCATGGTCCGCACGGGGGCGTCGCTGTCGGAAAGGGTCACCGGGGTCGTTGCATTCTCACTCACGTGAGCAAGTTTACGTGCGCAACCGGGCGGTCGCCGTCGTCGTACCCGCGTGTGACGCCGCGTCCGATTGGCGCTAGACGTCGAGGCAGGCGGGCCCGAGCAGGACCTTGAGGTCGCCGAACAGCGCCGGGTTGGGGTTGACCCGGAAATCCGGACCGAGACGCATCAGCTGCACGGTCCGCGTGCCCGCGAGCTTGACGCGGACCTCCGTGTTGCCCGGGTGCGTCTGCAGCACACTGCCCAGCTGCGAGACGACCTCCTCCGTGGCCTTGTGGCTGTGCATCGAGATCACAACGGGCCCGGCGAGCCCGTCCTCGCTGATCTCCGGGATCGTCATCTCCTGCGCGGAGATGCTGATCGCGCCGTCGTCGCGCCTCTGGAAACGGCCCTTGATCACGACGATGAGATCCTCGGCGAGCACGGACGCGATCGGCCCGTAGGCCTGGCCGAAGAACATGACCTCGATGGAACCCGACATGTCCTCGACCTCGCACCGCGCGTACGGGTTGCCGCTCGACTTCGCGATACGCCGCTGCAGCGAGGTGATCATGCCCGCGATTTTGACCATCTGCCCGTCATGGGGACCGTCCTCGCCGAGCAGATGGTTGACGGGCATGTCTGCATGCTGCTCGAGCACGCCGCCGAGGCCCTGCAGCGGGTGGTCGGAGACGTAGAGACCCAGCATTTCGCGCTCGAAGCCGAGCTTGTCCTTCTTCTCCCACTCGGGCAGGTCCGGGATCTCGACGGTCAGGCTGGATCCGGCGGCGTCGCCATCGAGCCCGCTGAAGAGGTCGAACTGGTTGGCTGCCTCGTTGCGCTTGAGCACGACGACAGAGTCGACGGCCTCCTCGTGGATCATCGCGAGCGCACGGCGCGCATGCCCCAGCTCGTCGAACGCCCCGGCCTTGATGAGCGACTCGATCGTGCGCTTGTTGCAGACGACGGCCGGGACCTTCTGGAGGAAGTCGCTGAACGACTCGAAGCGCCCCTTCTCCTCGCGCGCCTCAACCATGGCGTTGACGACGTTGGTGCCCACGTTGCGGATGGCGCCCATGCCGAAGCGGATGTCCTTGCCGACCGGGGTGAAGTTCAGCGCCGATTCGGAGACGTCCGGCGGCAGCACCGTGATGCCCATGCGCCGGCACTCGTTGAGGTACATGGCCAGCTTGTCCTTGTCGTCGCCGACTGAGGTCAGCAGCGCGGCCATGTACTCCGCCGGGTGGTGGGCCTTGAGATAGGCGGTCCAGTAGGAGACCAGACCGTACGCAGCCGAGTGAGCCTTGTTGAACGCGTAGTCCGAGAACGGAAGCAGGATGTCCCAGAGCGACTTGATCGCGGCCTCGGAGAAGCCGCCGTCGATCATGCCCTGGTGGAATGCCGCGTACTGCTTGTCCAGCTCCGATTTCTTCTTCTTGCCCATCGCGCGGCGCAGGATGTCGGCCTGGCCGAGCGAGTAGCCGGCAACCTTCTGCGCGATGGCCATGACCTGCTCCTGATACACGATCAGGCCGTAGGTCGTGTCGAGGATCTCCTTGAGCGGCTCCTCGAGCTCGGGGTGGATCGGCGTGACCTCCTGGAGGCCGTTCTTGCGCAGGGCGTAGTTGTTGTGCGAGTTCGCGCCCATCGGACCCGGTCGATACAGCGCGATGACGGCGGAGATGTCCTCGAAGTTGTCGGGCCGCATCAGGCGCAGCAGGGCGCGCATTGGCCCGCCGTCGAGCTGGAACACGCCGAGCGTGTCGCCGCGGGCCAGCAGCTCGTAGGAGGCACGGTCGTCCGTCTCCAGCCGCTCGAGGTCGAGGGTCTCGCCCTTGTTCGCCTGGATGTTCTCGATCGCGTCGGAGACGATCGTGAGGTTGCGCAGGCCGAGGAAGTCCATCTTGATCAGGCCGAGACCCTCGCACGTCGGGTAGTCGAACTGCGTGATGACCTGACCGTCCTGGAGGCGGCGCATGATCGGGATGACGTCGATGACGGGGTCCGAGCTCATGATCACACCGGCGGCGTGCACGCCCCACTGGCGCTTCAGGCCCTCGAGACCCTTCGCAGTCTCGAAGACGCGGGCAGCCTCCGGGTCGTTGGCGATCAGGTTGCGGAAGTCACCGGCTTCGGCGTAGCGCTGCGCCTTCGGGTCCTCGATGTCCTTGAGCGGGATGTCTTTGGCCATGACGGCCGGCGGCAGCGCTTTGGTCAGCTGCTCGCCCATGCTGAACGGGTAGCCGAGGACGCGCGAGGAGTCCTTGAGCGCCTGCTTGGTCTTGATCGAACCATAGGTGACGATCATCGCGACGCGCTCGTCGCCGTACTTCTCGGTCACGTACTTGATGACTTCGGAGCGGCGGCGATCATCGAAGTCGACGTCGAAGTCGGGCATGGACACGCGGTCCGGGTTGAGGAAGCGCTCGAAGATCAGGCCATGCTTGAGCGGGTCCAGGTCGGTGATGCGCATGGCGTAGGCGACCATGGAGCCGGCGCCGGAGCCGCGGCCCGGTCCGACACGGATCCCGTTGTCTTTGGACCAGTTGATGAAGTCGGCCACGACGAGGAAGTAGCCCGGGAATCCCATCTTGATGATGATGTCCAGCTCGTAGTCGGCCTGCCTCCGGACGTCGTCCGGGATGCCGTCCGGGTACCTGTAATGCAGGCCCTTGTCGACCTCCTTGATGAGCCAGCTGGTCTCGTCCTCGCCCTCCGGGCACGGGTACTTCGGCATGTAGTTGGCGTCCATGTCGAAGGAGACCTCGGCGCGTTCTGCGATGAGCAGCGTGTTGTCGCACGCCTCGGGCATCTCCTTGAACAACTCGCGCATCTCGCGTGGGCTCTTGACGTAGTATCCGGAACCCGAGAACGCGAAGCGGGAGCCGCCCTGGTCGTAGGTCGGCTCATTGAGCGTCGACCCCGAGTTGATGGCGAGCAGCGCCTCGTGCGCCTTCGCGTCGTGCTCGTGCGTGTAGTGCAGGTCGTTGGTGGCCAACAGCGGCAGCTGGAGCTCCTTGGCCAGCCGCAGCAGGTCCTTGGTCACGCGCCGCTCGATCTGCAGCCCGTGGTCCATGAGCTCGCAGAAGTAATTCTCGGCACCGAAGATTTCGCGGAACTCCGCCGCGGACTTCTTGGCCTCCTCGTACTGGCCGAGGCGCAGTCTGGTCTGCACCTCGCCCGAAGGGCAGCCCGTCGTGGCGATCATGCCCTCGGCGTGCTTGTTGAGCAGCTCACGGTCCCAGCGCGGGTACTTGCCCAGCGGCGAGTCCAGGGACGCTGTCGAACCGCCCTTGAAGAGGTTGCGCATGCCCGTGTTGTTGTAGCTGAGCAGCGTCATGTGCGTATAGAGACCGCCACCGGAGACGTCGTCGCCCTTCTGGGCTTCCTCGGTGCGCCACTTCACACGCGTCTTGTCGTGCCGCTCAGTGCCCGGCGTGACGTAGGCTTCGACGCCGATGATCGGCTTGATCCCGGCGCTCGTCGCCTTGTTCCAGAAGTCGAAGGCGCCGAAGAGGTAGCCGTGATCGGTCGTGGCGATGGCGTCCATGCCCAGCCGCTCCGTCTCCTTGAAGAGCTCGGGCAAGCGCGCCGCCCCGTCGAGCATCGAGTACTCGGTGTGCGTGTGCAGATGAACGAAACCGTCTTGATTAGCCACCAGAACATTCTAGAAGCCACGGGGGACGTTTGCGCACCGGGCCCGGGAAGCCGGCGCGCCAACCGCACCGAACGCCGTCGTTCCGGGCGGCGGTTTCTAGTGCAGTCCGTCGCGGAGGAGCTCGAGCGCGCCCTGCAGGTCCGCGGGATAGTCGCTGACGTACTCCACCCACTCGCCGGAAACCGGGTGCGGGAACCCCAGCCGGTGGGCGTGCAGCCACTGGCGGGTCAAACCGAGTGCGGCGGCCAGCTTCGGGTCCGCTCCGTAGGTCAGATCGCCGGCGCATGGGTGTTTCAGCGCCGAGAAGTGCACACGGATCTGGTGCGTGCGGCCGGTCTCGAGGTGGACCTCGGTCAGTGATGCACGACCGAAAGCCTCGATGACCTCGTAGTGGGTGATCGAGTCGCGGCCGTCCTCCATGACGGCGAACTTCCAGTCGTGGCCGGGGTGTCGACCGATGGGCGCGTCGATGGTCCCCTTGAGCGGGTCCGGGATCCCCTGGACCACCGTGTGGTAGACCTTCTTCGGCGTCCGGTCCCGGAACGCCTGCTTGAGCGCCGTGTAGGCGCGCTCGCTCGTGGCCACGACCATGAGGCCGGACGTGCCGACGTCGAGCCGGTGGACGATCCCCTGCCGCTCGGCCGCGCCGGACGTGCTGATCCGGTAGCCCTCGGCGGCTAGGGCGCCGACGACGGTGGGGCCGACCCATCCGGGCGATGGATGCGCGGCGACACCGACCGGTTTGTCGATGACGACGTAGTCGTCGGTCTCGGCGATGATTTTCAGTGCTTCCACGGCCTCAACTTTCACTTCCAACGGGTCCGGACGCTCCGGAACCGTGACGTGCACGCTCTCCCCCGTCGTGAGTCGACGCGACTTCGCCGCTTTCTTCTCCCCGATGAGGACATGCCCGTCTTTGCACAGCTGGGCTGCGTGGGAGCGGGAGATCCCCAGCATGTCGGCGACGAACGCGTCCACGCGGGTTCCCTCGTCGTACTCAGCGGCCTCCAGTACCGGCATTCAGGCCGCCTCGTCGTCGGTCGAACGCGCTTCTTCGGCGTCTGGACGTCGGCCGTCGAGGTTGACACCGCGGAAGATCAGCAGACAGGCGGCGATCATCGAGCACACCACGAAGGAGTCGGCGATATTGAAGACCGCGAACTTCGGAACGGCGATGAAGTCGACGACGTGGCCCATCCCGAACGAGGGTTCCCGGAAGAGCCGGTCAACCAGGTTTCCGGCGGCTCCGCCGGCAACCCCGCCGAGCGCGAGTGCCCACGGGGTGTATCGGACGCGGGAGGCGATCACCGCGATGTAGACAACGACCGCCGCCTGAAACAGTGTGAAAACCCACGTGATGTTCGTCCCGATGGAAAACGCGGCCCCCGGGTTGAGGATGTAGTGCCAGCTGAGGATCGGATCGATGACAGGGATCGTCTCGCCAAGCTCCATCGTCGACTGCACCAGCCATTTGGTGAGCTGGTCGAGCCCGAGGGCCACAGCGAAGACGACACCCATCAGGGTGAGTCGGCGCGGTGGTTTCGTGCGGGGTGCTGCTTCCACGGTGGCTGGCTCCAGTCTCGAGTACGTGCGGCGCGAGGCTCTCACGGCCGCAGTGGCTTAACGCACGATCGGCGGCCGGTAGTTCCGGCCGCCGATCGTGTTCGTTGCAGGTTAGGCGCTCTCCGCCTTGTCCGGCGCGGAGGAACCCTTCGCGTCCAGTTCGCGCAGCTGGCCCTCGATGTAGGCCTTGAGGCGACCGCGGTAGTCGCGCTCGAAGGTGCGCAGCGAGTCGACCTTCTGCTCGAGTTCGGTCTTCTGGACCTCGAGCGCATTCAGCGTCTGACGGCTCTTCTCCTCGGCCTCTGCGACCAAGGTCTTCGCCTGGGTCTGGGCCTCGGCGATGATCTTGTCGCGCTTCTGGCTGCCTTCGCTGACGTACTCGTCGTGCAGGCGCTGAGCCATCGCGAGAACACCAGCGGCGGACTCCGCAGAGCCTGCTGCCGGGGCAGCGGCAGCTGCCGGTGCGGCAGGAGCTGCTGCAGCCGTCTTCTTCGGCTCGGCGGCGGGCGCTGCCTCCGCAGGCTTCTCGGCCTTCTCCTCGACCACGGCCTTCTTGTCGGCCTTGGCCTCCGGCTTGTCCTCGGTCTTTTCCTCGACCTTGCCCGCCGGGGCGGCTGCGACCGGCGCCGGAACGGCTGCGGTCTCGGCGCCATCGCCGGACTCGAATTCGGCTACGCGACGACGGAGCTCGTCGTTCTCCTGATTCAGGCGACGCAGCTCGACGACGATCTCGTCAAGAAAATCGTCAACCTCATCCTGATCGTAGCCCTCACGGAACTTGGTCGGCTGGAATCGTTTGTTGACAACGTCTTCTGGCGTGAGCGCCATCTGGTCACCTCAATACTTAGGTCTCTCCCGGCGGCAGTGTTTCCTGCCGGGCGGCTTGTCACATGCGTTGCTCCGGAAGCTGGGCTCCGGGGCACTTCGTTTACAAGACTATAACGGTCTTGGCGGTTCGACTAAATATTGGCCATTTTTTATGAGCATCTTTGCACTAGTGAGCAATCGATGAAACGACCAGTTTCGCGATGACAACCGCGAAGAACAGGATGAGGAATGCCAGGTCCAGGCGCATCCCCCCGAGGTCTAGGGGCTTGACCTTGGATCGCAGCCAGCGCATCGGCGGGTCCGTCAAGCGGTAGACGAATGATGCGACGACGAGCGCAAAGCCCGACGGGCGCCACGAGTGGGCGAACATCTGGACGACGTCGTAGACAATCCTGATCATCAACGTGACCTGAAAGACAGTCAGGACGATGTAGACCAGAGCGAGCAGTAGTTCCACGGACCGACTTTCGGGCTAGCTTTGGTTGAAGAAGGCGGACTGCTCCTCCGAGGCCTTCTTGTCCTCGCCAAGGATCTCGACGGTAGCCGGAGAGAGAAGGAACACCTTATTGGTGACGCGCTCAATGGTACCGCGCAGACCGAAGACGATGCCTGCTGAGAAGTCGACGAGTCGCTTGGCCTCAGCCTCCCCCATGTCGGTGACGTTCATGATCACCGGGATCCCGTCACGGAAGCTCTCACCGATGATCTTGGCATCGTTGTACGAGCGTGGGTGAACGGTCGTAATCTGGCGCAATTCGAAATCCTCGTCCCTCGATGAAGCCGCGCGCTTGATGGGCGTCACCGGCGCCCGGTATTCGTTGTCGGACACCTGCGTTTCGGGCTTGACCGCCGCCTGGGCGGGCTTCGCCTCCTTGGCCGGGGCCGGCTCGGCACGGCGCACGTCCTCGCGGTCTTGGCGTTCGGCCGCCTCGACACGCTGATCGTCGTCGTAGTGCTCGTCGCCGTCAGCAAGCCCCAGGTAGATCATCGTCTTGCGCAGTGCGCCAGCCATGGTCTTCTCCTTTTAGTCGTGCGCGGCCCAGCGCCTCACGTTCGCTGGCTCATCCGCTTGATTTGACGCTACCGCAACGCAGGCCGCGGCCCGAGCACATCGGAGCCAATTCGCAGGTGTGTCGCGCCGGCGGCAACGGCCGCTTCGAGGTCCTGACTCATCCCCGCCGAGACGACGACGGCTCCGGGGTGTTCACGCTGCAATGCGTGGGAGATCTCCACGAGCCGGCCGAACGCCGCGACCGGATCGCTTCCCAGCGGCGCCACAGCCATGACACCACCCAGCGTCAGCTGCTCCTCGGCCTCGATGAGGGACGCGAGCGCGGCCACGTCGGCAGGCGATGCACCCCCGCGGCCGAGCGTCGCCGCCCTGCCCTGCTCCGGCCGATCCTGCTCATCGGCGGCTGCCTGCTCCGGCGTACGCAGGTCAACTTGAACCAGGACTTCCAGGGCACCGCGGGCCGGCAGTCCGTTTTCGGCGCGCCGCTCGTGTTCGCGACGCATGGCCTTCCCGAGCGCCGCGACGAGCTGCGGCCGGTCGACGGACTGGACGACGTCGGCATACTTGACGACCGACTTGGCCTTGTTCGTCTGGAGCTGGCCGATGAAATGCCAGCGCAGTGGCAGGTCCGTGCTCTCTTCGGCCTTCGCGCCAGCCTCCTGATCGCGGTTCTCACCGACCTGCCGCACCCCCAGCGCGGCCAGATGCCGGACATCGTCGGCCGGAAAGAACTTGGTCACGACGATCAGCTCGGGTTCCTCGCTACGCCCGGCCGCCGCCGTCGCCTCCGCAATACGACGCCGGACCCGCCCGAGCCGCTCGCTCAGGTCCGCCCGCCGGGTTTCGCTCTCCTGCTCAGTCATCGTGAGTCCTTCCGCGTCTCGTCGCCCTCACCGGCGCTCCTCCAGATGATGCCAGCGATCCGCCCCGTGGCAGGGTCGCGGCGGTACGAGTAGAAACGATCGTCCTCGAGCGTGCACACGCCCGAAGCGACGACGTCGACCCCCAGCGCGCGCAGTTGCCGGGCCGCGGCCCCTGGGAGGTCGAGGCCGTCAGATCCGCCGCGCGTGGTGCTGCCGATGCCAGGCAGCAAGCGTTCAGCATCGGCCCGCATCGACGCGGGCACCTCGTAGCAGCGACCGCAGATCGACGGCCCGATCCAGGCGGTCAGGCGCGCCGGGGCAGCGCCCGCGTCCACCGCTTCGCGCAGGCGGTCGACCGTCTCGGGCAGGATCCCATCCAGCAGGCCCCGCCGCCCGGCGTGGGCGGCACCGAGGGCCACGCTCTCCCCGGATACGGCCGCGAAGACCACCGGCAGGCAGTCCGCGACCATGACGGCCAGCGGGAGGTCGGCCGCGGCCGTGACGAGCGCGTCCGCCGTGGGCCCGGGCCGCTCGGGCGTCTCGAGGCGCGCGACGACGGTCGAGTGCACTTGATCCATGAACTGCGCGGCGGCCGGGAGCCCCAACTCTGCGACCAATCGGGCGCGGCGGGCGGCAACCGTCTCCGGATCGTCGCCGACGTGCAGGGCCAGGTTGCCCTCTTCGCGCGTCGTGAATGCCACCCGGACAAGGCCGCCGTCGACGGCCTGGCTGTACTGCGGCATGGGACTCCTCGCCCTTCGAGGTTGATGGTTTCTTTAACGCCGCTGGCCGACCGGGCGGTGCCCGGCCGGCCAGCGGCAGTCCGTGCTCTTACTTCAGGAAGTCGGGCACGTCCAGATCGTCGCTCTCCGACGCACTGAGGTCCTGGTCGACGACCGTCGGCAGGTCCTCGTACTGCTGCGCGGGCCGCGCCTCGGCCTGAGCCGGCTCAGCGGCCGACTGAGCCGACGCGGGTGCCGGAGACGTGGCCGCCGGCGGGTTCAGCGGCATGGTGCCCGGTACGGACTGACCGTTCGACGACGAGTTCAGCGGCATCGTGCCCGGGACGGAGGACGCCTGACTAGCGGCCGCGGCCGGCGCGGCCTGGGCGGCCACCGTCTGCGGGTTCGCGTAGCCCTGGCTGTTCGCCGGGGCGTTCGTCACGTCCACCTGGTCGAATCCGGCGGCGATCACGGTCACCCGCGCCTCGTCTCCCAGCGCGTCGTCGATGACCGCACCGAAGATGATGTTGGCCTCCGGGTGGGCGACCTCCTGCACCAGGCGCGCCGCTTCGTTGATCTCGAAGAGGCCGAGGTCGGAACCACCCTGGATCGACAGCAGGACGCCGTGCGCCCCGTCGATCGAGGCCTCGAGCAGCGGCGAGGCGATGGCGAGTTCGGCGGCCTTGACCGCTCGATCCTCACCTCGTGCCGAACCGATGCCCATCAGCGCGGAGCCGGCGCCCTGCATGACGGACTTCACGTCGGCGAAGTCGAGGTTGATCAGGCCCGGAGTCGTGATCAGGTCCGTGATGCCCTGCACGCCGGAGAGCAGCACCTGGTCCGCCGAGCGGAACGCGTCCAGGACCGAGACGTTGCGGTCGCTGATGGAGAGCAGTCGGTCGTTGGGGATGACGATGAGCGTGTCGACCTCGTCGCGCAGGGCGTCGATTCCGGCCTCGGCCGAGGTCGCACGACGGCGACCCTCGAACGTGAACGGGCGCGTCACCACGCCGATGGTCAGCGCGCCGAGCGAACGGGCGATGCGGGCGACGACGGGCGCGCCGCCGGTACCCGTGCCGCCGCCCTCGCCTGCGGTCACGAAGACCATGTCGGCCCCGCGCAGGACCTCTTCGATCTCCTCCGCGTGGTCCTCGGCGGCCTGGCGGCCCACCTCTGGGTTGGCACCGGCGCCGAGGCCGCGGGTGAGCTCGCGGCCGACGTCGAGCTTGACGTCGGCGTCGCTCATCAGCAGCGCCTGCGCGTCGGTGTTGATCGCAATGAATTCGACGCCACGGAGGCCGACTTCGATCATCCGGTTGACGGCGTTGACGCCGCCACCGCCGATGCCGACGACCTTGATGACGGCGAGGTAATTCTGGGGAGCTGCCACGTCCTGTATCCCTTGCTCGGTGTGTGCTGTGCGGGTGTGCTGTTCGACGTTCAACCCTAACCTTGAGGTTGAGGGTTATAGTTATGTCAAGCTGCTGCTAAGTAGACGCTATGGTTCCTGCGGGCCCGAAGCAACGACCGGGGCCGCGTGTCGGAGCACTGATCTCAACGGGTTACCGGACGCTCCGGGCTGGAGACGTCGTAGACCTTCACCGCCGGCTGATTCTTAGGCGGTTCGATACCCAGCAGAGCCGTCAGGACGCTCGCCTTCTCGACGTTGTTCTCCGCACTCCCCCAGCGCACCCTCTCGCCCGTGGTCAATTCGAGCTCGACGGAGTCGATCGTCTTGGCTGTGGCGTACTTCAGCTGTGCGAGCACCTCTTCCGGCAAGGACGACAGCACCGACGTGATGGTTTCGAAGAGCTCCGGCTTCGAGCTCGACGACACCCCGGAGATGAGCGGGAGGTCGAAGTCCCCGCGGTTCTCGACGGTCTTCAGATAGCGGCCGTCCGCGGCGACCAGTTTGTACGCCCCCTTGCGTCCCGTCATGGCGACCGGCTGGTACTCGGTCACGATCACGTGCAGCGTATCGGGCGCTTCGGCCTGGATGACGACGTCCTCGACGGCACGCTGATCCTGCAGCAGCTCGAGCACCGTTCCCGGGCCCACGCGCGGCAACGGGACACCTTCGAGGGCGCGCAGGTCTTCGGCGAGGTGCTCCGAACGCGCCAGCTCGTTGCCACTGATCTCGACCCGCTCGATCGCCAGCAGCGGCGAATACAGCAGCACGCCGATGAGAACCAGCACGACGGCGAGGGTCGCGGAACCGCCGACAAGCAGCCGCTTCTTCCACACCCGACCGGGCTGCGGCGGGAATTCGACGACGTTGTGCTCGGCACCCACCGCTACCCCGCCGGCGCCGCGGTCGCGCGCAGCGAGTCGAGGATCCGAGGGCCGTACTCCGTGACGTCGCCGGCGCCGATCGTCATGACGATGTCGCCCGGTGCCGCGGCCTCGGCGAGCCGGGCGGCGGCCTCCTCCGCTGCGACGGCGCCGCCCGCCGTGTCCAGCGCGGCGGTCACCAGGGCGCTCGTCACGCCCTCAATCGGCGCTTCGCGCGCCGGGTAGATCTCGAGCACATGGGCTGAATCGGCCAGGGAGAGCGCTGCGGCGAAATCAGCGGCGAATTCCTTCGTCCGCGAGAACAGGTGCGGCTGGAAGAGAACGTGCACGCGGTGACCGTCCGCGACGGCCCGCCCCGCCCGCAGCGCCGCGGTGACCTCCGTGGGGTGGTGGGCGTAGTCGTCGTAGACGCGGACCCCGGACGCCTCCCCGCGGTACTCGAATCGCCGCGCAGCCCCCGAGAAAGCGGCGAGCCCGGCCACGGCCCGGGCCGGCTCCATGCCGAGTTCTGCGCCGACCGCGAAGGCCGCGGCGGCGTTGAGCAGGTTGTGGTCGCCCGGGACGGCCAGGTCCATCCGAGCGGATCCACCGTCGCCGAAGTGGAGGTCGCAGCCGTAGCGCAGCCCCTCGGCGTGGGCGTCCGCGAGCCGGAAGTCCGCGCCGGAGGCGAAGCCGTACGTCTGCACGCGGACATCGGGACGTTCGCGGCGCACGCGGGCGGCGAGGGCCGCGGCGCCGTCGTCGTCGGCACAGGCGATGAGTAGCCCGCCGACGGGCAGGAGGGAGACGAAGCGGTAGAAACTCTCGTGCACGGCCTCGGCCGTGCCGTAGTGGTCGAGGTGGTCGGCCTCGACATTCGTGACGACGGCGACGTCCGGTGCGTAGTTCATGAACGAGCCGTCGGACTCGTCGGCCTCGGCGACGAAGATTCGGCCATCGCCGAGCTCGGCGTTCACGCCGAGGCCTCCGACGTTCGCGCCGATCGCGAACGACGGCGCCATACCGGCCTCGCGCAGCATGACGGCGACGAGCGACGTCGTCGTGGTCTTGCCGTGAGTTCCGGCGACGGTGACGACCCGGTGACCCTCCATCGTCGCGGCGAGGCCCTCTGATCGGTGCAGGATCCGCACGCCGCGGCGCACGGCCTCGTCGTACTCGGGATTGCCGGCCTTGATGATCGAGGATGCGACGACGGTGTCGACGTCGCCGAGGTTCTCGGCCGCGTACCCGACGTGCACGCGCGCGCCGCCGCCGGCGAGCTCGCGCAGAACCGGCAGCTCCTTCGCATCCGTGCCCGAAATCGTGGCACCACGTGCCTGCATCAGGCGCGCCACCGCGGAAACCCCGACCCCGCCGAGGCCCAGGAAGTGCACGCGCCCGAGATCCTCGAGACGGCGTGGCTGTTCAACGTTCTGCGTCATCGCGTCCTTCTCTTCTTCCCTGATCTCCACCATCGTCACTCCCGCGCTCAGGCGCCCGCGGCCGCTTCGAGGACGAGCTGCGCCACGGATTCCGCAGCGTCGCGCCGGCCGTGTCCCGCGGCGGCCCGCCCCATCTGCTCGAGCCGGTCGGCATCCGCGAGTAGCTCCAGCACGGTTTCGCGCACGTAGTCCGCCGTGAAGTCCGCGTTGTCGACCATGATCGCACCACCGGCGTCGACGAGCGGACGCCCGTTGTGGCGCTGCTCTCCATTGCCGATGGGCAGCGGGACCAGGACCGCGGGCAGACCGACGGCCGCCAGCTCGCACACGGTACCGGCGCCGGAACGACAGACCATGAGGTCGGCCGCCGCGTAGGCGCGCTCCATGCCGTCCACGTATTCGACCTGCACATAGCCCGGCGCTGTCAACGGGGCGCCGTCGGCGCCGCGAATCTGCTTGTCTCGGCCGGTGACATGCAGGACCTGGATCGCCGGTTCGGCATTTCCGATGGCCTCGAGCGCGCCGACGAGAGCCTGGTTCAGCGAGACCGCGCCCGAGGATCCGCCCGTCACGACCAGAGTCGTCGCCTCCGGGTCGAGGCCGAGGGAGAGCCGGGCCTCCCGCCGCGCAGCGTCGCGGTCGAGCCGCGCGATTTCGCGTCGCATCGGCATCCCCACGACCTGCGCGTTGCGCAGGTTGGTGCCCGCGAACGCCGCGGCCACGCGGGCCGCGAACCGGGCGCCGACCTTGTTGGCCAGACCGGCGCGGGCGTTGGCCTCATGGATGACGACGGGGACTCCGCGCCGTCTGGCCGCGAGGTAAACCGGCGTGCACACGTACCCGCCCACGCCCACGACGACGTCGGCACCGGCCGCATCGATGATCTCGCCGGCATGCCGCACGGCCCGGGCGAACCGGAACGGCAGCTTCAGGAGCGCCATCGACGGGCGGCGCGGCATCGGGACGCGCTCGATGGTTTCGAGCGTGTAGCCGGCAGCGGGCACGAGACGCGTCTCCATGCCGGAGGCCGTGCCCACGGTGGTGATCCTCGTCGTCGGGTCGGCGTCAGAAAGGGCGCCCGCGATCGCAAGCAGGGGCGAGATGTGGCCGGCGGTGCCGCCGCCGGCCAGGACTACCGAAATGGCGTTCATGCGCTCTGGTGTGTCTTTCGTCGTGTCGTGCTCGGGGGTTCGTTGTTCGCGCTCTGCCGTGCGAAGGCCAGCACCACGCCGACTGCGCAGAGGCAGATGACGAGCGCGTTGCCGCCGTAGGAGATGAAGGGAAGGGGAATGCCGATCACCGGCAGCAGGCCGGTGACCATGCCCATGTTGATGAAGGCCTGCCCGATGAACCACGCCATGATACCGCCGGTGGCGACGCGAACGAACGTGTCATGGCTTTGGAAAGCCACCCGGTACATCGCGATGGCCATCACCGCGAAGAGCACGACGATCACCAGGGCTCCCACGAGCCCGAGCTCCTCGCCGATGATCGCCAGAATGTAGTCGGTCTGCGCCTCGGGCAGGTAGTTCCACTTCTGCCGGGACTGGCCGAGGCCCACGCCCCACCAGCCGCCGGAGGCGAGCGCATAGAAACCGTGCATCGGCTGATAGCAGGCGCTGTTGCCTTCGCAGTCGATCTGAAGCCACGCGTTGAGCCGGCCCATGCGGTTGTCGGAGAAGGCGAAGACGGCGATGACGCCGACGATGCCGGCCAGGCCGCCCAGGACGAAGATGCGCTTGGGCGCCCCGCCCAGGAAGAGAAGCGTGGCCACAATGAGTACGAACACGAGCAGGGTGCCGACGTCGTGCCCGAGCAGGACGAACAACAGGATGAGCGCCGCTCCGGGGAAGACGACCGGGACGAGCGCGTGTTTCCAGTCGCCGACGAGCCGGGACTTCGTGGCGAGTACATGGGCGCCCCAGATCGCCATCGCGAGCTTGGCCGACTCGGCGGGCTGCGCGCGGATACCGCCGAGTTCGATCCAGTTGCGGTTGCCGTTGACCGTCACGCCGAGGGGTGTGAGTACGAGGAGCAGCAGGACGAGGGCAAGACCCAGCAGCGGCCAGGCCGCGCGTCGGTACAAGCGAACGGGCATCCGGGCGAGGACGAGCATCAGGGCGATGCCGACGAGGGCGAAGACGCCCTGGCGAATGAACAGGCCGTAGGAGCTGGACTCCTTGGAGATCGCGGAGACCGACGAGGAAGAGAGGACCATGAGCAGTCCGATTGCGGTCAGCGCGAGCGAACTGCCCAGGATCATGTAGTAGCCGGTGTTGCGCCCGCCACCCTCTTGGCCTTCGATCAGGCCCCAGAAGCGCGTGAGGCCGCCGGCACGTCGGGTCTTCACGTGGGGTTCCTCCGACTCCGCCTCGTGGCCCCCGTCAGGACGCGGGCCGTTCCATCAAACCACGCACCGCCTCGATGAAAGCGTTGCCCCGCTGCGCATAGGACGCGAACTGGTCCATCGACGCGGCGGCCGGTGCCATGAGGACCGTGTCCCCGGGCTGCGCCGCTTCGGCGGCGAGTTCAACGGCCTGGGCCATGACTCGCACCCCGGAGCCGGTGCTCGCATCGGACGGTCCTGCACCACCAGTGTCTCTCACGGAGGCCGGCAATACGGGAACATCGGGAGCGTGTTCTCGCAGCGCCGCCTCGAGATCATCGGTATTCGCGCCGATCAGCACGACGGCGCGCAGGCGGTCCGCGTGCTCGGCGACGAGCGCGTCGTACTCGACGCCCTTGGACAGGCCCCCGGCGATCCAGACCACGGAGCGGAAGGAGCCCAGGGACGCTGCCGCGGCGTGCGGGTTGGTCGCTTTGGAGTCGTTGATCCAGAGGATGTCGTCGCGGCGGGCCACGGCCTGGATCCGATGGTCTCCGGGTTGGTAGGCCCGCAAGCCGTCGCGGACGGCGTCGGCCGGCACTCCGTAGGCGCGGACGAGTGCGGCTGCGGCCAGCGCATTGGCGACGTTGTGTCGTGCGGCGACCTCGCCGACGTCGTCGATGGTCGCGAGCTCGATGGCGGAGTTCGCCCGATCCTCGAGGTACGCGCGGTCCACGAGCAGCCCCTCGGCGAGCCCGACCATGCTGCGCGCCGGCACGCCCGTGGTGAAGCCGATGGCCCGGCAGCCCTCGACGACGTCGGCGTCCTCGACCATCCGCATGGTCACGGGCGCGTCGGCGTTGAAGACGGCGGCGACGCGCGTGCGCTCGTAGATCCTGGCCTTCGCGGCCTGGTACTCCTCGAACGAGCCGTGCCAGTCGACGTGGTCCTCGGCGATGTTCAGGACGGCGGAGGCCAGCGGCGACATCGTGTAGGTGTAGTGCAGCTGGAAGCTGGAGAGCTCCACGACGAGCACGTCGAAACCCTGCGGGTCGCGGATCGCGTCGAGGATCGGCGTTCCGACATTGCCGACGGCCAGCGCGCGCAGGCCCGCGGCCCGCAGCATCGACTCGGCCATCGAGACCGTCGTCGTCTTCCCGTTGGTCCCCGTCAGCACGAGCCACTCGGCGGTCCGGCGGCCTTCGCGCTCGCGCACCCTCCAGGCGAGCTCGACGTCGCCCCAGACGGGAATCCCGGCGTCCGTCGCGGCGGCGATGAGCGGCTGACGCGGGTTCCACCCCGGCGACGTCACGACGAGCTCGGGCGCCTCACCGTCGATGAGCGGCAGCTGGTCCTGCTGGCCGGCGCCGAGCAGGATGTCGGCGGCGCCGACGATGCGCAGGGTGTCGGCCCGCTGGCGGTTCTCCTCCGAATCGTTGCCGTCGACGACGACGACGCGCGCGCCGAGTTCGATGAGCGTGTCGGCAGCGGAGAACCCGCTGAGACCCAGCCCGGTCACCACGACGCGCAGGCCGGACCAGTCGGCGTCCCAGCCGTTGAGTCGGTTCGGGTCCGCCATCTAGAGTCCCACCACCCATTCGGCGTAGAAGATGCCCAGGCCCGCGGCGACGAAGAGTCCGGCGAGGATCCAGAAGCGGACGACGACGGTGACCTCCGCCCAGCCCTTGAGCTCGAAGTGGTGCTGCAGCGGCGCCATCAGGAAGACGCGCTTGCCGCCGGAGAGCTTGAAGTAGCCGACCTGGATGATGACCGAGAGCGTGATGAGCACGAACAGTCCGGCCAGGACGACCAGCAGCAACTCGGTGCGCGAGAGGATCGCGAACGCGGCGAGGGCGCCGCCGATGGCGAGCGAGCCGGTGTCGCCCATGAAGATGTGGGCCGGCGACGTGTTCCACCAGAGGAAGCCGATGAGCGCGCCGCACAGGATCGCGCCGAGCAGGGCCAGATCCATCGGGTCGCGGACCTCGTAGCAGACCGAGCCGATCGCCCGGGAGGAGCCGCAGGACTGGTTGTACTGCCAGATGCCCATGAGCGTGTACGCGCCGAAGACCATGATGGACGCGCCGGCGGCCAGACCGTCGAGCCCGTCGGTGACGTTGACGCCGTTGGTGGTGGCGGTGACGATGAGGTTCGACCAGATGACGAAGAGGATCGCGCCGATGATCGGTCCGAAGAACGCGAAATCGAGCCACGGGATGTCGCGGATGAAGGAGATCTGGGTCGACGCCGGGGTCAGCCCCTTCTCGTTGGGGAACTGCAGGGCGAGCAGGGCGAAGCCGATGCCGACGACGGCCTGTCCCAGGATCTTCTCCCACGCGCGCAGGCCGAGACTGCGCTGCTTGGAGATCTTGATGAAATCGTCGACGAACCCGACGAGTCCCATACCGACCATGAGGAACATCAGCAGCAGGCCCGACGTCGTCGGCCCCGTCGCGTGATCACTCGTGAGGGCGCGGATCCCGTGGGTGATGAAGTACGAGAGCACGACGGCGAGCACGATCATCGCCCCGCCCATCGTCGGTGTGCCGCGCTTGGTGTGGTGCGACGTCGGGCCGTCGTCGCGCACGAACTGGCCGTACCGCTTGTAGACCAGCAGTTTGATCAGCAGCGGTGTGCCGACGAACGTGAGAATCAAGGCCAGGCTGGCGCCCATCAGCAGTGCGATCATCGAATGGTCTCCTCTGGGGCGGTGGCTGCGGTCGCCGATTGTGCGATGCGGTCACCCAGGTGCCGCAGTCCGGCCGAATTGGATGATTTGAACAAGACGATATCTCCGCTGGCGAGCTGTTCGGCGAGCAGCACCTCGGCTTCCTCGACCGTCTCGACGTAGTGGGCCTCGTCTCCCCAGCTGCCCTCGAGCACCGCGGAGTTGTAGGCGGGTTTGGCCTCCGAACCCACGACGACGAGCTTCTTGATGTTCAGGCGCACGGCCTGACGGCCGAGAATGTCGTGCTCGAGCACCGAGTCTTCGCCGAGTTCCAGCATGGGGCCGATGACGGCCCACGTCCTGCGGGCTGTGCCGGTGTCGTCGGGCACTCCGAGCTCCGCGAGGGTCTGGAGTGCGGCGCGCATCGACTCAGGGTTGGCGTTGTAGGCGTCGTTGATGACGCTCACGCCGTCGGCGCGTTCGGTGCGCTCCATGCGCCAGCGGCTGCGTGGCCCGCGCCCGGCGAGCTGCGCGACGATCGTCTCGGCGTCTACCCCGATCGCGTAGGCAGCAGCAGCGGCGGCCAGGACGTTGTAGACGTGGTGGCGGCCGATGAGGCCGCTCGCGAGCGGGAACGCGCGGCCGTCAGGGAAAACGATGTCGAACGCCGGCTGACCGGCCGCGGTGACCTCGACGTTGCGCGCGGTGACGATGTCGATGCCGTCGACGGATTCCGCGTCGATGCCGAAGCCGATGACCTTTGCCGCAGTGCGCTCGCGCATGCGGGCGACCCGCGCGTCGTCGAGGTTGATGATCGCGGTGCCGTCGGCGCCGAGTGCCTCGACAAGTTCGCCTTTGGCCTGTTCGATGTTCTCGACGCCGCCGAACTCGCCAGCGTGGGCGCTGCCGACGCAGAGGACGACCCCGGTGTCCGGGTGCACCATGTCCGTGAGGTAGGTGATGTGCCCGACGCCGGTCGCGCCCATCTCGATCACGAGGTTTCTGGTGTCCTCTGTCGCGCGGAAGACCGTCAGCGGCACCCCGACTTCGCCGTTGTAGGAGCCGATCGGGGCGACCGTCTCCCCCGTCGTCTCGAGGATCGACGCGAGCAGGTCCTTCGTCGTCGTCTTGCCGGCGGAACCGGTGATGCCGACGACGCGTGCGCCGCGGGCCTTGAGCCGGGCCACCAGGTGGGCGGCGATGGCCCCCATCGCCTCCACGGCGTCGTCGACGATCACGGCGGGGTGCTCTTTGCCGTCGGCGTCACGGGTCGTGCGCTCGGTCAGAGCCAGGACCGCGCCGGCGGCGAAGGCCGCGTCGAGGAAGTGGTGGCCGTCGGAGAACTCTCCGGGCTTGGCGACGAAAAGCCACCCCGGCTGGATCTCCCGCGAGTCCGTATCGACGCCGAGGATGCGCGTCTCAGCGGCGGCGGACGCGCTCAGGCGACCGCCGGTGATCTCGGCGATCTGGGCAGTGTTGAGTTCAATCATGGCTATGAGGACTTTACTCCCTCGGGGGACGGACCCCGGAACTGGTCTGGTGTGGTGCCGCTCTCGATGCGCTCGGGGACGAGCACGTCGTAGCCGGCGTCAGCCAGCGCCCGACGCAGTTCTACCCGGTCATCGAGCGCGTGGTCGACGCCGGCGATCTCCTGGACCGTCTCGTGTCCGCGGCCCGCGATGAGGATCGTGTCCTGGGGGCGCGCCAGGCGCACGGCCTCCGCGATCGCGTCCGCCCGAGGGGCGGACTCCACGACCTCGGCGGCCAGCCCCTCCGCGCGGACGGCGTCCCTGGCGCCGGCGATCACGGCGGCTCTGATTCCGGAGGCCTCCTCGCCGTGCGGGTCATCGTCCGTGACGACGACGACGTCGCCGTGCCGTGCGGCGACAGCGCCCATGATGGGGCGTTTGGTCGCATCGCGGTCCCCCGTGGCCCCGAAGACGACGATGACGCGCCCGTCGCCCGACGCCGGCCGCACGGCGTCGATGGCGCGCTCGAGGGCGTCTGCGTTGTGGGCGAAGTCGACGACGGCGGCGGGCCGGGTGGCGATGACCTGCATCCGGCCGGGGACCTCGACGGTGAGCGGGTCGCCGGCCTCGAGGGCCTCCTGCAAGGTGGGGATCTCCACGCCGGAGGCCGCGAGCATCACCACGGCCAAAGCGGCATTGGAGACGTTGAAGAGCCCTGGCAGCCCGGTGCCAGCACGCAGGGTCGCTCCGTCGGGACCGTGCAGGTCGAAGGCATGGCCCAGCCCGTCCGGGCGGACGTTCTCGACGCGCCAGTCCGCGTCCGTGCCGCCGGCCGTGGCCAGGCTCAGCGTCGGAGCGCCGGCCGCCCTGCGCTCGGCGGCGAGTCGGGCTCCCCACTCGTCGTCCACGGTGACGACGGCGTGCCGGCTCGTGGCGGCGTTGAAGAGGCCGGCTTTCGAGGCGAAGTAGTCCTCCATCGTCCCGTGCAGGTCGAGGTGGTCCTGGGTCAGATTCGTGAACCCGGCGACCAGATACATCAAGCCCGCGACGCGCTCGAAGTCCAGAGAGTGCGAGGAGACCTCCATCGCGGCTGCGGTGATCCCGGATTCGCGCATCCGGGCCATCAGCGCGTGCAGCTGCGGGGCTTCGGGCGTCGTGAGCACGGACGGGATGGGCGTCGTGCCGGCGACGATCTCGATGGTGCCGATCAGCCCCGTCTGGTGGCCGAGAGCACGCAGCAGTGAGCGCAGGAAGTAGGTCGTGGTCGTCTTGCCGTTGGTGCCGGTCACTCCGAACAGAGCGGGGGCCTCCGCGCGCGTCCCGTAGACACGGGCGGCGACGGCGCCGATCACGGGGCGCACCGCCGTCGTCCTGAGCACGGGCAGGCCCGCCTCGGCGGCGAGGACCGCACCGGCGTCGTCCGTCAGAATCGCGGCGGCACCATTTGCGGCTGCCTGCGCGGAGAAACGGGCCCCGTGCACGCGCGCGCCGGGAAGCGCCACGTACAGGTCGCCGGGCAGTACGGCGCGCGAGTCGAGGCAGACGCCCGTCACCGCAACTCCGGCGACGTCGTCGACGATCATCCCCGCGGCGGCGGCGATCTCCGCGAGCGCGACTGGCTCCTGGTGGGCCGGGCGGAATGGCCGCTCGGCCTCCTGCTGGTCGGTCCCCACGCCTTACTCCCAGCCGTATTTCTGCCGGTCTCCGACGAAGACGTTGTACGGGTCGGGCTTGCCGTCCGACGGCGGGACTTCATAGGTGTTCAGGGTCTGCTCCATGATGGTCTTAAAGGTATCGGTGACGTGCCAGTCCCTCCAGTTGCCCTTGGGCCGGTGCATCGAGACGGCGACGACGTACTGCGGGTCCTCGAGCGGCGCGACACCGGCGAACGAGCTCGTGTGGCCGTCGTAGCCGCCCGACGGGCCGGCCGCCTGGCCGGTGCCCGTCTTGCCGCCGACGCGATAGCCATCGATCTTGGCACCCTGGGCCGTGCCCGACTCGACGACGGTCTCCATCATGCGCAGCATGGTGTCCGAGGTCTCCTCGGAGACGACGCGTTCCGGCTTGTTCTCGGGGACCGGGTGCTCCGTCCCGTCGGCATCGATGTACGAATCGATGAGCTGCGGTTCGATCATCAGGCCGCCGTTGGCGATCCCCTGGAACTGCATCGCGGTGTGCAGCACCGTCTGCGTGTACGCCTGGCCGAACATCGTCGTGAACTGCTGGCGTCGATCCCAGACCGAGGGCTCCGCGAAGATGCCGGGGCTCACCGGCAGCCCGATGTCGATCGTGTCGCCGATGCCGAACTTCCGGAAGAAATCGTAGCGGTCCTCGTTGGAGAGGCGTTCGCCGATCATCACCGTGCCGGTGTTGTAGGAACGGGCGAAGATGCCGGCAGCCGTCATCGGGTAGGTGGCGTGCTTGAGCGAGTCGTTGATCTTCTCGTTCTGGGTCGTGTAGGAGTTGGCGACCTTGAACTCCTCCAGCGGCGAGACGACGCCGGCGTCGAGCGCGGCGGCGAACGTCGCGAGCTTCCCCGTGGACCCCGGCTCGAAAGCCTGCGTCAGCGCGGTGGAGGTGCGGTACTTCGCGTCGCTGGCGGCGGGATCGTTCGGGTCGACGGAGTGCGAGTCCGCGATCGCGAGGATTTTCCCGGACTTGATGTCGATGACGACGGCGACCACGAAATCGGGGTTGAACTGCTCCTGCTTGGCCATCACCGCGTTCTGGGCGGCCCACTGGATATCGCTGTTGAGGGCCAGCTTCACGTCCTGGCCGTCGATCGCGGGCGTCTCCGAATAGGCCGCCGTCGGGATGCGCACGCCGTCGGCTCCGACCTCGAAGGTGCGCTCGCCCGGAGTGCCCGCGAGGTGCTCCTCCTGACTCAATTCGAGCCCCTCGGCGCCCTTGTCCTGGCCTGCCTTGCTCTGTTCGGCCGCACTCAGGAAGCCGAGCAGCGGGCCGGCGACGGAGCCGTTGGGGTACTGTCGATCGCTGCGCTGCTCAGTGACCAAGCCCGGGATTCCCAGCTCGACCACCGCGTTCCTGACCTCGGGGGTCACGCCCTTCGCGACCACCGAGTAGCGCTTGGGCTTCTCGGGGTCCTCCGGCACGAGCGAGGCGGTGAGAGTCTCTTCGCTCACGCCGACGATACCGCTGAGGGCCTCGATGGTCTCCGCCATCGTGACGTCCTCGCGATCCCCGGTCTCCGGATTCCGGCGCTGGAACTCGTCCTCGTACCATTTCTGGTCGACGACGAGGTCGTAGCGAATCACGGAGGTGGCGAGCACCCGTCCCTCGGAGTCGACGATGTCACCGCGCGTCGGCGCGATGAGTGCGGTGCGGGTCCGGTTGTTCGTCGCTTCCTGGGCGATTGCCTCGGGGTCTAGCCCCTGGACGAAGAAGAGCCGGCCGGTCAGCAGGAGCAGCAATACGAGGCACGCAGTGAGGCCGACGCGGAGGCGACGATGCGCCACGGTCTCGTCGGTTTGACCTTTCAGGCCGTTGCGCCCGACGCGCCCCGTTCCATACTTTCTCCCCGCCATGGCTGCTGTTCCCGCCTTCTCTTGTCGTCTTCCGCGCGCTGAGCCGCCTCTACTCCCCGGACTGCAGAGACGGGGCCGGAATGGTTCCGCCGTTGAGCTCCGCCTCTGAGAATTCCGGGCGTTCCCCGTCAGCTGTTGCTGGAGCCCCGCCGCCGGCGTTTCCAGCGGATGCCTGCTTGTCGTCGGCCTGAGTCTGCGGAGCCGCTGCCTGCTGCGCCGGCTCGTCGACCTTCTTCGCAGGCGTTTCGGCTGCCTTCTGCTCGCCGCCGGCGGCGCCCGCGGATTCGGGTTTCTTCGCCACCGGTGCCTCGATCGGCGCCGGCGGCTTGTTCACGAGTGACGTTACTGCGTCCCCCTTCTCGGCCGGCGTAGCGACACCTGAGACTTCTCTGGTCTCGATATTGACGGACGCCACGTGTCCGGACGGAACCATACCGAGGTCGGCGGCCTTCGCCGCCACATTCTGGGGGGCTTCGAGGTACTGCACCTTCTGGTTCAGGGCCTCGTTCTCCTGCGTCAGGGTACGTTCGGTCGAGCGCAGCTTGACGAGTTCGTACTGGCCGCTGGAGACCTGGATGTTCAGCAGCAGCACGGAGGTCAGGGCCGCCACGAGGAACGTCACGCAGAGAATAAGGAACGGGAGGCGCCGGCTTTTGTCGCCGGCCGGAACGATCGAAAGCGCGGTGCGACGGCGCCCCTCGCCTTCGGTCGGCTTTGGCGCCGGCGGCGCCGCTTCCGGAACGAGCACGCGCGCGGTCGCACCATCGACGCTTCCGGCGTAGTTCGGTGCGGAGTTCATGCTGACCCGGGTGCTGGAGGCCCGCCCGTCACGGCGGATGGTGGCTGGTGCGCGCATGTCCATCAGTCCTTCATGATCCGTTCGACCGCGCGCAGCTTGGCTGAGGCTGCGCGCGGATTTTCTGCGATTTCGTCCGCGGTCGGCTTCTCGGTGCCCTTGGTGAGGGTCCTGAAGCGGGGTTTGTGTTCCTCGAGCTCGACGGGGAACCCGACGGGCGCGGAGGAGGTGGATCCGGTCTGGAAGAACCGTTTGGTGATCTTGTCCTCGAGCGAGTGGTAGCTCATCACGACGACGCGGCCGCCCATCGACGTCACCGACATCGCGGCCGGGAGCGCCCGCTCGAGGACGTCCAGCTCCTCGTTGACGGCGATGCGCAGCGCCTGGAACGTCCGCTTGGCCGGGTGCCCGGCAGTACGGGCCGCGCCGGCGGGGACCACCGTCCGGATGACCTCGACGAGTCGTCCCGTGGTCTCCAGCGGTTGCTCGTCTCGTGCACGGACGATGGCCGAGGCGATGCGCCCCGCGAACTTGTCTTCACCCCACGTGCGGATGATCCGTGCCAGCTCGCCGTGGGTGGCGCTGTTCACGACGTCGGCGGCGGTCTGCCCCCGGGACGTATCCATGCGCATGTCGAGGGGGGCGTCGTACGAGTAGGCGAATCCGCGTTCGCGCTCGTCGAGCTGCAGGGAGGAGACGCCGAGGTCGAAGAGGACCCCGTCGACGACCGCGAATCCCAGGTCGCGGACGACCTCGGCGATCTCGTCGTAGACGGCGTGCACGAGTTCGGTCCGCTCGGCGTACTTTCCCAGCCTCGCGCCGGCGAGGGCCAGCGCCTGCTCGTCGCGATCGAGCCCGACGAGGTGAACATCCTCGAAGCGCTCCAACAGAGCTTCGGAGTGCCCACCCATGCCGAGCGTGCAGTCAACGACGACGGGCGTGCGTCCCGCGCTTCGAGCCGCCTCGATTCCGGGGGCCAACAGGTTCAGGCACCTGTCGAGGAGGACGGGCACGTGCCGCTCATGGGTGGGCTTGGGTCCAGCCTCGGATGGCGAGGACGCGCCACGCGACTCCGCGCGCTCTGCGTCTTCTTCAGCCATCGCCGGCCCCTCTCAGCTCGGGTGTATGTGTGCGGGCCGAAGCCCTCGTGTCCAGCTACTTCCGGGAGCACTCTGCGCCCCGGTGTTGTCCAATCGTTTGCCGTCGGCCTTGGGTCAGATCCCCCACCGCTCCGGTTCCTCCGCCTGACTCCGGGGAAGGTGAGTCAGGTGGTGGACCGGGCGGGGAGAGATCTGGCTCAAGCCCGCCTTTCCGCATTCTCGGACGCCGTTTCGGCGGCCTAGAAGATTCCCGGGAGAACCTCCTCGTCGGTCTCGGAGAACGTCGTCTCCTTCTCTTCGAGGTATGCACCCCACGCCGCGCTGTCCCAGATTTCTGCTCTGGTTCCAGCGCCGATGACGGTGACCTCACGGTCCAGGCCGGCGTAGGCGCGTAGTGAGGACGGAATCGTGACCCGCCCTTGCTTGTCGGGCACCTCGTCCGAGGCCCCCGAGAGGAACACGCGGATGTAGTCGCGCGCCTGGCGAGAAGACAACGGCGCCTGCCGCATCTGCTCGTGTACGCGTTCGAACTCCCGCTGACTGAAGACGTAGATGCACCGCTCCTGGCCCCGCGTCAGAACCAACCCGTTGCCGAGCTCGTCCCGATACTTCGCGGGGAGGATCAGACGCCCCTTCTCGTCGAGACGCGGCGTGTGTGTCCCGAGGAACATACGCACCGCCTTCCCGGCAGAAAGTGCCTCCTTGGCGGATCCACCCCTCCACTGCCCTCTACTGGCCCCCACTTTACTCCACCTTCTACCACTGTCAATGACATCCTGCCGTTTTAGGCTCATCGGGCATGAAGAGGAACCCCGGAATCATGCGGATTCCGGAGGGTGGCGCAAAGTGGAGGACAAATTGGCAGGAAACACCCAGCATCAAGATCGACTCAAGGGAAATCACCCGTTAAACACGAAAACCCGCCGAATCCGGCGGGTTGTGGTGCGAAGTGGAGGGGCGGGTGGGCGGTCGTGGAGGAATCTGGAGCACGTCCAACGGGCACACGAGTCAGCGGCGCGTCGCACCTGCCATCGGCGCGACGCCTACGCCGTAGGGTCCCTCTTTAGAGGTCCTGGTCGCGGCGGCGCTCATCCCACTTGGCTTCGAGGTCAGCCATGAAGTTGCTCGTGCCTTTGCCCGGCCCATTCTTTGTCGGCTTGTCGCTTCCGGCGCTACCGCGCTTGGAGAGCCCGAAGTAGACGCCGATGCACATCAGGGCGAAACCCAGTACGCCGACGATGATGAGCTGACTCGAGATGCCCACGAGAAGCGCGATGACGCCGGCGACGCCGATCAGCGCACCAATCACAATGTTGCGCGTCGAGTAGCCGCCCCCGGACTTCATGGTGGACGCAAATCGCTGATCCTGGTGCAGCTGCTTCTCCAGCTGCTCCAAGAGGCGCTGTTCGTGATCGGAAAGCGGCATTGTCCTTCCCCATTTCTTTCTGTCACTCGTCCGATGCCGGCGGTCTCCGGCAACGGATCGATGACCTCACACACTACGTACATATTTCAACGTCGCGAACTCCGGACTTGTTCCGTCGAAATATCCAGTTTGTTCCGTACCTACAGAGCCCCGCGTCGCAGCCAGTCGACCCGAATCCGCGCGCCTCATCTCGGGGCGCGGAGATTCGCGCCTAGCGCTCGACCTCGCCGACTATGTACATATTCCAAGGATACTGGTGCAACTGCTTTGAGGGTAGTCAGCCCGGCATCAATCGCTCTCGGTTCCGGGTGCGCGGCGTCCGCCGCCGGACGGGGGTTCCAACAGGGTCGCCGGCTTGATGCCGGAATCAGCGAATCGGTCCCGAATCCGGTCCATCGCGGCCTCGGCCAGCTCCCAGTTGGCGTCGGCTCGGTCGAAGCTGAACTGGACCCCGGCCCCCGTCGTCAACTGCTCGGCCCGCAGGCCGACGAGGCGGATAGAATCCCCGTCCTGCCGGAGGGCCTCGAAGAGACCGGTAGCCGCTTCTGCCAGCGCGACCGCGGACGACGACGGCTGCGGCAGTCGCCGACTGCGGCTCACCGTCCTGAAATCGTCGTAGCGGACCTTGATCGCCACGGTTTGGGCCTGCTTGCCCGACCGTCGCATCCGCTCGGCGACGCGGTAGGCCAGGCGCAGGAACTCGGCATGCAGCACCTCGACATCCCGGACGTCGGATGCGAAGGTCTCCTCCGCCCCGATGCTCTTCTCCTCCCTGACCGGTTCGACGGAGCGCTCGTCGCGCCCCCACGCGAGCTCGTAGAGTCGGGCGCCGGTGCTCCCGAGAAGCTTGGTCAGCGTGGCGGGCGGAGTCTGGGCAATGTCGCGCACCGTGTGGATCCCCGCCCTGTCCAGCGATTCCTCCGTCCGGCGCCCGACGCCCCACAACGCGGACACCGGCAGCGTGTGCAAAAAAGCCACGGTCTCGTCGGGGCGGATCACGAGCATCCCGTCAGGTTTGGCCCGTGTGGAAGCGATCTTGGCAACGAACATGTTCTTCGCGACGCCTACGCTCGCAGGCAGCCGCAATTCTGTGCGGATCTGCTCGCGGAGGCGTTGACCGATCTGCGGCGGGGAACCCAGCCGGCGCAGGCTGCCCGTCACGTCGAGGAACGCCTCGTCGACCGAGAGCTGCTGCACGGCAGGGGTGACATCGCGAAATATCTTCATGATCTGTCGCGAGACGAGCTGGTAGCGCTCCTGCCGCGGCGCGATGACGGTGGCCCGCGGAGCGAGTCGCATTGCCGTCGCCATGGGCATGGCCGAACGTACGCCGAGCGCCCTGCACTCGTATGAGGCCGAGAGCACCACCGAACGGCCCTCCGGGTTTCCGACGATCACCTGTTCGCCCTCCAGCTCCGGGCGCTCCAGCAGTTCCACGGACACGAAGAACGCGTCCATGTCGACGTGCAGGATTGCCCGTGGGCGAGCAGACTCATTCATGGTCAACAGCCTATAAAGTGGAAGGGACCCCGCGGCGGTGCCGCGGCCCACACGAAGAATCTCACAGAATCGGCTCCATGACCTCTGGTTCCAGCTCCCAGCCCGCGACGGCAGGTCGCGACCCCTTCGACGTCGCCGCCTTCACTGAACGCGTGAATGCGACGATCGTGTCGTTTCTGGACGAACAGCGAACGGTCATCGGAAGCATCTCCCCGCACGCCGACGAGCTGATCGCCAGCATCAACGACCTCACCGTGAATGGGAAGCGGCTGCGTCCGCGCTTCGCCTATCTCGGGTTCGTCGGCGCTGGCGGCGACGCGGACGACGAGGACGTCGTCCGGATCGGGGCCTCACTGGAACTGTTCCAGGCGGCGGCCCTGATTCACGACGATCTCATCGACCGTTCGGACACTCGGCGAGGCCAGCCGAGCGTGCACCGGCGTTTCGAGGCCCTGCACCGCGACGCCGGGTGGGCGCGCGATGCCGCCCGATTCGGCGAGGCCGCATCCGTCCTCGCAGGCGACCTCTGCCTGTCGCTGAGCGAGCAGATGTTCGGCACGACGACGGCGCCGCCCGCAGCCCGCCGCGTATACGACGCGATGCGGACGCAGGTCATGGCCGGCCAGTTCCTGGACGTGCTCGAGGAATCGGCCGGCCCGTCCTACGGGTCGGACGAGGCCGTCGCCCGCGCGCGCACGATCGTGCGATATAAAAGCGCCAAGTACTCGACGGAGAATCCGATGCTGCTCGGCGGCGCGCTGGCGGGGGCGGGCGATGACCTCCTGAAACAGTATTCGGCGTTCGCTCTGCCCCTCGGCGAGGCGTTCCAGCTGCGCGACGACGTGCTCGGCGTGTTCGGCGACCCCGCCACCACCGGCAAGCCGGCGGGCGACGACTTGCGCGAAGGCAAACGAACGGAGCTCATTGCCCACGCTCTTCTGCTCGGCACAGCGGCCGACTGCGAATTCGTCCAGAAGCGGCTCGGCGCCGACGACCTCACGACGAAAGAGGTCACGAGGATGTGTCGGATCCTGATCGATTCGGGCGCCCTCGCGGCCACAGAAGCCAGCATCAGCGAGCTGTCGGAGCAGGGCTTCGGCGCGCTGGCAGCTCTGCCGGTTCCTGCGGCCGTCCGGGACGCGTTGCGTCACCTTGGTCTGGCCGCCATCCGCCGCACGTCGTAGGCGGCGCTTTCTTTAGAAGCCAGCTGCCTGGGCGCGGCGGCGGATCTCGGTCTTTCGTCCTTCGCGTAGCGCTTCGATGGGCGTTCCCGGCAGGGACTCGTCCGCGGTGAAGAGCCATCCGATGAGCTCCTCGTCGTCGAATCCGGAGTCAGACAGGACCGTGATGGTCCCCTTGAGGCTGTCGAGCACCTCACCGTCTTTGAGGAAAGCCGCCGGAATGGCGCGGATCCGCCGCTCGCCGATGCGGTGCTCCACGAGCGCGCGGTCCCGGATCAGGCTGTGCACCTTGCGGATATCGATGCCCAATGCGTCAGCGACGTCGGGCAGGGGAAGCCAGTCGGCTACTAAGTTCTCAAGATTACTCACCTAACAAGGGTGCCACATGCAGCGGCCGAGGACGCCGAAAACGCGTCGGCGCGGGCGGACGGCCCCGCCTCGAAACGACACGCCCACCAGATAATTTCTCCTTGATAACGGTTTCTTCCCTCATAGGTCGTGGTGTAGATTCACAAGAGTCACACTCGCAACACGAGTCACAGAAGCATCACGGGGAAGATTCTTCTGCGGCACCGCGATCCGACCACGACAGAGGATTCCCATGCCACAGTTCAGCTCCGCTAGCGCACGAATGACCGAGACGAGCCGCACGGGCCGAAGCCGCGTCGCTTCCGGCACCGTAGCCGTCGCGACCCTTCCGGCCGTCATGCTGACCGGGATGGGTGCTGCGGCCCCGGCTCAGGCGGCACCGCCCGCTTCGCCCGCCCAGACGATGTCTCCCAAGACGGCGACCACGGCGAATATCGCCGCCGCGCAGAACCGAATCGCTGCCCACCTCGTGGCCTCCCAGATCCCCTCGAAGATCTCGACCGCGGTGCCGGCCTCCACTCCCAAGTCCGTGACGGTGAAGTCCGGGGACACGCTCTCGCACATTTCCGCGCGAAGCGGGGTCTCCCTCAGCACCATCCTCAAGGCCAACGACCTCTCGAGTTCGTCGGTGATCCGCCCCGGACAGAAGATCAAGCTCTCCGGCGGTTCGACGAACAAGGTCATCGCCTCGGCGGTAGCCTCCAACGGCACTGCCAAGCACTACACGGTGAAGCACGGTGACACGCTTTACGGCGTGGCCGCGCGTTACGACGTATCGCTGTCCAAGCTGCTCGCGATGAATCCGAAGCTCAAGAAAACCGCGATCATCCACCCGGGCCAGCGCGTCGTCGTCGCAACCAACAAGGTCACCACAACTTCGACTTCGAGCTCCTCCAGCTCATCGTCCTCGAGCTCCGCCAAGTCCTACACGATCAAGAGCGGCGACACGCTCTCGGGCATCGCGGCCAGCAACGGCCTGTCCCTGTCCAAGCTGCTCGAGATCAACAACCTCAAGAGCACCTCGACCATCTACGCGGGCAAAACCATCCGCCTCGCGGCCGGCTCCAGCTCCTCCAGCAGCTCCAGCAAGTCGTCGAACTCATCGTCCTCGGGCTCCGCCAAGTCCTACACGATCAAGAGCGGCGACACGCTCTCGGGCATCGCGGCCAGCAACGGCCTGTCCCTGTCCAAGCTGCTCGAGATCAACAACCTCAAGAGCACCTCGACCATCTACGCGGGCAAGACCATCCGCCTCGCGGCCGGCTCCAGCTCCTCCAGCAGCTCGAGCAAGTCGTCGAGCTCCTCCAGCTCATCGTCCTCGAGCTCCGCCAAGTCCTACACGATCAAGAGCGGCGACACGCTCTCGGGCATCGCGGCCAGCAACGGCCTGTCCCTGTCCAAGCTGCTCGAGATCAACAACCTCAAGAGCACCTCGACCATTTACGCGGGCAAAACCATCCGCCTCACGGCCGGCTCCAGCAGCTCGAGCAAGTCGTCGAGCTCCTCCAGCTCGTCCTCCTCCACGTCTTCGTCGTCGTCCTCGCGGACGCACACCGTCGCGTCGGGCGAGACTCTGTCGGGAATCGCCGGTAAGTACGGCGTGGGCCTGAGCAAGCTGCTCTCGACCAACGGCCTGAAGAACACGTCCGTGATCCACCCCGGGAAGAAGCTGAAGGTCCCGGGCTCCGGGTCGACTGAGGCGGCCGGCCAGCTGGTGCCCTCGACGTTCCTGCACTACAAGTACCCGGAAGCGACCGTCAAGAGCGCCAACGAGAACAAGGCAGTCCTGCTCTCACGCGATCTGCCGAATCGGGACGAGATGCGCAGCATCATCGCCTCCACCGCGCGCCAGTTCGGCGTAGACCCGTCGCTGGCGCTGGCCCACGCCTACCAGGAATCCGGCTTCAACGCGACAGCGGTATCCCCCGCCAATGCCATCGGCGCGATGCAGGTCATCCCCTCCTCCGGCGAATGGGCTTCGTCCCTCGTCGGACGCAAGCTGGACCTGCTGAACCCGCACGACAACGCCGTCGCGGGCGTCGCCATCATCGCCGCCCTGCAGCGCACGTCTGACAGCTTCGAAAACGGTATCGCCTCGTACTACCAGGGGCAGGGCTCCGTGCGCCGCAACGGCATGTACGACGACACGAAGGACTACGTGCGCTCGGTCAAGGCCCACCAGAAGAACTTCAAGTAGGCCGCAACAACCGGTTGCATGACGAAGGCCGGGCGGCGACCCCTGATGGGATCGCCGCCCGGCCTTCGGCGTTCCGTCTACGCAGCCCGGTCGACCGGCAGCGTCACCGTGACGCGCGTGCCTTTGCTCCGGCGCGGTTCCCAGCGGATCTGCCCGCCGAGCTCGCTCGTGACCAGCGTGCGTACGATCTGCAATCCGAGACCACTGGTCCCGGGCTCGCCGGTGATGCCGACGCCGTCGTCCGTGATCGTCACGTTCACGATCTCTCGTCCGCCCTCATCGACCGCCCGTTCCGCGTCGAGGCAAACGGTCCCATCATTCTCACCGAGGCCGTGCTCGACCGCGTTGGAGACGAGTTCGTTGATCACCAGCGACAGCGGGGTCGCGATCTCGCTCGGCAGGGCGCCGAACGTTCCCGTCCGCTCGGTCCGCACGATCTGCCCCGGCGACGCGACCTCGGCCGCGAGCCGGAACTGACGGTCGATTAACTCATCGAACTCAACATTCTGCGTCAGTCCCTGCGAAAGCGTCTCATGCACGAGCGCGATCGTCGCGACCCGGCGCATGGCTTGCTCGAGACCGGCCTTGCCCTCGTCGCTCTTCATGCGCCGGGACTGCATGCGCAGTAGGGCGGCGACCGTCTGCAGGTTGTTCTTGACCCGGTGATGGATCTCGCGGATCGTGGCGTCCTTGGTCACCAGTTCCATCTCACGACGGCGCAGCTCGGTGACGTCCCGGCAGAGCAGTACGGCACCGTAGCGGGACGCGCCGTCGCGCAGCGGAATGGCCCGCAGCGACAAGGTGACCCCATGGGCGGAGATCTCCGTTCGCCACGGCATCCGGCCGGAGAGGACCAACGGCAGTGCCTCGTCGGACATCCGCCTGACCTTCAGAAGCGCCGCCGCCAACTCCGGCAAGGACCTCCCCTCGAGGCTGTCGCTGCCGCCGAGCCGGCGGAAGGCCGAGACGCCGTTCGGGCTCGCGTATTCAACCACGCCGTGCCTGTCGAGCCGGATCATCCCATCGCCGACGCGGGGCGCACCCCGGCGCGACCCCGTGGGCGACGTGAAGTCCGGCCAGATGCCCTGGTGGCACATCGTGAGGATGTCCCTGGCACACTGGCGGTACGTGATCTCAAGCCGCGACGGGAGCCGTGAGCCGCCCAGATCCATATGTGTCGTCACGACGGCGAGCGTCCGGCCCGCCCGCCGCAGGGGAACGGCCTCGATCTGCATCGATCCGTCCCCCTTGGCGAGCTGAAACTCGCCCGAGTGCCACGCTCGGTCCACGAGGGACTTGAGGTCCTTGCGGATGCGTTCGCCCACGAAGTCCGTGTGGAAAACCGTGTGGCTCGTCGACGGGCGAACGTGCGCCAAGGCGACGTAGGAGCCATCCGGCCCCGGATGCCAGAGCACGAGGTCCGCGAATGCAAGATCCGCGACAAGCTGCCAGTCCCCCACCAGGAGGTGCAGCCAGTCCTCGTCCCCCGGACCGAAGTCCGCATAGGGCCGGATGGTCTCCGTAATGATCGCCACGTTACCTCCGCACGATTGAGCGCAACAGTCGCAAAGCTACCGACAAGGATGCCATGTCGTCACGTTCCTGACTGTTGACCTCGTCGAAGACGTGCTTGACCCTCGAGAGGTTCTTCTGCTGGGCGACCTCCCAGGCCTCCAGCTGCTCGTCCGGCGTGCCGTCGGGAGTGATGCTCATCGCAGAAAGCGCGATATCGAGCGCCGTCGTGTAGATGTCGTCGCGCAGACCAGCACGCGCCAGCGACTGCCAACGATCCTCCCGCGGCAGCTTGGTGATCCGAACCAGCAGCGAGTCGATCTCGAAGCGCTCGTAGACCGCGTAGTAGACGGCCGCGAGCTTATCGGCGTCGACACCCGTCTCGTGGGCTGCCTGAGCAATGTCCAGCAACGGGAACGTCTCGAACTGTTCCGACCAGCGCTTGGCCAACCCGTCCCCGATCCCCCACTCGGTCGCCAGCTCTCGCAGCTCCGCAACGCGGTCCGCATCGGCGCCGCGCAAGAGTTCCGGCATCCGGGCGCTGAGGCGCTGAACGGTCGGGCGGAACTGGTCGATGACATCCTGCACTCCCATGTCACCGACATGCGAAATGAACCAACGCGTGGTCCGGTCCAACATGCGCCGGACGTCCAGCTGGAATTCGCACCACTGCTCGGTCGGGAAGGAGACGGGCAGTTCATGCACGTCACGGAAAACCTGATCGAATTCGTAGATCTTCTCGAGGGCAACGAACGCCCTCGCCACCGTCGCTTCGGAGGCACCCGTCTCTTCCACCACGCGGAAGGCGAAGGTGATCCCGCCGCGGTTGACGATGTCGTTCGCGATGGTTGTCGCGACGATCTCCTGGCGCAGCGGATGGGCCAGAATGTCGTCGCGGAAGCGCTCCCGCAGTTGCGAGGGGAAGTAGTCGAGAAGCGTCTGGTCGAAATACGGATCGTCGGCGAGACGCGCCTCGGTCAGTGCCGACGTCAGATTGATCTTGGCGTAGGCGGCGAGCACCGAGAGTTCGGGCGATGTCAGTCCCTGTCCGGCGGACCGCCGTCGTGCGAGCTCCGTTTCGGATGGCAGGAACTCCAGCTCGCGATCGAGGCCCGCGTTCTCCTCCAGCCAGTCCATCAAACGCTCGAAGCTCGCGTTCCACGAACTCATCTTCTGACGGTCGTTGACCAGGAGAACGTTCTGATCGAAGTTGGTCTTGAGGACCAAGCTGGCGATTTCGTCGGTCATCGACTCCAGGAACGCGGCGCGATCGTCGGCGGCGAGCTTGCCGCCAGCCACCAGCCGGTCCACGAGGATCTTGATGTTGACCTCGTGGTCCGAGCAATCCACACCGGCGGAATTGTCGATCGCGTCGGTGTTCACGAGCACTCCGTTGAGAGCCGCCTCGACGCGACCCAGCTGGGTCAACCCGAGGTTTCCGCCTTCGCCGATCACGCGTGCCCGCATCTCACTGCCATCCACACGAATCAGGTCGTTGGCGCGATCGCCAACGTCCGTGTGCGATTCGCTGCTCGACTTCACATACGTCCCGATGCCGCCGTTGTAGAACAGGTCGACCGGCGCCCGCAGAATGGCCTTGAGCAGCTCCGGCGGGGTCAGCTTGGTGACGTTCCCGTCAAGGCCCAGGACCTCGCGCACCTGGGGCGACACCGGGATGGTCTTGGCGTGGCGCGGATAGACCCCGCCACCCTCGCTGATGAGGTCCCCGTCGTAGTCGGCCCAGCTCGACCGCGGAAGCCTGAACAGCCGTTGGCGTTCCTCGAACGAGGTGGCCGCGACCGGGGCGGGATCCAGGAAGATGTGCCGATGATCGAAGGCCGCGACGAGGCGAATATGACGCGAGAGCAACATGCCGTTGCCGAAGACGTCGCCGCTCATATCACCGACACCGGCGACCGTGAAGTCCTCCGACTGGGTGTCGAGATCCAGTTCCATGAAGTGGCTCTTGACTGACTCCCACGCGCCACGCGCCGTGATGCCCATGGCCTTGTGGTCGTAGCCTACGGAGCCGCCGGAGGCGAAGGCGTCGCCGAGCCAGTGGCCGACCTCGAGGGAGATCTCGTTGGCGATGTCCGAGAACGTCGCCGTCCCCTTGTCGGCAGCGACAACGAGGTAGGTATCGTCTCCGTCCAGACGGACGACGTCGGCCGGAGGGATCACCGTCTGCGTCCCGTCCGGTGCGATGTCGAGGTTGTCCGTCACCGACAGCAGCGACCGAATGAACACGCGGTACGCGGCCTTACCGGCCTCGAACCACGCACCGCGGTCGACGGCAGGGTCGGGCAACTGCTTCGCGTAGAAGCCGCCCTTGGCGCCGTCCGGCACGATGACGGCATTCTTACTGACCTGAGCCTTGACGAGACCGAGCACCTCCGTACGGAAATCTTCACGACGATCCGACCAGCGCAGTCCGCCTCGGGCGACCGCGCCGAACCGCAGGTGCACGCCCTCGACGCTCGGCGAGTAGACCCAGATCTCGTACTTCGGGCGTGGGAAGGGGGCGCCGTCGATATCCTCCGGGCTGAGTTTGAAGGCCAGCGCGTCGGCGCCCTGAGCGTAGTAATTCGTCCTGAGCGTCGCGGCGATGACGTTCTGGAAGCGGCGCAGCAGGCGGTCGGCGTCCAGCGTCGCAACCTGCTCGAGACCCGTGGCGAGGGCAGTCTGCGCCGAGTCCACGGCGGCGTCTCGTTCGGCGTCGGCCAGGTCCGGTCGGAAGGTCGCGTCGAACAGGTCGATCAGCGCCTGGGACACGTCCGGGTTGGCCAGCAAGGTGTCCCCCATGAACTCGTAAGAGTTCGAGTTGCCGAGCTGCCGCAGGTACTTGGCGTAGGCGCGCAGGATGCTGACCTGGCGCCACGTCATGTGCTGAGCCAGGATGAGGCGATCGAAGACATCCGTCTCGGCGAGGCCCAGAGCGACGGCGCGGTACGCCTCCCCGAGCAGGTCGTAGGCCTCGGACGCGTCTCCGCCCGTCGGGAAGCGGAGGCCGAACACGTAGAGGTAGAGCTCCGTGGAATCGGCGCGACGGATGACGTACGGGGTCTCGTCGATGACCTCCAGTCCCTGATTGGTCAGCACGGGAAGGATCCGGCTCAGCGACATCGTCGCGTCGACGTAGATCTTCAACCGGGCGGTCAAACCGCGCGCAGCCTCCTCGGCGGTGGCCGGGCGGATCCGCACGACGGGGCCTCGGTGGTCCGGCGATTCGAGAAGGGTGAACTCCGCGATGTCATCCAACGCGTCCTCGACCTCGAAGGCGACGCGGTAGGCCGCCGGGAAGGCCGCAGCCCACTGCTGGATGAGCCCCTTGGCCTCGTCCGGGTGGCGCTCGGCCAGTACCTGGGAGACACCTTCGGGCCAGGACCTGACAGCACGGACGAGCCGCTTCTCCAACTGCTTGCGGTCGACGTCCGGGACCTCGCCGCCCTTGGGCAGCCGGATGCGGAAGAAGACGCGCACCAGCGCCGATTCGCTCATGTGCACTTCGAAGTCGAGTGACTCCGAGTTGAACGTCTCCTGCAGCTCGTCCTCGATACGACGCCGGACGTTGGTCGTGTAGCGGTCGCGAGGGACGAACACGAGCGCGGACATGAACCGCCCGTACGTGTCCGGGCGCAGGAAGACTCGCGTCACGCGGCGCTCCTGGAGCTTCAGGATGCCCATGACGGTCTCGTAGAGGTCGTCGACCTCGATCTGGAAGAGCTCGTCCCGCGGGTACGCCTCAAGGATGGCGACGAGGTCCTTGCCGGAGTGGGACTGGGCGGTGAAGCCGGCCCGGCGGCGCACGGCGTCCACTTTCTTCCGGACGACGGGGATGTCCCGCACCGATCGGATGTAGGCGCTCGACGCGAACAGGCCGATGAAACGGCGTTCGCCGGTCACGTTCCCCTGGTCGTCGAAGGACTTCACACCGATGTAATCGAGGTAGACGCTGCGGTCCACGCGCGAGCGCCGGTTGGCCTTCGTGATGACGAGCGGCGACCGTTCCCGCGCGTGGGCACGGCCCAACGAATTCAGCTGCTGCAGAGTCGAATCCGGGTTGCTCCGGCGCATCAGCCCGAGACTGCTGTCGAGTTGAATCTCGAGAGCATCTTCGCCATCGGACCGGATCAGGTCGTACTCGCGGTAGCCCAGGAAGGTGAAGTGTCCGTTGTCGAGCCAGCGGAGCAGGTCCGCCGCCTCTTCGAGCCCGTCCACGTCGAGCATGGCGCGCTTCGCTTCGAGATCGGCGACGATCTCCTGCACCTTGTTGCGCATGAGCTGCCAGTCGTCCACGGAAACGCGGACGTCGGCGAGGGCGGCTTGGACACCGGCGACGATCTCATCGCACTGTTCTTCGGTCTTCTCGTCGGAAAGCTGCACCGCGATCCAGGATTCGATCTTGGTGTCCGCGTCGGCGTTCTGGAGGAACTGGGCCATGCTCGGCAGCGTGGCCGTGTCGCCGCTGGAAATCGGCGCGACCGTCGAAATCGGATCGACGTTGGTCAGTTGACCGGTCGAGTGATCGCGCTGGACGACGAACGTCGGGTGCGTGACCAGCGAAATCGCATACTTCTGCCGGACGATCTCGGCAACTACCGAGTCGACCAGGAACGGCATATCGTCCGTGACGACGTAGACGACGGTTCGACCGTCGTCGTTCCTCGTGGCTACGAGCGCCTGGTCGGGCTGGCGTTCGAACCCGAGCCGGAGATGAGTCTCAACGCGCTGATCGAGATCTACGTCATTGTAGTTCTCGGCGTCCTCTTGGGCGAGGTGCCCATAGTAGGACTCGGCGAATGAGGGAGCGAGTGTGTCAGCGATGAACCGATCGGCCATGCTGGACCCCGTCGACATAATTTAGGCCTCCATGTCAAGACATTTCTGCCGCGTCTTCGCGACATGGGTCCAGCCTATCTCGTCCGCTTTACCCCTGCGGCACACCACCACCGCGCCGACGCGAGAAGAGGTTCCGTCGAGGGGTCACGTCGTTGCCGGCCAGGCGGGCGATCGCTACCCGCAGATCGGAGTCAGGACTCGACTCCGCGAACGCGTTTCCCTTCAGCAGCGCCGCCGCAGTCGACTCGGCGTCCCAGGGAAGGTATCCCCTGATCGGCGTCCGCGGGCCGAAGCGCTCCCACGTTTCGCGAAGCTGACGCTCCGGGTTGGGTCCCAGCGCGGACCGGGACATCTTGTTGAAGATCACCCGCGGCAGCTGGTCAGGCAGCAGCTCCGACAATTGCTCGAGCGCCTTGATCATCCGCGGCACGCCCACGGCATCCGCCTGCCCGACCGCAATCACCTCGTCTGCGTTCTCGAGCACGGCCAACGTCGCGGCGTTCCGCTGCGGTGCGGCGGTATCGAAGGACAGCTCCTCGTCCTGTTCGAGGAATGCCGCCACGTCCACGACGATCACGTCCACGATCGTACGCAAGTAGCTGAGTACTCGCTCGAGCGAAGACTTCCGCAACTCCGGCCAACGCTGCGGGCGAGGCAGCCCCGTCGCCACGCGGATACGCGCCCCAGCGACGGGGAGGACCGGGCAGGCCCGCTCGAAGCTAGCGCGATCCAGCACACCTTGATCGGAGAGGCGACAGAGCTGAGCGATACCGGCGGACTCCTCCATGAGTCCGAGATGGACGGAGACGCTGGCACCGTACGTGTCGGCGTCGACGAGTGCAACCGTCGAACCCGCGAGCGCGGACTCCACCGCGTAGTTGACCGCGAAGGTGGTCCGACCGGGCGCGCCCGTCGGCCCCCACACCGCGATGACCTGGCCCGAGGGCGGTTCGGCGGCGGGCTCCACCATTTCGTCCGGTCCGCGACGGCGCCCGGTGGAGGGTTCAGGCGCAGTCGACATCGTCAGTTCGAAGAGATCGGCGAGTGCCTGCGGCGACGCGGTGGCCGATTCGCACGTCACGCCGAGATCGCGCAGCCGTGCACGCTCGCCCGGGTCGTCGGCAAGTGCCACGACGACGGCGCCGCGCTCGAGTAGTGCGTCGGCAACGTGAGCGTCGACGTCGGGCGACGGCCCTGCGAGCAGGACGGCGTCGGCGAGACCGGATTCCACCAGGGCAATCGTCTCGAAGATATCGTCGCACTGGCGCGCCACCGTGACGGGGCCGCGGATGCCCTCGATCCCGTCACTGACGCCGAGGGTGTCGCCCCACACGACCAGTGAGACGTTCACTCGTCGCCCCCGACTGCGGTGTAGACGACGGTGATCTTCGAATCGTTCGCCAGAGCCCCCAAAAGGGCGGGAAGCTCGTCGTCAGTCACGAGCAGTTCGAGATTGGTACCGCTGGTCCCACCGAATCCTGACTGGATGTCCGACACGGCGGCGACCTCGACCCGTTCGAGAATCCGCTCCGGATCGGAGAAGTTGTTGCCGGTTCCAGCGGGCGCAGCCGACCAGACGTCCACGTGTCCACCGACGCTGATGGCGTTGGAGATCGCACCGGCGACGGGAACCGAGACCGGCTTGCGGCCCTGTTGGTCAGTACCGACGATGGCACGCGCCGGAACGAGCTCGCCAGCCTTGACGAAAGCCGAGGCCCGGGTGCCGCTCTTGAGCGGGTCGCTGGCGGAAACGTACAGGTCCTCGATACCGTCGACGCGCACCTCGACGACTGACAGGTCGTCGACGCTGATCCGCTCCCCCACGGTGAGATCGTCCTTCGCCGCGTAAACGCTGACGGTCCGATCCAGCGCGGTCACGAGTCCGACGACGCCCGCGATGGAGGCGACGACCAGCAACAGCCCGATGATCAGCCGAGGATCGCGCCAGCCTGGTCGTTTAAGTCGTTTCGTCTCGGCCTGGGCTGTTGTGCCTTCTGCGCTCACGCGTCTTCCTTCTCTCGCTTCAGCCCCCAGGTCCTGTGCACTGGTCGCTCGGCTGTCGGGTTAAGACTAGACATGAGATGTATCAGGCTGCGACATGTATGTCATTTTTGTGGATAACCCGGTCTCGTCATCAGGACCTTCGCTGGATGACCGCCACAGCGGCCAGTGGCAGCACCTGACGGGCCGTGATGGCGCCCCGCTCCGGCAGCTCCCCCGGCGCATGTACGGCGACCTGCAGGAAGTCCGTGCCCACGTAGTCGATGGTGCCCGTCACAGCCACCTCGCCGTCCGTGGCGAAAATCGTCACCGCCGACCGGTCGCGGGCGATCGCCCGCAGCGCCAGACGCAGGCTGATGCGGGCCCGGTCGGTCGAGCCGACTCGCTGGCCGCGCCCTTCTATGGAACGGATGGCCCCCGTGAACACGATGTACTCGAGGGCGCCGGACCTGAGTGCTACCCAGCCGGAACCCGAAGTACGCAACACGCCCGAAAAGCGCTGCCCACCCAAGGTGACGAGATCGACCTCCTGCCCCACCCAGGCGACGAGGCGGCCCGCCATCGGAACCTGCGAACGCTCGTAGCTGACCATCTCCTGGATCTCGGCGGTCCGACCGCGCGCAGCCTCGCCGTTGAGCTGAGCCTCAAGATCTGCAAAAAGAGTTTCCCACCGCATGCCTCCACCTTAGATGCCTGATCAGCCCTCGGACGAGGCCGCCCGCACCCCTCGCGTGCGTCGGAATTGCTACGACAGCTCTGGACAGGATAGATCTAAGCTGCAAACATAAAGCTTGTAAAAACATCAAACAGCACCAAAACGCAAGGTTTGGGTGCAGGCCACCTGTTCCGGTGGATGAGCTACGGGAGTACGCATGTGGGGACATGAGGGGACCGAACCACGATCCCTGACGACGGGGCACCAGCAGTGCCGGACGCGGGAGACCGCAGCGCGGGTCAGGGTGTCCCCGGCCGACGTCGTCTTGACCGTCTGCCTGCTCCTGCTGGGCGCCCTCGTCGCCGGGGCCGGGGCGCTCATCTGGCGAAACCAGGTGGGTGGCGCTTTCGACCTCGACCGGATCGCCGCGCACGCCGTACCCCGCAGCCTGAGCGAGCTGGAGAATGTGCTGGCGTTGGCTTTCTGCGCCATCGGCATCCTCACTCTGCTGTGGTGGGCGCTGTCGATGACGGCGGCGATCACCGGCGCCCTCCTGCTGCGCCTCCACAAGCCGCGGGCCGCGCAGCTCGTCGCACGCTGGTCGCCGGCCTGCATGCGCCGAGTGGCCACCGCCGTGCTGGGTGTGCAGCTCATCGCGGCTCCCGGGGCTTTCGCCGCCGACCTCCCCGCTTCCTCTGCCCACGATGACCGGTCCGTGACCACCGAGGCAGCACCGTCTCCCCTCTGGTCGGCAGTCCAGTCCGACGACGTGCCGTCGCCGGCGTGGGGTCCTTCCCTCCATGGTCCCCAGTTGGACCGCGTCCTCGACACGACCCAGCTTGCGGAGGCGGTGACGCCAGTCTCCGCTGAGGTGGAACTGCCCGGAGAGCCAGCACCGTCGCCGGTCTGGACCCCCGGTCGCACCGCGCCGGAGATCGACCGCGTCCTCGGCTCGACCCGCCCGGCGAGCGACGAGGTCGTCGTCACGGCCGGAGACACGTTGTGGAGCATCGCTGCCGCCGCTCTCGGGCCGGAGGCCACGAGCGCCGAGATCGCCGCCGAATGGCCCCGCTGGTACGACATGAACCGTGACGTCATCGGGCCAGACCCCGATCAGTTGGCGGTCGGCTCGGTCCTCACGCCCCCGACGGACACCCCCCTTTCCTAGTATCACCGCAATCGCATTCGACGCACTTCAGAGGAGACATCATGACTGCCCTGGCAAACAACGAAGAGCCGCTGCACTCCGACCGCGACCAGGACGCTCGCGCCCTGCCCGAGCTGCTCGCCGACGCCAACGATCAGAACTCACTGCGTGTTATCCGGCTTTCCGATATCCGCCGCCGGTCGGCGGAGGCGGCCCAGCCGGTACGCCGATTCAGCGACCTCTTCGCGGCCGGCGACGAGTCCTCGGCTCCCGTGACGCCGTTCCCCGCTCTCCGTGCCGAAGAGCGGGGGAACGCCGGCGAGAAGTCCACCGACGCGGAGGCCGAGCGCCCCGCTTCTTGGCCGCCCGCCTCGGATGCCCTGGCCGCTGAACGACTCAAGCGCAGACTCACGGCCGAGTACCGCGAGGTCTCGCACATCGCACGGGTCGTTGGCCAGTGCGCCTTCGAAGTCCTCAATGGCACCCGTTCACTGACGCAGATGAACCGCTGGCTCGATCTGTCCGCCATGGACCGCCTCCGCGAACGGGTCTCGCTGTCGCTGGCGGGCGCTCAGTCGACGTCACGCGTGAAGCGGACGACGACGGTCCGCCGCTCGCGCCTCTGCAGGATCTCGGACGACGTCTACGAGGCGACCGTGACCGTCCAGTGCAACGACCGCATCCGCGCGGCGGCGCTTCGTCTGGAGCGTCGCCGGGGTCAATGGCGGGTTAACGCACTGGAACTCGGCTAGGAACCGTCAAGGTTCCCGCCGAGTTCCAGCGACCGCCAGGGCCTATTTGCGCTTCTTGGCCTTCGTCCGGCGATCCGCGCGATTGCCCGACTTCTCCGCAGACTGACGCTCGACCTTCGTCGCCGCCTGCCCCGTCTCGTTCGGAGCCGTGTACTGCAGGCTCGCGGGCTTAGCCGGAGCATCGAGCCCCGGCGTGACGAAGCTCGGAGTCTCCGTCGCCGATCGAGCATCCTTGACGCCCGGCAGATTCACGCTGGCCTGCTGTTTCGTCTCCACCTTGATGTTGAAGAGCATGCCGATGCTCTCCTCCCGGATGGCCTCCATCATCGTCTGGAACAGGACGAATCCCTCACGCTGATACTCGACCAGCGGATCGCGCTGTGCCATGGCGCGGAGGCCGATACCCTCCTTGAGATAGTCCATCTCGTAGAGGTGCTCCTGCCACTTCCTCCCGATGACGCTCAAGACAACGCGGCGTTCGAGCTCGCGCATATTCTCGGAACCGACCGACTCCTCACGTGCCTCGTACTGAAGACGGGCGTCGGAGAGCAATTCCTCGTGCAGCAGGTCCGACGTCAGGTTGCCGCGTCCGCCTGCCTCCTCCGCCACATCGTCGAGAGTGACCGACACCGGGTACAGCTGCTTGAGGTTGACCCAGAGCTGCTCCAGATTCCACTCATCCGGGTTCCGCTCGCTGGTCGCTTCCTGCACCATCGCTGTGATGACGTCTTCCAGGAAGTGCTGGACCTTCTCGTGGAGGTCGTCTCCCTCGAGGATGCGACGGCGGTCGCCATAGATGGCCTCACGCTGACGGTTCAGCACGTCGTCGTACTTCAAAACGTTCTTGCGCTGCTCGGCGTTGGTGGACTCCACCTGCGCCTGGGCCGTCTCGATGGCCTTTGAAACGATCCGGGACTCGAGCGCCATGTCGTCGGGCAGGTTCGGATTACTCATGATCCGCTGCGCCGCTGCCGCGTTGAACCGCCGCATCAGCTCATCGGTCATCGACAGGTAGAAGCGCGATTCGCCCGGATCTCCCTGACGGCCGGAACGACCGCGCAACTGGTTGTCGATACGCCGGGACTCGTGCCGCTCAGTACCCAACACGTAGAGGCCGCCGAGCTCGCGGACCTCGGACGCCTCGGCCTCCACCCTGGCCTTGGCCTCTTCGAAGACGCCGCTCCAGACCTTCTCGTACTCTTCGGCATTCTCCTCGGGATCGAGTCCGCGGCGACTCATCTCGGAGACCGCCAGGAACTCCGCGTTGCCGCCGAGCATGATGTCGGTACCGCGACCGGCCATGTTCGTGGCCACCGTCAAGGCTGACTTGCGTCCGGCCTGGGCGATGATGGCCGCCTCACGCGCGTGTTGCTTCGCGTTGAGGACCTCGTGGCGAATGCCCGCCTTGGCCAGCTTGCGCGAGAGGTATTCGCTCTTCTCGACGCTCGTCGTGCCGACGAGGACCGGCTGACCGGCCGCGTGGCGTTCGACGAGGTCTTCGACGACGGCGTCGAACTTCGCGATCTCATTCTTGTAGATGAGATCGGCCTGGTCCTTGCGCTGCATCGAACGGTTCGTCGGGATCTCGACGACGCCGAGCTTGTAGGTGCCCATGAACTCCGCGGCTTCGGTCGTCGCCGTGCCCGTCATGCCCGAGAGCTTCTCGTACAGGCGGAAATAGTTCTGCAGGGTGACCGTCGCCATCGTCTGGTTCTCGGCCTTGATCTGCACACCTTCCTTGGCCTCGATGGCCTGGTGCATGCCCTCGTTGTAGCGACGGCCGGCCAGGGTGCGGCCTGTGTGCTCGTCGACAATCAGGATCTCGCCGTTCATGACGACGTAGTCCTTGTCCTTCGTGAACAGCTCGCGCGCTTTGATCGCATTGTTCAGGAAGCCGATCAACGGCGTGTTCGCCGTCTCGTACAGGTTGTCGATGCCGAGGTGGTCCTCGACCTTCTCGATGCCCGGCTCCAGGACGCCCACGGTGCGCTTCTTGATGTCGATCTCGTAGTCGACGTCCACCTCGAGGCGCCGGACGATGCGAGCGAACTCGGTGAACCAGCGATTCACGTCGCCCTGGGCCTGGCCCGAGATGATCAGCGGCGTGCGCGCCTCATCGATCAGGATCGAGTCGACCTCATCGACGACGGCGAAGTGGTGACCGCGCTGGACCAGTTCGTCCTTCGACCACGCCATGTTGTCGCGCAGGAAGTCGAATCCGAATTCGTTGTTGGTGCCGTAGGTGATGTCGGCGTTGTACTGCTCGCGGCGTTTGGCGGGATCCTGCTTGGAGAGGATGCAACCGCTGGTCAACCCGAGGAAACGGAAGACGCGGCCCATGAGGTCCGACTGGTACTCGGCCAGGAAGTCGTTCGTCGTGATGATGTGCACTCCCTGGCCCGTGAGGGCGTTCAGGTAGGCCGGCGCCGTCGCGACAAGAGTCTTGCCTTCACCGGTTTTCATCTCGGCGATGTTCCCGAGGTGCAGGGCCGCACCGCCCATGAGCTGGACGTCGAAATGGCGCATTCCCAGGGTTCGGCCCGCCGCTTCACGAACCGTGGCGAAGGCCTCCGGCAGGAGCGAGTCGAGGCTCTCGCCGTCCTGGTAGCGGGCCTTGAACTTGTCCGTCTCGGCGCGAAGTTCCTCATCCGTGAGGGATCGAAACTCTTCCTCGAGTGCATTGATTGCACTGACGTACCGGCGAAGACGCTTCAACGTCTTCTTGTCGCCGGTGCGCAGGACGCGTTCTAGCAGTGACGCCACGTGGTAGCTCCATATTCTTCGGCACAGGAATTCTGGCTAGGTCAGTCTACGTGAGACACGATCGGACCCCGCCACTTGTTCCCGCTCGGTGAGGCGGATCCGGGCTTTTGCGCCTGATAGCTGAATTTCTCACAAAACGACGCCGGGCGGGGCGCCCATTGGGGACGCTCCGCCCGGCCGTGATTGTCGGACTGGGTTAGATGGCTGCGGCGGCCGCAGCCTGTTCGCGGTAGTGGCGCGTTTCGATGGTCTCTTCATCCTGGCACTCTTCGTCCAGGGTAATGATCCCGTAGGACCAGCCCTTGCGGCGGTACACCACCGACGGACGGTCGGTGGCGTCGTCGACGAACAGGTAGAAGGGGTGGCCGACCATTTCCATCCGGTCGACGGCATCGTCCACGCTCATCTTGCTGGCGGGGAAGATCTTGCGCCGGATCTCCACCGGATTCTCGTCGGGCACCTGCCCGTTCTGCTCGGCGTGCTGGTTCGCCACGGCGACGTGCAAGGGGACGTCGGTCTGGACGGGATCGAGGCCACCCGTGGCTTCGAAAACAGCGGTCGGCGTGTGCCGTCCGTGATGCACCTTCTTCTTGTCGCGCGCTCGACGCAGACGCTCAAGCAACTTGGCGAAAGCCTGATCGAAGGCCGCGAACTTGTCTCCGGCCTTGGACTCGGCGCGGATCGCGGGTCCCCGCGTGACCACCGAGAGCTCAACCGTCAGCTGAGTGTCCGGCTGCTTCGAGTGGGGCTCCTTCGTCACCTTGATGTCGAGCCTCTGGACCTTTGCGGCCAGCTGCTCCACCTTGCCAACCTTCTCCGAGACGTACTCGCGGAATCGATCGGAAACGCTGATGTTGCGTCCGGTGAACGTCATCTCCATGGTGTCCTCCTGCTTCTTCGGGTGACACAACAACGGCTGAAGAGTTTCCTCCTCTCAGCCGCTGAAGATGGGTGCTTACCCTCTCCTCTGAGGTGCCCATACTCCACCGTAATTCACGCCGGCCTAGAATCAACCCTTTCACCGGAGATTTCTAGTTCTCTCTCAGCAGACACGCCCCTCGGGTCATGCGTCGCGGCGATCGAGACGGCGCCCGCCACGTACGCTCCGGCGGCCGTCAGGACGCGGTGCGCCTCCCCCAGAGTCGCCCCCGTGGTCAAGACGTCGTCGACCAGCAGACAGACGCGTCCGGCGACTTCTGACGCCACGACCTTCCTCCGCAGCCGCATCGTTCCGCGGACCGCCGTGCGTGCGCGCCGGCCCCGGCTCTTCTGGTGCGCTCCGCCGCGTTGTGGGTGGGCGCTCAGGGCAGAGCGGGGCACCTGAGCGCCCACCCGGCGGCACAGCGAGTCCGCGGCGGCGGCAACCCTGCGGAGAAAACCTTCAGGCACCAGCTGCGGCCAGGGTTCTCGGACGGAGAGCACGTCGGCAAGGGTGCACCCTGCAGGAAACAGCCCCCGGCGCTCGATCCAGTTCATCAACGCGAGCACGGGCGCGAAGCCGCGTTCGATGAGCGTGGAACGCCGACCCGGGACGGGAACGAGCAGGATCTCCGGCCCTGAGCCGCCATCCCACCAAGCGGCGGCCTCGACCGCCACGGGGTGCATGGCCTGCAGAGCGCCGGCCAGGGCCGGGCCGAGCACCTCCTGGAGTTGAAGGCGCTCCCGGTCCTTATAGGCGAGGATCACGGCGCTCACTTCCCCGGCATAGTGTCCCGCCGCGACAACTGGCACGGGGACGTCGAAATCATCCACGGGCAGTGACTCCGCCGCCTCTTCAACTCGGAGCGGCCTCACCGTGCGTTGCCGGAACCGGGCGTGACAGCGCGGGCAGAGCACGAAATCGGGTCGCCCGCAGCTCACGCAGTCAGTGGGCGCGACCAGACTTGCGAACTCCATCAATGCTGCCCTGACCGCCGCACCACGATCTCCGAGCAGCGCGCGATCCATAATCTGGCCACCCCGGCGCCGTGCTCTTCTGCCTGTCCTCCCGCTCATCGCGCCTCCTCCGCCCTCCGAAAGGACCACGTTGACATCAGCAGACGCGCGCGCGGCGCCGTCCTCGTGGAGTGTGGAGAACCAGCCCCGTCGCCAAGGCTGTGGACGGAGCGTCAGATTATCCCGGGTAGGCCAGGTCGGAGGCCTCTCCATCCTGTTTCTTCCAGACGGACGAGACGCGTGAGTACACCCCGTCGGGTGTCTCCGCGTAGATGATGCGGTTGCCGGGTCCACTGGCGAAGTTAGTCATGCCCAGCAGCGGCGTGAAGAGGTCGGAGCCCCCGTCGAGATCGAGGCGCTCAGCGCTGACGGACTCGTCGTCGCTCTCGTCGTAGACGATCACGGAGCTCGCCGAGTCCCAGACGGCCTTGCTCGCCGGCACGCTGGCCTGCAGAGCGACCGGCTCCGTGAAGCCCCTCGGCACACCGTTGGAATCGCGCACCAGGCCGACGATGAGGACCTCGGATTCGGCACCGTCGTTCGTCACGACGACGGCTCGCGTGCCGTCCAGGGAGACGCGGAAGGACGTGACGGTGAGGTCGTCGAGCCAGTCCGAAGCGATAGTGCGGCTCGCCTTGTCGTGCACCGTCCCATCGACCGGGGCCCGCACGACGGTGACTTCACCCGTCGCCGAGTCGACGGTCCAGTGCCAGCCGTGCACGTCGATGCTCGGCCGGACCAGACGCTGGCCCGTCACGGCAGGCTCCGCCTCGCCGCCGACGACCATGACCATCTGAGTCCGGTCGCGGTTCAGGAACGAGTACTGATTGTCATAGTCCTGGCCTGCAGGGGACATCGCCGGGTCCCGCGGGCCGTAGGCGCTGATGTCCTGCAGATTGCCGATCGCCAGTACGCCGCCGCCCTGGTAGAACACCAGCTGGTCGTCGGCTATGGCGATCTGCGTGTCGCCGACGCTCGGTGCCGCGCTCACGGTCCGAAACTCGCCGGACTGGTCGCCGATCGACACCGGCGTCTGGTTCAGCGTCATGACCACGCTGCTGATTCTGTTGATGCCACGCAGGGTCAGTTCGAGCTGCTGTTTCATGCGCTGTCGGCGGAGGTCGGGCGCGTCCTCGAAGACCTGCTCGGTCAGGTCGACCGTGGCTTGCTGCGCCTCTACGGGAACCGAATTCCTCGCCAGCGCGCTCCCCTCCGGGAAGGCATTGACGACGGCGTTCTCCAGATACGGCGACGGCCCCGCCAGTAGAGCGGTGACGAGCGTGGCAGCCAGCGATTGGCGCGTCGCGTACCAGCGATAGTCCGGCACGGCATAGGTGTAGGTCGGGTCGTAGAAGTACAACGGGTAGGACGCGAAGACCGCGTCGAAGTCGCTCTCCTCGACCATCGTCCCATCGGGCAGATCGGCAATGCGCCACTGACCGTCGATCTCCTGCAGGGTGACTTCGACGGTTTCGATGCGCGGCTGCTCGTGACGTGTCATCCGACCGAACGCATCGATCTCCGCGACGATCGCGAATTCCAGACTGTAACTGCCCGCACCGACATTGGAAGCGATGTTCGGGCGGTCCTCGTAGACGAACGTCCGGGCGGTCGCCAGCCAGCTGCGGGAGAGCTGAGGCGCGAGGAATTGCCGCGCCGTGTCGTAGTCGTCCGCAGGTGAGAGCCCGGCCGTGATGAACCCGGAGATGATGTCCTCGGGTTCGGCGTCCTCCTCAGGCCCGGCAGGGTCGAATGCGTAGTCGATGGCGTCCGGCCGAGTGTTGTCAGGGGCGCTCGTCCCCACGGGCCCGCTCGTCGGAATGGCGGCGCAGCCGGTAACGACGAGGGCCGCGCACGCGAAGACCGCCAGCAGTCGAACAAAGTTCACTCGGATCACGTCGAAACCCCCTCGTGCGTCGATGGTGCCGGTTCATCGGGGGGCAGTGCGAGCGGCGGATCTTTGATGTCCGCGCCGACGCGTCGGGGAAGGGTCAACCTGAAGCACGCGCCCTTGCCGACCTCGCCCCAAGCGTCCAGGTGGCCGCCGTGGAGACGAGTGTCCTCCGTTGCGATGGAGAGGCCGAGGCCGCTGCCGCCCGTCGTGCGGGCACGGGCCGGGTCGGCCCGCCAGAACCTGTCGAATACTCGCTGGGCCTGTTCCTTCGTCATGCCGACGCCGTGATCGCGCACGGCGACGGAGACGGCACTGTCGTTCCCGGCGATGTACACGTCGATGGGCAGACCCTCTGAGTGCTCTACCGCGTTCATGACGAGGTTCCGGATCACGCGTTCGATCCGCCGCGGATCCATCTCCACGATGCAGGTGCCCTCGTTGTGGATGCGCAGCTCGGAACCGAGCTGTTCGCTGTGCGGTCGCGCCGTGTCCAGAACGCGGTTGACGACAGGCATCATGTCGAAGTCATCGGCGTCGAGGGCGGCGGCGCCGGCGTCGAACCGAGAGATCTCAAGGAGGTCGTTGAGGAGCGACTGAAAGCGCTCGACCTCGTTGTAGAGGAGCTCTGCGGAACGCTGGTTGATGGGGTCGAACGAACCACGGGCATCATGCAGCACCTCAGCCGCCATCGCGACCGTCGTCAGGGGTGTGCGGAGTTCGTGGGAGACGTCGGAGACGAACCGCTGCTGCATCTGGGACAGCGTCGCCAGCTGGACGATCTGGTCTTGGAGATTGCCGGCCATGTGGTTGAACGAGATGCCGAGGCGGGCGAGTTCGTCCTCGCCGCTCACCTCCATGCGCTGTTCGAGATGACCCGAAGCCAGCCGCTCGGAGGCCGCGGCCGCCGTGGAGACCGGACGGACGACGAGCCGGGTGGTGTACCAGGCGATGACGCCGATGACAGCCAGAAGAAGGGCTCCGGCCAGGCCGACGGTCCGGTGGAAGAAGCCGAGGGTTTCCTGCACGCTGGAGAGATCGTAGATCAAGTAGAGGCCGTAGTCGCGTCCGGGCGGCAGGGAGACGCGCGTTCCGAAAGCCAGCCCCGGCACCTCTACATTATCCTTGACGTACGACATCGACTCCCAGTAGACGCCTGGGCCCTCGCGAACCGCCTGGTCCAATTCCACCGGGACGACGCTCGTCGTCAGACCGGGGCTGGCAATGGCCGAGACGTACGGATTGTCGTCGGCCGGTAACGGATCCAGGACGAAGAGGCGCTGGACGTTGACGCCGTCGCCTTCGACGCTTTGGAGCGTGTCGGTGACATCGGTCTTGACCTGATCGGGATCCGTGGCCTCGAGCGAATCGAAAGTGGCCTTGACGTTGTTCAGGCCGCTGACCGCTTCCGTCTCGACCTGGCGAAAGCGCTCGTCGAATAGTCCCGTGGCGATCTGCTGGGACAGGAAAAGTCCCGTTGCCCCGAGCGCGAGAGCCGACAGCGTCGCCGTCACGGCGACAACGCGCAACTGAAGGGAGCGCTTCCAGGCCATGCCGGCCAAGCGCCACACGATGCGCGGGCGCCGAAGAAGCCGTCGTGCCCAGGCCATGGTGCGGCCCGGGGCGGGTGTGCTGGTCAGTTGGTCCCCGCCTTGTAGCCGACTCCGCGCACGGTCATGACGACCTCCGGCTTCTCCGGATCGATCTCCACCTTGGAGCGAAGCCGCTGGACGTGGACATTGACGAGGCGCGTGTCGGCGGCGTGGCGGTATCCCCACACCTGCTCGAGGAGCAGTTCGCGACTGAAGACCTGCCACGGCTTGCGAGCCAGCGCGACGAGCAGTTCGAATTCCAGTGGCGTCAGCGAGATCGGCTCACCCGCACGCGTCACGGTGTGGCCGGCCACGTCGACCGTCAGGTCGCCGATGCGCAGCGTCTCCGGTGCGTGCTTCTCCCCCGGGCGCAGACGCGCCTTCACACGCGCGATGAGCTCCGCCGGCTTGAACGGCTTCGGAACATAGTCGTCGGCTCCGGACTCGAGACCCCGGACGACATCGGCCGTGTCGGACTTCGCCGTCAGCATCACGATGGGCACATCGTCCTCTGCGCGAATCTGTCGGCAGACCTCGATGCCGTCGACCCCCGGGAGCATCAGGTCGAGCAGGACGAGGTCAGGCTTCGAATCGCGGAAAGCGTCCAGCGCTTTCGCGCCGTCATTACAGAAGAAGGGTTCGAAGTCATCGTTACGAAGAACGATGCCGATCATCTCCGCGAGCGCGTCGTCGTCGTCAACCACCAAGATCCGGGCTTTCATGACTTCCCTTCGTCGCAAACTAGAAGCGGCGGGGCCGCATACACCTAGCTTTCAGCCTAGCGGGTCACCGCGACCACGACATCCTCCGGCACGCCACCGCTACATATCCGCAATTCAAAATCGGGTTGCTCAATCATCAAATAGAGTGGATGTCGGGAAATACCCGCTCCTTACTCGTCGACCAACGGAGACATCGAGATGACCCACCAGCCCCAACCGTATGCTCCGTTTCCGGTCGCTCCGCGCCCCGGCGCGCTCCCCCTGAGGATTCTGGGCCTCGGCGACTACTTCGAAGCCATCTTCCGCATCATCCGGTTCGGCCCGATGGCGACCCTCCCCATCTTGATTGTGAGTCAAGCAGCCGCGAGCCTGCTGATCTTGTTGGGATTGGGCGTGGTCTTCTCCGACAGCATGTACTTCCTGTCAGGCACTGTCGGGTCGGATGTGCCGCCGATGCCCACCGCCGGCGCACTCGCCGGCGGCTTGACCGTGACCCTGGCCGGAATGCTGATCGGATTGATCGGCCAGTTGCTCACCGTACCGTTCAGTACGGTTACCGCGATACGCGCGGCATCGAACCGGCGCACGTCTCTTGCCGACGCATGGTCGGCGTTTCGGCCGCGGGCCGGCAAGTTCCTCTTCCTGTATTTCCTGATCCTCGTGCCGATCGGCATCGTGGCGACGCTGATCGCCACCGCTCTGGTGGCCGTGTGGTTCTATGCGCTCTTCAACGCTTTCGAGCACGGAACCACCGGCGGCGCCCTCTGGATCGTTCCGCTGGTCGGCATAGGAATGATCGTGCTCGGGACCTGGCTCGCCGTGAAACTCTCCGTCGCGCTGAACGCCCTCTCCGTCGAGGACATCAGCGCCACCGGCGCCATCCGCCGCACCTGGACCCTCACGCGGGGCCTGTGGTGGCGTACCTTCGGAATTCTGCTCTTCTTCGGCGTCCTCACCAGCGTCGCGAGCGGCATGCTGAGCTTCCCCGTCGAACTGGTCACCGGGTTCTCCAGCGCCATGATGGACCTCTCGGGCGCGGGCGAGCTCTCCGCGCTCGTAATCATCGGCATGCTCGTCTCAGCGGCGCTCTCGGGCGCCGCAGCCGCCCTGCAGGTTATCGTGGTCGCTGTTCTCTACATCGACCTCCGCTTCCGCAAGGAGGGACTGCACCAGGCCATCTGGGCGCAAACACAAACCAAGCCCGCGGAGCCGCCGCACAGCGACGGCACCGTCTAGGAATCGACGGCGACTTGGCTCAGCGCGTCGGCTGTCTGGTGGAGGCGGCTCAGGACCGCCCGGACGGCTTCCGGGGCGACGCCGTCGAACCCCTCCGCGGGCATCAAGGTGACGGAAGATAGCTGGGCGTCCGTCAGCCCCAGCCCCCGCCAGGGCCGCCGCACCTGCTCGACACACGCAGTCACGCCCGGCAGCTCGTCGTAGGGCGCGGCCACGTCGAGCAATCCCAGCCACAGGCCCGTCCCGCTCTCGACGAGCCCTGCCAAGGTCTCCCATGCGTGAACGTCGAGCCGGCGCGCAGGCACGGCGAGCGAGTCGATGCCGCTCGCCTCGATCGCCTCGGCGATCGCGCCAAAGGAACGCGCCTCCGCGTCCGTGCCCAGCACGACGGCGGCAGCACCGGCAGCGCGGGCACCTTCGCTCACGCCGCGCAACGTCTGGATCAGTTCATGCCGTGGCACCGAGCGAAGTGTTCGGTAGCCGCTGGCCGTGGGGACGGTACCTTCGAGGACCTCGGTCAGTCCGGGTTCGTCGAGGTGGACCGTCACGCGCTGCGGCCCGGCGCGTCGTATGGCGGCGATGTGCTCGGCCAACCCGACGGACAACGAATCCGCGAGGTCGCGGCGGGCTCCGTGGTCTTGCAGCGCCCGCTCGCCCGACGGCAGATACAGGTCCTTGGCGAGTGAGAGCGGACCGCGAACCCGAATTTTCAGTTCGTCGCCTGGGGCCTCTTCGGTGCCGATGACATCGCCGAGGACATTGATGTCGGTCTTCAGGAGGCTGACCGCCCGCCGGGCTTCGTGGCCAGGCCGATGGGTCAGACGCCATCCGTACGGTCGCACCTCGGCGGTGAGATCGGCGAGGATCGCGACCGCCCGGCCCACCGCGTCGGCACCCACGCCGCGCTCGGGCAGTTCGACGAGGTGCGGCAGGTGGGGATGACCGAGCTCGCCCCGCACGACGCGGGTTGATTCGACGGGATCGACGCCTGTCATCGGGCCGTGTGCGGTCACGCGGACAGCAACTGGGCCCGCCGTTCTCAGCTCTTCAGACATGACTCCCAGCGTATCGGCTACGCGTCCTTCGCCGCATGCGATCGAGAGATGGCCTCATGGTGCCGAATGACTTCGGAGATGATGAAGTTCAAGAATTTCTCGGCGAATGCAGGATCGAGTTGGGCATCCTCGGCGAGCCGTCGCAGGCGGTCGATCTGCGCTGCTTCCCGGCCCGGGTCGCCCGCAGGGAGCCTGTGCACGGCCTTGAGATGGCCGACCCGCTGGGTGGCTTTGAATCGCTCGGCGAGCAGATACACCAACGTTGCGTCGATGTTGTCGATACTGCCGCGCACGGCCAGCAATTCATCCATGACGGCCTGTTCGACCTCACCCCGCAGGGAGCTCGCCCGGGGGTCGTAGTCGCCACTGTGAGGGCCGTCCTCTTGGGCGTCTTCTGTCGACGCCGACTGCGTATCGCTCATGCCGAACAGTCTAGTGGCCGACCCCTTGGAGACGCCCGCTGCCGACCCGACTGTTGCGACGCCGCCCATCGATCCCAGGACCGCCGCCAGCAGCCCGGCCTGTCGGCCGCGGCCGCCGCCTGGAACAGCGTCCTTCAGATTTTGCGGCTATGCTGGCAAGCTATGCTGACCCGCCGAGACGCCGCCATCGCCCTGGACATTCCCCTCGAAATGGCCAAGCGCCACGACCTTCCGGCGAGGCTCTCCGAGTCCGACCTTCAGGCAATACTCTCCGACCCGCCGGCATGGCTGGTGCAGTCCAGGGCGAACCGTCGCGGCAAACGTCCGGTCTGGCTCCATCTGACGTGCACGGTCTGCGGCTTCACCGAGGCGGTCCGCCCGAAGAAGTGGTGGCCGGAATTCGACTTCCTCTATTGCGCCTCTCACCCAGCTCGCGACCTGCCCCCAACGGGACCGGGGCTCGTGCGATGCGAATACGAAGAAGTCGGAACTCGGCTCAATGGCATCGTCGACGAGCCTGGTGACCCTGCCTAGCAACCGGCGGCACGCAAGCATGTGAGTGACTTCTCACCTTCGTGACGGAAGTTCGCTGCGCAACCAATACACGCAGGGAGCATCTCAGCCTCGTCGGCGGTCTGATGTTCGTCCTGCGCGTGTCATCCGCTCCGGCACCGGCACCGGAGCGGTTCGGGGAAGGCTCGCCGGATCACTGGGTCAGGCGGCTTGGTGGTTTCCGCCGGGTGATCCGGGAGGGTCGGGCCGATCGTCTCCGCCGCTGCCGTGTCGGTCGCGACCGGGCACGGTCTCCCGCGCCTGCTGGGCGGCGAGGATCCTGGCCCGTTGCCGGGTGTGCGAGGTCGCGGCGGGTACGAAGGTTCCGCCCGGGTCCAGCCAGGGCGGAGCCTTGACCTGCACCACGCCGTTTCGCATCTGGATGTCCCAGCCGGACTTCTCGAGGCTGTGGTGATGGTGCCAGCAGAGCAGGACCCCGTTCTCGATCGTGGTCTTCCCACCCTTCGCCCAGCCGGTTACGTGGTGGACTTCGCACCAGGCGGCCCGGATCGTGCAGTTCGGGATCACGCATCCGCCGTCTCGGGCCGCGATCGCCCGGCGCTGGTGCCCCGTGAAGGTGCGTTCCTTCGCGCCGAGGCCGATGATGCGGCCGTTGGTGTCGAACACGACTTTCTGCACGGCCCCGGTACACGCGGTGCGGTGGGCGATCCGCGACGAGACCGGCACATCGATGCCCTCGAGCTGGGCGTAGCCCTGCGGATCCAGCAGGTCAGCAGCGTTGACGTGCACTAGCAGGGTGGCGGTGTCACCGCCGAGGTGCGGGGTCTCTTCGCAGCGGGACGCGGCTTGGACCACGGTCATGAGGATGTCGTGGCGCTTCTGCGCCGCGGTGCGCCCATCCAGTACCGGAGCCCCGGCGGTTGCAGCAGTGGTTGCGGGGTCAGTGTTCGAGTCGGCACCCGCCGCGTTTGCCTCGTCGCCGGCAGCCTCGGTGCCGGGGCTGGTGGTGCGGGCGGCGGGGTTCGAGTGCGCGTCGAAGACCCGCAGCAGGTGCGCGGCGACTTCGGGCAGCAACCACCCGGTCAACGGCACCAGCCCGTCCCTGGGAGAACCGAGCGTGAGCGAGCGTTTACCGTGCGCCCGCTCCTCGGCCGGGTCCGGACCGTCCTCATCCAGGCAGGCACCCCACTGATGGGCGAGCTTGAGCATCTGCGGGTAGCTCAACGCCAATCCCTCATCCGGCACCACCGGAACGCCCGAAGAATCCGTGCCGTCCTGTTCAGCTTGGGCCTGCCGGAGTAGCCGGGCGGCCAGGGCGCCGGTGGCCGCGTCCACGAGTTCCGCCTCGGCCTCGGCGAGCATGGCCGGGTCGGCACGCCGGGCGACCTTGTTCAACATCCCCGTCACCAGGGCCGCGGTCTCCGGATCGATCCGGCCTTGATGCAGGGCGGCGGCCACGTGCGGGAACTTCGGCTCCACCGGCGCACCGCTCACGCTGATCGTGGGACGGGTATCCGCGTCCAGGGCGATCCGGCGTTTGAGCTGCCCGTACGAGAGGCGGGTGAGGCGCTGGAGCAACTCGACCTCGGTTCGGCACCCCAACCGCGCCGAGAGCCGGTCCTCACCCAACGATTTCTCCGACCGCACCGCGACCTCACCAGCATTCCGGATTCGGAACGCGTCCAGGTGGCGGCCGGCGGATTCTGCTGCGCGGGTGCCCTGGATCAGTGCCTCGTCATCCTGCCCGGCGATGGCGTCCGGGGCGCCGGCAAGGACCACGGCAGCCACGCGCGCCCGGTCCGCCGGCGAGAGACCGACGTACGTTTCCGGGTTCAACAGGAGGGCTGCTTCCATGAACCAATCCTAGTACAAGGCTTCGAAAAACGGAAGAGATCTTGGCAGATTTTAGAACTACATCCGGTGCGGAAGGCCAGCGTAAAGTCTTAGCTGCGCGCTGCGCGAAGGGACACGAAAGGAGCGGGAAGAGGTGCGGCCCGGGCTCGAGTGTTCGAACACCTCCTACGGGAGGAGCGACGCGAGCATTCCGATGACCTGACCGGCGAAAAGCAGCAGCAGCGGAACCGTGAGCACCGCACCCACTGCGGCGGCGACCTGGGCGTACTTTCGGTTGCGGACTGTTCGGCCGTCGTGCGGTCCGTCGGCACGGAACTCGTAGGTGAGCATTGCGCCCGCGATCATCCCGACAAGGGGCATCACGAATGCAGACACCAAAGCGAGAATAGTCCGCGTTTTCAGGTTTTCCGTGACCGCGGGGATTGGAGTGCTCATTTCGAGAGCATACCCAAGAGGAATGCGGCCGGGGCCTGGATCAGCGCCTCATCACCCTGCTCGACCAACTCATCAGCCGTACCTCCAAGCGCCGCGATCACGACGCAACTCCGATCCGCCGGCGACCAACCGGCGTAAGTCTCTGGGTTCGGCGCGCGGCGGGCCCCGGCTGGCGATCAGCGGCGGGCGGCGCGCCACCACATTGCTAGCGCTGCACTTCCCAAGACGAGCGGCAGGATCCAACCCGTCCAGCCCGTCGGCGGCACCTGCAGGCTCGACAACGCCTCGGGTCGAGCAAAGACGACGCTGAGACCCGCTGCCGCGTTGAGTGACCCGTGGAACAGCGCCGCCGGCCACACGCTGTCGCTGCTCAGACGCATCCACGCGAGCACGGCGCCAAAGGACACCGTCAGCCCGCACATCGCCGCCACGCCCCACCCGCCGGGCAAGTCCGGATAGTTGTAGCCGAGCAGGACCAGCGGCGCATGCCAGACACCCCAGAGCACACCTGAAATCACGACGACGCCAACGGGACCGAACCGCGCGAGACGAGGAACGAGCCAACCTCGCCATCCCAGCTCCTCCCCAAGCTCCGGCACAGCGTTGATGAGGGCGCCGAGCAGGACGTTGACCAGTTGGCCGACGATGAGGATCGCGCCCGGAATCTCGGGCATCGCCACTCCGAGCGCCTCGGACTGCTGCCGCATCAACTCGCGCAGACCGCTCAGGCCCCCGAAATCCGCCGGATAAACTCCCACTACCGCCGCGATTCCGAGCCCGCCGAACATCAGCACGGGCGGCAGCAGCCACGCGAGCACCAGGAAGCCGACCAGCCGGGTCCTCGGCCGCCGGTGTCCGGAGTCGCGCATCGATGTCGTGATGCCCAGCCGGTTAAGCATCGCCCGCACGGTGGCACGACCGGGTCGCCGCGCGTGGCGCCGGCCGTCGTCGTCCTTCGTTCCGCGGCGCAGACCCCACCATCCAAGTGCGACGGCGGCGACTGCCGGGGTGAACATCATGGCGAGCGCAACGAGCGGGAAAAAGGGCTCCGCCAGGCCATCGCCGAGCCACAGCGGCAACGCGACGAGCCAAGCGAGGCCGCAGGCGATGGTGGCGAATGCGACGACGTCGCCGATCTGCCTCACACCGTTCTTCCGATCCTGTGTTTCCATACCGCCAGTCTATGAAACGGCGGACGGGTCCCACTGCCGGCTGCGTGCCGAGTTGATCGTGGCCTGCCCGAGCACGCGCGTGCCCTGGTACAGAACCATGGTCTGCCCAGGGGCGACGCCACGGAGCGGCCCGTCGAGATCGACCACGAGCTCGGTGGCCGCGTCGTCGTCCTCCGTCTCCTCGGTGACGAACGCGCGCGCTGGGACCGGGTCCGCGTGGGCGCGGACCTGGACCATGCACTCGAACTCGTCGCCGGCCTCCGCGGCCGGCAGCGGCAGTCCCGCCCAGCTGATCTTGATCCCGCGCAGGCGGTCGACCTCGAGCAGGTCCTGCGGGCCCACCACGACCTTGTTCTCCTTCGGGCGGATTTCGAGTACGAAGCGCGGCTTCCCGTCCGCGGCCGGCTTGCCGATCTTCAGTCCGCGGCGCTGCCCCACGGTGAAGGCGTTGGCGCCGGGGTGCTTGCCCAGATCGTTGCCTTCGTGGTCCACGATGTCGCCCTCGGTCATCTCGATGCGCTCCTCGAGCCAGCCGCGGGTGTCCCCATCGGGGATGAAGCAGATGTCGTGGCTGTCCGGCTTGTTCGCGACGGTGAAGCCGCGTGCTGCCGCTTCCGCTCGCACCTCCGCCTTCGAGGGGGTGTCCGCGAGCGGGAAGTAGGAGTGCTTGAGCTGCTCGTGGGTCAGGACGCCGAGCACGTAGGACTGGTCCTTGGCCCAGTCGGCGGCGCGGTGCAGCTCGCGGGAGCCGTCGTCGTGTTCGATGACCTTGGCGTAGTGCCCGGTGCAGACCGCGTCGAACCCGAGCGCAAGCGCCTTCTCCAGCAGTGCGGCGAACTTGATGCGCTCGTTGCAGCGCATGCACGGGTTCGGGGTGCGTCCCGCCGCGTATTCGGCAACGAAGTCGTCGACCACATCCTCTTTGAACCGCTCGGAGAAGTCCCACACGTAGTACGGGATGCCGAGCTGGTCGGCGGCGCGCCACGCGTCGTTCGAGTCCTCGACGGTGCAGCAGCCGCGGCTGCCGGTGCGCAGCGTGCCGGGCATGCGGGAAAGCGCCAGGTGCACGCCCACGACGTCGTGCCCGGCGTCGACCGCGCGCGCCGCCGCGACCGCCGAGTCGACGCCGCCGCTCATTGCTGCCAAGACCTTCATGCGTTCAATCCCGTTCCTGCTGTCTGGATGCTGCTCTGTTTGCCGGCCATGCCCGCCTTGCCGGCGCGCGCGTACGCCTCGCCGATCGCGGCGACGAGGATGTCAACGTCGTCGGCCGTCGTCGTATGCCCGAGCGTGAAACGCTGCGCGCCGCGCGCCTGCTCCTCGGTGCGCCCCATGGCCAGCAGCACGTGGCTCGGCCGCGGCACCCCCGCGGTGCACGCGCTACCCGTCGAGGATTGCACGCCGAGCATGTCCAGGACGAACAGCAGGGAGTCCCCCTCGCACCCGGGGAAGGTGAAATGGGCGTTGCCGGGCAGCCGGGTCCCCGCGTGATCGGGATCGGCCGGCCCCGAGAGGGTCGCCTCGGGCGCCGCCTGCCCGACGCCGGCGATCAGGCGATCGCGCAGCGTCGCCAGCCGCTCCGCCTCCGCCGCGAGATGTACGACGGCGTCGCTCGCCGCCGCTGCGAAACCCGCCGCCGCGGCCGCGTTCAGTGTGCCCGAGCGCATCGCGCGCTCGTGGCCGCCGCCGTGCATGACGGGCGTGAGCACGACGTCGCGGCGCACGTAGAGCGCGCCGATCCCGACGGGGCCGCCGATTTTGTGGCCGCTGACGGCCATCGTCGCCAGGGACGCGCCCGCGAAGTCGACGGGGACCGAGCCGAACGCCTGGACGGCATCGCAGTGCACCGGGATGGAGAACTCGTCGGCGATGCGCACGATATCGGCGATGGGCTGGACCGTGCCGACCTCGTTGTTGGCCCACATGCAGGTTACGAGAGCGACCGCGCCGGGGTCGGCCGCCAACTCGGCGTGCAGCCAGTGAAGATCGACGCGGCCGAACTCGTCGACGGGGATCCAGCACGCTTCGGCGCCCTCGTGCGCCTCGAGCCATTCGACGGCGTCGAGAACCGCGTGGTGCTCGACGCTGGAGGCGAAGATCTTGACGCGGCGCGGGTCCGCATCCCTGCGGGACCAGAACAGGCCTTTGACGGCCAGGTTGTCGGCCTCGGTCCCGCCCGACGTGAACACGACCTCGGTCGGGTGCGCCCCGGCGGCCGCGGCGAGCGCCTCACGGGCGTTCTCCACCACACGGTGGGCGCGACGGCCTGCCCCGTGCAGGGACGACGGGTTTCCGGTGCGGGCGAGCTCAGCCGTCATCGCCTCGAGCGCGGCGGGCGCCATCGGGGTCGTCGCCGCGTGGTCGAGGTAGACGGGCGCGGAGGTTCTCACGGGGACTGCTGACACCTCAAGGGGATCGGGGATTCGGCCCTTCCATTCTAGCCCCGCGGCCGTCGCCCGCACCGAGGCCCAATGGTGCCGGCCCGGCCCGGAACAGCCTGCTAGTCCTCGAGGCCCTCCCCCTCGGCCACCAGCGGCAGCTCGGGCAGGGCGTTCAAGGTGTCGCCGTGTTCGTCGAGCCGCGTCGCGGGGTCGACGGCGAGCGCCTCGAAACGCGCATCGTCGCCGGTCGCGGCGGCGACGACGGCGGCGATGAGCCCGGCGCTGCCGCCGATGACCGTGGAGTCCTCGTAGAGCTCGGTACTGATGAACCAGCTCCGGTCCTCGGGCCAGGCCATGTCCGGCGCACGGCGCTCGCTGCTGCGCTCGGACTCGGCCCAGACGGGGTTTCGCACATCCGCCAGTGTGCCGGAGAACACCCAGTAGTCCTGGTATCCGCCGTCGCCGAGTGTGAGCACGTCCTCGCGTTCGGCACGCGTCAAGGCGACCTTGGCGCCGTCGTTCTCTCCCGCCGCGAAGGCGTAGCCCGTCCACAGGGCGAGATAGACGCGCTGGGCCCGAGTCTGCGCGGCGATGACGTCGGCGAGGCCCGCGAGGTCGCCGAGCGGCAGGCCGTCGGTGCGCGGCGGGTCGCCCTCCCAGGCGTCCTCGGCGAGCGCGAATCCGGACTCGTCGATCGCGGCGAGGTTGGCGAACTGGGCGGCCGGGTGCAGGCGGGCCGAGCGCGCGGCCGCGATGGCCGCCCAGCGCACGGGGCGCCCGTCGAAGTCGACGGCGGGGTGGAAGAGGCGCGCGTAGGCTTCGAAGGCACCGGGCAGCTGCGAGGCGGCGGTCGGGTGTTCTTCGGGGTGCGCTGCGGAGGAGCGTGCGTCGGCGATCCACGCGCCGGCCGCCGATCCGGCGAAAGTCAAGGGCATTGCACCAGCCTAGATCCTTCGCCGGGCGCGCCGCACGCGCGCACGGTGGTTGACGGCGCGCGACCTGATAGTAATGAGGTGATCAACCAGAAGGAGCTGAGCTGCGCCATGTTCGAGCCGGAGCTGATTCACCCCGTGCACCGGTTTGCGCACCGGAGCATCGATTTCTCTCGGCGCATCGCCGTCATGGCGATCGTCAACCGCACCCCCGACAGCTTCTACGACGGCGGCGCGAACTTCGCGCTCGACGCGGCCGTGCGCGCGGCCCAGGACGCGGTCGACGCCGGCGCCGACTGGGTGGACATCGGCGGCGTCCCGTTCGCCCCGGGTCCGCCGCTGAGCGCTGCAGAGGAGGCGGAGCGCGTGGTGCCGGTAATCCGCGCCGTGCGTGCGGCGTCCGACGTCGTGATCTCCGCGGACACCTTCCTGCCGCAGGTCGCCGAGGCCGCCATCGGAGCCGGCGCGGACGTCATCAACGACACGACCGGGCTCGCCTACCCGGGGCTCGCCCAGGTGGTGGCGGAGTCCGGCGTGCACGTCGTGCTCACGCACTCGCTCGCCGCGCCGCGCACGAGCTTCGCCCGCCCGGAGTACGGTGACGTCGTCGGTGAGGTCGCGGACTTCCTGCGCCGCCGGATCGACGTCGCGCTCGACGCGGGAATCGCGCCGGAGAAGATCATCATCGACCCGGGCCACGACCTCAACAAGAACACCCTGCACACCCTGGAGATCACGCGGCGATTCACCGAAATCGCATCGCTCGGCTACCCAGCCCTCGCCGCGGTGTCGAACAAGGACTTCATCGGCGAGACGCTGGACCTGCCCAAGCAGGAACGCACTGCAGGGTCCCTCGCAGCGGCGTCAATGTGCGCGCTGAACGGCGCCCGGATCGTGCGTATGCACCACGTCGCCGAGTCCGTGCAGGCCATGCGCCTCATCGAGGCGACCATGGGCTGGCGCGAGCCGGCCTACCTCAGACACAACATGTCGGACGTCAACGAGCCCGCCCACGGCCGTCCGGCCGGAACCTAGGAGCGCACCGTGCAGCAGAGCAGAATGAATGACGAAGACCTCCTGGCCGCGTACGCGCCGCCCGGCGGGACGTTCGTGCGCTTCAACTTCGTCTCGACGATCGACGGCGCGGCCACCCACGACGGCGTCTCCGCCGCGATCGGCGGCGACGCGGACAAGCGCGCGTTCGCGCTGATGCGCCGCTGGGCCGACGTCGTGCTGATCGGCGCGGGCACCATCCGGGCCGAGGGCTACGGCGGCGAGCTGCTCGACGCGGCCGCCCAGCAGTGGCGCATCGCGCGCGGCAAGGCGGCGCACCCTGAGATCGCCGTCGTAAGCGGGAGCCTGGACCTCGATCCCGCCTCCGAGTTCTTCACCCGCGCCCCGGTCCGGCCGATCCTGCTGACGACGGACGCCGCAGCAGCAGACCCGTCGAACGCGCGCCTGGGCGAGGTCGCCGACGTCGTGCCGTTGGGCGCAACGGTGCAGCCGCACGCGGTGATCGACCACCTGGCGGGCCGAGGGCTGGCCATGATCCACTCCGAGGGCGGTCCGCACGTACTCGGCTCATTCATCGCGGCCGACGCCGTCGACTCGCTCTGCCTGACGCTTTCCCCGCTGCTCGCCGGTTCGGACGCAACACGCATCGCGGCCGGGGGTGAGGGCGTGCTGCGACCGATGCGGCTGCAGCACGTCCTGCACGAGGACGGCGAGCTGCTGCTCGAGTACCGCCGCGCGTAGGCGCCGGCAGGGCGTGTTCTCCCAGCGCGGAGTCGCCGCGCGACGGGGGTCGCGGCCGCCGCGCGTGTGCCAGACTATGCACACGGGGCGGCCCGTGGGCCGAGCACGGCCCCGCCGTTTTCGTTCCTACTAGTATCCGTCGGCGTCCGGCCGGCATCATCCGGAGGTGAGACGTGGCTGAAAGACGGACCCACTATGAGGTTCTCGGCGTCCCGCAGAATGCCACGCACGACGAGATCAAGACCGCGTATCGTCGCGCCGCGCGCCGCACCCACCCGGATCACGGGGGTGATGCGGACGAGTTCCGCCGCGTCTCCCTCGCCTACGAGACCCTCGGGGACCCGGCTGCCCGCAGCTCCTACGACCGCAACTACGGCGGGCTCTCCGGCGCGTCGACGCGCACGACGGCGCCGGCGTCTGCGGCGACCCCCGCGTCCGGCTTCACCGCCGGCCCCGCAGGCGGCAGCGGGACGACGCGGGCCACGCAGGCGCCGGTGTACGTGCCGGCCTACGAGGACGGCGTCGTTCCGCCGCTGAGCCGCGAGCTCGCGGAGCAGCGCGTGCACGGCGTGCCCCGCAAGCGCGGCCTGTTCGGCGCCCACGCCCGCCTGCAGCGCGAGGCGCAGACGATCTCGCTCATCAGCAACCAGGTGCTCTCCGTCCTGCCGGCGGCCCGGCTCGTCAACGGCATCCACTCCCCCAGTGACCGCGGCTTCGTCGACCACGCCGTGCTGGCCGGGTACCGCCTCGCGCTCGTGAATTCGATGCTGCTGCCGGAAGGCATCTACCGCTGGGACGGCGAGCACCTTTTTCGCGACGGCAAGCCGGTCAAGCCGCCGCGCCTGGCCCCGGCGGTGAGCCGGATGCAGGCGCTGCTGATGCCCGAGGTCAACGTGACCGGGTGGACCGTCATCCACTCGCCCAACGGCAACCTGCACGAACCCGTGATCGACTACGCGCGCGGCGCCGAGCCGTCGTCGGCCTCCTCGCTGACGCACGTGGTCAACTCGGCGAACCTCGTCCGCGAACTGAAGATGTTCCTCGGTACCGGGCCGACCCCCAACGTCGTGAACGTCCCGGTCCTGGGGCGCCTGCTGGGCGGGATGTATTGACGGCACGCGGGCTATGATGGCAGGCGTGTTCCGCATCCTCTTCTTCACCCCAGAAATCCCGGGCAACACGGGCAATGCCATCCGGCTCGCGGCCGTCACCGGCTCCGAGCTGCATCTGGTGGAGCCCCTCGGCTTCGACTTCGAAGATGCGAAGCTACGCCGCGCCGGCCTCGATTATCACGACCTGGCCCATGTCACCGTGCACCCGTCGCTCGAGGCCGCATTCGAGGCGCTGCTGCCCGCGCGTGTCTTCGCCTTCACGGCCGAGGGCGAGACTCTGTACACCGACGTCGCCTACGAGCCGGGCGACATCCTCCTCTTCGGCCCCGAGTCGGTGGGGCTTCCGGACGCGGTCAAGGCCGACGAACGGGTGACGAATCTCGTGAAGCTCCCGATGATGCCTTCGCGTCGGTCCATGAATCTAGCCAACACCGCTTCCATCGCAGTCTTCGAGGCGTGGAAGCAGCACGGCTTCGCCGGATCGGGCCCGCGCGCCTGACCTCCGGATTCTTCGGGCCGCGCCCACCGTGCCTGCCGCGCGTACACAGTTTCGTCCCCTAGAGTTGAAAGTAACAGTCCGATAACGGACTTTGCGAGCACGAAACGGAACGGATGAACAGCATGCGCGAACGTCCCCTGCACGACGATGCGGATCGGGACCCGAGGGCCGACGAAGAGACCAACCTCGGTCTGGACCTCGTGGACGAGGTGGCCACGACCAAGCGCCGCAGGCGACCGGTGCCCGTCAAACGCGCGGCCCTTTTCGCCATCGCGGCCGCCGTGCTCGTGGCCGGTGTCCTCGCGATCGTCGTCGCCATGATGCCCCGTGACATCGTCGGGGAGGTCCGCGACGCCTCCGACGTCGTCACGGGCACCACCGAGTACGAGGACGGAGGCACGGCCACCCTGTCCGTCTCGGCGGAGGCCGACGCCGGCTTCGTCGAGCTCTCCGACTTCCCGGAACCCGAGTCGGGCCTCGTCTACCAGGCGTGGGTCGTCGACGCGAACACCGGAAACCACAGCCCGCTGGAACCGTTCGAGACAGACGCCGAAGACCCGGTCGTCGGCTTCCAGGGGCTCCGCGACGTCGTCGAGGTCGACATCACCATCGAGCCGGTCGGCGAGGCCGGCATCCCGACGACTGAGCCGATCCTGTCCCTGCCGGTCCCGACCGGAGAATAACCCGGACACGAGAAGGGGGCGTCGCCGCGAAACCGCGGCGACGCCCCCTTCTCGTCGGCTCAGAAACCGGCGATCGTGTCGGGACCGTTGACGACGACGACGTGGAACGCCTCGGCGAGCCGTCCGGGCGCGAGTCCGCCCTCGCGACCCTTGGCCGCGAGCTGGGTCCGCACGAATTCCTCCATGCGCCCCACGTCGGGGTGCTGGCTGAGGTGCTGGCGCAAGGCGGAGACTTTCGCCGGGAGTTGCTCGGTGATGTCCACCCAGTGGTTCTCCCGGCTGCGCGGGGCCGCGTACAACCATAGCCGTTCCAGCTTGAACGCCTCGAGTCCGGCCTCAGCGAGGTGCGGGTACGCGTACGGGTTCTCGACGGCCGGATACACGGCTCGCGTGACGGCCTCGCCGCACGCCAGGTGGTCCGGATGCGAACGCTGCAGGCGGTCCCAGTCGCGCTCGGGGTGCATGGCCAGCACGACGTCGGGGCGCACCTCTCGGATCAGCGCCACCACCTGCTCGATCACCTCGTGCGAGGGTTCGAGATAGCCGTCGCGGTGCCCGAGGAAGTGCACCTTGTCGACGCCGACGAGGGCCGCGGCGTCCTGCTGCTCCCGGCGGCGCATCGCGACGATGGAGCCGCGATGGCCCGGGTCGAACCCGCCGGCGTCGCCGTCGGTCATGAGACAGTACTGCACGTCCACGCCGGCCGCGGTCCAGGCGGCCACGGTCCCGGCCGCGCCGAAGTCGAGATCGTCGGGGTGCGCCGCGAAGCAGAGCACCCGCTCGATCCCCTCCGCGCCGCCGAGGCGACCGGGCCCGCTCACGCCTTGCGTCGCTTGATCTCCTCGGCGGCCTGCGGCAGGATCTCGGTGAGGTCGCCGACGATGCCGAGGTCGGCGATCTCGAAGATCGGCGCGTCCGGATCGGAGTTGATCGCGACGATGGTCTGCGCGGTCTGCATTCCGGCCTTGTGCTGGACGGCGCCGGAGATGCCGGCAGCGATGTAGAGCTGCGGCGAGACGGTCTTGCCCGTCTGGCCGACCTGGTAGGAGTGCTCGATCCAGCCGGCGTCGGTCGCCGCGCGGGAGGCGCCCACGGCCGCGCCGAGCGAGTCCGCGAGGGCCTCGACGGGGCCGAAATCGCCTTCGAGTCCGCGGCCGCCGGAAACGACGACACGCGCGTCAGCGAGCTCCGGCCGCCCCGAAGCGGGCTTGGCCTCGGTGCGCTCGACGGTGGCCGACGGGCCGATCTCCGGGACGTCGAGACGGCGGACCTCGGCCGCGCCGTCGCCGGCCGCGGCCGGCTCAACGCTGTTGGCCTTCATCGTGACGACGGCAGTGGCCGTCTTGACCCGGATGCGGGTCGTGTAGGTTCCGGCGAGGACGGACTTCGTGTATTCGTCACCGGCCACCGCGACGACGTCGGTGACGACGCCGGCGGAGAGCTTGATGCCCAGCCGCGCGGCGACCTCCTTGGAGTCGCCCGCGTTGGTCAGCAGGACGAGGTCGGCACCCGACTCGGCAGCCGCTGCGGCGGCGAAGGCCGCCGGGCCGGCGGCCAGCGAAGCGGTGACGTCACTCGACGGGACCAGGACGGTCGTCGCGCCGAACCGGCCGAGGCCGGCGGCGACGTCGTCGTCCACGGGGGACGACACCGCGACGACGACGGACCCGGCGGACCGGGCGGCGGCGATCGTCAACAGTTCGCGCTCCGCTTTGCCGATTCCCTCGGCTGACAGTGAACGCGCATCAAGATAAACCAGTGTGGTGCTCATGTGTATCTCCCGAGGTGGCTAAAGCAGCTTGCGGTCAGCGAGGAAGTCGGCCAGCTTGACGCCGGCGTCGCCGGAATCGGTGATGACGGTGCCGGCGGTGCGTGCCGGGCGGGCCTCACTCGAGACGACCTCGGTCCACGATCCATCCGTGCCGACCGCATCGGCGCCGAGGCCGAGATCGGCCAGGGACAGCGGTGCGGTCTTCTTCTTCTTGGCTCCGATGATGCCCTTGAAGTTCGGGTAGCGCGGCTCCTCGAACTGATCGGTCACGGAGACGATCGCCGGAAGCGGCGCGCGCACGTACTGGGTCTCGGTGTCGCCGTCGCGACGGGCGACGACGTCGCCGCCCTCCAGCGACAGCTCCGAGACGAGAGTGACCTGCGGCAGGCCGAGCCGCTCGGCGAGCTGCGACGGCACCAGCGAAGTCTCGGCATCAGTCGAGGCCATTCCCGTGATGACGAGATCGAACCCGCCCTCGTGGCGGATCGCCTCGGCGAGCGCGAGTGACGTTGCGGCGGCGTCGGAGCCGGCGAGCGCGTCGTCGTTGAGGTGCAGGCCCCGAGTGGCGCCCATCTGGAGGGTCTTCTTCACCGCGTTGGAAGCGGCGTCCGGTCCCATGGTCAGGACGGTCACCTCGTGACCCGCCTTGGTGCCTCCGTGAGCCTCGATGAGCTGCAATGCGGCTTCCACCGCGTACTCGTCGAGTTCGGAGAGGATGCTGTCGCTGCGGTCCAGGCGAGGGGTCTGCCCCGTCAGGTGCCGATCGAATTGCGCGTCGGGTACGTACTTGACCAGTACCAGTACCTTCAGCTGCGCCGGTGCGTCGCTCATTGCTGCCTTTCAGTCAAGACCTGCCGGCGTCGAACGCCTCCGTGGGGTTCGCCGCCGCCATTGGCCGTGGGGACTGTCCGCACACGACCAGGATCGATCGCGGCGGTTGGTCACCATGCTAGCGGGAGAACGCGGATCAGGTTATTCGCCGAAAACCGCGTCGGTTCCCGATGACTCTCAGTTACTCGGGCTCGCGTCGACTGTTACGTCAGCGGTCGCCTCCCGGCCGTCGCGCAGGTAATGAATCGTCGCTTTGTCGCCGGCGGCGTATTCGCGGATCACGGCGGTTAGCGAGAGGCTGTCGTCGATCCGGCGCTCGTCGACGCGGGTGATGACATCACCCTGGCGCAGCCCCGCCTCCTCAGCCGGGGACCCATCCGAAACCTCCCGGACGACGGCCCCGACGCTGAACGACGACGCGTTCTCACCGGTGCCGGCCGGCTGGGCCTGCACCGTGACGCCCAAGAGGCCGTGGCTGGCCTCGCCGTCGGCGATCAGATCCGCGGCGATCCGCTGGGCGTAGTCGATCGGGATCGCGAACCCGACGCCGATACTTCCGCTGTCCTCCCCGCTTGTCGCCCCGTTGCCGCTGGAGGCGATGGCGACGTTGACACCGATGATCTCACCGTCGACGTTCACGAGCGCGCCACCGGAGTTGCCGTGGTTGATCGCGGCGTCGGTCTGGATGACGTTGACGTGGATGGAACCGGAGTTCCCGCTCCGGCCCTCCTGGCCGGGGAACTGGAAGTTGAACTCCCCGCCTCCCCCGTCCTCTTCACCCTCGGCGGGCGCGTCGGGCACGGCGGAGGACTGGATGCTGATCGTCCGGTTCAGCGTGGAGATGATCCCGTCGGTCACTGTTCCGCTCAGGCCCAGCGGGGCCCCGATGGCCACCGCGGTGTCGCCGACGTTGAGGTCGCCGGAGCTGCCGAGCTCGGCCGGGGTCAGATTCTCGGCGTCGATCTTGATCACCGCCAGGTCCGAGAGCGGGTCGGTGCCGACGATCTGCGCCTGGTGCACCTGGCCATCGGCCGTGCGCACGCTCAGACTCGGGTCCCCCGTCTCGCCGCCGAGGGTGACGACGTGGGTGTTGGTCAGGATGTGGCCGTCGTCGTCCAGGATGATCCCGGACCCGGACCCGCCGGCGCTCGACGACGAGGCCTCGATGGTCACGACGCTCGGCGAGGCCTTGGCCGCCGCCGCACTCACGGCCGTCACGTTTTCGGGGTTGTTGATGACGAGGGATTCACCCGGCTGCTGCGAGGAGACCTGCGAGCTGCTGCCCGAGGTCAGGAAGTAGTTCGCGCCGATCGCGGAGCCGGCGCCGACGATCGCAGCCAGGAGCATGCCGCCGACCAGCGTCGCGGCACCGTAGCGGCGGGGCCTGCGCTGCGAGCGCGGGGCCGGCACCGGGGCGCCGTAGAACGTGTGCCCGTCGCCGCTCTGGCCGTACTGGTAAGCACTCGAGTACGCGGCCGGCTGCCCCGCTGCGCCCGCGGTATCGGCGTCGCTCTGGGTCCTGGGACCGGCATCCGCACCGGCCGCCGGCCCGAGTTGTCCGTAGCGCGGCCGCTCAGCCGGCTCCTCGGCCGCGGCGGGCTGCTCCGTCATGGCGGGCTGCTCCGTCGTGGGCTGCTCGACGGCGGGCTGGGCCGCGGTGGCCGCGGCGTCCGGACGCGTGATCGGGGTGGTTTCCGGCTCAGTGGAGGGCTGCGACGCCGGCTCGTCCGGGCCGGTCGCGCCGGTCGGCGGTGTCTGCGGCCGGGGCGGCACGGCCCCCTGCCCGGCCTCCGGCGACGCCGGGTTCCTCGCGTCGTGCTTCGGCGTCTCGGAGCCGTTCGTCTCGCTCATGGCGTGGTGTGTCCTTTCGTCCGTCTTGTTGAGTTCAACTATGACGGGGTCCCCTGTGTTCCGTTCCAGCCTGCCCTATGTTTTTCCTGTGTACAGCCTCCAACGCGCGGACTCGATCGGCAGGGCACTTACGCTGTGAGCGCACCGCCCGCCAGTCGCGGCCCCAACTCTGGAGATGGGCGCCTCAAGACCATAGAATCGCCAACATCTGCTCGAAAACACGGCGTTTCGCCGACGATGCACCGCAGACTCGAAGGGTTACGCATGCGAGAACCGCACGGAATGTCCCCCACGGTACGAACACGCTGGCGTTCGCACCGGTCCCGGCTGAGCTTCGCAGCGCTGGCCTGCGGTCTCGCTCTCAGCCTGGGTGCCTCTCCCGCGGCCGCTGAGGAACCGGTGGACATTCCGGCGGGCGAGTACGTCGTCGACACGACCGGCCTCTTGGGCGGACGCACCGGCGACGTCGAAAATCGGCTCGCCGAGGTCCGTCAGGACACCGGGATCACCCTGTTCGTCGTCTACGTGGACTCCTTCGACAACCCCGATGATCGCGCCTCCTGGATCCAGGCCGTCGCCGACGCCAAAGACTTCGGCAGCAACGACGCCCTCCTCGCGCTCGCGGTCGACGAGCGGCAAGGCGAGCTGGCGGCCCACTCGAGCGGCTGGCTGCAAGAGCACACGCAGCAGATTTGGGGCGAGTGGATCAGCGGCGAACTCTCCGGGGACCCGCTGACTGGCGATGCGCTCGCCGCCGCGGCGGTCGCCGCCGGTGACGGCATCGAGGCAGCCTCCGCGTCCCGCTCCGGAGGCGCCGTGCCGCCGGGGGCCGCGGAGGACCCCGCTGCCACCGGGTCCGGGGGCGGAGGCTTCTGGCCGGTCGTCCTCATCGGTGGCGCGATCGGAGTCGCCGCCCTCGTCGCGGGACGCCGCAAGAAGCGCAATCTCGGACGCGCGCCGCAGCAGCCGTCCGGCGACGGGCAACCGCGGCAGGAACAAGCGGCGCAGCAGGCGCCCGACCCGCTCGCCGCATTGAGCGTCGAGGAGCTGCGCACGCAGGCCGGGAGCCTGCTCGTGGCGGCCGACGACGCCATCAAGTCGAGCGAGCAGGAGATCGACTTCGCCCGCCTGCAGTACGGGGACGATGCCGTCGCGACGTTCGTGCAGGACGTCGCCGCGGCGCGGGGGCACCTGAACGCTTCGTTCAAGCTGCAGCAGCAGCTCGACGACCACATCCCCGACACGGAGGAGCAGCAGCGCTCCTGGCTCGGGGAGATCATCCGCCGCTGCGAGTCCGTCAACGACACCCTCGAGGAGCACCACGAGGACTTCGACGCGCTCCGCCAGCTCGAGCGCCGCGCGCCCGAGTCCCTCGCCCGGCTGCGCGGCGAGCTGCCCGGGCTCGAGGGGCGTCTGGACGCCGCCGAGGAGACGCTGCAATCCCTCGCAGCCTCCTACACGGACTCCGCCTTGGCGCAGGTCCGCGACAACGTCGACCAGGCCGCTGAGCGGATCGACTTCGCGGGGGCCCGACTGGACGAGGCCGCCGGCTCCGTGGGCGACGCGGGCGGCGGCAGCGCCGCCGTCGTCATCCGCAGCGCCGAGGAGGCCATCGGCCAGGCCCGCCTGCTCGTCGACGCCGTGGAGGCGGCGAAGAGCCAGCTGACGCAGACCACCCGCGACCTGGAGTCGGCGCTCAAGGCGGCCGAGCGGGACGTCTCGAGCGCGCGGGCGGCGATGGACGCCTCCGCCGCACGCGAGCTCGCGGGCCCGACGGCCGCCGTCGAGCAGGTCGTCGCCGCGACGCGGGCGGCGATGGTCCAGCCACGTACCGATCCGGAGACCCTGCTGCGCGATGTCGAGGCGGCCCGCACGCAGCTGGACGCGCCGATGGCAGGACTGCGCGACCTGCAGGAACAGCAGCGCCGGGCCGGCGAACAACTCCGCTCGGCGATCCACTCGGCCCAGGTCAAGATCCAGGGCACCGCCGACTACATCCGCGCCCGACGAGGTGGCGTTCGGGCGACGGCGCGGACCCGGTTGGCCGAAGCCGAGCGGCACCTCGACGAGGCGGTGCGCCTGTCACCAACCGACCCGGCCACGGCCCTCAACCATGCCAATCAGGCCATCCACCTCGGCGACCAGGCCGCGCGCGAGGCCGAGAACGACGTCGGCGGCTTCGGCGACGGCGCCCCGGACCTGTTCGGCGGCGGCTACCGGCGGCGGCGCGGCGGCGACAGCTTCGGCGGCGGTCTCGGCGGAGCCATCCTCGGCGGCATCATCATCGACTCCCTCCTCGGCGGTGGCCGCTCCTCGGGCCACGGAGGCGGAAGCCCCTTCGGAGGCGGCGGCTTCGGCGGCTTCTCCGGGGGCGGAAGCTTCGGCGGTGGAGGCGGCGGGTTCGGCGGCGGCGGGGGCTTCTCCGGCGGCGGCGGCAACTTCTGACCTAGACAATCGATTCCCGACTACACGACCAACTACATCTCCAGCGAAAGGCACACACCATGCAGAAGCAGTCGATCTTCGGGCGCATCGCCCAGCTCGCCAAAGCCAACATCAACTCGATCCTCGACCAGGCCGAGGACCCGGAGAAGATGCTGGACCAGATGCTGCGCGACTACACCAATAACATCGCCGAGGCCGAGTCCGCGATCGCGCAGACCATCGGCAACCTCCGCCTGATGCAGCAGGACCGCGACGAGGACACCCGCAACGCGGCCGACTGGGGCAACAAGGCGCTCGCGGCGTCCAGCCGCGCGGACCAGGAGCGGAGCAACGGCGACGATGCGCGGGCAGCCAAGTACGACAGCCTGGCCAAGGTCGCCATCCAGCGGCAGATGCAGGCCGAGTCCGAGGTCCGGTCGTCCGCTCCGACGATCGCCTCGCAGGAGCAGGTCGTCGAGAAGCTCAAATCCGGCCTCGAGCAAATGAAGAACAAGCGCCAGCAGTTGATCGCCAAACGCGACGAGCTGGTCGCCCGGGCCAAGGCCGCCGAGGCGCAGAACCAGGTGCACGACGCGATCAAGAGCATCGACATCATGGACCCGAGCTCGGAGGTCTCGCGTTTCGAAGAGAAGATCCGCCGCGAGGAGGCCCGCGTCCTCGGCGCCAGCGAACTGGCCGCTTCGAGCCTCGACTCGCAGTTCGAGGAACTCGAGGACCTGGGTGAGGAACTCGAGGTCGAGGCGCGGTTGGCGGCGCTCAAGCAGGGGAAGAACCCGGGGGCGCTCGGCGAGGGGGCGGCCGAGATCGAGGGCTCCAGCTACCACGGAGCCTGACGCCTGAACGCACCTGTTAACGCAGCAGGCCCTGACTTGGTTTCCCAAGTCAGGGCCTGCTTTCTCGTTGCGGGGAGAGGATTTGAACCTCTGACCTCCGGGTTATGAGCCCGGCGAGCTACCGAACTGCTCCACCCCGCGGCGCGAGATACAACTATACATAGCCTGTGGCCCGATGCCAAATCGGCCCGCTCCCCGACTGATCGCAGCCGGTTCTCAGCGGCTGACGCGGCCCGTCAGGTTGGCGATCGGGGCGATGACCACGGGCCTCGAGAAGACCACCGCAGCGACGCTGACGAGCACCGCGACGACGAAGATCCAGAAACCGAGCCAACCGTCGTCGCTTCGGGCGGCGAACATGTGGTTCAGATTCGCCCGTGCCCCGGTCGCCAGCACGAGGGCGACGTGGGCGATGACGAAGAGGACGAAGTAGACCATCGTCGGCAGGTGAACGGCGCGGGCCAGTTCGATCGGGTAGACCTTGTTGATAGCGGCCTTCTTCGGCCAGACCTCCGACATGCGCAGGCCCGTCGCGATGGCCAACGGCGCCGCAACGAAGACCGTCAGGAAGTAGGCCAGCAGCTGCAGCGAGTTGTAGTTCACCCACCCGTTTTCCATCGGCCAGTTCAGCGACAGGTACTGCAGCCCGGCGGAGAGCGCATTGGGGAAGACGTCCCAGCTCGTCGGGACAATCCGCACCCAATGGCCGGTTGCGAAGATCAGCACCATGAAGACCAGCCCGTTGAGCACCCACAGCGCGTCCAGCGTCAGGTGGAACCACAGGTTGATGCTGATGCGCTTCGGCGGGTTCTTGGTCTTGATCAGACCCTTGTTGTTGCGCGTCCAGTTCGCCGGCGGACGCTGCTGGGTCCGCACCTGCCAACCGGTCTTGATGATCAGGAACAAAAAGAACATGTTCAGGAAGTGCTGCCAGCCGAGCCAGGCGGGCAGCCCTTCGGCCGTGCCGGCCGGCAGTGGCGTGTGCCCCGGATAGTCGCGCAGGAAGCCCTGCACCGGCTCGAGGGTGACGAGCCACCGCGAGCCGAGCACCAGGAGGGCGAATACGACGACGGCCACGGCCGCCGCGATGCCGTACCTCGCCCACGGCTTCGATCCGCCAGCGGGGGTCTTCGTCGAAAGCGACGCGTTCACATCCATTCCTTTCACCGGGCAACGCCCCTCAGAATACAAGTCGGCGGCCTTCGAGGCGCACCATGTCACGGCACGAGACGCGCAACGTGGCACCGACATCGCGATAGTTAATGATTATTAACATATCGTACTGCAGTAGTTGTGAACTATCCCACAGGGCGCGAGGGCGACCGTGGTCGCTGCGCACTCGGCTCCTCCTCACGGCCCTCGCTGGGGCACGAAAACAAGCAGGCCCTGACTTGGTCTCCCAAGTCAGGGCCTGCTTTCTCGTTGCGGGGAGAGGATTTGAACCTCTGACCTCCGGGTTATGAGCCCGGCGAGCTACCGAACTGCTCCACCCCGCGGCGTAAGACTTAATACTGCCAGCATGGAGGACTGAACGCAAATCGAGGGGCCAGTCGAGGACTGTGCGATGGGACACGGTGGCTGGAACGGCGACGGCCGCCGGCTCCCCTAGCGGGGATTCGGCGGCCGTCGCGTGCGTCTCTCGCGGTGGACTAGTTCTAGTTGTCCCCGGAGCCCTCCGCCGACTCGTCCGCCGGGGCCTCGTCGCCGGTGGCCTCGTCTTCAGCGGGCTCTTCGTTGACCGGTGCCGTGCCGGCGATCTCCGCCTCGGCCTCGATCGCCTGCTCGAGCGCACGGTTCAGGTCCTCCTGCGCCTGCCCGTAGGCCGCGAAGTCGCCTTCCGCGAGTGCCGCCTGGCCCGCCGCGATGGCCGAGTTCGCCGCGGCGAGCGCCTCTCGCAGGTCCTCCTCGGCTGTGGTTTCGGCTGGTTCCTCGGAACCGTCGGGGTCGCCGGATCCGGCGTCGCCGTCGCCATTTGGCTCCTCGCCGGTCGTCGCGCCCGAGGCGCCCTCGAAGAGCTGGTCCAACGCCTCCGAGAGCGTATCGGCGAAGCCGACCTTGTCACCGAAGGAGACCAAGACCTTGCGCAGCGTCGGGTACGAGGTGTCGCCCGTCGAGCGCACGTAGACCGGCTGGACGTGCAAGATACCGCCACCGACGGGCAGCGAGATCATGTTGCCGTTGATCACGTTGGACGCACCCTGGCGCAGAAGGTTCAGCTCCCGCGAGACCTCGGTGTTGGAGTCGAAGTTCTGCTGCGCCTGTCCCGGCCCCGGGACGACGGTGCTCCGGGGAAGCTCGAGGAGCCTCAGCGTCCCGTAGCCGTCCGCCTTCACCCCTGCCTCGCGGCCGGCGTCCGCCTCGGCGGACAGGAACCCGTAGAGCACGTTGCGCTGCTGTCCGCCGGCCGAGGCCCGCGGGATGAACGTCGACGTCAGGGAGAAGGTCTGGTTCTCCTGGTTCGGCATTTTCAGCGACAGGTAGTATGGCGGCTGGGCGACGTTCCCGCCCTCGACCGTCGGATCGCTCGGCACCGACCACGCGTCGTTGGCTTCGTAGAAGTCGTCCGGGTTCGTGACGTGGTACTTGCCGAGCAGCTCGCGCTGCATCTTGAAGATGTCTTCCGGGTAGCGCACGTGACTCATGAGGTCCGCCGACATCTCGGTGTACGGCTTGATCGATTCCGGGAAGACTTTCTGCCACGCCTGCAACAGCGGCTCGTCGGGCTCCCAGGCGTACAGATCGACGGAGCCGTCGTAGGCGTCGACTGTGGCCTTGACCGAGTTGCGGATGTAGTTGATTTCGCCGGAAGCGGTGAGCTCGCGCTGCGCGCCCGTCAGGGAGTCGGTCACGGCCGACTCGATCTGCTGGGACTGCGAGTACGGGAAGTTGTTACTCGTCGTGTACGCGTCGACGATCCACTTGACACGCCCGTCGACGATCGCCGGGTAGGCGTTCGAATCGACCGTCAGGTACGGCGCGACCTTCTGGATGCGCTCCTTCGGCGTGCGGTCGTAGAGGATCTGCGATTCGTCGTTGACGTCGCTGGAGAGCAGCAGGTCGGTCGAGCCGAACTTCAGCGCGTAGACCAGTCGGTTGAAGAAATTGCCGATGCTCGGTCCGCCGTCGCCGGCGAAGGTCGTCTTGGCGTCGCCCTCGCCTGACTCGTCCTGCGGGCGGTCGAGCTCTCGCGGCGCCCAACCCTCGGGGCCGCCGACGACCGAGTACTGCGGCGATTCCTCACCGAAGTAGATACGCGGCTCGTAGTCGTCATCGCTCGTCAGATCGCCGCGCGTCGGGATGCCGCCGAGCATGAAGTCCGGACGGCCACCGGCCGCGACCTTGGCGCCGTAGGCGGCCACGACGCCGTAGCCGTGGGTGTAGGTGATGTGCTGGTTGATCCACGAGTCGGCCGGGTCGACATCGACCTCGCGCACGGCGATGACCGTGTCCTGGACCTCGCCGTCGATCTCGTAGCGGTCCACGTTGAGCGTCTCAGCGAAGCTGTAGTACGGGCGGAACTGCTGCAGCTGCCGGAAGGCGTCGGAGATGAGGTTCGGATCGAGCAGACGGATGTTCGCCGTCGTCGCGCTGTCCTTGGCCAGGGCGTTCTTGGCGGTGTCCGTCGTCGCGTCGTAGTTCTCGGCCTCGACCTTGTCGAGCCCGTAGGCCTGACGCGTCATCTCGATGTTCTTGGCGATGTACTCCTGCTCGACCGTCTTCTCCGACGGGAGCACCTGGTACTGCTGGACGATGAACGGGTACACGCCGCCGGCCACAAGTGCGGTCACGATGAGCATCGCGGTGCCGATGATGGGCAGCTTCCAGCGGCCCAGGATGGCGCCGAGGATGAAGAGGACGGCGACGATGACGGCGGCGACGGCGAGGATCGTCTTGGTCGGGATGACCGCGTTGACGTCCGTGTACATGGCGCCGGCCACGCGGCCGTCTTGATTCAGCAGCGTCGAGTAGCGGTCCAGCCAGTAGTTGACGGCCTGCAGCAGCACGAAGATCGCCGCCGTGACGCAGATGTGCACGCGGGCCGCCTTGGAGACGGTGATCCCGCCGCGTTCCTCGATGCGGATTCCGCCGTAGAGGTAGTGCATGAGCAGGCCGGCGATACCGGCGATCAGCACGACGGAGACGCCGTAACCGACGATGAGTCCGACGAACGGCAGGGTGTTCAGGAAGAACGAGAGGTCCAGTCCGAACTCCGGATCGGCCTCGCCGAAGTCGACCTGGTTCAGGTACAGCATGATCGTCTGCCACTGGCTGGCGATGGCAGCGGCCGAGAACGCGGCCAGCAGGCCGGGGACGCCGATCATCAGGAGACGGCGGATCGGCTCGAGCTGCGTCTGGTACTTGCTCAGCACGTCTTGCTGCTGCGCCGCGGAGGCGTAGACCGGGCGCGAGCGATAGGCCAGTGTGAGGCTGCCCCAGACGCCCAGGCCCATGATGAGGAAGGCGACGACCCAGAGGACGATCTTCGCGATCTTCTCGGTCCAGAACACCTCGGAGTAGCCGAGCTGGTTGAACCAGAGGATCTCCGCGTACGTGTTCGCGAAGAACACGAAGCCGGCCACGAGAACACCGACGACGACGATCGTCGGCATCAGCGCCGAAGACTTGCGTGCGGGCCTCTCGGGCGGCTCCTCGCCGCTATTCGAACCGCCGTCGCCCGGAGGGCGGCCGCCGAAGGGAAAGTCAGAGCCAAACGTCATAGGAACCTCAAGTCAGGGGTTACGGGGCTATGCAAAGTCGCAACATAGTTTGTGTCTATTCTGCCCCATCTGGCCCCGTGTGGCGAACCTCATTGGACACTCTGTGAAGCCCCGTCGCGGGAGGCCGCGTCAGGCCCCGATCAATCGCAGGAGGGCAGGTTCTCCGGTGACTCTCCGGCACCCACGCCGCGCACGGCGTCGTACGCGTCCTCGAGCGTCTCGACCTCGATGATCTGCAGTCCGTCCGGAACCCGCCCCGCCAGATCACGGCAGTTCCCCGCCGGTGCCAGGAAGAAATCAGCGCCGGCCTCCCGGGCGCCCACGACCTTCTGCGCGATGCCCCCGATCGCCCCGATCCGCCCGTCTGCAGTAACGGTTCCGGTGCCGGCGATGTGCTCGCCCCCCGTCAGATCACCCTCGGTCAGCAGGTCGATGATGCCGAGCGAGAACATCATCCCGGCACTCGGGCCCCCGATGTCGTCGAGCGCGAATTCCACGGCGAACGGGAAATCGAAGTCAGTGCGCAGGAACAGGCCGACCTGCTTCGTGCCGTCGGGCGCGGTCGTCGTCTCGACCGGGACCTCCAGCGTCTTCGACCCGCGGCGCACGGTCAGGACGTGGCCCTCCTCGCGGTCCTCCTGCAGCCCGTCGCGCAGCGCCTGGACCGTCGCCACCGAGTCGCCGTCGAGGTCCGTCACGACGTCTCCGACCTCCAACACGTCTTGATTCTGATCGGAGGCGAACTCGACGACGGAGATGGACGCGTCGTAGTCGATGTCCAGCTGACCGAGCGCCGCGGCGACGGATGTCTCCTGCGACTCGTCCATCTGGGCCGTGTTCTGCTCGCTGATCTGCTCCCCTGTCACGCCGCGCGGATAGACGCTCTCCTGGGGGAAGAGGTCCTTCGTGGGGTCGGCCCACGCCTGCAGGGCTTCGAAGAAGGTGACGTGGCGTCCGCCGCCACCGCGGACGAACACGGTCGTCAGGTCGAGACGCCCATCCGGCCGATAGGATTCGGTACCCCTGACGCTGAGCGCGGGTTCTCCCTCCACCTCACCGAGGGTATTGAGCGTCGGACCCGGCGACTCGATGACGTAGGGCGCGGGAAGCGCCATCGTCACGAATGAGAGCCCGACGACGACGGCCGTCGAGGCGAGCAGCGTCCTGCGGAGCCGGCGAGGGCGGGCAGACTGGTCCTCCCCGGTCGGGGATGTGCCGGGCGAGGGTGGGGACTGCTGGGTCAACGGGGTTCCTCTGTACGATTGCCTGCTACGGATCTTTGAGTCCGAACTCTAGGCTACTGCCTACACCAGCGGCCCGTGTCCCGGTCCCCTCCTTGCGCTTTGCCAACAGCGAACCGGGCGGATTCACCCGGGTCACGCACCGGAATCGGGAGTACCGTTGGAGCATGGCTGACAACACCGAGAACAATCGCCCGGACGGCTCCGACGACAACAACGACAAGGACCCGTTTGCCGAGATGTTCTCCAATCTCTTTGGCGGCGCAGGTGGCGGCATGGACCCCGACAACCTGCCCGAGGAGATCCAGAAGGCGATGGGGATGCAGAACGATCCCGCCGCCATGCAGGCCATGTTCCGCCAGATGCAGCAGCTGATGGGGGCGATGGCCAGCGGTGAGAGCGGGCCCGTGAACTGGTCCCTCGCCATCGACTCCGCCCGCCAGGCGGCCGCCGGTGACGATCCCAGCGTGACCGCGCCCCGCCAGCGTGCCATCGCCGATGCCGGGCGACTGGCCGAGATGTGGCTGGACGCGGCCACCGCCTTCGAGGCCCCGACTGCCGAGTTCACGGCGATCTCGCGGGCCCAGTGGGTCACCAAGACGATGGATACGTGGAAGGTCCTCACCTCCGACGTCGCCGAATCGATGTCCGCTGCGATGACAACCGCAATGCGCGACCAGGCACCGGAGGAGATGAAGGGCATGCTGGCCGGCGCGCAGGGCATGTTCCAGAACCTCGGCGGCGCCATGTTCGGCATGCAGCTCGGGACCGCCGTGGGCGGTCTCGCGAAGGACGTCTTCGGCGGTACCGACATCGGCCTACCCTTGGCCGGGAACGCCCCGCTGCTGGTGCCGGCGAACGTGAGCGCCTTCGGCGAAAACCTCGACGCGCCCGAGCAGGAGGTCCTGCTCTTCATCGCGTTGCGCGAGGCCGCCCACGTCCGCCTCTTCACTCGGGCGCCCTGGCTGCGATCGCACGTCGTCGGAGCGATCGAGGCCTACGCACGCGGCATCCACATCGACATGTCCAAGATCGAAGAGTCGATCCGCGACATCGACCCGAGCAACCCCGAGTCCTTCCAGAACATGGCCGTGGAGGGCCTGTTCACCCCACAGCACACCCCGGCTCAAGAGACCGCGCTGGCCAAGCTGGAGACCGCGCTCGCCCTGATCGAGGGCTGGGTCGACGAGGTCGTGGCAGCCGCATCGGCCAACCTGCCCTCCGCGACCGCCCTGCGTGAAATGCTGCGCCGCCGGCGCGCCACGGGCGGGCCCGCCGAGCAGGCGTTCGCCTCACTCGTCGGACTCGAACTGCGCCCGCGCCGGCTCCGCGACGCCTCGGCGTTCTGGTCGACGATGCTCGCCGAACGCGGCCTCGAGGGCCGCGACGACATCTGGTCCCACCCGGACCTCATGCCGACAGCAGAGGACCTGGACGACCCCGCCGGCTTCGGCACGCGTCGCAAGCTCGCCGAGGCCGAGGACAGCGAGCTCGACGAGGCGCTGAACAAACTGCTCTCGGGCGGGTTCGACACCCCTGACGACGACGGGGACGACGAGGCACCGACAGGCCCGACGGACGACTCGAAGTAGCGGCCCGGCCGCCTACGCGGTCTCGGGATTCGCCCATGCGAAGGCCGCCCCGTCGAGGAAGGCGTTGGCCTCCTGCATCCGCGGGTAGCGCCCGGCGAGCGCTTGGAACCGGGGCCCGTGCCCGTCGTCCGCGACGAGGTGGGCCAGTTCGTGCACGAGCACGGCGTCCTGGACCCACCCGGGCATAGGCTGCAGTCGATGCGAGAGCCTGATGGACTTCTCGAACCGGGTGGCCGAGGCCCAGCGGTGGTTCTGGTTCGTCACCCAGCGAACGCTGACCGGCTGGGCCCTCGAGCCCAGGTATTCGGCGTCGAGTGCGGCCGCACGGGCTGCCAGGTCGACGTCGCTGGCCCGCGGCCGGCTGCGGCGCCGCTTGAGCTGCATCTTGCGCACGAGAGACTCCGCGTGCCTCGTCTGGGTTCCGGCGTCCATCCATTCCGGGACCGTGACGACGACGGACTCCCCGTCCCACTTGGCCCCGACGCTCTTGTTGCGCCGCGTCGAGGAGACGATCCGCACGCGTGTGCCGTCCGCCGCATCGAACTCCCTGAGATTCTTCATCGCCATACCCGGAATTCTCCCCCACCCGCCCGGTTGTAGCCATTCGAACCGGCCCCCTGTGGATAACTCGGACGGCCGGTCGCGCCAACGTGGCACCATGCTTCCATGAGCGTGATCGACCCCACATCCGAACCGCCCGTGGCCGAAGAAACGAACCGTCTGCCGCTCGGCCTCGCTGAGACCGCCCGCCGCATCAACCCCGGCCTGCGCCTCTACCGTCTCACCGCGACCTCCGTCTGCATCGGGCTGGGCGCGCGCGGCATCTGGATCGGCGGGGTCTCCGATGCGGACCGCGCCTATCTCGCCCGGCTCGCCGCGAGCGGATCCCACGTCGACTACCCGGTCGCCGACACGACTCTGCCCCCGGCGCCGCGCTGCCGCGAGCTGGACCGCCTCGTTGAGCCCGTCCTCGTGGAGGCGGGGTCGTACCGGCTCCCGGGACTCCGGGCGGACATCATGGCGCCGGACATCGCCGACTGGTCTCTGGCTTACGCGGCACACGCCGGCCCCGCGCTGCAGCGGCGCGACGACGCCGTCGTGCGCGTTCACGGGCTCGGTCGGGCCGGCGCGCAGGCCGCCCAGCTCCTGGCTGCAGCCGGTGTGGGGACGATCGTCCTCGACGACGGCCTGGACGTCCGACCAGCAGACCTCGGCACGGGGCCCTTGTCGATGTCGGACCTCGGCCGGGCGCGCGCAGCGGCCGTGACCCGACGCCTGGAATCGAGCCACCCGCAGACGCGTGTGATCTCCGGCGCCCGGGAGGCGGCAGCCGATATCACGTTGCTCTTCGCGGACCCGGCCACCGGGCTGCCGCGGCACTCCGTCGCCGGGCTGGACGCCGCCCACCTGCCCGTCCGGTTCGAGGACTCACGGGCGGTCGTCGGGCCGCTCGTGCTCCCGGGCCTGACGCAGTGCCTGCGTTGCTGCGTCGACCATCCGGTGGCCTCGCCGTCGTCGACTCCCGTCGGAACGGAGGTCACCTTGGCGGCAACGGCTGCCGGGATCGCGGTCATGCACGCACTGATGCTTCTCGATCGCGTCAACGTGCCCGCGTCGGCTGGTCACGAGGTCACTGTAGACCTCGCCTCGGGCGCCACATCGGTCACGCCGCAACGGACCGGCGACCACTGCGGCTGCATGGGGTAGCGACCTTAGGCCGCGGGGCCGCCGGCACTCAGGATATCGAGGACGTCCGGGCCGTAGCGCTCGAGCTTCGTCCGCCCGACCCCCGGCACCTTGGAGAGCTCCGTGGCGTCCGTCGGGCCGGCCTCGGCGATCGCCATGAGCGTGGCGTCCGTGAAGATCACGAACGCCGGCACCGACGCCTCATTCGCGGTGTCCAGCCGCCACTGCCGCAGCCGCTCGAAGACCGCCTCGTCGTAGCCCGGCGGGCAGTCGCCGCAGCGGCCGACCTTCCGTTCGGCCGCACTCGAGAGCAGCGTCCCGCAGACCCGGCACGTGGGCGGCCCCGCCAGACGACGGCGTTTCGCGGCCCGCGGGCTCGAGGCGCCATCCTGGGTGGACACGGCCGGGCGCAATCGGTCCAGGAAGCGCGAAGGGCGCCGGCTGGCGCGGCCCCCGGGCGTCCGGGAAAGCGACCACGAGACGTGCAGGTGGCGTCGGGCGCGGGTGATTCCCACGTAGAGCAGGCGGCGCTCCTCGTCGTAGTCCGCCTGGTCCTCGGCGAACGAAATCGGCATGAGCCCGTCACTCATGCCCGCGAGGAAGACCGCGTCCCACTCGAGCCCCTTGGCCGAGTGCAACGAAGCGAGGGTGACCCCCTGCACGGTGGGGGCGTGCTGTGCGGCGGCCCGCTCGTCGAGCTCGGCAACGAACTCCATGAGCGAGAGCGACTCCTGCCGGTCGGCGCGCTTCTTCTCAAGCTCGGCGGCGAGTGCCACGAGCGCCTGCAGCGACTCCCAGCGCTCGCGCACGGCCCCCGAACCGCTGGGCGCCGTCTCCGAGTACCCGAGGGAGGAGAGCACGTCCTTGACCTGCTGCGTGACGCTGCCTTCGGCATCGACCCGGGCCGCGGCCCGCAGCTGCAGGATCCCGTCGCGGACCTCGCGGCGCTGGAAGAACCGCTCGCCGCCGCGCAGCTGGTAGCCGATGCCGGCCGCAGCCAACGCCTGTTCGTAGTTCTCCGACTGGCCGTTGGTGCGGTACAGCACGGCGATCTCGGCGGCCTGGACACCCGAGTCGATCAACTGCTGGATGGCCTTGGCCATCCCCGCCGCCTCGGCCTGGTCGTCGGCGAATTCCGCGAACTGCGGCTCGGGTCCGCTCTCGCGCTGGGCGATCAGTTCGAGCGGCTCGGGCCAGGACACGTTCCGGTCCCCGACTCCGGCCTCTATCCGGCGCGTCGAGAGCAGTCGGTTCGCCAGGTCGACGACCTGCGGGGTCGAGCGATAGTCGCGAATCAGCTTCACGAGCGGGGCCTCCGGGTACCGCTGCCCGAATTCCAGGAGGTGCGCCGGCGTCGCGCCGGTGAACGAGTAGATGGTCTGGCTCGCATCTCCGACGACGCAGACGTCCTGGCGGTCCCCCATCCAGAGGTCCAGCAGGCGCTGCTGCAGCGGCGAGACATCCTGGTACTCGTCGACGACGAAGTGGCGGTACTGCTTCCGGATCTGGGCGGCGATCTGCGCTTCGGTGTCGAGGATGCCGACAGTCAGCAGCAGCACGTCCTCGAAATCGATCATGTGGCGGTCCGTTTTGACGTCCTCATAGGACTGGAAAATGCGGGCGATCGTCGTCTTGTCGAACCCGGCGGCGTCGTCGCGTCCCGCCGCGGCGTCGACGTAGCTCTCCGGGGTGTGCATCGAGACCTTCGCCCACTCGATCTCGGCGGCGAGATCGCGGATGCTCGCGCGGTCGGTCGTCAGTCGCAGCCGCCGGGCGGCCTCCGCCACCATCTGCGCCTTGTAGTCGATGATGTTCGGCAGCTCCCCGCCGATCGCCTGTGGCCAGAAGTACTGGAGCTGGCGCAGTGCGGCGGCGTGGAACGTGCGGGCCTGCACGCCGGGGGCGTCCAGGTCGCGCAGCCGCGTGCGCATTTCGGCCGCAGCGCGGGAGGTGAACGTCACCGCGAGGACCTGGTTGGCCTGATAGGCGCCGGTATGCACGCCGTAGGCGATGCGGTGGGTGATCGCGCGCGTCTTGCCGGTCCCGGCGCCGGCGAGGACGCAGAGCGGACCGTTCAGGGTCGTCGCGACGCGCCGCTGTTCGTCATCGAGTCCGGCGAGGATTCGTTCTTCTACTGAGTTCACGCTCTCTGACTCTCCGGCTGGCGCGGTTCGGGCAACGGCCCACCGTACCAAAGTTCGATGAGGCTCCGCGCGACGGAGGCCGGCGTCGGCGCCGCGATGCGCCCGGAGCGGACATCTTCGGCGAGCTGGTCGCGCGTGAACCAGCGCAAGTCGATGATCTCCTCGCCGTCGGGCACGACGTCGACGTCGTCCGTCTGCGCCCGAAACGCGAGCATGAGGGACGCCGGAAACGGCCAGGGCTGTGAAGCGACGTACTCGGGCGAATGCACCACGATCCCGGCCTCCTCGGCGACCTCGCGGACGACGGCGGCCTCGAGCGACTCCCCCGGTTCCACGAACCCGGCCAGAGTCGAGTAGCGCTGCCCGCCCCAGCGGGCGTTCGCCCCCAGCAGCAGCCGGTCTTCCCGGTCGATGATCGAAACGATGATGGCCGGGTCTGTTCGCGGGAAGTGTTCGGTCCCGTCGGCGCTGCAGCGCCGCACCCATCCGCTGTGCACGACGACGGTGGGCGCGCCGCAGCGCGGACAGTGCGTGTGCCCCGCGTGCCAGTTGACGATGGCCGTGGCGGAGATGAGGATCTCCGCCTCGGCGGCGTCCAGCAGTGGCGCGAGCTCGCGCAGCCGACGGTAGGACGCGAACCGATCCTCGGCCACCACATCGACGACCACCGCAACGAGGTGACGTCCTGCGGCTGGCGAGGCGGCGTCGTCGTTCAGCCTGCCGAGGTAGATCTCAGCTGCGTCGCGCGGCGCAAATGCGGCGACCTCCTCGCGCGTGAACCAGCGCAGCCGGGCGCCGTCGGCTTCGACCGCTCCGCTGTGGGCCGAGCGACCGGAGAGGATCGGCAGGTACCTGGTTTCGGGGTCCGCCGTCACAGACGGGAGCCATGCCTCGCTGGCGCGGTCCTCACTGCTGCGCTCGAGGAGGTACGGCACCGGCGCCGCGTCGGCGGTCCGGGGCCTCGAAGTTTGCATGATCCCACCGTACTCACTTGGTCGCGTGCACGCCCCGCGGCACGGCGAAGCTGTGGAGGCCTTCGCCGATGTGGACGCCGCGCGGACACTCTCAGTTAATTTCATGGTTGACGACTCGCCGCCGGCTTCGCCCGTGCTCCCGCCCGTCCCGCATACGGTGGAGGGGTGAAACGCTCTCCCATGGAACTCGCCGCCATCGCCACGGCCGCCGTCCCCGGGCTGACTCCGGTCGGGGTGGGGGCCCTGGCCGACGATGCTGATGACTTCGATTCGGCGCTGGTCCGGGATGCTCAGCAGAATGAGTGGCGCGTCCGCGCCCCGCGCCACGACGAGGCCAGCATGCGCCTCGAGTCCGAGCTGGCCGCCCTGCGGTCGTTCACACCCGCGGTTCGCGCGAGCCTGCCGTTCCGCATCCCCTCGGTGGCCGGAACGGTCCGCCAGGGCAGCCTGCGCACGTTCGTCTACAACCATCTCGACGGTCGGAACATGCCGCTCGACGATCTCGTAGCGGCCGGCGGGAACGCGGCCGCGAGCGTGGGCCGGACGATCGCCGTCGTGCACGGCCTGCCGAAAGAGGTCGTCGACCGCGCGGATCTGCCGATGTACTCGGCGGAGGAATTCCGTCAGCGTCGCCTCAACGCCCTCGACCAGGCGGCGACGACGGGCAAGATCCCGTCGCGCCTGCTGCGCCGCTGGGAGCACGCGCTCGAGGACGTCAGCCTGTGGCGATTCAATCCGACGGTCGTTCACGGCGACCTGCACGAAGAAAACCTGCTGCTCGACGGCGCCGACGTCACCGCCGTCACGGGCTGGACGGACCTGCACATCGGCGACCCCTCTGACGATCTCGCGTGGCTGGCTGCCGCCCACGAGCAGTCGTTCAGCGACGCCGTCTTCGAGGCCTACGTGGGTGAGCGCGGCGACAAAGCCGACCCGCACCTCATGCGCCGTGCCGCTCTGTCCGCCGAGTTCGCCCTCGCGCAGTGGCTGGTGAAGGCCGTCTCGGTGGAAGACCCCGAGCGCATCGCCGAGGCCGAACAGATGCTCGCGGACCTGGACGAAGACATCGCCGAATACGGCGGCCAGCCCATCAGCGTCATCGACCAGCCGCGCTTCGGCGCAGGGGACACCGACGAGGATGCGAACGGCGGCCCCGACGCCGAAGACGCCGACCGCCGCGAGGCCGACGAACCGAAGCCCTCTGCAGAGGGTTCCTCCGATGAGGACGAGGAGCCGGCCGTGACCGTCGAGAAGCCGGCTCACCCGGCCGTCGTCGTGCTCGACGATGTACCGGACGACGACGAAACGCCGGCGAGCCGGGGGCGAGAGCCGCTTACCTCCGCTTCTTTCGCCGCGGTCGCGGAGTCCGCGGCGCCGGAACCCGCAACGAGTGATGCCCCGGCTTCCACACTGGCGGACGAGGCCCCCGCGTCGTCACCGGCCGACGCTGCCGAACCCTCCAGCCCCGAGAAGCCTGCGGATTCCACCGGCTCCGCGCCCGTGGACGAAGAGTCCGAGCAGGACGAACTTGACGGCGAGGACAGCATCAGCAGCGAGGAGGACCGGACACCAGACGAGGTCCCGACCTCTGCCATCCCGTTCATCCAGCTGCCCGCGAAGGACGACAAGGACTGACACGCTCCGTCGCCCCGGCCGTGCTCAGCGCGTCGAGGCGTCCGTGTCGCCCAACGCGCCTTCGATGAGGTCGACGAGCTCGTCCTCCCCCGCGAGCCGCCCCGGGCGGAGCGTCCGCCCCTGCCCGACGTAGAAGAACGCAGCGTCCACTCGCTCCACATCGACCCCGTGCAGGCGCGCAAATCCGAGCCGGTAGACAGCGAGCTGAATCGCTTTGGCCTCTGCGTCCCGGCCAACGGGCACGCGCCCGGTCTTCCAGTCGACGAGGGTCCACCGCTCGTGCCCGCCCGCGTCGCGCTCGCTGAACACCGCGTCGATGCGGCCGCGGACGTTGACAGGGCCCACGTTGGTCTCGAAGGGGACCTCGACGAACGCCGGCTGCCGCTCGGCCCACTCCGATTCGAGGAACGCCCGCTTCATCTCCTCCAATTCGTAGGCGTCGTCGATATGCGCGTCGGCGGTGCCGACCCATTCCTCCAGCTCGAGCATGCCCGTGGAGCCGAATCGCTCCTCGACCCACGCGTGGAAGGCGGTGCCCTTGCGCGCGGCGACGCCCGGCCTCCGCGGCACGGGGCGCCGCATTTGCGCGAGCACCTCTTCGCGTTCGGTCGCGAGGTCGACGAATAGCGAGGCACGCACGTGGGTCGGCGCCTCGTACCGCTTCGGCTCCTCGTCCTGCCTCTTCTTGGCCAGCAACAGCCGCGCCTCGTCCAGCCAGGCGTGCCCTTCCGCGGTGGAGGGGGCCGCGTCCTCGCCGCGGCGCAGGCCGGCCAGCGCCTCCCGCACGACGGCGGCACTTGCCTCGAGCGCCGGGCGCCGGCTCCCGCTGGGCGGGCTCTCGCTGCCGCCGCGGAAAATCTGCGGGCCCGCGAGCGGGTCGAAGGGCCAGCGTGCCTCCGTGGGGTCCTCGCGGTACGGGTTCTCGGCCGGGGCCGCGTCGTCGTCGCACCAGACGGGGACGGTGGCCGGGGAGTCCGCTTCGTCGGCCAGCGGGAGCAGATCCCGCAGGAACGGAGAGACATCGACGGGCTTGCTCCGGCTGCCGAACCACACGGATCCGGAGCACACGAGCAGATGCCGGGCGCGAGTGAGGGCCACGTAGGCGAGGCGGCGCTCCTCGAGTTCGCCGTGGGCCTGGACGTCCTCCTTGAACGCCTTCTCCGCGTCGAGGACGGTCTTGAGGTCCGGCTGATCCGTGTCCCATTGCGGGAGGTCGTGCCGGTCCCCGCGCAGCGGCCACGGCAGCGAGTCGTGCCCCGTGGTCCAGCGGTTGTCCCGCGAGCTCGGGAAGACGCCATCGTCGAGGCCGGCGACGGCGACGATGTCCCACTCGAGGCCCTTGGACGCGTGGATGGTCAACAGTTGGACGGCGTCCGGATCGGATTCGCTCTGGGGGATCTCGAGCCCGTTCTCCTGCTCGGCGGCCGCGTCGAGCCACGCGAGGAAGCCGGTCAGCGAGGAGCCGCCGGAGCTGCGGGCGTAGGTCGCCGCGACGTCGGCGAAGGCGTCGAGGTGCCGCCGGGCCGCGTGGATGCTCTGCCGCGGTTTTGCGGCCAGCTCGAGATCGAGGCCCATCGCCCGTTCGACCTCGTTGATCAGGGTGAGCAGGTCGTCGTCGACGAACGTCCGCAGGTAGCGGACCTCCTCGGCGAGCCGTGCGAGCCGCTCACGCGCGGCGACGCTGAGACTGCGACCGTTCCGGCTCGACCAGCCCGGTGGCGGCAGCTGGTCGAGAGCCTCGACGAGGCTGGCCGCGTCGGACAGTTCGGGCGTCGGGGTCGATTCCTCGCCGTCCAGCGCTCTGGCGCGCCGCGCCTCGAGGGCCTTCGACCAGTCCGCGAACGCGAGCAGGTCGGCCGGTCCGAGACGCCAGCGCGCGCCGGCGATGAGGCGCAGCAGCGCATCCGATCGGTTCGGGTCCACGAGCACGCGCAGCGTCGCCGTCAGATCGACGACTTCCGGCAGCGCGAGCAGCCCCGAGAGGCCGACGATTTCATAGGGGACTCCGCGGGCCTCGAGCGCCGCTGCCATCTCCGCCAGCTGCCCCCTGGTCCGGAAGAGCGCCGCCGCGCTGGGCGTCGGGCCCTGACCGGAAGACTGCTCGGCCCGTAGCTCGGCGCGCGCCGAGAGCAGGCGCCCGGCCAGCCATTCGATCTCCTCGCTGCTGGATCCGAGACGGGCCAGCTCGACCCCGCCGGCCCCGGCGGCCGGGCTGGGCTCGAGCTGTTCGACCGTGACCCCGCCGCTGCGCGACGCCTCGAGCAGGAGCGGTGCGGCGACCGCGTTGGCAGCCCGCAGAATGTTTCGCGAGTTCCGCCACGCGGTCGTCAGCTGGGCGACGGCTGCGGGGCCGCGCTCCCCGGTCCCCGGCTCGAGACGCGGGAACTCGGTCGGGAACCGGAAGAGCTGGCCGGCGGAGGCTCCGCGGAAGCCGTAGATGGACTGGTTGGGGTCCCCCACCGCGGTGACCGCGTGCCCGTCACCGAAGAGCGAAGAGAAGAGCACCATCTGCGCGTGCGAGGTGTCCTGGAACTCGTCCAGCAGGACGACCTTGAAGCGCTCGCGTTCCTCGACGCGGGCAGCCTCGACGTCGCGGGCGATCCGGGCCGCGAGCGCGACGAGATCCCCGTAGTCGAGCACCGACCGCGCCCGCTTGGCCTCCGCGTACCGCTCGGCCAGACGGGCGACGGCCACGCGCGTGGAGAGCATGCCCATCAGCTTCTGGGCCGCCTGCGAACGATCCTTCTCCTTCCCGGCCATGTACGGAAGGGCGTCGAGCCGCTCGATGAGACCCGTCAGATGCTCGATCGCTTCGGCGGGAGTGACCAGGTGTTCGGCGCATTCGGAGGCGAACTGGACGACGGCGTCGGTTAGGGTGGACCGCGCCCCCTGCAACTCGGCGGCGTCGCCGTCGTAGTCCTGCACGATGCTGTCCGCCAGCTGCCAGGTCTGGGCGCTGCCGAGGAGTTCAGCGTCGGGTTCGATCCCGATGCGCATTCCGTGGTCGGCGACGAGCGAGTTCGCGTACGAGTGGTACGTCGAGACGGTGGGTTCGCCGAGCTCCTCGAGCCCGTCCGCGAGCAGCCCCCGCTCCTCCAGCTTGAGCAGCTGGCCCCGGATCCGGTGAGCGAGCTCGCCGGCGGCCTTGCGGGTGAAGGTCACGCCGAGGATCTGGTCCGGGCGCACCAGATTGTTGGCGACAAGCCAGACGACCCGGTCCGCCATGGTCGCGGTCTTGCCCGAGCCCGCGCCCGCGACGACGAGCATCGGTTCGAGGGGCGAGGAGATGATGGCCGACTGCTGTTCCGTCGGCGCGAACGGGCTGAGCTGCGCGGCAAGTTCCTCCGGTGTGAAGCGGACGGCGGTCTCGGCGCTCATGTGGTCTCTCACGGCTGTGTCACCTGTCGTCCTTCGTCGCAGAGCGGGCAGAGGCCGGGCAGCCGGCAGGGCGCGGCCCGCCCCTTCGACGGGTCGTGCCGGGCCAGGAAGTCGGCTGCGCCCATGAGCCCGGCGGCCTCGAGCACGAGCGGCGTCGCCCAGTCATCGTCCCCGATCGCCGGCTGTTCCTGCGGCCGCATCGATTTAGTCCCGTCTCCCAGTTGGACGAGGGCGGCGCCGGCCGGCCGGCCGGCAAGTTGCAGCGAGTCGCCGAGCGCGCCAGCGAGGATCGCCGCCTGGTAGGTGCCTAGCTGGGGGTGCCGGTCGACCTCGCCGGCGCTCGGTTTGGTCTTGCCGGTCTTCAGGTCGACGACGTAGGGTCGCCCGTCCTCGCCGACCTCCACCCGGTCGATGATGCCGCGTACGAGCGCCTTCCGGCTCCCGTCCGTGACCTCGACGCTGAACCCGACCTCCTGGCCGACGAGCCGGCGCCCGTTCTTGCGCATCTCGATGCCGTAGAGAGCGAGTTTTCGCAGCATCTCCTCGGCCCGTTCGCGGTCCTTCTCCGTCTCCCAGCCCGAGGGCAGGTCGAGCTCGGGCCAGCGCTTGTCGAGCTCGGCACGGTACTGGTCGCCGGTCGCCTCGGGCATGTCCTCGGCGATCGCGTGCACGAGCGTGCCCAGACTGCGGGCGAAGTCCACGGCGGCCTCTCCCCCGGCAGCTTGGACGAACCAGTTCAGCGGAGACTCGAGGACCGCCTGAACGCGGGAGGGCGAGACCGCCACGGTCTGATCCTCGGGGGCCACGGGCCCGGTGCTGGTCGGCGGGACGAGCCCCCACCAGGTGTCCGGATGCGCCCCGCGGATGCCGGCGTGCGCAAGGTGGGCCAGGACGACGCCGGCCTCGCGCGCCACCGCCGGATCTCCGCCGTCGAGCTCCTCCTCCGCCGTGCGGCGAAGGTGCGCGACAAGGGCGGCGAGAGTGCGCGGGCGAGGCACTTCGGTGACCTCCCGTTCGCCGCCGTCCGGCACGGGGTCGATGTAGTCGAGCAGCGCGGACGGCTGCTCGTCGGCGGAGAGCACCCCGATGCAGACGAGCTCCTCGCGGGCACGGGAGGCTGCCGCTGCGAAGCTGCGGAACTCGTCGGCGCGCACGGCGCGCACACGCGCGGCGGCATCGCGCTGAGCGGCGGCCTCGGGCCCGTCTTCGACGATGGCGGTCAGCGTCCCGGTCTTGAGCAGTTCGCCGCGCAGCCGGGTGTTGGGCCAGATGCCTTCCTGCAGTCCAGGGATCAGCACGAGACCCCACTCCCGTCCGACGGCGGCCGCCGGGGTCAACACGGCCACGGCTTCGGCGGTGCTGCCCCTGCCGGCGAGGGAGTCCATCGGCAGCTCCTGCGAGGAGATGTGGTCGACGAACTGGCCCACCGTGGATCCGGGCAACTGGTCGATGAAGCGCTCCGCCGCCTGGAAGAGCGCGAGCAGCGCGTCGAGGTCGAGGTCCGCGCGGTGGCCGGCACTGCCCCCGGCGAGCGCGGCCCCAGACCACGCCTTCTCCAGCCCGGAGGCCTCCCAGAGGGACCAGAGGGCCGTCTCCGCGTTGGCCTCGTCGGCGGCGAGGTGACGGCGGGCGGCCGCGAGCATGCGGACGATGCGGCGGGCGCCCGCGGCCTCGCGGCCGAACCCCTCGAGTGCCGTGGCGTCCGCTTCGGGGGCGAGCAGCGCGCACAGCAGTTCGGAACTCGTCCGCCGACCGCCTGCGGTGTACTCCGCGCGGCGCAGCTGCTGCCGCAGCCGCCGGACATCGAGCGCCGTCGCCTGGCCGTATCGGGAGGTGAGCAGCTGCTCGACGACGTCGGCTTCCTCCGGCGGGCCGTCCGCTTGGGCGAGGCTCAGGAGGGTGACGAGCGGGTGCACGGCGGGTTCGTCCTTGAGCGGCACCTCCGCCGGGGGGACGCTGACGGCGATTCCCTGCTGGGTCAGGTGGCGGGCGATATTCCGGACGAGACCGCCATGGCGGACGATGACGGCGATGTCGCCGAGCGGCCGGCCGGACATGAGGTGCTCTTCCAGGATCCGGTGCGCGACGTAGCGCATTTCGTGCACCGGGCTGTCGACGAGGTGCCCCGAGACGCGGCCGGCGCGAGATTCGGCGTCGGGCAGGACCAGGGAGCGGCCGTCTCGACCGGCGGAGACGGGGATGCGCCGGGCGACTCTGCCCCACGCCTCTGCGATGGCCCGGGGCAGGCGGAACGACTCTTCGAGCGTCCATCGCGTCGTGTCTCCGAGATGGGCGTCGATGCGACTCAGGAAGTCGGGACGGGCGCCGCGGAAGCCCTGAACGACGGAGTCCGGCGCGGCGAAGGCCAATACGTCCCGCCCCCGCCCGAGGACGGAGAGGAGCCGGTACTGCGCCGGGTTGGCCTCCTGCAGATCGTCGACCACGAGGAGCCGCAGTCGCTGCTGCTCCTGGTCGAGCAGCTCGGCGTTCGCCTCGAGCAGGCCGGCGGCGCTGCTGATCAGACCGGCCGGGTCGAACGCTTCGGCGTTACCGAGATCGAGCAGGTCTCGATACTCCTGGTAGACGAGCGCGGCGGCCTCCCATTCGGGAACGAGGTGGCGCGCGCCGATCTCCTGCAGGTCGGCCGGCTCGAGCCCGTGTTCGGCCAGGCGATCGAAGAGCTCGCGCAGTTGATCGCGAAAGCCCCGGGTGCTGACGGCCTCGCCGAGTGCTGCAGGCCAGTCCGGAGCAGACGGCAGGCCCGCCGCGTGGCCGTCGAGGATCTGGCCGATGAGGGCGTCCTGCTCCGGTCCCGACAGCAGTCGGGGCGGGCGCTGGAGCGCGGGCAGGTAGCCGCCGATGCGGGCGCGACGGATCAGGTCGAATGCGTAGGACGACCACGTCCGGACCGCCGGCTCGGAGAAGGTCACGTCGACCATTGTCGAGAGAGCGTCGCGCAGCCGCGACGCGTGCGAGCGTGCCGACGTGAGGACCAGCAACTGCTCGGGCTCGAGGTCGGCGTGGACGCCCGGAGCGAAACCCAGGCGCGCGGCCACCGCTGCCAGCAGCGCCGTCGTCTTGCCCGTCCCGGGCGCGCCGAGGACGAGGGTGGGGCCGTGCCCGGCGCGGAGTCCGGCGATCCGGCGCTGGGCTGCGCTGAGTTCCGGCGGCGCCGTGGCCGTCTGGCTCGTCATCGCTCGCTCCCTTCGGTGTCCGTGCCAGCAGTCAAACCCACGGCACCCGCAGAATGGCTCCGGGCGAGGAAAGCCGCGATCGCGTCGAGCGCGGCGAACTCGGCATCATCGGGCTGCCAGCGGGCCTGAGGGAAGCGCAGGCGCGGCGGTTCGGTCGCCTTGAGCGGCTGGCCCTCGGCGCGCCAATACGGCTCGGCCCGCGCGGCGAGATCGGCCGGCAGCGACCCGTCGGCCCGGACGATCCGCCACCACGGCAGTTCCAAGCCGGTGCTGGCCGCCATCGCCGCTCCTACCTGACGCGGGCCGCCGGCACCGAGCAGCTCGGCGACATCGCCGTACGCGAGCGCGCGGCCCGCGGGCACCATCGCCACCACCTCGTAGATCGCGTCAATCAACTGTCCAGCCACCGTTTCAGCCTAGTCGTTCGCCGATTGCCGGTGCCCGACATCACCGGCCGCGCCACGGTTCGTTTCCCATTCCGCGAGCGGGCGCGGGTACCGTTGACGCATGACTCAGACGGCAAGCATGACGTGGAACGAGCTGCCCCGCGCGGCATTCGATCTCGAGACGACGGGCACGGACCCCGAGACGGCGCGCATCGTGACCGCGTCGGTCATCGTGGTCAACGGCAAAAGCGAAATCGTGCACCACAACGAGTGGCTCGTCGATCCCGGCGTCGAGATCCCGGAAGGCGCCGCGGCGGTGCATGGAATCACGACCGCGAAGGCCCGTGCCGAGGGTCAGGACGCCGCGTCCGCGGTGGCCGAGATCACCGCCCACCTCCGCGATTTGTTCGCCACGATGCCCGTCATGGCGTTCAACGCCGCCTACGATTTCACCCTTCTGAGCCGTGAGGCCGCGCGTTACGGGGTCGAACCTCTGGCGCCGGCGCCGGTCATCGACCCGCTCGTGATCGACCGCCACGTCGACAAGTACCGCCGCGGCAAGCGCACGCTCGAGGCCATGGCCGAGTTCTACCAGGTGCCGCTGAACAATGCGCACACCTCGCTCGCAGACGCGGCGGCGACCATCGGCGTCGCCGACGCGATCGCGTCCCGCTATGCGGAGGTGCGGATCGACCCGTTCGAGCTGCACGCAGCCCAGGTGAACTGGCAGCAGGCGTGGGCCGCGAACTTCCAGGAGTTTCTGCGCCGCAAGTCCCCTGAGGCCCTCGTCGACGGTACGTGGCCGCTCAAACCGGCCTTCTGAACCGCCCGAGCGTCGCCACGGGGCGTTAGGTACCACACACTTGTGCACCCTCGGCCCGTCAGAACCCGGTTGGTTACGTCGTGCGTCATGCACCCGCGATAGTGAATGATTCAATGGAACGATACGTTTTTCCTACTTTCGAGGGTTCATTTGATCACCATCACCGATCTGCGCAAGGTGTACCGCCAGGGCAGCCGCGAAGTCGTGGCGCTCGACGGCGTGTCCCTCAGCGTGGCCAAAGGACACATCCACGGCATCATCGGCCACTCCGGCGCCGGTAAGTCCACCCTGGTCCGCTGCCTGACACTCCTGGACCGCCCGACCTCGGGCTCCGTGGCCGTCGACGGGCGCGAGCTCGCCGGCGTCAGCGACCGGGAGCTGCTGTCCGCCCGACGCAAGATCGGCATGGTTTTCCAGCACGCGAACCTCTTCGACTCCCGGACCACGGCTGAGAACGTCGCGTACCCCCTCGAGCTCGTGGGCACGAGCAAGGCGCGGATCCAGGAGAAGGTCGCGAGCCTGCTCGAGATCGTCGGTCTCACCCAGTTCGCGGGTGCCTACCCGTCCCAGCTCTCCGGCGGCCAGAAGCAGCGCGTCGGCATCGCCCGCGCCCTCGCCACGGACCCCGACGTGCTCCTGTGCGACGAGCCGACGAGCGCGCTGGACCCCAAGACCACCGACGAGATCCTCGCGCTGATCAAGGATGTCCGCGACCGTCTGCAGATCACCGTCCTGATCATCACCCACGAGATGGGCGTCGTGAAGAGGGCCTGCGATTCGGTGTCCCTGCTCGAGGCCGGCAAGATCGTCGAGCACGGCCCGATCTCGCAGGTCGTCGCCGACATCGACGGCCGGCTCTCGCACGCCCTGCTGCCGCTGCCGGGCGAGATGCCGAAGGACCTGCCGCCCGGGACGATCATGGATCTGCTCTACTCCGGGGCCGACGCCGTCGAACCCGTGATCTCGACGCTCGCGCGCACATTCGACCTCGACGTCAACGTGTTGGCCGGCTCCGTCGAGGACCTCGGCGGGGCGCAGTTCGCGCACCTGCGCATCCACCTCCCGTCCGACGCCGATATCGCCGCCGTGACCGCACACCTGACCGCTTCCGGCATCGCCGTGTCCGTCAAGGAGGCCTGACCCATGGATTGGTTGACCTCACTCCTCGAGAACCCCGGCATCACCGACGCGATGCCCACCGCGATCGCCGAGACCCTGATCATGATGGTCCTCGCCTCCGTCGCCACGATCATCATCGGCATCCCGCTCGGCGTCGTCCTGTTCGTGACGGCGCGGGGCGGGCTGGCCCCCGTGCGCTGGGTCAATGTCGTACTTTCGGCGATCATCGTCAACATCACCCGCTCGATCCCCTACGCGATCCTGATGCTCACCCTCATCCCGTTCACGAAGTGGATCGTGGGCACGGGCATCGGGCCCTACGCCGCGTGCGTTTCCCTCACGATCGGCACCGTGCCGTTCTTCGCCCGCCTCGTCGAGACGGCCTTGCGCGACATCCACTCCGGAAAGATCGATGCTGCGCTCGTCATGGGCTCGACCCGCTTCCAGGTCGTGCGCAAGATCATGCTGCCGGAGGCGCTGCCCGGCATCATGGCCGGCATCACGACGATGGTCGTCATCGTCATCGGCTACTCGGCCATGGCCGGGATCATCGGCGGAGGCGGCCTGGGGCGCCTCGCCTACAACTACGGCTTCCAGCGCTTCGACAGCCAAGTCATGGTCGCCACCCTCGTCGTGATCGTCATCATCGTCCAGCTGGTTCAGGCCACGGGCGATTGGTTGACCCGGAAGGTCGACCACCGCTGACCCCGATTTTCCGCCATCTTCGCGTGGCGGCCTGCAGCTGGTAGCCGCCGGCTGCACCATCTGCCCGCCCGGTAACCGGCGGGCCGAAAAGAAAAGGATGCGCAGACTATGCGTAAGAAGCTCTCGCTCGCCGCAACCGGCGCTGTCGCCCTCTTCGCGCTGACGGCTTGCGGTGGAGACACCCCCGGCGACGAAGAAAACGTGAACGCGGACGGCAACACGATTATCGAGATCGGCGCCGTTCCGGTCCCCCACGCGCAAATCCTCGAATACGTCGACGAGAACCTCGCCGCCGATGCCGGCATCGACCTCGAGATCAAGGAGTTCGACGACTACCAGACGCCGAACATCGCGCTCGACGAAGGCAGCATCGACGTGAACTACTACCAGCACCTGCCGTGGCTCGAGGACCAGATGGCCACCAAGGGCTACGAGTTCGAGCACGGCGCCGGCGTTCACATCGAGCCCTACGCCGCGTTCTCGAAGCACGACTCCGTCGAGGACATCCCCGACGGCGGCGTCGTGGCGATCACCAACGATCCCGCCAACCAGATCCGCGGCCTCCGCCTCCTCGAAGAGGCCGGCCTCGTCCAGGACATCGACGACGAGACCACCGCGCTGTCCATCACGGACGAGCAGAACCCGAAGGGCCTGGAGTTCGAAGAGAACCAGCCCGAGGTCCTCGTCCAGATCTCCGGCGACCCGAAGGTCGACCTGGCGATCCTCAACGGCAACTACCTGCTGCAGGCCGGCATGAAGACCGCCGACGCCCTGCTGCTGGAGGATGTCTCCGCCGACAACCAGTACGCCAACTTCCTGGTCTGGCGCGCCGGTGAGTCCACGGAGGCCATCGAGGCCCTCGAGGAGATCATGCAGTCCGATGAGGTCAAGCAGTACATCAAGGACTCCTGGCCCGACGGCGACGTGACGGCCACCGACGCCGAATAGCCGCTTCAGGCGCCAGCACGACGACGGCGCGGCGACCTTCCGATGGGAAGGTCGCCGCGCCGTCGTCGTACGCGGGGTCGAGCGTCAGGCGGGCGTCGCGGCGGCGGCCGCCTTGGCCGCTGCGGGAAGCGCGTCGTAGACGCGCTGCATGGCGGCGTCGTCGTGCGCGGCGGAGAGGAACCAGGCCTCGAACACGCTCGGCGCCAGGTAGGCACCCGACTCCAGCATGGAGTGGAAGAACGGCGCGTAGCGGAAGGCCTCCTGGGCCTGCGCGTCGGCGTAGTCGTGCACGCCGCGCTCGCTCGTGCCGAAGGCGACCGAGAAGAGATTGCCCGCGGTCTGGATGGAGTGGTCTACGCCCTCGGCGTTCAGCGCCGCAGAAACGGCCTTCTGCAGCTCGAGGCTCAGCGCGTCGATGTGCGCATAGACCTCGGGCGTGGCGTGGGTCAGTGTCGCGACGCCGGCGGCCATCGCGACCGGGTTCCCCGACAGCGTGCCCGCCTGGTAGACCGGCCCGGTCGGGGCCAGGCGGTCCATGACGTCGGCGCGGCCGCCGAGGCCCGCCGTCGGCAGCCCGCCGCCGATGACCTTGCCGAACGTGTAGAGGTCGGGAGTCCAGCCCTCGACACGGCCCGAGAGGCCCCAGTAGCCGGCGTCTGAGGCCCGGAAGCCCGTGAGGACCTCGTCGACGATGAGCAGCGCGCCGTGCGCGTGCGCGGTGTCGAGCAGGAACTTGTTGAAGCCCTCCCCCGGAGTCACGACGCCCATGTTGGCCGGGGCGGACTCGGTGATGATCGCGGCGATGTTGTCCCCGTGCTCGGCGAAGACGGCCTCGACGGCCGCGCGGTCGTTGTAGGGGACCACGAGGGTCTCGGCCGCCGTGGCCGCGGTGACGCCGGCAGAACCCGGCAGCGCCATCGTCGCGACGCCGGAGCCCGCAGAGGCGAGCAGGGAGTCGAGGTGCCCGTGGTAGCAGCCGGCGAACTTCACGATGAGGTCACGGCCCGTGTAGCCGCGGGCCAGGCGGACCGCAGTCATGGTGGCCTCGGTGCCCGTGGAGACCATGCGCAGGCGGTCCACGCCGCCGAACCGCTGCATCACGAGCTCGGCCAGGGCGGACTCGTCCGGCGTGGACGCCCCGAAGGACAGGCCGCGGTCGACAGCGGCGTGCACGGCCTCCTGCACGGCCGGGTGCTTGTGCCCGAGCAGCATCGGCCCCCACGAGCAGACCAGGTCGACGTACTGCTTGCCGTCGGCGTCGGTCAGGTAGGGGCCGTCGGAGGCGACCATGAAGCGGGGGCTGCCGCCCACGGACCCGAAGGCGCGGACAGGCGAGTTCACGCCGCCCGGCATCAGGGTGCGGGCGCGTTCGAAGAGATCCTCGGAGACGGTCATGGGGTTACTTTCCTTCCTTCAGCCAACCGGCGAGCTCGGCGGCCCAGTAGGTCAGCACGGTGTCTGCGCCGGCGCGGCGGATGCCCAGCACGGATTCGGTGATGGCGGCGCGGCGGTCGATCCAGCCGTTCGCGGCGGCTGCTTCGATCATCGCGTACTCGCCGGAGATCTGGTAGGCGGAGACCGGCACGGGCGACATCTCCGCGACGTCGGAGAGGATGTCGAGGTAGCTCATCGCCGGTTTGACCATCACCATGTCGGCCCCCTCGGCGAGGTCGAGTTCGACCTCGTACACCGCCTCGCGGCGGTTCGCGGCATCCATCTGGTAGGTCCGGCGATCTCCTCTCAGCTGAGAGTCCACGGCCTCGCGGAACGGGCCGTAGAAGGCGGACGCGTACTTCGCGGCGTAGGCGAGGATCGCGGTGTCCTGGTGCCTGGCGTCGTCGAGCGCCTGCCGGACGACGGCGACTTGGCCGTCCATCATGCCGGACGGGCCGAGCACGTGCGCTCCGGCCTCGGCCTGGCACACGGCCATCTCGGCATAGATCTCCAGCGTGGCGTCGTTGTCCACGCGGCCCGCGTCGTCCAAGACGCCGCAGTGCCCGTGGTCGGTGAACTCGTCGAGGCACACGTCGCTCATGACGATGAGCTCGTCGCCGACCTCGGCGCGCACGTCGCGGATCGCCCGGTTCAGCACGCCGTCGGGGTCGGTGCCCGCCGTGCCCGTGGCATCGCGCTCGGCGGGGATGCCGAAGAGCATGATGCCGCCGAGCCCGAGCTCGACGGCCTCGGCGGCCGCACGCTTCAGTGTGTCCGGCGTGTGCTGGACGACGCCGGGCATGGACTGGATCGGGTTCGGGTGCGTCAGGCCCTCGCGCACGAAGGCGGGCAGGATCAGCTGCGCCGGCGCAAGCGTCGTCTCGGCGGTGAGCCTGCGCATCGCGGGGCTCGTGCGCATCCGGCGCGGCCGGTTGGCTGGAAAGCTCATGTCTTCTCCTCGTGGTTCGCGTGCGGGTGGACCCGCACCTACCGTAGTTCTAATGTTCCGGTCCGTGGCGGAGCGCCGATTCCCAGGCGTCGGCCATCGACGCCGGCGTCGGTTCGGCCGACGTGACGATCCGGGCGAAACCGAGGTTCTCGAGTTCGGCACGCGTCGACTCGCCGATCGCGACCGCGATGCCGGCGAGCCCCGTGCCCGCGACGGATGCGAAGGCTCGGGCGATGCTCGGCGACGTGAAGAGCACGGCGTCGATCTGGTCCAGGTCCCCGGCCAGCCGTGCCGGCTCCCAGACCTCGGCATCGGCTGGGCGCGTCCCCTGCCCGACGTCGACCGCAGCCGTCAGCCGCCGGTGCGGCGCAGCCGGCGAGTCCACGGTCCGGTACGCCACGACGACGTCGCAGCTCGCCCCGCGCTCGTTCAGCCCGGCCGCGAGCGTCTCGGCGGCGATGTCGGCCTGTGGCAGGAACACCCGCTCTCCCCCGGTGAGGGAGAGCTCGGCGACGAGCCCGACGGCCGACTGGTCCGCGGGCACGAAGTCCACGCGCAACCCCTCGGTGCGCGCCGCACGCGCCGAGGCCTCGCCGACGGCGGCCAGCCGCGTCGCGGCCGGGACGGTCAGCTCGAGACCGAGCTGGCCCGCCCGCTGTTTGAGCGCGCGGATCGTCGTGATCGACGTCAGCACGATCCAGTCGTAACCGCCGGAGACGAGCCGGCGCACGCCCGCGTCGAGCTCCGTGGTGTCGGCCGGCAGCTCGAAGTCGATGAGCGGGCACAGCACCGTGCGCGCCCCGCGCGCGGCCAGCGCCTCGACCGTGCGCGCGGCCCTCTCCGGGGCGCGCAGCAGCAGCGCGGTCCGTCCGGCGAGCGACGCGCCCCGACCCACGGCTAGAGCCCGGCCAGATCGGCCGCGCCCTCGCGCAGCAGCAACTCGGCGAGCTGCACGCCCAGGGCACGGGCGCCGTCGTCGGTGAGGTCGCGGGTCGACGCGGAGCGGCGGATCACGTCGGACCCGTCCTGCGCGCACACGACCGCGTCAAGCGTCAGCAGCTCACCGTCGACGCTGGCCAGTGCGCCGATGGGCGCCGCACAACCAGCCTCGAGCCGGGCGAGCAGCCCGCGCTCGCTCGTGACGGCCAGGCGGGTCGCGTCGTCGTCGAGCGCGGCGAGCGCCGCCGCCAGCGGCGAGCCGGGGTCGGCGACCGTCTCCGGCCGGCACTCCACCGCGAGCGTGCCCTGCCCGGGGGCGGGCAGCATGACGGACGGATCCAGATACTCGGTGACGTGCTCTTGCAGGCCCAGTCGCCGCAACCCGGCGGCGGCCAGTACGACGGCGTCCAGATCACGCTGGGCGACCCGGCCCACGCCTCCGTCGTCTGCCTGCTCGGGAGAACCCTTCACGCGGCCCAGCCGCGTGCCCACGTTGCCGCGGATGTCCACGATGTCGACGTCGGGACGGGCGTACTTGAGCTGGGCCGCGCGACGCGGCGAGCCCGTGCCGATCGTCGCTCCGGCCGGCAGCGCCGCCAGCGTGAGCCCGTCGCGCGCGCAGAGCGCGTCGCGCACGTCCACGCGCTCGGGCATCGCCGCGAGCACGAGTGCCTCGGGCTGGGCCGTGGGCAGGTCCTTGAGCGAGTGCACGGCCAGGTCGCAGCGGCCCTCGAGCAGGGCGACGCGCAGGGCGGCGGCGAAGACACCGGTGCCGCCCAGCTGCGCGAGTGGCCCGGACGTGACGTCGCCCTCGGTCTTGACGAGGATCGTCTGCGGCGTCAGGCCGGAGAGCGAAGCGAGCGCGTCCGCGACGTGCCCGGTCTGGGTCGTCGCGAGCGCGGATCCGCGCGTGCCGACGGTGAAGCTGCTCATCAGGATTCGGACGACGGCGCCGCGGTGGGCGTGCCGGGACGGGAGGCGGCCGAGCGCGCCGTCAGACGGGGCCGGCAACCGGTCACGCAGCAGATGTCACCCCACTGCCCCGGGACCTGCTGGCCGTCGGCCTGCTTCGGTTTGGCGCCCGCCAGGTGGCCGGCGACGATGTCGACGAGACCGGAAACGAACGCCGCGTGCGTCCCGGGCGTCGGCGCGCGGTGGAACGCGAGGCCGAGCTCGGCGGCGGTGTCCTTCGCCTCGGTGTCGAGGTCCCACTTGACCTCCATGTGATCGGAGACGAACCCGATCGGCATGACGACGACGCCGCGGGTGCCCGCCTCGGCGTACTCCTCGATGGCGTCGTTGATGTCCGGCTCGAGCCACGGAGTGCTCGGGGCGCCGGAGCGGGACTGGAAGACCAGAGTGTGCTCGAGGCCGGCGGCTGCCGGCACCGTGCGCATGAGGGTGCGGGCGACGGCCTCGTGCTGTGCGGAGTAGGCGTCCGTGCCGTACTCCTCCTTCACATGGTCCGGCCCCTGCGCCTCGGCGATCGCCGTGGGGATCGAGTGGGTGACGAAGACGATCTTCGGCTGCGCGTCGGGCTCGCCCTTCGCCGCCAGCTGGGCCCGGACGTCCTCGATACCGGCAGCGAGGGCCTCCTGGAACGGGGCGATGAAGGCGCGGTCGTGGAAGAACTGCGGGATTTTCACGATCTCGAGGCTGTCGCCGAGCCCAGTGGACTCGAGGCCCTTGTCGATGTCCTCGCGGTACTGGCAGCAGCTGGAGTAGCCGGCGTACGCGCTCGTGACGAGCATGAGCACCCGGCGGTGGCCGTCGTCGTGCATCTGCTGCAGCGCCTCGGGGATGTAGGGGTCCCAGTTGCGGTTGCCCCAGTACAGCGGCAGGTGCCAGTCGCGGGCGGCGATCTCGCCCTCGAGGGCTGCGAGCAGGTCGCGGTTCTGCTCGTTGATGGGGCTCACGCCGCCGTTGGCCCGGTAGTGGGTCGCGACTTCTTCGAGCCGCTCGTCCGGGATGCCGCGGCCGGCGGTGACGTTGCGCAGGAACGGGATGACGTCGTCCTGGCCCTCCGGCCCGCCGAAGGAGGCGAGCAGGATCGCGTCGAAGCCGAGGCCCTGGGCCCCGGCTGTCGTTTCTTCAGCTACCCGGCTCATCAGCGCAGCACCTCCGCGACCTGCTCGAATCCGATCATCTTGCCCGTGTAGAACGGAACTTCCTCACGCACGTGGTTGCGGGCGTCGGTGTAGCGCAGGTGGCGCATCATGTCGACGAGGTCGATCAGGACCGGTGCCTCGAGGCAGATCATCCACTCGTAGTCGCCGAGCGCGAACGCGGCGACCGTGTTGGCGCTGATCTCCGGGAAGTCGCGGCCGAGGATGCCGTGGTCGCGCAGCATCTTGCCGCGCTCCGCCGGGTCCAGCAGGTACCAGTCGTACGAGCGGACGAACGGGTAGATGGTCATCCACTCCTTCGACTCGACGCCGCGGGCGAAAGCCGGCGAGTGGGTCTTGGCGAACTCGGCCTCGCGGTGCACGCCCATGCCCGACCACACGATGGAGGTCTCGGCGAACAGGTAGGTGCGGCGGATCTTGCGCACGGCCGCCTGCAGGTCCTCGGCGGAAGGCCCGTGCAGCCACACCATGACGTCGGCGTCGGCGCGCATGCCCGAGACGTCGTAGGTGCCGCGCAGGGTGACGCCGTCGGCGGCGAGCTCCTCGACGAGGGCCCCGAAGGCGGCGACGCCCTCGGAGCGGTCCAGGTCGGAGTCACGCTTGAAGACCGTCCAGAGGGTGAAGTGCAGGGTATCGCCCTCGCGCTCGCGGTCCGCGAGCACGGGGCTGTTCGAACGGTTCTCGCTCATGGTGCCTCTTTCTAGGGGGAAATCGGTGGTGAGTTCTCGGGGATGGGGCTAGCTCACGCTGATGCGGGTCCGCGCTCGGGTGTCGGCGACGACGGCGGCGAGGCCCGTGCCGGAGAGCCAGCCGCCCACGGCGTCCAGGGATGGGAACGCGGAGAGGGCCGCACGGAAATCGGTCACGCGCTGCTTGTGCCCGGTCGTGGCGTACGGCAGGGCGCCCGTGTAGCGCACGACGTCCCAGCCGAGGACGTCCTGCTCGGCGACCTCGACGCCGAGCAGCGCCGCAGCGTCGGAGAGCGCCGTCGAGTAGAGGGTCGCGTCGTCGGAGTCGGCGATACGTGCCTTCTCCTCGGACAGGCGCCCGTAGGACAGGCGCAGCACGTGGGTCCCGGGCCCGGCCTCGTCGGCGAGCCACGCCCACTTGCTGGTGGCGTGCGTCAGCGCCTTCGCGACGATGCCGTCGGCGTCGCTCGAGACGAGGACCCCGCTGCCGCGCGGCCCGCCCGCGGCGCCCTCGCCGTCGAGCTCCGGCCGGTCGACGACGAGCGTGACGAGCGAGACCCCGGCCCCCGGCTCCGGCCGGTACACGGCCAAGTCCGGATCGAGTTGGGAAATCAGGTCGACGGCGGCCGGGCCATCCGTGGCGACGACCACGCGGTTCGCGGTCACGGCCTCGTCCGGCTCCCCGATGGAGAGGGTGTAGCCGTCGTCGTTCCGGCCGATGCGCGTCACGCGCGTGCCGAGCCGCAGGTCGGCGCCGCGGTCGGCGAGTTCCTCGACGAGCGCGGCGGTGAGCCGGTGCATGCCGCCGGCGATCCCGCCGACGGCGGACCCGGCCGGTGCCGCGGCGCGCAGCGCGGAGACGGCGCGAGCGAGCGATCCGTGCTCGACGACAGCGGCGCGCAGCCCGGGGGCCACGGCGTCGACGTCGAGCGTGTCGGGGTCCGCGGAGTGAACGCCGGAGACGACCGGGGTGACGAGCTCATCGAGCACGGTGTGGCCCATACGGTGGCGGACGAGCTCGCCGAGGCTCATGTCGCCCTCGGTCAGCGAACGGTTCACGGGCCGGGCGAAGTCTGCCGCGGCGCGCAGGGCCGCGGCGTGGCCGATGACAGCACGGACGTCGTCGGCCATGGGGTCGCCGGGGATGCCCAGGATGCCGGTCTGCGGCAGGGGCCGCGCGCCGGAGGCCGCCTGCAGCCACGCGCCCGATCCGGCCGGGTAGACGACGTCGCCGTCCAGCCCCAGGTCCTCGAGCAGGTCGACGACGGCGGTGCTGCGGGTCGCGAAAGACTCGGCGCCGGCGTCGAGCCGCAGTCCCGCGACGTCGTGGGCCGCGACGCAGCCGCCGAAGGCGTCGGAGGCCTCCAGCACGGTCACGGTGAATCCGGCCACGGCCAGTTCGCGCGCGGCGATCAGGCCGGAGATGCCACCACCGACGACGGCGGCGGCCGGGCGGGGTGCGCGGGCGGAGGTTTTCACGATGTGCAGCCTACGGCTCGATGGAGTGGATGAGGGAGACGACCCGGGTCAGGACCTCCGGGTCCGTCGTCGGCGGCACGCCGTGACCCAGGTTCACGACGTGGCCCGGCGCCGCGGATCCGGCCTCGACGACCGCGCGAACGTGGGCCTCGAGCACCTCCCAGGGCGCGGTGAGCAGTGCCGGGTCGATGTTGCCCTGCAGCGGGACGCCGCCGCCGAGCCGGCGGTTCGCCTCGTCGAGCGGCAGGCGGTAGTCCACGCCGACGACGTCGACGCCCACGTCGCGCATCGGCTGCAAGATTTCGGAGGTGCCGGTGCCGAAGTGCACGAGCGGGGCGCCGAGACCGCGCACGCCGTCGAGGGCGCGGGCGGAGGCCGGGGCGACGAAGCGTTCGTAGTCCGCGCGGCCCAGGCTGCCGGCCCACGAGTCGAAGAGCTGGCCGGCCGAGGCGCCGGCCTCGATCTGGGCGCGGAGGAACTGCCCGGAGACGTCGGCGGCCCAGCCGGCGAGCGCCTGCCAGGTCTCCGGGTCCGCGTGCATCATGCTGCGCGGGCCCATGTGGTCGCGCGACGGGCGCCCCTCCACCATGTAGGCCGCCAGGGTGAACGGTGCCCCCGCGAAACCGATAAGCGGCGTCGAACCGAGTTCGGCGACCGTGAGCGCGACGGCCTCGCGGATCGGATCGAGCGCGGAATCCTCGAGCGTCGGCAGGGCTGCGACGTCGGCCGCTGTGCGCACCGGGGAATCGAGCACGGGCCCGACACCGGAGACGATGTCGACGCCGACACCTGCGAGCTTGAGCGGGATGACGATGTCGGAGAAGAAGATGCCGGCGTCCACGTCGTGGCGGCGCACGGGCTGCAGGGTGATCTCGGAGGCCAGTTCGGGCAGCAGGCACGACTCGAGCATGCCGGTCCCCTCCCTCGCCTTCCGGTATTCGGGCAGCGAGCGGCCGGCCTGGCGCATGAACCACACGGGGCGCCGGGACGGCTTGACGCCCCGGTAGGCGGAGATCAGCGGGGATTCTGCGGTTCGGCCATCCATCAACGGGTGGCTGGGGCTCAGGGTCATGGGGCAATTCTGCCAACCGGGCATGCTTTGCGCTAATTAGCGCCCCACCAGCGCGCCGCTTCGTGGCGAACGCCACGTGCCGCGAGGGGTGCCGGGACCGGCGTTCTTAGGGCAACCTTAGCGACAGGTGGCGATACCATGGGAGCACTGTGGTTTTTGTTTCGCTCGTAGCCTCGCATTCCGACGTCGACCTCGAAACCGTTGCCCGGCTGAGCGCCGGCGCGTCCGAGGTCGCTTCCGGCGCGCTCGACGGGACCGGACCGGTGAGCGGTGCCGTCGTCCTCGCTACTTGCAATCGCTACGAGGTCTATGCCGAGGCCCGCTCCGAGGAGGACATCGAGGCGACGCGCTCGACCGTCATTTCCGAGATCGCCGAGCTCTCCGGCCTCGACGAGCAGGTCGTCTCCTCCGCCCTCACCACGCTGACCGGCAAAGACGCCGTCAACCACCTCTTCGCCGTGGGCGCCGGTCTCGACTCGGCGGTCATCGGCGAGCGCGAGATCGCCGGCCAGGTGCGCCGCGCGCTTATCGAGGCGCAGGAGTCGGGCACCGCGAGCGGCCCTCTCGTCCGTCTCTTCCAGACAGCCTCTCGCACCGCCAAGGACGTCGGCTCGCGCACCGCGCTCGGCGGGCGCGGCCTCTCCATCGTCTCCGTCGCCCTCGACCTCGCCGAAGACCTGCGCGACGACGCCTGGGCGGAGAAGAACGTCGTCGTCTTCGGGACCGGCGCCTACGCCGGCGCGACGATGTCCCTGCTGCAGCAGCGGCACGCCGGCAACGTCTTCGTGTACTCCAATTCGGGCCGTGCCTCCGCCTTCGTGGCCACCCGCGGCGGGACCGCCTTGACGGACGAGACCCTGGCGGACGCGCTGCGCGACGCCGACGTCGTCATCGGCTGCTCGGGCGGCGACCACAAGCTAACCGCCGGGGATCTGGCCGAGACCGGCCGGGGAGACGCGCCGCTCGTGGCCATCGACCTGGCGCTGACGCGCGACTTCGACGTCTCGCTCGAGGAGCTCGAGCACGTCGATGTCGTGACCCTCGAATCAGTGCGCATGGCCGCCCCCGCCGAACAGGCCGCCGCGCTCGAGGAGGCGCGGGAGATCGTACTCACCGCCGCCGACGAGTTCGCCGCCGAACAGCGCGAACGGTCCGCCGACGCGGCGATCGTCGCGCTCCGCAAACACACCCAGCGGGTCCTGGAGACCGAGGTCGAGCGGGTGCGCGCCCAGCACGGCTGCACCGCGGCGGCCGAAGAGGTCGAATTCGCAATGCGTCGGATGATGCGCCAGCTGCTGCACGAGCCGACCGTGAGGGCCCGAGAGCTGGCAGCCCAAGGCCGCTCGGACGAGGTCGAGACCGCGCTGTCGAATCTGTTCGGCATCTCCACGGCGGACGTCGCCGCGGCGAACAAGAAAGCGCCGCGTCAGAAGCCGCAGGCTGCCCCCGCTCCGGCGCCCGCAGCGATGCCGGACGACGCGGTCCACGCGCGCCACCGCACTGCCTGACCCGCCCCCTCAGTAGACGGGCTTGCCCGGTTCCACGTCGCGCACCCAGCCGAGAATGCCGCCGTCGAGGTGGCGGACGTCGTCGTACCCCTCGGAACGCAGGTGCCGCAGCACCTCACCCGAGCGCCCTCCGGACTTGCAGTGCAGGATCAGCGGCGTCTCGCGCGGCAGATCGATCTCGCCGCCGAGCACGAGTCCGCGCGGGGCGAGGCGGGCACCGTCGATCGAGACGATCTCAGCCTCGCCCGGCTCGCGCACGTCGATCAGCAGGAAGTCCGTCTCCCCCGCATCCCGCCGGCGCAACAGCTCCGCGAGTTCGCGCGCGTCGACGGCGGGGAGCGGCTCCTCGTCGGCCGGGGGCACGGTGATTCCGCAGAACGCGCCGTAGTCCGCCAGCAGCTCGGTCGGCTGCACGAGCTCCGGATCCGGCCGGACGCGGATCTCCCGCCAGGTCATCTCGAGCGAATCGAGGATCTGGACGCGGCCGAGCAGCGGGCGGCCCGCGCCGGTGATGAGCTTGATGGCCTCGGCGACCATGACGGATCCGATCTGCGCGCACAGCACGCCGAACACGCCGCCCTCCGCGCACGACGGCACCGTTCCGGCCGGCGGCGCCTCCGGGTACAGGTCGCGGTAGGTGGGCCCGTGACCGCGCCAGAACACACTGACCTGTCCGTCGAAACGCAGGATCGATCCCCACACGTAGGGCTTGGAGAGAATCGCGGCCGCGTCGTTGACGAGGTAGCGCGTGGCGAAGTTGTCGGTGCCGTCGAGGATCAGGTCGTACCCGGAGAAGATCTCCAGCGCGTTCTCCGAGCTCAGCCGCGTTTCATGCACGACGACGTCGGTCGCCGGGTTGAGATCGGCGACCGCCTTCGCCGCCGATTCCGTCTTCGGCATGCCGATGCGCGAGGTGGTGTGGATGACCTGACGCTGCAAGTTGGAGTCGTCGACGACGTCGTCGTCTACGATGCCGAGCGTTCCGACGCCGGCCGCCGCGAGATAGAGCAGGGCAGGAGATCCCAGCCCACCGGCGCCGATGACGAGCACCTTCGCGTTCTTCAGGCGGCGCTGACCGGTCACGCCGATCTCCGGGATGATGATGTGACGCGAGTAGCGCCGCAGCTCATCCGCCGTCAGCTCCGGGCCCGGTTCGACCAGCGGGCCGGGCGGGGTCGGGGCTGACGTTGCGGGCGCGTCCTGCGGGTTCTCCATGGCTCAACTCTAGGACGCGCCGGGCGCGGCCCCAACACCGCGGCCTCGGCGCGTAGACTGAATGCCACGCCGAGCCGGTCGTCATTCCCCGGCCGATCGGCGTGTTTCTTGCACGTTGGGGGACGAGGCAGAAAGAGGGACACCCGTGGAACACACACCCGTGGGATCTGTTCGCAACGCTCCGGAGGGGCAGCGCTCCGACGCCGGGCCGACTGATCGGCGCGCTCCGCGCATGCCGCGCGAGCAGCGACGGGCCCAGCTCCTGGACGCCGCACATCAGGTTTTCGTGGTCCACGGCTATCACGGCGCCGCGATGGACGAGATCGCGGAAACCGCCCGGGTCAGCAAGCCGGTGCTCTACCAGCACTTCCCCGGCAAACGCGAACTTTACCTGGCACTCCTCGATCACCACCTGGGCATCCTCACGGACGCGATGGTCACGGCCCTCCAGTCGACGGTCGACAACAAGGAGCGCGTCAACGCCGCGATCCGCACCTATTTCGATTTCATCGCTGCCGACCATCAGGCGTACCGGCTCATCTTCGAGTCCGATCTCCTCAATGATCCAGAGGTCAGCGACCGCTTCGAGACGTTCAATGCGCGCATCGCGGACGAGATCACCGGCGTCATCTCCGGCGACACGTCCCTGCCTCACGCGCAGGCGGTGCTGCTGGGGCGTAGTCTGTCGGGCATGGCCCAAGTGGCCGCGCGCTCGTGGCTCGAAGTTGCCGATGACGTGGAACAGGACGTCGCGAGCGATCTCGTGTCCCGTTTAGCTTGGCGCGGAATCAGTCGTTTCCCCAAAGAATCCTGAAGTAGGTTGTAAACATGGACGTACGCATCGGAATTCAGAATGTTAGCCGCGAAGTCGTTGTCGACTCGGACGAGGCCCCGGACGCTGTGGCGAAGACCGTGTCGGAGGCCCTGGCCTCCGGCGGTCTGCTGACGTTGACCGATGCCAAAGGACGTCAGGTGATCATCCCGACGGCCACCATCGGCTACGTCGAGATCGGCTCCGAGGCCCCGCGCCCGGTCGGTTTCGCCCAGTAGTCTCCGCCCCGTGATGACGGCCCGCGGATCCGGCTCCTCAGCCGGGTCCGCGGGCCGTCGTTTTCTGCGCGCTACGCCGTCAGCTTCAGGGCCGCCATCCGCCGCGAGTGCTTCCTGATCAGGTCGGCGAACAGCTCTTTGCGCTCCTCGTCGCCGAACAGTGCGCCGAGGTCGGTGGTGTCGAGGACGAACCGCGCCTTCGTCAACGCCTCCCCGAGCAACCGGCGCCCCCACAGCGCGAGCCGCGAGCGCAGCCGCTCGTCGTCGATATCGGCACGCAGGCGCTCGGTCAGCCACGCCGACTGCTCGTCGAGCTCCTGGATCCGCCGGGCGAGCAGCCGCGCCTGCTCGGAAAGCCGCTCGGCCGCGACCCGGTAGAAGTCGGCGGAGACGGCGTCGAGCACGTACGCCTTCATGAGCGACTCGTACCAGTCCCCCGGCCGTGTCCGCTCGTGCAGCTCGTCGATGATCTCCATGAACGGCTCCATCACGGCCTCGGGATCGCGGCCAGCCGCCGTGAGCTCGTCGCACGCGAGCTCGAAGTGTCCGTACTCGGTGACGGCCAGCTTCGCGAGCGCGGCCCGGTCCGCGAGCGTCGGTGAGAATCGGGCGTCGGAGGAGAGCCTCTCGAACGTCGTCAGTTCGCGGTAGGCCATGAGGCCGTACAGGGACTGTTCGAGCTTCGTCGACTCGTGCTTCTGCGTCATGGCCCCCACCTTATACGCGCTGATTGCTAGTCTTTCGTCGTGGTCTATAAACATCTTGAACTGTCCGCCCGCGCGCACCAGTCCGAACTCGCCGACGCCCTGCGTGCGATCGTGACGGACCTCGAGCTGCCCACCGATTTCAGCCCTGAGGCCCTCGCCGACGCCGAGCGCGCGATCGCGGCGTTCGAACCACCCGCGCTCGACCTCACCGACATCGAGTTCGTCACCATCGACCCGCCGACCTCCACCGACCTGGACCAGGCCGTGCACATCGAGTACGACGGCGACGGGTTCCGCGTCCGGTACGCGATCGCCGACGTGCCGGCGTTCGTTGCGCCGGGCGGCCCGCTGGACGCGGAGACCCGCCAGCGCGGCCAGACCATCTACCTGCCCCACGAGCGCCTCGGTCTCCACCCGGAGTGCATCGCCGAAGACGCCGGCAGCCTGCTGCCCGATCAGCGCCGCAGCGCGTTCGTGTGGACTTTCGACGTCGCGGCGGATGGCCGCCTGACGCGAACCGACCTGGTGCGCGCCGTCGTCGTCAGCCGCGCCAAACTGCACTACGAGCAGGTGCAGGAGATGATCGACGGCCTCGACGGCGCGCGCGCGGACGGTTCCCTGCCGGGCGGCGAAACCCTCCCGGGCCTGCGCGACATCGGCCGCGCCCGGCTGCGCCGCGAACGCGAGCGCGGCGGCGCGAGCCTACGCCTGCCCGAGCAGGAGGTCGAGGTCGATGGCGACGGCCACTACGTGCTGGCGCACCGCTCGAACCTGCCGGCCGAAGAGTGGAACGCCCAGATCTCCCTCATGACCGGCATCGCAGCGGCGCGGATCATGCTCGACGGCGGCGTCGGCATCCTGCGCACGATGCCCGCCCCGGACGAGAAGCAGATCGCCGGGTACCGCCGGCAGGCGATGGCTCTCGGGCACCCGTGGGACGAGGACCTGACCTACGGAGAGTTCCTCGACTCCCTCAATCTGGAGGACCCGGCCGCCCTGGCACTCATGTACTCGGCCACCGTGCTCTTCCGCGGCGCCGGCTACACGGCCTTCGACGGGGAACTGCCCGAGGAGCGCGAGCAGGCTGCGATCGCCGCGCCGTACGCGCACACCACGGCCCCGCTGCGCCGGCTCGTCGACCGCTTCGTGCTCGTGGCCTGCTGGCACCTGGTTCAGGGCGAGGCCGTGCCCGAGTGGGTGCGCGCGGCCCTGCCGGAACTGCCCGGGCACATGCGGGCCTCGGGCCAGCGCGCGTCGGCCGCCGAGCGGCAGGCGATCGACGCCGTCGAGGCGGCCCTGCTGGCCGGGCGGATCGGCGAGAGCTTCGAGGCCGTGGTCATCGAGGAGGGAATGGTCCAGATCCTGGAGCCGGCGATCACCGCGAAGATCAACGGCGAGGGCGACGTCGATTCGGTGCCCGGCCAGCGCGTGCGCGTCGAGCTGGCGGAGGCGGACATCGCCGCACGGCGCGTCCGGTTCGTGGTCCGGGAAATCATCAGCGCGTGAAGTCAGCGATGCCGGCCCGCACCCGTTAGACTGACCGCGTAGGCAAGGATGCCCGATCGTAAGAGTTTGTGAACACTTTTGCAGCGTTTCCCAGCGAACCTGCCTGAAACCTCCACGCCCGCACGGTGCCGTACGAGCCCATGCACGACCAGCGGCTCCCCGCTTCAGCAGGGGAACGACATCGTCAGCAACGCACTTCGGCGTGATGTGAGAAGACCGCGATCGGCTCCGCTGGACGCGCTCGATGCCTCCCGACACGAGGAGCCACGGCGAGCGCCTAAACGAATGAGAATTCATTGACCATCAATACTGGCAACACTGAAGAGACCGTCAAGATCGCAGAACCGGTCGAACCAACAGAGACCTTCGGGGACTTCGGCGTCCGCGGCGATATCGTCGCCTCCCTGGCGGACAAGAACATCATCACCCCCTTCCCCATCCAGGCCATGACGCTTCCGGTGGCTTTGAGCGGCCACGACATCATCGGGCAGGCCAAAACCGGCACGGGCAAGACCCTCGGCTTCGGCATCCCGGCACTGCAGCGCGTCGTCGGACCCGGCGACGCCGGCTTCGAGGAGTTGCCGACGCCGGGCGCCCCGCAGGCGCTGATCGTCGCGCCGACCCGCGAGCTCGCCGTGCAGGTGGCAGCGGACATGACGACGGCGGCCAAGCGCAGCAACGCGCGCATCGCCACGATCTACGGCGGCCGCGCCTATGAGCCGCAGATCGATCAGCTCGCGGCCGGCGTCGAGATCGTCGTCGGCACCCCGGGCCGCCTGCTGGACCTCTACAAGCAGAAGCACCTGAACTTGAAGAGCATCCGCATCGTGGTCCTCGACGAGGCCGACGAAATGCTGGACCTCGGCTTCCTGCCGGACGTCGAACGGATCCTGGCCGCCGTGCCCGAGGTCCGCCAGACGATGCTGTTCTCCGCGACGATGCCGGGCCCGGTCATCGCGATGGCCCGCCGCTTCATGTCGCAGCCGACGCACATCCGCGCCCACGACCCGCTGGACGAAGGCATCACCAAGAAGGACATCCGCCAGGTCGTCTACCGCGCGCACCCGTTGGACAAGGTCGAGGTCGTCGCCCGCATCCTGCAGTCCGAGGGCCGCGGCCGCTCCATCATCTTCTCGCGCACCAAGCGTGCCGCCGCGAAGCTCTCCGAGGAGCTCACCGACCGCGGCTTCTCCGCCGGCGCGCTGCACGGCGACCTGGGTCAGGGCGCCCGCGAGCAGGCGCTGCGCGCCTTCCGCAACGAGAAGATCGACGTGCTCGTCGCGACCGACGTCGCCGCCCGCGGCATCGACGTCGACGACGTCACACACGTCATCAACCTGCAGTGCCCGGAGGACGAGAAGACCTACCTGCACCGCGTGGGCCGCACGGGCCGCGCCGGCAACAAGGGCACGGCAGTGACGCTCGTCGATTGGGAGGACATCCCCCGCTGGGGCCTGATCAACAAGGCCCTGGGCCTCGATCAGGGCGAACCGGTCGAGACCTACTCCTCGTCTCCGCACCTCTACGAGGAGTTGAACATCCCGGCGGGCACGAAGGGCCGTCTGCCGCGCAACAAGCGCCAGCTCGAGGGACTCAAGGGTGAGAAGGTCGAGGACCTCGGCGAGACCGGCGGCAAACAGCGCTCGGACGCGCGTCCGCAGCGCTCGCGCGGTCGTTCCAAGGAGGGCGAGCGTCGCCACGGCCACAGCCATGGCCGCGCCGACCGCCCGAACAAGGAGAGCACCGGCGAGGGCCGCGGCCAGCGTGCCGAAGAGGCGGACACTCCGCCGGTGGAGGCAGGCAGCGAACGGCCGCGCCGTCGTCGTCCGCGGACGCGCCGTCGCAACGGCGAAGTCGTGAACAACCGCGACGAACAGTAGGCATGGGCCGAACCAAGCCGGCGTGGACCACCGACAGCGAGAACCTGGTGGTCCACGCCGACAACTCCGAGGTGCTCCCGCGCCTTCCCGATGGATCGTTCACGCTGATCTACGTCGACCCTCCGTTCAACACGGGACGCAAGCAGGCGCGGCAGTCGACAACGAGCGTGCGCGCTCTGGAGGGTGAGGGCGACCGCGTCGGATTCAAAGGTGTCTCCTATTCGACTCTACGCGGGGCGCTGCGCAGTTACGACGACGCGTTCGACGACTACTGGGGCTTCCTGGAGCCGCGGCTGCGCGAGGCCTGGCGCCTCCTCGCGGACGACGGCACGCTCTACGTGCACTTGGACTACCGCGAGGTGCACTACGCGAAGGTCATGCTGGATGCGATCTTCGGCCGGGAGAACTTCCTCAACGAGATCATCTGGGCGTACGACTTCGGCGGTCGCGCCAAGACCCGCTGGCCGTCCAAGCACGACACGATCCTGGTGTACGTGAAGGACCCGCAGAAGTACCACTTCGACTCGGCCGAGGTCGACCGCGAGCCGTACATGGCGCCCGGCCTCGTCACGGCCGAGAAGGCCGCGCTGGGCAAACTCCCGACCGACGTCTGGTGGCACACGATCGTCTCCCCCACGGGCAAGGAGAAGACGGGTTACCCGACGCAGAAGCCGCTCGGCGTGCTGCGGCGGATCATCGCGGCCAGTTCGCGCCCGGGCGACTGGGTGCTGGACTTCTTCGCGGGTTCCGGTACGACCGGTGCCGCTGCACTCGAGCTCGGCCGCCGCTTCGTCTGCGTGGACGCGAACCGTGAGGCCGTGAAGGTGATGCGGGCGCGCTTCGGCGACGCCGCCGTCGTCGTACCTGGCGTGAAGAAGCCCCGCTAGCGGATGTCGACGCCGACCGGGGCGGACCCGGTCCCGGCCGCGAGGATGAGGCCGAGGGCCTCGACGCTGGTCGAGTTCTCGCCGAGCCGGTTGGGTTTGCCGGCGCCGTGGTAGTCGCTCGAGCCGGTCGCGATCAGACCGTGCTCGGCAGCGATCCGGCGCAGCATGTGGCGACCGTGCTCGGGGTTGTCCCGATGCTCGATCTCCAGCCCCATCAGTCCTGCGGCGATCATCTCCTCGAACACCTCGTGGCCGACCACGCGCCCGCGCGCCGAGGCGACGGGGTGGGCGAAGACGGGCACACCTCCGGCAGCGCGCACGAGCCGCACCGCGTGCGCGGGCTCGATGGCGAAGTGGCCCACGTAGTAGCGCGAGCGCGGCGTCAGAACCGATTCGAACGCTTCGGTCCTCGTTGATACGACGCCCGCGGCCACGAGCGCGTCGGCGATGTGCGGGCGGCCCATCGTCGCCCCGTCCGCGGTGTGCTCCTGGACCAGCTCCCACGAGATCGGGAAGTCCTCCCCCAGCAGCTCGACCATCCGCCGGGCCCGCAGCACGCGCGAGTCCCGCGCCCGGTCGACCTCGGCCAGCAGCCCCGGGTCCTTCGGGTCGTGCAGGTAGCTGAGCAGGTGCACGCTGATCCCCGTGGAGGTCTTGCAGGAGATCTCCATGCCTGGCACGAATCCCACGCCGTAGTCCTCCGCTGCCTCGGCTGCCTCCGCCCACCCGGCCGTCTGGTCATGGTCCGTCAAGGCGACGACGTCGACGCCGGCTTGCGCAGCCGAGCGCATGAGCGCTCGCGGCGACTCCGTGCCGTCGGAGACTCGCGAGTGGGTGTGCAGGTCGATCAGCATGCCACCACTTTAGAGGTTCCGTCGCCGGAGGATGCGCGATGCTGCGAAAACCGTGCGAAACGCCCTCTCGCCGCTGTCATCGGTCGCGGATCTCGTTCTAAAAAAGTTCAGAATCTCTTCCATTTCTCGAATACTTGTACTAGGATTAGTTCATGGAAGCAGCCCTCCTGTTGAACCCCGAGGCGTACGTCGGTCTCTCGCCGGCGGACCGGGGTCGCGCCGTGATTGCGGCACTCGGAGGTACTGCTGGTGAGCTGGCCGCCCAGGATGATGAGGCGCTGATCGAGGCCACACGAACCATGGAAGCCGCAGGCCGCCAGCTGGACGCCCTTCGAATCCGTGGCGCCGGGGAGGTCGCCCTGCGGTCGGAGAAGTCCCTGGGCGAGGACCGGCTCTCAGCCCGGTTGGGGTGCCGGAACGAGATCGAACTGCTGCAGCGGCTCACCCGCCTGCCGTTCGGGCAGCTCAAGAAGCGGATCGCCCTGGACGCGGACACGCGTCCCACCGTCAGCGTGACCGGTACGCCGATCGAGGCCAAGTTCCCTCACATCGCCGGCGCCCTACACCAGGGACAGATCGATCCGGCGACCGCATCCCTGGTGACGGGGATGCTGAACAAGGTCGCCCGGCGTGCAGACCCGGCGCTGCTGGCCGAGGCCGAGGCCGAACTGGTGGACGCGGCCACCGGCGCCCTCTCCGCCCGCCTCATCCAGCAGTCCCAAGCCGAAGAGAACGGCACAGACAACTCTCCCGAGAACCCGGTGGTGCCGGATGAGGGGTTGGCGTTGAGCTACCCGCAGATGCTCAAGCTCGCCCACCAGTGGGGTGCCTGTCTGGATCAGGACGGCCCGGACCCTGCGGCCGAGCGGGCGCAGGGCAAGCGTTGCCTCACGCTCGGACCGCTGAAGGACGGGCTGGTGTCGTTGACCGGGTGGTTGATGCCCGAAGTCGCCGCTCACTTGCAGCGGGTCTTCGACGCGCACTCGAACCCCGCGGCCCGCACCACCGACGCCGAAACCACCGGTGCTGCTGCTCCGGTGTTGGACACGCGGACGGCGGCGCAGAAGCGCCACGACATCCTCATGGCGGTGGTCCAGGCAGCCTCGCGTTGTGAAGGCACCCCGAACCTTGGCGGTGACACCGCCACCCTGCTCGTGCACGTGAATGCCGAGGACTTGTTGGACCCGCAGGGCTACGCCGAGGTCGACGGGATTGATGTTCCGGTTTCCGGACGGATCGCTCACCGCACCGCGTGTACGGGGGCGGTGCAGAAGGTCGTGTTCGACACCCACGGGCGCATCATCAAGCTCGGTACGAAGGAGCGGGTGTTCACGGGGCATCAGCGCCGGGCCATCGCCGCCCGCGACGGCGGATGTGTGATCGCCGGTTGCACGATTCGGGCGGCCTGGTGCGAAGTCCACCACGTGAGCCCGTGGGCCCGGGGTGGGAAGACCACGATCGATAACGGGGTTCTTCTCTGCTGGCACCATCACCACAGCCTCGAGAAGTCTGGTTGGGAAATCGAGATGCGTGCGGGAGTCGTGTTCGTCAAGGCGCCGCCCTGGCTGGATGCGGGAGGAACCTTCGTGCCGGCGCCGACCTCGCAAACGAGGCAGCGGGCCAGGATGCTCGCCGCTGAGCAAGCTCGTCAGGCCGCGCCCAGTCGTGACCGACACGGCAGCGGGGACCGTCCCGGGCCCGGCGGCGGCAGAGGTGGCGGAGGCGGCAGCGACGGGGACGACCCACCCGACCCGCCAGCACCGCCCGACGGGAACCGCCAAGCTGCCTAACCCGCCGGGCCCTCCCGACGGACCCCACCGCGCCGCCTCAGCGGCAGCCACGACGAACACCTCCCGAACCGCGCCGGCCTGTCTGGGCCACGCGGGCAGGACACACCTCAGAACCCCTCACGGGACTGCGATCCGTCTTGTGACTTGTCTGTGCCAGCAAAGCCACACGCGATCATTCTTGATGCCTCGGCGAACTGTTTGAGACACTGGAGCGGTGATGACTGAAGAGAACAACACCTCGTCGAACGACACGCCTGACATGGCGACCGACCAGCCGATCGAGGACCGCGTGAACAACCGTTCGCAGCGGCCGTCGTCGGACGCATTCAAAGAGTTCATGGCCGGCCAGTGGGCCCCTGCGGACACGACACTGCCGCCGGAGGACGCCGTAGCACCCTTCGCCGCCAAGCGCCGGCTCGGGCTGTCGCAGCGATTCCCGGGCGAACGCCTGGTGATCCCCGCCGGACCGCTCAAGGTCCGCTCCAACGACACCGACTACCGCTTCCGCCCACACTCCGGCTTCGCCCACATGACCGGCCTGGGTCTGGACCACGAGCCCGACGCCGTGCTCGTGTTCGATCCGGTCGAGGAAGGCACCGGCGACGACGGGGGCAACCACCGTGCGACGCTGTACTTCCGCCCCATGGCCGGCCGCGACACCGAAGAGTTCTACTCCAATTCCCGCAGCGGCGAATTCTGGATCGGCCAGCGGCCGACCCTTCCGGAGCTGCGGGCGCGCCTGGGCATCCCGACCGCCCACATGGACGAGGCCCTTGAAGACGCCATCACCCGGGGCGCGGGGAATACCGCGCTCGGCGGGGTACGCATCCGCCTCCTGCGCGATGTGGACCTGAACTGCGACGCCCTCGTCGACACCTCGCGCATCAACACGGGAGTGGACCTCGAGGAGTCCGACAAGCTCGACGCCGAACTCCCGGAGGCACTCTCCGAGCTCCGCCTCGTCAAGGACGAGTGGGAGATCGAGCAGATGCGCGCCGCGGTCGACGCGACGATGAACGGATTCCACGACGTGGCCCGTGCACTGCCGCGCGCAGTCGAGCACAAGCGCGGCGAGCGCGTCGTCGAAGGCGCGTTCTTCTCTCGCGCCCGCGAAGAGGGCAACGACCTCGGCTACGACACCATCGCCGCTTCGGGCAACAACGCCACAGTGCTGCACTGGATGCGCAACTCCGGTCAGGTGAACTCCGGCGATCTCATCCTGGTCGACGCCGGCGTCGAGGCCGACTCTCTTTACACGGCCGACATCACCCGCACGATGCCTGTCAACGGCAAGTACACGGAGATCCAGCGCAAGATCTACCAGGCGATCGTCGACGCACAGGACGCCGCGTTCGCCGTCGCCAAGCCGGGCACCACGTTCCGCGATCTGCACACCGCGGCCATCACGGTACTCGCCGAGCGCCTCGACGCATGGGGCCTGCTGCCGGTCCCGCTCGAGGAGGCCCTCGCCGACACCGGCCAGCAGCACCGCCGCTGGATGCCGCACGGCACGAGCCACCACCTCGGCCTCGACGTGCACGACTGCGCGCAGGCCAGGCGCGACATGTACCTCGACGGCATTCTAGAGCCGGGCATGGTCTTCACGATCGAACCGGGCCTGTACTTCAAGGCCGAGGACCTCGCCGTTCCGGAGGAGTACCGCGGCATCGGCGTGCGGCTCGAGGACGACGTCCTCGTCACCGAAGACGGCTGCGTGAACCTCTCGGCCGAGTTGCCGCGCACCCCTGACGAGATCGAGGCGTGGATGGCACGGGTCCAGGCAGGCTAGGGCCCCGGGTACGACGACGCCCGGCACCTGAGCGCGAACTTCGCGTCCAGGTGCCGGGCGTCGTTGTTTCCGAGGGAGTCAGTCCCGCTTCTCGTCCTCCGCGGGCTCCGGCTCGCCGGCGCCATCCTGCTTCTGGGCCTCGGGCGCGGGTTCGGTGACGCGCACGCCGAACTGCGGGCGCCCGTCCGGCAGGTCGCCGTACCCGGGGCTCCCGGGCGCGGCGCCGGCCGAGGGCGTCGGCTCCTCCTGCGGGGCAGCGGGCGCAGAACCGGCCGACTCCGACGGCGGAGTCTGATCCTGCCGCGGCGGCGCCCACGCCGGGGTCACGTGCTCCGCCTGCACCCGGCTCATCGGCAGGCTGGAAGCCAGCCTGCGGGCTGCCGGAGCATGCTCGAAAGAGACGACGACGTCGTAGTATCCGGCCAGGAACTGGTTCGAGGAGGAGAAGTCGCGCTTGCCGCGACGGAACGAGTAGCCGACCACGCCGACGATCATCCAGATCGCCATGCCGAGCGCAACCGAGGAGAGGATCTGGCCGAGCGGGTTGCCCTCGTTGAAGAGGCTCAGCAGCAGGCCGACGAAGATGCCGAACATGGCACCCTGTGCGGCACCGGAGAGCGCCACCCGAGGGTAGGAGAGCTTCGCGGTCACGCGCTCCACGCTCTTGAGGTCGCAGCCGATGATGCTGACGTTGGAGACGGGGAAGTCGTTGTCCGCAAGGTAGTCCACGACCTTCTGCGCGTCGAGATAGGACTCGTAACGGCCAAGGACCTCACCGCGGGGAAGCGAGAGCAGGTCGTTGCTGGACTTGGGGGAACCGAACGGAGTGGACATGCCCCCATTCTGCCGTGTTTTCCTGACGATGACATGAAAAGGCTCCCGGTATCGCTGCCGGTGAACCGAAGCCGCGAAAGCGCACGTGACGCCACGCTTCACCCACCCCGTTTCGGGAGTCCTCGAGGCAGTAGCCTAGAAGTCATGAGCAGCAACCTCGCCACCAAGGTTTTCGTCGCACGCCTGCTCGGACTGGACGTATTCGACCCGCTAGGAGACCGCCTCGGCCGCCTGCGCGACGTCGTCGTGATCAATCGCGGTACCACCAAGCCGGCCCAGGTGGTGGGCCTGCTGGTCGAGGTCCCCGGCAAGCGTCGCGTCTTCGTACCCGTGACCCGCGTGCAGGCCATCGAATCCGGCCAGATCATTTGCTCTGGCTTGGTCAATCTGCGCCGCTTCCAGCAGCGCGGCGCCGAGCGGCTGGCTGTCGGCGAGCTCTTCGACCAGCGCGTCACATTCAAAGACGGGTCCGGGCCCGGCATCATCGAGGACATCGGGCTGGACCAGCAGCGCAACGGCGACTGGCACGTCTCGGCCTACTACGTGCGCCGCGGCGGCCGCGACACGGGGTTCCGCCCGTTCCGCCGGCTGGCCCGCGGCGAACGCATCGTCGTGGACTGGCACGAGATCCTGCACGTCGACGACTCGGAGCCGCAGGCGGCGACGCAGTTCGTCGCCGCCCACGACGAGCTGAAGCCGGCCGACTTCGCCGAAGCCCTCCACGAGATGCCCGACAAGCGCCGGCTCGAAGTCGCCGCGGAGCTGCAGGATGACCGCCTCGCCGTCGTCCTGCAGGAGCTGCCCGAGGAGGAGCAGGTCCAGATCCTCTCCGCCCTCGACATGGAGCGCGCCGCCGACGTGCTCGAGGAGATGGACCCCGACGACGCGGCCGACCTGCTCAACGAGCTGACGGACGAGCAGCAGGAGGCGCTGCTGCAGCTCATGGAACCCGACGACGCCGACGACGTCCGCCGCCTGCTCGAATACGAGGAGGACACGGCCGGCTCGCTTATGACGCCGGTTCCCGTCATCCTGCCGCCGGAGGCCACCGTGGCCGAGGCCCTGGCCTACGTCCGTCAGGAGGAACTCAGCCCGGCGACCGCCAGCGCCGTCTACGTGTGCCGCCCGCCGCTCGAGACCCCGACGGGCCGCTACCTCGGCGTCGTGCACCTGCAGGCGCTGCTGCGCACTCCCCCGCCGGAGTCCCTCGGCAGCATCATCGACACGGACCTCGAGCCGCTGAACGACATGTCGCCGGTCGAGGAAGTCGCCCGGGCGCTGGCGACGTACAATCTGACGAGCGCACCGGTCGTGAACACGCAAGGCCGCCTGGTCGGCTCGGTCACGGTCGACGACGTGCTCGACCACCTGCTCCCCGACGACTGGCGCACCCACGACGACGATCCGAAGGCGGTGTGACCATGCCTGAGAACAACCGGCTTCACCGGGCCCTCGACACCCCGATGGCAGCCCGCGCGCGCCTCTTCCCGCGGATGCGCCCGGACCCGGACGCGTTCGGCCGCGCGACGGAGGGTTTCGCCCGCTTCATGGGCACCCCGCAGTTCCTCGTCTACATGACGGTCTTCTGTGCCCTCTGGCTGGTCTGGAACACGGTGGCCCCGCAGGACTGGCGCTTCGATTCGGCCGCGTTGGGCTTCACGGCTCTGACCCTCATGCTGTCCCTCCAGGCCTCGTACGCCGCGCCGCTGCTCCTGCTGGCCCAGAACCGCCAGGACGACCGCGACAAGGTCTCGCTCACGGAGGACCGCAAGCGCAGCGAGCGCAACCTGCACGACACCGAGTACCTCACCCGCGAACTCGCCGCCCTGCGCATCGCGCTGCGCGACGTCGCGACCCGCGACTTCGTCCGCTCGGAGCTGCGCAGCGTGCTGGAGGAGATGGTCGAGTCCCACGACGGCGAGGAGATCAGGCTGCGGCGCGGGGCCAAGAAGCGCCCGAAGAAGAAGGAAACGCTCTCCGAGGCGACGACACAGCTGCCCGTTGTCGCCCCCGCAACCGACGAGACCTCAGGAGAACCGCAGCAGAAGTGACTTCCCCCGCGAATCCCGACCTGACCCGGCAACTGCACGCTGCGCTCACGCGTGTGCAGGACCCCGAGCTGCGACGCCCCATCACCGACCTCGGCATGGTGGCGGACGCCTCCGCGTACGACGACGGCACGGCCGGCGTCGCCGTGCTCCTCACCATCGCGGGGTGCCCCCTGCGCAACACGATCATCGACGACGTCACCGCCGCGGCCACGTCCGTCGACGGCATCGACTCCGTCGACGTGCAGCTCGACGTCATGACCCCGGAACAGCGGAAGGCGCTCAAGGACCAGCTCGCTTCGCGCACCGTCCCGTTCACGCAGCCGAATTCACTCACCCGCATCATCGGCGTTGCGAGTGGCAAGGGCGGCGTCGGCAAGTCGAGCCTGACGGTCAACCTGGCGTGCGCCATGGCCGCCGATGGGCTCCGGGTCGGCATCATCGACGCCGACGTGCACGGCTTCTCGGTTCCGTCCCTGATGGGTATCACGCAGGCGCCGACCCGCGTCGACGAGATGATCCTGCCGCCGGTCGCGTACGGGGTGAAGGTCATCTCGATCGGCATGTTCGTGGAGGGAAACCAGCCCGTCGTGTGGCGTGGCCCGATGCTTCACCGCGCGCTCGAGCAGTTCCTGACGGACGTGCACTTCGGGGACCTAGACGTCCTGCTGCTGGATCTGCCGCCGGGGACCGGCGACATCGCGATCTCCGTCTCCCAGCTGCTGCCCGCCTCCGGTCTGCTCGTCGTGACGACGCCGCAGTCCGCCGCCGCCGAGGTGGCCGAGCGGGCCGGAGCGGTCGCTTCGACGACCGGTCAGAAGGTCCTCGGGGTCGTGGAGAACATGTCCTGGCTCGAGCTGCCGGACGGCTCGCGCATGCACCCGTTCGGATCGGGCGGCGGCGAGCTGCTCGCGGCGCGGCTGACCGAGGGACTCGATACCGAGGTGCCGCTGCTGGGTTCGGTTCCACTCGAACCGCGACTACGCGAGGGCGGCGATGCCGGCACGCCGCTCGTGATCTCGGACCCGGAGTCGGCCGCGGCCGCGGAGATCGCGGGCATCGCCCGCCGTCTCACGCATACGCCGCGCGGCCTGGCTGGCAAACCCCTCAACGTCACGCCGAACTAGGCGCCCGCGGGTCAGGTCGCTTCGGTGTCGAAGGGCGCACGCTCGCCCTCATCCAGGCGCGGCAGGGCTGCCGCAGTGGCAGCACTTGGCGCCACGGCACGTGTGGAGGCGGGGATGGCCTTGCGGCTCGACGGAGCCTGCGGCGTCTCGCGTGCGGCCCGGGCCGCGTCCTCGAAGTCGTCGAGGAGGGCCTCTTTGATGATCCGGCGAGGATCGTACTGCCGCGGGTCGAGCTTGCGCCACTCGATGTCGGCGATCTCGTCGCCGACCTCGTCGCGCAGCTGGTCTTTGGCGCCTTGGGCCATTTTGCGCACGTTCTTCACCAGCTGCGCCAACTGCTGGGCGTAGCCGGGAAGTTTGTCTGGGCCGAGGATGAGGACAGCCAGAACCGCGAGGATGACGAACTCGCTGCCGTTGATACCGAACACGCCCTTGAGCCTACCTGCTCTCAGCCGTTGATTCGTAGTCGAACACGTTACTCGGCGCCTTCTAAGACGCCCATGCGGGCCAGTCCCTTCGCGAGCCGCGCAAACGCGTTGTCCGGCCTGGTCGGAGCGTGCTCCAGAAGGGCGTTCTCGGTCAGCAGGATCCGGTTGAGAACGGTTTCGTGCTCCGACTCGTCCTCGGTGAACGTCACCTCGTAGACGGCGTCCGCGGTGTCAATGAGCGACGGCTCCGCCGCGTTGGCGTTGACCGTCGTCGAGAGCGCACCCGCCGGGCCCAGCTCGCCCTTTGCCGCGGGGCTTTCGACGGCGGCGAGCGGCTCGGGCAACTCGGCCACGCGGCTGCCGCGGTCCTTGCGCTGCTCGCGGAGGACCACCTCCCCCGCGTGGCCCTCGTAGGTCAGGGTGACACGGGGCACGCCGTTGACGGTGGAGCCGACGGCCGCGCTGAGCTCGTAGCCGATCGAGTTCAAGGCGGGCAGGTTCCATCCATCGCGGCGCAGGTCAGCGACGGCCTGATGGGAGAGCTGTTCGCCCTCTTCATCCCAATTCTCCGTAATCGGCGCACCGGCGGGGCCGCTGGGGCCGGCACCGCCGAGTACCCATGCCGTCGACAGGAAGACGGCCAGCACTGAGCACACGGCGATGAAGGCGACCATCGGGATGAGCTCCCGCCGCGCGCTCCGGCGGCCCGGGGCCGGCGCGGTACGCGCGGAGAAGCCGACGGTGTCATGGGGTCCCGTGTCCGCGCCGACGGCGACGGCGTACGTCGTCCCGGACGCGCCGGCGTCGTACTCACCGGTGCGTGCCGACACCACCGGCAGGGCGGAGGTGAATCGCGCGGTGCGGGTGGCGCGCCGGCGGCGCTGCTCGAGTTCAACTCGGCAGTCGGCACACCGGGACACGTGGGATTCGAACCGCTCGACCTGCCGCTCGTTCAACTCCCCCAGCACGTACGGATCGAGCCATCGACGCATCGTATGCATAGACCGACCAGTTTACGAGGCCGCGCGCGTCACGCGGGGCAGCGACATCGTGGGCGTCTTGGGGCGGGCGGGGTTGCGGTGCGGCAGGCGCTCACGCAGCATCGCGCGGCCGCGGTGAATGCGGGAGCGGACGGTGCCAAGTTTGATGCCGAGCGCCGAGGAGACCTCCTCGTAGGAGAGCCCCTCGAGGTCGCAGAGGACGACGGCGGCGCGGAAGTCGACCGGGAGCGTAGCCAGCGCCTGCTGCACGTCGATGTCGAGGTTGTTGTGTTCGAAGAGCCGCTCGGGGCCCGGGTCCCGGCCGGGCAGGCGAGACTCGGCGTCGTCCGCCAGCGCGTCGAAGCGGATGCGGGACTTGCGACGGGCCTGGTCCAGGAAGAGATTGGTGGTGATGCGGTGCAGCCACCCGCCGAGGGTTCCGGGGGTGAACGAATCCAACGAACGGAAGACGCGGACGAAGGTTTCCTGGGTGAGGTCCTCGGCATCGTATGCGTTTCCGGTCAGGCGGAACGCCAGCCGGTAGACCTTCGCGGAGTGGTTCTCGACGATGGACTCCCAGCTGGGCACGGATTCCGAGGATTCGGCGGCCGAGAGGGCAGCGGATTCGGACGGGGCTGGCGATCGTTTCACGGCTTCAATGCTGGCAGATCAGGCTGTGAAATCGCTGTATAGCACACCGCAAGCCCCTGAAGATCCGGCGCTAGACTGGGTGTGTCCGCAACTGCCCCACCGAAGGAATCGCACCGCCCGATGAGCACCGACAAACACAGCAGCTGGTCCTACGCCGAGGCCCTGCCACTGGAAGACGACGTGCTCGCCCGCGCCCGCGACCGTGGCCACGAGCTCGGCGTCACGCCGGTCGGGACCGGCGCGGCGGCCCTGCTGACGGTTCTGGCCGCCAGCTCCGGCGCCCGCACCGCCGTCGAGATCGGGGCCGGCGTGGGCGTCTCCGGCGTGAGCCTGCTGCGCGGATTCTCGGCCCAGACGGTGTTCACGACGATCGACGTCGACGTCGACCACCTCTCCGCGGCCCGGACGGCCTTCCTCGAACTCGGCGTGCCGACGAGTCGCACCCGAACGATCTCCGGCCGCGCGCGCGACGTGCTGCCGCGGCTGACGACGAACGCGTACGACTTCGTGTTCATCGACGCGGACAAGCCCTCTCTCGTCGAGTACGTCGAACACGGCCTGCGCCTGCTGCGCCCGGGCGGCATGCTCGTGCTGCACGACGCCCTCGACGCGGACAAGGTTCCCCTGCCGGCCGTGCGCCAGCCCTCGACCGTCGCTGCCCGTCAAGCGGGCCGGCTCCTCCGCGAGAACGACGACGTCGTCTCGGCGCTGGTGCCCACCGGCACCGGGTTGTTCCTCGCCGTCAAACGCTAGGCGAGCCGCCCCGACACGCACGCGGCGGCCGGGCCGGGCTCCCCCGGTCCGGCCGCCGCCGTCGTCGTATGTGGTGACTCAGTCGGTGACACCGACCAGGCAGGCCTTCAGCTCGGCCGCTTCCTCGGCGTTCAGCTCAACCACGAGGCGTCCGCCTCCATCGATCGGAACCCGCATGATCAGGCTCCGGCCCTCTTTGGTAACTTCCATGGGTCCGTCGCCCGTACGGGGTTTCATCGCAGCCATTGGTGCTGTCATCCTTCCTCGACAAACGGAACCCCTGCGGCCCCGCCAAGCGGTGCGGCCGAACCCACCGGGGCCCGCCTCTGGCGCCCGATGCTTTCAACCTGCGTTTCATATTATTCCCAAGATCGCCCCGTGGTGCTAATCACAGGCCGACACGAACCGTCCGGGAGCCCGCATCAAGGCTCCTGCCGGCGGTCCGCCCCTGCGGCGGCGCGCACCTGATCCAGCTCACCGTGCAGCCGTTCGATCTCTGCGGAGAGCGCGTCGAGGACGTCGTCGACCTGGTCGCAACGGTAGCCGCGCGCCCCCAGCGAGAAGCGGACGTGCCGCACGTCTTCCGCCCGCATGCGCTCCGGCAGCAGCACGGGCGGCAGCGACGTCGTCGGCTCCCCCAGCTCCTGCGTGGGCAACGGCTCGCCGCTTCGACGGCGGCCCACGACCAGGAACACGGTGGCCCCGAGGACCACGATTGCTAGAAACAGCAGCACGTACTCCATGGCGCCCTACCCCTCGCCGGGACCCGCGGAGGCATCGGGGCGGTAGGCGGTCGCCCACCGCACGGCGTCCTCCGGGTCGTCCGTGAGGTGGAAGAGGTCGACGTCGCTGCTCGAAACGGTGCCCTGGGTGACGAGCGTGTTCTTGATCCAGTCCACCAGCGGACCCCAGAACGCGGTGCCGAAGAGGACGATCGGGAAGTTGGTGACCTTCTCGGTCTGCACGAGCGTCAGCGCCTCGAACAGCTCGTCGAGGGTGCCGAACCCCCCGGGGAGCACGATGAAGCCCTGCGAGTATTTCAGGAACATCGTCTTGCGGGCGAAGAAATAGCGGAAGTTGATGCCGAGGTCCACCCACTCGTTCAGACCCGTCTCGAAGGGCAGCTCGATGCCGAGGCCCACGGACGTCCCGCCGGCCTCGACCGCGCCCTTGTTCGCCGCTTCCATGGCGCCGGGACCGCCGCCGGTCATGACCGCGTAGCCGCGCCCGACAAGGAGCCGGGCGATGTTCTCGGCCTGCTCGTACTCCTTGCTGCCGCGGTGGGTTCGGGCAGACCCGAAGACGCAGATCGTCGGCCCCAGCTCGGCCAGCGTGCCGAAGCCCTCGATGAACTCGCTCTGGATGCGCAGCACGCGCCACGGGTCGGAGTGCACGAAGCTCGTATCACGCGGCGCGTCGAAGAGAAGCTCGTCGGCCTGCTTGATGTCGGCCTGCTCGCGGCGCAGGGTCACGGAGCCCTTGCGCCGCGCGGGGTCCGGCAGTGCGTCGAAGTCGCTCGAGGAGATGTGGTGGCGTCCCATGCGTCCAGCCTATGCCCGTTCGTTCCACCGGGTCGTATTGAGTTGCGAACGGGTTAAATTTTCTCAGGCAACCCCAAGACACCCTTGTGACCAGCCACACTTCGAGTATGGTCAGTCACATGAAAGAAACGCAGACCAACGAGGGTGGATCCGCCGGGCCGGTCGTGCGGATGAACAAGGTCAACAAGCACTACGGCTCCCTGCACGTGCTGCAGGACATCGAGCTCGAGGTCGCCCGCGGCGAAGTCGTCGTCGTCCTCGGCCCGTCGGGGTCCGGCAAGTCGACCCTGTGCCGTGCGATCAACCGGCTCGAGACCATCGACGACGGCGACATCTACATCGACGGCGCTCTCCTGCCCGAGGAGGGCAAACCGCTCGCCCAGCTGCGGGCTGACGTCGGCATGGTCTTCCAGTCCTTCAACCTCTTCGCCCACAAGTCGATCCTCGAGAACGTGACCCTGGGACCGATCAAGGTCAAGGGCATGAAGAAGGCGGCCGCGGAGGAGCTCGCGATGAAGCTGCTCACTCGCGTCGGCGTGGCCAATCAGAAGGACAAGCTGCCTGCGCAACTCTCCGGCGGGCAGCAGCAGCGCGTGGCGATCGCCCGCGCGCTGGCGATGAAGCCGAAGGTCATGCTGTTCGACGAGCCGACCTCGGCCCTCGACCCGGAGATGATCCAGGAGGTTCTGGACACGATGGTCGAGCTCGCTCAGGAGGGCATGACGATGATCGTCGTGACCCACGAGATGGGCTTCGCCCGCAAGGCGGCCCACCGGGTCGTCTTCATGGCCGACGGCCAGATCGTCGAGCAGGCCAAACCCGAGGAGTTCTTCACGAACCCGCAGTCGGACCGGGCCAAGGATTTCCTCGGCAAGCTGATCACCCACTGACCACTCATCACAAGGAGAAGAACATGCGCAAGAAGAATCTCGCGATGGCGTCCATGGCCGCCATCGCCGCACTGACACTGTCCGCCTGTGGCGGTTCCACCGACGACGACGGCGACGGGGCCGACGGCGGCGGAGACAGCATCCGAATCGGCATCAAGTACGACCAGCCGGGCCTCGGATTCCAGGAAGGCGCCGAATACACCGGCTTCGACGTCGACGTAGCCAAGTACGTCGCGAACGAGCTCGGCTACAGCGAAGAGAACATCGAATGGGTCTCCGCGCCGTCCGCCAACCGCGAGACGCTACTCGAGACCAACGGCGTCGACATGATCTTCGCAACCTACTCGATCACGGACGAACGCAAGGAGCGCGTCGCCTTCGCCGGACCGTACTTCGTCGCCGGCCAGGATCTGCTCGTCCGCGAGGACGACAGCGAGATCTCCGGGCCCGAGGACCTCGAAGGCAAGCAGCTGTGCTCGGTCACTGGCTCGACGTCGGCGAGCAAGCTGCAGGAGCTGCACCCGGGCATCGACCTCGTCGAGCAGGGCGGCTACGCGGACTGCCTCGGCCTGCTGGAGACCGGCGGCATCGACGCGGTCACCACCGACGACATCATCCTCGCCGGGCTGGCGGCCACGGAAGCCAACCAGGGCAAGTTCAAGGTGGTCGGCAACCCCTTCTCCGAGGAGAAGTACGGCGTGGGCCTGAACAAGGAATCCGACCAGTGCGAGGCCATCAACGAGGCCATCACCAAGATGATCGACGACGGCGCCTGGGAAGAGGCCGTCTCGACCAACACCGACGGCACCGGCTACGAGCCCTCCGACATGAACCCGCCGGAGCCCGACGCCTGCGCTTGAACCATGCTGTGACCTCGAGGGGCCGGCAGCCCGGCGCGAGCCGGGTGCCGGCCCCTCAGAGGTTCCACACCCACTGAAAAGGAGTTAGGCCGTGGAAGCCTACCTGTCTCTCTGGGAGACGTACGGGCCGCGGATGTTGGAGACCTTCTGGACCAACATCCAGCTCACTTTCTGGGCGGCGATCGCCTCGGTCACGCTCGGGGCGCTGCTGGCCCTGATGCGCATCTCACCCGTGACCAGCCTGCGCTGGGTCGGCGCTGCCTACGTGAACATCTTCCGCAACACCCCGCTGACGATCATCATGACTTTCGGTGTCCTCGTCCTCTTTGGTGTCTTCCAGGTCCAGATCGCGGACGACTTCAATCTGAACTTCTTCCGCATCGCGATCATCGGCCTCACGGTCTACCACGCGGCGTTCTTCTGCGAAGCGATCCGATCGGGCGTGAATACCGTCCCCCTGGGCCAAGCGGAGGCGGCCCGGGCGATCGGGTTGAGCTTCCTGCCGGCCGCCCGCCTCGTCATCTTCCCGCAGGCGTTGCGGGGTTCCATCGCGCCCATGGGCAACGTGCTCATCGCCCTGATCAAGAACTCGACGGTGGCAATGGCCGGTTCCGTCGCAGAGATCTCGGGGACCATGCGGACGATGATGGAGTTCCGGCCCGACGTCGGCATCCCGATCTTCCTCACCGTCGCGGCCTTCTTCGTGATCGTGGTCCTCCCGGTCGGCATGCTGGCGACATACCTGTCCAAGAAACTGGCGGTGACACGATGAGCGGTTCTGTCCTCTTCGATGCGCCCGGCCCCAAGGCCCGGCGCCGCATCCTGATCCTCAACATCATCGGCGCACTCGGCTTCATCGCGCTGATCGTCTGGGTGATCTCCGTCTTGGCGGACTACGGCCAGCTGGCACCCGAGAAGTGGACGTCCTTCACCCAGTCGAGCACGTGGCAGAACTACCTCCTGCCCGGCCTAATGAACACGTTTAAATCGGCTGCGATCGCGATCTTCACCTCGCTCGCGTTCGGCATGATCTTCGGCATGGGGCGACTGGCCCACAACAAGATCATCAACGGCATCAGCTCAGTCGTCGTGGAGTTCTTCCGCGCCGTACCGGTGCTGCTGATGATGATCTTCTTCTGGATCTTCTTCGGTCGTATGGGGATCGTCCCCCAGGGAGACGCCCCCTTCGTCGCCGTCGTGCTCGCGCTGACGCTCTACAACGGTTCCGTCGTCGCAGAGCTCGTCCGTTCGGGCGTGCACGGGCTGCCCAAGGGCCAGCGGGAGGCCGGTATCGCGATCGGCCTGACGCGGGGCCAATCACTGCGTTTCGTCGAAGTCCCGCAGGCTCTCGTGGCGATGATGCCGGCGCTGCTCGGTCAATTCGTCGTCATCCTGAAGGACTCGGCGCTGGGCGCAATCATCAACTACAACGAGCTGCTCTTCAGCTCGCGTCTGGTTGGTACGGGCAACGCGAATGTCTTCCAGGCCCTGCTCGTCGCCGCGGTGATCTTCATCCTGATCAACTTCGCGCTGACTTCCCTGGCCCAGTGGGTATCGACCCGCGTCGCCCGCCGGCGTGCACGCGCCGACGCCACGGACGAAGGACCGGGAGAAGCTCCCGGGCCCCCGCAGACGATGGGAACGACCGCCACGGTCTGACCGGTCTGTCGGCAAGCCGACGACGGCGCCGCACCCCCGTTCGGGTGCGGCGCCGTTTTCGCGTCGGGTGCTCGCGCGTCAGGCGGTCAACCACTCCCGGAGCGAGCCGTAGCAGGCGCGGATTGCGTCGGCGCGGACGTGCTCGTCATCGGAGTGCGCCAGTAGGGCGTCGCCCGGGCCGAAGTTCACCGCGGGGACGCCGGCGGCGGAGAACCGCGCAACATCGGTCCAGCCGTACTTGGGCTTGGGCTTCTGGCCCACGGTCGCCACGAACGCCGCGGCGGCCGGGTGGTTCAGGCCCGGGCGCGCACCGGCGGCCGCGTCCGTGCGCTCGAGATCGTAGCCCGGCAGCAGCGCCCGGACGTACGCCTCGGCACCGTCTGGGTCCTTGTCCGGGGCGAACCGGTAGTTGATCTCCGCCTCGCAGTGGTCGGGGATCACATTGCCGGCGATGCCGCCGCCGATCTTCACGGCGTTGAGCGACTCGCGGAAGTCGAGCCCGTCGACGTTCACGGTCACGGGCCGGTGCACGGAGAGCCGGGTCAGCACGTCGGCCATCTTGTGGATCGCGTTCTCCCCCATCCACGCGCGCGCCGAGTGGGCGGCCCGGCCCTTCGTCGTGACGCGGAACCGGATCGTGCCGTTGCAGCCGCCCTCGACGGTCCCGTCGGTCGGCTCGAGCAGGATCGCGAAGTCGCCGTCGAGAAGCTCCGGACTGTTGCGGAAGAGCCGGCCGAGCCCCGACTTGTAACCCTCGACCTCCTCGTGATCGTAGAACACGTAGGTGACGTCGCGGTTCGGCGCGGTGAGCCCGGCCGCGAGCGCGAGCTGCACGGCGACGCCGCCCTTCATGTCGGTCGCCCCTCGCCCGTAGAGCACGTCGGTGCCGTCGTCGTCCTTCTCCCACACCGAGGGCACGGTGCCGCGGGAGCCGGGCGTCGTCGGCAGCGGAACCGTGTCCAGATGCCCCGCCAGGATGACGCGCTCGGCGCGACCGAGCTCGGTGCGCGCGATGATCGAGTCTCCGTCGCGGTGCACGCTCAGGTGCGGCAGCCGCGCCAACGCCGCCTCGACGGCGTCCGCGATCGCCGCCTCGCCGCCGGAGACCGATTCGATGTCCATCAGCCGGGCCGTCAGCTCCGCGACATCCCCTTCCAGGTCCAGGTGCGCGGGGGCCGCTACGACGCCGTCTTTCACGTGTTTATGGTTAGTCACCGAACCATCCTATCGCCGGTCGCCGCCGTTAGGATGGAATCATGACTTCTGCTTCCGCTCAGCCCACCGCTGCCCGAAACACCGACGTACGCGTGGCCGCCGGCCACGGCCTCGCCACGGTCGCCGCCGACGGGTCCGTGCTCGACGTCTGGTTCCCCGCCCCCGCCTTGGGCTCGCTCGCCGACGCGCAGGACCTCACGGCCGACCTGAACGCCTCCGCCATCGAGGACGCCGATCGCGGCACCCGCCAGGAGGTCGTCACTGTGGAGGCCGACCTCGACGCGGCGCCGACCAGCACGGCCGACGCCTGGCTGCGCCTGCACCTGCTCTCGCACCGGCTGGCGGCCCCGAACTCGATCAACCTCGACGGCGTCTTCGGCCTGCTCACGAACGTCGTCTGGACGAACTTCGGCCCGTGCGCGGTCGAGGGCTTCGAGCTGACGCGCCTCAAACTGCGCCGCCGCGGCAACGTCACCGTCTTCGGCGTCGACAAGTTCCCGCGCATGGTCGACTACGTCGTGCCCTCGGGTGTGCGCATCGGCGACGCAGGCCGCGTCCGCCTCGGCGCCCACCTCGCCGAGGGCACCACGGTCATGCACGAGGGCTTCGTGAACTTCAACGCCGGCACGCTCGGCAGCTCCATGGTCGAGGGCCGCATCTCCGCGTCCGTCGTCGTGGGCAACGGATCCGACGTCGGCGGCGGCGCCTCGATCATGGGCACCCTCTCCGGTGGCGGCAAGGAGAAGATCGTCATCGGCGAACGCGTGCTGCTCGGCGCGAACGCCGGTGTCGGCATCTCGATCGGCGACGACTCCGTCGTCGAGGCCGGGCTTTACGTCACCGCGGGCACGCGCATCACCCTCGGCGACCAGGTCGTCAAGGCGCTCGAGCTCTCGGGCGTGAAGAACCTGCTCTTCCGTCGCAACTCCACCACCGGTGCGGTCGAGGCCCTGCCGCGCAAGGGGCAGACGGTCGAGCTCAACTCCGCGCTGCACGCCAACTAGCCGATGGCGGCACGACGACGGCGGCGGCGCCGTTTCAGGGCCTTCCTCACTCTGGCCCTGAGCGTCGCCGTCGTCGCCGTGGGCATCTACGGCGTCTCGCGGTACGCCGGTGAATCGCAAATCCTCGTCCGCGAGCAGTGCACCGCGTTCATCGGCTCCGAGCGGCACACGCTCGCACCCGACCAGGCGGCCAACGCGGCCCTGATCGGTGCCGTTTCCGTCGAGCGCGGCTTGCGCGCCCGCGCTGCGACGATCGGCATCGCGACGTCGATGCAGGAGTCCAAGTTGCGCAACATCGACTACGGGGACGAGGCCGGCCCCGACTCCCGCGGTCTGTTCCAGCAGCGCCCCTCGCAGGGTTGGGGCACCGAGGAACAGGTCATGGACCCCTTATACGCCGCCAACCGCTTCTACGCGGAGCTCGAGCGCTTCGACTACTCCTCGATGCGCGTGACCGAGGCCGCGCAGAAGGTCCAACGCAGCGCTTTCCCCGAGGCCTACGAGCAGCACGAGCCGACCGCGCGCGCTTTCGCCTCCGCACTGACCGGACACTCGCCGGCCTCCCTCGACTGTACCCTCCGCCGCGCCGAGGCCGCCGGCGACGCCGCAGCCGTGCGCGACCAGCTGGGTGAGCAGCACAGCCCCTTGCTCGCCGCCCGGGCCGAGGTGGACGGGCGCCGGCTCAGCATCCCGACACATGCCTCCGGCGGGCTCGTGGATTCGAACGAACTGACCCAGCGTACGGGTTGGTCGATTGCGCAGTGGGCGGTCGCCCGTGCCGGCACGGAGAACATCGAGTCCGTCTCTTTCGGCGGGCTGATCTGGAACCGGGCGGAGAACCGCTGGGTCCAGGGAAGCACGACGGACGGGCACGTGATCGTCACGGTGTCCGCCGCCCCGGGCACCCCTACCGGATAAGGCGGATCATCGGCTCGAGGTAGCTGCGCAGCAGGCGCTCGTCGCGCACCAGCTCCTGGCTCAGGATCACGGTCCGGTCCCCCACGAGCCACGCCCGGCGCTCGGCCAACGGCAGCTCGATCATGTTCAGCGTCAGAACGTCTTGCGGGTCCGATTCCAGGGACCGTTCCTCGACAAGCGACTCGAGCACCTGCCGGCGACCCGCGGCGGCGTGTTCGCGGCTCAGCGCGTTGTACTCTCGGCGCCGCTCGTGCGACCAGTCGGTCGCCGCCCCGTAGTGGGCGCGGAGCAGTCGCTGCAGCGACGGTGAAGACCGGTAGGCGTTGAAGTGCGGCTGCCCGAGCAGCCCCGGCTCAGGTGTTTCCGTCTCGTCCGGCGACCCGTCGGCGTCGTACCGCGTGACGATGCGCCGCCACCACTGGTGCCATTCCTGGCACAGCTCGGCGAACTCCGCCCGGCTGAACTCATCAGCGGCGCGCGGCTTCACCGGCGGGCTCAGCGGACTCAGCATCGGAGTCTGCGGCGAATCGCAGAGCGCGGGCGAGGCCCTGCGGATGCCGGCCAGATCGCGGAGATAGAGCGCGATCAGCATACTCATGTGGCTTCTGGCCGATACCTGCCAGCCCGGACCGGAGCGCTCGAACACTGCAACCGCCCATCACTCGTGAGACTTCTTAGTCTGTGATTTCCACCGTAGCCCCGGCTGTGGCCCCGCGCCAGCATTTAATCGCAAACGGCGCCGGCGAGTACGTGAGTACTCGCCGGCGCCGTGGGGGTGCACCGGACCTAGCGGGTCGGGTAGTCGCGCTCCGGGTGGCCCACGTAGAGCTGGCGCGGGCGGCCGATCTTCAGGCCCGGCTCCTGGATCATCTCGCGGTACTGGGCGATCCACCCCGGCAGGCGGCCGAGGGCGAAGAGAACCGTGAACATCTTCTCCGGGAAGCCCATGGCCTTGTAGATGAGGCCGGTGTAGAAGTCGACGTTCGGGTACAGCTTGCGCTCGATGAAGTAGTCGTCGGCGAGGGCCTTCTCCTCGAGGCGCATGGCGATGTCCAGGAGCTCGTCTCCACCGCTGAGCTTGCCGAGGATATCGTGCGCCGTCTGCTTGATGAGCTTGGCGCGCGGGTCGTAGTTCTTGTAGACCCGGTGGCCGAAGCCCATGAGGCGGACGCCGTCCTCCTTGTTCTTGACCTTCTCCATGTAATCTTCGGGGCTGACGCCCTCCGCCTGAATAGTGCGAAGCATCTTCAGGACGGCCTCGTTGGCGCCGCCGTGTGCGGGGCCGGAGAGGGCGTTGATGCCGGCGGAGACCGAGGCGAACATGTTCGCCTGGGCCGAGCCGACGAGCCGCACGGTCGAGGTCGAGCAGTTCTGCTCGTGGTCTGCGTGGAGGATGAGCAGCAGGTCCAGCGCCTTCACGATCTCCGGGTCCATGACGTACGGCTCGGCGGCCGTGCCGAAGGTCAAGCGGAGGAAGTTCTCGACGAGGCTGTGCGAGTTGTCCGGGTAGAGCAGCGCCTGGCCGATGGACTTCTTGTAGGCGTAGGCCGCAATGACCGGCATCTTGGCCAGCAGGCGGATTGTGGACAGCTCGACCTGCTCCTCGTCGCTCGTGTCGAGGGAGTCCTGGTACCACGTCGACAACGCCGAAACGGCGGAGGAGAGGACCGGCATCGGGTGGGCCTCGCGCGGGAAGCCGCCGAAGAAGCCCTTGAGCTCCTCGTGCAGCAGCGTGTGGCGCCGAATCTTCTGGTCGAAGGCCTCGAGCTCAGTCGGGGTCGGCAACTCGCCGTAGATGAGCAGGTAGCTGGTCTCCAAGAAGCTCGACTTCTCGGCCAGCTGCTCGATCGGGTAGCCGCGGTAACGCAGGATTCCGGCGCCGCCGTCGATGTACGTGATCTCGGACTTGGTCGCCGCGGTGTTCATGAAGCCGGGGTCGTAGGTGACGTTGCCCGTGGACTTGAGCATCGGTGCGATGTCGAAGCCTGCGTTTCCTTCGACCGCCGGGACCACCGGCAGTTCCAGGTCGGCGCCATTGAACGATAGGCGCGCTGATTTCTGTTCCGTCATAACCTCTCCTTGGTTCGGAGTGAAGGTGGATCGAGCGTCAACGCGATTGCGCCTCAGCGATAATCAGGCAACACGGTACCGGCATGACGTACAACATATCTAATCGACGCTCTGCTTTACGGCCCCTTGACAGCGGCCATGAGTCGTGCTTTTGCGGCGTCGATCCGCTCGTCCGCGGCCGTCAAAGCTACTCGCACGTAACCTTCTCCGGCGTCCCCGTAGAAACTGCCGGGCCCGACGACGATGCCGAGCTCTGCGAGCCGGCCGACCGTCGTCCACGTATCCTCGCCCGCGGTGCACCAGAGATAGAGGCCCGCCTGCGAGTGCTCGATGCGCAGCCCAAACGCCTCGAGGGCGGGAATCAGGCGCTCGCGGCGGCCGCGGTAGAGGTCCTTCTGGGCCTGAACGTGGGCATCGTCGGCGAGACCGACGCGCATGGCCTCCTGCACCGGATAGGGCACGATCATGCCCGCGTGTTTCCGGTTGTTGATCAGGCTCGGCAGCAGGTTGGGGGCCCCGGCCACGAAGGCGGCGCGGTAGCCGGCCACGTTGGATTGCTTCGACATCGAGTACACGGCCAGCAGGTCGGTGTGATCGCCTCCGCTGACGGCCTCCTCCAGCAGGCCCGGCACACCGGCCTCCCAGTCGCCCCAGCCCAACTCGGAGTAGCACTCGTCGGAGGCGACGACCGCCCCGAGGGAACGTGCGTCGGACACGACCTCGGCCAGAGAATCTGCGGAGCGGACGATGCCGGTCGGGTTGCCCGGGGAATTCACCCAGACGAGCTTGACCCGAGAGCGGACGTCGTCCTCCAGATCGCGCAGCGAGTCGGCCGCGACGGACGTCGCGCCGGCGAGCTGCGCGCCGATGTCATAGGTCGGATACGCCACCACGGGGCGCACGACGACGTCGCCCTCCCCCAGCCCGAGCAGCAGCGGCAGCCACGCGACGAGCTCCTTGGAGCCGACCGTGGGCATGACGTTCGCCGGATCCAGGCCCGGGACGCCGCGACGGCGCGCGAACCAGTCCGCGATGGACTGGCGCAGCGCCACGGTGCCGTGAGTCGTCGGATATCCGGGCGCGTCGGCTGCGGCACGCAGGGCGTCCTGAATGACGGCCGGTGTCGGGTCGACGGGCGTACCGATCGACAGGTCGACCGTTCCCCCGGGGTGCCCCGCGGCCTGCTCACGGTACGGGCGCAGCGACTCCCAGGGGTAGTCCGGCAGCGTCAGCATCCGACTCAGGCCTGATTCTGCGGCGGCAGGGCGGACACGAAGGGGTGGTCCTTGCCGGTGTTGCCCATCTTCGCCGCACCTCCCGGGGAACCGATCTCGTCGAAGAACTCGACGTTCGCCTTGTAGTAGTCGGACCACTCGTCGGGGACGTCGTCCTCGTAGTAGATGGCCTCGACCGGGCAGACCGGTTCGCAGGCGCCGCAGTCGACGCATTCGTCCGGATGGATGTACAGCGAACGGTCGCCCTCGTAGATGCAGTCGACGGGGCATTCGTCGATGCAGGCCTTGTCTTTCACGTCCACGCACGGCTGGGCGATGATGTAGGTCACTGAACCCGCTGCCTTCCTACTGGTCTGTGTTCTCGAAGCTGGCGTCGCCGCCCCGCACGGAAGTCCGGGCGCAGACGACTAGGTACCAGCTTAGTCCCTGCGCCCGCACACAGCATTCGGTCTCCTGGTGTGACGGTAGGCTACTTAATGTGACCATCCGCTCCTTCGATGACCTTCCCGCCGGCGAACGAATCGTCGTGCGCTATCGGCTGCGCGCATCCGGGCACGGGCCCACGCTCTCCGACGCTCTGGGCACGTTCACCGGGATCGAAACGGACGACGACGGCGCCGTCGTCGTCATCGAGACCCGCTCCGGGGCGGTTAAGGTGCCGCTGGCGGACATCACCCACGCGAAACAGGTGCCGCCGGCCCCGCCGCGCCGTCGCCGCGGCCCGTGATCTTCGCTTCATCTCCGGTTTGAAAACACCAATCACTTCGTTCTCTTCCCGTATGATGGCAGGCATGTCTTCTGCCCAAGCCGCTACTGACGAAGAACTCCAGGCCCGTGCCCGCGCCCTGAGTTCGCCGCTGCGACTGCGCATCCTCCGCCTGTGCCTGCACAAGGCGCGCACCAACAAGGAAATCGCGGACCTCCTCGAGATCAACCCCGCGACGAGCCTGCACCACGTGCGCACACTCCTGAGCAACGGGTTCCTCGAAGCGGGCGAGACGCGCCGCGGCAACCGCGGTGCCAAGGAGGTCCCCTACCGCGCGACGCGCATGTCCTGGGGCACCAAGATCCCCGATGCGGCGCCCGTCCTCGTCGACACGTTCCTGCAGGAGATCGACGGGCTCGCACCGGACGAGATCCAGGTGATGCGGATCGGGCTCAAGCTCACCGAGGAGGACCAGCGGGAGATGCTCGGGCGGATCAAGGACCTGCTCGCCGAGTATGCGATGCGCCCGGCGGACGACGACGGCGTGGCCACCTCGCTCTTCCTGGCCCACCACCTCGACCAGACCGCGGGCTGAGGCCAGGCCCGCCTACCGGCGGCGGCGCAGGGCTGCGGCCGAGAGGAACAGCGCGACGATCGTCGCCGCGACCAGTCCGAACGTCCACAGCGACCCGGCAAGCGCCGGGCCGAACATGTGCTCCCGGTTGCTCCACGGGACGATAAGCCAGTTGACCGAGTCGAACGAGATGAGCGCGACGACGCCGTAGGCCAGCGTGCCCGCGAGCGCGGCGGCCCACAGCCGCTCCGAGTACGTCGCCGCCAGCGTGAAGAACGCCGTCGCGAGCACGAGCGCGGCGAACGCACCCCACGTCACGGGGGTGTCGCCGAAGTAGAGGATCTGCCCGTGCAGCATCGTGCCGAGCAGTGCCGTGAGCAGCCCGGCGACGACGGCGGCGATCCCTCCGACGATGGTGCCGTACCGGGCGCTCGTGGGCTGGCTGGCCTGCTGCTGCGTCATGGGTCCTTCCAGGGGATCTCGAGAGGTCCGGATCAGTCTACGCGTCCTGCGCGCGACTCCGCCCCTGAAACGCGAGAACGCCCCGCCGCCACCGGTGCGAACCGGCGGCGACGAGGCGTCGTCGTACGAGGAAGCAGATCAGGCGCGGGCGCGGGCGCGCTGGGCCTTGCTGCGGTCGTTGGCGTTGAGCAGAACCTTGCGGATGCGGATGGCGTCCGGGGTGACCTCGACGCACTCGTCCTCGCGGGCGAACTCGAGGGACTCCTCGAGCGTCAGGATGCGCGGCGGGGTCAGGTTCTCGAAGGTGTCCGCAGCGGCAGAGCGCATGTTGGTCAGCTTCTTCTCCTTGGTGATGTTCACGTCCATGTCGTCGGCGCGCGAGTTCTCGCCGACGATCATGCCCTCGTACACCTCGGAGGTCGGCTTCACGAAGAACGAGCCGCGCTCCTGCAGGTTGATCATCGCGAACGGGGTCACGACGCCGGCGCGGTCGGCGATCATCGAGCCGTTGGTGCGGTACTCGATCGGGCCGGCCCACGGCTCGAAGCCATCGGCGAGCGAGGATGCGATGCCGGCGCCGCGGGTCTCCGTCAGGAACTTGGTGCGGAAGCCGATGAGGCCGCGGGCGGGAACCACGAACTCCATGCGAACCCAGCCGGTGCCGTGGTTCGTCATGGACTCCATGCGGCCCTTGCGGGAGGCCATGAGCTGCGTGACGGCGCCGAGGAACTCCTCGGGCACGTCGATGGTCATGCGCTCCATGGGCTCGTGCACCTTGCCGTCGACCTCCTTGGTGACGACCTGCGGCTTGCCGACGGTCAGCTCGAAGCCTTCGCGGCGCATCTGCTCGACGAGGATGGCCAGCGCCAGCTCGCCACGGCCCTGCACCTCCCAGGCGTCGGGGCGCTCGGTCGGGAGGACCTTGAGCGAGACGTTGCCGATGAGCTCCTTGTCGAGACGATCCTTGACCTGGCGTGCCGTGACCTTGGCGCCCTTGACCTTGCCGGCGAGCGGCGAGGTGTTGATACCGATCGTCATGGAGATCGCCGGGTCGTCGACCGTGATGAGCGGCAACGGCTTCGGGTTCTCGGCGTCGGTGAGGGTCTCGCCGATCATGATGTCCTCGATGCCGGCGACGGCCACGATCTCGCCGGGGCCGGCGGACTCGGCCGGGACGCGAGTGAGGCCCTTGGTCGCGAGCAGCTCGGTGATCTTCACGTTCTTGAGCTGGCCGTCCTGGCGGGCCCAGGCAACCTGCTGGCCCTTGCGCAGCGTGCCGTTGAAGATGCGCAGCAGCGCCAGACGGCCGAGGAACGGCGAGGCGTCGAGGTTGGTCACGTGCGCCTGCAGGACCTCGTTCTCGTCGTAGGACGGGGCCGGGACGTGCTTGAGGATGGTCTCGAACAGCGGCTCGAGGTCTTCGCTGTCCGGCAGCTCGCCGTCGCCCGGCTGGGTCGTCGAGGCGCGGCCGGCCTTGCCGGAGGCGAAGACGACCGGCAGGTCGAGCACGGAGTCGAGGTCGAGGTCCGGGACCTCTTCAGCCAGGTCCGAGGCGAGGCCCAGGAGCAGGTCCATCGAGTCGGCGACGACGCCGTCGATGCGCGCGTCGGGGCGGTCGGTCTTGTTGACCACGAGGATGACCGGCAGCTTTGCGGCGAGTGCCTTGCGCAGCACGAATCGGGTCTGCGGCAGCGGGCCTTCGGAAGCATCTACGAGGAGGACGACGCCGTCGACCATGGACAGGCCGCGCTCGACCTCGCCGCCGAAGTCGGCGTGGCCGGGGGTGTCGATGACGTTGATGAGCAGCTCTTTGCCCTGGGCCGCAGGGCCGGAGTAGAACACGGTGGTGTTCTTGGCGAGGATCGTGATGCCCTTCTCGCGTTCCAGCTCGCCCGAGTCCATCACGCGGTCTTCCGTCTCGCCGTGAGAGGAGAAGGCGCCCGTCTGCGCCAGCATCGCGTCAACGAGGGTGGTTTTGCCGTGGTCAACGTGCGCAACGATGGCGACGTTGCGCAGGTCTTCGCGTCGGGTGATGGTTTCAGACATGCGTAAATGGCTCGCTTCGAGTAGAGGGAGAGGGCGCGCAAAGGCCCAGACGTGTCAAGTCTACCCGGTGGAAACGCAGACGGCGTATCGCGCCCGCAAATCGGGGCGCGATACGCCGTCTGCCGACGCGCGTCAGTCGACGCGCAGCCCCTGCTCGCGGAGCAGGGCGCGACGCGCTTCGCGTCGTTCACGCTGCTCGTCGGGATCCGGAACCGGAGCCGCCGCCAGAAGGCGCTTGGTGTAGTCCGCCTGCGGCGCGTGAAGCACTGTCGAGGTGGCTCCCTGCTCGACTGCCCGGCCGTCCTTCATGACGACCACCTGGTGCGCGAGCAGATCGACGACAGCGAGATCGTGGCTGACGAACAGACACGCGAACTCGTACTCCGCCTGCAGTTCAGCGATCATCTCGAGCACCGACGCCTGAACGGAGACGTCGAGCGCCGACGTCGGCTCATCGGCGATGAGCAGCTCAGGTTTTAGCGTCAGAGCGCGCGCGATGGAGATTCGCTGGCGCTGACCGCCGGAGAGCTCGTGCGGGTAGCGGTTCAGGACGCTGCGCGGGAGTCGGACGGCATCGAGGAGTTCCCCGGCACGTGCGAGTCTCTCCTTCCTGTTCCCGACCTTGTGAATGACCATCGGCTCCGTGATGCAGTCGCCGATCGGGAAACGCGGGTTCAGCGACGCGGCCGGGTCCTGGAACACGACGCCGATCCTGCGGCGGACCGCCTTCGCCTCCTTCGGAGGCAGAGCGGCGAGATTCTCCCCCTGAACGGCGAGAGTCCCGCTGGCCACAGGCAGCAGTCCGAGGACCGCTTTGGCGATGGTCGATTTTCCGGAACCGGACTCCCCCACGATGCCGAGGATCTCGTTGCTCGCGACGTCGAAGGAGACTCCTTCGACGGCGCGGAACTTGTGTCCTCGCATGTCGTACTCGAGGACGAGGTCTTTGGCCTCGAGCACGAGCCGGCGTTCTCGCTCCGAGACCCCGGAACGCTCAGCACTCGCGAGCGCCTCGTCCGCGTGCCGCAATCGCGGGACGGCCTCGAGGAGCTTCTGCGTGTACGGGTGCTGCGGACGGGTGAGGACATCCTTGACCGTCCCGGTCTCCACGAGGTCGCCACGGAACATGACGGCCACGCGGTCGGCCATGTCGGCCACCACGCCCATGTTGTGGGTGATCAGGAGAATGCCCGTGCCCAGTTCGTCCTTCAGGCGGCGCAGGAGATCCAGAATCTCCGCCTGCACCGTCACGTCGAGCGCCGTCGTCGGCTCGTCCGCGATGATCACCTTGGGATTGCACGAGATCGCCATGGCGATGACAATCCGCTGGCGCTGCCCGCCGGAGAACTGGTGCGGGTACTGCTTGATTCGCTTCGCCGGATCCGGGATACCCACCTGTTGGAGGAGCTCCACCGCGCGGTCCACGGCTTCCTGACCGTACGCGAGGTCGTGCAGCTCCAGCGCCTCGGTCATTTGCCGCTCAACGGTCAGCACCGGGTTGAGCGCTGTCATCGGTTCCTGAAAGACCATCGCAACGTTCGTGGCCCGCATTTTGCGGACCTGCTCCGGATCCATTCCGACGACGTTGCGCTCCCCGACACTGGCAGCACCCGTGATGTGCGCGTTCTGCGGAAGCAATCCCATCGCGGCGGTAGAGGTCACGGATTTGCCCGAACCGGACTCCCCGACGAGCGCGACGACCTCGCCGGGGGCCACCTCCAGGCTGAGCTTCTTGACAGCGTCCACGTCGCCGAACTCGGTGTCGAAAGTCACACTGAGGTCAGCGAAGCTCAGGACCGACGTCTTGCGGTGCTCGATTGGAGTGCTCATGCGTTGGCCTTCGCTTTCTTCCTCTTGCTGCGTTTCTGCGTTTGCCGCGGGTCGAAAGCGTCACGCAGGCCGTCGCCGATGAAGTTCACGCTCAGCGCGATGGCAACGATGATGGCGCCCGGCCACCAGAAGAGCCACGGTCGATTGGTGAATGAGTTCTGGTATTCGCTGATGAGCAGTCCCAGAGACGATTCAGGCGCTCGCACACCGAAGCCGAGGAAGCTCAGTGACGTCTCCAGCAAGATGGCGCCGGCGATGGCGAACGTCGCGTTGACGACAATCACGCCGATGGTGTTGGGCAGGAGGTGCTTGAAAATGATGCGGCCGTAGGACGCACCCATGGACTGTGCCGCGGAAACGAACTCTCGCTCGCGCAGGGAGAGGATCTCACCGCGCACGAGACGCGCCAGACCGGTCCACGTGACGAGTCCCAGCACCAGCGCCAAGTAGACAATCGAGCTACCCAGGTTGCCGGCCATCTGGCCGAGAACCGCCGCGAGAACCAGCAGCGGGATCACGATGAAGAGGTCAGTGATACGCATCAGGATGGAATCGACCCAGCCACGGAAGTAGCCCGCGACGGCGCCGATAATGGCGCCGATGGCCGTCGCAACAGCGCCGACTATCACCGCGATGATGATCGATTTCTGCGTCCCGCGCATCACCAGGGCGAAGTAGTCCTTGCCCGTGTTCTCCTGACCGAAGGGGTGCTCCCCCCAGATGAAGCCATCGCCACCGAGCCAAGTGGGTATCAGGCTCAGAGTGGGACGCCCGCCGTCGACAACGGATCCGGCGGCGAAGTAGCTCTTGTCCCACCAGCCGGGGATGCCAGCGAATCCGATGGAGGAGAAGGCCATGATGGTAATGAACACCAGCATGCACACGGAGATCATGGCTGCTTTGTGATGGAGGAAGCGCCGCCGAATCATCTGCCCTTGGGAGAGCGACTCCGCGTCTTCTTGAATGAGCCGAGCGTCCTCAGCCTCGGCCAGCGAATAAATTTCACCCGTCGCGGGTGATTTCTGTTGCTTGGGAGTACTCATACCCTGATCCTCGGGTCGATGACGGCGTAGAAAATATCGGCCAGCAAGTTGAAGAGAATGGCTGCCGTGCCGGTGACGAGGAAGAACGCCATCACCGGATTCGGATCCACTTCGCGCAGACCCGTGATGAACAGCTCACCCATTCCCTTCCAACCGAAGACGGACTCCGTGATGACAGCCCCACCGATCAACGCCGCGAAATCGAACGCCGCGATCGTGGCGATGGGGATGAGTGCATTGCGGAACGCGTGCCGGAAGATCACGGTGCGCTCAGGCAGGCCCTTCGACCGTGCTGTCCGGATGTAGTCCTGGCCGGCGACCTCGAGCATGGAGGAGCGCGTGTAGCGGCTGTAGCTGGCCAGCGAAATGATCGTCAACAAAATGGTCGGCAGCAACAACTGGGTGCCCTGATCCAACATGGTCTGCCAGAAGTCGCCACCGAAGTTCGGCGTCTGGGAGCCAATGGTGGCAATAGGCCGCGGCTTCATTCCGAGGAAGCCGGGCCACGCGCGGAACACGTGATCGATGACAGTCAGGCCCGCTCCGATGACACCGGTGGCGACGCTCACGCCCGCGGCCGTCGCACTGTAGCGCCCGCCCATTTTGCGTCCAATGAACCAAGGAATCAGCACTGCGAGCGCCAGACCCGCAACGATGAACCACCAGTTCATGTAGTAGTAGAAAACGTTGAACAGGGCGATCTGCAGGACCGACACAAGCGCTGCGGTGATCAGCGCAGGATACAGAACCTTGCGGTTCTTCACGCCGGTGGCCATTGCGGTAGCGCTCAGCGCGACGGCAAACGTCAGCAGAGCAACTCCGACATATCCCAGCTGCGGATTGCGGAAGAAGTCCAATGCGGTCAACGCCGGCAAGGCGACAGCGAAGAACACGGCAGTCACAGCAAAGGTGATGATGCGTCGGCGGATGCTTCCGGCTAAGAAGACTTGCATGAGGAAGCCCGCGATCAGCGACGTCAGCGTTATTTGTATGACGCTGAAGTCTGGCTCGCTCAGCCAGTTGTTGTAGCCGATGGCGAGGTATTCCTTCAGCAGGACTGCAGCCCAGAAGACGGGGAGCGAGAAGAAGAGGAAGGTCAGGAACGTCACGCCGTAGTCCAGGCCTGAATACTGGCGCACAGCCGTCAAGATTCCGATCGCGATGCCGAAAACCAGGGCCAGAAGTGTGGCCAGCAAGACGAGACGCAGTGTCGACGATGCCGCTAGCTCGAGGAGGGAGTTGACTGAGACACCAGAGCGATTGGTTCCAAGGTCACATTGGAGGGCGAAGCACTTGCCGACACCCATGAGCCACGTCAAATACCGCTGGTACCACGGCAGATCGAGGTTCATATTCGCGATCCGCTGTTCCATCAGGTAGTCGCGGTTCTCAGCGTTGCTTTCTCGCAGATCCTGAAGCGGGTCACCCGAATTGATGACTAGGATGTAGAGCAGAACGGAGGCGCCGAAAAGAATGACGAGCGCAGCACCGATTCTGCGAAGGATGAATTTAAGCACGGGAACTGGTTCCTTTCGAAACCGTCACCACCCGATACGGGTGGACGGACAGGACGCGGGGCCCGGCGCTGTTTGCGTCGGGCCCCGCTCCTGATCGGACGGCTACCTAGCTACTATTCGGCGGCCCGCTGCCAAGTTGGGGCGTTCCAGACGATCCCATCCTGGGTAGCTGTACCTTCGACGTTCTCGATATTCGCAGCCGAGGAGTCGAGCCCCGGGTGCGCGAAGATCGGGATGCCGAACAGGTCGTCCCAGAGCAACTTTTCGATTTCCTTCGTCTGCTCGAGGTGGACCGACTCGTCAAGCGACGTAGCCAGGGTCCGCCATGCAGCATCGACTTCCTCATTCGAGTAGTCCGTGTAGTTCTGCGGCTTACCCGTGGCGTAGATGTTCTCGCCCGACGTGATCTGGCCCGAACCGGCCCAAGCGAACAGCGCTACCTCGTAGTCGCCACGCTCCTGAGTACCACCCGGCTGGAAGAAGTCAGCATCGCCAGCGTCGACGATGTCGAATCCTGCCTCGTCACACGAGGACTTGATCATGGCAACCTGATCAGAACGGCGGGGGTTCGGCGCGGAGTAGCCGATGCGGACCTCGGCACCGTCAGCACCTTCGGCCTCGAGAATCGCCTTGGCGCCCTCGATGTCGACCTCGTCGTACTGGCCGTCGTACGAAGCGTCGACGACCTCACCATAGGTGTCCTGGAACGGGAAGACCTCGCGAGCGTTCAAAACCTCGGCCTCCGGGTTGATCGGCTGGATGAGGTTCTCGACGATCTGCTGGCGCGGCACGCACATGGCAAATGCCTTGCGCAGTTCGAGATTGTCCGAGAAGAGCGAGCCTTCAGTGAAGTTGAAGTCGAGGTGCTCCCACGTCAGAGTGTCGCCCTGGTGGATGTTCACCTTGTCGCCGAGCCCTTCGAGCTGGCTCAGCGTGTCGACCGTCGGCTGCGGAGCGATGACGTCGAGGTCGCCATTGTCGAGGGCCTGAACCATCGCACCCTGGTCGACGAAGCGCATGACCAGCTCATCGTTCGCGGCAAGCTCACCGTAGTAGTTCTCGTTGGGAACCAGCGTCACCGACTGGCCAGCTTCCCAGGATCCGAGCTTGTATGGGCCGTTGACAGGAACCAGCTCTTCGTCCGGAAGCGTTCCTGGGTCGGTGTGCCAACCGGTGTTCCAGAATTCGGCGGCGTCTGCGAGCGCCTCGGCGTCGCCATCCCGCGCTGCCTCGACGAATTCTTCGGTGGTCAAGCCGCCCTGTTCGGCAACCACGTGCGCCGGGTGCAGCATCCAGGTCTGGATTTGCCAGTCAGGGTTGGGGGCGGCGAACTCCACGGTGAAGGTTTTGCCCTCCGCGTCACCCTGCGGTCCCTCCGGAACCTCATCCCCAAGATCAGCGGAGACGGAATTGAAGAGGGGTTCGTCGCCGGACTTCAGGTTGGGATTCTGAAATGCCCACGCGAGCACCGCGTCGGCAACCGTGATCGGTGTGCCGTCGGACCACACCGCGTCGTCAGCGATCGTGTACTCGATCACCATCGGGTCTTCGCTCACCATCTCGAAGGAACCGAGGTCCTCATTGGGGAGGATCTCACCGTCAGTCCCGAAGTACGTGAATCCCAGCTGCATACGGTCCACGATCGCGGAGTTGTACGTGCTGTAGGTCTCCGGGGTGAAGCCGTTGTAGCTGATGAAGTCGTTCGGCCCCACGGACGCGGAGATCGACTGATTTTCAGCAGCCGTCCCGCCGCCGCCGCCGCCGCCGTCACCGTTGGGGTCCGTCTCGGGCGCACACGCGCTCAGGGCCAGCCCCAGGATCGCTCCTGCGGCCACTGCCGTGGAAATACGCTTCAGACGCATTCCGCCTCCTTGTGTCTGCATGTGAATCACATGTCACTGTTTCTGGCCGTCCCGACCTCCGCCGGTCCGACCGCTTCGCCACACACAACGTGCGTGGCATGCCTCACACGAGAGAGACTAGTCCGTGAAACGTTTCTTGAATATAAACTTTCGGGCCCTTGAGGCGAATGTTACCGACTCGCAACATTCCGTTACGTGCATCACATCCACACCCGCAGGCCGTGGCAGCGGGCTCACTGGCGGAAAATCAAGGATGTACTTCAGGTTGAAGATTCCCAATCACTCCCGCCCGTCATGACGGGCCTCTCGACGAGGAAACATAAAGTTTCCAATCGGTCGACGCGGCGCAGAGTCAAGCGTGCGCCTGGCTCGCTGCCCGCGCGATCGGCAAGCCTCACGACGACGACGGCAGCCGGCTCTTGACATTCTCCTGCGGATCGTCTAGCAAGCTCGGCGGATGCAAGATTCTCTGACACGACGACGGCGGGTGGTCCGTCAGCGCTTGCGCGTCGCCGGACCACCCGCCGCATCTCTGGCCGGTTCGACCCGGCCGAGATGGGCCGCTAGACCACTGGTGGGCCGTCCGCCCGCGGGCCGGAAGCCGGAGGGGCCGTCGGAGGTACCGTCCGTCCCGCCGCCGGACCGGGCTCCGGATCGGCCAGATCGTCCAAGTCGACCTTGTTGAGCGTCCGAGCCGCGGCGTCGCGTCCGCCGAGGCCGAAGGCCAGCGCCGCCGCGAGGGCGCCGCCGATGACGACCGCGCCGAACGCGAGGTTGATGATGGAGTCGGCGAGGCCCATGTAGCGCAGGCCCATCGCGATGAACAGTGCGATGGCCGAGTACCGCAGCACCTTGGACGCCAGGCCGTGGGTGACGAACTTGCCGATGAGCTTGGCGATCAGGAAGCCGGCCGCGATGATGACGCCGCCGAAGAGGACGTTGCCGCCCAGCTCCAGGATCTCGTGGAGGATGTTGGTGATCGCCGGGAAGCCCAGCAGCTGCGCCGCCATGATCGCGAAGAAGATCATGATGGCGACCTGGACGATCTTGGTGATCACACCGGAGGCGCTCGCCCCCTCCGGGACGACGCCGAGGCTGCCGAGGGCACGGTCGGTACCGACGCCGCGCAGCAGTTCCTCGAGCAGCTTGCCGAGGAACGAGGAGATGACGAAACCGATGGTCAGCAGGATGCCCGCCGCGATGATGGCGGGAATGGCCGCAAGGAACATCGTGAGCATCTGCTCGGCCGGCTGCGAGATGGCTTCGATGCCGAGGACCTGAAGTGCCGCGATGGCCACCACGATGATGATGACGCCGAAGAGCAGGTTTCCGACGAGCGAGGAGACCTTGGCGTTGGTCTCGTGCGGATCGGTCGGTTCGGCGTCCCTCGGCTTGAACTTGCTGGTCAGTTTGCTCAGATCGACAGTGGCGAGAGCTGTCTGGACGAGCTGGCGCACGATCTTGGCGATCACGTAGCCGATGAAAAAGATGAATCCGGCACCGATGAGGTTGGGCAGGAACCCGAAGATCCCGCCGAGCAGACCCTGCAGCGGCGAGAGCGCCTGCTCCAGATTGAAGAGCTGCAGAATGGCGATCAAGCCGAAGAGCCAAACCAGCAGCGAAGCGATCTGACCGATCGACTCACCGATCTGCTGCCCGTCGTTCCCCTGCTTCTGCAGCGCCGGGATCTTGGCGACCGCCTTGCTGATGGCCCACTTGACGGCCTTCGCGATGATCCACGTGACGACCAGGATGATGATCGCGAAGAGCACCTTCAGGAGCATCGACCCCCAATCGATGTCACCTAGGAAGTTCGACTGCATGACTATTCTCCTCCCGTATTCTGGCGAACCGGCCGGGGCGCCGAATCGCGATGTCCCCTTTGAGCGTAGAAAGTTATGTGACACACCACAAGGGTTTTAAGGACACGGGATGAATTCACGCCAATTCTTGAGGAAGTCGTTCGCCGGCGAGGGAAAGCGCTAGTCACCGCCCTCTAGAACTGATCGCCGGCCCACTGACCCCCACAAATTCGCTGTCCGCGGGGCGGATAGAACCCGATCGGCGCGGGCATTCGATCTCGAATGCCCGCGCCGATTTCAATGCACCGGGAGACGGCCATGGTCGCGCAGACCCGTCAATTCGCGAGAATCGAATTCCCGGTTAATAGTTCGTGAAAAGATTCACCGTGGAGGATCCTGTTTACTTATATCTTCAAGTCTCCTTCGGGTTATCTTTTCGCCAGTGCCGCCACGTCCGCCGCGTCGAGGGCACCCGTGTAGAGACGAAGGTCGTCGACGGCCCCGGCGAACGGCGTGTCCCACCAGTTCACGCCGACTCCGAACACCCCGTCCGCGGTCGTCAGCACGTCCGGAAATCCGGACCCGGCGTGCACCAGCTCCCCGTCGAGATAAACGGCGACGTCGCCGTGATCGACCGTGAACGCCATGTGGCTCCACTGCCCCGCGGGGATCCGCGAGCCCGCGTCGCCGTCGTAGTAGGTGGTGGCCCCGGACCAGAGCAGCGTGTTCCCGCCGACGCCACTGTGGCCCTGCGGGACCAGGCTGATCCAGTTGTTCTCATCCCGCGCCCCGAAGAACGCGGTGGTGTAGGGGGTGAACTGCTCCGGATTGAGCCACAGGCTCACGGAGTACTCCTTGCCGGAGAGCACGCCGTCGGGCAGGCGGATGCCGCTGGCCCCGTCAAGCACGGCGGCCTGCCCGTCGACGCCGCCGGTGTAGGACACCTGCCCGCCGGTGGTGTCGATCCGGTGTCCGGTGACAGTGCCCTCAGCGGTGCGCGACTCGGCCTCCTCGAGCGAACCGTCGAACGAATAGTGCGCCGCGAGCCCCTGCTCGACCTTCGCCAGCACGGTCACGTCGAATTCCACGCGTTCGGTCAGGCCGCCGCTCGCGACAGTGGCCGTCAGGGTCGCGGCGCCGTCGTCGTCCCCGGGGGCGGGCCGGGTGACCGCGCCTTCCGCGGTGACGACGGAGGGATCCGAACTCTCCCACGCGATGTTGGAGCCGTGCGTGCCCTCCGTGGGAAGCTGCAGGTCGGCGACGACGGCGGAGGTGTCACCCAAGTAGTCGCCGCCGGCGAGGTCCGCGCTCACCGCAGCAACGATCTCCGCGTCGGACATCGGCGCGAGAGCACTCCCCCACAGCGAGACGCCAGCGGCGGACTGGACGCTGAAGGCCTGCACCCACGCCTGCGCGGTCGGGTCCCACTCGCGCGAGAAGCGGCCGTCGTAGACTTCGCCGTCCAGCGTGAGCTTGGCGCGGTCCTTGTTGTAGACCTGCCAGCGGCCCGTCACGGCTCCGCTGACGGTGCCGTTCTGGTTCAGGCGGAGGTCCTCAGCGCGGGCGACGTCGGCGGTGATCGCCTTGCCGTGGTCGATGAGGCGGTAGCGCCCGACGGCGTCGCCCCGGCGCACGTGCTCGAGCCCGGCGCCCGCGTAGCGGTAGGGCGCGACGACGGGCCAGCCGGCGGAGTTGAAGTGCATGCGGTTGGCGCGCACGTTGTGGCGCTCGCCCTGGCCGGGGAACCGCGAGTGGAAGATCAGGAGCATCTCGCCGGTCTCGGGGTCGACATAGGTGGTGTTGTGGCCGGGCGAGACGTAGCCGTCGCCGATGCCGGAGCCCGGGTCGCCGACCTCGCGCTGGAAGAGGTAGCTGCCCATGAGCTTGGTGCCGTACGGCTCGATGGAGGCGTCGTCGAAGATCGGCAGGTCGGGGTCCGAGCGAACCTCGCGCATGTCGTTGCCCTCGGCGTCGTAGTAGGGACCGGCGGGACTGTCGGCGCGGGCGACGCGCATGTTGTATCCACCGTCGGAGTCGAGCCCGCCGAAGGAGAGGAACATGAAGTAGTCGCCGGATTCGGCGTCCGGCATGATCGAGGCGCCCTCGATCCGGCTGTGGTTCCCGCCGGTGAGGTGCGTCCCGTAGCCCTGATCGGGCAGCGGCATGCCGGTCTCGGGGTCGAGCTCGAGGCTGAAGATGCCGCCGGAGTAGGAGCCGTAGGTCATCCAGAGGTCGCCCTCGTGGTCGTAGAAGACGTCGGGGTCGACCGCGTTGGGGTGGATGCTGCCGTCGTAGGGCGTGCCGTCGGCGCTCATGCCCTCGCCGTCGCGGTGGCCCGAGCGCAAGATGATGCCGAGATCCCGGTAGGGGCCGCCGACGTCATCGGAGACGGCGACGCCCATCGCCGAGCGCGGCGAATCGCCCCGGCACGCGTTGTAGTACATGTAGTAGCGGCCGTCGGCGAGCTGGATGACGTCGGGGGCCCACAGGGTGTCCGATTCGGCCCACGCGAAGGTCTCGGCGAGTTCGACCGTGACGTCGCCGAAGAGCGGGTTCTCCGCAGTGACGTGATTGGCCTCCTGTTCCCACGTCATGAAGTCCTCCGTGCTGGCGGCGGCGAGGTGGGAGCCGAAGACCCAGTGTTCGCCGTCGGCCTCGACGTGCGAGGGGTCGTGAACCTCGACGTCGGTAAATTCCGGCGTCGGCAGCGGCGCCGGTTGCGGGGGCGCAGCGGTCGCGGCCGGGGCCACGAGCGCGAGCGACAGCGCGGCCACGGCGGCGGCTGTGAGGTGCATTCGTTGTCTCAAGGGTTCTCCTCCTCGTTCGCGCGGCGGCGGGGGCCGCAGCATACAACGTTGTAAATTAGGCGCGAACGATGGAATTCCAACGTTGTATATTGTGACTAGGTTCACAGAATGCGCGGCTCGAGTCAAGGGCTTCCCCGCCGCGCGACGCCATCCTACGATGGGGCCATGAACGTGCACTTGGACGCCGAAGCGGCCGCGCTTGCGGGGATGCTCGAGCTCCAGCGCGAGGCGATCGACGCGCTGCTCGACGACCTCACGGACGAGGAGGCCCGCCTGCGCCTCGTCCCGTCGCTGACGACTCCGCTGGGCCTGGTCAAGCACGCGGCTTTCGTCGAAGACGTCTGGTTCGCCCACCGGGTGGCTGGCCGGGAGCGGGACGTGCTCGGCCTGGCCGCGACGGTCGATGAGAGCTTCACGCTCGCACCGGAGGACACGATCGCGTCGGTGCGCGCGGCCTTCGCCGCCGCGTGCGCCCGCTCGCGCGACATCGCCGCGGAGCACGACCTCGACGAGCGCTTCGCCTGGCGGGAACGCACGGTGACGCTGCGCTTCATCGTCCTGCACATGATCCGCGAGTTCGCCCGGCACGCCGGGCACGGCGACATCCTGGTTGAGCAGATCCGCGCGCGACGGACCTGACGGGACCGCCGCGGCCGGGCCGACCCTTGCCCCGGGGCCGAAGCGGTGCTGGACTGGGGCCCATGGGCATCCAGCGGATCGTGCCGATCCTGACCGTCGACGACCTACCCGGGGCCATCGCGGCCCACACCGCAGCGCTCGGTCTGCGCGTGCTGATGGACAACGGCTGGCTCGCGTTCCTCGGCGACGACGCCGGGAACCAGCTCGGCGTCATCACCCGGGACGCGACGGCGCCGGTCAATCCAGACGTCTCAGTGTTCGTGGACGACGTCGAGGCCGCCCACTCGGCGGCCGTTGGCGCGGGCCTCGAGATCGTGCACCCGGTCACCCACGAGACCTGGGGCGTGCGGCGCTTCTTCTACCGCGACGCCGCGGGGCGGGTCGTCAACGTCGGCACTCACGTCTGAGCCAGGCGGCGCGGTCGCCCGGACCGCGCCGCCGGCCCCGGGCGGGTCTAGCGCGTGGCGTCGATGAGGATCTTGCCGTTCGCGCCGGCCTGGTTGGCCTCGAGCGCCGCCGCCGACTCGGCCAGGGCGAACGTGCGGTCGATCTCGACGCGCAAGGTGCCGGCCGCGACCTTCTGGAGGAGCTCCTGCAGGCGCGCGCCGTCGGGGCGGACCCAGACCCAGCGTCCGCCCGCGCCCTCGACGGTCGGGTCGGCGATCGAGACGTGCCGCCCGCCTTCGGCAAGGACCGCCTGCGTCTCGGACAGGACTCCCCCGACGAAGTCGGCGACGGCCGTCACGCCGCCGGGCGCCACCGCGCGCACGCGCTCGGCCAGCCCGTCGCCGTACGTCACCGGAATGACGCCGAGTGCGCGCAGCTTCTCGTGGTTGCGCTCCGAGGCCGTGCCGATCACGGTCGCGCCGATTTCAAGCGCGAGCTGCGCGGCGAGGAATCCGACGCCGCCGGAGGCCGCGTGGATCAGGAGTGTGTCCTCCTCGGTCAGCTCGAGCGTCTCGAGCGAACGCTGGGCGGTCAGGCCCGTGAGCGGCAGGCCCGCAGCGGCGTCGTACGAGACCGATTCGGGCACGCGCGCGACGGACGTGGCCGGGAGTGCGACGAACTCGGCGAACGTGCCGCCCGAGACGACGTCCTTGCGGCCGTAGGCCGCGACGCGGTCGCCCGGGGCGAATTCCGGGGTGTCGGGGCCGACCTGCTCGACGACGCCGGAGACGTCCCAGCCCGGGATGACCGGGAAGACGGCGTCGAGCAGGCCGTCCAGGCCGCCGGCCATCAGTTTCCAATCGACGGGGTTGACCGCCGCGCGCTCGACGCGGATCAGGACCGCGCCGGGGCCGACGCTGGGGGTCGGCTGGTCGGTGAGTTCGAGGGTGTCTGGGGTGCCGTATTCACGGTAAGTCATGGCTCGCATACCCAGCACAACCGCGCGCCCGGCGCCCGCATTCCCGGCCCGGCCTGTGACTTCGCCGACGGCGGGCCGCTACCCAGCGGCGCTATCCAGCGGCGGCCGCGGCCAGGCCGGCTCGCGTCGCCGGTTCCTCCGACAGGTGCGAGCGCAAGGTGCCGGCGCCGTACTCGCGGCGGAAGCGCCCGCGCTCCTGCAGGACCGGGACCACGAGGTCGACGAAGTCCTCGATGCTCGCCGGCAGCGCTGGAGGCATCAGATTGAAGCCATCGGCGGCACCGGCGTCGATCCACCGCTCGATCTCGTCCGCGATGGCCTCGGGGGTGCCGATGAACGTGGCGTGCCCGCCACCGGCGGCGAGGTAGCCGAGCAGCTCGCGCACGGTCGGTCGGGTGCTCTCGATGATGCGAAGCACCGTCGCGTAGCGGCCCTGCGGCCCCGTGAACTCCTCGAGCGGCGGCAGCTCCGGGACGGGGGCGTCGAGCTCCCAGCCGGAGGTGTCGGTGCCGACGAAGAACGACAGTTGACGCAGGGAGTCCTCCACGGGCAGCAGCTCGTTGAGCTCCCGCTGGCGCCGCCGCGCCTCCTCGTCGGTGCGCGCGACGTACGTGACGAGGCCGGGCATGATCGTCAGGGAGTCGGGATCGCGGCCGTGGGCAGCGGCTCGGGAGCGGATGTCCTCGCGGTAGGCCCGCGCCGACTCCAGATCCCACGCCACCGCGTAGACGCCCTCAGCGTAGCGGGCGGCCAGGTCGCGCCCGGGCTCGGAGGCTCCGGCCTGGAAGAGCACGGGCCGGCCCTGCGGCGACTGCGGCACGTTGAGAGGACCAGCGACATCGAACGCGGCGCCGTGGTGGTCGAGCGGCTTCAGCAGCTCGGCGTCGACGTACTTGCCCTTACGGTCCGCGAGGATCGATTCGGATGGCCAGGAGTCCCAGAGGCCGGTGATCACGCGCACGAACTCCTCCGCCCGCGCGTAGCGCTCCTCATGGGGAGGCAGCGCCTCCATCGAGTGGTTGCGCGCCTCTGCGTCGGTCATCGAGGTCACGACGTTCACGCCGGCCCGGCCACCGGAGATGTGGTCGAGGCTCGCGAGCTGCCGGGCCGCGTTGAACGGATTCCAGAAGGTGCTGGAGATCGTCGTGACGAGGCCGATGTTCTCGGTTGCCCGGGCCATCGCGGTGAGCGTCGTGACCGGCTCCAGGTACCAGCGCGGCCCGCGGTCGAGCCCGTCGAGGCCCACCGATTGGCCGTCGGCCAGGAAGACCGCGTCAAAGAGCCCGCGCTCTGCCGTGCGGGCGAGGCCCTCCCAGTACTCGATGTCGCCGAGGCGCCCGACGCTCGAGTCCGGGTGCCGCCACGCGGCGACGTGGTGCCCGCAGCCGTGCGCGAAGAGGTTGAGGTGCACCTGCCGGACGCCGGGCATCAGTCCTTCACCAGCCCGCCGTCGATCACGAGGTTCTGCCCCGTGGCGGACCGCGCCCAGGGCGAGGCGAAGAAGAGGACGGCGTCCGCGAACTCGGCCGGCGTCGTGACCGAGCGCAGCGGGGTGCCCTCGGCGATCGCGTCGAACACGGCCTCCGGGGTCGCCGCGCTCGCGTCGGTCGTGCGCAGCAGCCCGCCGCTGACCATGTTCACGCGGATGCCGCGCGGCCCCAGGTCGGCGGCGAAGGTGCGCGTCAGGGAGAGCAGTGCCGCTTTGGCCGCGGTGTAGTCGTGGTACGGCACGACGGGGTTCTGGAAGAGGTTGGTGCCGACGTTCACGACGCGGCCGGAGCCGAGCTCCGCGAAGTCGGCCAGGGCTGCCTGGACGACGTTGATCGCGCCCTCGACGGTGCCGGAGAACTGCTGGGAGAACTCGTCGTAGGTGATCTCGTGGGCGTGCGAGCGGCCGTCGCCGTTGAAGGAGAAGTCAACCAGCGCGTTGTTGACCACGGTCGCCAGCGGTGCGCCGAACGCGGCCTTGGCCGCGGCGACGAGCGCCTCGACCTGCGCCCGGTCGCGGACGTCGGCCTGCACGGCGACGACGCGGCCGGGGTGCGCGGCGGCGAGCTCCTCGGCGGCCTGACGGCTCGCGTTGTAGCCGATGACGACCCGCGCGCCCTCGCGCAGGAACGCCTCGGTGATGGCCCGGCCCAATCCGCGCGCCCCGCCGGTCACGAGGACCACCTGGTCGGAGATCGCCGGGGCCGTCTGCTGCGCTTCCGCGGCTGTTGCTGTTGTCATGTGCTCGCCCTTCTGCTCTTGCGGCGAGGGTGCGTCTGGGGCGCCCGCGGAAGCCGGTATCACCGGGGGATGCGCGGGATCGCATCGGACATTCCCTTCGCCAGTACTAACTGGATCAGGTTCTACGGGTCGCATCTCAGCCACCGGTGGTGGCGCCCCGAGTCGTTTCCCAAGGACCGTATCACGGTGCCCGCCGCCCGCGGCCCGGGCGCGTGCCCGCTCAGGGCTGCGGCTGTGGCGCCCGCGCGGAGGCCTGCAGGCGCAGTACGACGGCGTCGAGCCAGGCCCCGACGTTCGCCCGCGCCTCGTGCGTGTCCGGGTAGCGGCACCGCAGGTGCAGTCCCGATTCGTCGAGGATGAACCACAACATGACGCCGTCGGTCGCGATGCTCGCGCCCACGTAGTGCATGTCGAGGCACTCCGGCGGCACCCGGACCGGCAGTCGGCGCAGGTCCAGCCACGAGATTGCGAACATGCCCGGCGTCGCCGGCATCCCGCCCCACGGGCGCAGCAGCTCCTCTAGGGGGTACGACCCGAGCCGCACGGCGGCCTTCACCGCACGTGCGCAGGCGCCAGGCTCCGGATCGCCCGACTCGAGCACCGAATTGGTGATGAACCAGCCCACGGAGTCGTGCCAGGCGTCGTCGTGCCGGCTGTGCACGGGGAAGACCGCACGCAGGGCGGATCCGGCGAGCTCGGCGGTCACGGCGGTCATCGCCGACACGGCCGAGGTGAGGGTCGAGACGCCGGCGGCACGGGCGCTCTCGGCGAGCGCGGCGCAGGCCGCGGTGCCGAGCACGTCGCGGACCTCGACGCGTTCGGGGTGCGGCGCGGATGGACCGAGCGGCAGCGGGAACACCGGCATGCCCCCGGCGCCGACGTGCATGATCTCGGCCCAGCGGCGGCGGACGTCCTCGGGGGCGGCGGGCCGGTCGGTGAGGGCGCGGGTGTGCTCGGCGAAGTCGGGCGCCGGCGGCAGCACGGGGCCGGCGCCGTCGTGCGTGCCGCGGAGCGCGGCAACGAGGTCGCGGACGATGACGAGCATCGACCACATGTCCACGTGGGTGTGGTCGGCGGCGACGATCACCGTGGGTCCGGCGGCGGTCTCGAGCACGCAGATCCGGTGCGACGGCGTCGAGAAGGGCGTGCAGCGGCGGTCGAAGACGTCGCGGACCGCGGCCTCGACGGCCTGGCCAGCGCCGATCGGGTGCTCTACCCAGCGGCCGGCGCCGACGTGGACCTGGTGCAGGCGGGGACCGTCGCCGTCGCCGGGGTCGACAACCGAACGCAGGGTGCCATGCCGGGCGATCACGGCCAGCCACGCCGCGGCCAAGTCGTCCTTCGAGAGCGTCTCCGCGAGGCGGAAGGACACACCCATCCACGCCCCGGGCCGCTCGCCCACGCCGACGTGGCGGCGCTGATCGAAGGACAGGGGCAACGCGCCCGCGGGAGACGAGACGGCGACGTCGTACCCGTAAAGCCGCCCGAAAGGCAGACGCAACTGCGCGATGCTGGTGAGCCGCATGCTGGTAGCCTAACCTTCAATTTCCGCACCGCGACAGCATCATGACGGGAGGCCCCATGGCGAAGTTCACGGTTCCGGGTGCCGACCTGGACGTGGAGCTCAGCGATGAGGGCGGGCATCCGGTGGTCCAGCTGCACGGCCTGACGTCCTCGCGCGCCCGCGACCGGGTGCTCGATCTGGACCTCGGCCGCGGGCTCAGCGGGACGCGGCTGTTGCGCTACGACGCGCGCGGGCACGGGCGGTCGACGGGGCGACAGGCGCCCGGCGACTACCGCTGGGAGGTGCTGGCGGAGGACCTGCTGGCCCTGCTCGAGCGTTTCTTCCCGGGCGAGGCCGTGCACGGGGTGGGGCCGTCGATGGGTGCGGCGACGCTGCTGCACGCCGCGGTGCGCGACCCGGGGCGCTTCTGCGGCCTGACCCTGCTGGTCCCGCCGACGGCGTGGCAGACGCGTGCCGCCAAGGGTGAGGACTACCGGCGGGCCGCCGCGCTCATCGAGCGGCGCGGGGCGCGCGCGTTCGTGGCCGCCGGCGCCAACGTCCCGCCGCCGCCGGCGACGGTGGGCGCACCAGCGACGGTACCCGACGTCGCCGAGCACCTGCTGCCCGCACTGTTCCGCGGGGCGGCGGACACCGATCTGCCCCCGCGCGAGACGATCGCCGGGCTCGGGGTGCCGGCAACGATCCTCGCGTGGGTCGACGACCCCGCCCACCCGCTTTCCACGGCTGAGGCGCTCGCGTCGCTGCTCCCCGAGGCGCGGCTGCAGGTCGCATCCACGCCGGACGAGGTCCGCACGTGGCCCGGAATCCTGAGCCAAGACGTCGCCCAGCACGGCTGAGCGCCCGGGCGCCGTCGTTCAGATCAGCAGGTTCGCCGCGCCGACCCCGGTCAGGACCAGGACCGCGACCTCGAAGAACCGCTGCGAGATGCGCGTCGCGAGCCAGCGACCGGCGAAAGCCCCGACCACGACGAGCGGAACCAGGGCGGCGGAGATCGCGAAGATTTGCGCATCTAGCAGGCCCAGACCGATCTGGAACGGCAGCTTGGCCAGGTTCACGGCGAAGAAGAAGTAAGCCGTGGTGCCGAGGAAGGCCTTCACGGGCAGGCGCATGGAGAGCAGGTACAGGCTCATGACCGGTCCTCCGGCGTTGGCGACCATCGTCGTGAATCCGCCGAGCGTGCCGTAACCGTAGCCGGCCGCGCGCGACGGCGATGCGACCGCGTCGGACCGGGCCTTCGCCCGTCGCTGCCACAGCGCGAAGCCCAGCAGCGCGAGCAGGATCGTCCCGATGACGCGGCGGACGACGTCGTCCGTGGAGGAGCCGAGGAACACGGCGCCGACGACCATGCCGGCCAGCACTCCGGGAACGAGGCGGCGCAGGGTGCGCCAGTCGACGTCGTGCCGGTACATCCAGACCGCGAACAGGTCGCCGACGATCAGGAGAACGAGCAGCGCGCCCGTTGACTCGCGGGCCGGAAGGACGGCAGCGAAGATCGCGACGCAGAGGGTTCCGGCGCCGGGCAGCGCGGTCTTGGCGAAGCCCGCGAGCAGCGCGCCGCACGCGAGCACGGCCCAGGCGAGCACATCGAGTTCGATCACCGGTTCACCCTACGCGGCCCGGCCGGCGACATCTATCGTCACCCGACGAGCCCGCGTCCGACACGGAGAGTCATCATGCGACGTCGTCCGCAGCACAGGGGAGGCAGCACGCCGCGCGGTCCTAGTGTGGGCATTCTCGGGAAGCTCGTGACGTTCCCGTGTCCCCCGACCCCAAGCCCGACAGGAAGGTATACCCGTGCGATCGCTCATCATCCTGGCCGTCATCGGCTTTTTCGCTCAACTCGTCGACGGATCGCTCGGCATGGCCTACGGCGTGACGTCAACGACGCTGCTGTTGTTCGCCGGCATCGCCCCGGCCTCCGCCTCGGCCATCGTCCACCTCTCCGAAGTGGGCACCACGCTGGTCTCGGGGGTGGCGCACTGGAAGTTCGGCAACGTGGACTGGCGGGTCGTCGGCATCATGGCCGTCCCCGGTGGGGTCGCCGCGTTCTTCGGCGCACACTTCCTGGTGGGCCTGGACGGTGAGGCGGCGAAGCCGGTCGTCTCGACGATCCTCCTGGTCCTTGGCATCTACGTCCTGTACCGGTTCCTGCGCATGCCGACGACCCAGCCCGCGTTCCGGGGCACGCTCCGCAAGCGTCTGCTCGTGCCGTTGGCCGTCGCCGCCGGCGCGCTCGACGCCGTGGGAGGAGGCGGATGGGGGCCGGTGGGCACGCCGACCCTCCTGGCCTCGGGGAAGATCGAACCGCGCAAGGTCGTCGGTTCGATCGACACCTCCGAGTTCGTGGTGGCCCTGGGCGCCTCGCTCGGGTTCCTCAGCGGATTGGGAGCGGTCGGGATCGACTTCGCCTGGGTTCTCGCCCTGCTCGCCGGTGGTGTAGTCGCGGCCCCACTGGCCGCATGGCTGGTCCGGCTCATGGCCCCACGCGTCCTCGCCGTCGCCGCCGGCGGGCTCATCGTCTTCACGAACAGCCGGACGCTGCTCGGCACCGACGCGGCAGTGGGCCTGCTGGGCGGCAATACCGGCTCTGTCGTGCTGACTGTGCTCTTCGCCGCGTGGGCGGCGCTGGTGTTCTGGGTCGTGCGACGCGAACTGCGGGCCCGCGCCGCCGAACGCGAGCACCGCGCGGCACTGGCCAGCACGGAGGCCTGAACCCGGGCCATCGCCGCGGGAGGGCTCAGGCCTCGGTGACCCGGCCGGCGTCGACCCGCCAGTGCCGGTCCGTCCGGACCGTGGCGAGCATGCGCCGGTCGTGCGTCACGAGCAGCAGCGTCCCGTCGTAGGAGTCGAGCGCCTGCTCGAGCTGTTCGATGGCGGGCAGATCCAGGTGGTTCGTCGGCTCGTCGAGCACCAGCAAGTTCACGCCCTGGGCCTGCAGGACGGCCATGCCGGCGCGGGTCCGCTCCCCCGGCGACAGCTCGCCCACGGGGCGATTGACGTGCTCGGCCTTGAGCCCGAACTTGGCCAGCAGGGTGCGCACCTCCCCGGAGGCCATCTCGGGCACGACCGCCTCGAAGGCGTCGGCGAGGGCGGCGGGCCCGGCCAGCTGCGAGCGGGCCTGGTCAATCTCGCCGACGCGCACGCTCGCACCGAGGCTCGCGGTCCCCTCGGCCGGCGCCTGGTGGCCGAGCAGCGCCCGCAGCAGCGTGGACTTGCCGGCGCCGTTCGGGCCGGTGATGCCGATGCGCTCCCCCGCGTTGACCTGCAGGGACACGGGTCCGAGCGTGAAATCCCCTTGCCTGATCACGGCCGCGCTCAGCGTCGAGACGACCGAGCTCGAGCGGGGCGCGGAGCCGATCGTGAAGACCAGCTGCCACTCCTTGCGCGGCTCCTCGACCTCCTCGAGCCGGGCGATCCGGCTCTCCATCTGCCGCACCTTCTGCGCCTGCTTCTCGCTCGACTCGGACGCGGCCTTGCGCTTGATCTTGTCGTTGTCCGGGGACTTCTTCATCGCGTTGCGCACGCCCTGGCTAGACCACTCGCGCTGAGTCCGCGCGCGGGAGACGAGGTCGGCTTTCTTGTCCGCGAACTCGTCGTACTTCTCGCGCGCGTGACGCCGCAGCGTCTCGCGCTCCTCCAGGTACGCGTCGTAGCCGCCACCGTACACGCGGTTCGAACCCTGCGCGAGGTCCAGCTCCAGCACCCGCGTGACGCAGCGGGAGAGGAATTCGCGATCGTGGCTGACGAGCACCACTCCCCCGCGCAGTCCGCGCACGAACGCCTCAAGCCGCTCGAGCCCGTCGAGATCCAGGTCGTTGGTGGGCTCATCGAGCAGGACGACGTCGAAGCGCGAGAGCAGAAGCGCGGCCAACCCGACGCGGGCGGCCTGCCCGCCGGAGAGCGAGGTCATGAGGGTCTGCTCGGCCCGCTCGCCATCGAAGTCCAGACCCAGATCGGCGAGCACCACGGGGAGCCGCTCGTCGAGGTCAGCCGCGCCGCTCGCCAGCCAGCGGTCGAGCGCCGCCGAATAGACGTCGGCTGGGTCGATGCCGCCGGCCGCAGGTTCACCGAGCGCCTCGGCCGCCGATTCCATCGCGCGGGTGGCCTCGGCGCACCCGGTGCGCCGGCCGACGTAGTCGACGACGGTCTCGCCCGTGACGCGCTCGTGCTCCTGCGGCAGCCAGCCGACGAAGGCATCGGCAGGAGCCAGCGTGACGGATCCGGCCTGCGATGTGTCGACGCCGGCGAGCAGCCTGAGCAGCGTGGACTTGCCGGCTCCGTTCGCGCCGACGACGCCGACGACGTCTCCCGGGGCGACGGTCAGATCGAGCGAGTCGAAGAGTGTGCGGTGGCCGTACCCGCCGGCGAGTCCGTGGGCGACGAGTGTTGCGGTCATCCCGCAATTCTCCCATGCGTCCCGTCCGCCGCAGCCCGATTCGCACCGGGTGCCGATACTCTACTGAACATGACTCCCGCCGCCCTCCAAGCCACCCGGACGCCGACCCTGCTCTGGGACGTAGTGCGCGTTGTGGCCGCCGTGCTCATCGTCGCTGCCGCGGCCCGGCAGCTCGGGCAGTCGGTGTCCTTCGCGCTCACCACCGACACGGCGCACGGCTCCCACCTGCCGACGGTCGTCGCGAACTTCCTGAGCTTCTTCACGATCGAGTCGAATCTGCTCGCCGCGGCCGTGCTGCTCGTCGCCGCGATTCGCTCGTTCCGCGCACGCGGTCGCGAGGCGCAGGATCCGGCGTGGCTCGCGACGCTCCTGGTCTGCGCGTCCACGTACATGATCGTCACCGGGGTCGTGTACAACGTCCTGCTGCGCGGGATCGAGCTACCGCAAGGGCAGACAGTGCCGTGGTCGAACGAGGTGCTGCACGTCGTCGGCCCGCTCGTCATGCTGCTCGACGTCCTCCTCGCTCCGCGCCGCCGGGCGCTGCCCTGGTCGGCGATCGGCGTCGTCGTCCTCTACCCGATAGCGTGGGCGGCGTACACGCTGCTTCGGGCGAACACGGTCGTCGCCCCGCTCTCGGGCGACCCCTGGTGGTACCCGTACCCGTTCCTGGACCCGCACCTGCAGGGCGGATACGGCGTCGTGGCGGCTTACATCGCCGCGATCGCCGTGCTCATCTCGCTCGCGGGCTGGGGCGTCATCGCCGCCGGCCGCCGCCGGGCCCGCGCCTGACCGTCGCGCCGCACGCCGAATGTGCGGCAGACTCGTGGCATGGACGATCTGCATGTGCCCCCGGGCCCCGGCGCTCCCGGCGGCCTCACGGTGCCCGCGGGTGAGCTGCTCGAGCAGTTCTCCCGCTCCTCCGGCCCCGGCGGTCAGGGGGTCAACACCACCGACTCGCGGGTCCAGCTCAGCCTCGACCTCGGCACGACGACGGCGTTGAACGACGCCCAGCGCGAGCTCGCCCTCGCGCGCCTCGCGGAGCGGCTGACGGGCACGGTCCTGACGATCAGCGCCTCGGAGCATCGGTCCCAGCGGCAGAACCGCACCGCGGCGCGGCAGCGGCTCGCCGGGCTGCTGCGCGACGCCGTCGTACCCGAGATCACCCGCCGGCCGACGCGGCCCACCCGGGGCTCGAAGCGGCGCCGGCTCGAGGGCAAGCGCCAGCGCGCCGAGACCAAACGGAATCGACGCCGTCCGGGCGCCGAATAAAGCGCCCTCTAGCGATCGGCGCAGGCTATGCGCCCGGCCTCCACGACGCCAGCTGGTCCGAGGAGACCTCCTTCAGCCACATCTGCCACAGCGGACCGAAGGTGAAGCGGCGCGCGCCCAGTGCGGTGAGGGCCGCCAGATCGCCGGCGGCGTGCCCGCCGACGGGGTGCACCGTGAGGTTGACCGGTACGCTGACCGCTTCGACGAGACGGGTCACGTCTTCTGCCAACGACAAGCCCACCGGGTAGACGGACCGGGCGCCGGCCTGCTCCATCAGCTTCGCGCGCTCCACCGCTTCCGCGAGCGGGTCGGCGAACACGTCCGGGCCGAACTTGAGGGCGTCGGTGCGCCCGTTGATGACGAAGTCCACTCCCGCCGCGTCGGCGGCCTGCCGGGCGGCGGCGATGTAGTCGGCGTGCTCGTTGCGGTCGCGGACGCGCTTGCCCTCGGAGTGCACGACGTCCTCGATGTTGACCCCGACGGCGCCGGCCTCGAGGACCCGCTCGACCAACTCAGCGGGCGCCAGCCCGTAACCCGACTCGACGTCGGCGCTGACGGGAACGTCGACCGCGCCGGTGATCCGCGCGACCACTGCGAGGTAGTCGGCGAAGTCCATGTTCTCGCCGTCGGAGCTGCCGGTCGCGTCGGCGACGGGGTGGCTCCCCGTGGTGATTCCCTCGAATCCCGCCTCCTCCGCCGTGCGCGCGCTCCAGACGTCCCACACGGTGGGCAGGACGAGCGCTCGACCCGACTCGTGGGCTTCGGCCAGGGTGGTGGCAAGTTCTTTGACGTGTGTCATGTGGTTCTCCTTAGGCTGCGCCGCGCGGCGCTCGGTCACCGGTGTCCGTCAGGGCCACAATAGGTCCTTTTGCCGGCAATGTCAGGGGGTCGAGGAACGGGGCGGCATCGAGTGGCCGTCGACCTGGATCGTGCCGGACGGGCACAAGTACTCGGCCTCGCGGACCGCGTCCTGGTCGCCCTCCGGCGGGTCGGCCTCCAGCAGTTCCACGAATCCTCCGTTCGCGTCGCGGTTTCGGAAGACGCGGGGCGCGACATGGCCGCAGTTGCCGGAGGCCACGCACAGGGGCTGGTGAACGGTGACTTTCATCTTTGGCTCCCCTCTCTGGGTGTTCACTTCACACGCCGGCGTGGCTCCTCGTGTGGCTCAGCCGCGATATCGCTGCACCAGCGGGCACGCGAACGGGTCCCGGTTCTTCAGCCCGACCTGGTTGAGGTAGGCCACGACGGTAACGGCGGCGCCGGACAGCGACTCTTGGGTGTACGGGATGCCGAGCCGGCTGCAGTGCTCGCGCACGAGCGTCTGCAGTGCGGGAAGGTTGGGCCGGGGCACCGCCGGAAAGAGATGGTGCTCGACCTGGAACTGAAGCCCTCCCAGGAGCAGCCGGGACAGCGGGCCGTCGTCGATATTGCGCGACATCCGCACCTGCCGGCGGAGGAAGTCGAGGTGGACTCCAGCCGGGACGGTCGGCATGCCGATGTGGTTGAGCGCGAAGGCTCCGCCCAGCAGGAGACCGAAGGTTCCGACCTGGACGCCGACGAACGCGAACGCCATACCCACCGGCAGCACGAGGAACAGCAGCGTCAGGTAGGCCGCGTGGCGAACGGCGATGAGCGCGATCTCGGTGACCCGGTGCGGTACGTCTCGCGCGCTGAAGAGCATCCGCAGCGACGCGACGTGCAGGTTCAGGCCCTCCAACAGCAGCAGCGGGACGAAGAAGTACCCCTGGCGCCGGGCGAGCCAGGCGCTCAGGCCCTCGCGGCGGTCGGCGGCCGCGGGAGTGAGCGCCAGCAGATTGGATTCGATATCGGGGTCCGTGTTCTCCCGGTTCGGGTGCGCGTGGTGCGTGTTGTGCTTGGCCATCCACCAGTTGAAGCTCAGCCCCATGAGCAGACAGGCGATGAGCCGGGATGCCCACTCGTTCCGCGTTCTCGAGGCGAAAATCTCCCGATGCGCAGCTTCATGCGCGAGGAATCCCAGCTGTGCCATCACCAGACCGATGAGCGCGGCGATGATCAGCTGGAACCACGTCGCACCGAGGAGGACGACGGCAGCCAGCAGACCCGCGAGCAGCAGGACCCACCCGCCGATTCGCGTCACGTAGAACCCGTAACGACGACGCATCAGCCCGGCGTCGTGCACGGTCCGGCTCAGCTGCCGGTAGGACTCCACGTACTCTTCACGGGACAAGGCGGCACCTCCCTGGTCTCGCGCGCCGTCCTCGTACGGCACCGCCGGTGCCCTGCGCCGGCTGACTAGCTGCTTAGGGCTAGATTAGACAGGAATACCGCCCCGTTCAATCCCCTCACCGCTGAGCGCCGGGAGCCGAATCAGCGCTTGGAGGCGCGGTAGCCGGCCTTCTTCGCCGCTGCCGCCGTCGTGAAGCACTCCTCCGGCTTGGTCCGGCTGTAGTAGGCGCCGCTGGGCACGTGGTAGATCCCCGAATTGGCATTGCCCTTGACTGGGTAGCCCTTCGGGCAGTTGAACGAGCCCGTTCCGGCGACGCGCGACGGCTTCGCCCCCGCCTTGATCGTCAGCGACTGCTTCGCCGACGTCGTATAGGTCTTGGACCAGGAGGACTTGCCGGCCGGGACTTTGTACTTGACCGTGGTGGTGACGCTGTACTTTCCGGCCTTCAGCGCGGCCGACGTCTTGTTGGTGACAAGTGTCTTGGACCCCTTCTTCACCGTCACGGTCTTCGACACCAGCTTGGCGCCCTTGCTGACCGTGACGTTCGGCTTGATCGTCGCCTTCTTGCCATAGGGCGCGGTCTTGCTGGCGATCTTCTTGATCGCGACGGCGGTCCGGACCTTGAGCGTCTGACTCTTGGTGGACTTCTTGGTCGCCGAGTATGTCTTCTTGCCATCCTTGACCGAGTAGGTGCGGTAGGTGGCCGTCGTCGTCACCGCGTAGGTGCCGGCCTTGAGCGAAGCGCTCTTGGCCTTGGAAGCGACGGTCTTGCCGCCCTTCTTGACCGTGAACTTCGCGGATGAGAGTTCGGTTCGTCCGGAGAGCTTGATCGACGGTTTCACCTTGGCCGATCCGCCGACGGCAACGACCGGGCTGGCGATCGTCCCGATGGTGAGCTTGGACGACGTCGTCGTGGCCGCGGGCGCCTGCACGGCAACCGTGGTCGGCTGCGGCGCGGCGGTGGCCGGCGCCACTACGGCGCCACCCATGAGAAGCGACGCGGCGGCGACGGACGCGCACCAGCGCATGACAAGTGTTTTCATGATTCCCCCAACGAAAGCCGGATGCAGAGCGCATCGCGGATTGAACGAGAGAATCATAACCCCGGATTTGCGCGAAAGTGCCGGACGAGACACAACAAGTTCTATTCGCCGAAAAATGACGAGCGAAGAGATGCCGCGAGGCGTCAGCGATCGAGGAAGGGGACCGGCTCCGCCTCCGGGAATGGATCGGAACGCAGCCTCCCGTAGGTGTCGACGTCGATCCGCTCGCCGTCGATCAGGAACTTCCCGCGTTCGGTGCCTTCCTTGACGAATCCGGCGACTCGAGCCACTCGGCCCGACGCCGGGTTGTTGACGCGGTGCCCCAGTTCCAGGCGGTCCAGGCCGCCAACCGTGAGCGCCCAGTCGGCCACGGTCGCGGCGGCACGTGCCATCCACCCCTTGCAGCGCGCGTCCTCGCTCATCCAGTACCAGAACCAGCCGCTGCGGTTCGCGGGATCCGCGGTGACACAGACCAGCCCGACGAGTCGATCATCGACGGCGAGCGCGAAGGGGATCTGGTTGCCGTCCGAACGCAGGAGCGCCCGGACGTAGCGTTCGGCGTCCGCGAGCGACGCCACCTCCCCTTGCCTGGCCATGTCCGGGTTCGAGCGGAACGCGGCCAGCACGTCGGCCGCATCCGCTTCCCGCAGTGAGCGAAGCCGGACATCCGCTCCGTGAGTGTTTCTCATGCTGAGAACCCTACGACGACGGGGCCCGGACGACCGCCTTTGCTAGCGTGAGCCCATGGCCTGGACCTTCACCACCGAACTCATCGAATGGCGCGGCCCTGCCCCGTTCGTGTTCGCGCCGATGCCGGCAGTCATGTCGGCCGAGCTGAAGGAAGCCGCGCGCGGCCTCATGTACTGGGGGCAGATTCCCGTCGCGGCGACGATCGGAACCACCGACTTCGACACCGCGATATGGCCCAAGGACGGACGATTCCTGGTCCCGGTCAAGGTGGCCGTTCAGCGGGCTGAGCGGGTCGACGTCGGTGACGTCGTCACCCTCAGTCTGGACGTGCGCGCGGGCCGGCTCGGGCGCTGACTCCGGCGATTCAGGTGTGCCGCAGGACGGTGACGGCGAAGTCGGCGTCGTCGCGCCAGGCCCGCAGGTCCCAGGTGGCGAACCGGTGCTCGAGACGCAGCCCGGCGTCCGCCACGTGGCGGTCGAAGTCGGCGAGCGACAGGTGCCGCTTCACATGGAACCCGACGACGATGAACCCCTCCGGGCTGACACACGCGGCGACGCGGCGAAGCACCGCCGTCTCCGTCCCCGGGGCGAGGAAGACCATGACGTTCCCGGCCATGAGGGCAGCGTCGAAGGGCTGGGCCTGCCCGAGCGAGGCCAGCTCCAGCTCGGCCAGGTCGACGACGGCGTACGTGGGGCCGGGGTGATCCTGCTCGGCCGCGGCGATCAGCTCGGGGTCCGCGTCGACTCCGACGACGCTGTGCCCGCGTGCGTGCAGCTCACCCGCGTGACGGCCCGGCCCGCAGCCGGCGTCGAGGATCCTGGCCCGCCGCGGGACCATGGCATCGACCAGCCGGGCCTCCCCGATCAGGTCCTCACCCTCGGCGGCCATCTCCCGGAAACGGTGGATGTACCACTGCGAGTGCCCGTCCTTGGTCTCTGTCACCCAACGCGTCGGTTCTGCCATGGACCCATCGTAGACGCGCCTTATCCACGCCCGGGCATCCCTGGACCCCGCCGGCCGTTCGCAGGGTGTACGCGTACACTCGTCTCAGGAGCTGCCTCTGGTTCCCCGATGATGGGAGTCCGGATGTCCGGCGCCACTGCCCCCTCCACCACGCCAGTCCCCGTCCCGCCGAGCGGCGCGCTGCTCAGCCTCGGGCTGCTGGCCGGCTCCTCGATGGAGAACGAGCGGCGGCTGCCGATCCACCCCGAGCACCTCGACCGGATCGACCCGGACCTGCGCGCCCGGATGATCGTCGAGCGCGGCTACGGCTCCGACTTCCAGCTGGACTCCGGCTACATCGAGTCGCGCGTCGGCCGCATTGCCGACCGCTCGGAGGTCCTCGCGGCGGCCGACGTGCTGCTGCTCCCGAAGCCGCAGATAGAAGATGTGGCCGCGATGCCCGAGGGCCGCACGCTCTGGGGCTGGCCGCACTGCGTGCAGGACACCGCGATGACCCAGACCGCGATCGACCGCCGACTCACCCTCATCGCCTTCGAAGCGATGAACCACTGGAGCCGCCGCGGCGAGTTCAACCTGCACGTCTTCCACAAGAACAACGAGCTCGCCGGCTACTGCTCAGTGCTCGACGCGCTGCGCCTGACGGGGACCACGGGCGTGTACGGGCCGCGCCGCAGCGCCGTCGTGATCGGCTTCGGCGCGACCGCACGCGGCGCCGTGACGGCGCTCATCGCCCAGGGGTTCCACGACATCCAGGTCCTCACCCAGCGCGACGTCTCGGCGGTCGGCTCCCCGATCCACGGCGTCCACATCGCCCAGCTCAACACGGGCGACGGCGAGATCCACCTCAGCGAGGTGCTCACGAAGGACGGCAACGTCCTGCTCCCGGACTTCCTGGCCTCGCACGACGTCGTCGTCAACTGCACGCTCCAGGACGTCGACGCGCCGCTGACCTACCTGCGGACCGAGGACCTAGCGGGCTTCGCGACCGGGAGCCTGATCATCGACGTCTCGTGCGACGCCGGCATGGGCTTCGAATGGGCGGTCCCCACCGGATTCGACGACCCGATGTTCACGGTCGGCGACGGCGTCAACTACTACGCGGTCGATCACAGCCCGTCGTACCTGTGGAACGCGGCCACGTGGGAAATCAGCGAGGCGGTGCTGCCGTTCCTGCGCACGGTCATGCAGGGGCCGGACGCGTGGGCGGAGAACCTGACCGTCTCCCGGGCGATCGAGATCCGCGACGGCGCGATCGTCAACCCGAGCATCCTGAGGTTCCAGGGGCGCGAGGCGGACTATCCGCATCCTCGCGCGGCCACTGCCTGAACCGCCCTGACACGTCTCCGCTCTCGGGGACGATCGCGCTGGCGGCTCGCACATGCTCGACGAGCGCGGGCACGACGACGTTCCACACCCGCGGCGGCGGCACCTCGTGCCCCATTCCGTGGACGCGCAGCAAGGTGGCGTTCGGGATGATCCGAGCAAGCGCCTCGCCATGCGCGAGCGGGAAGAGCGGATCCGAGTCGCTGTGGACGATGAGTGTCGGCGCCGTGATCAGGGACGGGTCGGCCCCGGCGTCGGCAGCAAGCAGGAAGTGATTGACCATCGACGCGGCCATGTCGCGGCTCCGGCCGGCTTCACGGGTGGCGATCGCGCGGAAGCGCGCGTCGTCGAACCCCAGCGACCCGGCGTACGGGCGTTCGGCTTCGACGCGGTAGTCGATGACGGCTGACGTATCGGACCAGTCTTCAGGTTCGGGTGTAGCGTCCTCCGCCACGGCCGCCTCGGGTGGCGGAAGGTCGTCTGTGCCACCGCCGGCGGGTGAAGACTCGATGAGCGTCAGTGACAGGACGCGGTCGGCTGCGTGCACACCCAGGTATTGGGCGATCCCGCCGCCCATCGACACACCCACGAGGTGTGCCGCACTGATCCCGAGCCGGTCCATGATCCGCAGCGGATCAGTCGCCAAGTCCCCTCCCGTGTAGCTCGGGTGGCCCGGCGGGCTGGCTGTCGACTCCCCGGTATCCCGCTGGTCGTATCTGATCACGTGCAGGCCGTCCGCGGCGAGGGTCTCGCAGAAATCCGGGGGCCACCAATCCATGGACTGCGTGGCGCCGGCGATGAGCAGCACGGGCGGCCCGCTCTGGTCGCCGACCTCGTCAACGGCCAGTGTGACGTGGTCGAGTTCGATGCGCTTCACGAGTCCAATCTCCATCCTCGTTTCCACCGCGTCAACAGGTTCCACGGGAACGACGGCGCCTCCACCAACCGCACCAGACGGGACCGCCCTTGCGGAGAGCGACCCCAATCCATAAAATGAACATCAGTTCATTCTTTGGAGGCACTCGTGCGGGCGGCAGAACACAATCAGGCGCTGCGAGAAGCGACGCGCCAGAGCATCGAAGCGTCCGCCGTCCGGGTTTTCGCCAGGCACGGTTTCGCCGCATCCAGCATCCGACATATCGCCGAGGACGCCGGCTTGAGCGTCGGATCGATCTACCGGCACTACGCGAGCAAGGAGGCGCTCTTCGATGAGCTCCTCGCGCAGGCATCAACCGGCCTCGCCGCAGCAGCCGAGGAGCTCGCCGGCGTTGGTGATCCGCTCGAGCTGGTGCGCGGCTTCACGCGCGAGGTCCTCACCGACTTCGCACGCGGTGGAACCGCAGCCGAGTTCTATCTGGTCGTCAACCAGGGCTTCCTGACGGACACTCCGGCCGGAACGGCGGCGCGTCTGGCGCTCGCCCAGCGCTCGTTGTGGGAGGCCTTCGCCGACCTCGTGCGACGCGGACAGGCGACCGGACGGTTCGTGGCAGGCGACCCGGCCCAACTGACGGCTTGCTACTTTGCCATGCTGTCCGGGCTTGCCAACATGCGCCTGGTCGTCCACGACACCCTGAACGATGCGGGCGTCGACATCGTGCTGCGCCTCCTGACAACCGAAGGAAGACCATAATCGAGATCAAGCGCGGCGACGAGCTGGGCGAGAGCGCCCGTCGGGGCCTCACCGCGGTGCTCGTCCACGGATTCGCCGAGGACTTCAACTACTTCTCGCCGGATCCGGAGGTCCTGACCGCCGCCTTCGAACACATGCTCCTTCTCGAGCGTTTCCACGTGGCACTCATCGACGGGCGTCCGGCCGCAATCGCCACCGTCACGGAAGGTGATCAGGAGTGCTTCGCGCCGAGCCGCCGCGAGTTCCAGCGCACTCTGGGACGCGTGCACGGGCTGATCAGCTACCTCATCGTCCGCAGTCAGTTCCTCGGGGCTTACGACGGCGCGCGACCGGGCCTGGCCGAGATCGGTTTCGTGACCACCGCGCCGCAGCACCAGGGCAGAGGGGTCGCGACGGCTCTCATGAAGCACCTGCTGCGTCTGCCGTACGACGAGTTCGTGCTCAGGGACATCAAGGACAACAACACCCCGGCCCTCGCGCTGTACCGCAAGCTCGGTTTCCGCGAAACTCAAACGCGTCCGGTGAAGTTCGCCCGGCGCGCCGGATTCTCGGCTTACCTGTCGATGAGTCGCAGAACCGGCACTTGACGTGTTGCAGGCGCGGTTCTCGACCGGGCGCGCAACCGGTCGTCCAGACCTCGTCAGGCAACGTCGATTTCAAGAGCCGCGAGCCTTTCGCGCCCCGTCGTCGTGATGGTCAGCGCCCGGTCGGCGCTCCGGCGCCGCACCCATCCGTCAGCGATGACCGCGTCCAGCAGTGCTTTCCCGAATCTCCCGGCAACGTGGGGTCGTCGTTCGGTCCAGTCCGCGCAGGGCCGGATCAGCGGCCGCGCTGACTCGGCGACGTCGAGCCGGAGCCCCAGCGCCTGGCCCGCGTTTTCGCCGCCGGAATCTTGCAAGCCCCACGTCCCGCCGGCGGCAATCAACCAGCCGTCCCGGATTCCGGCGTCCACGAGGGCCACACCGAGCTGGCCGGCGAGGTGGTCGTAGCAGGAACGTGCGATCCGCAGCGCAGTTCGTCGGCGCTCAGTACGCAACGACGACACCTCTGGTTCCCCCGAGAGTCGAAGAAGCGCCTCCACCGCCTCAGCGACATCAGCGTCCGCCAGCTGTGCGAGCCGGGTGCGCCCGACTTTCTCAACCCGCACCAGCCGGGCTTCTTCCAAGCGGGCCAGGTGAGAGCTCACGGTCGACGGGGCTAGACCCACGCGCTCAGCCAGTGCTCCCGCCGGAAGCGGCGGACCGGATAGAAGCTCCTGCATCATCCGCAACCGACCGGGCGCCGTGAGCACACTGCCGAGTTCCTCCAACGAAGCCCGGCGTTCGTCGAAGCTCACGATGGTGCCGCTATTGATGGAGAGGAATCACGCATGACAAGAACTTTACGGTTCTCATGGTCGCTGTACTGCGCCACGAGGTCCGCTCCGTCTGCTGCGAGTTCTGCCATCAGGCGGCCGAGCGCGCCAGGTTCGTCCACGTCGAGCTCCAGCAGGAGCACGTTGTTGACGTCGACGTGCGCGATTCCGGCAGCGAGCAACGCAGCGCGAGCGGCTGAACCGTCGTGGACGAGGTACCGGGCCACGCCTTCCCACATGCCGCCGCCTTCGAGACCGACTCCGGCGGCACCAAGGATGCTGCTGATTCTTGCCAGGTCGTGGGCCGTCCGGATGTCACGGATGCAGATGTCTTTCACGGGACCACGTGGATGGTCGGCGTCACGCGCACCTCGCTGCGGAGCGAGTTCGCGATGTAGCAGGTGTGGTGCGCTTGGACCACGAGATCTTCGACTTCATCCACGCCAGCGTTCCGGACGCGGATCACGGGACGCAGCTCGATCTCGGTCATGGACATCGAGGCAGCGGCTTCGGGCATCTCGCCGTTTGCCGCGTCGTCGTATGCGACGACGTCGACACCTGAACGGGCGGCAGCACTCAAGAACGACAGCATCTGGCATGAACTCGCGGCGGCGACGAGCAACTGCTCCGGATTCGCCAGCTGCGCATCGCCGCGGAACGCCGCGTCGGCGCTCAGCGCAAGGTTCGTCGTCGGCGTCAACGCGACGCTGTGCTCCCGAGAGTACGAGCGATAGCCGGCACCGGTGCTCCCGGCCCACTGGAGCGTTGTCCTGTATTCGTGTGTGGTCATGTGTCAACGATAGGAGCGGAACATTTCGGTGGCGGTCGAAGGATCGCACGCGCAGTAGTGCCCCGAAGCGCGCCCGGGTTCCGACGTCAGGGCTGGCCGCAGCTAGCGACGGCGGGCGATGATCAGGCCATCCCAGCCTTTTTCGCCGACGGTCTGGATCGCGGTGGCGTCAAGGTCCGGATGAGCAGCGATGTCCTGGGCGACAGTTCTGACGCCCTGCACCCGTGGATCATCGCTGTCAGCCTGCACGACGGCGCCGTCGCGGACAACGTTGTCGATGATGATCACCGCCCCGGGGCGAGTCAGCGCGAGCGCCGCAGCAAGGTATTTCGGGTTGCTCGGTTTATCCGCATCGATGAACACCAGGTCGAAGGGTTCGGCATCCGCATCGATCAGGCTCGCGGCGGACTCCGCCGCTGAGCCCACGACGACCTCGACACGGTCACCGATTCCGGCTCGGTCCAGATTCTCGCGGGCAATCAGCGCGTTCTGCTCTTCGAGTTCGAAGGTGACAACTCGACCACCATTTCCGACGGCGCGCGCGAACCAGACGGTGGAGTAGCCGGCGAGGGTCCCGAATTCGAGGACGCGTTTCGCTCCGGCAATCTGCGTGATGAGCCCCAGCAAGGCTCCCTGATTGGCAGCGACTTCAGCGTTGGGCATGGTGGTGCGCGCACCAGATTCGCGGGCCGTGACGAGCGCTGAGTCCTCGTTGACAAGCTCAGCGGTGAAGTACGCGTCGACGTCCCGCCACGCCTGCGCCGAAGCGTATCGGTTAACGGGAACGGTTGCTTCGGGAGAGTCAGCAGTGGTCTTTTCAGTGGCATCGAGGGTCATATCCCATATTATGCACCGCGCTGCTACCAGCGACGCAACGGGTCGAAAACGATGCCCCACTGCCGGCTCGCCTTCCCTACTGCAAACAGAACTCATTCCCCTCCGGGTCGCGGAGCTGATAATAGAGTTCCGGCCATGCGCCCCAAGTCTGGTCCACGAGCCTGACGACTTCTGCACCCAACTGGACAAGCCGGTCTTTCTCCGCATCGAGCTCTTCGCGCGACGGCGCACGGCCCGGCGTGGCCTGGATATCCAGATGAAGCCGATTCCTTCCCGCCTTCTCCCGATCTGCATGGTGGAAGAAGAACCGGGGGCCGGAAGCGCCGTCGGCCGGTTCAGCGACCGCGCGCTTGGCGAGATCGTCCTCCGATAGCCCCGCCTCCAGCAGCTGGCTCTTGAGCGGTTCCTCCCATTCCAACTGCGGATAGTCGAAGACGGCCGCCCAGAAATGCGCCAGGCGCCGGGGGTCATCTGCGTAGAAGGTGATGTTGCCGAGCTTGGAAGGCATCAGCGGCTCCTCGGATCAGCAGCGTTGCCCGCCCAGTCACGTCGGAGCAGGCCGAACACCCACGAGTCGGATACGTCTCCGTTGACGATGCAGTCCTCTCGCAGCGTCCCCTCGAGTTGGAAGCCGAGCTTCTCGAGCACGCGGGCCGACGCCGCGTTGCGGGTATCCGCCTCCGCCTGAACCCGGTTGAGATCGAGAGATTCGAAAGCCCACGCCAGCAGTGCGCGTGCCGATTCCGTCGCATAGCCGTGGCCCCAGACCGATCGGTTGAAGGAGTAGCCCAGGGACGCACTCCGGAAGTCCGGATTCCAGTCGTTGAAGGTGCACCAGCCGAGAAAACTCGCGTCGGAGGCTCGCTCGACGACCACGCGCACGCCGCTTCCGTCCTCCTCCATCGTCCGGTTCCGCTCCATGAAACGTGCCACCCGGGACCGATCGGTCCACGGCGGCGAATCCCAGTAGCGCAGCACGTGGGGATCGCTCTGCAGCGCGAAGAGCGCGTCGCCGTCGTCGTCAGTGAACGGACGCAGTCGCAGTCGATCCGTCTCCAGGGTTGGCGTCGCGAGTGTCATCGAACCAGTCTCACACGAGTGCACGAGCGAGGGCAGTGCCTGGCTTCAACGAATTCTCAGGGCACGACGCGGCGCTCGCTCTGCGCCGCGTGTGAGAATCGGCGCATGACACTCAGCTATCAGAGCGGAGACAATCTCAGTCGGGGCGAGCTCACGGCCTTGTACACATCGGTTGGCTGGTCCGCGTACACGAACGATCCCCCGCGACTCGAAGCTGCCGTCGCCGCATCGCTGCATGTCGTGACGGCCCGGGACGATAGTCGGCTGGTCGGACTGGCGCGGCTGGTGGGCGACGGACTGACCATCGTCTATCTGCAGGACATCCTGGTCGCACCCGAGTGTCAACGCTCCGGGGTCGGCCGCGAACTCTTCCGCCGGGCGTTCGAACCGTTCAGCGACGTGCGCCAGAAGCTGCTCATCACCGACGACGAGCCCCGACAGCTCGCGTTCTACGAATCGATGGGCTTCACCGAGATCAGAGACATACCGCACCCGCCCCGGGCTTTCGCAAAGTTCAGCTGAGCTGAAGACAAGAGCCGCAGTGCCTGCCTGACGTCACGGCGTTCCTGCAGCCCGGTGCCTGCAGCCCGACCCGGTCACGGGTCAGCCCTCGCGCTCGCCCAAGGTGGTGCCCAGCGCGAGAAGCCCGTCCAGGGATTCGGAGCAGAGTTCCAGGCTCGCCTCGTCCATGGCACCCATGTCCACCTCGTAGATGCGGCGGTCCCGGAGGTTCAGCAGGATTGCGGACCCGCCGCCGTCGTCACCGATCATGAAGTAGCCGGGCAGGCAGGTCTGCACCTCGTAGTCGGCGTTCCGCTGGACGACACCCTCAGCGCCCAGAACCGACAGGCTGCCATCAGTGCACATCCCGTTAGAGACCTGCAACAGCTCCACGTACGCCTGGGGCAGGGGGCCACCGTATGCGACCTCCTCCCGCTCGATGGCGGCAGGCGATGCCGGCGGATTCAGCCTGAACGTCCCGGCCAGTTCGATTCTCGTCCGCATGGCTCAAGGCTCCCACACGATGAATGCATCGCAGGCGAGGTAGTGCCGGAACGCGAGAAGCAGCTCGGCCGTCGTCGGGTTCACCCGCTGGGCTCTGGCGTTCGCAACAATGCTCTGCACGTCGTCGATGGCGAGGACGTAGTCGTATCCGAGCGCGACGGCCTCCGCCGGCAGGTCCGCGGCGCCGTCGACGACGTCGTCCACGTCCCACACCAACACCGGTGTCGACTCGTCCAGCTGCCACCGCCCGGCGGGCGCGTACAGGGCGTGCGTCCACGGCAGGTCCTCGGCGGTCCTCAGCACCTCGCCCAGCAACATATTCACGATGGCCGACACCGCTCGTTCATGTCACGGCGCTCCCTCGATAGGCTGGCAACACGAGCGATCCTACCAGCGGTCTGGAACCCCGTAATCGGGCGACGGATCAGCATGGAACGATCGTCGACGAGGGTCGACTCAGCCGCCGAAGGCCCTTCGTCGCCAAGCGGTGGACGGACAAGGTCGCCGAGGTGCGATTCGCCGCGAATCGTCCGCCGGGTCGCTTGGGCGATCGGTTTCACTAGCTACGATCTACAGATGAGCGGCGCGACCAGTTGGCACATCGACGAGAAAACGCTTCTCCCCGTCATCGACGATCTCGAGGCATTTCGCCGTGAATTCAAAGACGACCCGGTCCTCGACGTCCTGATCCAACTCTGGTCCGGCCGACCCCGGCAGGCCGAAGATCTGCTGGGCGCCATGGAAGCGCCCGCTCCGTCCCTTCGACTGCGCGCGCTGCTGGCAGATGCCTGGCGGGACCAAGGCCGCTACGACGAAGCCATCGCGGCCTATCGGGACCTCGTGGCTGCCACTGCTGGTACACCTCGTGAAGCTGTGATGCGGCAACACCTCGGCAAGGTCCACTTCGTTTGCGGAGAGTACGGTCGGGCTCTTGAGTGTTTCGAAGAAACTCTCGAGCTACGAGTTCGTGAGAAGGCCGACGCCGACCTGATTGCCTCATCGCAGTTGGCTGTCGGAAGAGCAACGGAAATTCTGAAGCGACCAAGCATCGGGGACGTCAGTCGTTCATGAGCTGCGGGCACGGGCTCACGTGTGGATCCAGTAGCGCAGTTTTCGCTTGTCCTCGGTCAGAGCGAGGGAACCTTCGAGAACTCCGCCCTGACGTTCAATCACCCGGATCGAGGCGGCGTTGTCGTCGTCGCACGTCACCAGCACGCTCGTCACTCCGAGCTCGTTCAGTTCATCGATCGCTTGCCGGAGCATCTCGGTCGCGTATCCACGCCGCCGATACGCTGGCAGTACGGCATAGCCGACATGTCCACCGATTGCGCGCAAGGGCGCGTTGAGCTCATGACGCACGTGGACCCGGCCGACGATTCGGCCATCGACCTCGGCGAGGAGCATCGTGGCCGGGACCTGCCCTGGGGCGATTCCGATTCCACACCTGGTGCGCACGAGTGCAGTCAGGTAGTCCGTCCACGATTGGTCGTCGTCGGCCAACATGAAATCGAATCCTTCTTCACCCAGCTCACGTTGCGCGGCCAGGACCTCGTGCTCATCGTCCACCGCTGGTGGACGAAGCCTCAACGCGCTTGGCGGTACAGACACAGTCACGGCATCCTCCTTACACACACCATCCGGCCCAAGGTTCGCCGCAGTGCGTCAGTTGACATTCTTGAATCCTGAGATCTCGTAACGGCGTTCGATGCCCGCCATGGCTAGGCACCATTCGCGCCCAGCAACGCGACGATAGTACCGGCAAAAAGCGTGCTCGTCAGAAAACGCATCCCGCACGATCCACACCACCGGATCCTCGGTCGCGCAGATCAGCTCCCCCATCAAACAGGCCGCCAGCACAGTTCATCTCGCATTCCGCCGCCGTCATGACAGCGAAAATACCAGGATCGGAGAAGGCTTGCGCGCTGGCTTCAGAGTTGGAATCGTGCAGAGCAGAGGCGAGCGCAAAGGAGCCCGGGCATGGAGGCGATAGATCTCAAGTACCCGTTCACGTCCCGGTGGCTAGTGCAAAACAGCCCTGCCAACCGTGTTCCGAGCCATGGCACCACACTGTTCGCCAGTTCGTACGCCATCGACTTCGTTCCGCTCGATGATGCTGGGCGGCCTGCCCCGTTGAGCGTCGGCTCCCTTTTCTCCCCGGAGCCCCCCGAACGATTCCCCGGGTTCGGCCGTCCGATTCTCGCGCCCGCGCACGGCACGGTTGTGGCCATCCGTAACGACGACGCCGATCATGCCGCCTACCGCGGACTGCCGTCGATCGGCTACGCCCTCACTCAGCGCGGCCGGGCCGCGGCGGGCTGGGAAAGTCTAGGCGGCAACTACGTCTTCATCGAGCGCTCCGGCGGCGGCGTCGTCGTCCTCTGCCATCTCCAACATGAAAGCCTTCTAGTCCAGCGCGGCCAACCGGTCCGCACCGGACAAGTCATCGCTCGCTGCGGGAACTCCGGCAATAGCACCGAGCCCCATCTCCACGTTCAGGTCATCGATAGCGCGGACATCAAACACGCCCAAGCCGTACCACTGACGTTTGGGGGTTCGCTCCCCCGCACCAACGAAATCGTCACGGTCGAGCCATGAGCCTGCAGGAGACCACAGGGTGCACACAGATCTCGCGTCGCAACCCACCTCTCCGGTTCTGACGCTTTTCGATCGGCTATCGAAGTCGCGCTCCGAGCGTTCGCATCCACGCCAACGCTCACTAGGCCGACGAACTGATCGTCGACAGCGATGTCCGGGGCATCGGTGCTGACGATGCAGACACTGGGCGACCGTTCTATCCCTGAATCATCGTCCTCCTGCGACAGCAACTGAGATAACGCCACCGAACCTCGCCCTACGTCGCGCGCGGCATGGCACCGGACGACAAAGCCGCCCCCTCGTCTGCCTCTGCGGTCGCCATCCCCGTCCCGCCGCCGAGGACCATGGAGTGCACCACGGGCCCCTGGTCGATCCAGCTGGTGGCCGTGACGACAAATCCGAAGCGCTCATACAACCGCACGTTTGCGTCCGATGAGGTTTCCAGCGCGACGCCGGCACCGCCGGTTGCCTCCACGACGTCGAGCCCCGCGCGGATCAGTGCCGCTCCGAGCCCTGTCCCCTGACGCTCCGGTCGCACGCCGACAGTCGCCAATGTCCAGTGGTCATCGGGTGCGGGCGGAAGGCACGCGCGCGCGACAGCATCGAGGCGGTCGCCATGGAGCTCAGCTACACGCCCTTGAAAATCCTCCGACGGCGCAGGCGCGTCCGGAGGGAGCAACGCGATGACACCGTGAACCTGATCCTCGACCAGAACCACCCCCGCGCTCAGCGCATAGCTGAGATAGAGCTCCTGGAGTCCTGCCAGGCGCCGCGAAAAGTCGTCCTCGGGAATCGACCATCGGGTCCAGGGGTACTTCGCGAAGGCAAGGGCGAGCACCCCCGAGGCAGTCTCCAGATCGCCTGTGGTAGCCGCTCGAACGTCAAAATCTGCAGTGGTGCTCATGTCTTCCCCGGTTCGCCAAAGGTATTTTCGTGCCACCTGCCGACACTGCGGTGAAGCAGGACTCGGTCGCTTTCCGGCACGGACGACTTGCTCACGGTACCCGCTGCCCCGCTTGAGCCGCCTCGGTCAGTAGCCGCAAGTGGAGAAGCGGGTACGGAAGCCCGTCGTCGTCCACCGCGCTTCGTCCGGTCACGACGAATCCGGAGCGCTCGTAGAAGCCCGCGGCGTGTTCATTCTGCTCGTTGACATCGACAGCCGTCACGGCTTCAGCTTCGAGCACGTGCGCCAGCAGCTTCGAACCGACGCCGCCGCCGCGGTGGCCGGCATCGACGAACAGCATCTCCAACTTGCCATCAGCCGTCCCCGCAAAGCCGATCACTCTTCCGTGCCGTTCCGCGACAACAAGAGAGACACACGGCAGGTAGTCAGCCGCCAGCCTGGACTCGATCGCGTCGCGGTGCGCTTGCGCCAGGAAGTCGTGGGTGGCATCCACGGCGCTACGCCACACCTTCACAAGTTGGGGATACTCCCCTGGGCCGTTCACCGGCCGGACTACGACGTCGTCATTCATGGAACTGATCGTACGACAGCGAGGAGCCCTCACGGATTCTTCAAGGGCCCGACGACGTCGTACCGGGCGACGACGAAGTCCCCGTTGCGATCGCACTCCTGCAACGCGAGGTCGAACGCCCCGCCGAACAGCGGTCTGCCCGCGCCGAGCGTGACGGGCGCGATCGAGACCAGCACTTCGTCGAGCATTCCGGCAGTTGCGAACTCCGCCGCGAGATCACCGCCGCCCATGATCCACACGTCGCGGTCCCCTGCCGCGGACTCGATCGCAGTCCGGTGACGGGTGGGATCCCCGGCGAGGAACGAGACGTGCTCGTTTGCCGGTTCCAGCTCACGGTGCGTGAACACGAAGGTGGGCATCTGCGGCAACCACGAGCGTTCGTGCTCCAGGATCCACGCGTAGGTGGTCGCGCCCATGACCTGGGCGCCCACGCCGGCGATGAACTGGGTTGCGTTCCCCGGGCCGTCGTCGTCGATGTGCTGCTTGAAGAGCCAGGCCAGGGAGTCGGTGTCGTCGGCCAGAAAGCCGTCCAGCGTGGTGGCGGTGTAGTAGCGGTAGCGCGTCACGATGTGCCTCCTGAGGCGTGGCGGTGCCACATGATCGGGTCGGGGTCGAGATGGCTGACGTCGACGCCGGACTGCGTCAGCATCCAGCGGGCGATCTGGCGTCGGTGCGCCGAGAAGGTCAGGACGTGGGCCAGGATCTGGGAGAGCAGGAACGACTCAGGTGGGTCGCAGAGAGCATCGAGCACCCGGTCGCCCCATGCGCCGCGGCGCTCGACGTCCCGGGTCATCGCGAGCCATCGAACGGCGATGTCGGCGTGCCTCTCGCGCAAACTGACTGCGTCGGTCGCCCCGTCGGCCTCGGGGTCATCGCTGCCCTCGATGCTGGCGAGCCACGGGAGTTTGTCCAAGGCCAGGTGCCGGAGAACATCCGCGAGCGTGGTCTCGGCACCGGCCCATGCCAGCACCTGGTGACCGGGCATCCGCTCACGGCGCCACTCCTCGTCGCCGACCGCCTCTGCCGCGGCAAGCAGGGCGTCTGTCTCGTCGAGGTCGTGCCGGACCATCAGCGCCACCACATCACCCGCAGACTGCTCCTCGTCGGCGTCGACATAGAGCACTGTCGGGGAGTGGAAGTGGATGCCGTTCCGGGCCGGCAGCCAATGGCCTCGTTCGTGCCGCGTCGGCATCGCGCTCGGCGGGCAGCCGAACGCGCGGGAGAATGCGCGCGAGAACCCGTCGACGGAGTCGTACCCCGCAGCAAATGCCGTGTCGGTCACCGACTGTCCGCGTTGCAGTTCCCAGGCGGCACGTTCCAGCAGTACGCGACGCCGGAGCGCGGCCGGCGATTCGCGGGCAGCCCGGCTCACCTGCCGACTGAAGTGGAAGGTCGAGGTGTACGCGGTCGCGGCGATCTGGTCGAGGGCCGCTCCGTCCTCGTGCTCCGCGAGGACGGCATCGAGGAGTTCACGGATGCGGTCGCGTCCCGGTTGGCGTTCGTTCATGCCTCAAGCATGCACGGGTCGGAGCAGTTCTCGCCCGACCGTTCTTGCTCAGTGGCCCTCGGACGCCGCCGCGGCGGCGCGGGCAAGCCAGGCCGGCGTGCGTCCGGGGCGTTGGGGTGGGATGAGTTCGCCGGCCTCGCAGCACGAGACGAGCTGGTTCGCGCGTCGCTCGCGGGTGGTCTGCTGTTTAGCAGACATGATCCAGTGGCGGACGGCCTTGCGATAGCCGAGCGTCGCCTCATCGAGGAACGCCAGGGAACGCGGCGAGGCGTCGACGATCGCCTGCAGTTCGGGAGTGAGCTCTGCCTCCGGATTCTCGTGGGAGTAGGTCCCCGACCGGTCTGCGGTGCGGCGCTCGAAGGCCGCGATGCCCGCCGGGTGCATCCGCCCTTCCGCCATCAGCCGCTCAACGTGAGCGATGTTGACGTTCGACCAGGTGCTGCCCGGTTTGCGAGGCGACCATCGCTGGCGGCGCGAATCCGCATCGATCTTCTGCGAGACGGAGTCGATCCATCCGAAGCACAGCGCTTCGGGGACCGCGTCCTTCCACGTGAGCCCGCGGTCCTCGACGTGCGCGAGTTTGAGCCCCATCCACAACTCGCTCTGGGAGTCATGATGGTGTTCGAGCCAAGCACGGAACTCGGCGGCGTCGCGGAAGAAGATCGCCGGGCGCTCCGCTGAGCCGCCCGGGGTCCCGGGATCGTTGGACATGCGCTCAGCATACGAGGTCCGCGCCAACTTGTGCAGCCAAGGTGCGGGCTGATCCCAAGGCCTCGGACAGGTTGCTGGCCTCGTCCGCCGAGCCAGAACCGCTGCCAGACTGCCCGTCGTCGATCAGCTCAACTCAACTGCTGCTTGCACCCCACAGTGGGTGAATCCCAACCGCTGCGCCAGACGGCGAGAAGCATCGTTTCCCTGACGACTTCGCCACTGTGCGATCAAACCAGCCCTCACCGTCTCCTGCGTCGCGACAGCTGCGGCGGCATAGGCGCAGCCAGCCCCTCGGTGTCTCGGGTCAGCCAGCACCGCCATCTGAGCAAGTTCGGAACGCCAACGCTTGAATCCGGCGATCGCAGCAGGGCTCCCAGCAGAATCCATCGCGGCCCACTTTCGTTCCGTCTCCTCGATGCCGCTCTCTTCCCACTCGGACGCGCTCACTCGGCCGCGCACGGCAACGACATCAGCCGGCGCTGCCTCACGCACATTCAGTCGACGCAAGGGAGGAACACGGTCCGCGAAAAGGAGGTCGGCACGGCCAATAGGATGAGCACCCGCGGGAAGCCTCCTCGCCAGCCCCGCTGCGTCAAGAAGCGACTCTGGGGGTGCGTTGCGGAGCAGATCCAAGACACGCGGAGGCGCGGCCGCGAAACCGAACCCGTCAACATTCACGGCAACAACAGCATCAAGATCCGCCCGCTCGACGAGTATCCACTCGTCCCGGCTGACGTCCTGCGGAGGCACACCGATAACGTTCGCCCACTCCGTCACGATTCGTCCCAGAGCGTTGTGCGAGAGATGCGCGGGCAAGGAGTTCATCTGTGTACCCTACGGTGTCCACTGTCAGAGCCTAGACTGCCGAGCACGGCCGGTACTCGGCGGGACCTTCAGTCGGAACGCGTGCCGCGGTCCGTGACCTTGTAGATCTCACCGTTTTGGTCGTACGTGATCCACTCGCCCACGGGATCGCCGGCCTCAAAGTGCCCGGAGCGCTTGAGAGTGCCGTCCTTCCGGTACCACTCCCAGTAGCCAATGGGCACGCCATCCTCAGACCTGCCCTTAGACCACCGGGACTTTCCATCGGCGTGATACTTGATCAGGAATCCGTCGACAACCTCTGATTTCTTCTGGGCCACCATTTGTGTGCCCTCCTTCCCGTTTTTCGCGGTCTGGCGCGTTACTCATGCTCGCCTGAGACAGCCGGCGCAGGACATCGCATGCATCTCACAAGGCTAAGGCCTTCGTCATCGGCCGAACCGGTTGGTGGGCCCCGGAGATGCACAATCAGTGCATATGAGAACTGACATCAATCGGACCGCAACGTTGGTGCGACGTTCCACTTCTGCTTTCTCGTCAAATGTCACCTAACCCAGCACGCAGATAGGCAAGCGCCCAATCCATGGGCAGAGACCTGGGCGCGTAGTGGCGTCCCGTGCGGCGCATGTTCTTGACGCGGTCGGTGCGGAAGACGCGCCAATCCTCGCGGTTGAGGTCCCAGCCGAAGACGTACCACCGGCGGTCGATGTGGATTTGACGATGGGCTTCGATCCTCCGTTGAGTGCTGACACCGTGCGCGTCGATGTAGTCGAAGACGATGATCTCCTCTGCGGCTGCTGCCTCGGCGATTTCTCCGAGCGCCTCAGCGGCGATGTCGGGAAATGGTCGACGTTCGGCTTCGACGCTCGCGCGCAAGGCCGCCACCCTCGTGCGGAGTCGCCGAGGGAGCAGATCGTCGATCTTCCCGTAGGCGCGGTCAGCGGCGTCGTTCAGCCCACCGGGATGCGAGTAAGTGGCCGCGGCGAGTACGGCAAGGCTGACGACCGTGGCGACGGCTTCCTCGTCATCGAGGACGAGAGGAGGCATCCGCCGCCCGGCCCCGAGCTGGTAGCTGCCACCCGGACCGGGACGGGCATGCACAGGGTAGCCGTAGCCGCGAAGTCGCTCTACATCCCGGCGCAAAGTCCTGGGACTGACCTCGAGGCGAGTCGCCAGCTCTTCCCCGCTAAACGCTCTACCAGCCTGAAGAGCGGCCAGGAGGTCGAGCATCCGCTTGGTGACATCTGCCATGTTCGCCAGCCTAGAAGATGCGGTCAGATTCAGGCCACATCTCCTAGTAGCGTCGAAGTACCTGCCATACCAAGTGGCGGAGCTGAGCAGGGAGGTTGTTCATGGCCATCGGAGTGGTGACACCAAGAGGAAACGTCGGAGCGCACGTGTTGCGGTTGCTGGTTCAAGCAGGGGAACGCCCGCTCGCCCTGCTCCGGGACCCGAGCCTGCTCCGCGCGGATCTGGCCACGTACGTGGACGCGGCTGCACTGGATGTCTGGGACGGAGCGTCAGTCGAGGAGGCCACGCGTGGCCTCGATGCCCTGTACTGGGTCAGCCCGACCGCAACAGATCGTGACCCGCTAGCTGCTCACGCACTTGCTGCGGCCAACGTCCGCGCGGCAGTGGACGCCAATGGGATCGAACGGGTGGTGTTCCAATCCAGCGTTGGCGCGGAGAAGCGTCACGGGGTCGGTGAGATCGACGGTCTGGCTGCTATCGAGCAGGAGCTGGAGCAGACCAGCGCCTCGGTGACGCACCTGCGATGCGGGTACTTCTTCACCAACCTGCTCATGGACGCCGAGTCGATCCGAGACGGTGTACTCGCAACGGCGTTCGACATCTCCCGTCCGATGCCCTGGGTAGCGCCAGCAGACATCGCTGAGGTGGCGACCGCCCGCTTGCTCTCTCGACGCTGGAATGGCTGCCACGTCCAAGCAGTCCACGGCCCCGAAGACCTGTCGTTCAGGCAAGTCGCCCACACACTAGCGGTGACGCTCGGCCATCCAGTCAACGCCCATCAGATTGGCGACGACGACGTCCGATCCGCGCTGCGTCAGCAGGGTATGCCAGCCGCCCAGATAGAAGCGATCGTGATGATGGCCGCTGGGATCAGAGAGGATTTCACTCCCGAGAATCCGCGCACGTACGCCACGACGACGCCCACCACACTGACAAGCTGGGCAGCAGAGCACCTCGGCTGACTACGTCGTCGGCCCTGCGCCTTGTCGGTGGCGATGTGACACTCCATCGTGAGTATCACGAAGATTGCCTACTGATGGCTCGTCGGCTTCCGATTCGTCTCGCCCTAGCCAAGTCACGTCCACGGTCAGGCCGAACCGCTGGCCCGCCCCGCTCGCGATGTCGCACAGGGTGCGGCGAAGTACGGAGGCGGGACCGTACGTTGCCACGATCAGATCACCCACTAGAGCGAATTGCGGATGTTCCTCATTCGCGCGCGCAAGTCGATTTCCTCTCGCATCGGCCATCGCGCAGAACCTCGCTCGATCGACCGGCCAACCTGTCGATGGACGATAGGGCCGCTCACGCCCGTACGACGAACTAGCTCGGACAGCGAGAATTCGAGGTCGGGATGTCCCGTCAGTTCCGCCAAGAGCCGTCCGACCACAGCAAACACAAAGAGATTGTGCCGCGTCCTCCGAAATGGCACCCCGGTCATCTCCTGACGAGATGACCGGGGCGTGGTGCAACTTCGAGCACGCGCTGATTCACACGTTGAAGCAGAACTCCACAGCGTGCCCACACGAATCCATCCGTGCCCTCCACGCACCGGACGCCCAGGTCAACTCCATCCCGGTCACAGATCCGTTGATCGGAGGGCGCGGCTGAGCCAGCCCGAACGACGCGGTGATGCGCGTTGAGAGCAAGGCCCAGCCGCGTCAGATCGCGGCGCTCAGGAAACCGCCGAGCGGACGATCTCGGCGATGCGTTTCTCAGTGGGTGCGTCTATGGTCTCGAAGTACCACGCTGCGGGCATCAATGTTCCGTCGGAACCACCCCCGGGGACGAGCTCGACCTTCTCGGTGAGAGCGAGGTTGACGCGCTCGTCGTTGCGCAGCGTCACCAGCGCGGGAGCACTCGCAGAGAGCGCGTAGGCGGGCATGCCGTACCAGATCCGCGGCTTCAGCCTGGGCTCGGCGGCCACGATGACCGCGTGCACTCGCTGCACGAGCGTCCGTGCCGGTTCGTCCATCTTGGCGATCTTGTCGATCACCTGGGCGAGGTTCTTCTCGTCCTTCGATGCCATGCCATGTCCTTTCGTCAGCCGATGCCTCGCATCGGCAGTTGAAGTCGGCGCAATGATGCGCCGCACCTCATCCGGACATGTCCCGCGCGAGTCGGGCCTCTCCGCAATGTTTCAGGCGGTCCGCGCCTGGAAGTGCAGTCGGCAGCTTCCGCTGCCACGCCGAGAATACCGCAGGCGCTTGCATCTGCGCGAGCCGAAGCGGAGCAGGACGGACCTCGTTCTGGGCGCTTCGGTCAAACGTTGAAGAGGAACGCAACCGCGTCCCGGCACAGGGCTCCCTCTCGGCACTACGCCTCCTGTTCGCGCCGTTCCGCCCAGTCCTCCCGTGACACATCGAAGCGGGCGTAGTTCGACGGAGTACCGAGGAACGTCTCTTCATCGCCCGGACCGGCGTTCCTCCTTCCCAGCCGCTGAAGGATCCTGACAGAGGCGGTGTTGGCCTCAACCGCCTCTGCCCAGATCCGTCTGAGCCCAAGCGTTTCAAATCCGTAGACGAGACCGGCCGAGGCAGCGAGCGCTCCCCAACCTTGGCCCCAGCGCCCCGATGGCCCGGTGACAAAGCCGAGCTCGCGCGTCTCTTCACCCTCACCATGGAGATCTACGTAGCCCACCACGTCATCACCTGAGACAGCAGTCAATCTGATGAGCTGTGGATCAGGCCTCGCGATGAGAGCTCGCCACCATGCAACCGACTCGTCGATAGACGACCTTTCCGCCCAACCTGCGTGAGCACGAAATACCGGGTCGACTGCCCAGGACGCAAACGGCTCCGCATCAGACACGACCATCGGTCGTAGGTGGAGTTCCATCGAGCCGTCCTTGAGAGAACTGGGAGTTAGAGGTCAGGTACGGCACAAGCCTGACAAGCTCTGCCACTCGGCGCAATCGTCGCCAACAACTGATCAACGTTTTCCCAGGAGCTCAAGTCGCTAGGGTTTCGCAGCATAAACCCGGAAGCGACGCTGCGTGACCCGGATCGGGCGGGACGCGTCCAGAGTAGCCAACTGATCCGCGTGCGCATCGACGGTGAAGCAGGGAGCGTCCCAAGGAACGAGCGCAAGATACGTCACGAGCGCAGTTACATCCTTGAACTCCATCGTTCCCCGCCAGTTATTCACCTGATCGATACGGAGACCCGCGGATTCGAGCTCGTCGACGTAGTGACCAGCTGTTACGTGCGGGTACTCGAACGGCACGTCGAACCACTCATGGATCTCTTCTGCGTCATAGCCATCCACCTGCTGCATCAAGAGACGCCCGCCCGGAGCCAGGATTCGAGCAATCTCCCGCGCGTCGATGGCCTCGTGGCGACACATCAAGAGGTCGATGCTCTCGTTGTCGAAGGGCATCTCGCTGTCACGCTCCGCGTCGTACTGGACGACCTCGACACCACTTGCGGAGAGAACCTCACGGGCAATGCGAACGTTCGGCTGCCAACCTTCCGTGGCGACGATCCTTCTGGCAGCAACGCCATCACTACCGAGTAGGGCTTGGAGTCGTTCTCCCCCTCCGGTTCCGAGGTCAACAATTAGCCGTGCGCGCGCCATCTCGGCACGACAATCTTCCTCGAAGTCCCACCATGGTTCGTCGGCAGTCATCCTGCCGTCCAGACACGAGAAGTCCCAACCCACCATCTTCGATTCCGAGAATGCCTGCCGCCACAAATCGATCATGCGACCCAGCATAGGCAGGTGATCATCTGCTGCGGCTACAGGTTGAACCGAGCTCAATCAAGTTCCGGCACGGAGCAGCCTCGCGCTATTGTCACCAAGCTCGACCACGCAGGTCGACGCTTCCAGACGGCCAACTGGCAAGACATGAAGAAACTGGCAAGATCAGCAGTGGCTGACCTGGTGGGTCCTCCACCGCCTGACCATCACGAGAAACAGAACGTTCCCGCGCTGTAATTCGTTGCCAACCGCACGCGCGGTAGAACGGGACAACTTCTTCGCGGCATCCGAGGTACCCGAATTGGATTCCTCCAGTTTCGGTCATGGACTGGTCCGCGGCGTGCATCAACCTCTCGCCCAGTTTCCTTCCACGAGAGTTCGCAGCGATCAGCATTCCACCCACGCCCGCGATATCCACATCGGTCGCACCGACCGAGATGCTCCGTCGCACCCACCCCACGTGTCCCACGACATCAGCGCCAACGCGCGCGATCAGATGCACATCGTGAGATGCGTATCCGTACGGCTGCTGCGGGTCCCACTCGCCGAAGTCCGCGAAGTACTCGGCGTCAAACAAACACCGGAGATCCTCGATGAGCCCCGGACTCAAAGTTGCATGCTGAACGACCTCGATAGAGACAGCTTTCACACCACCCTCAACGTCGTGATCCCGAAGCCCTCGATGTAGCCGCCCAACTTCCTCACCTCCGCGCGAGAACCTTGGTCAGACGGTCGGACAACTCCGCTGCCTCCTCGTCCGACGTGAGTGCACCAGAAGAAAGGACGGCCCGGAGAGCGTCAACGTCGTCGTAGTACGCCCGGAAGACCGTCGGCACGTCAAGACCATGGTCCGGGCGCGTGAGCACCTCAATCTCATCACCGGGCCGGACGGTGCCAGGGGTCTCGATCGACAAGTACGCGCCAGACAGTCCATGCGCCACAAACCGTTTGAGCCACCCGGCCTCGCCCATATGCTGACTGAAGGTGCCACAGGGAATGCGTGGGCCTTCAACCCGAAGGGTGACCTAGTCGCCGATCCGCCAACGCTCGCCGACGAGAGCGCGATCCGGATCAAACCCCTGCGTGGTGAGGTTTTCACCGAACACGCCGTTGTCGAGGGGGCGCCTGAGCTGCCGGCCCCACCAGTCCAGCTGCTCGCGGGCGACTGCATAGACGGCTTGCTGGTCACCACCGTGGTGCTCGCGGTCGCCGATGAAATCGCCAATCAACCCGCCGCCGAGTCCACCACGCTTCGGGCCTGGCACCCGCAGTTCTGCCTGCTCGATCGGTTGCTTGTGAATCCCCGTCAGGTTCTTCTTGGCAGGGTTGGGTCGCGGCGCACCGATGTTCACCGAGAGAACCTTTGGCATGTCGGTACCCTCCTTCAGTCGTTCTGCCGCGGCGTGACGGTGTCCACCTGGTTCTGGTTCGCATCCTGCTTGCCTCAGCAGTCGTCGACGATCGCGACTTGCGCGAGGCCAGCGTCACCTCGCCGAAAGCATATCCGCTGCTAGTCACTGATCCCGTTACAGGGCCGACCGTGCCGGTCGCCCTTCATCGCCGCGACCCCTGCGCGTTGCGTCGCTAACGCTAGACGTTGAAGCGGAACGCGAAATTCGAGAGAAGCGCAACTGACGACGCCGGCACGCCTGCAGGCGTGAGCTCGTTGTCGGTCGTCGTACGCCCGAAGGAGCTCCACGAGTTGCGGAGAGTATTTGCCTGTTGCGACACCTCGAACGAGAGGCCCTATCCGAGACCAAGATCAACCGCGGGGAGCCGGGGTCCGGCCCGTCTCCCCAAGGAGATGTCTGAGAGATACAAGCCAGTGCGAGTCGGGTGAGCTCCGTTCCTCGGGCCTACTCGTCTTCACAGGCTGAGATCCCCGCGATCTCTGGGACGAGTGAGGACCCTGCGGACCTTCGACACGACGGAGAAGGCTCGCAGAGTGCTCATGATGACGATTCACTTTCAGGCTGCGGTCGGTTCGGCTCCGCAGCCGCGATCGGTACCTCCGTCTTGGGCAGGCGGAGGAAGATGGCGAGGAGGATGGCCGCTGCGAGGGCGATGGCGGCGTTGACACCGATGGCGAATTGCAGGCCCGGCAGCAGCGTTGCGGCAACCACCCCGGTCGCGAGCGCCGACATGACAGGGGTGCCGAGGGCGATGCCCACTTGCTGGCTCATTGTCACCAGCCCGGTCGCCAAGCCCTGCTGGTGAGCGGGGACGCCGGAGGTCGCGGCGACGACGTAGCCGACGATCGCGACCAGATTTGCGACCCCGCCGATGAACGTGCAGGCCAACAGCGGGATCAGCCAGTCGCGGCTGTCGCCGGCGAACGCGAGGGGTGCCGTCGCGGCGGCTTGGACGACCAGTCCGGCGACGATCGCGGCCTTGGCGCTTGTCCGACCGATGACTTTCGGTGCGGCGAGGCCGCCGAGTACGGTGCCGATGCCGAGCACACCAAGCGCCAGCCCAGCGGTGACGGCGGAATAGCCCAGGACCTGCTGCAGGTAGAGGGTCAAGAGAAACACGAGCGATGTGAAGGTGCCGAACGCGAGGAGTCCTGCGGTGTTGCCCCAGCCGATGTTGCGGCGATTGAGCAGGCCCGGAGCGACAAGGGGCTCGGCAACGCGGCCCTCGATCTTGAAGAAGACCACGAAGAGCACGAGTACGCCGAGGATTGGGCCCCAGCTCCCGGCGTGGGTCCAGCCGTGGTGTCCGGCATTGTCAATGCCGAACACGAGCGCGACAAGAGCAATGGTGATGGTGATGGCCCCGGGCACGTCCAGCTTGGGTCGTGGGCCGCGGGCCGGTTCGCGCAGCACGAACGGGGCGACGACCATGACAGCGAGGGCGACGACGACGTTGATGAAGAAGGCCCAGCGCCACGACACCGCGCCGGTAAGCAGTCCTCCGAGTACGGCTCCGGAGGTGAAGCCTGCCGCCATGAGTGCACCGTTGAGGCCGAGAGCGCGGGAGCGTGCTGGACCTTCGGGAAACATGGTGGTCATCAGCGACAGAGCAGCGGGGGTGACCATCGCCGTCGCAATGCCCTGACCGATGCGAGCCGTGAGCAGCAGGCCCGGCTCGCTGGCAAGGCCGCCGGCGAGGGACGAGACTCCGAGCAGGACGATGCCGATCATGAACAGCCGCTTGCGGCCGAACAAGTCGGCCACGCGGCCGAAGAACAGGGTGAACCCAGCCGCGCAGAGCGCGAACGAGGTGACAATCCATTGAAGGGCAGAGGTGGCGAATCCAAGCTCACTACCGATGTGCGGCAGGGCGACGTTGAGGATCGAGAAGTCCACCGCGAGGGTGAAGTTCGCCGTGAGCAGGATGGCCATTGCGATCTTCTGAGTGGTGGTGAACCGATCAACGCGTGGAGTCGCGTTCGTGGTCGTTGGGGGCGGTGATGTGTTGATTTCGGTCATGCATCCAGACTCGGCTGCCGGGGACCAGGCAGCTAGATCCCCGATATGCGGGGTCTGGGGGTGCCTATCACTGGCAGGGGCAGGCTCCGCCTATGCAGGTGGGCGACAATGGAACGCATGGAACGACACCCCTTCGACGAAGCGACCGAGTTCGCAGACGCGGACCGTCCGGTCACCGAGCTGGGCCAGTTTCTGCGCTCGCGCCGCGACCGAATCACACCGGACGAGGTTGGCGTCAACAGCTACGGACGCCGCCGTGTGCCCGGCCTGCGCCGGGAAGAGCTCGCCCAGCTCGCGGGCGTGTCGATCACTTACCTGACCCGGCTCGAACAGGGTCAGTCGCTGAACGCTTCCGATGCGATCATCGACGCCCTCGCGCGCGCCCTGCAGCTCGACGCCGACGAGCGCGCGCACCTGCACGCGCTCGCGCACCGGGCACCGTGGAAGCGCCCACGCGCGGCAACTCCACCGGAGGCGGCCAAGCCGGGCGCGGAACAGCTGCTGCATTCGATGGGCGACGTGCCCGCGGTGCTGCTCGGCCGGTTCAACGACATCCTCGCGTGGAACCGTGCCGGTCACCTGCTGCTCGCAGGGCATCTGGACTACGCCGCGACGAGCAGCATCGAGGACCGTCCGAACCAGCTCAAGCTACTGTTCCTCGACGAGCACACCCGCGACCTGTACGTCGACTGGCCGGACGAGGCCGCTCTCGCCGTCGCGTCGCTTCGGTATGTGGCGGCCCAATTCGCCGACGACCGACGACTAGCCGAGCTGGTCGGCGAGCTGAGCATGAAAAGCGTCGAGTTCGCCCGGCTCTGGGCTGGCCATGACGTCAGGCTCTGCACTAGTGGGGCAAAGAGGTTCCGACACCCCGAGGTTGGTGAGCTGGAGCTCGGGTACGAGGCGCTTCACCTGCCCGAGGGCAATGGGCAGCGCCTCCTCACTCACACGGCGCAGCCTGGCAGCGCTTCCTTCGCGGCGCTGCGGCTGCTCACGTCGGCGTCCTGACCGGAAACAACGAAGGCCTCCAGGACCCTCGATTTGCCGGTTCCGAATCGGCCGGTGCGGGCGATCTTGCGGTTCTTCTTCCCCAACACGGCTACTTCGAGGAGTCGCGCATAGGTTCCGTGATGGTCCTTGTCGAGCTCAGGGCCGAATGATTCGAGCAGGACGCTGCACGCCCCTGTCCGCTCCTGCTCTGGATCGGCCTCGACCACGGCGTCATTTTCTCGAATGGATCCGACTGCTCCGCGCTCAGCCCCGCAGCGCCAGTCACCTGCACCGGCCCACAGGACGGACACGGGAAGCGACTGCTTCTTGCTGCTCAGACGTTGAAGCGAGATTCCTTCGCATTCCGATACATGCCAATCTCTGAGAACCCGGCGGTCCTTCCGCAATACCGACGCTCTCCCGACCTTGCGAGCTTCCGAGCTCGCCGAACGAAATAGCAATGCAGGTTGACAACCTTACATTTAGCAACCTAGGTTGACAACATGGAGTCTTCGAGAATCGCGGCAGTGGCGGCCGATACCCGCGACCCGCGAACGGGATTGCGGGCGGTGGCATCACTACGTGCACTCGCGGACACCTTGGAACTTCGGCAGGTCGAGGCCGCGTTGCGCTCGGGCATGAGCTGGCAGGAGGTCGCCGATGCACTGGGAGTCACACGGCAGGCCGCCCACAAGAAGCATTCCAAGCGAATTGACCCTGCGATCTCGATGCCTAGGAGGAACAAATGAACAAACTCGTCCGCGCCGCTCAAACCAGCCAATCACTCTCCCTGGCCGCCATGGAGGAAGCATCCCGGCTCGGGCTCCGCGAAGCCGACATCGACCACCTATTCCTCGCTTTGGTTATCAACGATCAGTCCGCCGGCCACGCACTGCGGGAGCTGGGTATCGATATTGATAGCGCCCGTCTCGCTGTCGCCGAACAGCACAATCAGCAACTCGCCGCACTCGGTATTGAGGCATCGTTCCCCGAGGCCGGACAGATCGTTTTCCACGAGACGGACGGATACGAGTGGAGTCCGCGTGCTCGTGATCTCATCGCGAAGTCCAGCGGCAAAGGCAAAGCCGGCGACGCGGCTGCAGTGCTCAGGGAGCTCGTTGCAGAGCCCAGCGGCCTGATGACCGACATCCTCGACCGACTGGGCACGACATCTGATTCCCTGCTGAAAGTTCTCGACGAGTCGGGCTCACCGGCAGGGACCACCACGGCTGCGATGAAAAAGGTGAAGAGCAGGACCGCAGGGTCCGTCGAGACCTTCGTTCCCGCGCCGATTGACGACGTATGGACCCTTCTTGCGGACCCCACACGTATCCCAGAGTGGGAGTCCAGCATCGGCGTGGTCGATCAGACCAGTCAAGACCCGACACCAGGCACAACCTGGGAAGGAACCGCCCCAACGAACTACCCGAACGGGAAGCCGGCGAAGATCAAGCCTCAGTTCCGTCGCCGCAGCATTGAACTCGTCACCGCGCACCCCCCGGGAACAATCGCTTGGAGCTTCGGATACCCGGATGCCGCGCGAAGTAATCCTGTCGTAACTGAGTTCGCCCTGACGAGCACGATCGGTGGCACCCAGGTCCAGATCATCAAGTCGTGGGCGCGACGCCGAGGGTGGCGGAGACTCCTTGCACTTCCCCTACGCCCTATCGAGAAATTCCTCGTATGGATCAGCCTGTTCCAGAGCGGGAGCGCGATAAGCCGAATCTTCCGCTAAACCTGCGTGCCCGGGTGATTCGACGTTTGACGCCGCGCCTGAGGGTACCGGATCGCACCTAGTGAGATCCGGTACCGAACTAATGGCTCAAGCGGAACGTGACTAGACGTTGAAGCGGAACTCCACCGCATGCCCACACGAAGCAACCTCTGAAACAAGGCCCAGACCCTCACGTATGACGAAACCTTCCGGACAGTCCGCCGATCGTGGGCTCAGACCACGCCTGATTTCCGTCAGCATTCCGAAATTCGTTCAAGGCTCTCAAACCTGATCGGACGAGTGAGCCCCCCTCGCGAAGTCGCCAAGATCATTCAGTTCTCGTGACAATTCGGCGAGTTTCCAGACGACGTCGTGAAGCTCCTACTCCAGCCACCGCTCGGCTGGGGATTGCGTAGCGCGGACGGCGACTTTCCTACCCGCCGCAACGTCGGCTTCCATCGGATCAGTCCGCACAAGCTGGCGGTGTTGCCATGCAATTCGGCGCTGCTTCCATCCGTCCCGCGCGGGCAACTTATGCCACCGAAACGCGCCTAGCGATGAAAAGCAGAACCACAATGACATAAATCCATCCCATCCTCGCCGAGTAGTGACATGTGCAAGAACAGGCCTTTCCTCATTTAGCCCATCGTTCCAAGCCCTTTGCACGCCAACGATCGCCTCCACAAACGTCTCAGATCGACAGTCAGAACGAGGCATTGATGCAGCGGGCTCTTTCAGCGGTAGGCCCGGAAACGACTCAACTCATCGTCGCTCACCGTTTGGCGACCATCGTAGACAGCGATCAGATCATTGTTATGCGCGACGGTGTAGTCGAGGACGTCGGCACACACGCTGAGCTCCTTGGAAAGAATGAGTTCTATCTTGAGACAGCACGACAACAGCTTCTCCTTGTGGGAATATCGAGTGAGGACGTCGACCTGGAGGTGCAGCGATCGTGACAGCAAGCGAGGAGCAGATCAACGTCTTGATCGTTGATGATCACGAACGGTCTCGCCTCGGTAATCGACTCGTCCTGAACAGTGTGGATGACATCACGGTGGTCGGCGAAGCGGCCACAGGCGAGGAGGCGATTGCGCAGGTCGAGGCGCTCAAGCCAGATGTTGTGCTGATGGATGTGCGGATGCCTGGCATGGACGGCATTGAAGCGACCCGTCTGATTACCGGTGCCTCGAGCGCTGTCCGAGTCGTTGTGCTCACCACCTTTGATCTGGACCGGTACGCGTTCGGTAGCCTGCAGGCGGGCGCGAGCGCATTCCTGCTCAAGAGCGCGACGCCCGACACACTCATCAACGCCGTGCGTGTCGTCTCGCAGGGGGATGCCGTCGTCGAGCCCCGGATCACGCGGCGACTTATCGACGCCTTCGTCACTCCGGATGAACCGAGTGGAACCGTGTCCTCGCGTGACGAGCGTCTGGATCGTCTGAGCCCGCGGGAAATTGAGGTTCTCTCCTGCATCGGCCGTGGACTTTCGAACCAGGAAATCAGTGATCTGTTCTTCCTGTCGGCGGCAACGGTGAAGACACACGTGAATCGCATCTTCGCCAAGCTCGATCTGCGCGACAGGGTGCAGGCAGTCATCCTCGCTCGCGAACAGTCCTTGCATCGCGACATTGATCCGGCACTGTAACCCAATCCTCACTCACCACAGAGCCCTCGGATATCAACCCCAGGGTGGTCGGTGCGCATGTGCTGTTCTGGCTATGGTCGATGGACGGGCGTTCCCCTCAGGGCTTGCCCAGACGGACGACCAGAGGATCGTGAGCAGGACATGGTTGGAGACCAACCCACCAACGGCCGACAAGTACTTCGTGCCTCTTCCGTGTTCAAGAGCTACGGGGACACTGCTGCTCTTCAGGGCGTAACGCTGGAGGTCCGGGCGGGCGAGTCCCTCGCCGTGATGGGCCCCTCAGGCTGCGGCAAGTCCACGCTTCTTCAAACCCTCGCAGGAATCACCCTCCCGAATGCAGGGGAGGTGACGTACGCCGGTCAGGAGGGCGTGCAAAACCTCGTGCTTCTCGACGACGAAACCCGTGCCGCGCTGCGAGCAAGAGAGTTCGGCTTCGTGTTCCAGCAGGGACTGCTTCTTGATGAGCTCAATGCCGCGGAGAATGTGGCGGTGCCGCTCATGGTCGATAGGCTCTCCCCCAGTGACGCCATCGCGAGGGCAGGGCAGCTGCTGGCTCAGGTGGGTCTTGGCGGGCTCGATGACCGCCGTATCGGGCAGCTCTCCGGCGGTCAGGCTCAGCGGATCGCCATTGCCCGGGCGATCGTCTCGAATGCGAGCGTCGTCTTCGCCGACGAACCCACCGGTGCGCTGGACTCCCACACGGCCGGTGATGTACTCGAGCTCCTGCTGGCGAGCACGGTACGGCAACATCGTGCTCTCGTGATGGTCACCCACGACGAGTCCGTCGCCAGGCGCTGCAGTCGCATCGCGCGCATGAGCGACGGGCGTGTGATCTCGGACGTCCGGGTGACGTCATGAACATCGGATTGTTTCGGATGCTGCTGCGACCTTCACGGCTCGGTATGAATGCCGTCCTGTTGCCGGCTGCAGGGTTCACTGTTGTCACGACAGTGACTCTCGGCACGATGTCAATCGTGCTGCGGTTGTGGGCTGTGCCTGACAACGCCTTCAGGGCGTACGCACTGCTCGGCGGCGCGCTGATGGTGTTCCTCGTGGTGCCTCTGGTCTCGCTGGTCAACGCTGCGACACGGCTCTCGACCAGGCGACGCGACGACCGGCTCTCTACGCTCCGGCTGCTCGGCGCGAGCTCGGGACTGCTGCGCAGACTTGGCATTGCCGAGATGGCCACTATCGCTGCTCTCGGCATCCTCGCGGGGACCCTCGTGTACTTCGCCACAGCACCGTTGCTGGCTCTCATCCCGCTGCAGGGCAAGACAGTCCTCCCGGGCGATGCATGGTTGCCCTGGCAGGCTATTCTCGGCGTCACGGCCCTCGTCGAACTCCTCGTCGTAGCGATCGTCGTCTCAGGTCTTCGACGCGTCGAGGTGAGCCCTCTTGAAGTGCGGATCCACGCGACCCCGCGCGGCGCACGAGTGCGTGAGCTTCTCGTCGGCATCGGTGTCATCATCGTTGGACTCGTGGTGATGCAGCTCGTCGGCCAGAACTGGGGTGCTACGGGTATAGCTATCGGCTACGTCATCGCGCTCAGCGCGATCATGACTGCGATGAACCTAACCGGCCCGGTGCTCACCAGCTGGATCGCCTGGCTGCGGCTTCGAAGCGCGACAAGACTGGAACACATTCTCGCCTCGCGTAGCGTGCTCGAGGATCCCAAGGCCGCCTGGCGGCAGGTTGGCCCGGTCGGCATCGCAACTTTCATCGTGGTGCCAGCCGGCTCCGTGCTCGGCTATCTGAACACCATCGCGATGAACTCGGATGCCGTGGGGTCAGCGGAGCTGATGCTCTTCGCCGATTTCCGGACGGCGGCCGTGATCGCTACGGTCACCGCATTTCTCATTGTCGGCTGCTCGGTTGGAATCACCCAGGCCGCCGAAATTCTGGACCGCCGGGCGACCTATGTGGCTTTGAATCGTATCGGTGTCTCTGGGGACCTCATGCAGTCTGCTCGCAGGAGGGCGGTGTGGATTCCCCTCAGCGTCGCTGCCATCGGAGCGGCGGCTCTTAGCACGGCGCTGATGTTCATGGTCGTGGTGATCTCGCTGGCCTCTTCACCGCTTTTTATCCTAGGCGTCGTCCTGCTCCTCGTTCTCGGCGTTCTCTTCGTGTTTGCCGCTGTCCAGGCGACCAGACCGGTGTTGACCCGTGTCCTGGCGTCGCCCGAACAATCTCTGTAGCAGTTCAGGCGTCCTGTTCCGGTTTCATCAAATTCTCAACCCTGGGGTGGCATCGGACGACACGCGCACTTTCATAACGTGGTGAATGTGGCGGGACATCGCTGCACAAGCCACGAGAGAAGGAGTGCCAGATGACGATCGTTGCCGATGGCCTGACTAAGCGATACGGAAGCAAGTACGCCATCCATGACGTCTCATTCGAGATCCAGCCCGGAACGGTCACCGGCTTCCTCGGCCCGAACGGTGCAGGCAAATCGACCACGATGCGCAGCCTGGTCGGCCTGGACCGTCCCACCAGCGGCCAAGGCTTCATCGACGGCCGCCCGTATCGGGAGCTTGCTGCACCCCTGCGACAAGTGGGAACGCTGCTGGATGCGAAAGCAGCGCACCGGTCTCGAACCGCCTACCAGCATCTTCGCTGGATCGCGGCAACTCACCGCCTGCCGAAGTCGCGCATTGACGAAGTGATCGGCATTACCGGTCTATCGAGCGTTGCCGGCAAGAAGGTCGGTGGGTTCTCCCTTGGTATGGGGCAGCGCTTGGGCCTTGCCGTCGCGCTCCTCGGAGACCCGCACACACTGATCCTTGATGAGCCCGTGAACGGACTCGATCCCGACGGAGTTATCTGGATCCGAAATCTCCTCAAGTCGCTCAGCCGCGAAGGACGCACCGTACTGCTGTCGTCGCATCTTCTCAGCGAGCTCTCGCTGATCGCGGATCACGTCGTGATCATCGGCAAAGGCCGGATCATCGCCGACAAGCCGCTAGCTGAGCTAGTCGACCAGCCCGATCGAATCCGGGTGCGCACCACGCGTGCGGTGAAACTCATGGAAGTTCTCGTCGGCGAGCAGGTCACACGAGAGATGACGGACGCAGGCACCATCGAGGTCGTCGGGCTAACCAGCGAGGAAATCGCCGAACGTGCCTCTCGCAACGGCATCGTGCTCACCGAGATCGGTGTCGTACCCAGAAGCCTCGAAGACGTCTACCGCGACCTCACTCGCGATCAGGTGGAGTACGGCTCCAATGTTCAGGGGAACGGCTGATGGTGATGACGACCCCTGCCCAACCGGGAGAGACGTCCCGAATGGCCACGTCGCGTGGTTCTGTGTCCGTCACGCTGATCACCGTTCTGCACTCCGAGTGGATCAAGTTCCGCACTTTGGCGTCGTATCCGATCACGACGTTTGCAGTACTGGCGTTAATTGTCGGCATGGGTCTGCTCGAGACATTCTCTCTGGTGTGGGCAGGCAACCCTCCTTCGCGCGTCGGCGATCTTTCGCCCGGGCAGTTTCTCAATGGGATGCAATACGCCTACGTCCTGCTCGGTGTCCTCGCAGTCGTGTTCATGGCTTCGGAATACACGCAAGCGACGATGCAGCCCTCGCTGCTGGCAACCCCAAAGCGCCTGCTGGTGCTTGCAGCGAAATCACTCTTGATGGGAATGATAGGTCTCGGCACCGGCGTCCTCGGCAGCACCATCGTGCTGCTGGTCGTCCCAGGGATCCTCTCAGGGCAAGATCTTCGACTTGCCGACAATTCAGCGGACATCGTCCGATTCATTTCCGGCAGCGGGATCTCACTAGGGCTGATGGCCATGCTTGGAGTCGGACTAGCCGCGCTGATCCGCTCTCTTGTCGCCGCTTTCATCACGGTGGTCTCCCTCCTCACCGTGGCCCCGATCGCCGTCTCGGCGCTCCCGGTGGAGTGGGTCGCCAAGCTCATGGCCTATATGCCCACTGTCGCCGGTTCGCAGTATCTCTCCTCCGACGCCGCGACGAGAATCATCGAACCCTGGTGGGGACTAGTCATTCTGGCGGGTTGGGCACTCGCGATTCTGGTGGCCGGAAGTCTCGTCCTGCGGTATCGCGACGCCTGAAAGCTCTTATCCGAATTCCTCATGAGAAAGCACAACGCACACGCCATGACTACGACACAGACCTCCAGCCCATCGACAGGTGCCGCGCAGCTACGATCCCCAGGATTCCTGGCCACCATCGACGCCGAACGCATCAAATTCTTCACCCTCAAGACCGGCCCCATCGTCACGGCGGTGCTCGGTCTGTTCATCGTTCTTGCCGCCCTATTGTCCTCGTTGTCACTAATCTCGCCATCCTCGAATCCCAACCCTCAGGCAGATCCGATCACCAGTGTCACCGAATTGCGTTTTGTCGACACGGTGCTCTGGATGGCGATCGTCTTCGCCGTCGTCTCAGTACTGTTCGCGACGACCGAGGACAGCTCCGGACAGATCAAGCTGAGCTTCCTCGCCACTCCGAAGCGGGTGCCTGTGGTCCTCGCCAAGACCATCGTGATCGGCATGATCGGATTCGCGATTGGAACGATCGCCTCCGCTTTGGCGATGCTCGTGCCACTCGCAGTACTCTCCACAAGCGAGGTCACCTACCAGTTCGACCTCCCGGAGGCAGCGACGCTTGCGGTAGCGTCGGGGATCTTCATGGCGATGATCGGTACCGTGTCGCTCGCCTTCGGGTTGCTAGTAAAGAACGTCATCGTCGCCATCGCCGTGCCGGTGCTCCTCTTCAGCATCCTGCCCTCGATTCTCGAGTCGATCGGAAATGGCGTGGTCACGACCATCGTCGGGTTCCTGCCTTCGGTTGCTGGGCGCGTGATCCTCACGACGTTCCCGAACCCCGCAGGGCTGGAAGCCTGGCCGGGCATGGCGGTACTCGTGGGATGGGCAGCCCTGCTCGTCGCGCTTGCCTGCGTCGTACTCCGCCGGCGAGATGCCTGAGATCGAGTTCTCGGGTATGGGAGAGTGGAGACACACCAGAAGGGAGAGCTGTTGACGACGAAGGGGATCATCACACGCATCCGGGCAAGCGATATCAACCCGGAAGTGTGGCCTCCCGCGCGCTGGTTGCTCGCACGACCTCGACTCATCGACGCTCTCGTCATCGCCTCCAGTACTGTGCCGCAACTTGTCGCACTGTCCTTCAGCGGTGGCGAACAGCCGCTTTCCGCCTGGATCACAGTCATTCTCGTCGGCGTGGCACTGTGGTGGCGCAGAGACCATGCCTTCTGGGTGATCATCGCTCTTGCGGTGATCAGCTGCATCCACCCCACGATGTACTTGACCGTGGCCTTCGCCTTCACCGGGTACTCCTTAGCGAGCACAGGACCTATTGCACGGACGATTACGGGTGTCGCATCGGCTTTCCTGGCAGCGGCGGCAGGATTAGGAGTCAGATGGCTGATCACCGCGGATGGCACATTCTCCAACCCCGTGTTCGACGCGTTCGTGCTGATCGCCGTCGCTCTGGGCCTCGCAACTCGTGGCCGGAAGGACCGTCGTGCCGCGGTCGATGAACTCATCGCTCAACGCATCGAGAACGCCCGGCAACTGGAGCGGACCCGCATCGCCGCCGAGATGCACGACGTCGTCGCGCACTCTCTCTCCGTGATGATCGCCCTGGCCGACGGCGCAGCGGCATCTCGAGAGCGAGATCCCGAGCAGTCAGCACGAGCAATCGATCATCTGGCCGCCACAAGTCGGAGCGCTCTCATCGAGATGCAAACCGCTATCGGTGTCCTCCGTACTTCGGACGTCAAGCTCGACGATGCCCTCGATAGCTCCGGTTATAACGTCCCCGAGCTGGAGAAGCTTGTGGAAGTGTTCCGCGCAGTACACCTTCCTGTCGTGTTGATCCGTGAGGGCAACGCGGTCGACTTCTCACCAAACCTCCGTACGGGGATCTACCGAATCGCGCAGGAAGCACTGACCAACGCTCTGCGCTACGCCAGTGATGCGACGAGGGTCGAGCTCCGGCTTTCCGTGTCAGGTGACACTACGCGATTGCGCGTCGTCGACGATGGACGCAGCGAAAGTACGTTTGCCCATGGATCCGGTCAAGGAATCGTCGGTATCGCCGAACGAGCCCGTCTACTCGGAGGCTCCTCCGAAGCGGGTCCTCTTCTGCAGGGCGGCTGGCTAGTGGACGCGAGTATCCCTTTGCGACAAGACGTCCGTTAGTTGTTTCGGTTCTGATTAGTCATCGTGATATCGCGATCCGCAGCTCGTCCCGCCGCGTCGTCCAATGCTGACCCGCCGCCACGATCCTCCACCTCCGGCGGGAAAACGCACAGGCACGTGACACGTTGATGCCATTTCCGGGCCTTGTGGCCAGTCTGCAGATCCGCGCGAAATTCGTCTCAGAACTCTTGGGCGGAACCGAGAAGGGACGAGATCATCTCGCGGAGATAGAGCCACGGTTCAAACCGGCCCATCCGACGCGTAGAAGAAACGCGCAGTACAACGCGAGGGTGCGGGACGAGTTGTTCCGTCGCCTTGATCGCGATGGCACGATCAGTGCTGTCGCTGCTGAGCTGGGTTTGAGTGTTGAGTCTTGTTATCGGTGCCGCAATGAGGCTGGGTTCTCGACTCCCCAAACGAAGTCGAGTATTACCGTTCATGCGCCCCGGAACACCATCGCGATGTGCGAGAGTTCCTATGGATGCCTCGTTCATAGCCACCTTGGATCGCAGTTCGGATCCAGAGAGTCCAGGATGGCACTGACCTTTCCCGGCACAACCGGCTCCAATGAGCGGCTAGCACCGTGCGGCGACAACGCGGCAACGGAGAGTTCGTTCGCACTGCTGCAAGGTAACGTCCTCGACCGGCACCGTTTGGCCACCCGAGAACAACTTCGCATCGCGATCGCGACCGGGATCGAACGGACCTACCACCGGCCTATCCGTCAGCCAGCGATTGGCCGATTGGCGCCCGTCGAATGCGAAACCGCGCTGAACCCACCACTGGCCCCGCGGCCTCGCAGACTACTGTCACCCAATCGTGCAGCAGTCCCTAACGCAGCGATGATATGCGATTGTTGGACTTCTTCGGAGCGCACCCAATCCTGGAGCACGTGGACCACGACGAGCGGTCCGCGGCGCAGCGAATCCTCACGAGCCAACCCTAGGAGTCACAATTTGAAACGGACCGATGATTCACAACAGCCCAGCAAGGCTCTGGCCTCGGCCTTGATCGTCTGGCCTGCGGTCAGCCTGATCCTGGTCGTCGTCGGCTACTTGCTCCTGCGGGATCGTGTCCCCAGCCAGATCGTTCGGCATGTCGGCCCGGACGGAGATGGATTCGGATCGCTCCTGATGTTCATCCTGGGTGCGGCGCTCATCGCCTGCTTGCTGTTCGTGATTGGCGGTTTGCTGGTCACCGGATACATCAAGCGCGGCCACCTCTACGGATCGGAGAAGATGATCTCCGTCTCGCTTCTCGCTGGCGGGTATGGGGTTGCAACTATCGGAGCGTGCATCCTTCTTGCGAACCTGAATGTTCAAGACGGTGTTGCGTCGGGCCAGGCTGTCGGCACCTCCCTGCTCGGGTTCGTCTGCGCCTTCGTTGTCGCAGCCGTGATCTACGCGAGAGTGCTGCCGAAGGCGAAGTTAGAGTCACTCTGACCTACCACGTTCAGATGTGACCTGCGAGGTAGCCTCCATCCGAAGACCTTCTTCAGTCACCCCTGCTTCGCAGTCTTCTACGACTTGGCGAAGATCTGGTCCTTAAGCGCGATCAGCGTGCCGGCAACCGCCAGCGACTTCTCTTTCTCTTCAAGCTCAGCCTCGTCACGCATGAACTCGTACATCTCCATGGAGATGGCGATGAGGTCGTGCTCACGCTGCTGCTGGACCTTCGGATCGAACTACGCTGCAGCGAAGAGGTCGTTGAGTCAGATCATCTCGGTAACCGGCGCATCCATCGGCGACACCAGGTCATACTCCTGAGAGGTCTCCTTGGGGGCACGAAGGAGGACCACTAGTTGGACGGTGGTGCCCCCCAGACTGCGATCGAGATAGCGGTGTAGTTGGGCGTCAGGTACCTGGCGTACTGAAGCACGCCGTCGACTGCATAGCCCCGCGGAGGATCGCGGTTGACTGACAAGTGGTAGCGGGTATCAGCCTTGCGCTCCACCACAACCACCATGTCAGGCGTGTTGGGCGAGGTGACGATGAATTCGGGGGAGCCAGCGGCCTTACCGTTTCCTGTCTTCGATGCCTTGGACAACTCCTTACTGATGTCCTGCACGACAGACCGCTACTTCTCGACGACGATGCGCTCTTCGTCATCATAGAAGTCCAAGGTGCGAAGATGCTTGTCGACGAGGTCTTCTGTGATCCGTTCGTTGGCCATGCCTCAGCCCTTAAGCACTTGATTGTGAAAGAACGTCACTTCTTACTTCCCGAAGTTATACGTTGAAACGGAACTCCACCGAGTTACGTGACGTACTAATCTCTGATTCCAGATACGTCGTGTGTGATTTTGGCAGCCGAAAGCCAGCGGGTACGAGCTCAAGAAAGTCGTCGACCCGCGGCTTTCCCACTCTCAAGAGCCTTTCAGTGCGGTCGCAGCCCCTTCAGCACCAAGGCGAGAATGTTGTCGGCGAACTGGTCGTCCAGCCTGCCAGTTCGCAAGAGCCAACGGTGGAAGATCGGTCCGAACAGCAGTTCTACCGCCAGGTCCGCGTCCACAGACTCATCGACCTGACCAGCCCGAATGCCGAGAGTGATGCGCGCCGCGCATGCATCAAGCTGCGGACGAAGTAGCCGACGTACGAGTTCCTCCGCAACCGAGATGTCAGTCTGGATCTCTGCAGCGATCGCACGCTGAAGGCGGTCATTTGCCGGTTCGGCCAGCGCAGCAACCGTGCCCCGGAGAACCAGCCGAAGATCGGATTCAAGATCTCCGGTGTCCGGCAAATCGACCGAGCCCTGCTCGTGCGAGTTGACCTCCAGAATCGCGTCGAAAAGCACTGCAGCCTTCGAACGCCACCATCGATAGATCGTCTGCTTGCCGACCCCTGCAGCTGCCGCGATGCCCTCGATGGTCAATCGGGTGTACCCCACCTCGGCGACGAGATCGCGAGTAGCAGAGAGGATCGCACGGCGCGCACGATCGCTGCGCCGGGAGGCATCGGGCCCCGGCGGATCAGAGGGCGGAGAACCGGGACTTTCGTGGGGCACGCCAACACCCTAGCGCACAACAAGACGAGACGGATCATCTTGACGACCTTCCGCCCCGCTACTACCCTGACGAGACGAACCGTATCGTTGGAGGGCTAACTCACCATGACTCAAGCATCACGCTCCACTCGCACCTGGCTCATCACCGGAGCTGGCCGTGGACTCGGCAGGGCATTCGCGCAGACCGCCTTGGAACAAGGCTACAACGTTGTCGGGACGGTTCGCCGTCCCGGAGCGATGGCAGACCTACAGGCCGACCACCCCGACTCTGTGCAGGAGGTGCTGCTCGACGTCCGTGACGCCGCCGCAATCCCCACCGCGATTAATGTCGCGGCACAGGCCTTCGGCGGCATCGACATCGTCGTCAACAATGCGGGTGGCGGGATCGTCGGAGCCATCGAAGAGTTGGACGAACAGGGCGCCCGGGAACATCTCGACCTGAATCTGCTCGGCGCGATGTGGGTCTGCCAGGCTGCAATCCCCCACCTACGGGCCCGCGGTGGCGGCGATATCGTGCAGATCTCGACAGTCGGTGCCATCGGCGCGATGCCGATGTTCGGCTTGTACAACGCGGGCAAGTGGGCGCTAGAAGGATTCAGCGAAGCGCTGTCGGCCGAGGTCGCGCAGTTCGACATCCGCGTAACGATCGCCCAGCTTGGCGGATTCGCGACCGACTGGGCCGGGTCGAGTATGTCATTCGCAACCCCGAAACAGGAGTACGACGATCTCCGCAAGACCACATTTGGTACTGCGGAGATCCCCTGGCCCACAGCCGATCCCGATGCGTCTACGGACGCTGATCCGCGTAAGGCCGCAGAGGCGCTGGTCGCACACCTGTCGGTCACCAATCATCGTCCACTGCGGGTGCTGATCGGCGACGACGCACGAGAGCATGCCACCTTGGCGTACGCTGGACGCCGAGAGTCCTACGGCGTGACCAGGAACTTCAACTGGCCATCCTGAAACTATGGGATCCCTGCGCTTGACCGCCGCGAACTCGACCCGAACGCGCTCATCAAACGTTGGCCCCGAACGCCACTACACGTTGAAGCGGAACTCCACCACGTCGCCGTCCTTCATGACGTAGTCCTTGCCCTCCATACGGGCCTTGCCCGCGGACTTGGCGGCAGACACCGAGCCGAGCTCGACCAGGTCGTCGAAGTTGATGACCTCGGCCTTGATGAATCCGCGCTGGAAGTCGGTGTGGATCACGCCGGCCGCTTCGGGCGCCGTCGCACCTTGCCGGATCGTCCACGCGCGCGTCTCCTTCGGGCCGGCCGTCAGGTAGGACTGCAGGCCGAGCGTCGAGTAGCCGACGCGGGCCAGCTTCTCCAGACCGGATTCGGAGTAGCCCGCCTCGTGCAGCATCTCCTCAGCCTCCTCCTCGTCGAGCTCGACGAGGTCCGCCTCGAACTGGGCGTCCAGGAAGATCGCCTCGGCCGGGGCGACCATCTCGGCGAGTTCCTTCTTGAGGTCCTCGTTGGCCAGACCAGCCTCGTCCATGTTGAAGACGTAGATGAACGGCTTGGTGGTCATGAGCTGCATCGGCTTCAGCTCGGCGAGGTCGATCTTCGCAGCGGCGGCGCCGGAGAACAGGGTCGTGCCCTCTTCGAGCACCTTCTGCGCAGCCTTGACGGTCTCGATGAAGGACGCCTCGACCTTCTTCGCACGCAGTTCCTTCTCGAGCCGCGGCAGCTGGTTCTCGATCGTCTGCAGGTCGGCGAGGATCAACTCGGTGGAGATCGTCTCGATGTCGGAGGCGGGATCGACCTTGCCGTCGACGTGGACCACGTCGCCGTCCTCGAACGCGCGCGTGACCTGGCAGATCGCGTCCGCCTCGCGGATGTTGGCCAGGAACTTGTTGCCCAGGCCCTCGCCCTCGGACGCACCCTTGACGATGCCCGCGATGTCCACGAAGGACACGGTCGCCGGCAGGATCTTGGCCGAGCCGAAGATCCCGGCCAGCACCTTCAGACGCGAATCGGGCAGCGGGACGACACCCACATTCGGTTCGATCGTCGCGAACGGGTAGTTCGCCGCCAGGACCTGGGCGCGGGTGAGTGCATTGAACATGGTGGACTTGCCGACATTGGGCAGTCCGACGATTCCGATAGTAAGAGCCACGGGAAAGGAGTCTACCCGCCGCGGTGGCACAACGCAGATTCGCGGCCGCAGCCCCGTGGAGGTCCCATTCCTATTCTGCGAGCCCGCCGTGCAAGAGTCATCCCATGACTGCTCTCAGCTTCGTTGTGGCCCTCTTGGCCTTCGTGATCGGCGCCGCCGGCGGCGCCGGCGTTCTCTGGTGGTACGCGGTGCGCGGGCGCGCCCAGGCGGACACCGCCGCGTACGACGACGTCGCGTCGCGTCTCCGTGCCGCCGAGACGACGCTGGCCGCCACGCAGGCCGAGCGCGACGCCTTGCAGGACCGGATCGTCGACGAGCGTCAGCGCGCCGCGGAGGACCGGACCGTGCTGCAGATGATGGCCCCGCTCGCCGACCAGCTACGCCAGGTCCGGCACCAGGTGACGACTCTCGAACGGGACCGGGTCGAGCAGTTCGGCCAGCTCAGCCAGCAGCTCGCGGCCGCCGCCGAGCAGGACGCCGCGCTGCTACGGACAACCTCGTCGCTGGCCGGCGCGCTGAGGAACAGCGCGACGCGCGGCACGTGGGGAGAGACCCAGCTGCGCCGCGTCGTCGAGGCCGCGGGCATGATCAACCGCGTCGACTTCAGCGAACAGGTGACCTCCGGCTCAGCGCAGACGCCGCGCCTGCGCCCGGACATGGTCGTGCACCTGCCCGCGGGCAAATCGATCGCCGTCGATTCGAAGGTCCCGCTGGCCTCCTACCTCGAGGCGCAGTCCCTCGAGGGCGCTGACGCCGCGGGCGACCGGGAGCAGGTCCAGGCCCGGCAGCGCGACCTCCTGCGCGCCCACGCCAAGGCCCTGCGCAGCCACGTCGACTCCCTCGCCAAGAAGGAGTACTGGGAGGGACTGCCGGGCAGCCCGGAGCTGGTGGTCTGCTTCCTGCCAGCCGAATCGTTCCTGGCCGCCGCCCTCGAGGCCGACCCGGGGCTGCTCGACGACGCGTTCGACAAGAACGTCGCGCTCGCCTCCCCCAGCACCCTGCTCTCGATCCTCAAGGGGCTCGCCTACGCGTGGCGGCAGGAGCTGCTGACCGAGAACGCCCGCGCGCTGTTCGATGAGTCCCGCGAGCTCTACAAGCGACTCGGAACCCTCGGCGGGCACATCAACGACCTCGGCAAGTCCTTGAAGACCTCCGTCGAGCGCTACAACTCGTTCATCGGCACCCTCGAATCCCGCGTCCTGCCGTCCACACGCCGGATCCAGGACCTCGACCCGGGCCTCACCCCCAGCGCAGGGGCCGAGGCACCGACATCCGTCGAGGCGACGCCCCGCGTCCTCAGCGCCGCGGAGCTGATCACCGCCGAGCAGTCATGACCGCCGAGCACCCATGACAACCGTCATGGCCGATTCGTGACCGCGGGCCCGGGGCTAACGGAGCCGACCACCCTAGCCTGAAGGCATGGATACACAACCAGCGCTCACACTCGAAGGAATCCGCCGTTCCTTCCCCGACGGCGCCGGCGGGCAAACCACCGCCGTCGACGGCGTCGACCTCACGCTCGCCCGCGGCGAGGTCGTCGCCCTCCTCGGGCCCAACGGCGCGGGGAAGACGACGCTGATCGACATCGTGCTCGGACTCATCGCCGCCGAGGCCGGACACGTCGAGGTCCTCGGCACCACGCCCCGGAAGGCCGTGACCTCCGGCCGCATCTCAGCCCTCCTGCAGACCGGCGGCCTGCTTCCCGATCTCAGCGTCCGGGAAACCGTGAAGATGATCGCCTCCCTGCACGAGCACCCCCGGGACGTCGACGAGGTCCTGGCCGCCGCGGGGGCCACCGGCTTCGCTGCCAGGCGCGTCTCGCGCTGCTCCGGCGGCGAGCAGCAGCGGCTCCGCTTCGCACTCGCCCTGCTCACACGCCCCGAAATCCTCGTCCTCGACGAGCCGACCACCGGCATGGACGTCAACGCCCGGCACGACTTCTGGCAGAACATGAGCGCACTGGCGGACGACGGCGCGACCATCCTCTTCGCGACCCACTACCTGGAGGAGGCCGAACGCTTCGCCCGGCGGACGATCCTGCTGGGCGCCGGCCGCATTCTCGCGGACGGCCCCACCTCGGAGATCCGCCGCCGCGCCGGCGCCGCCCGCGTGACCGTCACGTGGTCGCCGACCGACGCCGAGCTCAGCGGCCTCCAGCACGTGATCACCGCCGAACGACACGGCGCGCGCATCGAACTGCGCACCGACGACGCCGACGCCCTGGCCCGGCACCTGCTCACACGGACCGACGCCCAGGGCATCGAGATCGCCTCGGCCGGACTCGACGAGGCCTTCCGCCACCTGACCGCAGCGGCAACCGAACAGGAGATCACGGCATGAACATCGCCACCTACATCGCCATGGATTTCTGGCGGAACCTGCGCAACCTCGGCAACAGCTTCTTCGTGATCGTGCTGCCCACCGTCCTCTTCCTGTTCTTCGGCGCCTCAATGGAGTGGTCGACGAATCCCGTGGGCGAGGGCAACGTCAGCGCCTGGACCATGATCTCGATCGCCTGCTACGGGGCCGCCATGGCGGCGACCTCGCTGGCCGGTTCCGCCGCCGTCGAACTCCAACAGGGCTGGGGCCGGCAGCTGGCGCTCACGGCGCTGCCGCACAGCGGATTCGTCGCCGCCAAGACCGTCGTCGCCCTGTGCTTCGCCGTCCTCCCCGTGGCGGTCCTGAACCTCACGGGCGTCTTCACTGTGACCGACATGCCCGTCGGCACGTGGATTGCGACGGCGGCCCTGACGATCGTCGGCGTGCTGCCGTTCGCGCTCTACGGACTCGCGATCGGCATGGCCTTCCGCTCCGACGCGGCCGTCGGCACCGCGACCGGCCTGCTGGTGATCTTCAGCTTCCTTGGCAACGCGTTCACGCCGCTCGACGGCTTCCTGCTCGACCTCGGGCGCTTCACTCCGCTCTACGGGGTGGTCGCGCTCGCCCGCTACCCACTCACCCACGGCGACCAGATCTCGATGAACGGCATCGCCGGCAACGACCCGCTCTGGGCTGTCCTCGCGAACGTCATCGCGTGGACCGCCGTCTTCGGCGCCGCGTGCCTGCTGCTGCAGCGCCGGCGCACCAGGAGGCAGTAGTCACTATGGACACGCACCATCAAGAACTCACCGCGGCTGGCAGAATGAGGGGCATGGACCCCGCCGAGAAGCCGAAGCGCTCGCTGGCCGGGATGTTCTACGCCGGAGTCTGGCTGGTCTTCCTCGGCTTCCCGCTCACCGCCGCGATCACCGGGCCCTCCGGTCCCCTGTGGACGGGCGTCGCCATCGGAGCGACCGCCGCGTTCATCGCCGTCTACCTCCGGCTCTTCTGGACCCTCTCCGCGCCGGGTGATCCGGTGGCGCACCAGGGGCGGCATGTCGTCTGGGGCGTCGCGGCCCTTTCAGCGTGCGCAGCGCTCGCCACGCCCGGCGCCGGGCCCTGGGTCAGTACGTTCACGCCGTTCATCGCCGCGGCGCTGATCTTCAGCCTGCCGCTCGTCCCGGGCCTCGCCGCCGGCACCCTCGTGTGGCTGGTGCCCAGCGCGGTCGCGGCCCAGTTCTCCGGGACGCTCTGGACGCTGCTCGGCCCCGGATTCGGTGTCGCCGTGATCGTCTTCGCTCGTCTCATGGAGCACAACGAGCGCCGCGCCCAGGAGGCGCAGCACCACCTGCGCGTCGTCTCCGAGCGGGAATCCATCGCCCGCGACGTGCACGACGTCCTGGGCCACACGCTGACCGTGCTGTCGATCAAGGCCCAACTGGCGCGCCGGCTCCTCGACCGCGACCTGGACGGCGCCCGGGCGGAGCTGGAGAGCATCGACGAACTGGCCCGGGAGTCCCTGACGCAGATCCGCTCTACGGTCACCGAGCTGCGCACCCCGTCGCTGGCGACCGAGCTCGACGCGGCGCGGGGCGCCCTGCGCGCCGCCGGCATCACCCCCGACATCGACGTGGATCCGCTCCTGCCCGATCGCGACAACCTCTTCGCGTGGGCCCTGCGCGAGGGCGTGACGAACGCGGTTCGGCACTCCTCGGCGGCGACGTGCCGCGTCACCGCCACGGCCGCGGTCCTGACGATCTCCGACGACGGCGCCGGGTGCGGCGGGGCCGAGCCCGGCAACGGGCTCACCGGGCTGCGCGAGCGCGCCTGCGCCGCCGGAGCGCGTGTCGAGGTGCGCCCCACGCATCCGGACGGCGAGCGCCCGGGGACGACGCTGGAGGTGACGAGGTGAAGCCGGAGACCATCCGGATCCTGCTGGCTGACGACCAGGACCTGGTCCGCGGCGGACTCGCCGCGCTGCTCGCGCTCGAAGACGACCTCGACGTCGTCGCACAGGTCGGCCGCGGCGACGAAGTCCTGGACGCGATCCGCGAGCACCGCCCCGACATCGCCCTGATCGACATCGAAATGCCCGGGATGGACGGGATCGAGGTGACTCGGCAGGTCACCTCGGCGCTGCTCGGGTGCCGGTGCCTCATCGTGACGACCTTCGGCCGGCCCGGCTACCTGCGCCGGGCGATGGACGCGGGCGCGTCCGGGTTCGTGGTCAAGGACACCCCGGCGGAGCAGCTGGCGCAGATGGTCCGCCGGGTCGCCGCGGGCCAGCACGTGCTCGACCCGCAGCTGGCGGCGGATTCGCTCGCCGGAGGCATCGACCCGCTGACGGAACGCGAGCGCGACGTGCTCCGCGCCGCGGCGGCTGGAGGATCCATCCGGGCGATCGCCGACGCGGTGCACCTCAGCCCCGGAACCGTGCGCAACCACCTCTCGAGCGCCATCGGCAAGACGGACACGAACAACCGCTACGAGGCCGCGCGCGCCGCCCAGGAGCGGGGCTGGCTCTGAGCCTCAGCCGAGCTGGAAGACCGCCATCAGCAGCGTCATCGTCACGACGGTGATGAGCAGGATGCCGGCGAGGTTCAGCCAGATGCCGCCCTTGATCATCTGCCCGATCGTGACGTAGCCGGAGCCGTAGGCGATCGCGTTCGGCGGCGTCGCCACGGGGAGCATGAACGCGCACGTCGCAGCCAGCGCCACGGGCACCGCGAGCAGCATCGGGTCGACGCCGAGGCCCATCGCGACGCCGCCGGCGACCGGCAGGAACGTCGCCGCCGTCGCGGTGTTGCTCGTGAGCTCGGTCAGGAAGATGACGCCGGCGGCCATGACGACGACGAGGACCACCAGGGGCACGGTCCCGAGTACTTGGGCCTGCTCGCCGATCCAGTCGGCGAGGCCGGAGGAGCTGAACTGCGCGGACAGCGCCAAGCCGCCGCCGAAGAGCAGGAGCACTCCCCAGGGGAGCTTGACGGCCCATTCCCAGTTGAGGAGACGCACGCCGCGCTTCGCGCCCGCCGGCAGCAGGAACAGCAGGATCGAGACGGTCATGGCGATGCCCGCATCCGAGATCAGGTCGGGAGAGATCATCGGCAGGAACACCCACGACAGAGCCGCGAGGATGAACATCGCCAGCACCATCTTCTCCCCCGTGCTCATCGGGCCGAGCTCGTGCAGTTGGCGCCGGATGGGTTCGCGGCCGCCGGGGATCTCATCGATTTCGGGCTTGAACAGAACCCTGGTCAGGAGGAACCAGACCAGCACCAGCATCACGGCGGCCAGCGGCAGGCCGACCAGCATCCAGCGCCCGAATCCGATCTCCACCCCGTGAGTGTCGCTCATGTAGCCCACCAGGAGCGTGTTCGGCGGCGTGCCGATGATCGTGGAGAGCGAGCCGACCGAGGCCGCGTAGGCGATCCCGAGCATCAGCGCGGTGCCGAAGTTGGATTTGATCACCGCGTCTTTGACCTTGGAATCGGTCGACTTCTCCTCCTCGGTCGCGCCGTCGTCATCCGACGTTGCGCTCGCCTTCTCCCCAGCCGGACCGGCGAGGTTGGTGACCAGCAGCAGCACGGAGACGCCGATGGGCAGCATCATCACGGTCGTGGCCGTGTTGGAGACCCACATGCTGAGGAACGCCGTGGCCAGCATGAAGCCGGCGATGACCATGTTGGACTTGGTCCCCATGGCCGAGACGGTCATCAGCGCGATCCGCCGGTGGAGGTTCCACCGCTGCATCGCCAGCGCGAGGATGAAGCCGCCCATGAAGAGGAAGATGATGTCGTTGCCGTAGCTCGACCCGACCTCCTTGATGTCGACGCCCCCGAGGACGGGGAAGACGACAAGCGGCACGAGCGCCGTGGCGGGGATCGGCAGAGCCTCCGTCATCCACCAGATGCCCATGAGGACGGCGATCGCCGCCGTCAGCCGGGCGGCGGAGTCCAGATCCTGCGGCATCGAGTAGTACACCGCGAACGCGGCGAGCACACCGGCGACCAGGCCGATCCATCGCCGCATGTTGGTCCGGTGCTCGACCGGTTCGGCCGTGAGGCCGGGCGAGGTTTGTTCGCTCGCACGGCCGCGCGATTGCGCGTTTCTCTCGTCCCCGCCGGGCGTGTATGAATGGGACACCGTATCCTCCATGACAACAGGTCGATGGATGTGACACATTTCACAGTACCTGCTGCAGCTTCGGAGGTCACCAAGTCAACGGGACTTTCCCGCTCGCCCGGAAGCCGTCGTCGCACGCTCAGGTGCGACGCGGGGTCCTAATCGTTCTTGACCCGGCCGCCCGGCCTGGCCGACGAGTCCCCGGACTCCTTGAGCTTGGCGCGCAGCTCCTTCGGCAGCGAGAAGAGAATGTCCTCCTCGGCCGTGACGATCTCCTCCTGGTCGGCGTAGCCGTAGTCCGCCAGGAGCTTCAGGACGTCCTGGACGAGAATGTCCGGGACGGACGCGCCGGAGGTCACGCCGACGGTCGCGACGCCCTCGAACCAGGACTCGTCGACCTCGTTCGCGAAGTCGACGCGGTGGCCGGCCTTGGCACCGTATTCGAGGGCGACCTCGACGAGCCGCACGGAGTTCGACGAGTTCGCCGAGCCGACGACGATGACCAGATCGGCCTGCGGGGCGATCTTCTTGATCGCGGCCTGGCGGTTACTCGTGGCGTAGCAGATGTCGTCGCTGGGCGGGTCCTGCAGGTTCGGGAAACGCTCGCGCAGAATCTTGACCGTCTCCATGGTCTCGTCGACCGACAGGGTCGTCTGCGAGAGCCAGATCAGCTTGTCCGGGTCCTTGACCTGGACCGTGCGCGCCTCGGCGGGGTCGTTGACGATGGTCGTCGCCTCGGGCGCCTCACCGTACGTCCCCTCGACCTCCTCGTGACCCGTGTGCCCGATGAGCAGGATCTCGTTGCCGGCCTTCGCGAACCGGACGGCCTCCCGGTGCACCTTCGTCACCAGCGGGCACGTCGCATCGATCGTGCGCAGGTTGCGGTCGTCCGCGGACTGGACGACGGCGGGGCTCACGCCGTGCGCCGAGAAGACGACCAGCTCGCCCTCGGGCACCTCGTCCGTCTCCTCGACGAACACGGCCCCGCGCGCCTCGAGTTCGGAGACGACGTGGCGGTTGTGCACGATCTCCTTGCGCACGTAGACCGGGGCCCCGTAGTGCTCGAGCGCCTTCTCCACGGCGATCACGGCCCGGTCGACGCCGGCGCAGTAGCCGCGCGGCGCGGCGAGCAGCACGCGCTTGGGTCCCTCGACGGGGGCCGCCGCGGCCACTTCCTCCGGGGAACGGCGCCGGCGCGGAATCTGCGGCATGGGCACGGAAACGGGGACGGTGGTGCTGGTAGGCATACCCACCATGCTACGCGGTCGATTGTCCACACCTCTGCCGACCAGATCACGTTGTGGGGGTCGCAACTGGTAGGAATGAGTAACAACACCACTCGAGAGGATTCATGTGGAGCAGCCGCCAACCGCCGAGGAGCCCCGGTCCATGCCCGCCACGGCAGCGGAGACCACGCCGGAGAACCCCTGGCCGCTCAAACACTTCGCCCAGATCCTCAAAGCGCACGTCGAGCGCGCACCCGAGACCTGGATCGAAGGGCAGCTGCTGGAAGCGAACATTCGCAACGGCCACGCCTACCTGACGATGCGCGACGTCGACGTGGAGAACTCGCTCTCCGTCACCGTCTGGCGTTCGACACTCAGCCGTCTGGACGCGACACCGGAGGTCGGCTCGCGGGTCGTCGCCAAGGTCAAGCCGAACCTCTGGCTCAAGACCGGCCGGCTGTCGATGAACGCCTCTGACCTGCGCCCCGTCGGCCTGGGCGATCTGCTCGCCCGCCTCGAACGCCTCCGTCAGGCGCTCGGCGCGGAGGGTCTCTTCGACGCGGACCGTAAGCAGAAGCTGCCCCTGCTCCCGTCGCGCATCGGCCTGATCACGGGCCGCGATTCCGACGCCGAGAAAGACGTCGTCCGCAACGCCACGCTGCGCTGGCCCGGCGTCGTGTTCGAGATCCGCAACACCGCGGTCCAGGGCGTGAACGCCGTCGGCGAGGTCATGGCTGCCCTCGCCGAGCTGGACGCGGACCCCGAGGTGGACGTCATCGTCATCGCCCGCGGAGGCGGCGCGCTCGAGGACCTGCTGCCCTTCAGTTCCGAGGAGCTCGTCCGCGCGGTCTCGCAGACGACGACGCCGGTCGTCAGCGCGATCGGGCACGAGGCCGACCGTCCGATCCTCGACGACGTCGCCGACCTGCGTGCATCGACTCCGACCGACGCGGCCAAGCGGATCGTCCCGGACGTGGCGGAGGAGAAACAAGGCATCGCCCAGGCCCGCCTGCGCCTCAACCGTGCGATCGAGCACCTCCTCGACCGGGAGTCCGAACGCGTCGCCGCGCTGCGCACGCGTCCCGTGCTCGCCGCGCCGGAGTCGATGCTGGACTCCCGGCGCGAGGATTTGGACCGGCTCGTCGAGCGTTCGCTGTCGGCCACCCGCGCAGCTCTCAGCCGGGGCGAAGCGGAGATCAGGCACCTGCGCGCCCAGGTCCGCTCGCTCTCCCCGCAGCAGACCCTCGACCGCGGCTATGCGATCGTGCAGGTCCCGGACGGCTCCGGCCGCGACGCCCAGTCCGGCGACGTCGTCCGCGACGCCACCAGCGTGCCCGTCGGCGCCGACCTGCTCGTCCGCGTCGCCCACGGCAGCCTCGATGCGACGGTGACCGCGACCCACGGAAGCAACACCGACCCGCACGCCGAACAGACTCCCCCGACCCAGAACCAGCCCGGAAGGACATCATGACCGAAGCAGCGAACTCCCCCGCGACCCCACCCGACGTGGCCCAGCTCAGCTACGAGCAGGCGCGCGAGGAACTCATCACCGTGGTCTCCCAGCTCGAAGCCGGCGGCGCCAGCCTCGAGCAGTCACTTGCGCTCTGGGAGCGCGGCGAGGCGCTCGCGGCACGCTGCGAGTCCTGGCTCGAGGGGGCGCGTCAGCGCCTCGAATCGGCCCGGCAGCGAGTCGAGGGCGGCGCTCCGGAGTAGGACGCGCGCCCCGCCGGGACACCGGACGCTACTCCGCGCTGAGGCGCGCCTTCTGCTCAGCCACGTCGAAGGTCGCCGCCGGCCACTGCGGGTCGATGCCCTGCAGCGCCTCGATCAGCAGCTGCTGCACGGCGATCCGCGCGTACCACTTGCGGTCAGCGGGGACGATGAACCACGGTGCGTGGTCGGCGTCGGTCTCCTCGATCGCGATCTCGTAGGCGCGCTGGTAGTCATCCCACAGTTCGCGCTCGTCGATGTCAGCCGGATTGAACTTCCAGTGCTTCTCCGGGCGGTCGAGGCGCTCCATGAGCCGCTCGGCCTGCTCTCCCTTCGACACGTGCAGCATGATCTTGACGATCTTCACTCCGTCAGCCGCCAGCTGCTCCTCGAAGTCGCGGATGGCTCCGTAGCGCCGCTCGATCTCCTCCGGGTCGGAGAGTCCCCGCACGCGGTGGATGAGCACGTCCTCGTAGTGCGAGCGGTCGAAGACGCCGATCATCCCCTCGCCGGGGATCTCCTTCTCAACGCGCCAGAGGAAGTCGTGCTCGAGCTCCTCTGCGGTCGGCGCTTTGAACGCGTGGTGGTGCACGCCCTGCGGGTCGACGGCGCCGATCACGTGGCGGACGAGCCCACCCTTGCCGGCCGTGTCCATACCCTGGATGATCAGCAGCACGCGGCCGTCGCCCCCGTGGCGCGAGGCGGCGAGGAGCCGCTCCTGCAGGTCGCTCAGGACCGGATCCATCGCGGCCAGCGTCTCGACGCCGTCGATCTTCTTGCCGTCGTACCCCGCCTTGTCCCGCGAGTCGATTCCGGCGAGTTCGACCGGTCGGCGCGCGCGCAGCGCCGTCGTCGGGCTCTCGGAGAACGCGCGCGACTCGTGCGCCGGCCCGGCCACCTCGACGGCCTCATAGATGGCCGCCGCGTCCGCTGCCCGCTGCTTCGACTTCTTCGATGTCCCGCCCACGTCGCTGCTCCTCTCGGGGTACTTCTCCGCCCCGGGGGCCCGGCGCGGCTCTGACAATCAGGCCCGTTCGCGCAAGTCCTCGAGGAAATCGGCGATGCGGTAGATCGCGCTCTCCAGATCACGCACGGCCGGCAGGGTCACCAGGCGGAAGTGGTCCGGGGCGACCCAGTTGAACCCGGTCCCGTGCGTCACGAGCAGCTTCTGCTGCTTGAGCAGGTCGAGTGCAAACTTCTCGTCGTTCTTGATCGGGTACACGTCCGGGTCGAGTTTCGGGAACAGGTACATGGCACCCTTCGCCTGCTGCACGGAGACGCCCGGGATGTCGTTGAGGAGCTTGTAGGCGAGATTCCGCTGTTCAAGCAGCCGCCCGCCAGGCAGGATCAGGTCGTTGATCGACTGGTACCCGCCGAGCGCGGTCTGGATCGCGTTCTGGCCCGGCACGTTCGCACACAGGCGCATGTTGGTCAGGAGGTTGATGCCCTCGATGAAGTCCTGCGCCTGGTGCTTGGGCCCGGAGATCGCCATCCAGCCGGCGCGGAAGCCGCAGACTCGATACGCCTTCGACAGCCCCGAGAACGTCAGGGTCAGCACGTCGTCGGCGAGCGCCGCGGTGTTGTAGTGGACGGCGTCGTCGTACAGGATCTTCTCGTAGATCTCGTCGGAGAACACGATGAGGTTGTGTCGGCGGGCGAGGTCGAGGATCGACTCGATCACGTGTTTCGGATACACCGCGCCGGTGGGGTTGTTCGGATTGATCAGGACGATGCCCTTGGTGCGGTCCGTGATCTTGGAAGCCATGTCCTCCAGGTCGGGCATCCACCCCTCCTCCTCGACGGTGAGGTAGTGCACCGGGCGACCGCCGGCCAGCGAGACCGAAGCTGTCCACAGCGGGTAGTCCGGCGCGGGGATGAGGACTTCATCGCCGTTCTCGAGCAGGGCCGTGAGGCTGAGCGTGATCAGCTCTGAGACGCCGTTTCCGAGGTAGATGTCGTCGACGCTGATGGTGCGGATGCCGCGGGTCTGGTAGTACTGCGAGACGGCGGTACGGGCGGAGAGGATGCCGCGGGAGTCGGAGTAGCCCTGCGAGTTGGGCAGGTTCCGGATCATGTCGACGAGGATCTCGTCGGGCGCCTCGAAGCCGAACGGGGCGGGGTTGCCGATGTTCAGCTTCAGGATGCGGTGGCCTTCGGCCTCCATCCGCTGGGCGTGCTCGAGCACGGGGCCGCGGATGTCATAGAGGACGTCGCGGAGCTTCGAGGACTGCGTGTACCGCACTGATTCGTTGGAGGAGTCTTCCCTGGCTGACATGGACCCAGCTTGCCACAGCTAGTCGCCGAAGCCGTGCTCCGTTAACCATGTTGCGGCGGCGGCGGGTGCCGTGAGCGGGGCGTCGCCCATGAGCGAGAAATTCAGGTCGGCGAGGTCCTCGGCGCTCAGGTCCCGGCTCACCCGGTCCAGCACTTCGCGTGCCTCGTCGCCGACCGATTCGCCGTGCGCGATCGGTACGACCTGCTGAGCAGTGAAATGCTCGGCGGATCCCTGCACGATCACGAGCGAGTGTCCGGCGACGTTCGGATCGGTACTGACCATCTGCCCGACCTGCACGCGGTCGGTGATGACCGCGTCGAGCACGTCGGCGCCGGAGCTGAGCTGGTTGAGGGACTTCGGCTGGCAGTCGTACTCGTCGCCCAGAGCCGGCACGCCGTCCGCCCGCGTGAGCAGAGACTGCGGCCCGCCGAACGTGAGATCCTCACACACGTCGCCGAGGTCCTCGAGCGTCGTGACGCCGTGGGCGACGGATTCAGCCCGCGTCATCACGAGCACCGGCTGGCGCGCCGCCTCCGACGGTGCCAGGGCCACGAGCTCCTCGGGCAGCGCGTCGGCGAGCTCGTCGTAGACGTCGCCGGCCGCGCGCGCGGTCGTCTTGGCGTCGATGCGGAACAGCAGGTCGCCACCGAACTCCGGGACGACGTCGACCCCGCCGCTGCGCAGCGCGTCCTCGTACTGCCCCCAGTCGCCGATGTCTGGATCGACCTCGGCGGCGATCCCGGAGCGGTTCAGCGCCCCTGCGTACAGCTCGGCCACGATCCGCGCCTCGCGCGTCGGCTCGGGCGCGCCGATCACGAGCGGCTCGGGCGAGGCCGCGCTGGCCGAGGACGTTGCGCCCGCCGTCGGGTCGCCCGTGCCGCCGGCCGTCGCGCACGCGGTCAGGGCCAGCAGCACGACGGCGGCACTCGCCGCGGCGCGCAGGGTCGCCGCGCGGCGCGGCGTCGCCGGGGTGGAAACAGAGGGGGCGTCGTCGCGGCCGGCGGCCGGGATTCTCGGGTTCATGCGCTCCAGTCGGGTTTGTGTACTCGCAGCATTTCGAGGGCCTGGTCGACGCGGCCGACCCGGTTCAGGCCCTCGACCTCGGCGAGGGGGAACCAGCCGGCGCGCGAGGTACTTCCGCCGACCTCAAAGCGTAGCCGACCGCCCGTCACGCGCGCCGAGTAGAGCACGGCGACGGTCTGCAGGGGCCGGCCTTCGCCGTGCAGCCGGCGGCCGGCGGGGACGTGCCCGGAGTCGACTCCGAGCAGTCCGGTGAGCTCGACCTGGTACCCGGTCTCCTCTTCGACCTCGCGGACGGCGCCGTCCTCGATGGATTCGCCGAGCTCGACTCCTCCGCCGGGCAGCGTCCAGCGGGGGTCGTGGTCAGGGTTGGTGGCCCGCGCGTCCCAGAGGGCCAGCAAGATCCGGTCGTCATCGACGATCACGCAATAGGCCGCGAGGCGGGTGTCGAAGTCGCGGGAGCGTCTGGTCATGCGTCCCAGCCTATCGCTGGTCACCGTCGCGGAGGCATCCGCTCGGCGTCTTCGCAGCTAAGCACGGGGGCCGCGGCGACGCAGCCGGGCCCACGAGACGCCGGCCAGTACGAGGCAACCGGCGAGGGTCGTGGCGGCGAAGAGCACGAACGTGGCGTCCAGTCCCACCTGGTTGGCGACGAGGCCCAGACCGAGGACGGGGATCGCGCTGCCCGCGTAGGTCACGACGTAGATGAGACTGATGACCTGCGCGTGCTGGGCCGCCTCGATCGCGGCGGCGGCGTCGTTGAACGCGCCGCGGAAGGCCAGGCCCTGCGCGGTGCCCGCCAGGAGGCTGCCGGCGATCACGAGCGGCAGCGAGGCGACGTGGCCGCCGAGGACCAGCACGGCGACGCCCAGGCCCATGCCGACGAGGGCAGGGGCGATGGTCGCCGGGGTCGCGCGGCCGAGCAGCTGGCTCACGGCCGAAGCCGCGAGCGTCAGCGAGGCGATGACGCCGAGCAGCACGCGCGACTCGATGCCGAACACGTCGGCGTAGTAGCCGGGTGCGAGCGAGAGCACCATCCCGAAGACGGCGAAGCTGAGCAGGCCGGTCAGGGCGGCGATCCAGAACTGGCTCTTCGCGTCGGCCGCGAGGCGCAGCCGGCGCGGGCGCAGTGCGCGGCGGGCGTCCCCGGGGGCCGGGGCGAGGGCCGGGCGGGCGCGAAGCAGCCAGAGCGGGACGAGCACGGCGAGCATCGCCGCCCCGTGCACGAGGAACGGCGTCACGGTGGGGTTCGGCAGCTGGCTGAGCACCCCGCCGATGACGGGGCCGGCGGCCACGCCGCCGGCGTTGAGCAGGAGGGTGAAGCGCCCGGCCCAGTCCTGGTGCCGCGGGAGCAGCTCGCGCAGGGCGGCGCTGCTTGCGCCCGTCGCGGCCGCGACGGCGGCCCCCTGGAGGACGCGGCCGAGCACGAGCATCCAGAGCGAGGGGGCGAAGGCGAAGACCAACCCGCCGGCGAGCCCGACCACGACCGCGATCACGAGCGCGGCCCGGCGGCCGATGTGATCGGACCAGTGTCCGTAGCAGACCAGGCCGGCGATGAGCGCGAGCACGTAGGCGCTGAACGCGACGGTCACGCCGAAGGGGCCGAGCTCGAGCTTGTCTTGGAGCAGCGGGTAGAGGGGCGTGGCGATGTTGACGCCGATGAAGAGCAGGGCCATGACCGCGCCGGTCAGCCCGACGCGCGTCTTCAGAGAGGCGTCCCAGCCCCCGCGGAGCGAAAGGTCGTCGGATGCGCGCATCCGCAGCTCGCCGATGACCGTCATGCCCACTCCCTTTCGCCCGCGTTGACCACTACCCACTTATGATGCGATCCCATTGACGTTTCTGCTGCATGACGGATGCCAGAATTGCGCGTAAAGTTCAAAATGAACGTCGAATGTGAGACGAAATGGAGCATCATGCCAAACCGCCACGGCGTGCTGGACGCCGCCGACCTGCAACTGCTGCTCGGCCTCATGGATCAGCCGCGCGCGCAGATCAACGAACTCGCCGATTCACTCGGCGTCGCCCGCAACACGGTCCAGGCCCGGATGCGCCGGCTGATGCGCTCCGGCGTGCTGCGCGACGGCGGCCGCGACGTCGACCTCGCGGCGATCGGCTACGACGTGCTCGCCTTCGTCACGATCGAGGTCGACCACCGCGAGCTGGACACCGTCGTCGCGTCCCTCGGCCGCAGCGACCACGTGCTCGAGGTGTTCGAGACCTCCGGCCGCGGCGACGTCTGGTGCCGCATCGCCGCCCGCGACACGCACAACCTGCAGCAGGTCCTGCGCTCGATCCTCAAGCTGCGCGGCGTCATCCGCACCGAGACCTCCTTGGCCCTGAGTGAACACATCCCCTTCCGCGCGGGCCCCTTGGTGCGGCGCACGGTCGCCGATGCGTAAGCTCGGAGGATGACCCGCACCGCGTGTGCCCCTCGACGACCGCGAAAGGAGAGATCGTGTCCGCGCTCACCGACCGCCTGAACCACATCCTCCACAGCGTCCCGGAGCACCCGCTCGGCACCCCGGACTCCGCGGCCGGCTGCCTCGACCTCGCGTACGAGCGCGCCTACGCCGAGGACCATTCCGGTGCCATCCGCGCGATCACCGCCGGACTCGAACTCCCGGACGCGGACCTGATCACGCGCCTGTCCCTCTGGGGTGCCATGGCGTCGATCCGCCACCTCAGCGGGGACGACGACGGCGCCCGCCGCGCCGCAGACGCCCGCCTCTCGCTGCTGCGGTCGGTGGGCTGGGACCACCAGGCGGACATGGAGGCCGACCTCGGCTCGCTGCTCTTCCGCGAGGCGACGGAATCGGAGATGCCGCTGCTCGAGGCCGCGGTGCTCACGCACGGCGACGCGGGCGCGCCGGACCACGTGCTCGCGGACATCAAGCTGGCCCTCGCCGTCGCCCTGCACGGCGCGGGCAACGCCTCGGCTCTGGAGGCGCTCGAATGGTGCGCGGACGTCTACCACGCGGCCGGGAGGCCGGAGTCCGAGGGCGGCGCCCTGCTCTACCTCGCCCACGCCCGCGCGACGGCCGGGGAGGCCGACGTCGCAATCGCAGTGGCGGACCGCCTCCTCGAACTCGACCTGAACCGGGCGATGAAGGCCGCCGTCTGGATGGTCAAGGCGACCGCCAACGGGGATCGCGGCCACCACATCGAGGCCGAGGGCTGCGCCCTGGAGGCGCTCGACCTCTACTCGGGGGCCGGCGTGCGCAAGGGCGCGGTCTCGGCCGCGGCCGCCGTCGCCCAGCTCGCCGGCCAGTCGGCGGACCACGACGCCGCCATCCTGGCCTGGAAGATCGCCGTCGAGCAGGCTGAGCGCGGCGAGTTCGAGGAGACGTGGGCGATCCGGCTGGCCCTCGCGCACCAGCTGCTCGACGCCGAGGAATTCCTGCTCGCCGAGGAGGTCCTGCGGGCCCTCGTCGACCGGCTCGGCGCATTCGGCCGGGTCACGGAGCGCGCGCGGGCGCTCGTCTCGCTCGGACACAGCCTGCGCCACCAGGAGCGGTTCGACGAGGCGCTGGGCATGTGGCGCGAAGCAGTGCGCACCTTCGAGGAGGCCGGGCTCAACGGCGAGGCGGTCCGCACGCTGCTGGCCCTCGCGACGCTCGTCGCCCACGAGGGCGCACCAGCGGAGGCCCGCGCCCTCTACCAGCGGGCCGTGGACCTGGCCAGGGACGCCGATTCGGACCCCTCGGCGCTGCCGACCGCCCTGCACGCGCTTGGACACTCGATGTGCGAGGGCAAGGACGCCGACGGCCTGAACGCCCTCGACGAGGCCATCCGGCTCGCCGACGAGCACGGGGCCGACTGGCACTCCGCCGACTTCCGCGACACCCACGCCCGGTGCGCCTGGATGCTCGGCGACGGCCGCCGCGCCGTGGCCGAGGCCCTCGACGCCGCGGACCGCTTCCGATCGGTCTCGGACCCGGACGCTGCGGGAAACGCCGAGCTCTTCGCCGCGCACGTGCTGACCGAGTCCCAGCGCCTCGACGAGGCCGCCGCGCTGTACCGGCTGATCAGCTCCGACCACGCTGAAAGCGTCGCCCACGTCAACGCCGCCCAGCGCGGCCTGGCCGACGTCCTCGACGCCCAGGGCCTCACGCTGCAGGCGAACGAGGCGCGCGAGGCCGCCCAGAAGGTCGTGGACGACGCGCTCGACGACGCCGAGGCCACCGCCTACACCGTCCTCGCCGCCGACGAAGCGGCAGCCGCGGCCGGGGAGGACACTCCCGGCGACGATGAGGACGAGGCCCGCGGGCCGCACTCCGCCGGCGAGCACCCTCGCGACGCCGAGGGTCCCGAAGAACCCCGCGAACCATGATCTCCGGCTGGGTCGATCGGCTGCGCGGGGTTTCGGTCCGCACCCGCATCATGGTCGCGCTCATCGCCCTCTCCGGCTTGACGCTGGCCATCGCCGGAACAGCCAACTACCTCGTCCAGCTCGGCGACCTCCACGCCCAGATCGACGATTCGCTGCGCCGCGAAGTGCGCGAGTTCCGCGCGCTCGCGGAGACGGGGCTCAACCCCGAGACCGGCGAAGCGTTCACCTCTGCCGCTGAACTGACCTACCTCGCCATCCAGCGCTCGTCGCTCGAGGAGAACGAGGGTGTCCTCGTCCTCGAGGACGGCGCCGTGCGCTGGAGCGCCCCCGCACCGGTCCCGGTGCGCCTCGAGACGGACACCGAGCTGGTCCGTCAGCTGCTCGCACGTCCCGAAAGCGGCCGGGTCGAGCTGACCACGCTGCGCACGCCGACGGCGTCGTACCGGACGGCGCTGGTGCCCGTCCAGCTGGCCGACGACCGCACGCCGGCACGCATGGTCCTGGCCTTCGACCTCAATCAGGAACTCAACGAGCTCCACCGCAACATCGGAATCTGGGCGGCGGCCGGGACGATCGCGCTGATCATCAGCGCCGCCATCTCCTTCGGACTGCTCAAGACGCTGCTTCGCCCCCTTCGCGCGCTGCGGCGCACGGCCGCCGCCATCGGTGCGGACGACCTCGACGAGCGGCTGACGATCGACGGCAACGACGACCTCGCGGACCTGTCCGAAACGTTCAACAGCATGCTCGACCGGTTGCAAGACGCCCTCGCATCGCAGCGCCAACTGCTCCGGGACGTCGGGCACGAACTGCGCACCCCGGTCGCGATCCTGCAGGGCCACCTGGAGCTGCAGGATGCCGAGGACCCCGACGACGTCCGGCAGACGCAGGCGCTCGCGCTCGACGAACTCGCGCGGATGACGATGCTCATCGACGACCTCTCGACCCTGGCGTCGGCGGACCGGAACGACTTCGTCCAGCCGAAGCCGACCGACGTCGGCGTACTCATGCTCGACGTCCTGGACAAGGCCTCCGCCCTCGGCGACCGGCAGTGGAGCCTCGCGGGCGCCGACACCGTCAAGGCCTCGATCGACCCGCATCGCGTCACGCAGGCGCTGCTGCAGCTGTGCCAGAATGCCGTGAAGTTCTCGGCCCCCGGATCCGCAATCGTCATCGGGTCCGACGCGACGACGGAGCCGGCGGCTGATGGGACGCGCCATCGCACGTTGCGGCTCTGGGTGCGGGACGCCGGAATCGGCATCGACGAGGAGGACATCGCGGCGATCTTCGACCGCTTCTCCCGGGGGCGGAACGGCAGCCGCGCCGAGGGCTCCGGCCTCGGCCTGACGATCGTCCGGGCCATCTGCGAGGGCCACGGCGGACGAATCAGCGTTGCTTCGACCCGGAATACCGGATCGGTCTTTACGCTGGAACTACCCATCTGACAAGGAGCGACTCGTGAGCCAGATTCTGATCATCGAAGACGAACCCCGCATCAGCGCCTTCGTCTCGAAGGGGCTGCGCTCGGCGGGTTTCCAACCGACGGTGGCCGCGAGCGGTTCCGAGGGCCTCAGCCTGGCGATGACCGGGGACTTCGAGCTCATCCTGCTCGACGTCGGCCTCCCGGACATCGACGGGTTCGACGTCCTGCGGCAGATCCGGGACGGGCTCAACGACGTCCCCGTCATCATGCTGACCGCGCGCACGGGCCTCGACGACACGCTGGCCGGCCTCAACGGCGGGGCCGACGACTACCTCGCCAAGCCGTTCCGGTTCGAGGAGCTCATCGCCCGGATCCGGCTCCGACTGCGCCCTGCGGCCAACGGGGCGAGCGTCGCCGCCGACCCGGACGACGTGCTGGACCACGGCGGGTTCCGGTTGGACCTGCGCGCCCGCCAGGCGGAGGTCGACGGCCGGAGCATCGATCTTTCGGCGCGGGAGTTCGCCCTCGCCGAGGCGTTCCTGCGCAACGCGGGCCAGGTCCTCAGCCGCGAGCAACTGCTCTCGCGGGTCTGGGGCTACGACTTCGACCCCGGATCGAACGTCGTGGACGTCTACGTGCGGTACCTGCGCAATAAGCTCGGCTCGTCCCGCATCGAGACGATCAGAGGAGCCGGATACCGGCTCGTCTAATCGTCGTCATCATCATCGTCGTCGTCGTCATCATCGTCATCATCGTCATCATCGTCATCATCGTCATCGTCGTCGTCCGGGGCCTCCGGCGTGGCCGGCCGGACCGGGCCCGGCTGCTCGGACTCCTGTGTGGCTGGGGCCCGCGTCGTCGTGTCTCTTGGCGGCGGTGGAGGGCTGGTCGTGACCTCAGGCTCCGCGCCCCCTTCCGACACCGGCGCGTCCTTGTCCGAGGAGCCGGCCTCGGATTCCTGAACCGGCTCTCCCGTCCCGGACGCGGACGACGACTCCGTGCCACTCGGCGTCCCGCCGGCGGTGGCGACGTCGATGACGCCCGGCCCGAGGTCGTCGTCAGCGCCGATCATCTCGCTGGCCACGACGGCGCCGCCGCCGAGGATGATAAGGCTCATGGCGCCCGCCATGGCCCAGGCTTTCGTTTTCACCGCGTCCCTTTCGAGTGCATTGCGCCGAGCGCGCATCGGCCCGACACGACTAGCGTGCCGCAGGCGCATGAGAGGCGGAGGAGGAGAAGATGAGAGCCCCCTCATCTTCCGCGCTCAGGTCACCTGCCGCGCTCAGCCCGGCACGCGTGCGAGCAGCCGTTCGGCCGCCTCGAGCCGCCCCATGGCCGCCGGCACCCACTCATCTACCTGGCCGGGCACCCGCGCCCCGGCGATGAGCGAGACTCCGACGCCGGCCGCGCTCCCCCACAGCGCCCGCGGGTCGCACCCGCGCTCAAAGACCGACCCGAAGTGGTCGAGGGCCTCGTTGATGTGCACATAGCGGGGGTCGACGGCGGGCAGCACGGCCACGTGCCCGAGCAGGCACGCGAGGTCGTCGGCGCGGCGGCCGGGGCCGACGTTGTCGACGTCGAGCAGCCCGACCAGGCGGTTCTCGTCCATCAGGAGGTTCGCCTCGTAGAAGTCCCCGTGCGTGGGCACCAGCGGCCCGCGGTCGGCTGCATCGAGCGCGTCCCGTACCCCGCGTTCGAGCTCGTCGATCCGGTATGCGGCCTCCGGCAGCGCCGTCCGCGCCGCACTCGCGTAGCGGTCGACGCGATCGGCCCACGCGGGGCGGTGCGGCAGGTCCAGGACCGCCGCCGGCATCTTGTCCAGGAGCGCGACCAGCTCAGCCGGATCCAGGCTCGTGCCGCCGTCGTGCATGATCAGGCGCGAGAGCGAGGCGCCGGAGAGCTCGCGAAAGGCGGCGACGCCGTCCTCCTGATGCGCGAGCACGTCCGGCACGGGCAGCCCGGCGCCGGCGAGGAGGCGGCTGCGCTCGACGAGCTCGTCGGCGAGGTCGGGACGCATGACCTTGAGATAGATCGCGCGTTCGGTGAGCTCCGGCTCGGTCTGCGCGAAGGTGGCCCGCAGGACGGCGCGGCGCAGCGGGCGGTAGGCAACGGTTTCGAGGTGGGTCAGCCGGTCCCCGGCGCCGAAGGCGACCTCGGCCCGTTCGGGGACCGCCGCGGCGGCCAGGCCCGGCAGCTTCGGGTCGCGCGGGTGGCGCCACACCGAGACCACGAGCTCGTCGAATCCCTGCGGGGCCACCTCGTAGCCGGGCACGTGCAACTGGGTATAGGGCAGAGTTCCGTCGCTGTCGGGAGCCGGCGCGGGTAATTCCTCGGTCGTGAGGCCGATGTGGCCGCTGCCGTCGCGCAGCGCGTAGAGGGCGCTGATGCCGGCGCCGGGCCGGTGCTGCAGCTGGACCTGAGTCGGCTGCAGCGTGTCGTAATTGCTGGGGTCCAGGCCGATCCCGGAGGCGACCAGCCGGCTGGCGTGGGCGTTGATGAAGGCGAGCTGGCGCTCCTCAGGCCAGCGTTTCGCTGCTCGAGGGGAATCCACGCCGACGCGCCTCCGATTCCGTCCGCGTCCGAATCAGGCGCCGCGGCGGCGCTGGAGGACGTCGTCGAGATTGATGCGCGGGCCCGCAGGCGCGGTGCCGGCCGCGATCGTCTCCGCCGCGGCGTTGGACCTGGCCCGGGTGTCCGCCAGAATGCTCTTGACGTTCACCGGCTTCTTCTCCTCCGGGCGCGGCAGCGGCTGCGGCTCCGGGCGTCGCGCCTTGGCGGCCTCGACGTAGGTCGGCTTCGGAACCGCGACCGGGTCCCACGTGCGGCCGGCGTCGAGGGCCTGGGTGCTGGACACGGGACGCTGGGCGGCCTTGAGCGCGGCGACGCGGCGGGCCTCGGCGCGCAGTTCCTCAACCGTGAGCCGGCGCTCGGTCTCACCCGATCCGGGCTGCGCGTCGAAGACATCGGAGCTGCCGTGATCCGGAGCCTCGGCTGCGACGGTCCCGGCGACGGCGGCCATGGCGTCGCTGTACGTGCGGTTGATGCGGGCCAGCACCCGGCGGCGGCGGTCGCGCACGGCGAGCGAGCGCAACCCGACGAAGCTGCCGACGAAGACCGCGGCCGCGGCGAGCGTCCACAACCCGGAGACGACACCGAACGGGGCCAGGGCGCCGGTGACGACGAACGTGACCAGCGCGGTGAGGCCGATGAGGGCAAGGCCCAGCCGTCCGTAGCGCACGCGGAATCGCCCCTGGGCCGCCTGAGGCTGCCGGAGGCCGGTCTCGCGCGGTTCAGTCGTCATCATGGGAGTCCTCCCGGTGCTGGCCGTGCCGGCCGTGCGGGTCGGTATTGTACGTTTGCGAATCCACGTCACGGTGGTGCGCGGAAGTGCGGAAACGGGCGGGTACCTGCATCCACACACCTGACGTTACGTCGCGATGCCGGGCTGACCTTGGATTACTCGCGGTGTGTCCGCCATGAAACTCACATCCGTGTGGTTTATGTCGCGCTCAAACGGCCGCCGGAGGCGGCCGGCCCGCTACCCGAACGCCTCGAGCCGCGCCTGGAACCCGTCTCTGACTTCCTCGTTCGTCAGCGCGAAAGTCCGGTGGTCCGCCCATTGCCCGTCGATGTGCAGGAACGCCCGCCGCTCCCCCTCGTCGCGGAACCCCAGCTTCTCGACGACGCGCAGACTCGGCGTGTTCTCGGGGCGGATGTTGATCTCGATCCGGTGCAGGCCGAGTTCGCCGAAACAGAAGTCCCCGGCCATTGCCACCGCCCGCGGCACGATGCCCTGCCCGGCTCGCTCGCTGTCGATCCAGTACCCGATCGAGCAGTTCTTCGCCGAGCCCCACGTGATCGCCGAGACCGTCACCTGGCCGGCGATGACCGGCCGCGCAGCCCGCGGGTCGCGCACCGCGATGACCCAGGGCAGCGCCTGCGCGGCCCGGGCCTGCCGGTTCAGCCCTCGCACCATCTCGCGGAACGACGGCGCCCGGCCGTAGTCCGGCTGCGTGGCCTCCCAGCGGCGGAGCCACTCGGCGTTCCGGCGCCGCGCCGCGCTCCACTCTGCATGATCGCCGACCTTCAGCGGGCGCAGCAGGATGTCTCCGGATTCGAGCGTGGCCGGCCACCACGGGGCAAGACGTGACATGGTCAAAAGCATAGGCGCTCACCCCCGCTACGATGACCTCATGATCGCCGAACCAAGCCCCGTCGCGCCAGAGGTCAAGGACGAGGTCCGCCGCGTGTGGCGCCGCCGCCGCCGCGAGCTGCCCGTCGCGGAGCGCGCGCACCAGTCCGCGGCCGTCGCCGACGCGTTGCGCAATTGGCTCGCCGCCCGCCCGCAGCCGGTCACAGTGGCCGCCTACCTGGCGTACGGCGCCGAACCGACGCTGGACCCGCTGTTGGAATCCCTGCACGACGACGGCGCCACCGTCCTCGTGCCCGTCTGCCTGCCGGAACGGCAGCTGGGGTGGGTGCGCTGGAGCCCGGGCGCGCCCACGCAGCGTTCCACGGTCGCCCCGATCGACGAGCCCGTCGGGCACCGCGGCGGGGTGGAGACGGTCGCCACGGCCGACGTCGTCCTGGTTCCGGCGCAGGCCGTGGACCTGCTCGGGGCGCGCCTCGGGCAGGGCGGCGGGTACTACGACCGTTTCATCGCCCAACTCCGCTCGGGCGGGGCGGCGCCGGCGCTGCTCGCGGTCGTCTACGACCACGAGCTGGCCACGGCGGGCACCCTGCCGGCCGGGCCCCTCGACGAGCCGGTGGACGGCGTCGTCACGTCCCGCGGCATCGCGTGGTTCGCGCGGTGATAGAATTGGCACTCGAATCATCCGAGTGCCGGAAGGAAGCCCATGCCCACTTACGCTTACGCCTGCAAGGACTGCGGCAGCGAGTTCGACGTCTTCCAGTCGTTCAGTGAGGACTCCCTGACGACGTGCGAGGGCTGCGAGGGCACCCTGCGCAAGAAGTTCAACGTCGGCGGCGTCACGTTCAAGGGCTCGGGCTTCTACCGCACCGACTCGCGCTCCTCCGCCCCGGCCGCGTCCGCCGAGGCGACCAGCTAGGACTTTCCGTCCACAGCCGCTGAAACTTCAGGCGCCGTCCACACTGCGAAAGTGGGCGGCGCTTTTGCGTGCCCGGCACGCTGTGATGGAGACATGCGAGGAACGAGGAAGCCGGCCCGGGTGCCGGCGAGCAGCTATCGGCGCGGCTGGCGCGACGTCGTGGCCCGGTACCGGCGGCCCGTCGCAGCGGCCCTGGCGGCGCTGGCGGTCGCCTGCGGGCTCAGCGCCGTGGCACCGGACGCGGCGCCGCGCGTCGCGATCGCTGTGAGCACACGCGATCTGCCGTCCGGGCACGTGATCGAGCCCGGCGACGTCGAGGCCCGGGAGGTCCAGGCGGCGGCGCTGCCGCCGCAGTTCGCGGCGCAGCGCGACGACGGTGCGGACCTGATCGGCCAGCAGCTCGCGATCGCGGCGACGTCCGGCACACCCCTGCACGAGGGTCTGCTCGTCGGCGAGCACCTGCTGGCGGGCACCGAACCCGGGACGGTGGCCGTGCCGTTGCAGCCGGCCGACACGGAGACGCTGTCGCTGCTCTCCCCCGGGCTGCACGTCGACGTGGTCCTTAGTGAGGGCAACGGCTACGAACGGCCCGTCGAGTCGAACCGGATCGCGCGGGCTGTACCGGTGCTCTGGGTCCCCTCGGCGGCACGCGGAGGGCTCCTGGACGGGCCGGTGCCCGGCGGGCCGCAGGCCACGGTGGTCGTGGCGGCGTCCGCCGAGCAGGCCGAGGCGCTGGCCGGGGCTGCGAGCCGCGGGCGACTGCAGCTCATGCTCGTCGCGCCGTAGCAGTGAGGTCAGCCCCAGTGCGGCGGACGCTGCTCCTTGAGCCAATCGTCGCGGTCCTCGCCGGACTCGCCCCAGGAGCGCGGGTCGTCCTCCCCCGCCGTCTGCGGCAGCACCGGGTCGGTGAAGAGGGTCGGCTTCTGGGCGCGGCGGCCGGAGGGCTTCTGGGCGCCGGAGTCGGCAGTGGTCACGTCGTCCTCGTTGGATCCGGAGAGATTCAGGTACTCGCTGAGCGCGTCGGCGATGCGGCCGGGGTCGCTGAAGACGTCGATCGTCCAGAGCGGAACGTAGCGCCAGCCGAGCGACTCGAGCAGCTGCGGCCGCAGCCTCGAACGCTGGCGCACGGTCAGCCGGCTGTAGGCGTCCGTGCCGTCGGAGACGACGGCCAGCGGCATCATGCGTGCGGACTCCTCGTCACCCGCCGCCGGCGCCTGGATCGCCAGGTCGAGCTCGCCGCGGTAGCGCTGCCGGACAGTGGCGCCGCGCTCGAGAAGCCGATTGCGCAGGTCGGCCACGAGCGGGTCCTCGAGCGGGGCGCCGTCGTCGTCGGAACCCGCCTCGGGGGCCAGCGCGTGCTCGATGACGTCCATGAGGCGCGACGCACCGCCCTTGACCCGCTCCAGATCCAGGTCCTCGGGGCGGACGGCCGTGACGATCGTCAGGAATTCACGGGATCGAGTGAGTGCCGAGGCGACGAGCTGGTCGCCCTCGGGCCCGGAGAGGGCGCCGAAATCATGCACGGCCTTGCCGTGCGGGGTGCGACCGTAGCCGAGCGCGAGAATGACCGCGTCGCGCACGATCGACTTGGAACGCTCGATCGTCGAGACCTGGAACCGCTCGTCCTCGCGGGCGAAGAACTCGCGGGCCCACGGGTAGTTCGGCAGCTGGACCTGGATGGCCTCGGCGATGCGGGCCGCGTGGCGCTGGTTGGACGCGACGACGGCGAGCGACATCTGCGGGCGCCGGCGGATGTGCGAGAAGACGAGGTCGGCGACGAGCCGGACTTCGCCCACGGTGGACTCGACGGCCTCGGCGCCGGCGTCCGGCAGGCCGGTGCCGTCGTGCACGTACTCGACGCACAGGGCCGGCTTGTTCGGGCCGAGGGCACGCGCCACGGGAAGGCGGCTCAGCTCGGAGTCGTAGTAGGCCGCCCCGAGGATCTCGGTCAGGTTCTCGTCGACGCCGCGGTAGACGGTCGTCAACCGGCGCTTCGGCAGCACCTCGGACAGCGCGGTGAAGGTCCCCACCGGCTGCTTGGGGGCGCGCAGGGACGCCGTCGGATCGACGGAGACGCTGAAGCTCTTCGGGCCGCCGAGCGCATCGTCGCCGAAGGCCACGATCTGGGGCGCGCGGCTGATCGCGCCCAGGGCGCTGCGCAGCGAGAGCGCGTCCGCGTCGAGCAGCATCACGGCGTCGAACTTCGTCTCGGCCGGTACCACCGAGGGGATCATCAGCGGCGAGCCGACCCAGACGGGGACCAGCGAGTTGACTAGAGGCGCACCGAATCCGGCCAGCGCCTCGACGCTCGGCTGCCCGTCCTTGAGCAGCGCCTTGAGCTCGCGGCTGCCGGCGCGGTGGTCGCCGAGCGCGGCCTTCCACCGCTGCGCCAGCTCCCACTTCAGGCGCGACGCCCCGGAGGCGATGTGCGCGTTGTCGGCGAGACGGTATTCGGCTTCCAGCTGGCGCAGCTGGTTCCCGTCGGACATCGCGAGGTAGTCGTCGCCGCTGATCATGGCCTCGAGCACGGACTGCCACCAGGCGAGCTCGAGCTCGTGCCCGACCTGGTCGGCCGGGACCTCGCGCCCGCGCAGGTCGTCCATCAACTCGGCCAGCCCCGACTCGGTCAGCTGCTCGATGAGCAGCGTCCGCTCCGGCAGCGTCGTGAGCTCCTCGCGGTCCGCGACGAGCCGCTTGACGTGGGCCACCACGTCGGCGACGTCGCGATCGGCGAGGGACTTCTCGCGCCGGCCGGTGCCCATGACGCGGTCGAGGTCCTGCAGCCGCTTGCGGGTCGCCGTGTACTGCCGGTGGATCTCATGCAGCCCGTTGGGCACGGTGGGGTGCCGTTGGCTCGTGGCGTAGCTCTTCCAAGCCTCCCGCTGCTGCTGCACCTCCTGCAGCGACGTGTGCAGGTCCGCGATGTGCACGCCCGGACGGATGTACTCCTTCGCGACGCGGCGCAGGCGGCTGCGGGTCACGGAGCCGAGCTCGATCCCGCGCTCCTTGCGCCACGCCGAGGAAGCGGTCGCGGCGATGAGGTCGTCGACCGAGCGGTCGAAGATGTCGGATTCGAACTTGTCGAGGCTTTCACGCACGGCGACGACGAGCTCGAGCTGCTCACCCCACGTGGCGACCGTCGCTCCGAGCTTGACCTGCGAGTACTCGGCGAGCTTCTGCATCTTCTCGCGCAGCGGCGCGAGCTCCTCGTCGAGCCGCTCGGCGAGCTCGAAAGCCTCGTCGGCCTCCCGGGTGTTGCGCAGCCGGGCGCCGTACCAGGGGCTGTCGACGGCCTTCTGGGTGAACGCGCCGATCTCTGCGGCCCGACGCAGCTTGGCGCTGGTCTCGTGGCGGGTGACGATCGAGTCCAGCACCGAGCGCTTGAGGCGGACCGCGGTCGACGGCGCCGGCAGCAGCGAGGTCAGCCGGGCGAGCTCCTGCATCGCCTGGTAGGGCGAGCAGCCCCACCGCTCGCGCACGTTGTGCAGGGAGCGCACGTGATCCAGCAGCGCGTGGCGGTGGCGCTTGAGGGTCTCGTGCAGCTTCTCGAGCTTCGGCTCGGTGGCCCGCTCGTTGCGCAGGATCGCCCGGGTCAGCTGGCGGCGCAGGGTCTCGGCGTCGATCTCCGGGACGATGCGCAGGGCGAGGCCGCCGAGGCCCAGCTGCTCGAGGCGGTCGGCGAACTCGGCGGCAGTCTCCCGGCGCTCGGCGACGACGAGGATCCGCTTGCCCTGCCCGGCCAGGAGCGCGGCGGCGTTGACGGCGGTCTGCGTCTGGCCCGTGCCCGGGGGCGCGGACACGGCGACGGACTCGCCGGCCTCGAGGAGGTCCAGGACCTCCTGCTGGCTCGCATCGGCGTCGAGCACGAGCAGCTCGTCGGCGGGGTCGCGGTCGTCGCTGCTGAGCACCTCGATATCGGGCTCGACGACGGCCGGGGCGGGGCCGTCGACGTTCCCGCGCGCGGCGAGCAGGCGGGCGAGGACCGGGTGCTCTGGGTCGATGTGGTCCGGGTCCGCCGGATCCGCGACGTCGGCGAACGTGGAGACGAGCAGGCGGTGTTCGACGACGGTGCTCGGCATGCCGGCGAGCTGGCGGCGCAGCTCGTCCATCGCCTGCCGGGGGTCGAAGCGGGCGGTCATGTAGGCGGCGCCGTAGAGTGCGTCGAGGTCGATGTCGACGTCGTGGTGCTCGGCGAAGTAGCGCACGAGGGCTGGGTTGACCTGGGCCCGCCCGGAGATCTGGACGTCGTAGTCGTCGCGGTCGCGGGCGGCGAGGCTGATCCGCACGAGCATCACCGGGGCGCTGAACTGCTCCGAACGGCTGTCGACAACGGAGCGCCACGAGACGACGCCCGCGGCGAGGTAGCCGACGTCGATGCCGCGCTCGTCGGCGAGCTCCTGGATCTTGCCACGCAGGGCGCGTGCGGTGCGCAGGCCCGGCAGAAAGGCCTCCTGGTCGCGCAGGAGCATGGAGAGCCGCGTGCGGCGGCCGGCCATGAACTGGGCCAGGCCGGAGGGGTGCGCGTGCGTGACGTCGATGCTGTTGGAGGGTGAACCGGCGAAGCGCAGCAGCGTGTCCGTGCCTGCTCCCGGTCCGAGCTCGTCCAGCCAGTCGGCGATCGCCGACCCGCTTTCTTCAGTCCCCACCAACGGATACCGCCTTCCATCGCTTGCCTCGCCGCCGTCGAAGGAGACCGACGGCCCTTCTAAACTACGTCAGAAACCCTCCGGTTCGGGCGACCGAAACACGCCTGAGCGCGGGCTGCTTCGCCGCAGAGACGGGAAAACCCCGCCTCCCGGCCGGGCGCGTGCGCCGGGGCCGGGAGGCGGGGTCCTCGCGGGGGTCTACTCCCACTCGATGGTTCCCGGCGGCTTGCTCGTGACGTCGAGCGTGACGCGGTTGACGCCGTCGACCTCGTTGGTGATCCGGTTCGAGATCCGTGCGAGCAGATCGTAGGGCAGGCGCGACCAGTCGGCCGTCATGGCGTCCTCGCTGGAGACGGGGCGCAGCACGATCGGGTGACCGTAGGTGCGCCCGTCGCCCTGGACGCCGACGGAGCGAACGTCGGCCAGCAGGACGACCGGCATCTGCCAGACCTCCTGGTCCAGCCCCGCGGCAGTCAGCTCGGCGCGAGCGATCGCGTCGGCCTTGCGCAGCAGGGTCAGGCGCTCCTCGTTGACCTCGCCGATGATGCGGATGCCCAGGCCCGGGCCGGGGAACGGCTGGCGCTGGACGATCTCGTCCGGCAGGCCCAGCTGCGCGCCGACGGAGCGAACCTCGTCTTTGAAGAGGGTGCGCAGCGGCTCGACGAGCTCGAACTGCAGGTCCTCCGGCAGGCCGCCGACGTTGTGGTGGCTCTTGATGTTGGCCGCGCCTTCGCCGCCGCCGGACTCGACGACGTCCGGGTACAGGGTGCCCTGGACGAGGAATCGAACGGGCTCGCCCTCCTCCGCGGACTCCTTGACGATCTCGACCTCGGCCGCCTCAAAAGCGCGGATGAACTCGCGGCCGATGATCTTGCGCTTCTCCTCCGGGTCCGTGACGCCGGCGAGGGCGGAAAGGAAGCGCTCCTGCTCGTCGGCGACGTAGAGCTTGGCCCCGGTCGCGGCGACGAAGTCCGTCTCCACCTGTTCGGCCTCACCCTCGCGCAGCAGGCCGTGGTTCACGAAGACGCAGGTCAGCTGGTCGCCGATGGCGCGCTGGACGAGGGCCGCGGCCACGGCGGAGTCGACGCCGCCGGAGAGCCCGCAGATGGCACGCCCGGTACCGACCTGCTCGCGGATGCGCTCGACCTGCTCCTCGACAATGTTGCCGGTGGTCCAGTCGGGGGTCAGCCGGGCGCCCTTGAAGAGGAAGTTCTCGAGCACGGTCTGGCCGTGGGCGGAGTGCTTGACCTCGGGGTGCCACTGCACGCCGAAGAGCCTGCGCTCCTCGTCGGCGATGGCCGCCACGGGTGCACCCTCGGAGGTGGCGAGCACGTCGAAGCCGGCCGGCGCGCCGAGCACGGAGTCGCCGTGGCTCATCCACACGCTCTGGTCCTCGGGAGTGCCGGCGAGGATCGAACGCGCGTCACCGGTGGTCTTCACGCCGGTGGAGCCGTACTCGCGCAGGCCGGTCCGGGCGACGTCGCCGCCCAGGGCGTTGGACATGGCCTGGAAGCCGTAGCAGATGCCGAGCACCGGCACGCCGGCCTCGAACAGGTCCGCCTCGACCCGCGGGGCACCTTCGGCGTAGACGCTCGACGGGCCGCCGGACAGGATGATCGCCGCCGGCTTCTTGGCGAGGATCGCCTCGGTCGTCATGGTGTGCGGAACGATCTCCGAATACACATTGGCCTCGCGTACGCGGCGCGCGATGAGCTGCGCGTACTGGGCACCGTAGTCGACGACCAGAACCGTCTGATGGTCTGGAGCAGCAGGAACGTTAGTCACGGCATCCACTTTAGTCGACGCGCCCGCACTTCCGGTCCGCTGTTGCGCGCCTAGTACCGCTGGACGGCTGCCGGGTTGGATTCGATCTCCTGTTGCACCTCCGCGTGGATCTTGGCCTCCACGTAGAACGACAGGAATGGCACGACGCCGCCGAGGGCGATGAACAGCAGCCGCGTGAACTTCCAGCGCATCAGCATCCAGAGGCGGAAATCACACAAGAGGTAGAGGACGTACATCCAGCCGTGCGCGATCTGGATCGCCAGTGTGATGTTGAAGCCGCCCGTGTAGCCGTCCACGGGCACGAAGCCGAGCGCGTTGCTCGAACCGTCGAAGAGCGTCCCGCCGGCGACGAGTTCGACGCCGAAGCCGTACTTGGCGGTCATCTCGACCACGAGCAGCAGCAGGAACACGCCGGTGATGTACGCGGCGACCTTGAACCAGCCGGCGGCATTGCGGATCTGGGCGTGCGTTCCACCGAGCCGGCGGCCCGTCAGGCTGGTCACCGACTCGCTCGTGCCGTGCTCGGGGGTCTGTCCTGACGGGGGCGTCGGGGTTTCGGACACGGTCTCGCCTTCCGGTCGGTGGTTCGGGGTGCGGTTCAGTGCGGCGGCGCGGGCGTCGCGGCGGTAGTCGTCGACGACGAGCCGGGTCCAGAGGAAGAACGCGAAGCCCGCGAAGAGCGCCCACTCGAGCCCGTAGAAGATGTTCAGCCAGTTGGTCTGCGACTCGGGTGGTTGCGGACCGACCCACACCGGTTCCAGGTCCGTCGCCGAGGCGTCGGCGCCCGCGGCCGTCTCCGTCTCGAACGCGACGACGAACCCGCTGTACGAGTCGACGTCCCACAGGTTGATCAGCTCGGCGACCGAGAGTGCGTCGACGACGCCGTCGCGGTGGTCCCCCGCCTGCGGGGACTCGGTCGGCAGCAGCCTCCCGGTGACCGTCACGGTGGACGACGGCGGCGCGGCCGCTGCGCTGGTGTCTGGCTGCCAGCCGCGCACGACGGGGATGACGACGTCGCCGCCTGCTGCGGCCGCAGACCCGTCGGGCGCTTCCTCCCCTTCCGGGAGGGGATCGTCGAGGACGAGCCCGGCGACGACCCAGTAGCCCTCGTCCGGAGTGCCGTCGGCGTCGTTCTGCAATCGCCCGGAGACCAGAAGCTGGGAGTCCGGCAGGAAGCTGCCGGTGGCCGCGACGATCTGGTCGGCATCGCCGGCCATCATGGGGCGATACGGGCCGAAGTGGCTCGTCAGTTCGACCGGATTCTCCGTCACCGAGGCCGGCGGCGGCGGCGCCGTCTTGGCGCGGCCGAACTGCCATTGGCTCAGCAGGACGAACCCTCCGGAGAGCAGTAAGGCCAGGAGCAGGGCCAGCAGCCATTTGGGCTTCAGGGCGGTTTTCAACACCGTCCCAGCCTACTTCGATGCCTTGTAGAAGAGCTAACGGGCTACCCTGCGGCGGCCACCGGAACGGGTGCCTCGGGCCGGACGACCCAGCGCCCGATCGCCGCCGAGGCCCCTCCGAGGAGGCCGTAGGCGAACGCTTCACCTCCCGTGTATTCCCTCAGGAAAAGCACGACGGCGACGAGGGAGAACATGGCGAAGATCACGCCAGGCCGGCCGCGGAATCCGGCCTCCTCGCCGTGCAGGCCGGGAGTGAGTCAGTCCTCGCGGACCGGGACGATGTCCTCCACGTTCATGCGGGCGTTGTCCGCCGAGACGTCGTCCGGCTGCTCCTGGCTCTCGCGCTCGGCCTCGACACGGGCGAGGTAGTGCTTGACCTCGCGCTCGATCTGCGCGGGCGACCAGCCGAGCAGCGGGGCCATGAGCTCGGCGACGACCGGGGCCGCAGAGACTCCGCGGTCCCAGGCCTCGATGGAGATGCGGGTGCGGCGCGTCAGGACATCGTGGATGTGCCGGGCGCCCTCGTGCGTCGTCGCGTACACGACCTCCGCGCCGAGGTAGTCGTCGGCGCCGGGCAGCGGCTCGCCGAGGGTCTCGTCCGCGCGGATCAGCTCGAGCACGTCGCGCGTCAGCGACCCGTAGCGGGAGAGGAGGTGCTCGACACGGGCGACGTGCACTCCGGACCAGCGGGCCAGCCGGTTCCGACTGTTCCAGGCGGCTTTGTACCCCTCCGCGCCGAGCAGCGGGATCGTGTCGGTGCAGGACTCGGGTGCCGAAGCGTCGAGGCTGCGCACGGCCTCGTCGACCGCGTCCTTCGCCATGACCCGGTAGGTCGTGTACTTGCCGCCGGCGACGACGACGAGCCCGGGGACGGGGTGCGCGACCACGTGCTCGCGCGAGAGCTTCGCGGTGGAGTCGTTCTCCCCCGCCAGCAGCGGGCGCAGCCCTGCGTAGACGCCCTCGACGTCCTCGCGGGTCAGCGGGCGCTTGAGGATCTTGTTCACGTGGTTCAGGACGTAGTCGATGTCCTTGCTCGAGGCGGCCGGGTGGGCCTTGTCGAGCTTCCAATCGGTGTCGGTGGTGCCGATGATCCAGTGCCGGCCCCACGGGATGACGAACAGCACCGACTTCTCCGTGCGCAGGATGAGCCCCACGGTCGACTGGAAGCGGTCGCGCGGGACGACGAGGTGGATGCCCTTGGACGCGCGCACCTTGAGCTGCCCCCGGTCGGTGACGAGGTCCTGGGTCTCGTCGGTCCAGACGCCGGTCGCGTTGATGACCTGCTTCGCGCGGGCCTCGAACAGCTCGCCGGTCTCCTGGTCCTCGAGCCGCGCCCCGACGACGCGCTCGCCCTCGCGCAGGAAGTCGACGACCTTGACCCGATTCGCGGCCTGCGCCCCGTACTTGGCGGCCGTGCGGACGACGTCGACGACGAGGCGGGCGTCGTCGACCTGCGCGTCGTAGTAGCGGATCGACCCGACGAACGCGTCGTCCTTGAGGCTCGGGGCGGCGCGCAGGGTCCCGCGCCGCGAGAAGTGGCGGTGCAACGGCACGCCGCGGCTGCGGCCCGAGGCCATCGCGAGCCCGTCGTAGAGGGCGATGCCGGCGCCGACGAACGGGCGCTCGAAGAAGCGCTTGGTCAGCGGGAACAGGAACGGCACGGGTTTGACCAGGTGCGGGGCGATGCGGTCGAGCAGCAACCCGCGCTCCTGCAGCGCCTCGTGCACGAGGCCGAAGTCGAGCATCTCCAGGTAGCGCAGGCCGCCGTGGATGAGCTTCGAGGAGCGCGAGGACGTGCCGGAGGCCCAGTCCCGGGCCTCGACGATGCCGACGCGCAGGCCGCGGGTCACGGCGTCGAGCGCGCTGCCGGCGCCGACGATGCCGCCGCCGACGATCAGCACGTCGAGCTCGGCCCCGGGCTCACTCGTGGCCTTGAGCGCCTCGATCGACTCGGACCGGCTCTCCGGCCCCAGTTGTCCGTGTCCGGAGTGTCCTGCCGTTGAGTTCTCTGCCCGAGTCGATGTCATGGTCTCTACTTCGCCTGGTAGGGGGACACGACGACGTCCACCCGCTGGAACTCCTTCACATCGGAGTAGCCGGTGGTCGCCATCGAGCGGCGCAGCGCGCCGATGATGTTGGATGTTCCATCCGTGTGATGCGACGGCCCGTAGAGGATCTCCTCGAGCGGACCGACGGTGCCCACCTTGACCCGGTCGCCGCGGGGGCTGTCGGGGTGGGACGCTTCCAGGCCCCAGTGCCAGCCGGCGCCGGGAGCCTCCGTGGCCCGGGCGAGGGAGGTGCCGAGCATGACGGCGTCCGCTCCCATCGCGAGGGCCTTGACGATGTTGCCGCTGTGGCCGAGGCCTCCGTCGGCGATGACATGCACGTAGCGGCCGCCGGACTCCTCGATGTAGTCGCGGCGTGCGGCGGCGACGTCGGAGATGGCCGTGGCGAGCGGTGCGTGAATGCCGAGCGCGCGGCGGGTGGTGCCGGTGGCGCCGCCGCCGAAGCCGACGAGCACGCCCGCGGCGCCCGTGCGCATGAGGTGCAGGGCCGGAGTGTAGCCGGCCGCGCCGCCGACGATGACGGGCACGTCGAGCTCGTAGATGAACTGCTTGAGGTTCAGCGGCTCCTGGTTCTGCGAGACGTGCTCGGCGGAGACCGTGGTGCCGCGGATGACGAAGATGTCGACGCCGGCGTCGACGACCGTGCGGTAGAACTCCTGCGTCCGCTGCGGGGTCAGGGACGCGGCGACGACGACGCCGGCCTCGCGCACCTCCTCGAGGCGCGCGGTGATCAGCTCGGGCTGGATCGGCGCGGAGTAGATCTCCTGCATGCGTCGGGTCACGGCGGGGTTGAACGCGTTCGACGCATCGGCCTCAAGCGAGGTGATCTCCTCGAGCACCTTCTCCGGCTGCTCGTACCGGGTCCACAACCCCTCGAGGTTCAGGACGCCGAGCCCGCCGAGCCGGCCGAGGGCGATCGCCGTCGCCGGGCTCATCACGGAGTCCATCGGAGCGCCGATGATCGGCGCCTCGAACTGGAACGCGTCGATCTGCCACGCCACGGAGACGTCCTGCGGGTCGCGGGTCCGGCGGTTCGGGACGATGGCCACATCGTCGAGCGAATAGGCCCGTGCACCGCGCTTGCCGCGGCCGATTTCAATCTCGTTCATCACCGCACCAGCCTATCAGCGCGCCCTCGCGAGCGGGCCGAACCCTAGACGTCCAAGGCCGCCGCGGCGTCACGCAGTGCCTCGGCCGCGGCCTGCTCGGCGTCGGCCAGGGCCTCGACCCGGCCCGCCAGCTCCGCCAGGTAGTCGCCCGTGGCGGCGAACCGCTTCTCGCGCGCGGCCTCGGGGCGCAGCAGCGCGATCAGCTCGTCCCAGTCCGCGGCGAGGTCGCGGTACGCGCCCGCCGCCGCGCCCAGCGGGCCCAGCCCGTCGCGCTCGGCGGCCTCCTCCAGGAACCGCGCGTAGAGCCCGCGCAGCCCGCCGGCGCCGCTGTAGCGGCCGCCGTCGAAGAACCCGGAGATCATCTCCAGCGCCGTCTCGAGCCGGTCGGCGTCGCCAAACAGCGCCGGCCAGTCGCGCGCGCCGGTCCCGGTGAGCTTCGAGGCCCACGTGCGCATCCCGGCGACGCCGAAGTTCTTGGCGAAATGCGCGGGAATGCCCGCCAGCTCGCTCTCCCCCAGCAGGCGCGCGGAGGTCTCGCGCACGGCGGCGGCGATGGCCGCGACGAGCTCGACCTCGCGCGGCTGCACGGATTCGGGCACCCACGCCTGCCAGTTCTTGTCCTTCTTCCGGCGCGAGCGCGCGGCCGAGAGCTGCCCGGGGCGCAGCACCCGCAGCGCGCCCGAGCCGTCATCGATGAGGTACTTGCCGTCCTCGTCCTCGCCGAGCACGGCCAGATCGACGGACTCGGCGTCGGTGTCCGGCACGTCGGAATCGACCCACGGCAGCACGGTCTCGGTCACGCGCACGACGACGGCGCGGCCGGCGTCCAGCCCCTCGTCGAGGTGAGTCTGGGCCGCCTTCGAGCTCGAGGTGTGCACCTGCCGCACCGGCACCCCGACGCGCTCCAGAAGGTTCTCGATGTAGGGCTCGGGGTGGGCGCGGGTGACGACGGTCGCCGTCGTGCCCGAGGCGTACTCGAACGTGAAGACCATGAAGCCGATGCCGCCGGCGAGCCCGGCGAGCAGCGCCTCGCTGAGCGGTGCGGACGTGCGCGGGTCGGTGACGCCGGCCTGCGTGAGCACCCGCTGCCACAGCCCGGCGTCGTACTGCACCACGCCCTCCGGCGCAGGGTACTCGGGAAGGTCCGCGCCGTCGTCGTGCGGCTGGGCCGCGGCGGGCGCGGTCGGGCGGCGCGCGCCGGGGGCCGGAGCGCCGGCGAGGACGGCCTTGCGGGCCTGCGTGTACGTCTCCCCCGTGCGGGCCATGCGCTCGCGGGCGAGCTTCTTGAGCTGTTTCGGCTGGGGCACTGAAGTGGCGTCCTTCTGGTCGGTGCTGCGGGTGGGGTGCGGGCCCGGCGATCGCGGGCCGGGCGCACTGCATTGTACGCAGGCCGCGCCGTCCGCAGGTACCGGGGGCGGGTCAGAGGATGAGCTTGAACCCGTCGTGCGAGGCCGCGAAGCCGAGCCCGGTGTAGAAGCGGTGCGCGTCCGTCCGGGACTTGTCGGACGTGAGCTGCAGCAGCGCGCAGCCGCGGCGTTCCGCCTCGGCGATGACCCAGCGCAGCATCGCGGTCCCGAGGCCGCGCCCGCGGTGGGTCCGCCCGACGCGCACGGCCTCGACCTGGCCGCGCTTCGCACCGCGCCGGGCCAGCCCCGGCAGGATGCTCAACTGCAGGGTCGCGACGACGGCGCCCGCGTCCTCGACGACGACGAGCGCGTGGGAGGGGTCGGCGTCGATCTCGGCGAAGGCGCGCAGGTACGGCCCGGCGCCGTCGGGCCCGTCGACGCCGTCGCGCGCGGCGCCGAGCTGGTCGTCCGCGAGGAGGGCGACGATCGCGGACACATCGTCGGCCCTCGCCCGGCGCAGCGCGAGCATCCCGCCGTCGGGCAGGGTCAGCGTTTCGGAAAGCATGGCCTCAGCCTACGGCCCCCGGGCGCGACGAAGCCCTCCGGCGCGGCACGTTCACCGCGGCGGAGGGCTTCGTCGACACGTCTAGCGCGAGCGGTAGTTCGGGGCCTCGACGGTCATCATGATGTCGTGCGGGTGCGACTCCTTCAGACCGGCGGAGGTGATGCGCACGAACTTGCCCTTGGCCTTGAGCTCCTCGACGGTGTGCCCGCCGACGTAGAACATCGTCTGGCGCAGGCCGCCGACGAGCTGGTGCGCGACGGCGGAGAGCGGGCCGCGGTAGGGCACCTGCCCCTCGATGCCCTCGGGGATCAGCTTCTCGTCGCTCGGCACGTCCGCCTGGAAGTAGCGGTCCTTCGAGTAGGACGTGTTCTTGCCGCGGGTCTGCATGGCGCCCATCGAGCCCATGCCGCGGTAGGCCTTGAACTGCTTGCCGTTCATGAACACGAGGTTGCCCGGGGACTCGGCGGTGCCGGCGAGCAGCGAGCCGAGCATGACGGAGTCGGCGCCGGCGACGAGCGCCTTGCCGATGTCGCCGGAGTGCTGCAGGCCGCCGTCCGCGATGAGCGGCACGCCGGCCGGGATCGCGGCCTTGGCCGACTCGTGGATCGCGGTGACCTGCGGGACGCCGACGCCGGCGACGATGCGGGTCGTGCAGATCGAGCCCGGACCCACGCCGACCTTGATGGCGTCGGCGCCGGCATCGATGAGCGCCTGGGCGCCTTCGCGGGTCGCGGCCTGGCCGCCGATGATATCGACGTGCGCGGCCTTCGGCTCCTTCTTCAGGCGGGCGATCATGTCGAGCACGCCCTGGCTGTGACCGTTGGCGGTGTCGACGACGAGCACGTCCACGCCGGCCTCGACGAGGGACATCGCGCGATCGTAGCCCTCGCCGAAGAAACCGACGGCGGCGCCGACGCGCAGGCGGCCCTCATCGTCCTTGGTGGCCTGCGGGTACTGCTCGGCCTTGTCGAAGTCCTTGACCGTGATGAGGCCCTGGAGGATGCCCTCGTCGTCGACGAGCGGCAGCTTCTCGATGCGGTTCTCCCCGAGCAGCCGCTGCACCTCGGCCGGCTCGACGCCCACCTTCGCGGTGATGAGCGGCATGGGCGTCATCTTCTCGTACACCTTGGTGGTCGCGAACTCGGCGCGGGGCACGAAGCGGGTGTCGCGGTTGGTGATGATGCCGAGCAGCTTCTTGTTCTCGTCGACGACCGGCAGGCCGGAGACGCGGTAGTGCCCGCAGAGGTCGTCGAGGTCCATGAGGCTCGCGCCGGGGCTGATGGTGACCGGGTCGGAGATCATGCCGGACTCGGAGCGCTTGACCTTGTCCACCTGTTTGGTCTGATCCTCGATGGAGAGGTTGCGGTGGATGATGCCGATGCCGCCCTGGCGGGCGATGGCGATCGCCATCGGCGCCTCGGTCACGGTGTCCATCGCCGCGGAGATCAACGGGATGTTCAGCCGGATGCGCTTGGACAGGCGCGTGGAAGGATCCGCGTCGGACGGGATCACGTCCGTCGGGCCCGGCAGGAGCAGGACGTCGTCGTAGGTGAGCCCTTCGAGGGCGAACGGGTTGAACTCAGACACGGATGGGGGCCTTTCGCGAACCAGAGGAGGAGTGGTTACATCCTAGAACGCGAACGGGCCTGCTCGCATTCCGCGTCCGCACACGCGGCCTCACCAGCGGAGCGCCGCCCGGAACCGCTCCTCGAACACCGGCGCCAGCGTGTGCGCGTAGGTGCGCGTGACGTGGTCCTCGTCGCGGATCGTGATGACGTTGCCGATGACCGCGTGGCACGTGTCGTCGAGGCAGAAGCGGTCGGTGAGGTCGAAGAAGCTCAGCTCGCGGGGCAACTGGCCCTCGTCAACCTGCTGCGCGAGCTCGTCGAGCGGATTCTCGGGCGCGAGCACGTAGTCCTTCGGCAGCGAGCAGTTCTCGGTCCCGCGCATGTCCACGCACTCCGGCACGGAGTAGGTGAAGCGCGGGGTGTCCCGCAGGCCGACGACCTGGATGCCGGCTTCGGCGAAGGGCAGCACGCCCTCGACGTAGCCCGGCGCGACGATTTCCTGGTCGGCGGGGGTCAGGTCGCCGTCCGGATACTTGCCGGTGATCGACGCGACGGTGAAGACGGCGTCCGGGGCGTGAGCGAGAATGTAGTCGGGCGCGGCCTCGATGAAGTCGTTGCAGGAGTCGTTGCGGTCCGGCCCGACCGTGCCGTAGCGGCAGCCGGGCTCGTGGATGAGGATCCAGGCCCAGTTGTTCTTCTCGGCGATCGGCTGCATGGCGGTCGTCCAATGCTGGGCGTGGGAGTCCCCCAGCAGGATGATGAACTTCTCCGCCGTCTCCGGATCCCCGTACTGACGGCAGTACTCGATGCCCTCGTCCTCGGGCTTGAACTGCTCGATGCACGCCCCGCCGGCCTTCGCCCACTCGTCATCGAGCGCGGTCGACAGCGGCAGCACGGCCGCCGCCGGGTCGATTTCGGGCTCGTAGCCGGCGTTGAGCGCCGCGGCGCCCGGGTTGTCGGAGGGGGTCTGCTGCGCGGCGGCGGCCTCGTAGGCGTCGACGCGGTTCTGCCATCCGCCCAGCGGGATCAGCACGACGCCGATGAGCGCCGCGACGACGAGCGACATGCGGCGGCGGCGCTCGGTCGGCCAGCGCCACTGGTGCAGGGGCGTCTCCACGACCTTGGTGGTCGCCCAGGCGAGGACGAGCGACAGGCCGATCACGGCAGAGCCGTCGAGCCAGTTCGCGGTTTTGTTGCCGCTGTTGATGAGGTAGATGACCAGGATCGGCCAGTGCCACAGGTAGAGCGCGTAGGAGATGCCGCCCAGGCGCGCGAGCGGCTTGATCGAGAGCAGGCGGTCAACGCCGAAGCGGCTGCCGGTCTGCCCGGCCCCGATGATAAGGCCGGCGGCGAGCGTCGGCCAGAGGGCGACGAAGCCGGGGAACGAACCCTGCACGGTCAGCAGGAGGCCGCACGAGAGCATGGCCGCCATGCCGGTCCAGCCCATCGCGACGCGCACCCCGACGGGCAGGCGCTCGGCGTACGGCAGAGCGACGACGAGCAGCGAGCCCAGCGCGAACTCCCACAGGCGGGCGCCGGTGTCGAAGTAGGCCCAGGTCTGGAAGGTCGAGGTGACGTACACGGAGTACGCGAGCGAGAGAACGAAGACGCCGCCGAAGACCGCCGCGAGCACGGGACGGAAGCCGAGGTCCGGGCGGCGGCGCTTGAGCGAGCGCCAGAGCAGCGCGGCACCGGCGATGACAATCGGCCAGAGCACGAACACCTGGCCCTGGATCGACAGGGACCAGAAGTGCTGCAGGGGACTCGCGGCGGACTGGCTGGCCGCGTAGTAGTTCACCGAGTCGGAGGCCAGCTGCCAGTTCTGGTAGTAGAAGAGCGAGGAGATGGTCTGGGTGGCGACCTCCTCCCAGCGCGTGCGCGGCAGGAGCGAGACGGTCGCGGCGACGACGGCGAGCAGGACCACGATCGCCGCCGGCAGCAGCCCGCGCAGGCGGTTGAGCCAGTAGCCGATGAGCTTGAGCGGCTTGCCGGCCTCCACCTTGTAGGTGAAGGACGCGGTCAGCAGGAACGCGGAGACAAGCAGAAAGACGTCCACGCCGCCGGAGACCCGGCCGAGCCAGACGTGGTAAAGGACGACCATGAGCACGGCGAAGGCCCGCAACCCCTGAATCTCGGGGCGGAACTCCGGTTTCGCCACGTTTTTCGACCGCTCGGCTGCGGTCGTGCGCGGCGACGCTGTCAGGCCGTCGACCATATGCACGCTCTTCCTGCTCGGGGGCATGGGGCAAGGGAGCAGATCGGATTCGACGCCGCTCGATCTTCCAGTTTAGCAGTGGTCCGCGTCCGCGCCCCGTGACACAGTGTCCCTTCCGAGCGCGACGGCGGCGCGCCCCCGCGTGGGTGGCGCGCCGCCGTCGTCGTGCCGGTTCGCGTGGGGCTACCGCGAAGCCCCGGCCCGGCGCTTGTTGTAGATGTCGAACGCCACGGCGAGGAGCAGGACCAGGCCCTTGACGATCTGCTGGGTCGACTGGTCGACGCCCATGAGCTGCATGCCGTTGGACATGACCGCCATGACGAGGCCGCCGACGATCGCCCCCGTCACGCGACCGACGCCGCCGGTCGTGGACGCGCCGCCGATGAAGCAGGCCGCGATGGCGTCGAGCTCGAACATGTTGCCTGCGCCCGGCTGCGCGCCGTTGGAGCGCGACGAGAACACGGCGCCGGCGATGCCCGCAAGCAGGCCCATGTTGATGAAGATCCAGAAGTTGACCTTCTTGACGTTCACCCCGGAGAGCCGCGCGGCCGAGAGGTTGCCGCCGATCGCGTAGATGTGGCGGCCGAAGACCGTGCGGGTGGTGACCACGTGGTACGTGATGATGAGGCCGCCGAGAATGATCAGGACGATCGGCATGCCGCGGCTCGTGGCGAGCTGCCAGAAGAACCACATCACGACGACGCCGACGACGAGGATCTTCGCCAGGAACATCGGCATGGCCTCGACCTTCTGGTCGTACTTCTGCCGCGCGCGGCGCGAGCGCAGCTGCGTCCACGCGAAGCCGACGACGGCGAACACGCCGATGAGCACCGTGAAGAGGTCGTAGCCGTAGCCGCCGAGGAGGCCGTTGAGGAACCCGCCGGCGACCTGCTGGTACTCGCTTGGGAAGGGCGAGAGCGAGACGTTGGAGAGGGTCAGATACGTCAGGCCGCGGAAGAGCAGCATGCCGGCCAGGGTGACGATGAAGGCTGGGATGCCCACGATCGCGACCCAGAAGCCGTGCCAGACGCCGGAGAGGATGCCGACGCCGACCGCGGCGAGGAGGCCGACCCACCAGGGAAGCCCGTTGCCGATGACCAGGACGGCCGAGACCGCGCCCGTGAAGGCGACGAGCGAGCCGACCGAGAGGTCGATGTGCCCGGCGACGATCACCATGATCATGCCGAGGGCCAGAATCAGGACGTACGAGTACTGCAGGACGATGTTGGTGACGTTGATCGGGCTCAGCAGCAGCCCGTCGGTCATCACTGTGAACAGCGCGATGATCAGCACGAACGCGATGTAGATGCCGCTCGTGCGCAGGTTCTTCGTGAAGAGGTCTTTGAGCTCGGATGCGACGCTCATCAGACGGCCTCCTTCTCAATGGTCATGAGCTCCATCAGCTTCTCCTGAGTCGCCTCGGAGACGGGGAGCTGGCCGGTCATGCGGCCGTAGGCGAGTGTATAGATGCGGTCGCAGATCCCCAGGAGCTCGGGCAGCTCGGAGGAGATCACCAGCACGGCCTTGCCGGCGTCCGCGAGCTGGTTGATGATCTGATAGATCTCGAACTTCGCGCCGACGTCGATCCCGCGGGTCGGCTCGTCGAGGATCAGCAGCTCGGGCGCGGTATGCAGCCATTTGCCGAGCACGACCTTCTGCTGGTTGCCGCCCGAGAGGTTGCCGGTGACGGCCATGACCGTCGGCGACTTGATGTTCATCGACTTCCGGTAGCCCTCCGCGATGCGGATCTCCTCGTTGCCGTTGACGAAGCCGTTGGCGGCGATCTTCTCGAGGCCGGCCGCGGTCGTGTTGATACGGATGTCCTCGATGAGGTTCAGCCCGTAGACCTTGCGGTCCTCGGAGACGTAGGCGATGCCGGCCTTGATGGCCTTGCCGACGTTGGAGGTGTCGACCTTCTTGCCGTCCATGAAAACCTCGCCGCTGATGCCCCGGCCGTAGGAGTGGCCGAAGACGCTCATCGCGAGCTCGGTGCGCCCCGCGCCCATGAGGCCCGCGATGCCGACGATCTCCCCGGCGCGGACGTCGAGGTTGGCGTTGTCGACCACGATCCGGTCGGCCTGCGTCGGGTGGCGCACCGTCCAGTTCTTCACCTCGAAGACGACGTCGCCGACCGTGGACTCGTGCTCCGGGTACCGGTGCGAGAGGTCGCGGCCGACCATGCCGCGGATGATGCGGTTCTGATCGGAGGCCGGGTCCGACATGTCGAGCGTCTCGACGGTCTGGCCGTCGCGGATGATCGTCGTGGTGTCCGCGATGTCCTCGATCTCGCCGAGCTTGTGGGAGATGATGATGCAGGTCATCCCCTCCTCGCGCAGCTCGCGCAGGAGGTCGAGCAGGTGCGCCGAGTCGTCGTCGTTCAGCGCGGCGGTCGGCTCGTCGAGGATGAGGAGCTTGACGTCCTTGCTGAGGGCCTTGGCGATCTCGATGAGCTGCTGTTTGCCGACGCCGAGCTGGCCGACGGGGGTGACGGGCTGCTCGTCGAGCCCGACGCGCGCCATCAGTTTGGCCGCCTCGGCGTTCGTCTCGTTCCACTCGATGAACCCGGCGCGCTCACGCTCGTTCCCGAGGAAGATGTTCTCCGCGACCGAGAGGTGCGGCACGAGCGCCAGCTCCTGGTGGATGATGACGATGCCGCGGCTCTCGGAGTCCTTGATGCCGGAGAACTTCGCCTCCTCGCTCTCGAAGACGATCTTGCCCTCGTAGGTCCCGTGCGGGTACACACCCGAGAGGACCTTCATGAGGGTGGATTTCCCGGCGCCATTCTCGCCGCAGATCGCGTGGATCTCGCCTCGGGCGACCGAGAGGTTGACGTTGGAGAGCGCCTTGACGCCGGGGAAGGTTTTGGTGATGTCCTGCATCTGCAGGATCGTGCTGTCCATGGGCCGTCCTTGTGTCGTGCCTGGTGGATTGGTGCGGGCGCGCGCCGCCGGGGCCGGGCGGTTGGGCCCGGCCCCGGCGGCGGGTGCCGACGTGATCGGCGGAGCCGCTCCTACTCGGACTTGCCGGCCTCGACCTCTTCGGCCGTCCAGTAGCCCGATTCGACGAGCAGCGACTCGATGTTGTCGGCCACGACGATGTCGGACTCGAGCAGGAAGGACGGGACCACCTTGACGCCGTTGTCGTACGACTCCGTGTCGTTCGGCTCCGGCTCCCCGCCCTCGGCGTACGCCGTGGCGGCCTCGACGGCCTGCGTCGCGAGCTTGCGGGTGTCCTTGAAGATCGTCGCGTACTGCACGCCGGTGTCGATGAGCTTGACGGAGGCGATCTCCGCGTCCTGGCCGCTCGTCACGGGCAGGCCGGACTCGATGTCCTTGCCGTAGCCAGCGTTCTGCAGCGCGGTGATGATGCCGCGGGAGATGCCGTCGTACGGCGAGAGGACGCCGTCGAGCTGCTCCTTGCCGCCACCGTAGTGCGCGGTCAGGAGGTCCTCCATACGCTTCTGCGCGGTCTCCTGCGACCAGCGCAGGGTCGCGGCCTGCTCGATGTCCGTCTGGCCGGACGCGACCTCGAGCACACCCGAATCGAGGTATGGCTCGAGAGTGTCCATGGCGCCGCCCCAGAAGAAGTGGGCGTTGTTGTCGTCCAGCGAGCCGGCGAACAGTTCGACGGCGAACGGTCCCTCCTCGCCGGTCTCCTCGCCCTCGGCATCGAGGACGCCGAGGCCCTGCAGCAGCGACGTCGCCTGCTGGACGCCGACGTTGTAGTTGTCGAACGTGACGTAGAAGTCGACGTTCTCGGTGTCGTTGATCAGGCGGTCGTAGGCGATGATCGGGATGTCCTGGTCGGCGGCGGCCTGCAGCTGGTTGCCCAGCGCGGTGCCGTCGATCGAGGCGACGATGAGGATGTCGGCGCCCTTGGTGATCATCTGGTCGATCTGCTGCTGTTGGGTCGGAATGTCGTCGTTGGCGAACTGCAGGTCGACCGTGAAGCCGGCCTCCTCGAGCTGCGACTCGACGGCCTCGCCGTCGGCGATCCAGCGTTCCGACGTCTGCGTCGGCATCGCGACGCCGATCGTCACGTCCTCGGCCGCCTGCGAGCCGCCCTCCTCGCCGGGGGCGGCGGAGCCGGCCCCGCCTCCGCCGCACGCGGCGAGCGCGCCGATGAGCGTGACGCTGCCGATTGCGGCCGCGACGCGCGGGAAAAGTGTGTTCTGGTTCTTCATGTCTTGCCTCCCGGGGCGAAAGTTCGGTCGGAGTGATCCAACCCACTAGATGTTAGCGCTCACAGATGAGCTTCGCCACATCCTGGGAGGCCCGTTTTCGCGCCGTCCGCGGCGGCCTGATTTCTTCCAACGATGCAATACCGTCTGACCGCTGCGGATGCGCGGTCGCGGGGCGGTCGACTCGCGCCGGCCGCTCCCGCGACCTCCCGCCGACACGCCCCGCTGCGCGCGCGGGGCGCGTCTCACTGGAGCCCGGCGACCTCCTCGGCACCCAGCGCGCGGTCGTAGATCCGGAAGTCCCGCACCTCGCCCCACAGGTGGCGATCGGCATCGTAGAGGGAGCGTCCGATGTAGTTCGCGCTCGTCTTCCCGTCGCCGATCGCGCCCGGATCGACGTCGACGCCGTCGGCGCGCCCGACCTCCACGCCGTCCAGATAGAGCACCGCGGTCTCGTCCGCGAGTGTGTAGGTCAGTGTCTTCCAGCTGCCGCGCTCGAGGTCCGCTCCCGCTGAGACGGTGCGCTCACCGGACCAGTTGCCCGTCGAGATCGATGTCCTGTAGGCGTTGCCCGTCGTGAAGAGGTAGCCGTCGCCGGCGCCGTCGCGCGAGTTGCCGAGCCCGTAGATGAAGTACGCACCCTGCTGGCCCGGGTCGATCTTGACCTCGAGCGAGACCGTGATGTCCTCGAGCCCTGCCATCAGGTCCGCCGGCAGGGCGACGTGATCGTCGACCCCGTCGAGCTCCACCCCGTCAGCACGGGCGACCGCTCCCCCGGCGAGGACGGCGTCGTCGACCCCGTCCACCGCTGAGCGCCCGTCGCCCGTGAGCGGGTAGTGCGCGCGCAGCCCCGGCGGCTGCTCGGTGACCGTGACCTCGACGCGCGAATGGTGCCGGCCGATCCTGGCGGTGATCGTCGTCGTCCCGGGTTCGACGGCGGAGACGAGACCGTCCTCCACCGTCGCGACCGTCTCATCGGACGAGGTCCAGACGAGCCGGCCGGAGGCGTTGGCCGGTTCGACGGCGGCGCTCAGTTCCGCGGAGGATTCGCGCCAGAGCGCGAGCGCGCCGTCGTCGTCCTGGATCTCGATGCCGGTCGCGGCGATGGGCCGGTTCTGGACGGTGACGCGCGCGAGAGCCGGCTCCGATGCGTCGGCGACGACCCCGCGCACCTCGAACTCGCCGCTGCGGGCGTAGTCCGCCTCGTCGATCTCATCCCATTCGACGGGCGCGGTGCCCGTGCTGCCGTCGGCGAACGTCGCTTCGACCGTCTGCGGCAGCAGCGGCGCGTGCTTCTTCCGCGTGGTGACAGCGACCGGTTCGAGCTCAGTGGCGAGCGCGTCGGGCTGGTAGGCGGCGAGCAGGCGCTCGTACTCCGCGCGGGTCACGGGCAGCACGGTGCCGTGCCTCGGGTGCGAGGGCATCGTGTAGTCCTCGGCGACCGTCCACTCCCCGGAGTCAAGGTCGTCGCTCACGAACGGGACGTAGCCGCGGCCGCCGAACTCGTCGATGAACATGTACCAGCGCTCGTCGTGGTTGTCCTTGAAGACGAGCGGCCCCTCGCCCTGGGCGATGCCCTCCTTGCCGTCGGCGGCCTTACCGATGCAGTCGGCGATGAAGTCGTAGTCCGTCGAGCGCAGCTGCGTCGAGACCTCGGCGGTGATGAACTTGGAGCACGGCGTCGTGGACGTGTTGTTCCGCTCGTCCTTGGTGAACCGGTAGTACTTGTCGCCTTCGCGGATGACCGTCGAGTCGATGACCGAGTAGCCGGGGTCGATCCAGACCTGCGGCTCGGAGAACTCGACGAAGTCACTCGTGGTCGCGTACATCATCCGGTTGTGCTGGGCGCCGGCGTGCTCCGGGTCGTCCTCGTCATAGAGCTTGGAGGCCCAGAAGACGACGTACTCGCCGAGCTCCTCGTCGTAGAACGCCTCGGGAGCCCACACGTTGCCGGCGGACTCCGGGGCGACCTCGACGAGGCGCTGGTCCGTCCAGTTCACCAGGTCAGTCGACTCCCAGACCATGATCGAGCGCGACCCGTGGCGCTGGAAGCCGTCCCAGTCCCACGAGCCGTGCACCTTCAGGTCGGTTGCGATCTGGTAGAACTTGTCGCCCTCGGGCGCGCGGATGATGAACGGGTCCCGGACCCCTTCGTCCCCCATCGTGGAGGTCAGGACAGGCTCGCCATCGTTGAGGTCCCGGTAGTTCAGCGGGTCGTCGCCGGCACTGAGCCCGAAGTAGACCTGTTCGCCGTCGGCCGTGCCCTCCCCCACGAAATAGGAGAAGAGGTAGCCGGCGTACTCCTCATCGGCGGTAGTGGTGGCGGCGGCCGGCTCGGGTGCCGGGGGCGCGCCGCGCTCGGCGGCGGTCGCGGGACCGCCTGCAGCCGTGGGCAGTAGTAGGGCCAGCCCCGCGGCGAGGGCCGCCGTCCGCTGGCGTCGGGTGTGCTTCACATTGACTCCTTCGTCTGCTGTCTTGATGTGATGAAAAGCGAGGGCCCCGACACACGGTGCGCCGGGGCCCTCGCCGCTTCGTGGATCAGCGAACCGTCAGCGTGACGGTCGTGCTGCTGGGGGCGAACTGGTCGTTGCCGGCATAGCCGACTTCGACGTCGTGCTCCCCTGGTGCGAGCCCGTCGGTGGGAACCCCCACCTTGGCCTTGCCGTTCTTGAGGTTGGACGTCGTCTCGACGCCGTCGACCCGGACAAGAACGTCGCCATCCAGCTGGTCCTCGCCTTCGGGGGCGGCGACGCGAACCGTGAACTTCGCGTCCTTGCCGACCTTGGCCTTGGCGTCTTTGGCCGTGGTCTCGGTCGCGAGCCGCTCCTCCACCGGCTCGTTCTCCTGGGTCCCGATCCGGAGGAACGTCACCGAATGGGCGGGGACTTCGTAGGTGAAACCGTCGGCGACGCCAGCGAGCTCGAACTCGCGTGGAGCAACCGCGGTCTTCTCCCCCTTGGTGTTCGCCGCTGCGGGATCACCCACCAGTTCGGTGACGGCCGCGGTACCACCGAGCTCGACATCGGAGATGTCGAACGTCGTCTCCGCCGCCGTGCCGGTCGGGTTGACGACCTTCACGATGAGTTCCTGCGTCTCCGTGTCCCGCGTGACGACCTGGTACAGGGACTTGGGGGTCGGCTCCGAGTAGGAGAGGTGCAGTTCGCCGTCGAGATACAGCTCGATGGTGTCCCCCTCCACCACAATCTTCACCTGGTAGTCGCGGCCGGATTCCAGCGTGACGCCCTCCTTGGCAGCTACCTCTCCCTGGCGTGCGCCATCGGCGCGCTCCAGGACGGAGCGGGTGTTGCCCCAGCCACCGAGGTTCCACCAGTAGAAGTCGTCGCTCGCACCGGCGGCGAAGCCCACGAGGAAGCCTTCGTCGCCACCGTCCTTGCGGGCGGTCAACTCGAGCGTGTAGTCCTCCCAGTCACGGTTGTAGGCGTCCGTGATGATGGTGCGTGCGTCCTCGACCGTGGCATCGGACTGCACGTACTCTCCGTCGGCGACGCTCCACTGACCGGCCACTGCCTCCCACTGCGACGCGTCCTCGAACGAATCGGAGAACAAGACGTCTCCGGTTCCGTTGTCCGTGACGGTCACGTCGTCGTAGGCGGCCTGAGTCAGCCAGCTGGAGAGGAAGACTCCACCGGAGAGATCCTCCTGCTCGACGGGTGCGGCCTCATGCGTGGACGGCACGACCTCGTCCCCGACGTTGGTCATCCACAATTTCTGGTTGTAGTAGTTGACCGATCCCCAGGACTCGTCGTTGTCGAACCACATCATGTCCGGGGCCCACTGGACGTGGTCCTCGTTGGCGAACATCGGTGCGTAGGACGCCATTTCGACGACGTCAGAGTTCCGCTCCAGGCCCGTCATGTAGGCGGCTTCGGCGAGCGCGTTGGCGAACGTGTTCCCCCGTGAGGCGTACTCGCCGAGGAAGACGTGCGGTCCTTCGCGATCGTAGGAATCGTAGCGGTCGTCGTTGGCCAGGAACCAGGCCGGATCGTTGTAGTAGTGCTCGTCGACCATCTCGACGCCTTCAGCGACGTTGAAGTCCCACAGCTCGTCGAACCGAGTTCCGGAGTCGTCCGGGCCGGTGTTGGAGATGATGGTGATCTCCGGGTACTTCGCCTCGATGGCGTCCCGGAAGCGGGGGAAGTTCGCCTCGAACGTCTTGGTGTTCTCCTCGTTGCCGAGGCCGATGTACTCGAGGTTGAACGGCTCCGGGTGCCCCAGGTCGGCGCGGGCGCCGCCCCACTCGGTGTCGACGTCGCCGTTGGCGAATTCGATCAGGTCCAGGGTGTCCTGCACCCAGCGGTCGATCCGCACGTCGTCGGTCATCTCCGGGATGGTCGACCCGCAGCCGTTGGCGCCGACCGACACCACGGGCAGCGGGGTCGCGCCGAGATCCTCGGCCCACTTCATGTATTCCAGGTAGCCGAGACCGTAGGTCTGGTTGTAGCCCCAGAAGTTCCAGTTGGTGGGACGTTCCTCCACTGGACCGATGGTTTCCTTCCACTGGTAGGTGCGCTGGCGGTCTTGGCCGTCGGACTCCAGGTAGGTGTCGAAGGTACCGACGTTGGTGACACATCCGCCGGGGAACCGCAGGAAACTCGGGTCGAGATCAGCGACCATCTGCGCCAGATCCTTGCGCAGCACGGACGGCCCGTTGACTGGGCCCTCCCACGTGTCCTGCGGGAAGAGGGAGACCATGTCCAGTCGCAGCGTGCCGGCCGCGCCCGATGTCACGGACAAGCGTCCGGCGTCGGTGGTGTTCTCCGAGGTCAGCGTGGCCGTGTACTGCTTCCACTCATCAGAGCCGTCGACGGCCACGGTGGCCGTGGCGTGGATCTGTTCTCCGGCCGGGTCCTCGAGCGAAACCGTCAGATCCTGGGCGACAGCGGAGCGCGCCCAGACGCTGAAGTCGTAGCTCTCGCCTGCGATCAGCGCGACACCCTCGTTGTACGACGTGTTCCTGACGCCATCGCCAGCGCTGTCCGCAGCGATCTCGACGTAGGCGCGGTTCGAATCGTTGAGCCATTCGTCGCGTTCCGACGCGACCGAGACGTCGCCGTCGCCGACGACCTCCCAGCCGGTCAGCCCGTTGAACGAGGCGTTGTCCGACGGCGCGAATTCGAAGGAACGGTTCCGGACCAGTTCCGCGTAGATGCCGCCGTCAGCGGCGTAGTTGATGTCCTCGTAGAACGCGCCGTACATGGTGTCGCTAATTTCGTGCGCGGTACCGTCGCCGTCGATCGACACGGTGTGCGCTCCGGCGGCGCCGGAGCCGATCGAGAAGGCGGCGGCGGAAGCTGCCGCTCCCAGCACCAGAGCGCCGTCGTCGGACCGTGTCGCGTAGGCGGCGTCGTCTTCCGCACCGGCCAGACGCAAGTGCACGCGTCCAGCACCGGCATCGGTGAGGCGCCACTGGTCGTTGTCGCTGCCGGCTTCGCCGAGGAAGAGCCGCCCGTCCTCGTGGACGGAGACCGGCTGCTCCTTCGCCGTCAGCGTCACCGGCCGCTCGCCGTCGACCCCGCCGGTGCCGGTCTCCTCAGCTGCCAACCTCAGCGTCGTCAACGGGCGCTCGCCGGTCAAGGACAGCGATCCGTCGCCGTCGGCGGCCAGGTAGCGCGCATCCGCGGCCCCGGTCAGAGTGAAGACGCCCTCCGGCACCACATCGACGGGTGCTGAGGTGTCCAACCAGAAGGTGTCGAAGGCAGCCTCGTGACTGCTGCCGTCCTGTGCGGCGAGGGCGTAGATCCCCACCTGCGTGACGTCCCACGACGTGGTGAAGCGCTCGGCTTCGGCCCAATCACCGTTTTCATCGCCGTAGGACACGACGATCTCGTCGCCGGTGCGGTCCAGCCGCAGCCACTCGGTGGTCGACCCCGGGCGCGGAGTGAGCGTCGAGTTGTACGCGGCGTTCTCTTCCAGCCCCGACTCGATCACGACCGGACCGCCGTCGCCGAAGGAGACGTGGCTCAAACCGCTGCGGACGTAGTTGTCGATGTCCTTCCAGGCGATGATGCCTGCTCCTTGGAAGTCCTTGGAGACCGGGGCCGTCACTTTGGTGGCCACGGAGAAGTCGCCGGCGGGTACGTCGACCATGAACAGATTCTCGGCCGCGTTGTCGTCCTGCCACGTGTCGCCGGTCTGCGACGTGAGGTTCAGCGCGGAGTCGCCGAGGTTCCAGGCCTCAGCGTCCTCGTTGACGATCTCCCACGCGGAGTCGAGCTCGGCGGCATCGAAGTCGTCACGCCAGGTGCCCTCGCCGAGCTCGGGGTCGGGACCGGGGACCACGTCTCCCGGTTCCTCGGCCGGCGGGAAAGCGTCCAGCAGTGCCGACTGCTCCTCGCCCGTGATCGGAACCACCGTTCCGTGGCGTGGGCTGGTCGGCAGATCCGCGTCCGGCACCGATGTCCAGTCACCGGAGTTCAGGTCCTCCGTCTCGAAGAGCATGTAGCCCTGACCGCCGTGGTAGGACGGCTGGTCGATCATGAGGTACCAGCCGTCGTCCGTCAGCGACGGGAACATCGTGGGGCCCTCACCGGACGTGAAGGTCCCGCCCCACGGGTTGGGCTGGCCGACGCCGATCTGCTCGGCGATCAGGTCCCAGCCGTCGCCCTCGGCGACGCCCTGCGTCAAACGAAGGTCGTCGGAGGACTCCTGGCGGACCGTCATGTCCGACTCGTCCTTGGTCAGACGGTAGAACGTGTCGCCGACCTCGGCGATCGTCGAGTCGATCATGCCGCGGCCGTCACCGCGCTTCTCATCGATCCAGACCCGCGGCTCGGAGAACTCGACGAAGTCGGTCGTGGTTGAGTACATCATCCGCTGGTAGCTGGTGTTGATGTCTCGGTCGCCGGGGGCCACATCATCCGGATACAGGGCCGAAGCCCAGTAGACGATGTACTCGCCATTGGCCTCGTCCCAATGCGCTTCCGGTGCCCAGACGTTGCCGGCGTGCTCCGGCGCAACGGTCACTTCCCGCTGCTCGGACCAGTCGATCAGGTTCGTCGACTCCCACACCATGAGGGAGCGGCTTCCGGTCTCCTGTGCGTCGCCGAAGCTTCCGCCGCCGTACATCTTCAGGTCGGTAGCGATGAGGAAGTACTTCGCTCCGTCGGCGGAGCGGATCAAAAACGGGTCACGCAGTCCCTGCGTGCCCAGCGTCGACTCCAGCACCGGCTCGCCGCCATTGAGATCGTGCCAGGCCATGGGGTCGTCGCCGTCACTCACGGCGAGGTGGATCTTTTCGCCGTCGTCGTTGCCTTCACCTGTGAAGTAGGGGAAGACGTACGCGTCGTAGTCGGCGTCGTTCACGTCGACGGCGCTCGGCGCGGGCGCGGCGGGGGCGGGGGCGGGAGGCGGCGCGGCGAAAGCCGTGGCCGGCAGCGCGAGGGCGAGAGTCAGGGCCAGTGGAGCGGCCCAGTGTTTTCTTCGATACATCGAGAGAATTCCTCCGTCGTGGTACATCAGTGTCCAGACTTGCTGATGGTGCGAGCGCGGCCGCGGATGAGCCGCCTGGGTACCCCGGAACCAGCGCGGGGCGATTTCCGGGTACGACGAAGGAAGGGTCGCCGCCGTCGTCGTACCCTGGACCTAGCTGGGGCGCGTCAGGTGCGCCGCAGGGTGAGAATGCGTTGGAGAACGACGAACACCAGCAGCAGCGCGCCGATGACGATCTTGGTCCACCAGGAGCTCAGGGTCCCCTCGAACGTGATGATGGTCTGGATCAGGCCCAGAACCATGACGCCGATGATCGAGCCGAGCACGAACCCGGTGCCGCCGATCAGCAGGGTCCCGCCGATGACGACGGCGGCGATCGCGTCGAGTTCCATCGCGACGCCCGTGAGCGCGTAGCCCGAGCGGGAGAACATCGCGAAGAGCACGCCGGCGAGACCGGCGCACGTGCCCGAGATGACGTAGACGAGCACCTTGGTGCGCTCGACGCGCAGGCCCATGAGCAGCGCGGACTGTTCGCCGCCGCCGACCGCGTACACGGTGCGGCCGAAGCGGGTCCGGTGCAGGATCCACCACGCGGCGGCGACGGCGGCGAGGGCGATGACGACCGCGCCGGTCACGCGCCAGCCGCCGAGCGAGAGGCTCCACGACGAGAGGGAGACGAAGGACTCATCGCGGATCGGGACCGATTCGGGGGCGAAGAGGAAGCACAGCCCGCGGGCCAGGAACATCCCGGCGAGCGTCGCGACGAACGGCTGCACGTCGAAGTACTGGATCATGATCCCCATGCCCAGGCCCATCACGGACCCGGCGAGGATCGCGATCGGGACCACCGTCCCGAGGCTCCACCCGGCCTGCAGCAGCGTGGCCGTGACGACCGAGGACAGGGCCAGGACGGCGCCGACGGAGAGGTCGATGCCGCCGGTGAGGATCACAAACGTCATGCCGACCGCGAGGACGATGAGGTGGGCGTTGTTGATGAAGAGGTTCGACATCACCCCGGGCGAGAGGAAGTTGTCATAGCGCACCCCGCCAATGGCAAGCATGAGGCCGAAAACCACCAGGGTGCCGATGACCGGCAGGTAGCGGCGGTCTGGACTCAGCCGGCGGGCGGCGGGGGTGCGTTCGGCTCGTACGACGGCGCTCATGCGCTGACCTCCTGGGCACGGTTGCGGCGCACACGCAGCCCGGAGAGGCGGGCGCGGAGCGTCGGGGATTGCAGCAGCGTCACGGCGATCACGACGATAGCTTTGAACAGCGGGGTGACCAGGGGCGAGACGCCGAGAACGGTCACGGTGAGGGTGAGCGTGGTGATGACGAGGACCCCGACGAGCGTGCCGCTGAGGTTGAACTTGCCGCCGGAGAGGGCCGTGCCGCCGATGACGACGGCGAGGATCGCGTCGAGTTCGATGAAGAGTCCAGCGTTGTTGGCGTCGGCCGCCATCGTGTTGGAGGCAAAGATCAGGCCCGCGAGTCCGGCGAAAAGTCCGGAAAGCGCGTAGACGGTCCAGGTGAGCGTCTTCGCCTTGACGCCTGCCAGCCGGCTGGCCTTCGGGTTGATGCCGACGGATTCGAGCAGCATGCCTAGTGCCGTGCGGCGCACGAGCAGCGCGACAACCGCGAACGTGCCGTAGGCGATGAGCGCCGCGATGGGCAGGCCGAGCCAATGGCCGGAAGCCAGCATCCGGAACGAGTCGCTGTTGACGGTGGTGATCTGACCGCCGGTGATGAGCATGGCGACGCCGCGGCCGGCCGTCATCAGGATCAAAGTCGCAATGATCGGCTGGATCCCGAGCGCGGAGACCAGGAACCCGTTCCACACTCCGAGCACGAGGCACAGCCCGAGTCCGACAACGATCGCACCGACGGTTGTGCCGAGGGAGCCCGGGTCGGGGGAACTGGCGATGAACGTCATCGACACCGCGCCGGCGATGGCGACGGTCGCGCCGACCGAGAGGTCGATGCCGCGGGTCGCGATGACGAGGGTCATACCGAGCGCCACGAGCAGCAGCGGGGCGCTGTTGCGCAGGATGTCGATCGGCGCCCCGAACAGGTGTCCATCCAGCACCGTGACGGCCAAGATGTCCGGCCGGCGGATCGTGCACGCGAGCAGGAGCGCGGCGAGGGCCACGAGCGGCCAGAGCAGCCGGCTCTTCAGGATGGTCTTCATTCGTCTTCTCCCCCGCTGGCGATGAGATCGATCAGGTCCGGCACGCCGACGTCGGCGCCCCCGGCGATCTCAGCGACCTTGGTCCGGTCGCGCATGACGGCGATGCGGTCGCTGAGCCGCAGCACCTCTTCCAGTTCCGCGGAGATGAACACCACGGACATGCCCTGCTCGGCCAGCTCGGAGACGAGGTTCATGATCTCCGTCTTCGCGCCGATGTCGATGCCGCGGGTGGGCTCGTCGAGGAGCAGCAGCCGGGGCGCGGTCGCGAGCCAGCGGGCGAGCAGGACTTTCTGCTGGTTGCCGCCGGAAAGATTCTTCAGCAGCGCCTGCGGGTTCGCCGGACGTACGCCGAGCGCCTTGATGTACTCGCCGACGATCTTGTCCACGTTCGCCCGCGGCAGCGGGCGCATCCAGCCGCGCGCCGCCTGCAGACCGAGGATGATGTTCTCGCGCACGGTCAGGTCGCCGACGACGCCCTCCCCCTTGCGGTCCTCGGAGGTGTAGGCGATCTTGCGGGCGAGTGCGGCCCGGGGCGTGCGCAGCCGGGTGGCGCCGCCGTCGTACGTCAGGGATCCGGCGTCGGATCGGTCCGCTCCGTAGAGCAGGCGCGCCAGCTCCGTGCGGCCCGAGCCGAGCAGGCCCGCGAGGCCGACGACCTCACCTGGGTAGAGCTCGAGGTCGAACGGCTGCACCGAGCCCTTGCGCCCCAGGCCGACGGCCTGCAGCAGCGGTTCGCCGCGCGGGGCGGACCCGGCGCGTTCGGGGCGGGCGCGGGCCTGCCCGACCTCCGCATCGGCCTCGCCGGCGATCATGAGGGAGACGAGCTCGCGCTGGGGCAGTTCGGACGTGAACCGCTCGCCGACGAGGCGCCCATTGCGCAGGATCGTGATGCGATCCGAGATCGCGTAGATCTGGTCCAGGAAGTGGGAGACGAACAGGATCGCGACGCCGTCCTCGCGCAGCCGGCGCATGACGCGGAAAAGCTGGGCGACCTCGTCCGTGTCGAGACTCGACGTCGGCTCGTCGAGGATGAGCACCTTCGCGTCCACGACCATGGCACGGCTGATGGCCACGAGCTGCTGGATGGCGAGCGAGTGGGAGTCCAGGGAGCTGGCCGGGTCGATGTCCAGACCCATCCGCGTCAGGTGGCGGGCCGCCTCGCGGCGCATCGCCTGCCAGTCGAGACCGCCGAACCGGCGGGGCTCGGAGCCGAGCATGATGTTCTCGGCGACCGTCAGGTTCCCGCAGAGGTTGACCTCCTGGTAGACGGTCGAGATGCCCCGCTCGCGGGCGTCGGCGGGACCGGCGAAGCGGGTCTCGACGCCGGCGACGGCGATGCCTCCCGCCGTGATCGGGTTGACGCCGGTGAGGGCCTTGATGAGCGTGGACTTGCCGGCTCCGTTCTCCCCCATCAGGGCGTGGACCTCGCCCGGGAAGAGGCGGAAGTCGACGCCGTCGAGGGCTTTGACGCCCGGGAACTCGACGGTGATGCCTCTCATCTCGACGACCGGATCGGCGGTGGTGCGTTCGCTGGCCGCGGGCGCGCTCGCCGCGGGTGTTGCTGCAATCATGTCGGTGCCTTCTCGTGTCCCCCGCCGGTGCGGCGGGCGGGTGAGGTCTCGGGGACGGGGCGGGGCGCGCCGCCGCCGGAGGGCGACGGCGCGATGATCGCTCCTAGTACAAGCGGTCCGGCAGGGCCTCGGCGGCCTGCTGCTGGTCGAACTCGGCGTCCTCGACGACGATGCGCTTCTCGACCTCTTCGCCGGCGACGACCTTCTTGGCGATCTCCGCGAGGTCCTCGCCGAGCATCGGGTTGCACTCGACGATGTAGTTGATCTTGCCGTCGGCGAGTGCCTGCATGCCGTCCTTGACGGCGTCGATCGTCACGATCTTGACGTCTTCACCGGGCGTCAGGCCGGCGGCCTCGATCGCCTCGATGGCGCCCAGGCCCATGTCGTCGTTGTGCGCGAAGACGATGTCGATGTCGTTGTGGGAGTTCAGGAAGCCCTCCATGACCTGCTTGCCGCCGGCGCGGGTGAAGTCGCCGGTCTGCGAGTCGACGAGCTCGATGTCGGTGCCGTCGATGGCCGCGGCGAAGCCCTCCTTGCGGTCGATGGCCGGGGCGGAGCCGGTGGTGCCCTGCAGTTCGACGAGCTTCATGGACTCGCCGTCGAAGTTCTCGGCGACCCAGTTGCCGGCGCGCTCGCCCTCGAGGACGAAATCGGAGCCGATGAACGACTCGTAGAGGCTGTCGTCCTCGGTGTCCACGGCGCGGTCGGTGAGGATGACGGGGATGCCGGCAGCCTGGGCCTCCTGCAGGACGGCGTCCCAGCCGGTCTCGACCACCGGAGAGAACGCGATGACGTCCTGGCCCTGGGCGATGTAGGAGCGGATCGCCTGGATCTGGTTCTCCTGCTTCTGCTGGGCGTCGGAGAAGCTGAGCTTGAAGCCGTTCTCCTCGGTCAGCGTGTCCTGGATGGACTTGGTGTTGGCCGCGCGCCAGCCGGACTCCGCGCCGACCTGGGAGAACCCGATCGAGATCGTGTCCCCGCCACCGCCGCCGTCGCCGCCGGCATCGGGGCTGTCCGCACCGCCGCACGCGCTCAGGGCGACAACCGCCGCGACCGAGGCCACGGCAGCCGCGCTGCGCAGGAAGGTCTTTCGTTTCATGGTCTTCTCCTCAGGATCGTCACCGACCGGTTGCGAGTCATCCACGTCGGTGGCAAGTGTGTTAGCGCTCACAATGTTAGCGATAACAACCAGGGGTCGATAGTGCTGCAGGTCACAATCGAATAACGGTGACGCCGAGTGTCGAGCATCGACAGAAGTTCAACGTTTTCCCTTGCTCCGGCATCGAACCGAGAGTCGACGCAGACCAAAAAGGGCCGGCGCTCTCCACGTGGAGAGCGCCGGCCCTGTGCTCGGTCTGCGGGCGGTTAGAGCCCCTGGGCCAGGCGGTAGTACGCCTGGTTGAAGCGCACCTGATCCGCGAAGCCACGGCGCGTGGTGTCCTCGTCGATCACGAGCAGCTCGGTGCGCGAGATCTCCGCGAAGACCTCGAACGCCTCGACGCCGGCCGCCGTCGACATGACCGTGTGGTGCGCGCCGCCGGCCGTGAGCCACGACTCCGCCGAGGTCGAGAAGTCCGGGCGCGGGCGCCACACGGCGCGCGCAACCGGCAGGTTGGGCAGATCCTGCGGCGGCACGACGACGTCCACGACGTTCGCGGTCAGGCGGAAGCGCTCGCGCATGTCCGCGAGGGAGACGACGACGGCGCCGGCCGCCTCGTCCGCGTTGAACACCATGCGCACGGGGTCCTCGCGGCCGCCGATGCCCAGCGGGTGCACCTCGATTCGGGGCGTCGACGTGGTCAGCGAGGGGCAGACCTCGAGCATGTGCGCGCCGAGGATGAGCTCGCTCCCCGGGGTCAGGTCGTACGTGTAGTCCTCCATGAGGGACGCGCCACCGGGCAGGCCGGCGCCCATGACCTTCGCGGCGCGCACCAGCACGGCGGTCTTCCAGTCGCCCTCGGCCCCGAACCCGTAGCCCTTGGACATCAGGCGCTGCACGGCCAGGCCCGGCAGCTGCCGCAGCCCGCCGAGGTCCTCGAAGTTCGTCGTGAACGCCTTGGCGCCGGCGTCGACGAGGAACTTCTCCATCGCGAGCTCCTGGCGCGCGGCGTAGCGCAGCGACTCGTGCCGCTCACCCCCGACACGCAGCTCGGCGGCGACGTCGTACTGCTCCTCGTACTCGGCGACGAGCGCGTCGATGTCAGCCTCGGAGACCGCCTCGACGACTTCCACCAGGTCGTTGACGGCCCACGTGTTCACGGAGACGCCGAAGCGCAGCTCGGCCTCGGTCTTGTCGCCCTCGGTGACGGCGACGTTGCGCATGTTGTCGCCGAAACGGACGAGCTTGAGCGACTGCGTCGCGGCCCAGCCGGCCGCACCGCGGACCCAGTTGCCGATGCGGGCGGCGACGGCCGGGTTGGAGACGTGGCCGACGACGGTTGTGCGGGAGGCGCCGATGCGGGTCGCGAGGTAGGCGTATTCGCGGTCGCCGTGCGCGGCCTGGTTCAGGTTCATGAAGTCCATGTCGATGGACTCCCACGGCAGCTCGACGTTCGCCTGCGTGTGCAGGTGCAGCAGCGGCTTGGTCAGGGCGTTGAGCCCGGAGATCCACATCTTGGCCGGGCTGAACGTGTGCATCCACGTGACGACGCCGAGGACGGCGTCGTTCGAGTTCGCCTCCAGCATGGCGCGGCGGATCGCGTCCTTGTCCTTGAGCACGGGCTTCCAGACGATCTTGGCCGGGACCTCGCCGGAGGCGTCCAGGGCTGCGGCGACCTGCTGCGACTGTTCGGCGACCTGCGCCAGCGTCTCCTCGCCGTAGAGGTCCTGGCTGCCGGTGAAGAACCAGACCTCCTGGTCGGCGTACGGCTTCTCTGCCTGCGTCATGTTCATCCTTTCGTGAAAGTTCTCGGGCCGGCTATTTGCCGTAGACGTTCTGGTAGCGGTCGTAGAGCGAGTCGATGTGCGCCTGCGCGATCGGCGCCGGATCCCCCAGCTGGCGGGAAATGTGCACGGTGCGGGCGACCTCCTCGCACATCACGGCGGCCTTCACGGCGGCGCGGGCGTCGGCGCCGATCGTGAACGGCCCGTGGTTCTTCATCAGCACGGCGGGGCTGCGGGACCCGCTCAGGGTCTCGACGATGCCGCGGCCGATCGAGTCGTCGCCGATGATCGCGAACGGGCCGACGGGCACGGGGCCGCCGAACTCGTCGGCCATCATCGTCAGCACGCACGGGATCTCCTCGCCGCGCGCAGCCCAGGCCGTCGCGTACGTCGAGTGCGTGTGCACCACTCCCCCGACGTGCGGCATGTGCCGGTACGTGTAGGCGTGCGCGGCGGTGTCCGACGACGGCGAGAGGGCGCCGTCGAGCAGCTCACCGTCGAGCGTGCAGACGACCATCGATTCGGGCGTCAGGTCGTCGTAGGAGACGCCCGAGGGCTTGATGACGAACAGATCGGCGCTGCCGTCCGGGACGTCGGGGTTGGGCACGCGCTGGGAGACGTTGCCCGCGGTCCAGACCACGAGCTCGTAGCGGGGCAGTTCGGCGTGCAGGTCGGCGACGATCCGGCGCGCACGCGCGACCTCGTCGCGCACGGCCTGCGGGAAGGCGGCCAGCGGTTCAGCGGCTCTCATGGGGGCTCCTGGTCTCGGGAGGGTGGTCAGAGGTTCTCGGTGGCGGCGCGCTCGACGGCGAGCCCGGCCTCGTAGCGGGTGAGGAACGCGGCGTAGCCGGCCTCGTCGGCCGGATCGGGCGCGACGACGTCGAGCTCGGCGTCCGCGAAGACCCGACCGGCTAGGTACTCACCCAGGGACAGGGACGCGTCCGGGGCCTCGAACACGTGGCGGCGGTACGCGGCCAGGACGGCGACGCCCCACGCCCCGCCCTCGCCCGCGGTGGCGCCGACGGCGACGGGCGCCCCGATCGCGGCCGCGAGGAAGCGCTGGGCCACACCGGCCGTCTTGAACAGGCCGCCGTGGGCGAACATCGCGTCCAGCTTCACGCCCTCGCCGGCGAGGACCCGCATGCCGAGGCTCAGCGTGCCGAACGCGGCGTAGACCTGGGTGCGCATGAAGTTCGCCAGACTCAGGGTCGAGTCCGGGGTGCGCGCGAAGAGCGGCCGGCCCTCGTCGAGGCCCGTGATGGGCTCGCCGGAGAGGTAGTTGAAGGCGAGCAGCCCGCCGCCGTCGGCCTCGCCGTCGAGCGCGGCGGCGAAGAGCGCGCCGAAGACGTCGTCGCGCGAGGCCGTCGACCCCAGGGCCGCGGCGAACTCGCCGAAGAGCCCTGCCCACGCGCCGAGCTCGCTCGCGCCGTTGTTGCAGTGCACCATGGCCACGAGGTCGCCGGCCGGGGTGGTCACCATGTCGAGCTCGTGGTGAACGGCAGCCAGCGGCTGTTCGAGCACGACCATCGCGAAGATGCTCGTGCCGGCGGAGACGTTGCCCGTGCGCGGGGCCACCGAGTTGGTCGCGACCATGCCCGTGCCGGCGTCGCCCTCGGGCGGGCACAGCGGGATGCCGGGACCGAGCGCGCCGCTGGCGTCGAGCAGCCGGGCGCCGTCCTCGGTCAGGACGCCGGCGTCGGCGCCGGCGGAGAGGACCTCGGGCAGCAGGTCGGCCAGCGGCGCGGCCGGGGCTGCCTCGCCTGCGGAACGACGCCGGTCGGCGAGGGAGTCGTACGCGGCGAGCATGCCGGCGTCGTACCCGCCCGTGGCGGGGTCGATCGGGAACATGCCCGACGCGTCCCCGACGCCGATGACCTTGCGCCCGGTGAGCCGCCAGTGCACGTAGCCGGCGAGCGTCGTGAAGAAGGCGACCTCGGGCGCGTGCGCCTCGGCGTCGAGCACGGCCTGGTGCAGGTGGGCGATCGACCAGCGCAGCGGGATGTTGTAACCGAAGAGCTCGGTGAGCTCGGCGGAGGCCGCGCCCGTGGTGGTGTTGCGCCACGTGCGGAAGGGCACGAGCAACTCGTCGTTCGCGGAGAAGGCCAGGTAGCCGTGCATCATCGCGGAGACGCCGATCGCGCCGAAGGTCGCCGGTCGCACGCCGTAGCGGGACTCGACGTCGTCGCACAGTGCGGCGAACGCGGAACGCAGGCCCGCCTCGACGGCGTCGAGCGAGTACGTCCACATGCGGTCCTCGAACTGGTTCTCCCAGCCGTGGCTGCCGCTGGCGAGCGGCGCGTGGTCTGCTCCGATCAGGCTGGCCTTGATGTTGGTCGAACCGAGCTCGATGCCGAGTGTGGTGCGGCCGGCCGCGATGGCCTCCTGCACGGCGGTGCGCGTCGAATCCATGAGGTGAGTCCTTTCCCCGCGCTGCGGGAACCGATGATCGGTGCCGTCCCGGGAGCGCGTCCGCCCTCCGCAGGGATTCCATCACCTATGTTAGCGCTCACAATTCGTGACGCGCAACACGGGTGCTCGGATGAGCACCGGGGATCGCCGGGCGGGTTCAGGAACGCGGCGGGGCGCTGCTGCCGCGGGGCACGAGGCTGGGCGCGAGCACGCGCGCCTCGCCGGGGGTGCTCGCCCCGTCCAGCAGCGCGTCGAGCGCCGCCCGGCCCACTTCGGCGAAGGGCTGGCGCACGGTGGTCAACGCGGGGATGTAATACGCGGAGCTCTGCAGGTCGTCGAAGCCGACGACCGAGACGTCGTCCGGCACCGCGACCCCGGCCTCCCAGAAGGCGCGCAGCAGGCCGATCGCGAGATAGTCGTTCGCGGCGAACACGGCGGTCACGGCCCCCGCGCGCACCTGCTCGACGAGGCCCGTGCCGACGCCGAACCCGCTCGCGGCGAACCAGTCCCCCGCCGCTGCCTCGACGGCCTCGCAGCCGGCCTCCGCCATCGTCTCCCGCCAGCCGCGGAGGCGCTCGGCGGCGTCGAACCAGCCGACGGGGCCGGAGACGTGCACGATCCTGCGGTGCCCGAGGCCCAGCAAGTGCTCGGTGGCCTGGCGAGCGCCGTCGCGCTGATCCACGTAGACGTACTGGACGGGGTCGGCGGCCGTCACGTCAGTGCGCGCGGCGACGACCACGACCGGGATGCTCAGCGCCGTCTCGTCGATGGCGCGCGTGACGTGCTCGAGCGGGGCGACCACCACGACGCCGTCGACCCCCTGGTCGACGAGGTGGTTCAGCGCAACCAGCGCCGAGTCGACGTCGTAACGGTCCAGGGAGGTCACGGAGACGAAGTAGCCGCGGGCGCGGGCGGCGGCCTCGACGGCGAGCACGGTGGACTGCGGGCCGAAGAACTCGCTGCCGACGGTGAGGATCCCGATCGTGGACGTGCGCGCCGTGACGAGCGCGCGGGCCGCGCGGTTGCGCCGGTAGCCGAGCCGTTCGATGGCCTCGAGCACGCGTTCCCGGGTCCCCTCGCGCACGTTCGGATGCTCGTTGAGCACGCGTGAGACGGTCTGGTGGGAGACGCCGGCGACGGCGGCGACGTCCGCCATCGACGGGCGCCGCGACGGGCGGCTCTCGGCCGCGTGCTGTTCTGGGTTCACGGTGGTCATTATTCCAAACGGTTCCGGGGGCACGGTGAGCCCAGCAAACCAGAGAACGACGCCGGCGCGCCGCCTTTCACAGGCGACGCGCCGACGTCGTTCAGCATTCAGGACCCGGAATCAACCGGTTCCCGGACGGGGACTCAGGCGTCCTCGTCCTCGACCTTCTCGGCCACGAGCGTCTCGGTCGTGAGCACGAGCGCCGCGATGGAGGCGGCGTTCTGCAGGGCCGAGCGGGTGACCTTGACGGGGTCGATGACGCCGGCCGCGACCAGGTCCTCGTACTCGCCGGTCTTGGCGTTGAAGCCGTGGTTCGGGTCCAGATCGGCCACGCGGGCGGCGACGACGTAGCCGTCGTAGCCCGCGTTCTCGGCGATCCAGCGCACCGGCTGCACCAGGGCGCGGCGGACGATCCCGACGCCGGCGGCCGCATCGCCCGTGAGGGCGGTGACGGTCTCGTCGGTGTCGAGCACGGCCAGCGCGTTGACGAGGGCGGTGCCGCCGCCGGCGACGATGCCGTCCTCGAGCGCGGCGCGCGTCGAGGACACGGCGTCCTCGATGCGGTGCTTGCGCTCCTTGAGCTCCACCTCGGTGGCGGCGCCCACGCGGATCACGCCGATGCCGCCGGAGAGCTTCGCGAGGCGCTCCTGGAGCTTCTCGCGGTCCCAGTCGGAATCGGTGCGGTCGATCTCGGCCTTGATCTGGGCCACGCGGTCGTTGACGTCGGACTCGGAGCCCGCGCCGTCGACGATCGTGGTCGCATCCTTGGTGATCGTGACGCGGCGAGCCGAGCCGAGCACCTCGAGGCCGACCTGATCCAGCTTCAGACCGAGATCCGGGGAGACGACCTGCGCGCCCGTGAGGATCGCGATGTCCTGCATCATGGCCTTGCGGCGGTCGCCGAAGCCCGGCGCCTTGATGGCGACGGCGTTGAGCGTGCCGCGCAGCTTGTTGACCACGAGGGTGGACAGGGCTTCGCCCTCGACGTCCTCCGCGATGATCAGCAGCGGCTTCTTGGCCTCGAGCACCTTCTCCAGCAGCGGCAGGAAGTCCTGCACCGTGGAGATCTTGCCGGAGTTGACCAGGACGAGCGCATCCTCGAGGACGGCCTCCTGGCGCTCCGGGTCGGTCACCATGTGCGGGGACAGGTAGCCCTTGTCGAACTGCATGCCCTCGGTGATGTCCAACTCGGTCTGGGTCGTGTTGGACTCTTCGATGGTGATGACGCCGTCGGTGCCGACGCGGTGGAACGCGCGGGCCAGCAGTTCGCCGACCTCGTCGTTCTGGGCGGAGATCGCGGCCACGTTGGCCACGTCCTCGCCCTCGACCGGGCGGGCGTTCTCGGCCAGGCGGGCCGTCACGGCCGCCACGGCGGCCTCGATGCCGCGCTTGACGTCGCCCGGTGCAGCACCGGCCGCCACGTTGCGCAGGCCTTCCTTGACGAGGGCCTGGGCCAGGACGGTGGCGGTGGTGGTGCCATCGCCGGCGATGTCGTTGGTCTTGGTGGCAACCTCTTTCGCGAGCTGAGCGCCGAGGTTCTCGTAGGAGTCCTCGAGCTCGATCTCGCGGGCGATGGTCACGCCGTCGTTGGTGATGGTGGGGGCGCCCCACTGCTTGGCCAGGACAACGTTGCGGCCGCGGGGGCCCAGCGTGACCTTGACCGTGTCGGCAAGCTTGTCGATGCCTGCCTCGAGCGCCTTGCGAGCTTCGTCGTTGAACGCGAGCTGCTTAGACATGGTGTAACTCCTTCAGCGCGGCGTGCAGCCCCGGACCTGTCCGGGCCGGGGCTGCACGCGTAAAAGACTTACTTTTCGACGATCGCCAGAACGTCGCGGGCAGACAGCACGAGGTACTCGGCGCCGCCGACCTTGACTTCGGTTCCGCCGTACTTCGAGTAGATGACGACGTCGCCCTCGGCGACGTCGACGGGGACGCGGTTGCCCTTGTCGTCGAAGCGGCCCGGGCCCACGGCCACGACCTTGCCCTCCTGGGGCTTCTCCTTGGCGGTGTCAGGGATGACCAGTCCGGAAGCGGTGGTCTGCTCAGCTTCGAGCTGCTGAACAACGATACGATCCTCGAGAGGCTTGATGGAGACCGACATGCGGCTCTCTCCTTTGCGTGAGTTACCAATGGTTACTGGGGCCAGAAGGGGTGTAACCAACCGTCGTCGCGGTGCCAGTTGGCAGTTCCTCAGGCTTTAGCACCCGACGGCGTCGAGTGCTAATCACACTTTATGGAACGACTGGCACTCATGCAAGCAGACTGCTAATTCTGGTCGGCGCGTCGCATCACCTGGAGGGTGCGTGACGCGTCGACAAGCCGGACGGGCAGCGGCAAAACGTTCAGTGTACTGAACGCTTCGTTCTTGTTACCGTCACCTCATGAGCACCTGGGCACAATCCATCGGCACCCGCGTCACCGGTATCCGCACCCACCGCGGCCTCTCCCTGTCGCGGCTGGCCCGCGAGGCCGGAGTCTCCAAGGCGACCCTGTCCGGCTTGGAGGCCGGCACGGGCAACCCGACCCTCGAGACCATCGAACGGCTCGCCCTCGCCCTCGCCATCCCCGTGACGGACCTGCTCGTCAGCACCGAGCGCGCGACCCGAGTGGTCCGCGCACCGCGGGACGCGGCACCCGCGGAGCGCAGCGTCCAGCTCCTGGCACGCGTGGCCGGGATCCGCGACTGGGAGGTCTGGAACCTGACCATGCCGCCCGGGGCGAGTTTCCAAGGCGTCCCGCACGCGCCCGGGACCGTCGAACTGATCCGGGTCGCCGCCGGCAGCCTCCGCGCCGGGCCCGACGACGAACCGCACGACCTGCACCCGGGCGACCTCATCGAGTTCGCCGGTGACTGCCTGCACCGGTACGTCGCGGGGCCGGCGGGGGCCGACGTCGTCGTCTCCCTCGGCTCCTCCGGCGACCAGGCACGCCCGTGACCCCGCTCGCCTGGACCACCCTGCTCACCGCGTGGACGGTGGCCGTGGCTTCGCCGGGCCCCGATTTTCTCGCCGTCCTCCACACGTCCCTGCGCCGCGGCCGCGCAGCCGGGGCACTCGTCGCCTGCGGCGTCGTCGCGGGCATCACGCTGTGGCTCGCGGCCGCGCTGACGGGTGCTTCGATGCTGCTGAGTGGTCACGCGACGCTCTACCTCCTCATCCGCTGGGCGGGCGCGGTCTTCCTGATCCTCTACGGGGCGTCGATTCTGCGCGGGGCGTGGAGGAAACGGCGTGACGGCACCTCCGCCGCCGCGGCGGCAACGGCCGCCCCGGAACCCGTCTGGCATTCGGTGCGCCGCGGCTTCCTGACCAACACGATCGGCAATCCCAAGGCGCTCGTCTTCTTCGGGGCGCTGTTCGCCTCGATCCTGCCGCCGGGCACGACGACGACGGAGAACCTGCTCGTCGGCGCGGTCATGGCCGCGATCGGGCTGGGCTGGTTCCTGCTCGTCGCCGCCGCGGCGCGCCTGCCCGCGGTCGTCTCCGCCTATCGACGCGCCGAGGGGGCGGTCACTGCGGTGCTGGGCGCCCTGTTCGTCGTGTTGGGGATCGTCCTGGCACCCGGGCTCGGACTCTGACCGGGAGTAGACCGCTCCCAGTTGCCTCGCGACGTTCGTCGCCGCGAGGCGTGGGGCGCCCCGCTACTTCGCGGCGGGCCGGGCCAGCGTCGCGGCCCCGAGCTCCTGCAGCAGCACGTCCCAGACTTGCAGCGCGGGCACCGGTTGGATCGCCACCGTTCCCTCGTCCTGCGCACCGACGGCGTAGTGACCGGCCGCGTCGGCGTTGAGCCAGCTGCGGGCGAACGGGGTCTTCTCGATCTCCATGTTCCAGGCGAACCACGGCTGGGCGAAGAGCCTGGCGGTGGCCGCGTCGCACCCGGCTGGTGCCGTCAGCTGCCCGTCGACTCCCCGCTCGTAGTCCGCGTGCGTCAACGTGTCGAGATCGCCGGCGACGGTCCAGGCGGGGCCGAGCCCGGCCCACGCCGCGATCAGCGCGGGCAGACCCTCGACGGGCACGACGTCGGCGCGCACCTTGCCCTCGGGCGTCGCCCCGCGCGGCGCCTTCCCGTGGACGATCTCAGCGGCCGGGGCTCCGGCGAGCACGAACGCCCGGCCCGCACCGACGTGGATCTGCAGCCGAGTGTCCGTGCCGTGGTGGCGCCCGGTGAGCTTGACGGAGAAGTCGCGGTCCCGCAGTGCGTCGAGCATGAGCTCGAGCGTCGGAGTGAACGCGCCGCCCGGCTCCATGAGGCCGCCCGCCACGAACTCCTCGACGACCTGCGGGTGCGCCATGAGTTCGAAGCGGCCCAGGCCGTGCCGGTCGAACTGGGTGATGAGGAAGGCGATGGTGGAGTCGCTGAGCAGCGGCCCCTCCGTGTCGAAGGACTGCGAAGCGGGCAGCTTGGAGAGGTCCTCGACGGGGTGGCCGGCGAGCTCGCTGAGCCACTCGTCGTGCCGGGGTTCGCGCTCCCCGGTGGAGGTGTCCACGTCGCGCGTCCCGGGCCCCGGCACCGCACCGGTGCGCGCCCAGCGGATCGAACCGGCGATCAGCGAGTTCCCCTCGAGTACTTCGGCGGCCAGGTGCACGGGCGACGTCGTCGTGATCTCGAGGGCGTAACCGCCGCGGGCCACCAGGAACCGCTCGACGATGAGGTTGAAGCCGTCGGCGTCGTACGTGAAGCGCTGCCGGCGCGCTTCGGTTCCGTCGATCTCGGCGAGGTCGTGCGAGATGAAGTGGCAGTTGTTGAAGACGGCGCGGGTGGAGGCGAGCGAATAGGCCGCGAACGCGGCCAGCGACCCTGCGAACTCGCTCTCCCGCACGACGACGTTCGACCGGAACGCCATGCCCTCCGCCTCCGGATGCGCGAGCACGAAGGTTGCGTCGCCCGGCTCAAGTGTCTCCCATGCCTCGGGCGCAATCAGCCGCACACTCTCGATCTCGCGCTCGCTCCACCCCTCGGGCAGTGCTTCTGTGGAGCTCATTCGATCTGCTTTCCGCCTCCGTCGACGCGCCTGTGCGGGGCGTTCCCAGCTGGCCGCCCCAGACGCCCATAGAGCTTGCCGCCGGGGCGCAGGTCCTGACTCAGCTTGTCCTCGCCGCGCGCCATTTTCTCTTCGTCCTCCTTGACCCACTTCGGCAGCATGAAGCGGGGCAGCCAGAAGAACCCGATAATTCCGATAGGCAAACCAGCAAAGGCAGCCACGACGCAGACAAGACCGACCAAAGTCATGATCGGCCCATGCAGCAAATCAAGCCCATGGAGGACCATAAAGATCGATAGGCCCAGAAATGCGAGCCCCAGATATAGACCCGCTAGACCAGCCCACCCGGGAAAGAATGATTTAAGTGCCAGCCACATGACATATTTGCCTCGATAAGCCAACACGCCGGAAACAACAAGAACTAGACTCATGCAAAAGAAGAAGGTTGCAGCGCCCCAGTCAAACAAAATGTACTCCCAAACTAGAATTCATGAGGCCTAGAAAAGTTCGTCCCACACTTCACTGACAGCTTCGGCCATGTCACCGCTGAGATCTCCCGCCCAATCACCGGCAATGACCAAACCATCCGCGGCCGCATCTTTCCAACCCAGGTGATCCAACATGTAAGAGGCAGTGATGCCGATTGCGAACCCGGCGATCGTGCCGATTGGTCCACCGATGACGGTACCGATGGCCGCCCCCGTTGCACCAGCCCCCAGATCAATGCCGACCTTCGTCGTTCCTTTGACCGCGGCTTCGTAGGCGGCACGATCATCGACTTGCTCCTGAGACCAGTCAGCGTGTTTCGCCCGAACCTCAATCTGGGCGTCCTGGTGCTCATCCGCGTACGTGGCTGCGGCGCTCAACCCAACACCGAGGGGCCCCGCGGCCCTGGCGGCCCGCGTCCATCCTTTCGCGTCCTTAACGCTGCGGGCAAAATCAGCGACCCGCTCGTCAAGACGCCACAGCGGAGGCTTCGGCCGAGCAGCCAGGTCTTGCCAACGGGTCGGATCCTTCCTAACCCAGTTTCGGTAGAGGCGATTGCGCCCGTAGAGCCAGCCATTGATTTGCGGCTTCAAGTTCATGAAAGTGCGCTCGGTCCACGTCATGTCGCTGACGATCTGCCCCTGCACCGCATGAACCTGCCGCTGATACATGATCGCCGAGGACATGTAGACGCCTTCGCTGCCGGAGACGTACGTCCCGCTCGGCACCACGGCGATCGGCGCGAGGCTGTGCACCAGAATCGTGGCCGGCTCGATGATCTTCTGCATGAACCTGTGATCCTCGAACTGACTCATCTTGAGCCCTGCGCCGACCACACCGGAGGCGATTCCAGCCTCCCGGGAGGCAATCGTGTCCACGAATCCGGTCTCGGTCACGTCGACGCTCCGGATCCGAGCAGCGCAATTCTCCGCGGACTCAACGAAGTCCGCAGCCACCGAGTTGACGAGCCCCTGCAGGTGGACCCTCGACTCAAACCTCTCACCGGGCGTCGGCGAATCCGTCGTGCACGCATTGAGATTGAAAGCTTCGATCTCACCCCATAGCGCCTGCCGGCGCTGGACCAGAACCTGCACCTCGTCCGCGAAGGCCTCCAAGTGCCCCGCGATCCGGTCCGTGGCCCGCTGGACAACCACCCCGTGCGCAGGCGGAAGCGACATGGCACCCACCAATTGCTCGCGCCCCTCACCGCTGCGGTAGCCGCGCTGCACGTTCGCCCATCCGTCGGCGGCATCCTCGATCGTTGCTGCGACGACGGAACCTCGGCACCGCAAAGCCCCGGCTTCGCGTCGCACCGACTCGGCAGCGGGCCAGTACTCGAGCCCCGACGTGTCCAGCGGAACGGTGTACGCCACCGTCATGAGTCCGCTCGCATTCTGTCGAGGCTGCGGAGGTCGGGGGCTTCACCGGCGCTGGCGTTCGCGCTGTCCATCATCTGCTGGTCCCCCTCGTCGACAGCGCGGACAACGTCCCGCAGGACCTGGGCCGCATTGGCCATCCGGTTCTCCGCCGCCAGGACCTGCTGCCCCAGCACGTCGTTCCACGAATCCGTGAGCGCAGCCTGAATCGACGCCACCCGCACCGCGATGGCCGTCTCTTCGACGGCGGCCGACAGCGCTTCCCTCTGCGCACCCACCGCCGCGACGCCGCCGTCCATGCCCGCTGCCACGGACTGCAGCGTCAACGGCTCGATGTCGTACCCGTTCAATGCCAACTGAACCCCTCTCCACTGCGGCACCATGCTACCGACCGGCCGCACCGGCACCCCGGAGTTATCCACAGATCGAATCTTCGGGCGTCTGGTCGCGTCAGATCCTCGTCGCCTCGCGACTCGTCACCCTGTGGATATCTCATGCGGCGAGTGGACGAACCGGTTAGGCTCTTTTCTTGAGAGTGAGTTGGGGCATACGAGAGGCAGTCGTCAGTGAAACAGTTCAGTCCCGCGTCCGTCGTGTTCGCAGGTCTCCTCGCGTTGGCGTTGGCCGGGTGTTCCGGTACGACGCCGGAGCCCTCCGAGTCGCCATCCCCCACATCGGCGGCGCCGACGAGCAGCGCTCCTCCCACGCCGAAACCGGCCACGAGCACCTCCCCGGCAGAGAATCTGGAACCCCCGCAGATGCCGGAACTGGCCACGGAGTTCTCAGTGGCTGGCTTCGAAGCCTTCGTCGAGTACTGGTTTGATGCCCATAATTACGCGCTTGCCACTGGCGACGTGGAACTGATGATGGACGTTTCCGACGATAGATGCGTCTACTGCCTCAATCACGAGCTGGGGATCAAAGAAATCTATGAAGCGGACGGGTGGATCGATGGAGGTGACGTCGTACCATCGTCTTTCTTTACGAACATGGCGGAGCTCGAAGGAGGGCTGTATCAGGGGAACTTCACCCTGAAGCAGATGAAGGGAACGGTCTACACCGCCGAAGGTGACGTAGATGAATCGCAGGTATTCGATCCTGACGATTATGACTATGAGATGCGCGCGTATCATGACGGCGATGGCTGGGTCGCTAGCAAGATAGATCTCTGGGAACAGCCAGATGACTAGTTCACAACTAATGATTGCAGCGCTGGCACTCACGATTCCCCTGAGTGCCGTTGTGGGTACGTCATTCGCTTCTCTCAATGGCGCCGCGGGCGAGGGCGAGTGGCTATTCGAGGGGGAGGATAGCGAGAGCGGCGACGGTGGTGGTGGGGGCTCAAACGGCGAGAACAGCGCCTCAAATCCAGTCCCTGAGCGAGCTACAGAATGGGAAACCTATGTCCCGTACTGCAGAGATAGATCCAACCTAACCGGCGAAGAATCAGACGATTGTCATGCTAGTGCGAGCGCCCGCTGTGATGAGGGCGAGAGCTTTTACCAGATACGTCACCACACTCGTGAGAACCCAGAAGGTTCGCTGACGCCGGGAGTCGCGTGTCTGTCGGATAGTTCGCCACTCATCGTTGATGCGGACGCGCCTGAGGAGGTCGTCACGGTAACGACGAACGAGTTTCGGTCGTTGCCGATTCCGTCGTCGGAGATCGTGTTCGAGTCACCCGTCGAGGGGCACGAGGAGTACGGCATCGCGCTGATCCGTCAGAGGGTCAACCAGTGGGCCGACAGTCAGGTGCACATGCTCGATACCACTGTGCTCGGCACCGTCGTTGAGGTCCGCGCCACGCCGATCGAGTACCAGTGGAACTACGGCGACGGGAACCACCGCACAACCTCTCATGCCGGCGACGCCAGGCCCGATGACGCAGATCCGTACGAGTACCGGACCTACACGGACAACATCTACGAAGAGACCGGCAACTACGAGGTCAACCTGACCACGGTCTACACCGGCGAATTCCGCTACGGCGACTCCGGCTGGATCCCGATCTCCGGTGTGGCCTCGGTACCGAGCGAGCCGAAGATCAACAGCATCTGGAAACGCGAGACCCGCAACGTCTCGGCCGACTGCATCGAACACCCCGAGGGCTGGGCCTGCGATTCGCCGTTCCTGAAAACTCCGCCTTGGGAAGAGGAGTAGTAGCCCTCAGGTCGCGAGGCCGTGGCGGACCAGTGGATACTCCCGTCGACGAGAAGCACGGGCTCCCCTCTCGCTGAGTCCACCCGATACGCTGGTGTACATGGCCCCCACCCCGCAGCGCGCCGACGCGAATCAGTCCGTCGAGAACCTCGCCCCCGTCCTGACGTCGGAGGGCTTCGGCCTGCTCGAGTCGCTGCCCGCCGACGCGGCCATGACCGAGGACGCGGCCCTCGCCACCAACCTCGCCCTGCGCAAGGCGGGGCACGATCCCGAGGTCGTGACCGCCGTCGTGCATCAGGCGCGACTGCGCGCCTTGGCGGGTATGAAGTTCGGGCCGTTCGCCGAGCACATGATGCTCACCCGCGCGGGCCTGGAACAGGCGACACGCATGAGCGTCGCCGCGCTGCACGCGCAGCGGTTCGTGAAGGCAGGCTTTAAACGCGTCGCGGACCTCGGCTGCGGCCTGGGCGCGGACGCGATGGCGATGGCGACGCTGGAACTGGACGTCACCGCCGTCGAACTGGATGAGACCACCGCGGCCGCCGCGACCGTCAACCTCATGCCGTGGCCGAACGCCCGCGTGGTGCAGGGCGACGCCACCGAATTCGATCTCGAGGGCTTCGACGCGGTGTGGCTCGACCCGGCCCGCCGCACGACCAGCACCTCGGGCACGTCGCGCGTTTTCGACCCGGAGGCGTTCAGCCCGCCCCTGTCTTATGTAGAGAGCCTCTCGAACGCCGGCCTGCCCGTCGGTGTGAAGCTCGGCCCCGGCATCCCGCACGAGTCGATCCCCGAGGATTGCGAGGCCCAGTGGGTCTCCGTCGAGGGTTCCGTCACCGAGGTCGCCCTGTGGTTCGGGCCGCTGGCGCGCCCCGGAGTCAAGCGCGCGGCACTTGTGCTGTCGGCTGACGGTGCCGCCGAGCTCACGAGCGAGAAGCACGACGACGTTCCCGCCGAGCCGGAGATCTCCGAAATCCGCGACTACCTGTACGAGCCGGACGGCGCCGTGATCCGCGCGGGACTCGTGCGCGAGGCGATGTTCCTCGTCGGCGGCCACCTGCTGGACCCGCACATCGCGTACTTCACCGCGGAGACGGCCGAGCAGACCCCGTTCGCGCGCGCTTACAAGGTGCTCGACGTGATGCCGTACAACATCAAATCGCTCAAGCGGTGGGTGAAGGACAACGGGATCGGCGTCCTCGACATCAAGAAGCGCGGCGTCGACGTCACCCCGGAGGAGTTGCGCAAGATCCTGCTGGCCGGCTCGGGCCGGAAGGCCAAGGGCAAGGCGACGCTGATCCTCACGCGCATCGGCGATTGGCGCGTGGCCATCAACGTCGAGCCGGTCTAGTAGGCAGGCGCCGGCCCCTAGTTCACGCGGGCTGCTGTTCTGGGAGCGATCGTCGGGAGAGAACCCGGGGCCGATTGAGCTGGATGGGCGGCGGCCAGGCGGATTGGGAGAATCACGGCAAGACCGGTGCGCCGGATCTCGCGTTCAAACTCTTCGAACGGGTCATCGGGCCCGACGTGGCCCCCAGGCCGTCGGTGATCTTGCGCAAATGCTGAATGGTGATGCTGTTACTTCGACCACAGTTGTGCCCTTTCGCAGGAGGTCTAGAAGTCCGCATCAGGTCTGTCACTCACGGATGGCATCAAAGTGCCAGAGTCCGCTCCATCGGAAATTCCCTGATTGTGCGCAAATAGGAACTTCCTTGACCGAACCGGTTAGGCTACTCTGTGATTGGAAAGTGCATCAACAGTCCAAGATGACAACATTCACAGAATACGGATAACAATATGAGTAAAGTGTCTCGCCGATCAACACTAACTGTGGCCGCTTGGACTGCACCCGCGATCGCATTGTCTGTCGCAGCGCCGGCAAGCTCGGCTTCGACCGGAATCGACGAACAGGCCGGACTATCCGCAGGCATGATCGGCAATCGCGCTGGTCTCAGTCCGGCCAATGTGCCCGGTTGGCGCTGGTCGATCTACGACCGGACGCCCGCAATCCTGGACACCCTGCCTTGGGTATATGTTGAAACTTGGGATCAGACACTTGGCGGCGGCCCGTTCGCCACTGAGGAAGAGGCCCAGTTGGCGGCTGCTGCCGCCATTACCGCGCAAGAGGTCAACTACGACTATTTCGTAACACGCACGTCAGATCCCCTTTCGCGGACCGTGCGTGACTGCCGTGCGACGTTTGGTACGTGGTCGTCGTACGACTCCGTCGCTTCATCGGCTCAAACGACGATCGTTCCCGACGGCGCTGGCGGATTCACCTACGAAGTAAAGTTGACTGCAAGCCGAGATCTCACTATCTACGAACTGGGAAGCTCAATCGCAAGCGGCGGCCCGACCATTGCTTACAGCTTCGGCACGTCCCGGCGTCCCGTGGACACCGGGCTTGGCACTCCAAAGCCGATTTTCACCATAACTCCTGTAACAACTTCAACCCCAGGACCCGCAGGCACAATCTCCGGGGACATGTACTACGGCTCGGCAACGGCCTAGTTTCACAGGGACTCGGCGGCTCGGCTGCCCGCACTTAGAGCCGCCGAGTCTCCATTCAACGAGCAATCTCGTTGTTCTTCGCTTGGATGTTGCAGATGCGGTCGATCGGGAGAGCCCTCTTGAACGCGGACCCGGGATAGATGAAGATTCTCGTTCGTTCTATGCCAAACCCCCGGGCCGTGTCGTGGTGGGTCATGACCAGTGACACCGTGCACGCGTGCGAGACGTCGGGCCAATCCACGTGAGCCCAGAATCCCGTCGGGGCCTCCTTGCTTATCGCCCGCGTGGACCTCGTAGTTGACCAGGTGTAGATAGTCTTCGGTTGCCGCACTCAGGAACATTTAGTCCTGCCGCGGGGCACGCACTTCGAGCTCGTCTCGCGGACGATCTGAGGCCTTCCTTCGACACGAGGACCTCCGGATGATCGTGGGCGTGGAGAACGCCTCGAGACCGGAGGTCCTCGTCTTGCACCGTCGCGACACCCGTTTCACAGCCACAGTCGGGAAGACATCCCAACGCGCTATATCAGTCGACAAGGCCCTTCATTTCTAGGCTGTGCCCCATCAGAGCATCACTGCCGCACGAGCCGTTGATAGGCAACCGTCGCGAGCGCCGCCGCTTGATCTCCGAGAACACTGTCATCAAAGATAACGCGTGGCGAATGATTGAACTCGACCGTCGACGGATCCGTTCCGTCCGGCGAAGTCAGCATCGCGATGAAAGTCCCCGGCACCTCGTCGAGAACAAAGGAAAAGTCCTCGGATCCCATCATTGGTGTTTCCATCTCCATGACACGGCCATTACCGAAAGCGACCCGCAAGTCGTCCATGGTCGACTGCGTTGTCGATGGATCATTCGTTGTGACGGGATAGAGCACAGTGAAGTCCATGGTGGCACTGCATCCGTGGGCTTGCGCGATGCCGTCAACGAGGCGGGGCAGCTCGATCTTCAGGCGTTCCAGCGAAGTAGCCGACAACGAACGAACGGTTGCCGCGATCCGTGCCTGTTCCGGAATAACGTTGAGCGCGCCCGCCCCCGTATCAAGCCGGGTCACGGACAGAATAACCGGATCGAAAGCGTCGAATCTGCGTGTAACGAACGTCTGCAGAGCCATGACAAGTTCAGCCGCCACAGGGACCGGGTCTATCGTCTGATGAGGTTGGGAGCCGTGTCCGCCACGACCGGTAATCACAACTTCCAATTCATTGGATCCGGCGCAAATTGCCCCCGAGCGCGTGGCGAAGACCCCCTTTGGCCCGGGGGCGACGTGAATGGCGTAGGCCGCAACAGGTCTTTCGCCCGCGACGTCCAGGAGCCCTTCCTCGAGCATGACCTTCGCTCCCCCATGGCCCTCTTCGCCCGGTTGAAACATGAAAATGACGTTTCCAGGAAGGACGTCACGGTGGGCTGAAAGCAGCCGAGCCGCGCCCACTAGACCGGCCGTATGGAGGTCATGACCACACGCGTGCATGTTGCCGTTGGTCGAGGAGAAGTCGAGGTTCGTAGCCTCGCGGATCGGAAGCGCGTCCATGTCACCGCGAAGTACGATGGTCGGCCCCGGTAGGGCACCACGCAGAAGTGCGACGATCGATGTTGTTCGTTGACCGAGAGTGAGCTCGAGCCCCAGGTCAGAAATCGTGTCGAGCACCCTTCTCTGCGTGCGCGGTAGATCGAGCCCGAGTTCAGGGTCAGCGTGGATCGCTCTGCGGAGCGCGACAAGCTCGGGAAGCAGGTGGTTGGCCTCCGCTGCGAAGTCCGGAATTGCCGAACCGGGTTCCGTGGTTCCAGGCCGTATTTCATTGAGTCTGTTAGTAGTCATAACGCATCCTTGTCATTGTTGAACCCGCTGGAGCCAGCCTTTTCAGGGTGAAATTCAGGAGGGCTTGGTTCGTTCGACGGTCGATCAGATTCGAGCATGAGCAAGCACACCACCGCACCGATGAAGGCAAGTCCGCTGATGGTCCAGATAGTGATGTATCCCTCGATCGCCGCGAACCTGCCGTCGGCTGCTGCAAACACTGACAGGATCAGACCGAAGATGGCCCCAGCAGCAGCTCCTCCGAGCGTTCGGAGCGAGTTGTAGACACCCGTGGCAATACCCGTTTGGTCCTGGGGGGCTCGTTCTGCGAGGAGGGCCGGGAGCGCTCCGAGGAGAAGTCCCATTCCGATACCAGAAACCCCAGAGGTCAGCCAAAGGTGCCAAAGTTCGGCATGAAAGACGGTTTGCGCAAGATTGGCTGCAGCTGCGAGGACTGCCCCGAGAATCAAGACTGTGCGGATGCCAATCAATTTGGCGAGATAGGCAAAAGATGCGCCACCCACGGTGGCTAGCAGCGTGATCAGGGCCAACACACCTGAGACCGTGCTCGGAGTGGCTTCGAAACCGTACCCTGTCGCCGCCGGATCGGCCGCCAAGAACGTGGAAAGCGGCGCCTGTCCACCAAAAACCACCATCCCAAACAAGAATCCTGTCAGATATATCGGTCCGAGTCGACGCGAAACGATAAGCCGTACGTCGACCGCAGGAGAGCTCACACGCAACTCCCAGAGCACCCAGGTGGTAAAGACGAGCAAAGCTGCGGCCAGCGATGCAATCGTCGACAACGATCCAAAGCCCTCACTTGACGCGAGCCGGAGCCCGCTCAGGAGAAGTACCATCGCGACCGCCAGACCGATGAAACCAATCGCATCGATCCTCCCTCTGCTCCGGGAGTTCGATTCCGGAACTTTGAAGAACACCGCGTACGCGCTGATGGCGACAAGCACGACGGGCAAAGCCAGTGTCGCCGACAGTGACGGTGAGACCGAATCGACGATGCCGGCGGAAACCGTGCCGAGGATGGCCCACCGGTGAGGAATGAAACGAGGAGTCCGATGGCCTTCCGTGCCGACTCGCCTGAAATTCGGCCGTGCACTAGCGCAATCTCAAGCGGCAGCCACACGGCAAGCGGGCCCACGAGAACTCGGGCAACCAGCACCAAAGGGTAGCTGGGCAAGAGCGCCGTCACGATCGTTCCGATCAGCACGGAGATAATGGCGATTCGCAATACGCGTCGATGACCGAAAAGGTCCCCCAGCCTCGACATCAAAGGAACAAAGACAGCCGCAGCGAGGGTCTGCACCGTGAGGAACCAGGTAATGTCCGCATCGGTGGTACCGAGGTGATCAGCAATCTTGGCCAGGAGCGGTGGATAGTATCCCTGCACGAATCCACTGGCTAGCTCGCAGAAAATAAGAAAGCCGACGACGGCGCGCGGATTCTTCTGCGGTTGAATTCGACCAAGATGAGTGTTTTCTAACATGATTCTCCGTCATGAGGTGCGGTCCGATTGCCGTGATGGAATAGGGAGAACTACTGAAGATAGCGCGGCGGGTTCTCGACAAGAGCCGAAATAACTGCACGAAATTGATCGCCAGTGATGTGAATCTGTTTGATTGATTGCCGGTAAATCGTGAGCCCGGCAATAGTATCGAGCACCAGGTCCCTGTCGATGTCCGCCGGGACCTCACCTCGCGCAACAGCGCGATCAATGATCTCTACACCGCGATCACGCCGCAGTCGAAAGAAGTCCTCCCAAAGGTGAACGTAGACGTCGGGCTCGAACATGGCCGTGAAGCCTTGACCGCTGGCGCGTTTTCCATCGACAAGGCGCTGGTTGGACTGATTCTGGAGGGCGTGATCCAGGAGATCGTCAATGAGATTCCCGCGATCCGGAATGTCGCCCAGACTGACATGTGTCTTGATCGCCGCGGCAACCAGCGCCCCCTTGTCCGTGAAGCGACGATATACAGCCGCTTTGCCGCATCCCGCCCTCTTGGCGACGTGCTCGATTTTCAGAGCGCTGTAGCCCTCCTCGATCACGAGCGTTGCTGCCGCCAGCAGAATGCGCTGCGTCAGGTCTTGATCCGTCGGCCGCCCGGCATTGCCTGGGTCGGACGGTTCATGTGTGGCATACGTCATAGGCGATATAATACGGAACGTTTCGTTTCATGCAAAATGCCGCTTCGTCGCCAGTCGGAAGCCTTTGGCGAACGAAGGTGCCGTGCCATCCCGAGACTTCGACACCGGGCTGACTGCTATCGGCGGAACAAGGGAGGCACGGAGGCCGCACACAACGCGGTGGACGCGTCCGAAGCACCCGCTGACGGCGACTGCCACTCGAATCGGGTCCCTCGAAGCAGCCAACAATGTTGACAGTGCAACGTCTCAGGGCGCATCAGCGACACCCGCTTCCAGGCCCTGCCCTGGACGCCTCTCGGGATAGCAAGGGCCGCAGTGGGGCCGACAACGGACTATTCGTCAACTGGTGCCGCCGGCAGCCAGGCACTCGGGCACTAGGGCACTGGGGCGAGAAAGAGTCGGATGCTGCCCCGGTGGACGCAGGCACATCAGGAATCTCGCTGCCGTGCCCGCCAAACGGGTCGCGCGCTTGGCACGCGAGAGTACCCTCGCCCGCCTCTTTCGACGGCTCCGGCAACCAGCAGGACAAGCCAGTGGCGTCCGACCGGGGCGATGAAGCGGCCGTGGGCCACTATTCTTCGTGCCGCAACCAAGCGGCTGCGGGATGTATCAGACGTGCCGACACGCCGCGTCGCCGAAGGGACGGTACCCGCCCCGCCCGGCGAACCACGTCAACGCACAGCTGCTACGCCTGCGAGCGCATGAACTCCTCGGCCGCAGCGACCTGCTCCGCCGTCGGCGTGATGCCCGTGTAGAGCACGAACTGCTCGAGCGCCTGCAGCGTCATGACCTCCGCGCCCGTGATGTCGCGCTTGCCGGCCGCGCGCCCGGCGGCGATGAGCGGCGTCTCGGCCGGCACGGCGATGACGTCGAAGACCACTTCGGCCCGGGCAATCTCCTCTTCGGTGAAGGACAGCTGCCCCGCCCCGTCGCCTCCGTCCATGCCGATCGGCGTGACGTTCACGAGCATCGTGGCCCCCGCCGGCACCTCAGCCGAGTACGCGAACCCGTACTGCTCGGCGAGCGCGGTCCCCCGCGTCTCATTCCGTGCGACGACGGTGACGTCGCCGAACCCTGCGCTCTTCAGCGCCGCGACGGTCGCCTTGGCCATGCCGCCGGAGCCGCGCACCGCCACGGACAGGTCCTTGTCCAGATCCTCGACGAGCTGCGCCACGGCGAGGAAATCGGTGTTGTAGGCCGTCAGCACACCGTCGTCGTTCACGATGGTGTTGACCGACGCGATCGCCGCAGCCGACTCCGTCATGTGGTCCACGAGCTCGATCACCGCCTCCTTGTGCGGCATCGAGACAGCGCACCCGCGGATCCCGAGCCCGCGCACCCCGGCGATCGCGTCGGCGATGTCGGTGGGGCGGAACGCCTTGTAGATCCAGTTCAGGCCCAGCTGCTCGTACAGGTGGTTGTGGAAGCGCGTCCCGTTGTTGCTGGGCCGCTCCGACAGCGAGATGCACAGGGTCATGTCCTTGTTCAGAATGGGCATGCCGCCAACCCTAGCAACCGGCGCCGGCGGCGTACCCGCCCACGTCAACAGGCAGCGCACCCGGCGCCTCGCGATCCCCGGTCAGGACCTCCACGAGCGCGGTGAAGGACTCCTCGTTGCGCCCGTAGAGCGCAATGAGCGCCGCGTTCCCGGTCGATCCGGCCAGCGGCCACGGCGCGTCGAGGGTCACGACGACGTCGCCGCTCGCCGGCGGCACGTCCGTCCCGAGCAGCGTCACGACCGGCCCCGATCCGACGGCGAGCCCGGCCTCCTGCGCGGCGGCGGTCAGGCGCGCCCGGTCGGCCGGATTGCCGCCGACGATCTGGATCGAGTCGCCGACCAGGTCCGCCCCGCACGTCCCGCTCACCTGGGTGATTGCGGCGCGGGCCGCCTCGAGTGCGACGTCGGAGCTCGGCTCGCGCGTTTCGCTTGCCGCCTCGGCGTCCTCGCTCAGGCGCTGCTGCCACATCATCATCGCCACGACCCGCGTCGCGGCGTCGTCGAGCCGCTCCGGCTCGATCGTCCCGTCCTCCACGGCGGCGACAATCGCGGCGTGCGCGGGCCGCACGTCGGCGGGCATGAGCAGCAGGTCGGCTCCGGCGGCCAGCGCGTTCACCGCCGGGTTGCCCGCTGTCTGGTTGAGCGCGCCCATGTTCAGCGCGTCGGTCACGGCGACACCCTCGAAACCGATGTCGTCGCGCAGCGCCTGATAGGTCGCCGCCGACAATGACGACGGCACCCCCGCCTCCAGGTCCGTCACCGCGATGTGCCCCACCATGACCATGGGCACACCCGGGTCCTCGGCGGTGCCGGCACCAGCGGCGAACGGGACCCAGTCGTGCTCGGCCAGCTGCTCGCGCGTCTTCTCCTGCACGGGCAGCCCGACGTGCGAGTCGGTGGTCACGGACCCGTGGCCCGGGAAGTGCTTGAGCGAGGGCAGGATCCCGGCCGCGAGCGAGCCGTCGACGGCGGCCAGCGCGTGCTCGCCCACGACGTCGGGGTCGGAGCTGTAGGAACGGGCCCCGATCACGGGGTCCTGCGGCCCGACGGTCACGTCCGCGTCGGGTGAGAAGTTCATCGTGAAGCCGATCTCGGCCAGGTCGCCGGCCAGCGCCTGCTGGGCCCGCCCGGTCAATTCCGGTTCTCCGGCGGCGCCGAACGCCATCGGGGTGGACCACTCGGTCAGCGGGGCATTCAGCCGGGCCACGCGCCCGCCCTCTTGGTCGATCCCGACGATCGCGGGCCAGTCACGTCCGGCCTCCATCGTCTCCCGGAAACCGTCGACGATCCCGCCCAGGGCCTCAGTGTCTGCCGTGCCGTCGGCGGCCTGCGGGACGTTGTCGCCCATGATGATCACGCCGCCGAGTTCGAGCTCCTCGGCCGTCGCGCGCGCCGCTGACGCATCCGCCCCCGAGTAGTACTGGATCAGCACCTGCCCGGCTTTCGCGCCCAGGCTCATCTGCTCCACGGCGGCCGCGGCGTCGTCGACCTCGGACTCGAGCGGGCCCCAGCTGGTCACGGGCGGCGGCGGTGGCGTCGTGGATTCGGGTGCCGGCGCCGTCGTGCTGCCCGTGGGCCCGGGCGAGGACGGCGCGGCCGGGCCACAGCCGGCGAGGACAACGCCGCAGGCCAGGGCGACGGCGACCGCCCGGGAGGTCGACAACGGGGACGGACGCGTAGCGGTACGGACGGTTTTCACGCTGAAAGGGTACCGCGCCCATACAATGAAGGCTCGGCTCGTCAGCTACGAAGGAGCACCCCGCATGGAGATCGAGTTCGCCGCGTCCAAACAGTCGACGCTCGGCGTCGAATGGGAAGTGGCGCTCGTCGACCGCGAAACCGGGGATATGCGTTCCGTGGCCAACGAGGTTCTCGCCGGGGTCCACGCCCTGCACGGCAACCTGACCGAGGACGAGGAACACCCGCACGTGAAGCAGGAACTGCTGCTGAACACTGTGGAGCTCGTCACGGGCGTGTGCGACACGGTGGCGGAGGCCGAGGCCGAGCTGGCCCACAACTTGAATGAGATCCGGCGGGTCACCGACCCGATGGGAGTCGACCTGTACTCGGCGGGCAGCCACCCGTTCTCGCCGCCGAAGCTGCAGGCGGTCACGGACAAGGAGCGCTACGCCAAGATGATCGACCGCACCCAGTGGTGGGGTCAGCAGATGGCGATCTACGGGGTGCACGTGCACGTCGGGCTGGACCGGCGCGAGAAGGCACTGCCGATCGTGGACGGGCTCGTGAACTACCAGCCGCACTTCCAGGCGCTCTCAGCGTCGAGCCCGTTCTGGGGCGGCGAAGACACCGGGTACGCCTCGCAGCGCGCGCTGATGTTCCAGCAGCTGCCGACCGCCGGGCTGCCGTACCACTTCGGGGCGTGGGAGTCGTTCGAGCACTACGTCGGCGACATGCTGCACACGGGCGTCATCGACGACATCTCCGAGATCCGCTGGGACGTGCGGCCGGTGCCGAAGTTCGGCACGGTGGAGATGCGCATCTGCGACGGCATGAGCTCGCTGCAGGACATCTCCGCGATCGCCGCGCTGACGCAGTGCCTGGTGCATGAGATGTCGACGGGTCTGGACAACGGCTGGGCGATCCCGGTCATGCCGCCGTGGCACCGAGTGGAGAACAAGTGGCGCGCCGCCCGCTACGGCTTGGACTCGATCATCATCCTCGACAAGGAGGGCAACGAAGCCCTCGTCACGGATGAGATGTACAAGGTCCTGAACCGGCTGGAGCCGTTCGCGCGCGAACTCGGCTGCTCGGACGAGCTGGCCGACATCGAGCGCATCATGCGCGGCGGCGCCGGCTACCAGTGGCAGCGCAAGATCGCCGCAGCGCACGACGGCGACCTGCGCGCCGTCGTCCGCGACAACGTGGAGCGCATGCGCGTCGCCTAGGGCGGGTACGACGCCGCCGCAACAGGGCGGTGCGCAGCACACCGCCACGCTGGGCTCGGCTAGGCAGCCGGCAGCGAGATCTGCGTGATCGGCTGCCCCGGATCCGTCGCGAACCCCAGCCCGGTCGGGGCGATGCCCGCCGAGACCAGCTGCGAGGCCAGCGCCGCGATCATGGCGCCGTTGTCCGTGCAGAGGCTCGGCTTCGGCACGCGCAGCGTGATCCCGGCCGACGCACAGCGCGCCGCCAGGAGTTCGCGCAGCCGCGAGTTGGCCGCCACGCCGCCGCCGAGCAGCAGGTTCGTCAGGCCGTGCTCGGTGCACGCCATGACCGCCTTCTTCGTCACGACGTCGACCACGGCCTCCTGGAACGACGCCGCAATGTCGGCCACCGGCACCTCGATCCCCTTCGCCTGGTACTGCTCCACGCTGCGGGCCACGGCCGTCTTCAGCCCGGAGAAGGAAAAGTCGTACCGGTGCTTACCCGGGGCGTCGGCGGTGCCGACGAACTTCGGCATCGTGAGCCCGCGCGGGAAACGGATCGCCTTCGGGTTGCCCTCGCTCGCGATGCGGTCGACTGCCGGTCCGCCCGGGTAGCCGAGCCCGAGCAGGCGGGCGACCTTATCGTAGGCCTCCCCCGCCGCGTCATCGATCGTCTGGCCGAGCAGCTCGACGTCGCTTGTCAGGTCGTTGACCTTGAGGATCTCCGTGTGACCGCCGGAGACGAGCAGCGCGCCCAGGTTCTCGGGCAGTTCGCCGCCGTCGAGCACGCCCACGCCCACGTGGGCGACGAGGTGGTTGATTGCGTACAATGGCTTGCCGGTCGCGACGGCCAGCGCCTTTGCGGCGGCGACGCCGACCATGAGGGCCCCGGACAGCCCGGGGCCGCTCGTCACGGCGAGCGCGTCGACGTCGTCGAGGGTGACGCCGGCGGTGTCAAGCGCCTGCTGCAGCGTGGGGATCATGGTCTCCAGGTGCGCGCGGGCGGCGATCTCAGGGATCACTCCGCCGAACCGCACGTGCTGTTCCATCGAGGTGCTCACGGTGTTGGCGAGCAACTCGGTCCCGCGGACGATGCCGACACCGGTCTCGTCGCAGGAGGACTCGATGCCGAGGATCAGGGGCGCAGCAGACATGCGTTTCATTCTAGTCGCCGCGCGCGGGGCGCGACGTGAGCATGCCTCATCGCGGGATGGCCGAGGCCGAGCCGCACGAGATCAGCAGGCCAGTGGCCACGGTGTACGTGTGCTGCACGCCGGTCTCCCAGCCCCCGGGCCCGACGGCGAAGAGGCGGAAATGCCCGGTCCCCGCGGACAGCAGGCTCACGGGCACCTGCACGCTCGTGGCTGACGCGGCCAGCGTGCCCGTGCGCGTGGGCGGCCCGATGCCGAGCAGGCCGGGGTTGTAGAACTCCCAGCGGTACTGCTGGCGCGTCAGGCCGCCGCTCGGATTGGACCAGCTGAAATCGAGGCGCGACACCAGCAGCGGCTTGTTGCAGCTCAGGTTCTGCGCCGGGGCGACCTCACCGGCCGTCAGGCCGGCGCGGCCGAACTCGGCGTCGGCCCAGGACGCCAACGTGGGTTGGGCCGGCGCGGACACGGCGAGCGCCCCGGCCACCAGGCCCAGGCCGGCGAGCAGCGCCAGCGCTCGTGTCTTGAAGGAGCTACCCGGCATCGCTCTCACCCCGATTCCGGCGCGCTCGGCGGCGCGCCTCGAGCAGGACGGATCCCAGCACGAGGGCGGCGCCGCCGAGCCACGCGATGCCGATTCGCGCGCCGGTGTCCGGAAGGTCTCCCGGCCCCGGTGAGGGCGTTGACGTCGGTCGCGGCGTGGGCGCGGCCGTTGGCGAGGCGGGCGGGTCCGCGGGCGATGTCGGGTCAGCGGACGGCGTCGGTGAGGGGCCCGGAGGCGGTTCCACGCCGACGTCTTCGCCGAAGCCCGAGGCGGTGACCCGCAGCGCGGTGCTGGCGCCCTGGGCGCGCTGCGCCTGCGGCCCGGTACCGCCGGCGATCCGCACGTCGAAGAGCATCCAGCGCGCCTCGTCAGCCGGGACCCGGGTGAACAGCTCCGCCGAATCGCCGACCGCCACCGTCCCCAGGTCGACGGCGCCCAGGTCCCGGCCCGTGCACGTGGCCTCGTCCATCGATCGGCCGGCGTCGTCGTACCCGGTCCACCGTCCGGTGCAGAAGCGGACCGCGACATCGAGCGCGAGGCGCGGGTCGCCCCGGACCGACAGGCGCGCGGAGACGTTGCCGGACTCCTCCGCGTCGGCCCAGACGCCGACCTGCCACGGGACGGACGCTCCGGGGCGCAGGTCCCCCATGGCGGCCGCGTCGCCGCGCGTGCTCACACGCAGCACGTCGCCGCTGGCCGTCGATTCCTCGGGCGCGGCCGCGGCCGGTGCCGGGAACGCGGCCTGGGCGCCGGCTGCGGCGACGATGAGCGCCAGGACGGCGGCTCCCCGGTGACGGCCGCCGCGGCGGGCATCGGCCGGCTCGTCACGGCGGTGTCCGCGCGGCCAGAAGGCCCACGTGACGAGCGCCGACGCGCCCAGTGTGAGGCCGCCGAGCACGTAGGGGTTGCCGAACCAAACGACGACGTTGGCCGCGTGCGGCACGTGGAAGAACACGCGCCGGACCTCCTCCACCGTGTACGGGTAAGGGTCGTCGTCCCGGTTCGCGTCGCCGCGCATCGTGAAGGTGCGCGTCGCGGAGCCGGCGTCCGCCGTCTCGATCGAGGTGATCCGGTGAGTCACGGGCAACTGGCCCGGCCTGTCCACGGTGACGATCTGTCCGACCTGCACGTCGGCTGCCGGCACGGCCCGCGCCACGGCCACGGATCCGGTGGGAATAGTCGGCTCCATCGATCCGGTCTTGAACATCAGGAGGGAGACGTCGAAGACGAACGCGCAGACGGCCAGCACGATGCACACCGCACCGCCCGCCGCGGCGACGTTCAGCAGGGCGCCGCCGAGGAAGCGCGCGGCGCGCGAGGCCCGCGGGCGCGCGGCTGCGCGTCGCACCATCTCCCCTCCCTTCACGTTCGGTCGTCTCGATTGCGGATCAGTCGGAAGTGCCGGTGACCTGCCACGTGATGTTCCCGCTCTGACCCTGGGCGTTGTTCGGCGTGCCGGTGGCCAACCGCACCTCGAAGCAGAACCGGCGGGCGTTGCCGGCGGCCGCTGCGACGGTGGCCTGCGCCGGGGAGAAGACGGACGACGCCGGCACGGCGGTTCCGCTGTAGGTGGCCGCCGCGCAGCTCGTCGCCGTGTCCACGACGGCGACGCGGTAGGTGAGGTTGTTGGTGATGGCTGTCGCCCCGCTCGGCGTCGACGCGCTCAGGGCGACGGTCCCGCCGACGGTACTGGCCGCCGTCGTGCGCACGTCCAACCGCCCGTGCACGACGGACCCCGGAGACATCGCGCTCGCCGCCGTGCCGAACGTCAGCTGGGCGGCCGTGCCCGACGTCGAGTGCTCAGCGTAGCCCGTGCCGGGATCGCCCTGGATGCCGAAGACGCTCGCCGTGAAGTCGGACTGCGCGTGCTCGGAATCGGTCCACGCGGCGAGCGTCAGCGTCGTCCCGACGCCCAGGACCAGCGCGCCGGCGAGCACCGCGCGGATCCGGAGCAGCGCCGGCCGGTTCAGGGACGTGTGGCGCCCCACGCGCCTACTCGCTCTCGGCGTCGAACTGCCAGATGACGGACGTCTGCCCGCCCTGCTCGAACTCGCCTTCGTCACCGGCGGTGACGGCGAAGCAGAGCGGGATGGCCGTGCCGTCGGTGCCGCCGCCGTTGGAGACGAGGTCCAAGCTCGTCGCGCCGGACTGGTCGTTCAGGGTCGCGCCGCTGGCGATCACGGGGCCGGTGGCGGTGCCCGCCTCGCAGTCGCCACTCTCGACCTCGGTGATGGTGTAGCTCGTGGCGGCGGCATTCGCTCCCGCCACATCGGTGGCGACCGCGCCGGCCGGCGTCAGCGTTCCGTCCGTCGTGGTGGCGCTGTCCAGCCGGAGCCAGTACGCGGCGTAGGTCGTGTCGCTGGGGGTCAAGTTGTCGAAGAGGTCGGAGAACGTCAGCTGCAGCGCCCCGTCCGCGGTCTCGTGCTCGGCGTAGGCGACGCCGTCGTCGCTGCCCTCCAGATTGAAGGATCCCGCGGTGAACAGGCCTTCGCCGAATTCGGAGTCGGTCCACGCCGCGAGCGTGACTGCCGCACCGATGCCGAGGACCAGTCCCCCGGCCAGTACCGCCCGCTTTTTGGCTTTCATCTGCTCTGTCATGTTGTACCCCCTGCGTTGATCGTGCCGGTGCCGCCGGCTCCGCCCCGATGGTGCTGCGAACGCCTCGTGAAACGGCCCTACTCAGGAGTGTATTGACGCGCAGGGTAGGAATCAGCAGTTGCCGGGCCGGTGACGCCTCCGCGTCACATGGGGGCGTGATTCGCGCCACAAAGAGGAACGATACGCGCCCCCTCTATCCCTCGGGCTGTCCCGTCTTGTAGCTCCAGATGGTGCGCGCCTTGAGCCAGCCGTGGGCGCGTCCGTACTTGGGTGAGGTGTACAGCACCGGGTACCAGCCGTTCTTTGGCGCGCCGGTCACGGAGATCTTCGCCCCCTGTTGCAGCAGCCGCACGCGCGGAGCGTCGATGGAGCCCGACTTACGGATCCAGACCTTGTGCACCGTCCGGTGCGTCGGCTGCGTGACCCACGGGCCGAGCGCGCCGGAGTAGTGCTCGAGCGTCGGGATCTGGTTCTTGTAGATCCGAGCGGCGGCGGTCGTACCGACGTAGCGCAGGTGCCACGGCTCGTACTTATACCCGGTCACCGACTCCCAGGCCTTCGGGTAGCGGACGATGAATCCGTACTTGTGCGCGTTCTTCTTGACCCATGTGCCCGTGGCGGTGTTCTCGAAGCAGTCCTGCAGGCCGCAGCGGCCGCTGGAGTCGCCGACGTCGATCGCGAGCCCCAGCTGGTGCTCGCTCGTACCCGGCAGCGCCGAGATCCGCTTCGCGTAGGCCTCGCCGTAGAGCCGCACGTATCGGTCGTAGAGCGCCTTCTGCGTGTCGTAGGAGCGGTAGGCGCTCGTGACTCGCATCCCCACCCCGTCCTGCTTGGCCCACCACGTCATCTTGCGGTAGGCGGCGGCCGCCTCGGGCGTCGCCCGGTAGCTGGTGTTGTGGATGTAGCTCAGTCGCGGCACGTAACGCGCCGGCTGGATCGGGTACTTCCGCGAGGCCAGCACCAGCGGGCTCGTCGGATCGCGGTTGATCGTCGCGCTGCTCACCGCGTACTGCTCCGCGATCGCGGGATCCTCGACAAGGTACGGCGTCTCGGCCCCTTCGGGCACGTCCTCCTCGGCGGGGATCGATGACGAAGACGCCGCGGCCGGCGCGCGGGCGGCCGCCCCGGCCGCGTCGGCGGGGCCGGCGTCGAGCCCGATCGCCGAGACGGCGACGATGCAGGCGACCGCCAAGGATTGCGCCACGCGGGTCAGGATTCGCGATTCACTCATGGCCCTATCCTGTCCTCGCCCGGCGGCGATGCGCCAGAGTTCGCGCGACTATTTCAGGCGCAGCTGCATGATGACGGCCGAAACGCCGCCGGGATAGTAGTTCCGCCGCACGTGGATCTGCTCGAAACCGTGGCGCGCGTAGAGCTGCTGGGCGCGCGGTTTGTCCTCGCGGACCTCGAGCATCACGTTCTCGGCCCCGCACGTGCGGGCTTCGCCGATCATGGCCTCGAGCAGGGCCGTTCCGATGCCGCGACCCTCGTACTCCGGGACGACGGCGATGGTCTGCACGTCCGCGATCGGCAACACGCACATCATGCCGGCATAGCCGACGACGCCCCCGTCGGCCTCGGCGACCCAGTAGCGGCGGGTGTCGGTCTGGGCGATCTCCGCCTCGAACATGTCGCGCGGCCACGCGTCCGCCGGGAAGAGACGCGTCTCGAGCGGGTACACCACCGCGAGATCTGCAGCCGTCATGTCCCGCAGCACGAAGCCGCTCACCGGGCGCCGCCCTTGGGTGCGAGCATCGCCGCGGGCACCTTCGCGTCGGACTCGCGCAGGTAGAGCGGGGTGGTCGCGAGCAGTTCCCCACCCTCGTTCAAGGTGCGGGCGGCAGAGGCGGCGAGGGCTGAAGCGTCCGGGCGGCGGTCGTCCCAGCCGAGCATCGCTTCCGCGCCGACGGCCCCCAGTTGTTCCGGGTAGAGCCCGGCGCCGGCACCGAAGACCGGGTGCGCGGCGACCTCGGCCGCAGCGGTCACGTGCGGGCCGTCGATCAGGCGCGCGGCGTCGTCGTACACGGCCCAGTAGAGCTCGCGTCGACGCGCGTCGATCGCGGTGACGAATCGACTGGTCGCGGCTCCGCCGGCGGCCACTTCCCAGGCGATCGCGTCGAGGCTGCACGCCCCGCCGACGGGAACGCCCCACGCGAAACCGAGCGCCTGCGCGGTGGCGATGCCCACGCGCAGCCCGGTGAACGGGCCGGGGCCGACGCCGACGACGATCCGGTCGATTTCTCCCCCACTCACGCCGGCCTGCTCGAGCATGCCGGCGATGGCCGGGGCCAGCACCTCGGCGTGCGCGTTCACCTGGTCGGTGGAGAAGGTCTCGAGGACCTCGGTGCGGTCCTCGCGCGTGCGCACGAGGGCGGCGGTGGCGCGGGCGGAAGTGTCGATCGCGAGCAGCAGCATGGTCTCTATTCTAGGATGCGTCAGTTGAAGGGAGGGCGTGTTGTTCGAGGTACGCCGCAAGTCCCCGAGGCCGGTTGATGGCTGCCAGGCGATGCTCTCGCAGACGGTCGACCTCGATACCACTCCACTTGATGGGGTGCCCAGCATTGGCGGAGAGTCGATCGATGAATGCGGTCTGCGACCGCGTGTTCCCGTCGCGGAAGGGATGAATCTGCGTCAAGTATCCCCACATGTCCGCGAGTTCGCCGAAGAAGTCCGCTGCATCCAGACCGACCAGATAATTCTTCTGGTCAAGACCGCCGAAAACCTCGTCTAAACCTTGCCGAATAAACGCTTCGTCCGCATATACGATGCCGGTGCCCCCGGCGCCCATGGGGGGCAGCATTGCTGCGGACTTCGCCCGCCCAGTATCCGACGGTTTCGTCGCCGAGGACGCGTCCGAACAATCGGCGATGAATGTATGAAAGGTAGGCGAAGTCGAGGCGTGCCGGAGTCGGCTCCTGTAGCAATCCGGCCCATTCCAGCGTGGCGTGATCGTTGAGGGCCTCGTCCAACTCAACAGCACTTCGCAGGCCGAGTTGATTGCGTAGAACGCCCCGGCTGCCAGGGAGCGTGTAGCGATCGTGGACGCCCGGTGTCACGTCGTGCGCTCGTAGCCCCACTTGGCGGCGAGCTCATCTCTCGCGTCGTCCATGCTGCTTTCCCCATCCAAGACGCGTTTCGAGCGGTCGAGCGCCTCAAGGGAGGGAAAGTGACCGGCCAGTTGCTGGCCCTTCTCGATCAAGGCGAGAGCTTCCGTGGTGTCAAGCAGATTCAGTCCCAGAACATCAAGTACGCTGAGAACTTTTCCGAGCTCGGCCCGTTCGTGCCCGGCTTCGACTTCGCCGATGAAAACGCGGCTGACCCCGGCGCTCTTCGCGAGCTGGGCCTGCGTGAGCTTCCTACTCTTGCGGGCCGCCCGGACTACCGCGCCGACGCGGTTCACGGCGTGCGGAGTGGGGTGTGTCTGCATGGCTCCATTCTAACGCGAATGACAACGTACGCATGCATTTTCTGCCCGCCGAGTCCCGCACTGCCTGATCGCTAGTTCACCATGCGCAGGTGGTGCGACCGGCCCAGCTGCTCGACCGGCGCCATGTCTTCCGACGCCTTCCGGGCAGCGCGTTCGGCGATGTCGGCCGCTGTGACCGCCTCGACCGGTTGCAGCCAGTGGTAGCCGACGCTGCGCACGGTCCGGATCCAGCGCGGCGAGCGCACCTCCTCGCCGAGCTTGCGGCGCAGGTTCCCGACATGGACTTCGAGCGAACGCAACGCGGACCGGTCCGCGCCCGATCCTCCGACGACGCCGACGAGCTCGGATTTGGTCAGCAGGCGCCCGCTGCCGTCGGGTCGTCCGCGCATCATCGCGACGAGGATCCGAAACTCGGTGCGCGTCAGGCTCAGTTCTTCGTCGTTCAGCCAGCAGATGTGCTGGGTCGTATCGACGGCGAGGCCGTCGGACACGAGCACGTGTTGGGCCGGCAGTTCGGTGGGAGCGGCCGTGGCCGTTGCTCGAGAAGCCCCGCTGGGCGTGGTCACGGAGGAAGAAACCCCGGCGGTCCGCCAGCCGCTCGTCCGCGACGCTGGCGCCGTGCCCCGCGCAGCATCTCTGCCGGCGGCATTCGCCGCACCGCTCTGCTCGCCGGCGCGAACAGGGCGGACGCGTCGGAGAAGTGCACGAAGGCGCATCTGATGCTCGCGCGGGCTGTACCGGCCGTCGACGATCTGGTCGGCCCCGGCTTCGAGCAGTTCGATGCGCTGGTCCTCGGTGGCACCGCGTTCGACGACGACGATGTAGGCGCCGGTCAGTCCACGCAGCCGCCGCACCACTTCGGACCCGGAGAGATCCCGGTACGAATTGGCGATGATGATCATCGACGGGCGGCCGCGCGAGGCGATCTCGACGACGTGCCGACCGGCACCGGCGGCCAGCGCGTGCAGCCCTTCGGCGCCGGCGACGCTCTCGAATACCTCCTGCAGAATCTTGTCCGGCAACGCAACCAGTACGGTAGCTGCCGCTCGCTGCGACGGCACCCCGTGAGCGGGGGTCGTCCTGACGCTCTGATTCGGTTCCTTCTGCTTCATGCCCTTGTAGAGCAGGGCACACGCGATTCGTGACGCGAAAATCTAAAGAAAATTCTGAGGCATCCTTTGCGTTTGCCTCCGGACTCTCCGAGACCTCAGGACCGGCCGCGCCCGTTGACCCGCACGGGGGCGCAACGCTGACTCAAACCCACAATGTCGCAGCTCTTGCAAGCCGGCTTCGGTCGCCTTGAGGTGGCCTTGCAGCGATCCTGCGATTCGACTGACGCGGTCTGCGGGTGGATGTCGCTTAGTGATCCGTCACGGCGACGGCGCAAGCACCCCCGATCCGGTTACGAACCGGGTTCGACGGCCGGAGCGGATTCGCGCACCACCAAGTGCGTCGGCAGGATGATCGGGCTGGGATTCTCACCTTCGATCAAGCGCATCAGCATCAGAGCCATCTCTTGACCCAGGGCCCGGATCGGCTGGCTCACCGTGGTGAGAGTCGGCTCCGTCTGCTGCGCTATGGCCAAGTCGTCGAAACCCGCGACCACGACGTCCTCGGGCACGGAGCGTCCGTGTGCCTTCAAGACTCGAATCGCGGCGGCGGCCATGTTGTCCGAACCGACGAATACGCCGTCGAGGTCGGGGTGCTTCTCCAGCAATGCGGTCATGGCGCGGGCACCACCATCAGGCGTGAAGTCAGCCTCTTCCGTCCAATCAGAAGGCAGACCCACCACGGCCATCGCGTCGGCGAAGCCCTTGTACCGGGCAACGGAGGCTTCCGAGTCCATGGGGCCGACGATGGAGGCGATACGCCGGCGGCCGGCACTGAGCAGATGCTCTGTGGCCAGCCGGGCGCCGCCGCGGTTGTCGGCGTCGACGTACCAGCGGGACTCGCGCCCAAGCGTTCGACCGCAGAAGACCAGAGGCAGATCAGTCGATTCGACGACTTCGTGCAAGGGGTCGTCTTTGCGCATCGCCAACACCATCACGCCGTCCGCGCTGCGGGATCCCAGGAGTCGTTTGAGACGACCGGACCCGTCCCCGGGAGACGCCAGCATGAGCGTCAAGACGAGATCGGACTTCTCCAGAGCAGTGGTGATTCCCACGATGATCTGTGAGAAGAACGGGTCGGCGAAGAAGGCAGGCTCCTCGTTGGACACGACCAGAACCACCGATCCGACCTTGTTCGTGGCAAGGGCGCGCGCGGTCGCGTTGGGGACGTAGCCGAGTTCCTGCGCTGCCCGCAGGACCGCCTCGCGTTTCAGCGGACTGACGTGGGGAGCATTGTTCAGCGCCCGCGAAGCGGCCGAGCGGGACACTCCGGCCCGGAGCGCTACCTCCTCAAGCGAGGGCTTGCTCTGCGGATCGTGAGGCGAACGCAGAGATGCGGGCTGGGAGCCGGATGATTGACGACGACCTGTGGGTGAATCCTGCATGGCTGAAGCCTACTGCCACGCCCGGGCAGGGCCGCGAACTGCCGGCCGAATGCTGCGCCCCTGCGACTTTCAGGACGCAGGGGCGCAGCCGGGGATGCGGGAGGTCTCAGGCGGCGCTCATTCCTGAGAAGTCCGCCGAGCGCGCAGGGCCAGCAAGAGGACGCCGGCGAGAAGCGCGAGCGAGGCCAAGATGACGAGCACCATCCAGTACTCCCCCAGACCCGTTTCCGCGAGTTCCGAATCTCCTGCGCTCCCGTCCTCGGGTGCCTGCGTGGAACCGTCGGCGGGTCGGTCTTCAGGTTCCGCGGGAGGCGTGGCGGGCGCAGACGACGGCGGCGGCGTGGCCGGCGTAGAGGGCGTCGGCGTGGCGACATCGGGTTTGCTGCGTACCGTGAGGACCGCTGCGTCCGTGTAGAACCCGCCGAACGGGTTGGCGAAGTACGCCCGGTACGATCGGCCGTCGTCGGCACGAGCGGCAGTCAGCTTCAGGGTCGCACTTTCCTCGCCCGGGACGTCCTGCCAGGTGCCGTCAACCTGCTGCTGCCATTGCACGGAGGGCGCCGGGGCGCCGGTTGCGGAGGCTGCGAACTGGACAGACTCCCCCTCCACGACCGAGGCGTCAGCCGGGTGCTCGTCCACCCGCACGATACGTCCTGCGGACGATTCGTCGCCGGCCGCCTGATCCGCCGCGAAGGACGCAACCCAGGTCAACGCAGAATTCCAGTTGACCGTTATTTCATTGGTTGACCACGACTGAATGTCATCGACGTAGCAGAACTGCGGTGCGCACGGGCGCTCGTCGTCGTAGAGGGACTTGATGACGGGGTCCCACGTCTCCGTCATGGAGTTGGGTCCGCCGGAAACAGATCCCCTGGGCGGATTGGGCAGGCTCGGCTCGAGCGAATTCGCGAACCAACGGCTGTGCTGGTTCTTCGAATAGTGGTGACCGTACCCGGTGATGTAGGAGTTGTTCAGCGCGTTGCGGCCGAGCAGGTAGTCCATCGACTCCAGCACCCCATCAGCGAACCTCTGGTCACCGGTCAGGTCGAATGCCGTCCCCATGACCACCTGGTTGTTGAGGATCGCGCTGTTCGATCCCCAATCGTACTGGCCGTCAGCCCCGGGGTAAGCGGTGCCGAACGGCTGCTTCTCCTGCCAGGCGAGGTATCGTTCCGCGGCGTCAATCACCGACTGGCGAATCTCCGATCGACCCGGGATGTCAGACTCGACAATCGCGAGGCTGATTCGCCCCAGAGCTGCCGTCTCAAACCAGTTGAAGCCGCCGGCGGTCCAGATATCGGAGGTGTTGTACTCGCTGGCGACAACGTAGTCCCGGAACTCAGGGTCACCCGTGGTCAGGAACATCTCCGCGGCCGCCCAGTAGAACTCGTCCTGGACCTTGTCGTCGTCATACGGACCGCTGCCGGCACTGGGGTTGTCGTTCGGTGCCGGCGCGTACAGCTCCGGTGTTTCATGAGCCGCATCCCAGGCGACGTTGCCCGCCGCCAGCAGTTCTGCTGCAAACGTCGGGTCGTACTTCTCCCACAAACGCGCCCCCTGCGCAGCTACGGCCGCGAAGTTCAGCGTTGCGGCCGTCGACGGCCGGTGCAGATACCGCTCTTGCGGATCATCTGCAGGCATCAGCGGCAGTCCCGTCCAGTTGGCATCCGCCACCTTGTGGTGCACCATGCCTGGATACATGTCCGCTTCGGCAGGGACCTGCATCTTCATCATCCATTCCAGCTGCCATCGCGCCTCATCCAGCACGTCCGGAACAGAGTTGCTGCTCTCATCGCGGGGAATGTTGAGGGTTCCGTCGCCCAGGTCGGCGTCTGCACCAGTGGGCGTGTAGAGCGTCCGCTCATAGGTGCTCAGCAGCTGAGCGACGGAGATACCGCCGTTGACAACGTACTTCCCGTGGTCGCCGGCGTCGTACCAGCCTCCCACCACGTCCGCGGTGTAGTTGCATTCCCAGTCCCCGTACATCCAGTACTCGCCCTCTGTGGCGGGCGTAAGGCACGGAACATCCCGGTCCCCCTGATTGGCGGAGCCATCCCCGGGAGCGCCCACATGTCCGGCTTCGCGCGTGTACTGTTCGGCATCCGGCTGAGCCACCATGACCGAACCATCAATCGCGATTCCGCTGCGTGCCGGATAGAAGTAGTTGATCGCGTCATACCGAAGCTGGTCGTAAAGACCCGGGGCGATCGCAAACTCGTAGCTCTGTTCGTCATCGGCCAGCAAGGTGTACTTTCCAGGTTGCTCGAACGTGCCGAAGTCGACTTCGTGAACATTCAGGCCCGCCGTCTCATCGATGCCTGCCGGGCTGGTCTTTCCCGAAGTCACCGTTGCGCCCTCCGCGTTCACCAGTTCCCAGTCGACGGGCGAGGCGGCGTCAGTGACGAGCGTCGCCTGCTTGGGTCCCTCAGGAAGGTACCCGACCTGGTTCACCCGCACGCGCGGGCCGGTTTCCGGCGTGTACACGCCCGGATCCACTCCGCTGATGAATGAGACGTTGTCCAGGCAGAACGTCCAGGACTCACTCGCCCCTCCCACTTGGAAGGACAGCTCACCGCTGCCGAGATCTTCGCCTGCGGACGCCGTAAAGCCTGATTCGGGCGTGAACGTGTAGCTGTAGCTCTCCATCTCGTCCGAGAGCGTCGGACTCTGCTCGAACAGCACGGTGTGCGGCGGAGCGTCATCTCCAACCACCACGCGGACCGGCCGACCGTTGGAGGAACTCGCATCGAACGAGAGCCCGTATGTCACTCCGGGTTCAAGGACGATTCCGTTGAACCCGATGATCTGGTCCCACCTGTTGGTGGTGCCCCCTTCCAGCCGCGCACACATCACACCGTCTTCGACGCCGGCCGATACACCGGCACCCGAGGCGTAGAACGGGGCGAGCTCACCGTCCTCGAAATCACCTCCGACGACCTGCTCTGGGGATGCCTTCTGCTGCAGGGAGAAGTTGTCGAAGCACAGGGTGTAGGGCTCGTCCTGGCCGCCCAGCTGGAAGCTGATGTCGCCTGTGGTCTCCGTCCACGAGTCCTCCAGAGGTGAATCCGGGTTCGCCGTCGCCGTCGCCCACTCCTTGGGCGCAAAGGTGAATTCAACGTGCTGCGGCTCGGGGGTGCCATCCAATGCTACTGATTGAGCGAACACGGCCGGATAGCCGGCGCCGCCCTGTAGCGGGACGGTCACAGGCGCTGAGGCATGGGCGTCGAACGAAACGACGTACGTCGCTTCCCGGTCGAAAGTGACTCCGTCGAGTTGGGCTGCGATGTCCCAGGCGTTCTCTCCGCCTGTCACCGCTGTACAGAACTCCGACGTGTCCGTGGAAGCTGAGACCGTGCCGGCGTTGGCGTACGCGTGCCATCCGGCGGCGTCGCCGTCGCTGAAATCATGGACAACCTCGACGGCGTCGAGGGGTTGGGCGTGAGCTGACGGTACTGACGCCACCGCGCTCAGCAGCAGAGCCGACGTCGTGAGAGCGCCTATTCGAGCAGCACGCACACGTGCTGTGCGGTCATGGGGAAGCAATTGGTCTCCAAGCTATTTAGGAGCGCTTCCACGATGGGCATGTGGCGCGCGTCACTGGTAATGGATGGCATGAAGCTACCACCGGGATCGGCCGCAGACAAGCCGGGAGCGCTTCCAAAAATTTTGTCGCCAGACGGATGATGATCGGATCTGTAGGGCGAAATTAGCCCTTGACTATGGCGCATTTCACAGCAAAACTGTCCGAAATCACCCCGGGAACAAACTGGCATCGCTCCCAAAAATGGGATGTTCGAGCGCCATCGGGGTGACCCCTCAGAGGGGAACCGGCAGGCTATGGCAGCCCCGGGATTCTAGAGAATGGAACTACGAAATGCGCCTCTTTTCGCGACCATGGATCCGGATCGCAGCAACTTCACTGGCCCTCACGCTGGCCGCCGTCGGCATCTCGCCCGCAGCGTCCGCCGCGAATCCACCCGACCTCACGTCCGGGTTCTACACCGATCCGGATTCAGCCCCGGCCCAGTGGGCTGACGCCAACCCTCAGGACGGTAGATCGGACGCCATCCGAGAGTCGATCGCCGAACAACCCATGGCCCGATGGTTCGGCGGCTGGAGCGGAGCTATCGGCACGGCCACCGGCTCCTACGCCGGAGCGGCCGCCCACCACCGCGAACTCCCGATCATGGTCGCCTACAACATTGCCGGCCGCGACTCATGCGGCGGCCACTCGGGAGGCGGCGCCGGATCGGCGAGCGCCTACAACTCCTGGATCGCCGGCTTCGCGGGAGGAATCGCCGCGCGACCCGCGCTGGTCATCCTCGAACCAGACGCCCTGGGGGACTACGACTGCCTGAGTTCAGCGCAGGTGCGGGAACGGGAGGCCATGCTCCGGAATGCAGTCGCCCAGTTCAACGCCCAGGCACCCAACACCTGGACCTACCTGGACGCCGGGAACCCCGGATGGATCGACGCCTCGACCATGGCCCAGCGTCTCCACTCAGCGGGCCTGCGGGACGCCCACGGCTTTTCGCTGAACATCTCGAACTTCATCGGCACAGCGAGCAACACCGCCTACGGGAACGCGATCAACGCTGAGCTCCGCAGCAGGTTCGGCTATTCGAAGCCCTTCGTGATCGATACGAGTCGAAACGGCGTCGGAGCCGCCAACACGCCGTGGTGCAACCCCGCGGGCCAGAAACTTGGCGCGACCAGCCGGTACGGCGGCGGGGCCGAGATGCTCCTCTGGATCAAGACCCCCGGACAGTCCGACGGCGACTGCGGTGTAGGGCTCGGCTCGACTGCGGGACAATTTCTCCCCGAAGCCGCCTACAAGATGATCTTCGGACACTAGAGCCCGCCTCTCGAGCCGGCCGGCTTCCGGCACGAAGCCTCGCCGTCGAGGAATCCCGCTCGGATCCACAGCACGGGTGCGGCTCGCGAGCCGCACCCGTCGGATCAGGATCGCTCGCCGCGCGATCATATCCGGGAGCGCTTCCAGAAGTTGACTCAATTCACCCCTTGACAGCGCTTCCACACCCGTAGCATTATTGGGGCCAGCTTCATGGAAGCGCTCCCGTTTTCAGTCTCAAGCTGGCCCACAGCACCCAACTTTCTTCCAGGCGGTCCGCGCCTCGGGTGGGGCCCAATCCCTCGACGCCGATCGTTCATCGGCTTCCGGACAAAGGAGTCACATTGCGTACACACGCCCGCAGGAACTGGACAGCCCTCTCTTCGCTTGCCGCAGTTGCCCTGCTCGCATCCGGATGTTCAGGCACCACGGAATCCGCAGAAGGCAGCGGTGTCGGCGAAGACATCACCCTCACCGTCGCCACATTCAACAACTTCGGCTACACCGATGAACTCCTCGCGGAGTACACCGAGGCCAACCCGCATGTCACCATCAAGCAGCAGAAGGCTGCGACGGCGCCGGACGCCCGCACGAACTTGACGACGCGACTGGCCGCCGGAGGCGAGGGCCTCGCGGACATCGAAGCAATCGAGATCGACTGGATGCCGGAACTCTCCCAGCTCCCGGATGCGTTCATGGACTTGGCCGCTCCCGACGTCGAAGGGCGCTGGCTCCCCTGGAAGGAGGCCCAGGGACGGACGCCGGACGGCACGTTGATCGGCTATGGAACCGACATCGGGCCCCAGGCCGTCTGCTACCGCGAGGATCTGGTCGAAGCGGCCGGCCTGCCCTCAGACCCCGATGCCTTCGCCGAATTCCTCGGCGGCGAAGACGCCACGTGGGACGACTACTTCGCGGCCGGCCACGAGTTCGTCGCCGAGTCCGAGACCCCGTGGTTCGACTCCGCCAACGCCACGTTCCACAGCATGGTGAATCAGGTGGAAGCCGCCTACGAGGACAGTGAAAGCGGCGAACCGATGAACCTGGCGGAGAACGCGACCATCAAGACCATGTTCGAGACGGTCCTGACCGAGTCAGCGGACCTCTCGGCCGGGCTCTCGCAGTGGGAGGGCGACTGGGATTCTGCCTTCCAGAACGACGGATTCGCCACCATGCTCTGCCCCGCGTGGATGACGGGCCCGATTGAAGAGCGGGCCGGCGGAGTCGACGGCTGGAACATCGCCGATGTCTACCCGGGCGGCGGCGGCAACTGGGGCGGATCCTTCCTGACCGTCCCGGCGACGGGTGAACACACCGAGGAAGCCCGGAAGCTCGCCGCGTGGCTGACGGATCCGGAGCAGCAGATCAAGGCATTTGAGGCTGCGGGCACCTTCCCGAGCCAGACGGAAGCGCAGGGCTCCCAGGTTCTCGCGGATTCGAAGAACGAGTTCTTCAACGATGCGCCCACCGGGAAGATCTTCTCCGCACGGGCAGTTGCGCTGAACGACGCCCCGGTTGCGTTCCGCGGGGAGAACTACTTCACGATTCACTCGGCAGTGCAGGACGGAATCACACGGGTCGACGTGGACGGTTCGCAGAGTATCGACGACTCGTGGAGTGGCGTTCTGACCGCCTTCTCAGAACTCGGCTTCTGACCCGGAGATCCACGGATCGTCACTGCGATCCAGCGGCCCACGTCGGGCGTCCGGATATTCGGGGCGCCCGACGTGAGCTCATTGACACTCCCCAAACCATTCGAAGGAATCTAAATGTCTGTCCAAGCGCCTATCAAGCCTGCGCCGGTTGCAGAGAGGACACCCCGCCGGATCGCGTTCAGGCAGACGCGAGGTAATTGGGATGTCAAGCTCTCCCCGTACTTGTACATCTCGCCTTTCTTCATCCTCTTCGCCATCACGGGACTCATTCCCCTCGTCTACACGGGATACGTCTCGGTACATGATTGGCATCTCCTGCGCGGTCAAGGCGATTTCGTCGGTTTCCAGAACTTCATCGACGTCTGGAACCAGCCCACCTTCTGGCTGGCCCTTCGCAATACCTTCTCGATCTTCTTGCTCTCGTCGGTTCCACAGGTCGTCACCGCCCTGTTGCTCGCCGCGGTACTCAACGCCAACATCCGCGCCAAGACGTTCTGGCGGATGGGTGTCCTTCTGCCGTACGTTGTCGCACCAGTAGCCGTCGGCTTGATCTTCTCCCGGTTGTTCGGAGACCAGTACGGTCTCATCAACGCCATCCTGGAGATTCTGGGCATGGATCAGATCGCCTGGCACTCCGACGTGATCCCCAGCCACATCGCCATCGCGAGCATGGTGAACTTCCGCTGGACCGGATACAACACCCTCATCTTCCTGGCTGCGATGCAGGCCATCCCCAAGGAGCTCTACGAGGCCGCGATCATCGACGGCGCCGGGCGGGTCCGGCAGTTCATCTCCATCACCGTCCCGCAACTGCGCGCCACCCTCATCTTCATCATCGTGACGGCAACCATCGGCGGGCTTCAGATTTTCGACGAACCACGCGTCTTCGATGCGGCCGGAACCGGCGGCGCGAGCAAGCAGTGGATCACCGTGACGATGTACCTCTACGACCTCGGCTGGGGCAATCAGAAAAACTTCGGCCGCGCCTCCGCCGTCGCCCTGATCCTGTTCTTCATCATCATCGTGATCGGCGTGATCAACTACGCGATCACCCGGAGGATTTCGACAGCCGGGCCCAAGAAGCCCGGCAGAATCGGGAACAAAACCACCTTCACCACCACCCGGAGGACCAAGTGACTTCCCTTCCCGTCATCGCCCAGACCTCGGGAGTGGGCGCAGCACGCTCGGCCGCACGCAAGCGGCGGCGCCTGGCAGCCGGTGCCAACCGCAGGCCGGGATGGGTCACCTACGCGATCCTCGGCGCAGTTCTGCTCATCTCCATCTATCCGCTCTACTACACGTTCCTCCTCGCCTCCTCGGATCAGCTCACGATTTCCAAGACAGCGATTCCGAGCCTGATTCCCGGCCAGCACCTGTTGGAGAACCTCGAACGGATTCTCGCGTCGGATATCCCACTGCTGAAGGGGCTCATCAATTCGACGGTGGTGGCCGTGCTTCAGTCGCTTTCGGTGGTCATCTTCTCCACTCTGGCTGGCTTCTCCTTCGCAAAACTGCGCTTCAGGGGCCGTGGACCGCTCCTGGTGTTCGTCATCGCCACCATGGCCGTGCCGACCCAGCTCGGTGTCATCCCCTTGTTCGTGGTGATGTCCAACATCGGATGGTCCGGCAAGCTCGTGGCGGTGATCGTGCCCGGCATGGTGACCGCGTTCGGGGTGTTCTGGATGACGCAGTACCTCGAGAACGCCCTCCCGTATGAGCTGATCGAGGCCGCGCGCGTCGACGGTGCCTCCATGATCCAGACGTTCTGGAACGTCGCGCTGCCGGCGGGACGCCCTGCGGCTGCGATGCTCGCCCTGTTCACCTTCATCGGGAGCTGGACCAATTTCTTCTGGCCGTCGATCATCCTCACGAATCAGAACCCGACCCTTCCCATGGTTGTCCGTCAACTGCAGGCAGGCTATTTCCAGGATTATTCGCTCATCATGTCGGGCGTAATCCTTTCGACGATCCCGTTGGTCGTTTTGTTCATTTTCGCGGGCAAACAGCTCGTTACCGGAATTATGGCAGGAGCAGTTAAAGGATGAATTCCAACACTACAGACCGCGTGCAGTTTCCAGACGGTTTCCTCTGGGGTGCGGCCACCGCGGCGTTCCAAGTGGAGGGCGCGAGCCGGAGCGACGGGCGAAAAGACTCCGTATGGGACACCTTCGCGCGAGTACCGGGCGCGGTCCTGGGCGGCGACACCGGCGAGATCGCCTGCGATCAGTACAACCGCTATCGCGACGACGTGGCGCTGATGAAGTCCCTCAACCTGGACGCCTACCGGTTCTCCATCTCCTGGGCACGGGTACGCCCCGACGCCGCCAAGGGCCCGGCGGGAGTCAACCAGTTGGGTGTCGACTACTACTCTCGCCTCGTCGATGAACTCCTTGCCAACGACATCCTCCCGTGGGTGACGTTGTTCCACTGGGACCACCCCGCGGCCCTGGAGGAGACCGGGGGCTGGGCCAATCGCGACGCCGCCTACCGCTTCACGGAATACGCACTGACCATGCACGAGGCCCTGGCGGACCGTGTCTCCGTCTGGACGACACTCAATGAGCCATGGTGCTCTTCATTCCTCAGCTACGGTGCTGGAGTTCATGCTCCCGGCAAGCTCTCCTACCCGGACGCCCTGGCCGCGGCGCACCATCAAATGCTCGGGCACGGACTGGTCGTCCAGGAGCTCAGGAAGCGCCAGCCGGAGGCAAACCTCGGCATCACCTTGAACTTCACGGTGGCCGACCCGGTGGATCCGAGCGATCCGCAGGATGTCGACGCCGCACGGCGCATCGACTGCCAGATGAACCGGGTCTTCACTGATCCCCTTCTGCTCGGAGAATACCCGCGGGATCTCTTCCCTGATTTGGCTGAGGCCGGGCTCGGCGGCGTTCTCGAGTCAGTCATCGAGGATGGCGACCTCGGGATCATCTCCACCCCGATCGACACTCTCGGGGTGAACTACTACCACGGGGAGGAAGTTTCGTACCGCGAATACCCTGGTGCGGTCGACGGCAGTGCGCCCGTCGCGCGAACCACTCAGGCCCCGTACCCTGCCGCAGAAGGGGTCAAAGTCCGGAACCGCGGCCTCCCCATGACGGATCAGAACTGGGAGATCCAGCCCGAAGGACTGACCCGCCTCCTCACCCGCCTGCACAACGACTACACGGGCCCGCGCAACGTAGCGCTGTACGTCACGGAAAACGGCTGCGCCTTCGACGACGTTCCCGATGCATCAGGCTACGTCGACGACCAGAACAGGCTCAGCTTTTACGACGCGCACCTGCGGGCGATCAAAGATGCACTCGACGCCGGCGTCGACGTTCGCGGATACTTCGCGTGGTCCCTGCTCGACAACTACGAATGGGCCTGGGGGTACAGCAAACGCTTCGGAATTGTGGGGGTTGATTTCGAGACCCAGCAACGCACGGTCAAAGCCAGCGGTCACTGGTACGGTCAGGTGGCCAAGGACAACGCGGTTCCGGCGCTGCGGGGAACCCTCGCCGAGCCGGCGATGGAAATGAATGGTTAGCTTCGTGAAGAGTTCAGACCGGCATCCGCTCGCGGCGGAATCGCCCCCAACGCTCGACGAGGTCGCGGCGGCAGCCGGGGTCTCCCGGTCGACCGCGTCCCGCGCGCTCAACGGCGGTTTGCGGGTCTCCCCCGCCGCCCAGTCGGCGGTCGACGCGGCGGCGAAGGTCCTGGGTTACAGCCCGAACCGCGCTGCCCGTTCCTTGGTCACCCGCCGCACGGATTCCATCGCCCTGGTGATTCCGGAACCCGACGAGCGCGTCCTCTCCGATCCGTTCATCGGGGCCACACTGCGCGGGATCAGTGCTGCACTCGGCCCGTCCAACAAACAACTGGTCCTGCTCATCGCCCGCCCGGACGAGTCCGGAGCACGGATCGGCACCTACCTGCACAGCGGGCAGGTGGACGGCGCAGTCATCGTCTCCCACCACCGCAGGGACAGACTGGAAGATGCCGTCCTCGGGTCTCGCCTCCCGGCGGTCTTCGTGGGGCGACCGTCCCACGATGAAGACAGCCTGCACTACACCGACGTCGACAGTGTGGCCGGAGGGCGCTTGGGGACTGAGCACTTGATCAGCCTCGGGCGCCGCCGGATCGCCCACATCGCCGGCCCGCAGGACATGACGGCGGGAAAGGACCGTGCCAGCGGGTGGCGCGCCGCCCTCCAAGCCGCCGGTCTTCCGTCGGATCTCTACGGCCAGGGGGACTTCACCACAGCGTCGGGGCAGGAGGCCATGGATCGTCTCCTGCGCATCGAGCCGGAAATCGACGCCGTCTTCGCCGCCTCCGACCTCATGGCCGTGGGTGCGCTCGCCGCCCTGAGGGACCACGGAAAGTCTGTCCCCGGGGACGTCGCCGTGATCGGCTTCGATGATCTGGGCGGCGCGGCCAACGCCTCTCCCCCGCTCAGCACGGTGCGCAACCCGGTGGTCGAGATGGCTTCGTCCGCCGTCGAGCGATTGCTGGGGCTTCTCGACGACGAAGCTGCACTCCCGGAGAAGCCAGCTCCCGTGGTGTTCTTCCCCGAGCTCGTCGAACGCGACAGCACCCGAGTCCGCTGACGCCCCGCGCGGGGCGAGCGTTGACCAGGCCTTGAGGTCCGCCCGCCCCCGCCTACCCCTCCGCGACGACGATCTTCCCCACCACGCGTCCGGTCTCGACGAGCCGGTGCGCCTCCCGCAGCGTGTCGGCGTCGATCGGGGTGAGCGTCTTCGTCAGCGTCGTGCGCAGCACGTCGGCGTCGACGAGTTCGGCGACGCGGTCGAGCAGCCGGTGCTGCGCGATCGGATCGTAGCCGTGCAGGGACCGGGCGAACATCATCTCCCAGTGCCAGGTCAGGGCCTTGCCCTTGAGCGCCATCAGATCGAGGTCGCTCGGATCGTCGATCCCGACGATCTCCCCGAAGGGCCGCGTGACCTCGGCGAAGAGGTCCATGCGGCCGGCGCTCTGCGGCGTGAACACGTAGTCCACCCCTTCGGGAGCGAGCGCGAGGATCTGCGCGGCCAGGTCGTCCGCAGAGTGGTCGACGACGGCGTCCGCGCCCATTGCCTCGACCCAGCCCCGCGACTCGGCACGGGACGCGCTCGCGATGACCCGGACGCCGGTGAGCGCCTTGGCCAGCTGGATGAGGATCGATCCGACGCCGCCGGCGGCCCCGAGGACCAGGAGCGTTCCGGTGGAGGACGCGTCCAGGCGGAGCTTGTCGAAAAGCGACTCCCACGCGGTGATGGCGGTCAAGGGCAGGGCCGCGGCCTCCGCGTGGGTCAGCGAGGCCGGCTTGCGGCCGACGATGCGCTCATCCACGAGCTGCTGCTCCGCGTAGGAGCCGGGTCGAGTGAGGGCCCCGGCGTAGTACACCTCGTCGCCCGGCTCGAAGAGCGTCGCGTCCTCGCCGACGGCCACCACCGTGCCCGAGGCGTCCCAGCCGAGCACGCGCTCGGCGTCGCCGCCGCCGGAGGCGCGGACCTTCACGTCCACGGGATTGACCGATACAGCCGAGATCCGCACGAGCAGGTCTCGCCCCGCGGGCCGCCCGGGTGCGGGGATCACGGAGTCGACGAGGCTGCCAGGCCCATCGATGGATCCTCCGGCGCGGGTGACGACGGCGCTCATGGTTTCGGTGGTGGGATTGATTTGCACGGTCATGGTTGGACACGCTCCTCTTCGCAGGTCGCCGGCACGCCTTCGGCGCCGGACCACCACGAAAGTAACCTACGGGTACTGGTTACCCGCAAGGGAGCCTGCTACCCATTGGATAGTATGACTCGACAAGTCAGGATGCGCCGACGTCGACCCGGTCGGCGTGATCGCGGGCAACCGCGTACTGCGACTCGGCCCAGTCGCGCAGGGCGAACATCGGACCGACGGCGCCGTGCCCGATCTCGGTCAACGAGTACTCGACGTGCAGCGGCACGGCGGGATAGACCTCGCGGTGGACCAGGCCGAATCCCTCCAGCCGGCGTAGCGTGGCCGTCAGGACCTTGGGCGAGACGCCTTCGAGCCGGGCCTGCAGCTCGCCGAAGCGCAGTGCCCCGTCGGCGAGCGCGCCGATGGCCATCGCGGCCCACTTGTTGGCGATCACGCCCAGCAGATCGCGGCAGGGGCACTGCGCGGAGTACACGTTCCCGCGCATGACCTCGGCACCCGCCGTCGTGCCCGTCGCATCATTCGCCGCCATGATCCGTCCTCCATCGCCTTCGCCGTCAAATTACTTCCCTAGGGATAGTACAGTGCGGCGACGCGGAGGCTACAGGCCCCAGCGGTTCGCCGCGGCCATCGCCTCGGACCGCGAGGACACCCCCAGCTTCGCGTAGAGCGAGGACGTCTGAGACTTGACGGTGTTGTCGGAGACGAAGAGCTTCTCGGCCGTCTCCTTCCGCGTCAGCCCGCGCTTCAGACAGTCCAGGATGTCGCGTTCGCGCGGGGTCAACCGCGGCCGCTCGTCCAGCCCGGGAAACGGCCGGAACCCCACGCTGTCGAGCCGGTCCAGATCGATCCTGGGCAGGATGCCCAGCTGGCGCACCTCCTCGCGCCGTTCCGGGACCTGCCACAGCGGCGCCAGCCCGATCAGCGAGTGCGGCGGTGCCGGGTAGTCGGCGACGAACGCGGCGACGTCGTCGTCCTCCTCCTTGCCCGTGGCGGCCAGCAGGCCGCCGGCGATCTTGCGTTCGCGCGGGGGCGGGTCGAGCGCGAGCGCGCGCCGGGCCAGCCCGCGGCCGTCGGCGATGCCGCCGAGACTGATCGTCGCCCACGCCCGGTAGACGAGCCCGTCGACCGTGTCGCCGAGGCGCGTCTCGGCGATCCGGAGGGCCTCGCGGGGCCGCTGCCGGGTCAGCTCGGTCTCCGCGCGCAGCACGGCGGTCAGGCGCACGGCGATGGGGCTGCCGGCGGCGACGGACCGGTCGACGACGGCGCGTTCGAGCATGTGGTCGATGTCGCCCGTGCGCCCCTCGAGGAGGGCGAGCCGGCCCAGGGCCAGGAGGTGCAACGGCCACTTGTCGGAGTTGTCGGGGAATTCGGGCAGCGCGGCCAACTCGCGCCGGGCGCCGTCGAGGTCGAACTGCTCGATCGCGGTCAGAGCCGCGGCGACAGTCAGCGCGCCCTCGGCGCGCGTGTGCCGGCCGTGCGCGGCGACGACCTCGCGGCCGCGCTCGATCCACTCGGTCGCGGCCCGCAGGTCCCCGCGGAGCGCGTGCAGGACCGCCAGCCCGCCGCTGGAGACCTTGAGCGCGTCCCAGTGCGGCACGCGCCGGGCGCGGCTCTGCGACAGCTCGTAGCCCGCGAAGGACTGGGGAATGTCGTCGGCCAGCAGCGATGTCAGCCCGATCTCGAACCCCGCGATCGCGTGCACTGAGGGCCCGACGTCGTTAGAGGCGACCGAGCTGATCCGGAGCGTGTCGGTGGCGGTGGCGTAGGCGTCGTCGTACAGGCCCAGCCGGCGCTCGTAGATCATCAGGCCCGTGGCGGTCGTGAGCGCGAGCGGGCGCTGCCGGCTGCGGGAAGAGCGGTGTTCGGCGCGCAGCTCGGCGATGATCTCGGACTCGTCCGGCTCGCTCGTTACGGGCAGCGCGGTGTTGAGCTCGTGCGGGTCCAGCAGCACCTGCCCGGCGCGCACCACGGGGTACCCGCGGGCCACGTGCCGGGGCACGGAGCGGAAGGCGCGGATCAGCAGGGCCTGGTCGTCGTTGAGCAGCCGCGCCCATCCGGCGAGCAGCAGCGGCACGAGGGTCTCCCACTCGCCCGCGTCCAGCGCCGTGCGGACGCCTTCGGCGTATTCGCCAGCGCCGAAGAGGGCCCGTGCCGTCTCCCGGACGGCCGCCCGCGCCGCGTTCGGGTCGCGCTGGTAGAGGGCGGAGCTGCACGCCCGGCGCACGGCCTGCGGAACCCGGTCGCCCTGGACGATCCCCGCCCGCCGGGCCGCGTCGAGTCCGAGCACGAGCGTTCCCGACTCGGTCTGGGCGAGCGCCTCCTCCGTTGCGAGGGGGAACTGCCCGATCCGCGTCAGCACGTCCGCGGCGGGCTGCGCGGAGATCCACGGCAGCCACGCGTCGTCGACGGCGGACTGCAGGTGCTTGGCCGATTCGGCCGGGTCGCCGCCGCGCGCGAGCAGGATGTCGTAACCGCGCAGCCACCCGCCGACCACGGGCCACGCGGCGGAAAACCACGCCTCGAACTCCATTTCGGCGCCGGCGGGATAGGCACGGCGGGTCGTCTCGCGGGCTTCGTCGCGCGTGAGCAGCAGGTCGCGCGGGCCGGAGACCACGCCGCCGAGTTCCCGGATGACGTCGCCGACGGCGGGATGCGGAGACAGTACGACGGCGATGCTGACGCCGGCTTGCGCCGCGCGCGCGGCGGCGATCGCGCGGCGCAGCGCGTCGGACGCTTCCGCGGGATCGCCGAAGAATTCCGCCGGCCCCAGCGTGACGACCGGGCCGCCGGTCTCGCGGGAGCGCTGGGCTGCCCAGGCGGCAGCGACGTCGCGCCGGCCGATCCCGGAGGGGCCGCGGACGCCGATGAGGCAGGAGGACAGGAGCCGCTCCGCAAGGCGTGGCCACACCGGCAGCTCAGGCCGTGCTGGCAGCTCGCTCACCTCAGACTCCCCAATCCGTTTGTTCCGTCGTCCGTTGGCGCCGTCGTCCCCACAGGGGTCTCCCGCCGGCGGGAGACAAACCACCCTCCATATTCACCAGCGCACCACGATACATCGTTCCAATACTAGAGGTCCGGCCTGAGGGTCCGCCGCGTGAACGCAGGGTGGACGCCCGGGTCAGGAACGTCACGAAGCCCCCGTCGCCTTGGCTTTTCTTGAGCTTCCGGCGGCGGCGCGGAGCCCTCTTCCTCGGCCCCTCCGCCGCCGCACTACCCCTTCAGAACACCCGTGTTCATTGGTATTCTGCGAGTGACGGAGGTGTCTCCGGTGGCTGGTTCACGGGCGGGGCAGCACCCCCGGCGATGGATTGTGCGTAATTTTTCAGGTTCTCACGTCATGATGGGCGTTCGCGCGCAGGCACCAGCTGTTGGCGAGCCCATCACCCCCGGAGAGGTAGAGAATGAAGGTTGCGGAGGAGACCCGCTCGGACGCCGAGCTGATCGCTGCCGTGCGCGAAGGCGACCACCAGGCCTTTGCCGACCTCTATTCCCGCCACCGCGAAGCCGCCGTGAAGACCGCCAAGTGGCGCCTCAGCGCTGCCAGCACGGTGGAGGCTGACGACGTCGTCTCCGATGCCTTCTCCTCGATGTTGCAGACCCTGCGCCGCGGCGGCGGCCCCGACGAGGCGTTCCGCCCGTACCTCATGACCGTGGTTTCGCGCACCGCGATCGCGGCGATGAAGAAGTCCGCCCGGGAGCTCAACACGGATTCGATCGAGCTCTTCGAGGCCGGCGGCGACTACGCGGACCCCGTGATGGACGAGTTCGAGTCCGACGTCCTCGGCCGCGCCTTCCGCTCCCTGCCGGAGCAGTGGCAGGCCGTCCTGTGGCACCTGGAGCTCGAGGGCGCCAAGCCCTCCGACGTCGCGCCGATGCTCGGCGCCTCCCCCAACGCGATCTCCGCCCTGGCCGTCCGCGCCCGCGAGGGCCTGCGCGCCGCGTACCTGCAGGCGCACTTGAGTGCCGAGACCCGTCAGGCGTGTTCGAAGGCAGACCAGTTCCCGAAGTACGTGCGGGGCACCCTCTCGACGCGCCGCCGGCAGCAGTTCCAGAAGCACCTCGAGACGTGCAGGCCGTGCTTCAGCGCGCTCGGGCACCTGGAGGACGTCGGCTCGGCCATGCACGGCGTCATCGCTCCCCTGTTCCTCGGCGCGGGCGCCGCGGCGCTATTCGGCTGGGTCGCGCCGACCGGCGCGGCGGCGGTGGGCACTGCCGGGCTCGCCGGCGCGGCATCGGTGCCGAAGCCACTGTGGCAGACGATGGCGACGACGGCCGGCGGCGTCGTGGCCGCGGCCGCCGTCGTGCTGGGCGCCAGCGCCATCGCGAGCACTCTCATGAACGACGAGCCCACCGCCGCGCAGGCACCCGCCCCGGCGGCGTCCAGCGCGCCCGCGCAGGAAGATCCGGTGGGCGCTGCCTCTACCGCCTCCACCGCGTCCACGTCGAAGGCGTCGCCCGCGCCGGTGAAGGAGTCCGCGGCGCCCGAAACCGAGCCCGCGGAGGCCCCGGTGGAGACGCCGGCCGGAGCCGCCCCGGCACCGGCTCCAGCGCCCGCACCGGTCATCGTCCCGCCAGCTCCCGCACCGGCCCCCGCCCCCGCGCCTTCGTCTGCGCCGGCGAGCGCGGCACCGACGCAGACACCCGAACCGGAAGCGGAAGCGACGCCGTCCCTGGAACCGACGCGGGAACCGAGCCCGACGCCGAAACCTACACCGGAGCCCGAGCCGGAGCCCACGGTCGAACCGAGCCCGGAACCCACCGTCGACCCCACCCCCGAACCGACACCGGAACCCACCGTCGACCCGACCCCTGAACCGACACCGGAACCGACCGTCGACCCCACCCCCGAACCGACCGTCGACCCCACCCCCGAACCGACGCCCGAACCCACCGTCGAGCCCACCCCCGAACCGACACCGGAACCCACCGTCGACCCCACCCCCGAACCGACGCCCGAACCCACCGTCGAGCCGACGCCGGAACCCACGGACACGCCGGACCCCGACCCGTGCCACCCGTGGCCGTGGTGGCCCTGGTGCGACGCGTTCGGCGCGGACCGCGCGGCGAGCAGCGAGGCTGAGCCCGTCGCACTCACGGAAACGGTGACCTGGGAAGCCTTCCCCTTCCTCGTCGACGGCCGACATGAAAGAGCGACGCAGCTCACGCATCTGTAGGATTCGAAGTCACGCGTCGACACGTCGAACCCCGCACGGCGCGATTGAACCTGCGCCGAGATGAGAGGGACCTCCGTGACGCCTGCCGAGACCACGGGCTCCGACGCCGAACTCATCGGCCTGGCCCGCTCCGGCGACGACGCGGCGTATTCCGCCCTCGTCGCCCGGCACCGCGATGCCGCGCGGGACACGGCCGCCCTCCGCACCGGCGGGTTTTCCGACCGCGCGGACGACGTCGTCGCGGCGGCTGTGACCCGAATGCGCGACACGCTGCGCGCGGGCTTCGGCCCCGTCGAGGCGTTCCGCCCCTACCTCCTGGCGCTCGTCTGTCGCCTGGCGCACGCGGCCGATCTGGACGCGGCCCTGGCAGCGGACATCGGCCCGATCCCGCTCTTCGCGCCGGGCACCGAGCACGCCGACACAAGCGTGGAGACCGAGGAATCGCAGGTGTTCGCCGGCGCGTTCCTGCAACTGCCCGAACACTGGCAGGCGCTGCTCTGGCACCGCGCGGTCGACGGGGAGGCCCCTGCCGACATCGCCGCGCTGCTGGGCGGCTCGGCCGAATCGGTGGACGCTCTCGCGTTGTGCGCCCGCGAGGATCTGCGGACGTCCGTCCTCGCCGCTCACGAGTCGCGCACCGAGCTAAAGGACTGCGCCCAGGCGTCGGATCTGGCGGCCTACGTCCGCGGGAGTCTCGGCCGGCGAGCGCTGCACCGCTTCGAGGACCACACGCCGTCGTGCGCGTCCTGCCGGTCGGTCCTCGCGCATCTCGACGACGTCGAGGGTGCCGTCGCGCAGCTGGTCGCACCCCTCTTCCTCGGGGCACCCGCCGCCGCGCCGGTGGCACCGCTGGTCTCCGCGGCGCCGGCCCGTCGTTCGGCGGTGCTCGTCGGGGCCGGGGTCGCCGTCACTGCCGCCCTCGTTCTCGGCTCGGGCGCACTGGCTGCGACGGTGTTCCTCGGCTCCCCCGCTGACAAGCGGATGGCGACGGCGGCCAGCGCATCGGACGCCGAGGCACTGCAGCCTGGTCCGGGTGCCGACACGCAGCCGCGCGCGGGTGGAGACGCCGGCCAGACGGCCTCACCCGAGCGGCAAGACGCAGACGACCCCGGCACGGAGGACTCCGACCACGCGCCGACCGATTCTGACAGTGCCCATCGGGACGACGAGTCTGCCGCAGACTCCCCCGATGCGGAGCGTCACGTCGAGGCCACCGGGAACCGCGACAATGCGCCGGGTCGGTCTTCCGACCGGCCCAGCCAGGGTGCCAGGCCCGACGGCGGAAGGCCCGGGCCCTCTGTGGTCGCCCCTTCCGAGCGTCCCGGCATCGCGCCGAATCCGCGACCGGACCAGCAGCAGGTGCCGTCGTCCCGCCCTGCCGCCCCGCCGGTCGCGCCACGGCCGACGCCGAAGACCTCCTCGGCACCGACCTACAAGCCGGCCCCCAAGCCGTCGCCCTCCCCGACGAAGACGTACAAGCCCGCGCCCTCGCCGACGCCCACCTTCAAGCCGGCCCCGAAGCCGTCGCCCACACCGACGCCGACCTACAAGCCTGCGCCCAAACCCTCGCCAACGCCGACGCGCACACCGACTCCCAAACCATCGCCTACGCAGACGCCGGAGCGGGACTGCATTATCGACCTGCTCGGCATCAAGGTCTGCCTCTAAAACGCGGCGAGATCGCACGGCCCGCGCCAGGGAACGCGCCGTCAGTCCTCGTTCCAGACCCGGCCTGCGGCCAGCAAACACGCGTGATACGCGAAGGTAACCAGAGAGTTCTTCGAACCGCGCCCTCTAAGCACCCCCATCTGAGTCATCGCTTTCGATTGACAGTTTGCAGAATCTTGAGAAAACTCAAAAGAGTGCGCTGAAGTTGCTGTATACTGCTCAACTTTTGACTCAGGGGGCCGGCAATGCCAGAAGAACATTCGTTTCCGATCGGAGCACTGGCCGCGGCGCTGACAGGCGACCTCGACTCCGCCCTCACCGACACACCCCTCACGTTGCGGCTGGCCATCCCGCGCCACAAATTCGTTTCGACCGCCGGCGACCAGAAGGATCCGTCCTCCTCGCCCCACCCGTTCTTCCCCGTCAACCGCGTGCCCGCCGGGAACACTCCCACCGATCTCCAGGTGGAGGGCAGCGGCCCGTTCCGGGCGCAGGTCCCCGCCGAGTCGGTCCTCGGCGACGACTGGGCCCTGGCGGCGCGCTGGCTCTCCTCCGTCGCCTGGGACGACCTGACGCTCGAGATTCCCTATCAGGTGGCCGACGCGAGCCGGCTCGTCCTCGCAAGCGGCCGGCTGGACGCCCTGTTCTACTTCGACCAGATCGCCCGGCCCGGCTCGCCGTCGTCGCACCTGATCCGTCCGGAGGTCGGCGACCCGCAGCTCGATTCGGCGGGCCGCGACACCCTCATGCACGACGCCTCCGCGCGCGCGAACCTCCCCGCGGCGCTGAGCCTATTCCTGATCAACGCCCCGGCCTACCGGGAATTCGCGGCGTCGCACCCCGCGAGCCCCGGCACCTCCGACGGCTATCTGCTGCCGATCATCCGCGACTTGGGCGTCTTCAGTTCCACGAGCAACCGCCCGGAGAACCTCACGGACGATCAGCTCGCCTCCTACGCCGAGGCCCGCAAGCTGAACGTGGACGTCGTCCGCGACGTCGTGCGTGAATGGGACCTGCTGACCAGGTTCCCGGTCGAAGTCCCCGATTCGACACCCATCACGGCCGCGGGCACGTTCGCCCTGCGGCATCCCGACGGCCTCCCGATCAGCCGTTCGGAGCTCGGCCTCCACCGCGTGACGGCCGACGTCCCGGTCACGGGTCTCGACGGCGGGGAGCGCTCCGTCTCCCTGGACGTCGCCTACTCTTCCCTTGAGGATCCAGTCGCCCTGCCCGCGCCCTTCACGCTCCAGCGCAAAGACCCGGTCCTGCGCTCCAGCGCGCGGGGTCCGGTCGCGGTACGCGTGACGGGGTTCGACGGGCGCGTCATGTGGAGCGAACGCTACGAGGTCGACGATCCCGACCTCCAGCAACTGGAGATCTCCCTCGACCTGCGCCTGCCCGACGGTCCGGGCACGGGGCCGTCGGGACCGCGGCCGAGCGCGGACCGGAAGCTGCGCGGCAAGGTCGTCGCGGTGAATTCCGCGCAGCAGGTCTCCGGGCTCACGGTGATCGTGCAGGCCCGCGACGAGGGCGGCGCGGAGGACGCCCCATGGCGCATCATCGCCTCGGCGGAGACCACGGGCGAGGGCTTCTTCTCGCTGCCCTACCCACACGGCCGGTACTCCGCGGCCCAGGCGCTGGTCTCGGTCGGCCCGGACTCCCCCGTCGATCTGCGGATCATCGGCGACGGCGGGCCGGACGCGACGCTGGCCGACGACTTCATCTACATTCTGCTCACGCCCGCCGAGTCCGGCGACAAGGACTGCGGCTGCGAGGGCGGGGCCGGCTGCGGCGGCGGTTCCGGCTGCGGCGGCTGCGCGCACGCCCCCGGCCGCCTGCCCGATCAGGCCGACCTGATCGCCTCGGGCGAGTACTCGCAAGACCTGGGCGGCGGGTGCGTGAACGTCACAACCCCGAACCGCGCCCTGCGCGAGTTCACCTACAACGCGATCGTGCGGACGTCGGACCCCGAGATCGAGCGCTACGCGCTGCGCAAGCGCGCCGGGTCCGGGTTCCGCGCCGACGACCACTACGAGCTCGTCACGGACGCGAACGACGGCGCCCCCGCCCTCCCGGGGTTCATCTGGGGCCGCCCGCTCGTGTACCCGCTGTGGCCCCGCGAGCCGGCCGAGCCCACGAGCTCCATCCGTGAGCGGCACCCCGTGGGTCGCACCAACCCGATCCGCTGGCAGGACTCCCCGGACTCCGGCACGGAGCTGAACTTCTACCAGTCGCTGACCGTCGCCACGGGGCACGTCCTGTTCTACCGTTCGGTCTTCAAAGCAGACGGGTACTCGCTGGGCGACCTCGTCTACTCGCTGCCGCTCGCTCCGGGGCAGAAGAAGCAGATCGTCTCCTACGACATGGCCAACTCCCTCGAGGCCAGCGAGAGCCAGGAGATCGAGCAGAGTGAGCGGCTGGCCGCCGACCTCATGGACGACCGCTTCATCACGGATCAGCTCGGCGGGTCGATCAACGAGGACATCAGCGGCCGCAGCAACGCGAGCACGGCCGGCATCAGCGCGGGCCTCGGGCTCGGCGGGTCCATGGGGCCGATCGGCGGGTCCCTCGGCGTCGCCGGCGGCTACTCGAACTCCAAGTCCTCGGCGAGCCAGTCCGGCGCCCGCAACATCGCCCAGCACTTCGGCGAGAAGCTGCGGCAGTCCCTGACCCAGAACGCGGAGAGCTACCGGCGGCTCAACGCCTCCGTGGTCACGACGGTCAAGGACGGTCAGGAGTACGCCGTCACCACCGAGGTCGTCGCGAACCACAACCACTGCCACTCGATGACCATGATGTACTTCGAGGTCCTGCGGCACTACGCGATCTCCCAGGAGCTCACGGGCGTGCAGGAGTGCCTGTTCATCCCCCTGCAGCTGACCGAGTTCACGCCGGGGAACATCTCGAAGTGGAAGGACGTGCTGGCGCCGAACCTGCTGGCGAAGCCGTCGAACACGTACCTCCCGGTCTTCCGGCTGCTGGGGAGCCGCCGCCACCCGCTAGTCGGAGCGTTCGACGCCGTCGAACGCCGTCGCACCGACTACGGACGGGTGGACTTCCCCGACCGCCGATACGCTGACGACGCGATCGTCTCGGTCACCGGCAGCGCTCGGCTCCGCGTCCAGTTCCCGCGCCCGCGCACCCGCGCGGACCGGATCAAGTCCCTGCCGTTGATCACCGAGACCGTGCGCGAGGGCGGCGTCAACGCGTTCAAGGCCTTCATCGGCGGCATGTTCCTCGGCCCGGCGGGCCACCTGCTCGGCCTCGAGACGCGGGAGCGGGAGGTGGAGGCCCACCTGGACGTCTCCGATCACTTCCTGACTCTGGACGCCAACTTCGAACGGGTCCCGCCCGCCCAGTCGATCCGCGTCACGAACTTCCGGCCGTGGCGCCTGCCGGACACCCCGGCCGACGTCGACCCGCTGGACTTCTTCGGCAACCAGACCGACCGCGAGCGCTGGGAGGCCTACGCCGAGGTCCTCGGCCGGGCGTCCGCAGAGGACCTGCTCGAGGAGTACTTCCAGGACCGCCTGATCGCGGAGTGGGACGAGATCTTCGAGCGGGACATCGCGCCGCAGCTCTACACGAAGCTCACGGAATCGCTGCGGTTCCTGGGCGACTTCTCCGGCAGCGGGCTGCCGGCCCTCGACGTCACCAAGACGGCCGAGTACCACGGCGGGCGCCGGGACATGACGATCCGCCTGCGCACCGGCGCAACGGGCGGCAGTCGCGCGGATCTCGCGGACGAGCTGCGCATGGTCTGCACGGACCCGGACCTGCGCGCGCTGCACAGCTTCGTGACGGTGACCGCCCAGCACCTGGACCTGAGCTACCGGACGGATCACTTCTCCGGCCCGATCATCCGGGCCTCCCTCGGCGACGACCTGCTCGACGGCGTGCGGATCCCGATCCCGCTGAACTCCAACGACAAGCGCAACCCGCGCAAGGAGGATTACTACCTGGCGCAGGAGCTGATCGAGCACCTCAACTCCAACATCGAGTACTACAACCGGGTCCTCTGGCGCGAGCTCGACGAGGGCCGCCGCCACATGCTCCTCGACGGGTTCAACATCGAGACCTTCACCCCGGAAGGCGCCTCCGACGGCGAGCGCAGCCTCGCCTCGGTGGTCAAGAACGAGCTCCTGACGGTCGTCGGCAACTCGATGGTCTTCCCCGTCGCCGACGGCTTCCACGTGGACCGCGGCCTCGCCGTCGCGGCGGAGGGAACGGGCGAGGAGCAGGAGGAGGTCGACTACGCCGAGATCCTGATGAAGCGTTACCAGCCGCTGACCCCGCTGCCGCCGTACCGCCTGAGCGTGCCGACGCGGGGCGTCTACTCGGAGGCGGTCATGGGCGTCTGCGACTCGTGTGAGGACGTCAAGGAGAACTCCTCGCAGGACTGGGACGAGTTCCGCACGGACGAGCCGACGGCAATCAATCCGGTGTCCACGCCGACCCCGGCCCGCGCGGACTGGAAGGCGATCTGGGCGCAGTTCTCCCAGCCGCTCGTCGCGATGCAGACGCCGAGGGACGCCCCGGCGCCGGGTGCCGGGCTCGCCGGGCTCAGCGACGCGCTCACCAACGCCGAGGCCTTCCGCGACATCACGGGCCTGGCCGGCAACCAGGAGAACGCGATCCGCACCTATCTCTCCAACCAGGAGAACGCGCGCGCCTTCGCGGAGATGGCCAAGGGCATGGCGATGCAGGAGACCAACGCGGAGAACAGCCGCGGCATCATGCAGTCCCTCGAGCAGGCGCGCGACGCCGGTGCGCTGCCGGAGAACGACTACCAGCAGCTCGTGCGCGACCACCTCGGGCAGATGATCGACGGCGGCAGCCGCGCCTCGGCCGAGCAGCGCCGGGCCACACGTCAGGACCCGTCGCTGACGAATGCCGCGATCGACGCGGCGGAGGCCGGGCACTCCGTTTCGGCGACGCGGGTGGACCCGTCGGGGACCAACGAAACGCTGGAGGTGCGGCCCTCGGGCACGACGTCGTCGTTCGCTCCCGTGTACTACGACGTCCCGCTCGTGGCGCAGCCGAACAAAACCGCGTGCTGGGCGGCGTCGATGGCGATGCTGGAGAGCTACCGGCGTTCGCAGGCAGAGCAGGCCAGCGTCGTGCTCTCGGCCGCCGCGCTCGCGGACGAGGTGGGCTACAGCCTCGAGCAGTCCTACGGCTGGGACCGCCTGCAGGACGTGGCCGACTACCTCGGCCTGCGGGACATCGCGCTCTCGGGCCAGCAGTACCCGGACGCCGAGCAGTGGCATGCGTGGCTCGTCGCGAACGGGCCGCTGTACGTGACGATCGATGGGACGCCGTCGCACGCGATCATCGTCCGCGGCATCAGCGGCGACGGGACCGCGGACGGCACGCAGCTGGACATCCTCGACCCGTGGGACACCGGCACGACCTTCGACGGCGATCCCACAGTGTTCAACCCGGTGAACACCGGGCTGGCCTCCCAGCTCTCGGTCACGGACCTGAACGCCCAGTTCAACGGCGGCCAGCTGGCCCAACTGGCGCACTACACGCACTGGCGGGTCCTCTACCACCCGCAGAACGCCCCGTCGTCGTCTGTGGCGCCGAGTGGGAGCAGCACCACTCCGCTGCAGATCCGGGTGCGGAACCGCTTCAAGCCGGACGACACGGACCTCTCGGCCGAGGCCAGCGTGGTCAACGCGATCTTCTCGCGGGACGTTTCGCTGACCGGCACGGGCGCGGGATCGCTCGGGCTGCTGGAGTCGGACGGCTCGGGGCGCTGGGGCCTGGTCATCACGCCCGAGCCGACGGAGCCGGTGCCGACCGACTGGGCGAACTTCCCCTCGGCCGCCAACGCTGGCGTCAGCCGGATCTTCCTCGAGGAGCGCGCGACGCTCGTGCGGGACGACGACGGGTCGTTCCGGATCACGGGCAACGACAATGTCACGCTGTCGGGCAACACGATCACCGCGACGCTGCGGCCGCTGTGGATCGAATCGCCGAACGTGAACTCCCGGCCGGCAGGCACGACGCCGGACGTCATCGTGGTGCACCACACGAACGGCACCTCAGACCTGCCCCCGCACTTCGTGAACGCGAACGGGCTCTCGCCGCACTACGTGGTCACGCGCGGGGACCGTCCGACGGCCACGGACCCGGGGCTCGTGATCAAGCTGGCGGACGAGGAGACGCGGGCATGGCACGCGGGAGCGTCGAGCTGGCGCGGCACGGCCGGCGCCAACGACTACTCGATCGGCATCGAGGTCATCCACCAGACGGACCCCTATCTGGACGAGCAGTACGAGGCCCTGATCGACCTGCTGACCTCCATCCGGGCGCGGTACCCCGCGATTCCGCTGCGCAACGTCGTCGGGCACGGCGACGTCGGCACCCACCCCAACGGCCACCTCGGCCGCAAGCTGCTCGATCCGGGGCGGACCTTCGACTGGCCGCGGCTCGAAGCCGCCGGCGTCGCGATGACACCGGCCACCGAGGCTGACGCCCTGCCGGCCGATCCGACGACGATCTATGGCGGTGTGTACGCCGACGCCGGGTTCGTCGTCTCGGCCGCGGGCCCGCAGCCGGCTGGCTACCAGACGGCGGTAGACGAGATCCGGACGGACCTGACCGAGATCGGCTACGCGATCCCGGGCGACGCGACGGGCGACCCGTTCGGCCTGGCGCTCGGCCGGGCGGTCCTGGTCTTCAAGTACCGCTACTTCACGGGCGCACGGGAGGTCGCGGACGCGGCGTTCTACGCGGACGCAGCGACGGGGATGAGCGTCGACTTCCAGACGGCGCGGATGATCAAGCGGGTGCACCACGCAGCGACCATCTGAGTTCGAGCTTGGAGGGCCGCGCTGAGCTTAGGTTTCGACGGACGGACAACAGGGCCAGTCCCGAAGTTCACTCACAGTTGCGGGCCACGGACCTGAGCGACACCCTCAACTGTGATGAACCGCCACAGTACGGCCCTTCCAAAACGCAGACCAGGTGATTCACCGTTAGGTCCGCTGTGCTGCGCTGAAGTGCTGCACCGTGTTCGTGGGACCGGGCGACCGTCGAATCGATTCGGATCACTGCGAGTGCAAGAGGTTCTGGCCAGTCAACAGAGCATGCTCGACATCTGGACGCTTGTTCCTTCGGGCTAGTGCGGCGGCTTCCGCCCACGGATATTCAATCGTCCGGAACTCGACTCTCCAGTTCCCTGTGGCATCGTCAACGAGCGCATAGCGGGCGTGCGGAGTGCCTGCTTCGATCAGATGCGGGAACGGCGCGTCATCGTCGTACGCGGGCCAACCGACACTTCCTGGATTGACAATGAGCTGACCACCACTCAGACGAAGGGATCGCTGAAGGTGCGTGTGACCACACAACAGCAACTCGTAGTCGAGATAGCCGGCCAACCGTTGTGTCACCTCGACCGTTGTAGCCGGGCGCACGCCGCGTGGCGTGACAGTCTCGAGCAGATACTCCAGGTCATTCTTCGGCGTGCCGTGGAAAGCAAGAACACCGGGAGCGACTTCCGCCGTCTCCGGAAGCGCGGCCAGCCATCGGCGATGGTCGTCGCTGATCTCCTCGAGTGCCAGCAGATCTGACTTCCCCATCTGTTCACGAGGCATCTCCAGAACTTGCCGTTCATGGTTGCCCCTGATGGAGACGGCGGGCGTGCGCATCAAGAGATCGGCGGTCGCGCCCGGCGCGACACCACCCGAAAGATGGTCGCCGAGGTTTACGATCAAGTCGACATCATCAACGGCTATCGATTCGAGCACCGCCTGAAGAGCAAACACATTGCCGTGGACATCAGAAATAGCCGCGATACGCACTAGATCAACCTATCAGCTACGCCTACGGCCGGGGACTCCTGTGGATACGATGAATCATGCCAACTCGCTACTTCTTCTCGAATGAACGACACAAAATTGACCGCGCACTCGTGCATCAATGGTTAAGTGAGAGCTCGTACTGGGCGGCCGGGCGGCCTCGATCGGTCCAGGATGCAGCTATCGACGCGTCACTCAATTACGGGGTTTGGCGCGAGGACTCCGGCGAACAAGTCGCCTACGCCCGCGTCGTCACGGACAGCGTGACGTTCGCCTGGCTCTGCGACGTGTTCGTGCTCCCAGAAGTACGAGGCCTCGGCATTGGAAAAACGCTGATAGCTGGTGTCGTCGCCGATCTGGAACCGTTGGGGTTGCGCCGCACGCTCCTTGCGACGGCGGATGCGCACGGGCTCTACGAGCAATACGGATTCGCCGAATTGCCCGTTCCCTCGCAATTCTTGGCTCGAATGCAACCATAGGCGGCACGGCAAAACGGCACACTTTGGTGCCGTTCGCCGAAGTCCGCGAACACAACTCGCTTCGATGGCGGCCAGCGCATACGACTGCAGGCCGGCGTCTCCTCACCTCTCAGAACAGAGCGACGAGTCCTGCTATGGCAACACCGATGCGGTGGCAGGTGGACTCAGCCGAGGTTCACACTCGATGGGTCAGCCCACCGCGGCCCGTAGCCGCTGACGCGCAACACCCGCGGGTCTTCCTCGTCCGTCTCCTCGAAGTCCAGGATGATCTCGTCGCCGGCGTCGTCGCCCGTGGCCCGTTCGAGGTGGATCTCCAACCGCGAGTCGGACAGATGCTCGGCCTTGCCCTGGCCCCACTCGATCACTGTCACGCTGGACGCCATCGTGGACTCCAAGTCGATGTCGTCGACCTCCCCCGGCGATCCCAGCCGGTACGCGTCGACGTGCACCAGGTCCGGCCCGTCGGCGAGCGCCGGGTGCACGCGCGCCAGCACGAACGTCGGCGAGATGATCCCGCCGCGCACCCCGAGCCCCTCGCCGAGCCCCTGGGTGAACGTCGTCTTGCCGGCGCCGAGCTCACCGGACAGCAGGATCAGGTCGCCGGGGCGCAGCGCGGCGGCAATGCGCCCGGCGAGCGCCCGCGTGGTCTCGGCGTCGATCGATTCGATCTCGCGCGTCCAGAGCGGCGTGTCAGTCACCGGCCTCACCCCAGCTGCCCTCCACGTACGCGCGGCCGACGCGGGCACCGACGCGCGTGACGATCTCGTAGTTGATGGTCCCGGCGGCCTCGGCCCACTCGTCCGCGGACGGCCCGCCGTCGCCGAACAGCACAGCCGGCTCCCCCACCAGGCCATCCACAGGCGTCTCCCCCAGATCCACGACAAACTGGTCCATCGCCACCCGCCCGCAGGAGACGTACCGCTTCCCGGCGATCTCGACGGGCCCCTCGACCGCCACACGGGGCACCCCGTCGGCGTACCCGAGCGGGACCAGCGCCAGCGTCGTCGTACTCTCGGTGCGGTAGGTGAGCCCGTAGGAGACGCCGTGGTCCGCGGGCATGCGCTTGGCGTTGGCGATGCGCGCCATGAGGCGCATCGCGGGGCGCAGGCCCAGGTCCTCGGAGCTCTGGTCGCGGAACGGGCTGAGCCCGTACATGCCGATCCCGAGCCGCACCAGGTCGAAGTGCGCGTCCGGGCGGGACAGCGCCGCGGGCGTGTTGGCGGCGTGCCGCAGCTCGAGGTCGAACCCGGCGGCCTCGGCCTGTTCGACGGCGTCGCGGAACGCGGCGAGCTGCTCGTCGGTCTCGGGCCGGTCCGGCTCGTCCGCGACGGCCAGGTGCGTCCACACACCGACCACGCGCAGCAGCCCGTCCTCCTGATAGTGCGCGGCCGTGTCGAGCACGGACTGCCACGCGTCCGCGGACGCGCCGTTGCGCCCCAGCCCGGTGTCGATCTTCAGGTGCACGCGCGCGGGGTGCTGGCCGGCGCGGGCGGCCTCGGCCACCTGCGCGAGCTCCCAGCCGGACGCGCCCAGGTCGATGTCCGCGTCGATCGCGGCGGCGAAGTCCGTTTCCGGCGTGTGCAGCCACGCCAGCACGGGGGCGGTGATGCCGGCGGCGCGCAGCTGAAGCGCCTCCTCGACGTGCGCGACGCCGAGCCACGCGGCCCCGGCCTCGAGCGCGACGCGGGCGACCGGCAGCATGCCGTGCCCGTATGCGTCGGCCTTCACGACCGCCATGACCTTGGCCGGAGCGGCCAGCTCGGCCACCCGCCGCACGTTGTGCCGGATGGCGGAGAGGTCGATCTCGGCCCGCCGCTCCCACCGCGCCGGCGTCTCGTCGTCGGGCACGCCAAGTACGACGTCGTCGCTCGGTTCGTTCACGAAAGTCACCTAGCCATTGTGTCAGGAGGGCGGGTCGTCGGCGCGGGTCCGTGACGCCGGCGCCGGTTCAGTGCCCGGCTGCGGCGTACTTCGCCTCGGTCTCGGCCTTTAGCGGCCGCCACCAGGACTCGTTGTCCCGGTACCAGCGCACCGTCTCCTCCAGGCCCGCCTCGAACTCGGTGAAGACAGGCTTCCAGCCCAGCTCGTTGCGCAGCTTCGTGGAGTCGATCGCGTAGCGCAGATCGTGGCCCGGGCGGTCCGCGACGTGGTCGAAGTCGTCCGCGCTCCGCCCCATGAGCTCCAGGATGGACCGCACCACGGCGAGATTGTTCTTCTCGCCGTTGGCGCCGATCAGGTACGTCTCCCCCGTGCGCCCGGCCTCGAGGATCCGGAGCACGGCCGCGGAGTGGTCGTCGACGTGGATCCAGTCGCGGACGTTCGCTCCCGCGCCATAGAGCCTCGGACGGACACCGTCAATGAGGTTGGTGATCTGCCGCGGGATGAACTTCTCGACGTGCTGGTACGGCCCGTAGTTGTTAGAGCAGTTGCTGATGGTCGCCTGCAGCCCGAACGACCGGACCCACGCGCGCACCAGCAGGTCGCTGCCAGCCTTCGTCGACGAATAGGGGCTGGAGGGGTTGTAGGGCGTCTCCTCCGTGAACCGGGCCGGGTCGTGAAGGTCCAGGTCCCCATAGACCTCGTCCGTGGAGACGTGGTGGAAGCGGACGCCGTGCCGCCGCGCCGCGTCCAGCAGAACGAACGTCCCGACGAGGTTCGTCTGTACGAATACCTCAGGAGAATGCAAGGAGTTGTCGTTGTGCGACTCGGCAGCGAAATGCACGATCGCGTCGGCCTCGGCGACGAGCCCGTCCACGAGCTGTGCGTCAGCGATGTCCCCGCGGACCAACGAGCAACGATTCGCGGGAAGTCCCGCCAAAGATGCCTCGTTTCCGGCGTAGGTCAGCTTGTCGAGCACGACAATTCGGTAGTCGGTGTGCTCGACGAGGTACCGGACGAAGTTCGCCCCGATGAAGCCGGCACCGCCGGTCACTAAGAGTTGATGCATAGAATGAAGCCTACAGGCGTCGAAGTCCGGCAGGCCTGTCAGCTCAAGCGTTGTTTAGGGGGACGTCGCATGCGGATTTTTCATGGCCCGTTTCGTCGAAGGTGTGTAGGTTCCGGGACCGCCGGCGTCGTCTCACGCACGGCTCGTCGTCAGCTGGTCGCCTAGTGCGCGGCATCATCCTCGCCGGAGGCACCGGCTCGCGCCTGCACCCCATCACACTGGGCATCAGCAAGCAGCTCATGCCCGTGTACGACAAGCCGATGATCTACTACCCGCTGTCCACGCTCATGCTGGCGGACATCCGGGACATCGAGATCATCACCACGGCACGCGAACAGGAACAGTTCCGGACGCTGCTGGGTGACGGCAGCCAGTTCGGCGTGAACCTGACCTACCGCGTCCAGCCCTCCCCCGACGGCCTGGCCCAGGCGTTCCTCCTCTGCGAGGACCACATCGGAGACGACTCCGTCGCCCTCGTGCTCGGTGACAACCTGGTGTACGGCCCCGGCCTCGGGCTGGGCCTCGAGGATCAGCAGTCGGTGCACGGCGCGACGATCTTCGGCTACTGGGTCAAGGACCCCTCCGCCTACGGCGTCGTCGAGTTCGACGGCGACTACCGCGCCAAGTCCCTCGAGGAGAAGCCGGCCGCGCCCAAGAGCAACTACGCGATCCCGGGCCTCTACTTCTACGACAACTCCGTCGTCGAACGCGCCCGGCAGCTGCGCCCCTCGGCCCGCGGCGAACTGGAGATCACCGATCTCAACCAGACCTATCTCGACGACGGCGAGCTGACCGTCCGCCTCATGCCGCGCGGCACCGCCTGGCTGGACACAGGCACCTTCGATTCCCTCAACGACGCCTCCAACTTCATCAGGACCCTGGAGCACCGCCAGGGGCTCAAGGTCGGCTGCCCGGAAGAGATCGCGTGGCGGCGCGGCTACCTCGACGACGAGGGGCTGCTGGCACAGGCGCGGCTGCTGCCGAAGAGCGGGTACGGCGCGTATCTGGAAGAGCTCGTCGTCCGCGGTCGGAACGGCTGAGGACGAGGGCGAATCACTTGATCCAGCATTCCAATCCGCTGCGCGTCGCGCACGTCACGGAAGCGATGGGCGGCGGCATCGTCACCGTCATCGCCTCGCTCGCGCTCCGGCAGGTCGAGGCCGGCGCAACCGTCGAGGTCCACTACATGGACCGCCCCGAGACGCCTGCGGCCGACGAGCTCGCGCGGCGCTTCCACCCCGCCGTCCGGCTCGTCTCGTATTCGACGGGACGCCGCGGGCGGGATCTGTTCACCATGGCGCGCACCGTGCGGGCGCGCCTCGTGCGCGACCTGTACGACGCCGTGCACTTGCACTCATCCTTCGCGGGCGCCGCCGTTCGGCTGCTGATGCCGGTCGGCGCGAAGTCACGCCGGCTGTTCTACTCGCCCCACGGCTGGTCTTTCCTTCGCGAGGACCTCCCGGCCCCGGCCCGACGCGTCGCCGCGTTGACGGAGCAGCTCCTCGCCCGGACCCCGGCGACGGTCGTCTCGACGTGCGACAGCGAGCACCAGTTGGCCGTCGCCCGGCTCCGTCCGCGCTCCGCCGCGCAGATCCAGACCGGCATCTCCCCCACCCAGATCGGAGACGTCCGGTCCGAGCCGATCACGAACAAACCCGGCAAGCCGCGCGTCGTCACGGTCGCGCGTGTTTGCTACCAGAAGGCTCCGTGGCGCTTTTCCCGCGTCGCCGACGCGCTGGGCGACGCCGGCGACTTCCGCTGGATCGGCGGCGGCGAACCGGCCGACGAAGCCGAATGGATCAGCGACGGAGTCACGGTGACCGGGTGGATCTCCCCCGACGAACTGGCTCGAGAGCTGGAAGAGGCTGACGTCTTCCTCTTCCCGTCCCTGTGGGAGGGCATGCCCATGGCGCTCATGCAGGCTCAGGCCGCTGGCATCCCATGCGTGGTCTCCGACGTCGTCGGCAACCGCGATGCGGTCCTCGACGGGGTCTCCGGATTCGTCTGCGGCACCGATGCCGAACTGGTGGAGAAGTGCAAGGTCTTGCTGGACGATCCTGCGCTCCGCCGCTCCATGGGTGCCGAAGCAATCGAGCACGCCCGCCGGTCCCTGACGGATGCGGGCCTCGGCCCCGAGACACTCAGCCTGTACCGCGAGCGGACCGCATGAAGAAGGCCATCGTCTTCGGCGGCAACGGCTTCATCGGCTCGCACGTCGTCGACCTCCTCGACAGGCTCGGCTACGACGTCACCGTCTTCGACCGTTTCTCCCGCGAGCCCACCTACTCCGCCCCTGCCCGCGCCATCCAGGGCGACTTCCACGACGCCGCGCAGGTCAGCGCGGCCTTGGCGGGCATGGACGAGGTGTTCCACTTCCTGACCTCGAGCACAGCCGCATCGCGCGGCGTCAATGCGCCCGATGATCTCGCGTCCAACGTCCTTCCGGCCGTCCGGCTCGCCCAATCCGCAGCCGATCACGGCGTGCGCCGGTTCGTCTTCGCCTCCACAGGTGGGGCGATCTACAGTTCGGCCACCCCGGGGCCGTACAAGGAGACGGACGATCTCGCTCCGATCTCCGCTTATGGAACCGGCAAGCTGTGCATCGAAACGTACCTGGACCTGATCTGCTCGCAGTCTTCGATGCAGTCCCTCGTACTCCGCATCGCCAACCCCTACGGGACCCGCCAGCGCCCGGACCGGCTCCAGGGCGTCATTCCGATCGCCTTGCGGCGCGTCCTCGACGGGCAGCCCCTGACCCGCATGGGCGACGGCTCCATGGTGCGCGACTACATCTGGATGGATGACCTCCTGGAGCGGCTGGCCCGCCTGCTCGAGGCTCCGGCACCACGGAACCGCGTCTACAACCTCGGCAGCGGCACGGGAAACACCGTCAACGACGTATTCGAGGGGATTGCGCAGGTGACGGGCATCCGGCCGGTCATCGAAACAGTCCCGCAGCCGGCATCGTACGTGCAGTCGGTGACGCTGGACATGTCACGTTTCGACGACGAATTCGGCACGCTGCCGAACAGCACGAGCCTTGAGGCCGGCATCACCAAGCTCTGGGAGGAGATCAACGATGGCGAGTGAATCCACAGCGCCCACGCGAAAAGTCGTCATCAACGGGCGCTTCCTCGGTCAGCCCGTGACCGGCGTCCAGCGATTCGCAGAGGAGGTGACGGCGGCCCTGTTGGCGATCGCGGACTTCCCGGTCGAGATCCTCGTGCCACAGGGCGTCCGCCCGCGATCCGACGGCCCGCTCGCAGGGCACGACGTCGTAGAGATCGGCCGCACGCAGGGACACCTCTGGGAACAAGTTGACCTCCCCCTGTACTTGAAGCGCCACGGAACACCGCTGCTGATCGGTCTCAGCAGCACGGCACCGGCCTTCTACCGCAACCAGTTCGCTCCGCACCACGACGTGACGTACGTGCGCTTCCCGGAGAGCTTCTCCTGGAAGTTCCGGCTCGTGTACGGGATTCTGGCCCCGCTCTTCCTGAAGAACGCCCGCCGTGTCATCACGGTGAGCGAGTTCTCCAAGTCCGAAATCGCGGATCACTTCGGGCTGCCGAAGGAGAAGATCGTCGTCATCCCCAATGCGCCATCGGCATTCTTCTTCGAGCACAGGACCGAGCCACTGGCTGACCCGGGCGCGGAGAAGCCGTACTTCTTGGCCGTGTCCTCGCCCAACGTGCACAAGAACTTCGAGCGCTTGGAACAGGCCTTCATGGACTTCATCGACGGGTCCGGCAGCGAGGTCGAGCTACGCATCATCGGTCAGCAGGCCAACACGTTCGCGGCTCGGGAATCGAGGAGCACGGCGAATATCAGGTACTTGGGCCGCGTCTCAGATTCGGAACTCGCACAGGCCTACGCCGGAGCGTTGGCGTTCGTCTTCCCGTCCCTCTACGAAGGTTTCGGCATCCCCCCGCTGGAGGCCCAAGCTGCTGGCGCCCCGGTCATCGCGTCGAACGCAGCGTCGATCCCCGAGGTCCTCGGCGACAGCGCCCTCTACTTCGACCCGTTGGATGTCGACGGCATGTCGGAGTTGATGCGCTCGTCCGCAGCGGACGAGTCCCTGCGGAACAAGTTGCGCCTCGACGGCGCCGACAACGCCAGCAAGTACTCGTGGTCCGCTTCAGCACGCAAACTGTCCAAAGCGATTCAAGACGTGCTACCAATCGTTGCCTGATAACAAACGCAGATAAATGACGCGGAACATTACATCTCGACGAGAGATGAGACGTTGACGCGTTGGTCAGTTGGTATGCGCGTCTGAACGACCCGACTTGATTCGATGCTCAACCGGCGCAGTTACTGACGCTGACCTTCCCTCCTTGGAGAGACAAAACATGATCGCCAAGCTGACCCAAATCGGCATGAATGTCCAAGATGACTGCGTACTGATTGATACAAGCACGAATACGCCGAGGGCAAGAATCACAGCCGACTGCCGTCGCAGCCTCCAGACAAGCAACGAAACCAATGCAAGAAATAGAATGGCTGCAACCATGCCGAACTCGGCGCCCACCTGCGCGTACGCGTTTTCCGCAATTGCGCGATAATCATCTTGAAAATACCATGGTGGTGCCTGACTAGATTCTGGCTCACGGTAGAACCACATACCGTAACGACCGGCCCCGACGCCAAGCCAAGGATGATCGAACATCATCCTGGAGGCAATTTCCGTTTTGAGCGATCTTACATCGAGAGAACGACTCGGATCGCCAAGTCCAGCCGCTGATTCCAGGAGGCCAAATTTGGCCAACTGAATCTCAAAATAGTTGCGTACCGCGGGCACAACCGAGCCAACTACAACCGCCGTTATTCCTAAGAAAAGAACGCGAACCCATACCGTCAATTGCGGCCTCACGAGAATCGCTACTGACAAGCCAAGGAGGACCCCAACGAAAGTTGTCGTGGACTGCGAGTAGACTCCAAGAAAAATCGAAATACCTACGACAGTCAGGCTTCTGTGGCGTAGCCCCAGGAGAAAAGCGACACCTGCGTAAAACCCGAGATGCTGCCCCTCCGTAAAGGGCCCGTTCCGGTAGGCACCGTCTCCCGTTCCGTCGAGAGACTCAGCCCTGATTCTCGTCTGATAGTTCAAAATCTCGAGGATCGACGTGTTGTCCAGTGCGTGCGCAACGATCTGAAGCAGAGTCGCAAGGAGGCAAACATATACAGAAATCCTAAAGGCCGCCCAAAGCCATTTAGCCCGCAGGCTCGCAGTCAAGAAAAATAAAAGAACTGTAAGGACAGGATAGAATGTATAGATAGTCAGATCGACTAACGGTGACCGACTATATCCTTGAAATACGCCCAACGGCTGCGGCATAACAGCATGGAACACGTAAGATATTAATACGACAGCTATCAGTGACCAAATTAGGAACTTGACCCGATGATCTCGGAACTTGCGCTTTGGGCCAAGTAGATAGAAGAACGAAGCTGCAATGAGTAAGAGCTCACTCACTTTGAGGGGAAACCCTAATTCAATGGAAAATGCCTGCTGAAGTGGCAGGAATACCACAGCGAAGAACGTCAGCTTCTCATACATAAGAAGGTCCCTGAATGTGGGTACGACTCGCACCCTCTTCGGATTCATCCGCGAGCCAATGACGGCTTGTTCGCTCATCTATGCCTTCCCCAACGCCCCTGCTTGACGCATCCGCGCCGAAACTACCCTTCAGCCTAGTAGTCTAGACGCAGTATCCGAACGCACACAGCGCGGAACGAGATGGGTCGTAGCCCGCTTCCTCAAGGAGTCCCATGAAGAACTTGGCCCTGACGGCCTTGAGCCGCATCCCAAGCCCAGCGCAGCGGAAGATTTTTCAGGTCCGCGAACGGATGATGGCAATCACCGAGTTCTACGCCGATCTCAGGCGCTTCCTCCGCCACAGCGGGCCCTCGGACCGCGTGTACGACTCTTCCGGGTCGAGGGGGCACGAAGCACAGGCCATTAAGGATTACCACCGGATCGAGAAGGGCCTCTCACTTCGGGAACCCAGACAGCCGTTCGGTGCTGAGCCAAGCCAGCGGCTGCGAGGAATCCTTGCGACTCCTGCGGTGATCGCCGCAATTCCTGGCCACGTTGCCGCTGCAGCCGAGGAGGCTTTAGATGGTCTTGAGCAATGGAACAATCACGGCGAGATCGACAGCAACCTAGCACCGTTCGTCGCAGAGCCGGTGGATGGGCCATCAGTCGATTTTTTCCTTAGCCGCAGAAGCGTTAGGAATTTCGACCCTTCCAGGGTCGTCGGTCAGGCTGATATTACGCACGCTGTAGAAATTGCTCAGTCGACGCCTTCTGTCTGCAATCGTCAGGCATCACGCGTTCATATCCTGACCAACCCGACCAAGATTAGAGCAGCCCTTAAACTTCAGTCGGGCAACGCTGGCTTCGGCGACGACATCACAACGTTGGCAATCATAACGGTCGATACACGCCTTTTCACCGGCGTTGGAGAGCGGAATCAAGGCTGGATCGATGGCGGGCTTTTTGCAATGACGTTCGTATGGGGCCTTCACAGTATCGGCGTCGACTCCTGCATGCTCAATTGGTCTAAGTCCAACTCACTCTCCAAGAAACTAAGAGTTCTCTCAGATATCCCTAATAGCGAAGACATAATCTGCACGGTTGCTTTGGGCTACGCGCCGACCAGCAGCGCTCGTGCAGCACGCTCTCCCCGCCGCCCAATCTCCGAGATTCTAACCTTCGACTCACAAAGGAATGGTGCCTAACTGTGGCTAACATAGTCATACAGATAAAGGCTCAGATCAAGAACATGGCTAAGAGGGTCCTTTCAAGTCCGCTCTACGCTCGGTTGCTCCATGACGGCGACATGCTCACAGCGAGACTGGCAAAAAGGCGTACGAAAACAAGTCCAACACTGGACCGTGATTTTACTCTTGTCTTGGCGCCTTCGGGCCATGGCAACCTTGGCGACCAGGCAATGTTCGAATCTTGCCTGGACAACATTTCTGGTCCAAAGACTGCAATATTGGACTCTGCAGACGCACTCTTGATTCCCGAAGGAATGAGAGAAGAGACCACAGTCGTTGTACTTCCACGCGCTATTTCCGGCCTTCCGGTCGCGCGGATACCAGACGTATTGGCGTTCTCGGTCTTGGCCGCCAAAGCGAAGAATGTCGTATTACCTGGGGCCGATACAATGGATGGCGGCGGAAATCCCTCTGCCTCTCATGCCCGCGTATCTTTGATGCGTCTAGCATCCTTTATGGGAGCAAATACTCGAATCCTTGGATTCAGTTGGCCACCTCGAGTCTCACCACCTTTGGCACAGCGACTGGCTAAGACCTCTGAATTCGTGTCAGTCTTTGCAAGAGATCCTGAGTCGCACCGGAGGCTGCTACGAGACGGTGTCCGCGCCTCACTGGTTTCGGATATTGTCTTCACAAGCGTCAACGTATCAAAGCCGCCAGTCGACATCGTGGAATACGTCCACCGCCGCAGCGCCGAGGGTGAGAAGTTTGTTATCCTCAATTGCAGTGGACTAATTGCTCGGCGCAAGGACCTCCGCGAGGAATACAAGAAAATCGTCCGGTACCTGCAGAATGTAGACTATAGAGTTGTTTTTCTACCACACGTTATCCGCGACTGGGATGACGATCTCAGTGTTTGCCGAGAGATTTACAACGAGGTCGGCTCGCAAGATGACCTGCTTGTCTCAGAACGACTCGTCCCATCCCAGGTCCGATGGCTCACCTCAGCGGCACATCTTACTGTCACAGGTAGAATGCACCTCGCAATCCAATCGTTCTCGAAGGGAACGCCTGCAATCACGCTCGCGACGAGCGGTAAAGTCGAGGGCCTCTACGAATTGTTGGGCCTCGAAATCGGTTGCGTTTCACCAGACGCCAGCGTGGCACACGAGGTAGCCGCGACCATGGAAGTTTGGACATCCGAGGCGTCTAACCTAGAAGCCACTTTGCGTGATTCTGTCGCAACGGCTCAATCCATGTCTAAGTTGAACTTCGCCGGGCTGGGCTAGATATTATGTCGGAACGAAAGCTGTTTCTCCGTAAACTAACCAGTTTCGGCGCATCAACTGTTCTCCTAAGTGCGATAACATTCTTATCGATTCCGATTACAATTTCGGTCCTCGGTACGGAACGATGGGCAAGTTTTGCCCTTGGCCAGGCCATTGGTGAAGTTTGCCGTGTCATTGTGACTTGGTCTTGGAACTCGGTAGGGATTACTCGAACCGCAGCCCTCGAAGAATCTGAAAGGTTCGCAGAGTTCACAAAGTCTCTGGCTCCCCGTGCCGTACTTCTTGCCGCTTGCCTTGGCGGTATTCTGATTGTCACATTCAGCTATGATGTCGCTGATTACTTCTTGTTCACTACAGCAGCTGCTGGCGGAGCCATGGTTGGCTTGACGGCGTCTTGGTACTTCATATCAATCGGCGACTCACGCGGCTTCTTCGTCTGGAGTGCGGCACCAAGAGCGTTCGCCCTGCTTTTGGGTTCACTTACACTGCTTATCTGGCCAGAGCCTCAAATCCTCGGTTATGCGATCATCATCGGTGCCATCTTCGCCATTCTAGGCGGAAACACTGTCATTTTCAGGCTTCATCGCCGGTCCGATAATCGGCAAAGTGTTGGATTTCGCAAACGCATAATTGAAGTCCCCAGTCTGTTGAGGCAAGGCTTCGGGGCCTTTTCCATCGGATTCATTGCAGCCGCTAGACTCTCAGTCCCGATCCTCATGGCACCGACAGTCATTTCGTCTTCACTAACACCCCTCCTGGCTCTATCTGACAAAATTGTCCGCTGGTCGAATACTGCAGCCACTCCCTGCCTTCAGGTAATACAGTCTCGACTACCAAAATGGGGTGCCAATGTTGAAAGTCGGGCCCTACGTGGGTCACTGGTGGGGGCGGTTGTGGGTTTCATTGGTAGTTCACTAGTTTTTGTCACGACTCCCCCCTTGGCCAAGTTCTTGACTGGCGGGTCTATAGACGTCGACTACGCCCTCTCAGGGATACTCTCCATTATTGTGTTCTGCTGGTTCTCGAACATGGTCGTTGGGAACTCGGCTCTCGGTCTTCTAGGTCGCACTAAGTCTGTTGCAGGTTATTCACTTCTGTCGCTTTTCGTAGGAATCGCGGCCTTTTTCCCTTTGGTACGGTTCTACGATGTTCATGGCGCTTTCATGTCGTTAGCGATTATGGAAATTGCCTTGAGCATAATTCTTGCATTCATCCTCGGTCGTTCCGTCCGCCGAACGTCGAGGATGCTAGACGACACAGCCTCACCACACCAATGAAACGAAAGCTCAAGATGGTCGTTACGCAGAGGAGAAAACGTTAGAATCCAGTGTCAGACTGTAAGCTTTGCTACACTTTGTAACGAAAAGTCTATGAAGGTGGTTTTATGGTGTCCCTTCCTCACGAGGAGCTGGGTCACCGCTTGGGGGAACCACGTTTCGAGCTCAATACCGGCTGGTCACGTACTCTCAAGCGGCAGCTCGCAATCCTCGATTTCATCCTGATTGCCACGGCAATCATTGCTGCACATGTGCTCAGGTTCGGTACCGAGACCGATGTTCCGGTGTCTGCGCGCTCATTCACAGACGTCGACTACTCGACCCTCGGCGTAGCCATCGGTGCCATCTGGTGGCTTTCCCTCGGCGCGTGGAACACCCGCGACGTACGATTCCTCGGCGCCGGCTTTGACGAGTACAAACGAGTCACAACAGCCTCCCTATCCGTCTTCGGGATGCTGGCCATCGTGTCCTACGCCGTTCAAGCTGAGACAGCACGCGGCTACGTCGGCATCGCGCTGCCCCTCGGCCTCTTCCTACTACTCGTCGGCAGATGGGCCTTCCGCAAGCGGATCCGGACTGCTCGAAGCAGCGGCAAGTACAACCGACGCGTACTTGTCATCGGCGGACTCGACGCCGTTCAGCACCTTGCCAGCCGCCTCGCGGACGACCCAGGTGCAGGATACCTGCCCATAGGTGGCGTCATCCCAAGTGCAGAACTTCGCGACGCTGCAGAGTCTGGGGTCGAAATTATCGGGACGGGCAACTCCTTAGAGTCCATCCTCTGCGCGCTCGAAAGCTCCGGCGCCGATACGGTTGCCATCTCAGCCGGTTCCGCCCTGTCACCCGTCGTCGTCCGCAAACTCGGCTGGGAGCTTCACGCTCGCGGGATCACCATGATCATGGCCCCAGCCCTCACCGACATCGCTGGGCCACGCATCCACACCCAGCCTGTTGCGGGTCTGCCACTCATCCATGTGGCGACTCCTCAACTCGAAGGAATCAAGCGTGTGGCGAAGCGCTGTTCCGACATCGTCTTCGCTTCCATCGGCCTCCTCTTGCTCTCCCCCGTCCTGCTGGTTGTCGCCATCTTGATCAAGATCGACGACCCGGGACCTGTATTCTTCCAGCAACGCCGCATCGGCAAGAACGGCGATCCGTTCCGAATGCACAAGTTCCGCTCGATGGTTGTTGACGCCGAGGCGCGGCTCGCCGAACTAGAACTCCAAAGCGAGGGCAACGGCGTCCTGTTCAAGCTCAAGAACGACCCGCGCATCACCAAGCTTGGCGCCTTCATGCGCCGCTACAGCATTGACGAGCTGCCGCAGCTTTGGAACGTCGTGGTCGGCGAGATGAGCCTTGTCGGTCCACGTCCACCGCTTCCCAGCGAGGTCGAGACCTACGAGGAGCACGTACACCGGCGCCTCATGGTCACTCCCGGGATCACGGGTCTCTGGCAGGTCAGCGGCCGCTCCGATCTCTCCTGGGACGATTCGGTCCGGCTCGACCTCTACTACGTCGAGAACTGGTCGCTCACACAGGACCTGATCATCATGCTCAAGACTGCCAAAGCGGTCTTCGGTAAGAGCGGCGCCTACTAAATTCGTTGAGAAGACGATGAGTGAGGCCCGGCCCCTGCACCGCAGGGGCCGGGCCTCACTCGTCGTCAGGTCTCTGATCAATCCCTCTTCAACTCGACCGGCTTCATCCAGTGATAACCCACACCGTGCACAGTACGAATCCTCCTGGGATCCCTCACGTTCTCGCCAAGCTTTTTCCGTAGGTTTCCCATATGAACTTCGAGGCTGCGGTTCGCCTTGTCATCCATCGCCGAGGCGGTGCGCACTCCGCACGTGGCAGCCAACAACTCTCCCCGCGTGAACAGGTTGCCGGTGCCATCGGGATGCCCGTACATCAAGGTCAACAGCAGGCGATGTTCCGTATTACTCAGTCTCACTTCGACGTCGTTGACCCAACAGCGATGGTTCCTCGCGTCGAGGACGACACCGTCACTGACAAGAATGAGCGGCCCGGCGACGCTGTCGGCACCTTCGTCGTCAAGGTCCGAAGCGGTCGTCGCGGTCCCGTCCTCTTCGTCAACAACGTCCACCGCTGACGGAACCCAGCGCAGGCGCCGCAACATCGACCGCACGCGCGCCCGCAGCTCATGGTGGCCGAGGCGTCCGTCGACGATCTGGTCAGCCCCGGCCCGCAGCAGGGCAATCCGGCCGTCCTCGTCGGCGAAGAAGTCAATGACGACGATGTACGCATTCGTGAACCGTCGTAGCCGCAGAATGGCCTTCTGACCGTGCAAGTCCGGATACGAGCTCGACATGATGATCAATGACGGACGCGTTCTCGACGCAACGTTCACGAGAGTCCGACCGGTCGTCGCTTGAATCTTGCTAAAGTTCTCGCCCTGGACAAGGTCCAGTAGGGCGGTTCGCAGCTCGTCATCAGCAAGCGCGACCAGAATGCGCACTCGCGGTGGCGCACCTACGCCGAAGTGCCCCTCGCCGGCCGCGTCACTGCGACCTAGGAAATATTGCCTCATGCCCTACTAGTAGTTCATTGCCGCGGAACGTGATTCTCTGATTCGAGAATATTGCCGAATCTTTAGCAAGCGGTGGGAATTGCTTTGCATTTCAATTACGGTATCCCAAACTGCTCAGTTCAGTGGACCTTGATCAATACTTTGGAACGCCAGCCGATTTACGTCCGGCTTGACGCTCTTCGCGCCAACAGGTTCCGATGCAGCCTTGCTGACGCCTTTTCTGATCCCTAATGAGGAGAGCGGGAAGAACTCCCGCCCTAGTCACCTCAAGGGGATCATTCCTATGCACAACCACGACGTCTCAAACGAAGGCATCGACCGCCGTACCATCACCAAGGGCGCGGCCTGGAGCCTTCCCGTGCTCGCCGCAGCCGTCGCGGCACCGCACGCCGCCGCGTCCGTCGAGCCGCCCGTTTGCCCCGAGTGCTTCTCCGCCGGCATCGGTGCTGCCTTCACCGCCCAAGCCGTGGTGCTCAACAATAGGGGTGCCCTGGCTATCACGACGGCCCTCAACGTCAGCACGCAGAGCTGTGCGGACCTGAGCCTGTTCCAGCCGGTGTACACGGCGATCATGACCAACGCCACGCTCACCATGACCGACGGGTCCGAGTACACGTCCACGGCCGGTCTCGGCACCGGCGTCGGCACGTTCGGCGCGATCAGCGCGTTCAACTACAACGGCCTCTTCACCGGAGTGAACTACCCGAACGACGCCATCCCGCCTTACGGCCGCAACGCGCCGGCACGTCTGTGTGTGGACTTCACCATGGTCGTCGTCGGCCTCCCCAGCCTGCTGGAACTCCGCTGCCCGGTCACCATCTGCTGGGACGTGACCAATATGGTTTCGCTAGGCACCGTTATTCTCGGTGCGGGCACGGTCAACCACACCGGAATCATGGCCGCCGGCTAAGACTCAACAGGTTCGGTCTCCGAGCTGGAGTGAGCGGCCCGTTGTTCGTTTTCCGCGGGCCGCTCTTTGGCTGACTGGACCATCTTTGGATAAAATAGGGTACTTTCGCGAACGAACCGCGCGGCAGGCCTGTCGTGAGCACATCACTTGCAGCGATTCTCGTTCTTTAGGTGTACGATTCAAGCACCTGACACCTCAAGGTAGAGGTCGCTCAGCTTAAGTGGAATCATTCTCTTCTTAATTTTGGACGCACGGGATTCATCAGTTATTTTTGATTCTTCCCATAACGATACTTACCCGCCGGTAGATCCGAACGCCGGGCGGGTTGCACAGTTCCCGGACAACCTGAATTTGCCCTCCCAGAGTAGGTTCCAATAGTCCGGGACGCAGCGCGTTAATCCTGCAGTCCAGGATGCGTTGCGGGCGGCGATGTTGCCTCAAACTTCTCGCCGCAGTCAGCCTCGCGGACTTAGTCCGCGAGGCTGACCCCCAAAACCTCACTCATGGGCGCACTCGTGGCGCAGCAACACCACCCGAGCCAAGCTCTTTGGCAACTGGTCGCTTCCGGCAGGATCGGACTGCAGTCAGGATTGGTGACAGGTCGTGGTCACGCCGCCACTTCTGCAGCGTCATCGGGTGGACACCGAAGTCTTTCGCGATCTGCTCGATCGTCGCTCCAAGCCCACGATGGCGCGCGACGCCCACGACGTCGTCACGGAACTCGGTGGGACTGGTCTTTGGCACTCTGTATTCTGGGTCCATGTTGACTCAACTTGCGGCCTCTAGGACAGTTTGTGACTACGCCTGACGTGCGCCCTGTCGGCGACCTGCCGAATGAGTTGGGGAAGACCGCACCGCGAGAATTACTGCTGGCCGGCATCGATAGCCTCGCCAAGATCAGTGAGCACTCCGAGAGGGAGCTCCTCGCTGTCCACGGTGTTGGCCCCAAGGCGATCAGGATCCTGCGTGCAGCGCTGGCGGATCGAGGGTTGACCTTTTCGGACGACATCGCAGAAACGGCTCAGGATTCGAGCGTTCACTGAGGTCGTTCAGCGTCTGAATTCGGTTGGTTCTCGTTGCGGACTTGCGTGTGAAAGTAGGAAATGCCGGGGCCAGTCGGCCATGTCCACGGTGATGGGCACATGGGCGACTGCCACCGCCATGGGTGGTGCCGCCGGGTTCGCGCATATGGCCTGGCGATCCGACCGCAGCGGTTCCCGTACGCCACGCCCCCCACTGGTTAGTGCCGATCGTCCGCTTCGCCGACTGAGTCGGCCAGTGCAGACGCCCCGAACCCGTGGGCCGGGAGCTGCCGCGCAGCCGCCGCATGCAGGGCGACGGCGTCCTCCGCTCGCTCCGCGGCCGCCTCCGGCCCGGCTTCCTGGCCCGCCTGCGACAACAGTGCACCGGTCACCCCCGCGAGGACGTCACCGCTGCCTGCGGTCGCGAGCGTGGACGGCGCACCTGTCACCAGCCGGACCGTGCCGTCCGGCGTGGCCACCGCCGTCGTCGGGCCCTTCAGGACTACGACGGAGCTCAGCTCCTCAGCCGCGCGGGACGCCCAGCGGATCGGATCGCCGGAGACGTCCGACGCCGAAACCGGTATCCCCCGCCCCGACAGCAGCGACGCGAGCTCGCCCGCGTGGGGCGTCAGGACCGTCGCGGCCCTTCGCGGCGTCTCGGGCAGATACGGCAGGGCGCTGGCGTCGACGACGACTGGCAGGTCCGAGGACAGCGCGCGTTCGACGCTGCGCCGTTGGTCGGCGTCGTCCCCGATGCCCGGGCCGAGCACCCAGGCGCTTACTCGGTCGAAAACCCCGTCGCCCGGCGCCGCCACGATGGCCTCGGGGCACGCCTCGAGAATCATCCGCCGCATCGTCGGCGCCGATTCCGGGGCGACGACGACCAGCATGCCGATACCGGCGTTCACGGCGGCCCGGGCGGCAAGAACGGCGGCGCCCGGGTACTGCTCCGAGCCGGCGACGAGGCCGACGACCCCGCGCGAATACTTGTGTGCGTTCCAGACCGGCGGATCGAGCCGCGCGGGGCCCTCGCACAGCCACACGGACGGCCCCGGAAGGTGCGGGCCGAGGCCGATGTCCACGACCGTGACGTCCCCGGCGAGCGAGCGCCCTTCCCCCACGGCGAGCCCACGCTTGAGCGCGCCGAAGGTCACGGTCGTGGCGGCGGCGAGCGCTCCGGGCTCGGCGCGACCCGTGTCAGCGTCGACGCCCGAGGGCAGATCGCACGCGACGACATGCACGCCGGCCGGGGGCACCGGGAGATCCAGGGGGCGCGGCGCGGCGCCCACTCGGGTGCCGGTGCCCGTCACGGCGTCGATCAACACGTCGAGGGTGAACAGCAGCCCAGCGGCCGCTGCGCGGTCCACGGCAGGCACGACGCGACCGCCGGCGGCGCGGAAAGCGCGCATTCCGTCGTCGTGCCAGCGGTCGTGGGTCGTGAACGCGATCGCGTCAACGCCCCGGCCGCGCAGCTGCGCCAACGCGAAGAGCGCGTCTCCCCCGTTGTTGCCCGGTCCGACGTACGCGCCCACCCGCGCCCCGTACACGCGCGAGGCCCGGCGTCCGGAAACGGCGACGCCGCCCTGCTGGGAGACCGGTGTGGTTCCCTGCAGGACGGCGATGACGTGCTGTGCGAGGCCGCGGGCCGCGCGCCGCATGAGCTCGGGCCCGCGCCCGGCGTCGAGCAGCGGCTGCTCGGCGGCTCTGACCTCCGAGCCGGAGTAGGCGGGCCTCACGGGAGCCGTTCGGCCACGACCATGGCCGTGGCCAGGTCCCCGTCGTGGCTCATCGAAAGGTGCCAGTACTGCACACCCTTGGCGGCGGCGGCCTCGGCCACCGAGCCGTCGATGAGGATGTGCGGGTCGCCGGCGTCGTCCTTGACGACCTGGCAGTGCTGCCAGTTCATCCCGGCGGGCGCACCGAGCGCCTTGGCGACGGCCTCCTTCGCGGCGAACCGCGCCGCGAGCGAACGCAGCGGCAACTCGCGCTCAGCCGGGACGAACAGCCGCTCGAGCAGCGCCGGCGTGCGCTCGAGCTGCGCCTTGAAGCGCGAGACCTCGACCACGTCGACTCCGACCCCGACGATCATCGGCTGCCCTCGCGCCTACTCGACCGTGACGGACTTGGCGAGGTTGCGCGGCTGGTCCACGTCGAAGCCCTTGGCCGTGGCCAGCTCGCACGCAAAGATCTGCAGCGGGACCGTCGCCAGCAGCGGCATCAGCAGCGTCGGGGTCTCCGGGACGTAGAAGACGAACTCGGCGTAGCGCTGCACGTCCTCATCGCCCTCCTCCGCGATGACCAGGGTCTTGGCGCCGCGGGCGCGGACCTCCTGGATGTTGGAGACGACCTTGGCGTGCAGCGAGTCGCGGCCGCGCGGGGACGGCACGACGACGAAGACGGGCTGGCCGTCGTCGATCAGCGCAATCGGGCCGTGCTTGAGCTCGCCGGCGGCGAAGCCCTCGGCGTGGATGTAGGCGATCTCCTTGAGCTTGAGAGCGCCCTCCATGGCCACCGGGTAGCCGACGTGGCGGCCCAGGAAGAGCACCGACTGCTCCTCGGACATCGAGCGGGCCAGCTCCTTGATCTCGTCCTCGCGGTCCAGGATGTCCTGGATCTTGGCCGGGATCTTGCCGAGGTCGGCGAGGATGTCCTTGATCTGGCCGGTGAAGAGGTTCCCGCGCAGGTGCCCCAGGTAGAGGCCGAGCACGTAGGTGGCCGTGATCTGGGCGAGGAACGCCTTGGTGGAGGCGACGGCGATCTCCGGGCCGGCGTGCGTGTAGAGCACGGCGTCGGACTCGCGCGGGATCGTGGACCCGTTGGTGTTGCAGATCGAGAGCGTCTTGGCGCCCTGCTCCTTGGCGTAGCGGACCGCCATGAGCGTGTCCATGGTCTCGCCCGACTGCGAGATCGAGACGATCAGCGTGTTCTCGTCGACGATCGGCTCGCGGTAGCGGAACTCGTGGGAGAGCTCGACCTCGACAGGGATGCGGCACCAGGACTCGATCGCGTACTTGGCGACGGAGCCGGCGTAGGCCGACGTGCCGCACGCGAGCACGATGATTTTGGAGATGCCCTTGAGCTTCTCCGGATCGATGCGCAGCTCGTCGAGCGTCAGGCGGCCCTCGGCGTCGGCGCGGCCCAGCAGGGTGTCGGCGACGGCGGCGGGCTGGTCGTGGATCTCCTTGGCCATGAAGGAGGCGAAGCCGCCCTTCTCGGCCGCGGCGGCGTCCCAGTCGACGGAGAACTCGCGGCCCTCGGCCGGGTTGCCGAAGAAGTCGGTGATGACGTGGTTCTCGGGGGTGATCGTGACGATCTGGTCCTGGCCAAGCTCGACGGCGCGACGGGTGAAGTCGATGAAGCCGGAGACGTCGGAGCCGAGGAAGTTCTCGTTGTCGCCGAGGCCGACGACGAGTGGGGAATTGCGGCGCGAGGCGACGACGACTCCCGGGTGGTCCTCGTGCACGGCCAGCAGGGTGAACGCGCCCTCGAGCTTCTGGCTCGCGAGCTGCATCGAGACGGTCAGATCGCCTGCGCCTTCGCCGCGGTAGATGTCACCGAGCAGGACGGCGGAAACCTCGGTGTCGGTCTCGGAGAGGAACTCGTAGCCCTTGGCGACGAGGGTCTGCTTGATCTCGGCGAAGTTCTCGATGATGCCGTTGTGGATCAGGGCGAGGCGGCCGCCGTCGGCCAGGTGCGGGTGCGCGTTCTGGTCGGTCGGGCCGCCATGGGTCGCCCAGCGGGTGTGCCCGATGCCCGTCAACGACTCCGCCAGCGGGCTCTCCGCGATCTCGTTCACGAGATTCACGAGCTTGCCGGACTTCTTCCGTGCCTCGACGCCGGAGTCAGTCAGGACGGCCACGCCGGCCGAGTCGTAGCCGCGGTACTCCAGGCGGCGCAGCCCTTCGAGCACGACGTCCAGCGCGCCGTGGTCACCTGTCGTCTTGGTATTACGGCCAACATAGCCAACGATTCCACACATGGGCACTAGGGTATCGCGCAATTAGGCAAATCCGGAGATCAAGAGACCACGGACACGCGTTTAGAGGCTCCCGAAAGCTTTGGCACAATGTCGTGGGTGACTGATACCCGGGTAACCGACAACGGAGTCTCCCCCTTCATCGAGCTCGAGCGCCCGACCTGGGCGCGGCTGGCCCACTCCATCGAGCAGCCGCTGGACATGGACGACCTCGACCGCCTCAGCGGCCTCGGCGAACAGCTGAATCTCGCGGAAATCCGCGAGGTGTATCTGCCTCTCTCCCGGCTCCTCTACCTCTACGTCCAGGGCGCGGGGCACCTGCACCAGGTCACCAACACGTTCCTCGGCGAGGAGACCCAGCGCACGCCGTTCGTGATCGGCGTCGGCGGCTCGGTCGCCGTCGGAAAGTCGACGACGGCGCGCGTCCTCCAGGAGATGCTGCGCCGCTGGCCCGATACTCCCGATGTGCAATTGGTCACCACCGACGGATTCCTGCACCCCAACGAGGAGCTCAAGCGCCGCGGGATTATGCACCGCAAGGGCTTCCCGGAGTCCTACGACCGCCGGGGGCTCCTGCGCTTCGTCTCCGAGGTCAAGTCCGGCGCCGACGAGGTCCGCGCCCCCATGTACTCGCACCTGACCTACAACATCCTTCCGGATGCGGAGGTCGTGGTGCGGCGCCCGGACGTCCTGATCGTCGAGGGTCTGAACGTGCTCGCGCCCGCGCGCATCCGCTCCAACGGCACCGCAGGGCTCGCGCTGAGCGACTTCTTCGACTTCTCCGTCTACGTCGACGCCCGCACGCAGGACATCGAGGACTGGTACGTGAGGCGGTTCATGAAGCTGCGCAGCGGCGCCTTCGCCGACCCGGCCTCCTACTTCCACCGATATTCGACGCTCACCGACGACGAGGCCCGCGAGACCGCCCTGGACATCTGGCACCGCATCAACGAGCCGAACCTGCGCGAGAACGTGCTGCCGACCCGCGGCCGCGCCCAGCTGGTGCTGACCAAGGACGCGGACCACTCCATCCGTCGCATGTTGTTGCGCAAGATTTAATACAGAACTCCCGACAAGCGCCGGCCGACGGCGGTACTCTTTTGTCCATGCTTAGTGGATTCAAAGATTTCGTGATGAAGGGCAACGTCGTCGACCTTGCCGTGGCCGTCGTCCTCGGTGGTGCCTTCGGCGCCGTCGTCACCGCGCTCGTCGAGCGCGTGCTCATGCCGCTGATCTCGGCCCTCGTCGGATCGCCGAACTTCGACGAGTTCCTGCTCGTGACCCTCAACGGCAACGAGATCGCGATCGGCGCCGTGCTGACCGCCATTGTGAACTTCCTGCTCATCGCGGCCGCGATCTACTTCGTCGTCGTCATGCCGATGAACAAGATGATCGACGCCCGCAACAAGCGCCTCGGCATCACCGAGGAGGAGCAAGTCGACCCGCAGATCGTGCTGCTGACCGAGATCCGCGACTCCCTCTCGACCAACCGCTAACCATCACCGGAAGACGGTGGGCCGGTCTGACGGACCCACCGTCTTCAGTCGTTTAAGCGCATTGTGCCGGGGTGGGTATGCTGAACCCTTAGAAGCCGGACAGGATAGGGGGGGATCGGGTGGACTTGCGTCTTGGTGAGGCGATCGAGCTGTCAGCTGCACTCGTCTTCTCCCTCGCGGACAGCCACGGGTTGCGCGCCGTCATCCTGAAGGGGCCCCCGGCGACCGAACTCGGTGTGCGCTCCGCGCGCCCCTCCTCCGATATCGATCTCCTCGTCGACCCGCGCGAGACGGCCCGGCTGCTCGAGGCCCTCGCCCAGCGGGGCTGGCGCGAGCGGCCGACGACGCACGACGGCGAGCACCCGCTGCACTCCGTGACGCTCTACCACCCGAGCTGGCCCGCGGACATCGACGTGCACCACAGCTATCCCGGCCTCGAGGCAGATGCGAACCACGTGTTCGAGGCCCTCTGGGAGCGGCGCCGGGCCACAACGCTCGGCGGGCGTCAGGTGTTCGGGCTCGACCTGACGGCCACGGTCCTCGTCCAGGCGCTGCACGCCCTGCGCGAGGCGCACAAGCCCCGCAACGTCGCCGAACTCGAATACCTGCTCACGCACGCCCCGCTGCCCTCGTGGACGGAGTTCGAGTCGCTCGCCCGCCGCACGGAGTCGCTCGGGCCGCTGCGCGCGTTCATCGAGGCCGCGTTCCCCGAGGCCGACACGCGGCTTCTGCCGGCGGCGGGCGACTCGTGGCGGCTGCGTTCGGAGGTCTCCGAGCCCGGTGTCTTCCGCCTGCTGCACCTGCAGTCCGTGCCGTGGCGCGACCGGCCGCGGTACGTCTACCGGGGTCTCTTCCCGCGGCGCGAACAGCTCGCGGCCCACGACATCACCCTGCTCGAGGCGAGCGCGTCTCGCGTGTGGGCGGCGCGGGTGGAGCGCCTGGCGCGCTTCGCGAAGCGGCTGCCACCGGCCGTCGCCCAGTGGCGCAAGGCCCGCTGAGCCGACGGACCCGAGACGCGGGTCAGACGGACGTCGTCAGCGCGAGCTCCGTCTGCACGATCATCGCGAGGCGGCGGGCCATGTCCTCGGCCACTTCCTGCTCGGTGGCCTCGACCATCACGCGCACGACGGGCTCCGTGCCGGACGGGCGCAGCAGCACGCGGCCGTTGGGGCCGAGCTCCGATTCGACGTCCGAGACCGCGGCCGCGACCGCCGCGTTGGAACCGAAGGCCGTCTTGTCGACGTCCTTGACGTTGATCAGCACCTGCGGCAGGACCTGCATGGTCGCCGCGAGCTCCTTGAGGCTCTTGCCGGTCGCCGCGACGCGGGCCGCGATGTGCAGACCGGTCAGCACGCCGTCGCCGGTCGTGGCGTGGTCGGAGAAGATCACGTGCCCGGACTGCTCGCCGCCCAGGTTGTAGCCCTTGGCGCGCATCGCCTCGAGCACGTAGCGGTCGCCGACGCCGGTCTCCTCGATGCGGATGCCGGCCTCCTCCATCGCGATCTTCAGGCCGAGGTTGCTCATGACCGTCGCGACGAGTGTGTCGTCTTTGAGCCGGCCCTGCTCCTTGAGCGTCGTGGCCATGATGGCCATGATCTCGTCGCCGTTGACGACGTTGCCCTCGTGGTCCACCGCGAGGCAGCGGTCCGCGTCGCCGTCGTGGGCGATGCCGAGGTCCGCGCCGTGCTCGATGACGGCGGCCTGCAGCGGCCCGAGGTGGGTCGAGCCGTAGCCGTCGTTGATGTTGACGCCGTCGGGATCGGCACCGATGACGACGATGTCCGCGCCGGCGTCCTTGAAGACCTGGGGCGAGCAGCCGCTCGCGGCGCCGTGGGCGCAGTCCAGAACGACCTTCAACCCGCTCAGGCGGTTGGGCATGGTGCTCAGCAGGTGCACCACGTAGCGATCCTCGGCGTCGGCGAAGCGCCGGATACGTCCGACGTCGGCGCCCAGCGGGCGCGGCGGCTCCAGCTCGAGCTGCGCCTCGATCGCGTCCTCGAGGGCGTCGTCGAGCTTCTGCCCGCCGCGCGCGAGGAACTTGATGCCGTTGTCGGGCGCCGCGTTGTGCGAGGCCGAGATCATGACACCGAAGTCGGCGTCGAGGTCGGCGACCAGATACGCCGCGGCCGGCGTCGGCAGCGTGCCGGCGTCGTACACGTCGACACCTGCGGCCGCGAGGCCCGCCTCGATCGCCGCAGAGATGAAGTCGCCGCTGATGCGCGGGTCCTTCGCGACGACGGCCACGGGCCGTTTACCGGCCTCCGCCTGATTGAATCCGAGGACGACCGCGGCCGCCTGGGCCAGCGACATCGCCAGTTGCGGCGTGATCAACTGGTTCGCTTTACCGCGGACGCCGTCGGTACCAAATAGTCTGCTCATCGTTGCCTATCCTAAGACCCCAACCTGCGAGAATCGCCGTATTACCGACGATTCCGGACAAACTTTCTGTGCTAAACCCCACATAGATTCAAGCACAAGGGCCCCGCAGCCGTTTGGCTGCGGGGCCCCCAAACCGGAGCGGAAACCACGTTTCCGCCCCGTGAGAAGCGGTTTAGCGCTTCGAGAACTGCGAGGCCTTGCGGGCCTTCTTGAGACCGGCCTTCTTACGCTCGATCACACGAGCGTCGCGGGTCAGGTATCCGGCCTTCTTGAGGGCCGGGCGGTTGTTCTCGCGGTCGATCTCGTTCAGCGAGCGGGCGATGCCCAGGCGCAGCGCGCCGGCCTGGCCCGAGTCGCCACCGCCGGTGATGCGGGCGGCGACGTCGTAAGCACCCTCGAGGCCGAGGAGCTTGAACGGCTCGTTGACGTCCTGCTGGTGCAGCTTGTTCGGGAAGTACTCCTCGAGCGAGCGGCCGTTGATGGTCCACTTGCCCGTGCCCGGGACGAGACGCACGCGAGCGATGGCTTCCTTGCGACGACCGACAGCGGAGCCGCCGATGGTCAGGGCCGGGCGCTCGGCGACAACGGTCTCTTCAGACGGGGTCGACTCGGTGGTGTAGGTCGAGGGGGTCTCAGCCTCGACCTCGTTCAGCTCTTCAGTGTTCTGAGCCACGATTCTCCTTGAAAACTAGTTCTCTTGTTTCGGGGCCCAGCGCTACTGCGCGACCTGGGTGATTTCGAATGCCTTCGGCTCCTGCGCGGCGTGCGGGTGCTCCGCGCCACGGTAAACCTTCAGCTTGGCCATCTGCTGAGCAGCCAACTTGTTCTTGGGAAGCATGCCGGAAATAGCCTTCTCCACGGCGCGGACCGGGTTCTTCTCCAGAAGTTCCGCGTAGGTCTCGGACTTCAGGCCGCCCGGGTAGCCGGAGTGGCGGTAGGCACGCTTCTGCTCGAGCTTGGCACCCGTCAGGGCAACCTTCTCGGCGTTGATGATGATCACGAAGTCGCCCATGTCCTGATGCGGAGCAAAGGTCGGCTTGTGCTTGCCACGCAGCAGAGTTGCGGTCTGGCTGGCGAGGCGGCCCAGAACGACGTCAGTGGCGTCGATGACGTGCCACTTGCGATCTGCGTCGCCGGGCTTCGGGGTGTACGTACGCACGGTAATTGCCTTCGTTTCCTTGGTTACTGGTCAAGTGCACCTGCCAAGACGGCTGTGAGATCCGTCCGTAGCACGCGCACTGTGTTACGAGTAGCGCTCTACCAGTTCATCAGGTGAGGACTGATTCCAACCGGTTCCCTTGTAACGCCTGCACACGTCACCGACCAGGGCCCTGCAACGAGGCCGTCACGTGAAATGTGGGATGTCAGGCACGGGTATGCACAACAGCTACAAATCCTAGCAGATCCGCGCGCCGTCCCCAATTCGGACAGGGGCTCACCGCTCCCCCGGCGACCGCCCGTTCTCCGCGAACATGTCGCGGACCTCGCTGCGCGAACCGAGCCGCAGTTTCCGGGCGATGTTCGCCGCGTGGTACTCGGCCGTCCGCACCGAGATCACGAGCCGATCGGCGATCTCCTTGTTCATCAGCCCGAGTCCGATCAGCCCCGCGATCTCCCGCTCCCTCCGGGTCAGGCCAGCGAGCGCCGCACCCTTCGCGGCCAACCTACTGCGCGAGGGCGTCGCGGGAAGGGCGCCGTCGTCGGCCGCGGCTTCGATCCCCTGCCCGTCGAGCAGCTCCCGCAGACCCCGCACGACGGCGCCGCTCGCCTCCCGCAGGCTGGGCGCCCGGCAGCCGATCCACAGCTGCTGGGCGCCGAGCGCCGCGCGGAACGCCTCGAGCGCGTGGCCGCGCAGGACGCCGCCGGACTCCACGACGAGCCGGCCGTAGTCGTAGGCGGCCAGCGCCCGGTAGATCCGCAGTCCGCCGCCGCGGCTGTCGGGGGCCCCGGTCGAGATATCGGGGATGCGCGCCGCCGCGGCCAGCGCCGCGGAGTACTCGTCAGCAGCCCGGCGCGGGTCGTCGTCGGCGGCGGCCAGGGCGCGCACGTAGGCGGTCACGAACGAGGCCACCGGCTCGGTCGCCGTGATCCCGTAGGCCTCGATGAGTTCCAGGGCCTCGCCGGCGAGTGCCGCGCTGCCGGAGTAGTACTGGGCGCGGGCCAGCAGCGTCAGGGCAGCCATGCCGAGCGGCTGCCAGCCGAGCACGTTGTCGGAGACGGGCAGCAGGGCCGCCACGACGTCGTCGTGGTCCCCGTCCGCCGTGGCGGCCCAGGCGCGCGCATACACGGACGCCAGGTGCACGAACGGGAGCCACAGCGCGTCGGGGGTGCTCTGCAGCTCGGCGAGCAGCGGCGCGACGCCGTCCTGCCCCTCGCGCGCGCCGGCGACGAGCACGCCCACGGCCTCGGCGGTGAGCAGCAGCTCGGAGTTGTAGGTGCCGAACACGAGCGCGCGGCCCAGGGTCGCGAACTCCTCGGCGCGGGAGAACTGGCCGGCGTCGAAATACGTCAGCGCGAGCTGGCAGTAGGCGTCGGCGGAGAGCTCCTCGCTGCCCGCCTCGACCACGGCGCGGTGCCCGAGGATCCGCGCCACGGAGGGGCGGTCGCTGTAGTCGCGGGCGCGGGCCGCGGCGAAGACGCGCACCGCGAGAACATCGTCCTCGGTGTCGGGCAGGGCCGCGAACCGCGCGGACTGGCTTCGGGCGAGCTCCGCGAATCCGCCCGGCTGCACGGGGCCGGGCTGCGGCACAAGTTCGGCCAGCTCGTCCCACAGGGCGAAGCTCGCGTGCAGAGCGTCGAGCCGGGATGGCCGGGCGAACGCGGCGAGCGCGGTGCCGCCACCGTCGACCGTGGCGATGCCGCCGTGCTCGAGCCGCCGCAGGTGCGCGGCGGCGACCCGGCGCAGGTCACGGCTCTGGAACAGGGTCCCGCGCACGGCGTCCGTGCGGGCGACCCGGTCGACTGCCTGCAGGAAGACGAACGTCGCCACCGGGCTGTCCACGTCGACGGCCCCGGCGTGCGTGAGCTCGGCGACGGCGGCCTCGTAGTGGGCCTCGGCGAAGTGCTGGACGGCCCGCGCAACGGAGAGCAGCAGGGGGCACCGGGCGCCGCGCATCGCGAAGCGGAGCGGGGCTCGCAGGTCCTCGCGGGGTTCGCGCCAGCGGGCCAGGAGGACCAGCCCGAGCGTCTCGTCACCGGGGCACGCCCGCGCCAGCGCGTTCAGATAGTCGGTCACGCGGCCGTGCTCGCGGCTGTCCAGCAGCCGCAGCACGTGCTCGGCGACGTCGGCGGGGACCCGCCCGTTGGGGCCTTCGGCGAGCTTGCTGCCGCCGAGGGCCTCCGGATGTCGGCCCAGGAAGCGGTGCAGCGGCGTCGACGCGACCTCGCCGATCTCACCCAGCGCCCGGTGGGTGCCGGCGATCTCGTCGGGCAGCATCGCCTGGCGCACGCCCTGGGCGATCGGCGGCAGCGAGAGGCGGTAGCCGCGCTCGCCCGGCTCCCACTGGATGAGATCCGCATCCTGGAGTGGTGCCAGATCCGCGGTGCCGAGTTCGTTCAGGCCGCACGCCTGCTCGATCTGGGCGACGCTCAACGGGTCCGGACTCAGCGCGAGGACGCGCATGACCGCCCTCCCCGTCGGCGTCAGGAAGGTCAGCGTGTCCGCGACCGCGGCATCGAAATCGCGCAGCCTGCGCGCGGTCCGGGCGGCGAAGACGTCCAGCGCGTCGGCGACGGCGTCGGCGTCGTGGCGGCGGTGGCGCAGCACGCGCACGGCCTCCTCGAGCAGCAGCGGCAGTCCTCCCGTGAGCTCATGCAGCCGCCCCGCGAGCGCGGGCCCCACGGGCGCGCCGATCATCGCCGACAGCGCCGTCCGCGTCTCCGCGGCATCCAGCGGCGGCAGGTCGATGTACGAAGACGTCGCCGGCGCCAGCGCAGCCCGGATCAGCTGCTTCGCCGGTTCATCGACGCACGGCCGCACGGTGCTGATGAAGAGCACCGGGTAGTTGCCCAGGTTCGGGAGGATGCCGGACATGATCTTGGTGGAGACGGTGTCCGTCCACTGCGCGTTCTCGAGAATGATGATCGTCGGCTCTTCGAACGTGTCCAACACGGAGAGCGCGAACGCCACCGCCCGGGAAACGTCCGACGTCAGCTCCGGCGTCATACCGGGAACGAGTTTGCAGGCCGCGGAGCCGGGAACGAACCGATCACCCGGCTCGAGGGAGGCGAACTTGCGCGGCCAGTGCAGCACACCCTCCAGCGCCGCCCACAGGACCTCCGACTTGCCGGCGCCGACGTGCCCTTCGAGGACGACGAACCGGTGGTGACCCGCGGCGACCTGATCGGCCGCCGCGCGCAGACGCGCGACCGCGTCTCCGCGGCCGATCGTGAGATTTTCGGGCCGCAATTTCCCCATGCACGCCAGTGTAGTAGTGCGGGCATGAAAAAGCCCCCCGGCAGGCACACCCCGAAGCCATCGGGGGGGGGTGAGAAAACTCCGGCGTGTGCACGCGAGGGGCCGTCGCCGAAACGACGACTGAAATCAATTTACGGTCGCTTATTCGCGATCAACAAGGGGTTGTTGAAGGTTCACGTATCCTGCCCGCGAAGTCCCGTATCACCCTCGTATTCACCTGCATCAACCACGTATGGTCCACGTACCAACCCCCTGCTCACTTGAGGTTCCATGGAGGACTACGGGAATTTACTCAAGACTTACGCAGGAAACTAGCAGGTGTTTTCAGATCGAAGACAATGCCTTCACAATCTAGTTTCTCTGCAAACTTCCGCGTTATTCAAAGGTTAAACCATCGGCTTTTTCTGCTGGCCCGTGAATATCTCTCCCGAGCCGACCGATTTCCGCCCGACGCCGTTGCCGGATCCGTACCCACAAGCCATCCCCGTACCCATGGACAGCCGGCGATGGCGCTCCTACGCTGCAGGTCAGACGCGACGGTCGAAGGCCGTTCGAGGAGCCGGAAACGGCTGGCGTCGCCCCGGACACGGGCGGCCTCGAAAACCCTTCGGACATCACATCAGCACTAGGACGCGGCCGGTGCCGCTTCCGCTAACACGATGGGGAATCAAGCCATGAACACCTTCTTCGCCAACATCTACCTCGCCCTCGAGACGCTCGGCGGTCGCCTGCGCCGCGAAGAGAAGGGCGCCACCGCCGTCGAGTACGGCCTGACCATCGGGCTGATCTCGCTCGTCGTCCTGATCGGAGCCGCCGCGATGACCGGGGCACTCAACAACCTCTGGACCGAGATCGGCGCCTACCTCCAGGGCATCGCGGACGGCCTCTAGGCCGATCCGCACCACTCGCTGCGGGGCGGGACCACTCGCCCCGCCGCAGAACCGTCGTCGACCCAGGGGAGGTGCGCCGTGTTCCGAAGCCGCACGAAAATTAATATCCGTCAGGAGCACGGCGGCTCCGCGGTCGAGTTCGCCCTGATCATCCCGCTCCTGCTCGGTCTCAACTTCGGCATCCTGGAGTACGCCTGGTACTTCAACCAGCAGATCTCGGCGACACAGGGGGCCCGCGCCGCGGCGCGGGCCTACGTCCTGCACCACAACGACCCCGGGTTCGACCTCGTCGCCGTCGCCGATGCCGGCGCACCCACCGTCGACATCACGAGCGCCACGGCCTCGCAGGCAGGGTGCCCTGAAGGGGTGACGATCTCCGTGGTGATCGCGGGCCCCAACGCCCCCCTCTTGGGGCTCTTCCCGCTACCCGCCCAGATCAAGGCCAAGGGGGCCATGCAATGCGAAGCGTGAAACGCCCCGGGCTGAGTGACGAGAGCGGCGGTTCCGCAGTCATGGTCGCCGTCCTCATGGTCGTGCTGCTCCTGTTCACCGCGATCGCCGTGGACTTCGGCAAGCTCTTCTGGGAGCAGGCCGAACTCCAGAACAGCGCGGACGCGGCGGCCCTGGGCGTCGCCAACGCATGCGCCAAGGATCCGGCTGCACCAGCGTGCGCAAACGATTCGGCGCTCGGCGATTCCCTGACCGATGCCAACGCGGCCGACGGCGCATCCGCGGCGAACACGAGTGTCGACCTCGCGGCTCAGGAAGTCACCGTCATCACCGAGGCCCGCGAACCCGGCGGGCCCGATGTCAACGGCTCCGCGGTCTGGTTCGGCCAGCTCTTCGGCACCGACACGGTCGGCGTCCGTGCCCGTGCCGTCGCCGCGTGGGGCGGGCCGACGATGGGCACCTTCTCGTTCCCGCTCCCGTTCTCCGAATGCGCGCTGCAGGACTTTCTGGCCTCCGGCGTCGACACCGCCCGGTGGCTCACCTACGCGGCGAGCCCGTGCAATCCCCACGGCAGCGCGATTCCGGGCAACTGGGGCTGGCTCGATCCGGACGGAGCGTGCGAGGTGAACATCGACACCGGCGCGGGCACCTTCTACCCCGGCGACACCGGAAACTCCCTGCCGGCCTCCGGGGGTGTGAAAGCCATCTGTCAGGAGACGCTCGAGGCGTGGATCGCGTCCATCGCATCCGAGGGGGCGGCGACCGTGTACTTCCCCGTCATTTCCGACAGCAACGGGCTGACGGGCTCCAACGTGGAGTGGGAGATCACCGGAATCGCGGCCTTCGAGATCGAGGCCTGGAAGTTCTCCGGCGGCGGCTCCCCCGACCAGTATCCGAACAACTCGACCCTGCCCCCCGGCTGCACCAGCAGTTGCCGCGGCGTCTACGGGAAGTTCGTGACGATCTACGAACCCGACGAGCTCGGCGGAGGTGGAGGAATCGACTACGGCGTCACCGTCCCGCCATCGCTCGTCGAGTAGCACCGCATCCGAACGCCGCGCGCGGCGTCAACCACAAGGAGAACCATGAACAGCAGGCTCGTCGGCGGCATCGTCGCACTCGTGTTGGCCGTGGTCGGGGCCATCCTGCTCCTGAACTACGTCCGCGGTGCGGACCAGCGGGCGCAGGCCGGCCTCGAACCGCAGGTGGTCCTCGTCGCGACCGCCGATATCGAGGCCGGCACGGCCGTCGCCGAGCTCAGCGACTTCCTCGAAACCGCCACGCTGCCGACCAACGCCGTCGCCGACGGCGCCCTGAGCGATCTCGAGGGCCGCGACGGGCTGGTCCTGGGCCAGCCCGTTCTGGCCGGCGAGCAGCTGCTGGAGGCCAAACTCGTCGACCCGGCCGAGCAACTAGAGCCCGGGACGGTGCCCGTCCCCGAAGGACTGCAGGAGGTGACCGTCGCGCTCGACCCCGCGCGCGTCGTCGGCGGCAAGATCCGCGCCGGAGACCGGGTCGGGATCTTCGGCAACTACGAGGTCCGCGTCGTCGGCGGAGAGGAAGCAGGTGCCAATGAGAAGTACACGAGACTCCTCATGGAGCAGGTGCTCGTCACGGGCATTCAAATCGCGTCTCCCGAGCAGACCGACACGGCGGCGCCCGACGGCGTCTCCGCCCTGCCCACCGGTTCGGCCTTCGTGACGTTCGCCGTCGACACCGACCAGGCCGGTCGAATCATTTTCACCCAGGACTTCGGGCTGACGTGGCTCACCAAGCAGAACGACGACACCCGGCCCGGTGACTCGGGAGCCGAGATCTTGGACATCGAGGAGATCCTCCGATGAGCCGCTTTCTGCTGATCTCCGACCGCCAGCCGCTCGAGGCCCGGCTCAACGCGGGCCTCAACTCCACCGTGCCGGGGTCCGTGTACCGGATCGGCGCCGGTGCCGCCGCGCAACCCTCCGACGACGTGCTCCGGCGCAGCATCGGCGAACCGACCGACGTCGTGATCCTCGGACCGGACGTCGCCACGGACACGGCGCTGCGTCTGGCCTCCTCGCTCGCGGCGACGGCCCCGGACGTCGCGGTCGTCCTGATCACCGAGTCGGATGAGGATCCCGAGCTCATGCGCTCGGCGATGCGGGCCGGGATCCGCGACGTCGCGGCCGCGGACGCGGACCCCGCCGCGCTGCGGCTGGCCGTCGAACGCGCGTGCGCCGCCGTCGAACGACGCCGGCACCCGGCCGGAGCCGACTCGGCACGGCCCCGCGGCGAGGTCATCACCGTCCTCTCCCCCAAAGGCGGGGTCGGCAAGACGACCGTGGCGACCAATCTGGCCGTCGGGCTCGCGCGCATCGCACCGCAGCGGGTCGTCGTCGTGGACCTCGACCTGCAGTTCGGCGACGTCGCCAGCGCCCTGAACCTCGACCCCGAGCACGTCATCACCGACGCCGCCCACAACGTGGCCGCCCAGGACTCCGTGGTGCTCAAGGCCTTCCTCGCCCGCACCGACCACGGCGTCTACGCTTTGTGCGGACCGCGCACCCCGGCCGACGCCGACCAGATCACCCCAGACCAGACGGGGCTGCTCATCGATCAGCTCGCCGTCGAATTCGACTACGTCGTGATCGACACGGCCCCCGGGCTCGGCGAGCACCTCCTCGCCGCACTGGAGCGGACGACCACCGCTGTCTGGATCTGCGGCATGGACGTGCCCAGCGTCCGCGGCACCAACAACGCCCTCGCCGTTCTCGGAGAGCTGCAGCTCGTCCCGCGCGGGCGGCACACGGTGGTCAACTTCGCCGACAAGCGCAGCGGCCTGACGATCGGGGACATCGAGTCGACGCTCGGTGCCCCCGTCGACGTCGTCATCCCCCGTTCGCGGACGCTCCCGCTGAGCACGAACCGCGGTATCCCGCACATCGCCGACGGGCGGCACGACAGCGCCTTCCGCGGCCTCGCGAAACTCGTCGACCGGTTCGACGCCGAGGAGCGCCAGCGTCTCCGCCAGCAGCACCGACGGGAGGTCGTCTCGTGAAACTCTCCGACCGACTGCGGGCGAACCGCAGTACGGGGCAGGGCGGCGAAGCCGTCGCCCCGTCCTCCGGCACATTCCCGGCCACCACGCTTGGAACCGGCACGCTGCCGACGCCCGAGAGCCCCTCGCCCGACTCCCCGGCGAGCGCCGAACAGCCCCCTGCGTCCACGGGCGCACTCGAGACGACGAACGCCCCCATCGCCGACTCCTCCGTCTTCAGCGCCCCGTCGAGCGGCTCGCCCGACGGCGCGGGGCACCGGGCCGAGGTGCCGATCCCGTCCCGCTCCCGGGCCGCAGGCGAGCGCAACACCGGCGCTGGAGGCCGAGACGCCCTCGCCGGCCTCAAAGCCCGCGCCGCCGACACCCTCTTCCAGCGGCTCGGATCACGCATCAGCGACCCCAACATGACCGAGGACTCCCTGCGCCGGCTCGCCCGCGACGAGCTGAGCCGCGCGATCGACGCCGAGCAGGTGCCGCTCACGCCCGAGGAGCGCCTGCGGCTGATCCGCGACATCGGCGACGAGGTCCTCGGCCTCGGGCCCCTGCAGCGGCTCCTCGACGACGACACGGTCACCGAAATCATGGTCAACGACCACCGGCAGATCTTCGTCGAACGCAACGGTCGCCTCGCCCAGGTCGATGCCGGATTCAGTACGGACGAGCACCTGCGCCGGGTCATCGAGCGGATCGTCTCCCGCGTGGGACGCCGGATCGACGAGTCCTCACCCCTGGTGGACGCGCGCCTCGAGGACGGCTCCCGCGTCAACGCCATCATCCCGCCGCTGGCCGTCAACGGACCCAGCCTGACGATCCGGAAGTTCGGCGCCGTCCCGCTCACCGTGCGGAACCTGATCGACTTCGGCACGCTCACCCCGGAGATGGCCCACCTGCTGCGCGCGTGCGTCGAGGCCCGCCTGAACATCATCATCTCCGGCGGCACCGGCACCGGCAAGACGACCCTGCTCAACGTCCTCTCCTCCTTCATCCCCAACGATGAGCGGATCATCACCATCGAGGACGCCGTCGAGCTGCAGCTGCAGCAGGACCATGTGGTGCGCCTCGAGTCCCGTCCGCCCAACATCGAGGGCAGCGGCGCCATCACGATCCGCGACCTCGTGCGGAACTCGCTGCGCATGCGCCCGGACCGCATCATCGTCGGCGAGGTCCGCGGCGGCGAGACCCTCGACATGCTCCAGGCCATGAACACCGGCCATGACGGCTCGATCTCCACGGTCCACGCCAATTCCCCGCGCGACGCCATCGCCCGCCTCGAGACCCTTGTCCTCATGGCCGGCATGGACTTGCCGCTGCGGGCGATCCGCGAGCAGATCTCCTCCGCGGTCGACGTCGTCGTGCACCTGACGCGCCTGCGCGACGGCACCCGGCGCGTCACCCACGTGACCGAGGTCCAGGGCATGGAGGGCGACGTGGTCACGCTTCAGGACGCGTTCGCGTTCGACTACGCGGCCGGCGTCGACGCGCACGGCCGATTCCTCGGCCGTCCCGTCCCCACGGGGGTGCGCCCGCGCTTCGTCGAGCACTTCCACGACGTCGGTGTCGCGCTCCCGCCCGGCCTGTTCGACGGCGGCCTGCGGTGAACCCGGCGGCCTGGCTCCTGATCGGCGGGCTCGCCGCCGTCGTCGCCGCGCTCACCCTCGGCGTACTCGTCGCCTTCCGCCCTGCGACGTCCCGCGTCGGGCGGGAACGACGACGGCCCGACGGCGCCGCGGGCGAAGAGTCCACGATCGCACGCGTCGGCGGGGCGGCGGTGACCGCCGTCGAGGCCAAGATCGGCACCACAGGCCGCGGCTGGCTGACCGCCGAGACTCTTGAGAAGGCCGGCGTGCGCCAGTCCCCCGCGGAGATCGTCGTGCTCACAATCATCGGCAGCGCCGTCGCGGCCGCCCTCGGCTGGGCCCTCGCCGGCCCTCCCGCCGCGCCGCTCTTCGCGCTGGCCGTTCCGGGAGGCGTCGCCGTCGTGCTGCACGTGCGGACCCAACGGCGGCGGGCGACCTTCGAGGAGCAGCTGCCCGACCTCCTCCTGACGCTTGCCGGCAGCCTGCGGGCCGGGCACTCCGTGCTGCGCGCCTTCGATGCGGCGGCGGGAGAGTTCGGAGCGCCGATGAGCGGGGTCCTCAGCCGGATCGTCAACGAGTCGCGTGTGGGCCGCAATCTCGAGAGCACGATGCTCGAGGCGTCCGAGCGGATGCGCTCCGAGGACTTCGCGTGGATCGCCGAGGCGATCCGCATCAACCGGGAGGTCGGCGGTGACCTCGCCCGCGTGCTCGACCAGGTGGGGGCCACGATCCGCGAGCGGGCGGAACTCAAGGGCCAGGTCCGGGCGCTGTCCGCCGAGGGACGGATCTCCGCCTACATCCTGATCGCGCTGCCCTTCGCCCTGTCCCTGCTGATGTCACTGCTGAACCCCGGATATATCGGCCAGCTCGTCACGCATCCCATCGGTCTCATCATGCTGGTCGTCGGCGCCCTCATGCTCGCGATCGGCACCATCGTGCTCACCCGCATGACGCGGATCGAGTTCTAGGGGCGGCATGGACATCACCTGGTTCGGATGGGCGGCGATCGCGCTGACGGTGCTGCCCGTGGCTGCGCTCGCGTACGGGCTCGTCGCCGTGGACCGGCGCCAGTTCGTCCTCATCCAGCAGAACCTCGCCCGCGCGGGCGTCGACGACGCCGCGCCGACCCACGGAACCCGGAGCTTCGCGGGCCTGGCCCGGCGCCTGACCCCGGGGACCTACGAGACGCGGCTGGACCGGCTGCTCGCTTACGCGGGCCGTCCCACGGCCTGGCCTCTGGACCGGCTCCTCACGGTCAAACCACTGGCCGCGTTCGCCGGCTTCGTCCTCGGCGGTCTCGTCGTCATCGGCTCGCCCGCCCCGTCGACCGTCGCCGGGTGGCTCCTGCTGACGGCCTTCGCCTACTTCCTTCCGGACCTGCTGGTCCTGAACGCCTCGATCAAACGCCAGCAGGCGATCCTGCAGGAGCTGCCGAACGTGCTCGACCAGCTGCTCATCGCCGTCGAAGCGGGCCTCGGGCTCGAGCAGGCGATGTCGCGCGTCGCCGTCGGAAGCAGCCCCATGGCCCAGGAGATGGGCCGGACCCTGCAAGAGATGCAGGTCGGCCGCTCCCGGCGCGAGGCGTATGAGGCTCTCGCGGAGCGGTCCACCGTGGCTGACCTGAGATCGTTCGTCCGCGCCGTGACGCAGGCCGACCGCTACGGCATCGGCATCTCCCGGGTGCTGGCGGCGCAGGCGGCACAGATGCGCGTGAAGCGTCGTCAGCGGGCCGAGGAGAAGGCGATGAAGCTGCCGGTGAAAATCCTCTTCCCGCTGCTCTTCTTCATCTTCCCGACGATCTTCATCGTGGTCATGGGCCCCGCCGTCATCAACATCCTCGAGAGCCCGCTCTTTGGCGGCTGATCCCTCGTCAACCGCCGGAGATGCCGGGCGAGCCGCCCGCATCGGCCGGGGCGCGCCGTGCCCGGGTCAGCTCGGCGCGGGCGGCGAGCTCCGCGGCGTCGTCCGGGTAGGCCACTTCCTCGAGCACGAGCGGGTGGGGCGCGGCGAGGATCGACTTCGCATCGCGCACCCGGGCGTCCAGCCGCTCCGCGATCCAGCCCGCGGCTTCGCGCCCGTCGCCGACGCGCAGCGCCGCGCCGATGACGGCCCGCACCATGTTGTGGCAGAACGCGTCCGCGCGCAGGTGAGCCGTGATCACTCCGTCCGCCCCGCGCTCGAAGCGGCAGTCCGTGAGCGTGCGGATCGTCGTCGCACGCTCACGGGGCTTGCAGAAGCTCAGGAAATCGTGCTGACCGAGCAGAGCGGCGACGCCCGCGTTCATCGCGACGAGGTCGACGGGGTCGGCGTGCCAGAGAGTGGTCCGCCGCTCGAGCGGGTCCCACCGGTCGGGGCCGTCGGCGATGCGGTACGAGTAGCGGCGCCAGAGCGCGGAGAACCGGGCATCGAAACCGGAGGGCGCGACCTCGACGGAGCGGATCAGGATCGCCTGCCCGTGCCGGGTGAGCACGCCGCGCAGGCGGCGCAGGAGCGAACGCATCGGATCGATGTCGCGTCCGCGGGAGAGCCCTGCCACCTCTTCCTCGGTCAGGTCGAAGTGCGCGACCTGACCGCGGGCGTGCACGCCGGCGTCGGTGCGGCCGGCGACCGTCGTCCGGACGCGGCGGCGGACCAGCAGCTCGAGCCCTTCCTCGAGCCGGCCCTGCACCGTGATCCGGCCGGGCTGGGTGGCCCACCCGGAGAATTCGGCACCGTCGTACGCGAGCAGCACCTTGATCCGCACGAGAGCGGGGGCCGGGGCACCGCCGTCGTGCCCGCCCTCGGCGGCGGGGACGACGAGGCCTGCTTCGGCGAGGGGATCGTTCGAACGCATGACGATCATTCTATGGGGACAGCACCGGCCCGCGCCGCGGACCGGGCAGCCCCGACATCGAGAACGGAGTCCGGAAACCATGGCAGCAGGCAAGAGCACCAAGCCGCGGACCTCGCGGATCATCGGCCAGGACCCCTACGCGACTCATATCGCCACCCGCCTGCAGGACTTCTTCCTCCCGTCGGCGCCGTGGCAGCGCCGGCTTTGGGAGGCCGGCACGCTCTCGACCCTCACTGAACTCCTCGATGCGTCCCGCTGGCAGAGCGAAGGCGTCCTGCACCCGTCGGCGGTCAAGAGCCTGTCCGCAGACCTCGGCACGATGATCGCCAAGGACCCCGGCATCGGCGGACCGAAGAAGACCGAGATCATCAACGCTGAGCTGTCGACGAATGTCCCGTACGGTTCCGGGCACTGGCAATCGCTTGATCAGCTCACGGAGCAGGCGAAGCGCCAATACCTGAAGTTCTGGCGGGACGCCATCGACTCGAATTCTCCACCTGGAGCCGAACGGGCCGCCCGGGCCATCGCGGCCACACTGCTCGACACCGGATACAGCATGTCGATGCTCCACGGCTGGATCACCAATCACATCGAGAATTGCGTGGAACTGGGGGAAATGCTCGAATCCGCAGACTCCCTGCGACGGCAGAAGCCGACGAAATTCACCGTCGCCATCCCGTTCACCTCGATGCCTCGAGCAAACGCCGCTCGTTCAAATCCTGCATGGCGGGACGCGCCGGCGATCAAACTCTGGCTCGGCGACTCCCGGAAAGCCCTGACCAAGGGCGTCTACTTCATGGGCGGCTTCCGATACGACTTGAGTGCCATGGATGAGCACTCGGCCCTCCAGGAGGCTTCCGCGATTCGCGGGCGGATCCTCTCACGCAGCAGCTTCGTTCCCGGCTACCGGAACATCGCGCCAGCTGGGATCGTCTGGATTCTCAACCAGGCCACCGGCGCGATTCGGCAATTCCCGCTGGAGGAGGCCCACCGGGGCATCTTCCTGCATTCACTGGGAGTAGGCGACCGAGTGCACGCCGTCGGATCCACAGTCAGCCGCCTGGACGACGCCCTCGAGCTGGCCTCGTCTCTCAACAACAGCAGCTCGCCCGGGCAGCCCATTGTCAATGGCTGGTCCGCCCTCGAAGGTCTGCTGTTCACGTCCGAAAATCCCGTCGACGTCAAGAAAGGGCGCGGACTCGTCGCAACTTCACGGGCCGCCCTGCTCGCGACCTGCTCGTGGCCGCGAGCCGAGTTGACGAGCCTCTCGTATTCCAAACGGCAGGACGTCACCGCTCTGGACATACGTCTGGAAGGTGCGGCGAGCAACCAAGAACGGTGCGGGCACCTTCTCCATCAACTCCGGACGACGGGGAATCTGAGTCTGTCGGATTCGCGTGACCGCGCGGCGCAGGAGCGGATGCTCGAGCTCATCAAGGACAAGACCGGAACGCTCAAGGCGGTAAGGCGCCAGATGGAGCTGGCCTTCCGCCGCTTGTACCGCAACCGGAACATCGTGGTCCATGGCGGCGCGGCCTCGGCGCAGACCCTCGCCGTCGCCGTTCGCACCACCGCTCCCCTCGTGGGGGCCGTGCTCGACCGCCTCGTGCACGCCCAGCTGACGGACGGCGTCGAACCACTGAGCCTCGCGGCCCGTGCGGAGTTGAGCTTGAAGAAGGTCGATCTGGGCGAGGGGCCGCCCGTGCACAGTCTCCTCGAATAGCCAGGAATACTAAAAGGCGCAGGGCCCGCACCCTTGTGGGGTGCGGGCCCTGCAGCGCGGAAGACGCGCGGAGGTCGGCTCGAAGAGCTTAGGCCTCCTTGGTCTCCTCGGCCTTGGCCTCGGTCTCGGGGGTCTCCTCGACCTGAGCCTCGGTGGTCTCCTCGACCTGCGCCTCGACGGTTTCCTCGGCCGGAGCCTCGGTCGCCGGGGCAGCCTTCTCAGCAGCCTTCTCGGCCTCGGCCACAACGGCCTGCTTCGGGGAGACGGGCTCCATCACCAGGGAGATGACGGCCATGGGGGCGTTGTCGCCCTTGCGGTTGCCGATCTTGGTGATGCGGGTGTAGCCGCCGTCGCGGTTGGCCATCACCGGAGCGATGTTCTCGAACAGCTCGAAAACGATGCTCTTGTTGGTGCGGCTGCGCGAAGCGATCGCGGCCTGGACGCGGCGACGCGAAGCCAGGTCGCCACGCTTGGCGAAGGTCACGAGGCGCTCGGCGTACGGGCGCAGGCGCTTGGCCTTGTGAACCGTGGTGGTGATCTGCTTGTGCTCGAACAGCTGGGCAGCCAGGTTTGCGAGCATCAGGCGCTCGTGGGCGGCACCGCCACCGAGACGCGGGCCCTTAGCGGGGGTAGGCATGGTATTTCTCCTCAAGTGGAGTCCGGGCTTCCGCGCCTCGCGGCGGGAAAGTCGGACTGAAAACTACTGATGTAGGTGAAGGGCCTTAGGCCTCTTCGTCACCGAACTCGGCGTCGTCCTCGATCGAGGCAGCGTGTGCGGCCAGATCGTAGCCTGGAGGGGAATCCTTCAGGTTCAGACCCAGGTCGATCAGCTTGGCCTTGACCTCGTCGATGGACTTCGCACCAAAGTTGCGGATGTCCATCAGGTCAGCCTCGGAGCGTGCCACGAGCTCACCCACGGTGTGGATGCCCTCGCGCTTGAGGCAGTTATACGAGCGAACCGTCAGGTCCAGGTCCTCGATCGGCAGCGCCATGTCGGCGGCCAGGGCCTGGTCCGTCGGCGACGGGCCGATCTCGATGCCTTCGGCAGCCGAGTTCAGCTCGCGCGCCAGACCGAAGAGCTCGACCAGCGTGGTGCCGGCGGAAGCCACGGCGTCGCGCGGGACGATCGATTCCTTGGTCTCGACGTCGACGATGAGCTTGTCGAAGTCGGTGCGCTGCTCGACACGAGTCGCCTCGACGCGGAAGGTGACCTTCAGAACCGGGGAGTAGATCGAGTCGACCGGGATGCGGCCGATCTCCTGATCTGCGCTCTTGTTCTGCGAGGCCGACACGTAGCCGCGGCCGCGCTCGATGGTCAGCTCCATGTCGAACTTGCCATCGGCATTCAGCGTCGCGATGTGCAGGTCCGGGTTGTGGAACTCCACACCGGCGGGCGGGGTGATGTCAGCCGCGGTCACGACGCCCGGGCCCTGCTTGCGCAGGTAGGCGACGACCGGCTCGTCGTGCTCGGAGGACACAGCAAGGTTCTTGATGTTCAGGACGAGTTCGGTGACGTCTTCCTTCACACCCTGAACGGTCGTGAACTCGTGCAGCACACCGTCGATACGAACGCTGGTGACAGCAGCACCAGGAATCGAGGAGAGCAGCGTACGGCGGAGCGAGTTACCGAGGGTGTAGCCGAAGCCCGGCTCCAGCGGTTCAATCGTGAACCGGGAGCGGTTGTCAGAGACTACTTCTTCAGTGAGGGTGGGGCGCTGTGCAATAAGCACTTACATTTCCTTTCAGCGAGCGTCCGCTATATGACGCAACACATGTGGGTGGAAACGACGTTGGCCGTGGATGGCGTCCGTCTTTGAAGTGAGTTGACGCTCCGGCGGGCACGGCCGCCGTCGTACTGCATGACAGTACGACGGCGGCACGGTGCCCGCCGCTGAGAAGCAACTTAGACGCGGCGGCGCTTCGGCGGGCGGCAGCCGTTGTGAGCGCTCGGGGAAACGTCCTGGATCGAACCCACCTCGAGGCCGGCGGCCTGCAGCGAGCGGATCGCGGTCTCGCGGCCCGAACCCGGGCCCTTCACGAAGACGTCGACCTTCTTCATGCCGTGCTCCTGAGCGCGCTTTGCAGCGGACTCGGCGGCCATCTGAGCGGCGTACGGGGTCGACTTGCGCGAACCCTTGAAGCCGACCTCACCGGCCGAAGCCCACGAGATAACAGCACCGGTCGGGTCCGTGATGGACACGATGGTGTTGTTGAACGTGGACTTGATGTGGGCCTGGCCCAGCGTGATGTTCTTCTTGTCCTTGCGACGCGGCTTACGTGCCGCTCCACGAGTCTTTGGGGGCATTGATGTACTCCTACGAGATTTGGGCTTGAGTGCCGCTGAAAGCGGTCTTACTTCTTCTTACCGGCGACGGTGCGCTTCGGACCCTTGCGGGTGCGAGCGTTGGTCTTGGTGCGCTGACCGCGGACCGGAAGGCCCTTGCGGTGGCGGATGCCCTCGTAGGAGCCGATCTCGACCTTGCGGCGGATGTCGGCTGCCACTTCGCGGCGGAGGTCGCCTTCGACCGTGAAGTTGCCTTCGATGAAGTCGCGCAGCTGCAGCAGCTGCTCGTCGTTGAGGTCCTTGACGCGCGTGTTCGGGTCGATGCCCGTTTCCGCGATCGTCTGTTCTGCACGGGTCTTGCCCACGCCGTAGATGTAGGTGAGCGCAATGATCACGCGCTTCTCGCGCGGGATGTCTACGCCAGCGAGACGAGCCATAGTGGTTGTCTTCCTGTTCTTGATTCGGAGGTCTGAAGCAGTACGACCCGGTCTCCCGGTCCTCGGCCTCCGTGCCGAGGGTGTGCGTCCCGCGTAGTGGACGCTGTACTGCCGAAATTACTAACTACGCGCAGGGGTTCCCGTACGGGGAATTAGCCCTGGCGCTGCTTGTGGCGTGGGTTATCGCAGATCACCATGACCACGCCACGACGGCGGATCACTTTGCACTTTTCGCAGATCGGCTTCACGCTAGGGTTGACCTTCAAGGCATTTCCTTTGCGATGTGGTTTTGAGTGGAGCAGTAGTCGCCAACGCGCCTGCGGAACGAACCGCCCCGTCTCCGGGCCGGATGCTTCGCAGGTGCTGCGGTCTCTACTTGTAGCGGTAAGTGATTCGGCCGCGGTTCAGGTCGTACGGGCTGAGTTCCACGACGACCCGGTCCTCGGGAAGGATTCGAATGTAGTGCTGACGCATCTTGCCCGAGATAGTGGCAAGCACGACGTGACCGTTCGGCAGCTCAACGCGAAACATCGCGTTGGGCAGAGCTTCCGATACGGTGCCCTCTACCTCGATGACACCCTCTTTCTTGGCCATATCCTCCGCTAACTTTTGTGCCGGTTGCTTGCGCTCCCGGCGTTGATAGTTTCTGATTGGATCGACGCACGCACCCCCGGCACCTCAGGAGGGGCCATTTTTTGGGCATGCGCATAGAGACAACCAACAGTCAAGCGTACCGGCTCCGGTGCCGAAACTGAAATCCTGTCCGTGCGACGCCGGACACACCCCATCCGCGCCGCCGTCTCCGACCGTTCGCCCGCCGGCAACCCCGCGTTCGCCCCCTCGCCAACCCAGGCGCACCGGGGGCTGGAACGCTATCGGGCATGACTTCACCGCCCACCACGGCAGCCGCCGGCACCCCGGCGCCCCTGCTGCCTGACGACGAGACCGGCCGGCCCGCCGGAACACACGCCGGGCCGCGCACCGAACCGCGCACCGTCAACCCGAAGGACTTCCGCCGGCGCAGCCTGCGCACCCGGCGCGACTTCTGGGTCTTCCTCGCCTTCGCGCTGCCGAACCTGATCCTCATTCTGCTCTTCACGTACCGGCCGCTCATCGCGAACATGCAGTACTCGTTCCTGGACTGGACGCTCGGCTCCCCCACCGCCACTCAGGTGGGGCTCGCCAACTACGTCCGCTTCTTCACCGGGCCCGACGCCCGGGAGATCCTCAGCACGACGGCGGTCTTCACGCTCGCCACCGTCGGCGGCTCGATGGTGCTCGGCCTCGCGATCGCCTTCGTGCTGAACCAGAACCTGCGCGGGACGACGTTCGCCCGCTCCGCCGTGTTCGCGCCCTACGTTCTCTCCGGCGTCGGCATCGGCCTGGTCTGGCTGTTCATCTTCGACCCCGTCTACGGAGTCCTGGCCTGGTTCCTGCGCCAGTTCGGCGCCTCCAGCCCACAGTGGATCAACGACCCGGATCTGGCGCTGACGATGGTCACGTTGGTCTACATCTGGAAGAACCTCGGCTATTGCGCGGTCGTCTACCTCGCGGGGCTGCAATCCATGAGTCAGGACGTCCTCGCGGCCTCCTCGCTCGACGGCGCCTCCGGCTGGCGGCAGCTCGTCTCCATCAAACTGCCCCTGCTCTCGCCGACGACGTTCTTCCTCTCGATCACCTGCATGCTCTCCTCGCTGCAGGCCTTCGACATCATCCGTATCATGACGCCGCTCGGCCAGGGCACCTCGACGCTGCTCTTCGAGGCGTATCTGCAGGCCTTCGGCGCCTACAACCGCGCCGGCTACTCCGCCGCGATCTCCACCGTCCTGTTCGTCATCCTGCTGGCCATCACCCTGCTCCAGCTGCGCTTCGTAGAGAAGAAGGTGCACTACTCGTGAGCACGCCGCCGATCCAGATCCACGACCGTTCCGGGCCCCGCCGTCGTACCCAGGAGATCCCCACCCCCGTGCCGACCCCGGCCGCCCGGGTGCGCCGCGCGGTCGGCGGCTACCTGCCGCTGGCGCTGTCCGTACTCATGGTGTTCCTGCCGCTGGCGTGGATGGCGCTCAGCTCCATGAAGCCGGCGTCCGAGATCATCACCACCGACCTGGCGATCCTGCCGCAGGCGCCCACGCTGGGGAACTACGCGACCGCGATGAGCAGCGTGCCGTTCGCGACGTTCTTCCTGAACTCGGTGATCGTCACGGCGGTCGGGTCGGTCATCAAGGTGATGCTGGCGATCCTCACCGCGTACGCGCTCGTGTTCGTGCGGTTCCCCTACAAGAACGCCGTCTTCATCGTCATTCTCGTGGCGCTGATGGTCCCGCCGCAGGTCTCCGTCCTGCCGAACTTCCTGCTCATCACGGAGCTAGGCGGGCGCAACACGCTCTGGGGCATCATCCTGCCCGGGCTCGGCACCGCGTTCGGCACGTTCCTGCTGCGCCAGCACTTCCTGACGCTGCCCGGCGCGTTGGTCGAGGCGGCCGAGGTCGACGGCGCGAACCACTGGAAGCGCCTGTGGCAGATCATCGTGCCGGTATCGATGCCGACGATCGCGACCGTCGGGCTCGTGACGATCGTGAACGAATGGAACGAATACATCTGGCCGCTGATCATCGTCGACGACCCCAACATCATGACGCTGCCCGTCGGCCTGACCCTCCTGCAGAACTCCGAGGGCAACGCCGCGTGGGGCGTGCTCATGGCCGGGGCCTTGCTGGTCATCGTCCCCGTGCTGGTCGTCTTCGCCGTGCTCCAACGGCACATCGTCTCCGGCTTGACGCAGGGCTCCGTAACCGGCTGAGCACGCCCACGCCGACACGCAACCGCCCACCCGAAGCTACCCGCCCGTAACCAGCTCGCCACTTCCAGCGGCGAGAGTGCTCACATGCTCTCCCGGCGACCGCCGGTCATCCTCGCAACCGAAAGGCACACCATGTCCTCCGCCCATCCCGCACCCGCGTCCGTCCTCGCCTCCGCCCTCGGCCGGCGTCGATTCCTCTCCCTCGCCGCCATCGGCGGGGCCACCGCGGCGCTGGCCGCGTGCAGCGGGCCGTCCACCGCGGGCGGCGGCGCCCAGGCCGCGGCCGACGTCGACTTCGCCGGCATCGAGCCGGCGACCTCGATCGATTTCTGGTCCAACCACCCGGGCCAGGCGCAGCCGATCGAGAAGGAACTCATCGCCAAGTTCGAGGAGGCCACCGGCATCAAGGTCAACCTCGTCACGGCCGGCTCCAACTACGAGGAGATCGCCCAGAAGTTCCAGTCCACCCTGACGGCGCAGTCCGGGCTGCCGGGCGTCGTCGTGCTCTCCGACGTGTGGTGGTTCCGCTACTACATGGACAAGACGATCACGCCGCTGGACTCCCTGATCAGCCAGCTCGAGTGGGACACGAGCGACTACCAGGAGTCCCTCGTCGCCGACTACCAGTACGACGGCGCCCAGTGGGCCATGCCGTACGGCCGCTCCACGCCGCTGTTCTACTACAACAAGGACCAGTTCGCCGCCGCCGGCCTGCCCGACCGCGCCCCCGAGACGTGGGACGAATTCGCCGAGTGGGCACCGAAGCTCATGGACTCCGGCAAGGACAAGAGCGGCTACCTGCACGCCTTCATGTACCCGGACGTCGCCGGCTACGCGGGGTGGAGCATGCAGAACATGCTCTGGGGCAACGGCGCCGCGTGGTCCAACGAGTGGGACATCACCTGCGATTCCGACGAGGCCGTCGCGACCTTCCAGTGGATGCAGGACTCCGTCTACCAGGACAAGTGGGCCGGAGTCTCCTCCTCCGACGCCGCCGCCGACTTCTCTTCGGGTGCCGTGTCCGCGACGATCCTGTCGACCGGCTCGCTCATCGGCGTGCTGGAGAACGCCCAGTTCGACGTCGGCGTGGGCTTCCTGCCCGCCGGCGACGTCGACGGCCCCGTCTGCCCGACCGGCGGCGCGGGCCTGGGCATCCCGGCCGGTATCCCGGACGAGGAGAAGCTCGCCGCGGCGATGTTCATCAAGTTCATCGGCGAGCCGGAGAACACGGCGGCGTTCTCCGAGGCCACGGGCTACATGCCGGTGCGCAAGTCGGCCGACATGACCGCGGCGCTCGAGGCGACCCCGCAGCTGCAGGTCGCGATGGACCAGCTCGCCGCGACCCGCGTCCAGGACTACGCCCGCGTGTTCCTGCCCGGCGCCGACCAGGAGATGGCCAAGGCCGCCCTGGCCGTGCTCACACAGGAGGCCGACCCGCAGACGTCGCTCACGACCCTGCGCGAGACCCTCGAGGGCATCTACGAGAACGACGTGGCCCCCAAGCTCGACGCCTGACGGCTCTCCGCGAACCGCAACGACGAGTGGCGGTCCGGCCCGATGGTCGGACCGCCACTCGTCGTTGCGCTCACGGGAACAGTGCGCACTCCCCAACGCAAACCTGTGGACAACTCGATTTTCGGCCTCCCGTCTGGGGCACACTCGACGCATGTCGCTTCCATCGCCGCTCCCCCGCGAGCTCGCCGGCCGGGTCTTCACGACCGCCCGCGCCCGTACCCTCGGCGTCAACCGCGCCCGCCTGCGCTGCTCCGACATGCACCGGCTGCACCGCGGCATCTTCTCCCACCTGAACTCCGATCCGAATCCGCTCGCGGTGTGCGCTGCCCTCGCGGAGGAGCACCGGCATCTCTGGGCTTCGCATTGGACCGCAGCACGGGCGCACGGCCTGTGGCTCCCCCTCGACGCCCCGGACTCGCAGGTCCTGCACGTCAGCCGCTCGAAGACCTACTCGCAGCTGAAGTTGACGACGGCCCGCTGCCACTGGCTGGACGTGCTCGAGAGCGAACTCGAGACCCGCGACATGGCTGCCGCCGGCCCGCCCGGGGCCGTGGCCCGGCTGTCCACGCCCGCCAGGACGTGGCTCGATCTCTCCCCGGAGCTCGCGCACGAGGACCTCGTCGCCCTCGGCGACCAGCTGGTGCGCCACCCCTATCCAAAATTCGAGCACCGCACGACGCCGTTCGCCACCCCGGATTCCCTCCGCGGCCTGCTGGCGGCCCACCCGTGGGCGCCGGGAGCACGCGCCGCCCGGGCCGCGCTCGCACAGGTACGCGTCGGTTCCGACTCCCCCGCGGAGACCCGGCTGCGGCTCGCCGTCCTCGCCACATGCCTGCCCCAGCCGGACCTGCAGATCAGGCTCCGCCCGCAGGACCCCTACTCGCCGACGGCGGATCTCGGCTACCGGCGCTTGCGCTTCGGAGTCCAGTACGAGGGTCGCGGGCACCGGACCGCCGAGCAGCTCAGCCGCGACAACCGTCGAGACGCCGCCTTCAACGAGGCCGGCTGGCTGTACTTGAAATTCGATGCGAGCGACTACGAGAACGGGTTCATGCAAGCCTCCTGGCGGATTCGTCAGGCCTACGACCGCCTCGCGTCGCGCACGCGCTGACGTGCAGCCGAGGGACGGGCGGCCGGCCGCGTCCTCGCGGTGCGCGCCGCGCGAAGGCCAACCACCGGCAGAAAGTCAGCGCCCGGTGGACAGAACGTCCCCTGCCGGTCCATGCAGTTTTGTCGCCTCGATCAGCCGGTCGACGGTTGCGCTACTCCCCGAGACCGCCACCCCCGGCAGATCCGCGAGCCCGACGCCCCCGATCAGGCACGCCTTCCAGTCGTGCGTACTGGCGACCACTTCGGCGTCGGCCGCCGCGGGCTGGGCGGTTCTGACGATGGTCGTTCCCGCGGCCGACATCCTGGCCGTGTAGGCGACGGGATCTGCATCTTGGCGCCGAGAGTCCGTCAGTGCGAGCGCGACGCTCTCCTCGGGCGTGGGGCCTGGCACCGGGCGGGCGTGGGCGCGCATCGCGAGCACGATGGTGTCGGGGCTCATGTCCGCGTCGAGCGGCAGCGACGGCGAGGCCACGGCCCACATCGACAGCGCCGTGTTGACGGCCTCCAGGCGGTATCCCCACTCGGTGAGCTCGTAGACATCGGCCCGCCCCGGACCGGGCAGCCGGCGACGGCTGGCGACCCCGTGCGCTTCCAGATCGCTCAGGCGTTGCGTCAGAACGGCAGGGCCGATGCCGAGCACGTCGCGCTGGATGTCAGAGAAGCGCTTCGGGCCGAGCAGGAGTTCGCGCACCACGATCAGCGCCCAGCGTTCGCCGATGAGGTCGAGGGCGTGCGCCGCCGCGCATCCGTCGTTGTAGGAACCGTAAGACCTGCGGGAAACCATTGACACATGCTACTACAGCTGCAGTATCGTCTACTTCAGTAATAGTAGTAAACGTCCCGGCGTCCACGTCGCCGCCCGCGCGGTCAGGAGAGAGACATGAACAAGAGAGCAACAGGGCTCTGGCAAACGGTCCACGCAGAACGCCGCCGCCTCGCCGAAGATCTGGCCGTACTGCGCGAGGAGCAGTGGCGAACCGCCTCGCTCTGCCCCGGATGGGATGTGCACGACGTCTTGGCGCACCTCGTGGACACGGCGCGGACGGGGCGCCTCGACTTCGTCCGGTCCATGCTGCGGGCACGCTTCGATTTCGACCGCGCCAACGAGCGGGGCATCCTCCGCGAGAAGCGCGCCTCACCGCTTGAGACGCTGGCCGCGCTCGAGGCCGCCAGCGGGCTCACGCGCACGCCACCCGCAAATCTCGCGACCCGCCTCGTCGAGGCCGTGGTGCACGGCGAGGACATCCGCCGGCCGCTCGGCCTCGTCGGCGACTATCCGCCGGAAGCAGTCGCGCAGGCGATCTCGTACCAGCTGCGCACCCCGGTCTCCTTCGGCGGCGGGCGGGAGCGGGCAGCCGGCCTGCGCCTGATCGACCGCAGCACGGGCACCGGCTGGGGTGCTGGAGACGACGTGGTCGCGGACGGGGTCGACCTGCTGCTCGCCGTCTCCGGACGTCCCGTGGCACCCGAACGTTTGACGGGACCGGGCGCGCCTGCGCTCACCGGCACACCGTCGCGCCCCTGAATCCAGGCCAACCGAACACTCGACTGCAGGAGGAACAAAGCCATGGGCACAACAACGAACGGGGCGCTCTGGGCCCTGGCGCACGCCGAACGGGCCGCGCTGGCCGAAGATCTGGCCGCACTGGAGCCCGGGCAGTGGAGGCACCAGACGCTGTGCGGGCGGTGGGACGTCGAGCAGGTCGTCGCACACCTCATCGCCGCGGCGAGCCTGAACCAATGGCAGTGGCTGCGCAGCATGCTGGGGGCGCGCTTCAATCCCGGTGTCCACAACCAGCGCCGGTTGCAGGACCACGTCGGCGCCACCCCCGAAGAGACTCTGGATAGATTCCGGACGATCGTCTACAGCACCACGGCACCGTCGTCCCACACTGCCGCCTACCTCGGCGAGGTCCTCGTGCACTCCCAGGACATCCGGCTCCCGCTCGGGCTGGGCCGGGTCCCGAGCGTGGAGGCGCTGACGCCCGTGGCGGAGTTCTTCGCCCGGCACGACTTCGCCGTCGACAGCAAATCGAACGCTGCCGGGTTCGAGCTCCGTGCCGACGACGGACCGTTCGCCGCCGGCGACGGCGACCTGGTCACGGGCACCACTCTCGCCCTTGTTATGGCGATAGCCGGGCGGCAGGCCTATCTAGAGGACCTCGAGGGTCCTGGAGTGCCGGCCCTGGCGGCGCGCATCTCCGGCCGCTGATGACCCGCGACGAGGAGTGGCGGCCGGATCCGTGGATCGGGCCGCCACTCGTCGTCGCGACGGAATCGAAGGGCGTGCTACGGGATGACGGGCGAGGGCGTGACGCCGTACTTCGCGAGCCGCTCGGCCCCGCCGTCGTGCGCGGTCAGCACCCAGATGCCGCCCATGGTGACGGCGACCGAGTGCTCCCACTGCGAGGCCCGGGAGCGGTCGGTCGTGACGATCGTCCAGTCGTCCTCGAGGACAGCCGTCTCGATCCCGCCGCGCACGAGCATCGGCTCGATCGCCAGGCACATGCCCGCTTTCACTCGGGGGCCGCGGTGACCGGAGCGGTAGTTGAGCACGTCCGGCGGCATGTGCATCTCGGAGCCGATGCCGTGGCCGACGTAGTCCTCGAGGATGCCGAGCGGGGCGCCCTCCTGGGCGGAGACGAAGTCGTCGATGGCCTCGCCGATCTGGCCGACGAAGCGGGCGTTCGCGAGCGCGGCGATGCCGGCCCACATGGCCTCCTCCGTGATGTCGGAGAGGCGCTGATCGGCCGGGTCGGCGGTGCCGACGATCACGGTGCGGGCCGAGTCGGCGTGCCAGCCGTCGACGATGCAGCCGCCGTCGATCTTGAGCACGTCGCCATCTTCGAGCACACGTGAGCCCGGGATGCCGTGCACGACCTCCTCGTTGACCGAGGCGCAGATCGTCGCCGGGAAGCCGTGGTAGCCCTTGAAGTTGCTGGTGGTGCCGTGTTTGGTGATCACGGACTCGAAGACCGCGTCGAGCTCCGCCGTCGTCATCCCGACCTCGGCCGCGGCGACCGTCGTGTCCAGCGCCTCGGCCAGGACGAGCCCGGCCTCGCGCATCTTCAGGATCTGCGGGTTCGACTTGTATTCGATCTTCGACGAGCGGAAGCTCATTGCTGGACGTCCTTCTTCAGTATTCCCCGGCCGCGCCGGGGTGTTGTTCCGCCGCGTGCGGCGGCGTGCGGATTCCGCCGAGAACGACGGCGGCAGCCCCCGCACGCGGGTGCGGGGGCTGCCGTTGTCGTGCTCCGGAAATGGCTAGGCGTTTTCGGCCAGACCCTCGAGGAGGCGGGCGGTGACGTCGTCAATGTCGCCGAGGCCGTTGACCTCGCGGACGATGCCGCGCTCGCGGTAGCGGTCGACAACAACCGCGGTCTGCTCGTGGTAGAGCCCGAGACGGTGACGGATCACGTCTTCGGTGTCGTCGGCGCGGCCCTCGATCTCGGCGCGCTTGAGCAGCCGGGTCACCAGCTCCTCGTCGTCGACGGTGAGCATCAGCACTGCGTCGAGTTGCTGGTCGTTGTCCGCGAGGATGGAGTCGAGCTCATCGACCTGAGCCGATGTGCGCGGGTAGCCGTCGAGCAGGAAACCGTTGTCGACGTCGGCCTGGGCGAGGCGGTCGCGCACCATGTTGTTGGTGACCGAGTCCGGAACGAAATCACCGGCGTCGATGTACTTCTTGGCTTCGAGGCCGAGTGGGGTGCCGCCCTTGACGTTGGCGCGGAAGATGTCGCCGGTCGAGATGGCGACGACTCCCAGCTTGGCGGAGATTCGTTCGGCCTGGGTGCCCTTGCCCGAGCCCGGAGGGCCGACAATGAGGAGACGAGTCATCGCAGAAGTCCTTCGTAGTGTCGCTGCTGCATCTGAGCATTGATTTGCTTGACGGTCTCAAGACCGACACCGACCATGATGAGGATCGAGATGCCGCCAAAGGGGAAGTTCTGGTCTGCATTGATCAGCACGATCGCGAGCAGCGGAGTGAGCGCGATCAGTCCCAGGTAGATGGAACCCGGGAACGTGATGCGGCTGAGCACGTACTGCAGATAGTCCGCGGTCGGCTTGCCGGCGCGGATGCCAGGAATGAAGCCACCGTACTTCTTCATGTTCTCCGCGACCTCGGTCGGGTTGAACGTGATCGAAACGTAGAAGTACGTGAAGCCGATGACCATGAGCACGTAGATCGCCATGTACAGCGGGCTCGACGGCGTCATGTAGGTGGAGATCCACGAAGCCCATCCCGGGAGCGTGCCGTCGTCGTTCGTGTTGAACTGAACGAGCATGCCCGGCAGGGCGAGCATCGAGGAAGCGAAGATCACGGGGATCACGCCGGCCATGTTGACCTTGATCGGGATGTAGGTCGAGGACCCGCCGACGGAGCGGCGGCCGACCATGCGCTTGGCGTACTGGACCGGGACCCGGCGCTGAGACTGCTCGACGAAGACCACGAGCCCGATGACCACAAGGCCGATCAGAATCACCGCGAGGAAGATCATCACGCCCTGGGCGCGGAAGATGCTGCCCATGGAGGCCGGGAAGCCGGCGGCGATCGACACGAAGATCATCATGGACATGCCGTTGCCGATGCCCTTCTCCGTGACCATCTCGCCCATCCACATGATGCAGACGGTGCCGGCGGTCAGCGTGAGGATCATCAGCAGGATCACGAGGATGCTGTCCTCTGGGACGATCGGAAGCTGGCAGCCCGGGAACAGGATCCCGCTGCGGGCCAACGACACCAGTGTCGTGGCCTGGAGCACGCCGAGCGCGATCGTCAGGTAGCGCGTGTACTGAGTCAGCTTCGCCTGGCCGCTGGATCCCTCTTTGTGCAGTTCCTCGAAGCGCGGGATCACCACGCGCAGCAGCTGCACGATGATCGCCGCGGTGATGTAGGGCATGATGCCCATCGCGAAGATCGAGACCTGGAGGAGCGCGCCACCGCTGAAGAGGTTGACGAACTCGTAGACGCCGCCCGTGGTATTGCCCAAGGCGAGGCACTGCTGAACATTTCCGTAGTCCACGCCCGGTGTCGGAATGAATACACCGATGCGATAGATGACGATGATCCCTAGGGTGAACAACAACTTGCGTCGCAAGTCAGGCGTCCGGAATACCCGGGCAATGGCGCTAAACAAGCGTCCTCCTGAAGACAGTGAACCGGCAAAGGCCGAAGTGACTAGACGAGTCTACCGGTAAGAGTGACGGGGCACTCACCATGCCGCCGTCACGTGTGAAAAACTTCTTGACAATCGAGGGAAACAAGAAGAGGGCCCCCGACGCCCCGGACAATGTCCGGTTCGCCGAGGACCCTCCCCTAGCTGAGATGCGAGACCTTAGAGCTCGGTCACGGAACCGCCGGCAGCGGCGATCTTCTCAGCAGCGGACTTCGAGAAGGCGTTGACCTTCACGTCCACCTTGACGGTGATGTCGCCCGTGCCCAGAACCTTGACGGGCTGGTTCTTGCGAACGGCACCCTTCTCCACGAGGGCCTCGACGGTCACGTCGCCACCCTCCGGGAACAGCTCCGAGATCTTCTCCAGGTTGACAACCTGGAACTCGACGCGGAACGGGTTCTTGAAGCCGCGCAGCTTCGGCAGGCGCATGTGCAGCGGCAGCTGCCCGCCTGCGAAGCCGGCCTTGACCTGGTAACGGGCCTTGGTGCCCTTGGTACCACGACCTGCGGTCTTACCCTTGGATGCCTCACCACGACCCACACGGGTCTTGGCGGTCTTGGCACCCTCAGCGGGACGCAGGTGGTGAACCTTGAGTGCGTTTTCCTTGTTTGCCATGATTACTTCGCCTCCTCAACCTTCACGAGGTGCGGAACCGTGTTGATCATGCCCACGGTCACGGAATCAGCGGTACGGACCACGGTGTGGCCGATGCGCTTGAGACCGAGCGAACGCAGGGTATCGCGCTGGTTCTGCTTGCCACCAATGGTGGACTTGATCTGGGTGATAGCCAGCTTTGCGTCGCTGGGGACCAGGTTCTTCGCCATGAGCTTAAGCACCTGCCTTCTCGTTGAGGATGCGCAGCATCTGGGGCGGCACGACCTCGTCCATGGCCAGACCACGGCGAGCGGCCACAGCGGCCGGCTCTTCAAGACCCTTCAGAGCAGCGATGGCGCCGTGCACCATGTTGATCTGGTTGGCCGAGCCCATGGACTTGGACAGGACATCGTGGATACCGGCGCACTCGAGCACGGCGCGGATCGGGCCACCGGCGATAACGCCGGTACCCGGAGCGGCCGGGCGCAGCAGCACGACGCCGGCAGCGGCCTCGCCCTGCACCAGGTGCGGGATGGTGGTTCCAACGCGGGGGACGCGGAAGAAGTTCTTCTTCGCCTCCTCGACGCCCTTGGCAATGGCGGCCGGAACTTCCTTGGCCTTGCCGTAGCCGACGCCGACGAGACCGTTGCCGTCGCCAACCACCACGAGTGCGGTGAAGCTGAAGCGACGGCCGCCCTTGACGACCTTGGAAACGCGGTTGATGGTCACAACGCGCTCAAGGAACTTGTCCTTGTCTTCGTTGCGGCTGTCGCGGGAATCGCGGCCACGGCCACGACCCTCGCCACGGCCACGGCCTTCGCCACGACCGCGGCCCTCGCCGCGACGGCCACCGGTGTTCTCCGCCTGGGCGGTCTGCTCAGTAGCTTCAGACACCTGGGGTTCCTTCTCGTTAGTAGCTTCGCTCACAGTGCCAGCCCGCCTTCCCGTGCGCCGTCGGCCACCGCGGCCACACGGCCGTGGTACTTGTTGCCGCCGCGGTCGAAGACCACGGTCTCGACGCCGGCAGCCTTGGCGCGCTCGGCGACGAGCTCGCCGACGCGCTTGGCCTTGGCGGACTTGTCGCCGTCAAAGGCGCGAAGGTCAGCTTCCATGGTGGATGCCGAGGCCACGGTGATGCCCTGGCTGTCATCGACGACCTGGACGAACATGTGACGAGCCGAGCGGTTCACGACGAGGCGCGGACGAACGGCGGTACCCGTAACCTTCTTGCGGAGGCGCAGGTGGCGGCGGCCGCGAGCGGCCGACTTGCTCTTGCCCTTAATTCCGAGAGCCATGATTACTTACCAGCCTTTCCGACCTTGCGGCGGATCTGTTCGCCTTCGTAGCGGATGCCCTTGCCCTTGTACGGGTCCGGACGACGCAGCTTACGAATGTTGGCGGCGACCTCGCCTACCTGCTGCTTGCTCATGCCGGAGACGATCACCTTGGTGGCGCCTTCGGTGACAAGCTGAATGCCCTCAGGGGCCTTCACGGTGATCGGGTGCGAGTAACCGAGGGCGAACTCGAGGTCCGTGCCCTTGGCGACGACGCGGTAGCCGGTGCCGTGGATTTCCAGCTTCTTGCTGTAGCCCTCGGTCACACCCAGGATCATGTTGTTGACCAGGGTGCGGGTCAGGCCGTGCAGCGAGCGAGCCTCGCGGGTCTCGTCGGGACGCTTCACCGTCAGGGTGGTGTCCTCGATCTCGACCGACATGATCGGCGAGATGGTCGTGACCAGCTCACCCTTCGGGCCCTTCACGGCGACGTCGTTGCCGTCAACCTTGACCTCGACGCCGGACGGGATGGTGATTGGACGTACTCCAATACGCGACATTTGTCTGTTCTCCCTTCCCGTTACCAGACGTAGGCGAGGACTTCCCCACCTACACCCTTCTTGGCTGCCTGACGGTCCGTGAGCAGACCGGAGGACGTGGACAGGATGGCGATGCCGAGGCCGCCCAGCACGTGCGGGAGGTTCGTGGACTTCGCGTACACGCGGAGTCCCGGCTTCGAAATGCGGCGCAGGCCAGCGATGGAACGCTCGCGGTGCGGGCCGAACTTCAGGGTGATGGTCAGCTTCTTGCCAACCTCTGCTGCTTCCTCGACGTACTCGGCGATGTAGCCTTCACGCTTCAGGATCTCGGCGACGCGCAACTTCAGCTTCGACGACGGCATGGAAACCGTGTCGTGGAAAGCCGAGTTGGCGTTACGCAGACGAGTCAGCATATCTGCGACAGGATCTGTCATAGTCATGTGGGCTTCTGCCCTTCCTCGTTGTGGTATCCGCTACAGGAGCGGACCTGCAACGTAGTTAGTTTTCGGTTTTGAACGGGAAACCCAGCGCCTTGAGCAGCGCGCGGCCTTCGTCATCGGACTTGGCGGTGGTGACCACGGTGATGTCCATACCGCGGACGCGGTCAACCTTGTCCTGGTCGATCTCGTGGAACATGACCTGCTCCGTGAGACCGAAGGTGTAGTTGCCGTTGCCGTCGAATTGCTTCGGGGACAGGCCGCGGAAGTCGCGGATACGCGGGAGCGCCAGGGTGACCAGGCGGTCCACGAATTCCCACATGCGGTCGCCGCGCAGCGTGGCGTGGGTACCGATCGGCATGCCTTCGCGCAGCTTGAACTGAGCGATCGACTTGCGTGCACGGGTCACGACCGGCTTCTGACCGGTGATAGCGGTCAGGTCGCGGACGGCGCCTTCGATGAGCTTCGAGTCCTTGGCGGCCTCGCCGACACCCATGTTCACGACGACCTTGCTCAGGCCGGGGATCTGCATGGAGTTGACGTAGTTGAACTCGCCCTGGAGTGCCTCGCGGACCTCGGTGCGGTACTTGGCCTTCAGCCGCGGCTGAGTCTTCACAGCTGCATCAGTCATTAGAGAGCCTTTCCGGAAGCCTTGGCGTAGCGAACACGCACGGTCTTCTTCTCGCCGTCCTTCTCGACGGTCTCCTCGCGGAAACCGACGCGGGTCGGCTTGTTGGTCTCGGGGTCCACCACGGCGACGTTGGAAACGTGCAGCGGAGCCTCGACGACCTGAATGCCACCGGTCTTGGTGCCACGGTCGGTCTGACCAGCCTTGACGTGCTTGGTCACGCGGTTGATTCCCTCGACGAGAACGCGGTTCGCGTCCGGGAACACCTTCAGGACCTTGCCCTGCTTGCCGCGGTCTCCGCCGCGTTCCTGGCGAGCGCCAGTGATGACCTGAACCAGGTCACCCTTCTTGATCTTCGCACCCATAGTTACAGCACCTCCGGAGCAAGGGAAACGATCTTCATGAACTTCTTGTCGCGAAGTTCACGTCCGACCGGCCCGAAGATACGGGTACCGCGCGGCTCGCCCTCGTTCTTGAGGATGACCGCAGCGTTCTCGTCGAACTTGATGTAGGAACCATCCGCACGGCGGCGTTCCTTCTTGGTACGGACGATGACCGCCTTGACGACGTCGCCCTTCTTTACGTTGCCGCCAGGGATTGCATCCTTGACGGTGGCGACAATCGTGTCGCCGATGCCTGCATAGCGACGGCCAGAGCCACCGAGAACACGAATGGCAAGGATTTCCTTGGCACCGGTGTTGTCAGCAACCTTGAGTCGCGATTCCTGCTGAATCACTATCTGCTCCTGTCGTCTCGCTGGTTCTCGTTTAGAGCCTGGCGGAACGGATATGTACCACCTGAAACTAGCGCTTACCCCTGCCTCAAAACTGCGCAGCCGACCGAAGTCGACTGCCATGAGTGAAGCAGGGCCGAGGCGAATGTCGCAGGGCCATGCCGTGGATACCGGGACCCGGTTCACACGAGTGTCTAGCGCCGAGGTGGATAGTCCCGGCGCGCAGAACGCACAGAAAGCCCAGTCTAGTGCATTCTGGCGCCCAGCGCCAAACCCGTGATATAGAACGACGCCGGCCCCCTCACCCGAAGGCGAGGGGGCCGGCGTCGTGCTGGTTAAGTCCAGGTCTTCGAGGGCCTACTTGGCCTTCTCGACGACCTCGACGAGGCGCCAGCGCTTGTCCGCGGACAGCGGACGGGTCTCGGCGATGACAACGAGGTCGCCGATGCCGGCGCTGTTGTTCTCATCGTGGGCCTTGACCTTCTTATTACGGCGCAGGACCTTGCCGTAGAGGGCGTGCTTCACGCGGTCCTCCACGTCTACGACGATGGTCTTCTGCATCTTGTCGGAAACCACGTACCCGCGAAGGGTCTTGCGGTAACCGCGGGCTTCTGCCTGCTCAGCCACTGCGTTCTCCTTCTCGCTCATTACTTGGCGTCCTCTGCGGATACGTCTTCACGAATGCCCAGCTCGCGCTCGCGCAGCACCGTGTAGATGCGTGCGATGTCGCGCTTGACGGACTTCAGACGACCGTGGCTCTCCAGCTGGCCGGTGGCCGACTGGAAACGGAGGTTGAACAGCTCCTCCTTGGCCTTCTTCAGCTCTTCAACGAGAGCGTCGTTGGTCAGGCCTTCCAGCTTCTCAACAGCAAGATCCTTGGATCCAATTGCCATTCTCATTCACCACCCTCACGGCGCACGATGCGTGCCTTCAAAGGCAGCTTGTGGATCGCCAGGCGCAGAGCCTCGCGAGCCACCTCTTCACTGACACCGGAGAGCTCGAAGAGAACCCGTCCCGGCTTGACGTTGGCGACCCACCACTCGGGCGAACCCTTACCGGAACCCATGCGGGTTTCGGCAGGCTTCTTGGTCAGCGGGCGGTCCGGGTAGATGTTGATCCAGACCTTACCGCCACGCTTGATGTGGCGCGTCATGGCGATACGAGCCGCCTCGATCTGACGGTTCGTGACGTATGCCGGCGTCTCAGCCTGGATACCGTACTCACCGAACGAGACCGTGGTGCCGCCCTTCGCCGCACCCGAACGCTTCGGGTGGTGCTGCTTGCGGTACTTAACTCGGCGTGGGATCAGCATTACGCCTGTCCTCCTTCTGCCGCAGCCGGTGCGTCGACCTTGGCACCGGTGTTGCGGTCGTTACGACGACGACGCTCACCGCCGCCGCCACCGGGGCCGCGGCCGCCGCGGTCGCCACCGCGACCACGTGCCGGAGCTGCGGCTGCCTGGGCAGCGAGCTCCTTGGCAGTCACGTCGCCCTTGTAGATCCAGACCTTCACGCCGATGCGGCCGAAGGTGGTCTTGGCTTCGAACTTGCCGTAGTCGATGTTCGCACGCAGGGTGTGCAGCGGAACGCGACCCTCGCGGTAGAACTCCTTGCGGGACATCTCGGCGCCGCCGAGACGGCCGGAGCACTGGACACGGATGCCCTTGGCGCCGGCGCGCATGGCGGACTGCATGGCCTTCTTCATCGCGCGGCGGAACGCCACACGCGAAGCAAGCTGCTCGGCGATGCCCTGGGCCACCAGCTGAGCTTCGATCTCCGGGTTCTTGACCTCGAGGATGTTCAGCTGCACCTGCTTGGACGTGAGCTTCTCCAGCTCGCTCCGGATGCGCTCGGCCTCGGCGCCGCGGCGACCGATGACGATGCCCGGGCGGGCGGTGTGGATGTCGACGCGGACGCGGTCACGCGTACGCTCGATCTCCACCTTGGCGATGCCGGCACGTTCCATGCCCGTGGTCATGAGCTCGCGGATCTTCACATCTTCTTTTACGAAGTCCTTGTAGCGCTGGCCCGGCTTGCTGGAATCGGCGAACCAGTGCGACACGTGGTCGGTGGTGATGCCGAGTCGGAATCCGTTCGGGTTGATCTTCTGACCCATTTAGTTCTCCCCACCCTTCTCCGTGGTCGAAACAACCACGGTGATGTGGCTGGTGCGCTTGTTGATGCGGAACGCGCGGCCCTGGGCCCGCGGCTGGAACCGCTTCATGGTGGCGCCCTCGTTCACAAAGGCTTCGCTGATGATCAGCTCGTCCTCGTTGAACGCAACTCCGTCGCGGTCCGCGGCAACGCGAGCGTTGGCGACGGCCGATGCGACTACCTTGTAGACCGGCTCCGAAGCACCCTGCTGGGCAAACTTCAGAATCGCCAGCGCCTCATTCGCCTGCTTGCCACGAACAAGGTCGACGACGCGCCGGGCCTTCATAGGCGTCACGCGGATATGGCGCGCAATAGCCTTGGCTTCCATTGCTTTCCTTCTCTCGTCTATCGAAGAAGTGCAGTGCAACTAGTCCCTTGCGGGATTAGCGGCGCTTGCCCTTCTTGTCGTCCTTCACGTGGCTGCGGAAAGTCCGCGTCAGAGCGAATTCGCCGAGCTTGTGCCCGACCATCGACTCGGTGATGAACACCGGCACGTGCTTACGTCCATCGTGTACGGCGATCGTGTGGCCGAGCATGTCGGGCACGATCATCGAACGGCGGGACCACGTCTTAATGACGTTCTTGGTGCCCTTTTCGTTCTCAGCAACGACCTTCAGGTAGAGGTGCTGATCTACGAAGGGGCCTTTCTTCAGGCTGCGTGGCATGTTTCCAGGCTCCTATCGCTTGTTCTTGCCAGTACGACGACGACGCACAATGAGCTTGTCGCTTTCCTTGTTCGGACGGCGGGTACGGCCTTCCTTCTTACCGTTCGGGTTGACCGGGTTACGGCCACCGGAAGTCTTACCCTCACCACCACCGTGCGGGTGGTCAACCGGGTTCATGACCACACCACGGACGGTCGGGCGGATGCCCTTCCAGCGGTTACGGCCAGCCTTACCCCAGTTGATGTTCGCCTGCTCGGCGTTGCCGACCTCGCCGATCGTGGCGCGGCAGCGCACGTCGACGTTGCGGATCTCGCCGGAAGGCAGACGCAGCTGAGCGAACTTGCCCTCACGGGCGACCAGCTGGATCGATGCGCCAGCCGAGCGGGCCATCTTGGCACCGCCGCCCGGACGCAGCTCCACAGCGTGGATCACGGTACCGACCGGGATGTTGCGCAGCGGCAGGTTGTTGCCCGGCTTGATGTCAGCGTTGGGACCAGCTTCGATCGTCGCGCCCTGCACGAGCTTGTTCGGGGCGATGATGTAACGCTTGGTGCCGTCGATGTAGTGCAGCAGCGCGATGCGGGCGGTGCGGTTGGGGTCGTACTCGATGTGAGCGACCTTCGCCGGCACGCCGTCCTTGTCGTGACGACGGAAGTCGATCAGACGGTACGCGCGCTTGTGACCGCCACCCTTGTGCCGGGTGGTGATCTTGCCGCTGTTGTTACGACCACCGGACTTCGTCAGCGGGCGAACCAGCGACTTTTCCGGGGTGGTCCGGGTGATTTCTGCGAAGTCGGCAACGGACGAGCCACGGAGGCCCGGCGTTGTCGGCTTGTACTTACGGATTGCCATGTTTATTCCTCGTTAAAGTGGTCTCCGCTTAGGAAAGCGGACCGCCGAAGATGTCAATAGTGCCTTCCTTCAGCGAGACGATCGCGCGCTTGGTAGCTTTGCGTTCGCCCCAACCGAAGCGGGTGCGCTTGCGCTTACCGGCACGATTCAGGGTGTTTACCGAGTCAACCTTGACGCCGAAGATCTTCTCGACGGCGTACTTGATTTCGGTCTTGTTGGAGTTCGGGTCGACCAGGAAGGTGTACTTGCCTTCGTCGATCAGGCCGTAGCTCTTTTCCGAGACGACGGGAGCAATGATCACGTCGTGCGGGGACTTGGTGAAGGCGGCGCTCACTTGGCTTCCTCCTTGTTTACCAGGGCATCGAAGGCGGCCTTGGTGAACACCACGTCATCGGCGACCAGCACGTCGTACGTGTTGAGCTGGTCGACGTAGACGACGTGGATGTTCTCGAGGTTGCGCATGGAGAGCGCGGCAACGTCGTCGGCACGGTCGATGGCGATGAGCAGGTTCTTACGCTCGGTGAGAGCGCGCAGGGTAGCCAACGCACCCTTGGTCGACGGCTTGTCGCCGGAGACCACGGACTCGATGACGTGGATGCGATCGTGACGAGCGCGGTCCGAGAGGGCACCGCGCAGGGCAGCAGCCTTCATCTTCTTGGGGGTGCGCTGCGAGTAGTCGCGGGGGGTCGGTCCGTGGACGACGGCGCCGCCGGCCATGTGCGGGCCGACCATCGAGCCCTGGCGTGCACGGCCAGTGCCCTTCTGCTTGAACGGCTTCTTGCCGGTACCCGAGACCTCGGACCGGGTCTTGACCTTGTGCGTGCCCTGACGAGCAGCGGCAAGCTGGGCCACGACGACCTGGTGAAGCAGCGGAACGTTGGTCTGAACGTCGAAGATCTCCGCGGGGAGATCAACCTTCAGTGCAGAGTTAGCCATGTGATTATGCTCCCTTCACGGCAGAGCGCACGAGGACGACCTGGCCGCGGGCGCCCGGAACGGCGCCCTTGATCAAGAGGAGGTTCTTCTCGGCATCCACGCCGTGGACCGTGAGGTTCAGCGTGGTGTGACGGACGTTGCCCATGCGGCCAGCCATACGCAGGCCCTTGAAGACGCGGCCCGGGGTGGATGCGCCGCCGATGGAACCCGGCTTGCGGTGGTTCTTGTGAGCACCGTGCGAGGCGCCGACGCCGGAGAAGCCGTGGCGCTTCATGACACCGGCGAAGCCCTTGCCCTTGCTCTTGCCGACGACGTCGACTTTCTGGCCGGACTCGAAGACCTCGACAGAGAGTGCCTGTCCGAGCTCGTACGACTCGGCATCAGCAGTGCGCAGCTCGACCACGTGGCGGCGCGGCGTCACGCCGGCGGCCTCGAAGTGACCGGCCAGCGGCTTGGTCACCTTGCGCGGATCGATCTGGCCGTAGCCGATCTGGACGGCGGTGTAGCCGTCGCGGTCTGCATTGCGCAGCTGGGTCACGACATTGGAGTCAGCCTGGACGACAGTCACCGGGATGAGATTGTTGTTCTCGTCCCAGACCTGGGTCATGCCGAGCTTCGTGCCCAGCAGACCCTTGACATTACGGGTTGCGGTCATAGTCTCTCAGCACCTCCCCTTAAAGCTTGATTTCGATGTTGACGTCAGCCGGCAGGTCGAGACGCATGAGCGAATCGACGGCCTTCGGAGTCGGATCGACGATGTCGATCAGGCGCTTGTGGGTGCGCATCTCGAAGTGCTCGCGGCTGTCCTTGTACTTGTGAGGCGAACGGATAACGCAGTACACGTTCTTCTCCGTTGGCAGCGGCACTGGGCCGACTACGGTTGCGCCTGCGCGCGTCACCGTCTCAACGATCTTCCGGGCCGAAACGTCAATGACCTCGTGGTCATACGACTTCAGCCGGATGCGGATTTTCTGTCCCGCCATGGCGTCATGCCTCTTTCTGATAGCACTCTCTGTACAGTTGCTGTGCCCTAGACGTGATCCTCATCGGATCGGCACGCCTCGCACGGACTGAATCCGGAAGATTCCGGGTTCCTCACCCCGCCGAGGTCCGACCCCCGCACTCGGGCGTGTCGCGCACTCTCTGCGAATAAAATTCGCTGGAAAGTCCTACACCCGTGGGGATCTTGATGTTTTGGGCCGCTCCGATTCGGTCGAATCCAACCCTGCCCCGGGCATTATCCCGGGCGGGATGCGATCTCGGTTGAAGCCGGCCCTGCGCTGCTGGCCGCCAGAAAGGCGTCCGAGAGCAGCCCAAGACATGGAGAGGCGCTTGAACAACTTGTCTAGTGTTTCACGGATGCCCCCGAAAGGCCAATCGGGGGCGCCCGTGATCCCGCCTACACGCTCGTGTCGAAGTCGCTCGGTTCCTCGGGCTGCGGGCGCCGATTGAGCCGCCGCAGCGAGAGCAGTGCGAAGACGATCAGCACGATAGCGAGCAGCGCCAGCAGCACGAAACTGTAGTCCCGCAGATACCACGCCAGGGCCACCGCGACGCCGACGGCGCCCCACCAGAGCAGGGCCCGGTCCCCGCGCGTCAGGCCCGCGAGGACGTACCCGACAAACCCGACGAGCACCCAGAGCTGCGCCCAACCGCCGTCGACGAAGACCGCCACGGGTGCCGAGCACGTTAGGACGGCGGCCGAAGCCAGGAGGTACTTGCGGGCCAAACCGGAGGGGTGCCGACTGGCCGCGGGCCGCACGATCTCGCTGACGGCCAGCCCGACGAGGACCACGGTCACGGCCTGCAGGGTCCAGAAGAGCGACGGGTCGGCGAACTCGTGCCACACGCGGACCGCGTAGGCCGTGACGGCCAACGTGGCTCCGTGGGCGGCCAGGCGGCGGCCGCCGGGTGGCCACTCGTACACGGCCAGCACGACGGCGGCGGCGCCGAGCACGCACGCGGCCACGACGAACGCCGTCGTGCCCGACTGCGCCGCCAGGACGCCGAGCGTCACGGCGACGATCCCGGAGCGCCGGGCCCAGGGCGCGGCGTCCGCGACCACTCCGGTCGCGGGGCTGGCGAGCATACCGAGGCCCCACCAGATCCAGCCCGCCGCCAAGAAGGAGAGCGCCCACAACCCCGGCGCGGGCGATCCCGAGCCGAAGAGCGCATCCGCGCCGACCGCGGACTCGGTCATCGGGTCCGCGATCAGCCCGTACACCGCCGCGGCCGCCACGACGACGGCGACACCGGCCAGTGCGGGCCGTGCCCACAGGAGTGCGAGGCGGACCGTGCCGTAGGCAGATGCCGCCAGCACGGCGCCGGCGACGGCGGAGTGCTCCCCCGCGGCGGCGACGAGCCCGGATGCGGCGAAGACACCCGCGAGCACGGACGGCACCGCGACCGCCGTCGAACCCCTGGCTCCCGCAGTCCGCCGGCGCTCGAGCACGACGGCGACAGCGACCGATCCCAGGACGCCTGCCGCAAGGGCCAGTGCGGCCGCCGGCTGCGACCACAGCGGCTCGGGCAGCCAGCCGCCGCGGCGCAGGCCGAGAACGCCGGATCCCGCGAGCAGGATGCCGGCCAGTACCGCGCCCGGCACGGCCCGGCACCACGTCGCCGACGCCCCGCTCAGGCCCCGGCGGGAGAGCACGACGGCGTAGGCCGCGAGGCAGAGCAGTTGCACGAAGAGCGACGCCTGATCCACGCCCGCGGTCGGGTCGGCGGGGCCGAACCCGCCGGCGAACGGGTCGGCGGCGGTCAGGGCGTAGCCGGCTGGCAGGACGGCCAGCACCACGAGGGCCGCCCACCCCATGGTCCGGCGCCAGCCCATGCCGGTATTCGTGCGGCGCGCCAGGAGGCGGCCGCCCTGGCCTGCGGCCAGCGTCGCGGCGGCGATCGCGACGCGCGCGTGCGCGTCCGCGTCGAAGCGGGAAGCGAGGTCGAGGGCGAGCCACGTCATCAGGATTTGGGCGACGACGGCGTAGACGGCGCGGAGCTCGGGTCGGCGGGCCAGGAGCACGAGTGCGACGCTGTAGGCGAAGCCGGCGCCCAGGAGGATTTCCAGCGTCCAATCCCGCTCGGGCCAGTCGATGCGACCGGCGTCGACGACCACGGCGAGCAACCACGCGGTCCCGGCGACGGCTTGGTTTCCGGCCGCGCGGACGCCCGCGCCCGCGCGGACGATCCATGCCGTGCACGTCAGCGCCACGAGGAGCACGGCCCACCACGCGAGGCGTTCGACCGGCAGCTGCATCCACGTGGCGTCCTCACCGAGGCCGGTGAGCAGCAGGGCGGCAGCGACGGCCGCCGCGACGCCGCCGACGTGGAGCGTCCGGGACCGCGCGCCGTCGTCGTTCCCTGCGGCGAACGCCGCGGCCCCGCGTGCGGTGAACAGCGCCAGCGCCAGCCAGGCCGCGATCGCGACGGTCACCATCAGCACCAGCTGCGCGGAAAGCACCGAGTGGTCGGGGCCGGCGCCGACGGCCGAGAGCCCCGGCACAGCGACGACGAGCTGCCCGAGCACGAGAGGTGCCAGGAGCAGGTGCACGCTCCGCCAGGCCGCCAGGGCAGGGGCCGGGTGCCCGCTCTCGGGCTCGTTCCCCCGCCTCCGGACGGCTTCGGAGGCGAGCAGGGCGAAAGCGCTGGTCCCCGCGACCCGCCAGGCCGCCTCCTCGAACGTGCCGTCCATGACCCCGAGCGGGAGCGCGAAAGCCCCGAGCGCGAGCAGAATCGGCATAAGGCGAACCCGGGAGAGGTACCCGGCGGCGCCGATGCCGGCCGCGCCAATGAGGATCCCGGGCCCGAGCATCCGGCTGCCCTCGCCGAAGAACGACGCGTACAACGCGTGATAGGTGAACACGGCCGTCACCGCCGAGACCGCGGAGAGCACCCACACCTCAGCCGCCCACCAGCGCGGCGGGTAGACACGCGCGTGCTGGCGCGGGAAGGCCGCGATGAGGACGAGCTGGGCCAAGAGGATCAGCAGCAGCGCCCAGACGACCGCTTCGGCGGAGTCGGTGAGCTCGTGCACGGCCAGGAGCACCGTGAGGCTCGCGACGAGTCGGAACATGGAGACGTTCACGACCCGCGCGGCACGGCCTTCGGTGAAGGCGAAGACACCGTAGTAGACCGATGCTGCGGCGCCGATCAGCAGGAGCTCGGACCTCGAGAGCTGCCACTCCATGACGAGCGCCCCGACCAGCACACCCGGAACCAGGAATCGGTGGGCCGCGACGAAGGTGCGCACGTAGAGGCTGCCCAGGAAGGCCGGGCGGACGACGGCGGCCGCGGAGAAAAACGCCGCCAAGGCCATCGTGAAGACGAAGTACCAGATCAGCCCTCGGTTCAGCACCGCTCCCCCGGACCAGGCCAGGGAGACGAAGAAGGTCAGCGCGAAGACCGCCACGACCTGGCTGCGCAACCGCACGCTCGCGAAGACGAACGCGGCCGAGCCGACGATCGAGACGATCATCCAGGCCGTCGCCGCCTCGACCTCGAGCAGGACGTGCCACGCGACGCCGAGGACGGGAATGAGCGCGAGCCCGATACCGGTGAGGGCGGTCGCGGCGGAGCGAAGGTCGCGGCTGCGCGCGTGGATCGACAGTCCTCCCCCGTAGAAGAGGGCGCAGACGGCGCCGAGCACCGAGAGCTTGGCCGCCGGGTGGATCGGGAAGCTGATAAAGAGCAGCCCGGCGCCGATCAGCAGGCCCGCCGCGACGTAGAGCGCGATGTTCACGTTCCGCAACTGGCGGGCCGCGGGGTCAAGTGCCGGTTTCGGCGCCGAAGGCGGCGGGAACGTCATCGCCGGGGCGGATTCGGACGGTAGGGCGGAGATCGGCGCTGCCGGCGAGGGCGGAACGCTCAGTATCGGCGGCGCCGGCTCCGGGGCGGACGTCGGCTCCGGGGCGGGCGTCGGCTGCGCGAAGGCGGGCGGCGCCTCGCTCGCGGGCGGGATGACCGGTCCGGCCGGATCCCCCGGCGCTGGCGGGCTCTGCGACCCGAGCGACGGCGAGAGGTGCGCGACGGCGGCGTCGTACCCTTCCTGCCACGCTCGCGCGAGCCCGTGCTGGTCCTGAGCCGCGCCGCGGTGGTTCGCTTTGCGCCCGAGCAGCCATCCCCCGCCGAAGGCGAGGGCCATCAATACGATCACCAGCAATGTCACGCTGTCCTCTTCTCTACCGATCACCACCAACGTTAGTCTATTAGGACGATGAAAGTGAACGGATCCGCGGGCACCGGTTAAACGACAAACACCCCGCTGCCAGAGCAGCGGGGTGTTTGTTTTAGACCGTCAGGTCAGAACATCAGGTAAGAAACTTACTTGATGATCTTGGTGACGCGGCCCGAGCCAACGGTGCGGCCACCCTCGCGGATAGCGAAGCCGAGGCCGTCTTCCATAGCGATCGGCTGGATGAGCGCAACGGTCATCTCAGTGTTGTCGCCCGGCATGACCATCTCGGTGCCTTCCGGCAGCGTGATGACGCCGGTGACGTCGGTCGTACGGAAGTAGAACTGCGGACGGTAGTTCGAGTAGAACGGGTTGTGGCGACCGCCCTCATCCTTGGAAAGGATGTAGACGTTGGCCTCGAAGTCCGTGTGCGGGGTGATGGAACCCGGCTTCACGATGACCTGCCCGCGCTCGACGTCCTCGCGCTTGATGCCGCGAAGCAGCAGACCACAGTTCTCGCCGGCCCATGCCTCGTCGAGCTGCTTGTGGAACATCTCGATACCGGTGACCGTGGTCTTCTGGACCGGACGGATGCCGACGATCTCGACCTCGGAGTTGATCGCGAGGGTACCGCGCTCGGCGCGGCCCGTCACGACGGTGCCGCGACCGGTGATCGTGAAGACGTCCTCGATCGGCATCAGGAACGGCTTGTCACGGTCACGAACCGGGGTGGGGATGTACTCGTCGACGGCCTCCATGAGGTCCTCAACAGCCTTGACCCACTCGGCGTCGCCTTCGAGAGCCTTCAGGCCGGAAACGCGCACGACCGGTGCGTCGTCGCCTTCGTAGCCCTGGTCCGACAGCAGCTCGCGGACCTCCATCTCGACCAGGTCGAGGAGCTCTTCGTCGTCGACCATGTCCGACTTGTTCAGCGCCACGAGAAGCTTCGGCACGCCAACCTGGCGGGCCAGCAGCACGTGCTCGCGGGTCTGAGCCATCGGGCCGTCAGTGGCGGCCACAACGAGGATGGCACCGTCCATCTGAGCAGCACCGGTGATCATGTTCTTCACGTAGTCCGCGTGGCCCGGGGCGTCCACGTGGGCGTAGTGACGCGCCTCGGTCTGGTACTCGATGTGCGCGATGTTGATCGTGATGCCGCGCTGGCGCTCCTCCGGAGCGGAGTCGATGGCGCCGAAATCGCGCTGCTCATTCAGATCCGGGTACTTGTCAGCAAGCACCTTGGAAATGGCAGCAGTCAACGTGGTCTTACCGTGGTCAACGTGACCGATGGTGCCGATGTTGACGTGCGGCTTAGTCCGCTCGAACTTTGCCTTCGCCACAGGTTCCTCCTAGAACGTATTCAGAAGACTTACCCCGCCCACGCGGTTCGTGGACGAAACTCATGCAAGTCTACTGGGGGCTTGATTATTTCGCTAAATTTGTGGTTTCCCTCAGCGCCCGTTTTGTTCCGGGCCCATCAGTCTGCCCCGAGTCGGGGTGACCAGTTGGCCACCCCGACTCGATGTCCTCCGCCACTGTACGCGGTTTCAGACTGGTCATTGATCCGTGGGCGATTATTCGCCGCGGGACTTCTGGATGATCTCCTCGGCAACAGCCTTGGGGACCTCGGCGTAGCTGTCGAATTCCATGCTGTAGACAGCGCGGCCCTGGGTGCGCGAGCGCAGGTCGCCGATGTAGCCGAACATCTCGGACAGCGGAACCTGGGCCTTGACGACCTTGACGCCCTGCGCATCCTCCATGGACTGGATCTGTCCACGACGGGAGTTCAGGTCACCGATGACATCGCCCATGTACTCCTCGGGAGTACGGACCTCGACGGCCATGACCGGCTCCAGGATCACCGGGTTGGCGCGGCGTGCGCCTTCCTTGAAGACCTGGGAACCGGCGAGCTTGAACGCCATTTCCGAGGAGTCGACGTCGTGGTACGCACCGTCAAGCAGCGTGGCCTTGACGCCGACGACCGGGTAACCGGCGAGGATGCCGAACTGCATGGCGTCCTGGATACCGGCGTCGACCGAGGGAATGTACTCGCGCGGGATGCGGCCACCCGTGACGGCGTTCTTGAACTCGTAGAGCTCGCCGTCGTTTTCCTGGGTGTCGAGCGGCTCGAAAGCGACCTGCACCTTGGCGAACTGACCCGAACCACCGGTCTGCTTCTTGTGCGTGTAGTCGACCTTGTCCACGGCCTTCTTGATGGTCTCACGGTACGCGACCTGCGGCTTGCCGACGTTCGCCTCGACCTTGAACTCGCGGCGCATGCGGTCCACCAGGATGTCCAGGTGGAGCTCGCCCATGCCGCCGATCTCGGTCTGCCCGGTGTCCTCGTTGAGGGAGACCGTGAAGGTCGGGTCCTCAGCGGCGAGCTTCTGGATGGCGGTCGACAGCTTCTGCTGGTCGCCCTTCGTCTTCGGCTCGATGGCCACGGAGATGACAGGCTCCGGGAAGGTCATCGACTCGAGGACGATCGGTGCGTCGGAGGCGCTCAGGGTGTCACCGGTGGTGACGTCCTTCAGGCCGATGACGGCGTAGATGTGGCCAGCCACGATCTCTTCGACCGGGTTCTCCTTGTTGGAGTGCATCTGGAACATCTTGCCGATGCGTTCCTTCTTGCCCTTCGTGGTGTTCAGCACCTGCACGCCCGGAACGGCCTGGCCGGAGTAGACGCGGATGAAGGTGAGCTGACCGAAGAACGGGTGCGAGGCGATCTTGAAGGCCAGAGCCGAGAACGGCTCGTCCTGGCTCGGCTTGCGAGTCAGTTCCTTCTCCTCGTCCGACGGGTCGTGACCGATCATCGGCGGCACGTCGAACGGTGCCGGCAGGTAGTCGATCACGGCGTCGAGCATGGGCTGCACGCCGCGGTTCTTGAAGGCGGAACCACAGAAGACCGGGTAGGCCTGCGAGGTGACCGTCATCTGGCGGATGCCGGCCTTGAGCTCCTCGAGCGTGATCTCTTCGCCCTCGAGGAACTTCTCCATGAGCTCGTCGGAGGACTCCGCGACCTGCTCGACGAGCTTCGCGCGGTACTCCTCAGCACGCTCCTGGAGGTCCTCGGGGATCTCGCGGGTCTCGTAGGCGGCACCCATGGTGACGTCGCCCTTGGAGTCGCCCGGCCACACGAGGGCCTTCATGGTCACGAGGTCGACGACGCCGACGAAGTCGGACTCGGAGCCGATCGGCAGCTGCATGACCAGCGGGGTCGCGCCCAGGCGGTTCACGATGGTGTCGACGGTGAAGTAGAAGTCGGCGCCCATCTTGTCCATCTTGTTGACGAAGCAGATGCGCGGGACGTCGTACTTGTCGGCCTGACGCCAAACGGTCTCCGACTGCGGCTCGACACCCTCCTTGCCGTCGAACACGGCGACGGCGCCATCGAGGACGCGAAGCGCGCGCTCCACCTCGACGGTGAAGTCAACGTGGCCAGGGGTGTCGATGATGTTGATCTGGTTGTTGTCCCAGAAGCAGGTGACGGCAGCCGACGTGATCGTGATGCCGCGCTCCTTCTCCTGTTCCATCCAGTCGGTCGTCGAGGCGCCGTCGTGCGTCTCGCCGATCTTGTGATTCACACCCGTGTAGAAGAGGATGCGTTCCGTCGTGGTGGTCTTACCGGCATCGATGTGGGCCATGATGCCGATGTTGCGGACCTTCTTGAGGTCGGTGAGCACATCCTGTGCCACGTTGTCTCCCTTTGTCTGTCGACTCGGGGACGACGACGGCCGAGGCACCGAGTGCCTGCAGCCGCCGTCGTCCTCAAATCATTTTTACCAGCGGTAGTGAGCGAAGGCCTTGTTGGACTCGGCCATCTTGTGGGTGTCCTCGCGGCGCTTCACAGCGGCACCGAGACCGTTCGATGCGTCGAGGATCTCGTTCATGAGACGCTCGATCATCGTCTTCTCGCGACGGTCCTTGGAGTAGCCGACCAGCCAGCGGAGGGCCAGTGCGGTGGAGCGGCCCGGCTTGACGTCGACCGGGACCTGGTAGGTGGCGCCACCGACGCGGCGGGAGCGGACCTCGAGGGCCGGGCGGACGTTGTCCATGGCCTTCTTGAGGGTGGCGACCGGGTCGGAACCGGTCTTGGCCTCTGCACCGGCAAGGGCACCGTAAACGATGCGCTCGGCGGTGGACTTCTTGCCGTCGACCAGAACCTTGTTGATCAGCTGCGTGACCAACGGGGATCCGTACACCGGATCGGCGACGAGGGGGCGCTTCGGAGCGGGACCCTTACGAGGCATTACTTCTTCTCCTTCTTCGCGCCGTAGCGGGAACGAGCCTGCTTACGGTCCTTCACGCCCTGCGTGTCGAGTGCGCCACGGACGATCTTGTAACGGACACCCGGGAGGTCCTTCACGCGGCCGCCGCGAACGAGCACGATGGAGTGCTCCTGCAGGTTGTGGCCAACGCCGGGGATGTACGCGGTGACCTCAACGCCGCCGGAAAGGCGCACGCGAGCGACCTTACGGAGCGCCGAGTTCGGCTTCTTCGGGGTGGTGGTGTACACACGGGTGCACACGCCACGGCGCATCGGGTCGCCCTTAAGGGCGGGAGCCTTGGTCTTGTTGACCTTCGGCGAGCGGCCCTTGCGGACCAGCTGCTGAATAGTAGGCACTTTCGTGTCCTCCGGTTTCTTTGACATGCTGCACCGACAACCTACGTTCTACGTCGGCGCTGCTACTTGGTCGTTTCATCGCGACGCAACGGAAGCGGAATCGACCGTAGGCGTGCAAAAGTGTGGCATTCGTTGCGCAATTTCCCCGCAACCCGGACCGAGTCCCTTTGCCACACATAAAACAATTGACTTCACCATAGCACGTTCCGCGCGGCTTAATCGAATCGAGCGCGACGCCGTGTTAAAGCAGTGGAACGCGAAACGGGGCGGCACCACACGCAGTGGTACCGCCCCGTTTCATGGCCTCGGTCGCCTAGGCGACTTGTCTCCCGGCTTAGCGGAAGTCGGAGCCCATGTCGTAGTCATCCATCGGGATGGCCGTGAACTCCGGGCTCAGGCCGGCGTCGACACCTTCGTAGTCGAAGCCGGTGAACGCGCTCGGTCCGGTGAAGAGGTTGGCCTTCGCCTCTTCGGTCGGATCGACGTTGACCTTGGTGTAGCGGTCCAGGCCGGTGCCGGCCGGGATCAGCTTACCGATGATCACGTTCTCCTTGAGGCCGAGCAGCGGGTCGCTCTTGGCTTCCATCGCAGCCTGGGTCAGGACACGCGTGGTCTCCTGGAAGGATGCGGCGGAGAGCCACGAGTCGGTCGCCAGCGAGGCCTTGGTGATACCCATGAGCTCGTCGCGACCGGAGGCCGGAGTCTGACCCTCGGAGATCGCCTTGCGGTTCTCCGCGGTGAAGCGGACGCGATCGGCGAGCTCGCCCGGCAGCAGATCGGTGCCGCCCTGCTCGATCACCGTGATGCGACGGAGCATCTGGCGGACGATGACCTCGACGTGCTTGTCGTGGATGCCCACACCCTGCGACTGGTAGACGTTCTGGACCTCGCGGACCAGGAACTTCTGCGCCTCGCGCGGGCCGAGCACACGCAGCACCTGCTTCGGGTCGATCGCACCGGCAACCAGCTGCTGGCCGACCTGCACGTGATCGCCGTCGACGACCAGCATGCGCGCACGACGCAAGATCGGGTAGGCGATGTCCTCGGAGCCGTCGTCAGGGGTGACCACGATCCGCAGCTGCTTCTCGCCGTCCTCGATGGTGATGCGGCCGGCGACCTCGGAGATCGGGGCGACACCCTTCGGGGTACGGGCTTCGAAGAGCTCTTGAATACGGGGCAGACCCTGGGTGATGTCGTCCGCGGAGGCGACACCACCGGTGTGGAAGGTACGCATCGTCAGCTGGGTACCCGGCTCACCGATGGACTGGGCGGCGATGATGCCGACGGCCTCGCCGATGTCCACGGTCTTGCCGGTCGCCAGGGAGCGGCCGTAGCAGAGCGCGCAGGTTCCGACGACGGACTCGCAGGTGAGCACGGAGCGCACCTTGATCTCCTCCACGCCGGCCTGGTAGAGCTGCTCGATCAGCACGTCGCCCACGTCGGCGCCGGCCTCGGCCAGCACGTTGCCCTCGGCGTCGGTGACGTCGACGGCCAGCGTGCGGGTGTAGGCCGAGTTCTCGACGGTCTCGTGCTTGCGCACGGTACCGAGCTCGTCGACGGTGGAGACTGCGACCATCAGGCCGCGCTCCGTGCCGCAGTCGTGCTCGCGGACGATGACGTCCTGCGAGACGTCGACCAGACGACGCGTCAGGTAGCCCGAGTTGGCGGTCTTCAGCGCCGTATCGGCCAGGCCCTTACGGGCACCGTGCGTCGCGATGAAGTACTCGAGAACCGTGAGACCTTCACGGTAGGAGGACTTGATCGGACGCGGGATGATGTCACCCTTCGGGTTCGACACCAGTCCACGGATACCGGCGATCTGACGCAGTTGCAGCCAGTTACCACGGGCCTTCGAGGTGACCATGCGGTTGATGGTGTTGAGCGTCTCCATGCCGTTCTTCATGGCCTCGGCAACCTCGTCGGTCGCCTTGGTCCAGATGTCGACCAGCTCGGTACGACGCTCGTCGTCCGCAATGAGGCCCTTGTCGAACTGGGCCTGAACCTTGAGCGCCTGCTCCTCGTACGGGGCGAGGATCTCGGCCTTGTTCATGTTCGAGGACACGTCCGAGATGGCCACGGTGACACCCGAGCGGGTCGCCCAGTAGAAACCGGCGTCCTTCAGGTTGTCGAGCGCCTGGGCGACCTCGACCTTCGGGTAGCGCTCGGCGAGATCGTTGACGATCTCGGAGAGGGCGTCCTTACCGGCAACGTGCTCGACCCACGGGTAGTCCAGCGGCAGGGTGTCGTTGAAGATGACCTGTCCGAGGGACGTCTCGATGAGCGCCGGGGTGCCCGGCTCCCAGCCCTCGGGAGCGGGCTGCTCCGTGGAGGGTGCGAAGTCGGAGACACGGATCCGGACGACGGCGTTCAGGTGCAGCTCGCCGGCGTCGTGGGCCATAATCGCCTCGGCGACCGAGGTGAAGACGCGACCCTCACCCTTCTCCCCCTCACGCTTGGTGGTGAGGTGGTGCAGGCCGATGATCATATCCTGCGAAGGCAGGGCGACCGGGCGACCGTCAGACGGCTTCAGGATGTTGTGCGAGGACAGCATCAGGATGCGCGCCTCGGCCTGAGCCTCCGGCGACAGCGGCAGGTGCACTGCCATCTGGTCGCCGTCGAAGTCGGCGTTGAACGCGGCGCAGACGAGCGGGTGCAGCTGCAGGGCCTTGCCCTCGACGAGCTGCGGCTCGAACGCCTGGATGCCCAGGCGGTGCAGGGTGGGTGCACGGTTGAGCAGCACCGGGTGCTCGGTGATGATCTCCTCGAGCACGTCCCAGACCTGCGGACGGTAGCGCTCGACCATGCGCTTGGCGCTCTTGATGTTCTGCGCGTGGTTGAGGTCCACGAGGCGCTTCATCACGAACGGCTTGAAGAGCTCCAGGGCCATCTGCTTGGGCAGACCACACTGGTGCAGCTTCAGCTGCGGGCCGACGACGATGACCGAACGGCCCGAGTAGTCGACGCGCTTGCCGAGCAGGTTCTGACGGAAGCGTCCCTGCTTGCCCTTGAGCATGTCGGAGAGCGACTTGAGCGGGCGGTTGCCCGGCCCGGTGACCGGACGGCCGCGACGGCCGTTGTCGAACAGCGAGTCGACGGCCTCCTGGAGCATGCGCTTCTCGTTGTTCACGATGATCTCGGGCGCGCCGAGATCGAGCAGACGCTTCAGCCGGTTGTTGCGGTTGATCACGCGACGGTACAGGTCGTTGAGGTCGGAGGTCGCGAAGCGGCCACCGTCCAGCTGGACCATCGGGCGCAGCTCCGGCGGGATGACCGGGACGGCGTCCAGGACCATGCCCAGCGGGCTGTTGTTCGTGGTCAGGAACGCGTTGACGACCTTGAGGCGCTTCAGGGCACGCGTCTTGCGCTGGCCCTTGCCGTTCTTGATGATGTCCTGCAGCATGTCGGCTTCCGCCTCCATGTCGAAGGACTCCAGGCGCTTCTTGATCGCTTCGGCGCCCATGTGGCCCTCGAAGAACAGTCCGTACTTCTCGCGCATGGCGCGGAACAGGCCCTCATCGCCCTCGAGGTCAGCGACCTTGAGGTTCTTGAAGCGGTCCCAGACCTGCTCGAGGCGCTCGATGGTCGCGTCCGCACGCTTGCGGACCTGAGCCATCGTCTTGTCTGCGGCGTCGCGGGCCTTCTTCTTTTCGGCGGCCTTGGCGCCTTCGGCCTCGAGGCGCGCGAGGTCGTCCTCGAGATCCTTGGCGATCGCGGCGATGTCCGAGTCGCGGGTCTCGACGAGGTTCTTGCGCTCGAGATCGTGCTGGGCCTGAAGGTTCGGCAGCTCGGCGTGGCGACGATCCTCGTCGACCGAGGTGATCATGTAGGCGGCGAAGTAGATGATCTTCTCAAGATCCTTCGGTGCCAGGTCGAGCAGGTAGCCGAGGCGCGAGGGAACACCCTTGAAGTACCAGATGTGCGTCACGGGAGCGGCGAGCTCGATGTGGCCCATGCGCTCACGGCGCACCTTGGCACGCGTGACCTCAACGCCGCAACGCTCGCAGATGATGCCCTTGAAGCGCACGCGCTTGTACTTGCCGCAGTAGCATTCCCAGTCGCGCGAGGGGCCGAAGATCTTCTCGCAGAAGAGGCCGTCCTTCTCGGGCTTGAGGGTGCGGTAGTTGATGGTTTCCGGCTTCTTTACCTCGCCGTAGCTCCACTCGTGGATTTCTTCAACGGTAGCGAGGCCAATGCGCATGAGGCCGAAGGAGGATTCGCTGGACATATGGTCCCTATCTCTCTTGTTCTCTGAAGTCTTCGCTGGGGCGGGCGGACCGCCCCGGGATGAAAAGTTCGGGTCCGACGGCGGGTGCCCGGCTCATGTGCCGGGACCCGCCGGTCGACCTAGACCTCTTCTACGGAGTTCGGCTCGGCCCGGGAAAGGTCGATGCCGAGTTCTTCCGCGGCCCGGAAGACTTCTTCGTCCGAGTCACGCATTTCAATCGTCGTGCCGTCCGAGGAGAGAACCTCGACGTTCAGGCACAGCGACTGCATTTCCTTGATGAGCACCTTGAACGATTCCGGAACGCCGGGCTCCGGGATGTTCTCGCCCTTGACGATCGCCTCGTAGACCTTCACGCGGCCGTGAATGTCATCGGACTTGATCGTCAACAGTTCCTGCAGCGTGTAGGCGGCGCCGTAGGCCTCGAGGGCCCAGACTTCCATCTCACCGAAGCGCTGGCCACCGAACTGGGCCTTACCACCCAGCGGCTGCTGCGTGATCATGGAGTACGGTCCGGTCGAACGCGCGTGGATCTTGTCGTCGACGAGGTGGTGCAGCTTCAGGATGTACATGTAACCGACCGAGATCGGGTCCGGAAGCGGCTCACCGGAGCGGCCGTCGAACAGGCGGGCCTTGCCGCTGTTGTCGATCAGGCGGTCACCGTCGCGCGTCGGCGTCGTGTGGTCGAGCAGACCGCGGACCTCGTCCTCTTCCGCACCGTCGAAGACCGGGGTGGCGACCGTGGTCGGCCCGGACTCGCGTGGCAGGTTCGGGAGCTTCTTGATCCACTCCGGCTCGCCCTCGATCTTCCAGCCCTGCTTGGCGGCCCACGCGAGGTGGATCTCCAAGACCTGACCGATGTTCATACGGCCCGGGACACCCAGCGGGTTAAGGATGACGTCGACCGGCGTGCCGTCCTCGAGGAACGGCATGTCCTCGATGGGCAGGATGCGCGAGATGACGCCCTTGTTGCCGTGGCGGCCGGCGAGCTTGTCGCCGTCCGTGATCTTGCGCTTCTGCGCCACGTACACGCGGACCAGCTGGTTCACGCCCGGGGGCAGCTCGTCGTCGTTGTCGCGATCGAAGATGCGGATGCCGATGACGGTACCCGACTCGCCGTGCGGCACCTTCAGGGAGGTGTCGCGGACTTCGCGGGACTTCTCGCCGAAGATGGCGCGCAGCAGGCGCTCCTCCGGGGTCAGCTCCGTCTCACCCTTGGGCGTGACGCGGCCGACGAGGATGTCGCCGGCTTCGACCTCGGCACCGATGTGGATGATGCCGCGCTCGTCGAGCTGCGAGAGAACCTCTTCGGAGACGTTCGGGATGTCCCGGGTGATCTCCTCGGCGCCGAGCTTCGTGTCGCGGGCGTCGACCTCGTGCTCCTCGATGTGGATCGAGGTGAGGACGTCTTCCGAGACCATGCGCTGCGAGAGGATGATCGCATCCTCGAAGTTGTGACCCTCCCAGGACATGAACGCCACCAGGAGGTTCTTGCCCAGTGCGAGCTCGCCCTTGTCGGTGGACGGGCCGTCGGCGATGAGCGACTGGTACTCGACGCGGTCGCCCTCGGAGACCATGACGCGCTGGTTGTACGCGTTGCCCTGGTTCGAGCGGGCGAACTTCATGATCGGGTAGGCCGTCTCGGTGCCGTCGTCGTTCATGACGATGACGAGGTCGGCGGAGACGTCGGTGACGACACCCGGCTTGTCGGCGGTGATGGAGTCGCCGGCGTCGACCGCGACGTACTTCTCCATGCCCGTGCCGACAATCGGGGACTCCGACTGCAGCAGCGGGACAGCCTGACGCTGCATGTTCGCGCCCATGAGCGCGCGGTTGGCATCGTCGTGCTCGAGGAACGGGATCAGGGCCGTAGCGCCGGACACCATCTGGCGCGGCGAGACGTCCATGAAGTCGATCTCGGAGGGAGCGGCCAGCACGGGCTCGCCGCCACCGCCGCGTTCACGGGCGAGGACGAGGTCCTCAGCGAAGAACTGGTCCTCCGTCAGCGGGGCGTTGGCCTGAGCGATCAGGGCCTCGAGCTCGTCGTCGGCCGTGAGGTAACGGACCTCTTCGGTGACCTTGCCGTCGACGACCTTGCGGTACGGCGACTCGATAAAGCCGAAGGCGTTGATGCGTGCGTAGGTCGCGAGCGAGCCGATGAGGCCGATGTTCGGGCCTTCAGGGGTCTCGATCGGGCACATGCGGCCGTAGTGCGACGGGTGCACGTCGCGGACCTCCATGCCGGCGCGGTCACGGGACAGACCACCCGGGCCCAGCGCGGACAGACGACGCTTGTGCGTCAGGCCGGCGAGCGGGTTGTTCTGGTCCATGAACTGCGACAGCTGGGAGGTTCCGAAGAACTCCTTGATCGCAGCGACGACCGGGCGGATGTTGATCAGCGTCTGCGGCGTGATGGCCTCGACGTCCTGCGTCGTCATGCGCTCGCGGACGACGCGCTCCATGCGGGACAGGCCCGTGCGGACCTGGTTCTCGATGAGCTCGCCGACGGCGCGGATGCGACGGTTGCCGAAGTGGTCGATGTCGTCGACCTCGACGCGCACGTCGACGTCTTCGCCGTTACGGACACCCTTGATCGTGTCCTCGCCGGCGTGCAGCGCGACGAGGAACTTGATCATGGCGACGATGTCGTCGTTGCCGAGCACCGAGGCGCCCGGGCCGGAGAGCGGCTTATCGACGCCGAGCTTGCGGTTGATCTTGTAGCGGCCGACCTTGGCCAGATCGTAGCGCTTCGGGTTGAAGTACAGGTTGTCCAGCAGGTTCTGGGCGGCGTCGACTGTCGGCGGCTCGCCCGGACGCAGCTTGCGGTAGATGTCGAGGAGGGCTTCCTCCTGCGTCTCCGTGGTGTCCTTCTCGAGGGTGGCGCGGATCGACTCGTAGTTGCCGAACTCCTCGAGGATGCGGGCTTCGCTCCAGCCGAGGGCCTTGAGCAGGACCGTGACGGACTGCTTGCGCTTGCGGTCGAGGCGGACGCCGACCTGGTCGCGCTTGTCGATCTCGAGCTCGAGCCACGCACCGCGGGACGGGATGACCTTGGCGGTGAAGATGTCCTTGTCACTGGTCTTGTCCGGCGTGCGCTCGAAGTAGGCGCCCGGGGAGCGGACCAGCTGGGACACGACGACACGCTCGGTGCCGTTGATGATGAACGTGCCCTTCTCCGTCATCAGCGGGAAGTCGCCCATGAACACGGTCTGCTGCTTGATCTCGCCCGTGTTGTTGTTCATGAACTCGGCCTTGACGTACAGCGGGGCGGAGTAGGTCGCGTCGCGATCCTTGCACTCGGCCTCGGTGTACTTCGGGTCGGCGAACTCCGGCTCCGAGAAGCTCAGGGACATGGTCTCCTGGAAGTCCTCGATCGGGGAGATCTCCTCGAAGATCTCCGCCAGGCCGGAGACGTCGGCGACGCCCTCATCGCCCACGGCCAGAGCCTGGGCGACGCGGTTCTTCCAGCGTTCGTTTCCGACGAGCCAGTCGAAGCTCTCGGTCTGGAGTGCCAACAGGTTGGGCACATCCAAAGGCTCATGGATCTTTGCGAATGAAATTCGACCAGCCGCTTCCGCGGACCGCGCCGAACTAGCGGTTACGTTTTGAGAGGTGCTCGAGGCGACCAAGATGGATCCTTCCACAGACCGTCAGGTTTCCGAGCGCCTCCCCCGACACATGACTTACAGCCCAGAGCATTCGCTATTAACGATTGCCCCGGGCTAAACCATGGGTATCGGGCCCACCGCTATATGAAGGCCAGAAGATAAAGAGGGAAGACGCAAAGCTCCATACTACACCCGGCCGCCTAGCATGTCCAACCACCGGTTGACAAACCCCGGGCGGCCCGGATCGGAGGTCCTCCCCCGCCCCGGGCCGCCGGCTCGCACGGCCCGCTACACCGCGAGCAGCGGCGCGAAGAAGTCCGCCAACTCGTCCGTTGCCGTCAGCGGCAGCACGTTCGCCACGTAGTGGTCCGGGCGCACGACGACGACGGCGCCGTCGCGGCTGATCCCGCGCGCGTCGAAGATGTCATCGCCTTCCTGGACGCCGAAGATCTTCTCGAGGTGTGTCAGCGAGAAGGGCCCGACCTTCGGTCGGAATGCTGCCGGCACCGCGTTGATGTCGATGTCCGCGTGCGCCTGCTGGTAGACGACTTTCACGTCGAACCACGCGTCGTCGTCGGCCCCCGCGGGCGTCGCCGCGAGCGGTGACTCTGCCGCCGTCGTCAGCCAGTTCGCGAACTCCGCGGTCGCCGACGGCGCCCCGGCCTCCGCACCGTCGGCGAAGACGTAGATGCGCCAGCGGCCGTCGGCCTCGGCGAGGTGCCCGAGCTGCTTGGGGTTCGAATCGCACAGCCGGACGACGGGCGCCGACTTGAACCGCTTGCCAATGGGGAACCCCGTGGCGAGGTCCTGGTGCGCCGGGGCGGCCACGAGCAGCGACGGCGCGTACTCGGTCATGAAGCCCGCCGGGAATTCCGCCGTGCGGACGTAGAAGTCCTCGAGCTCCGAAGGATCCTCGAACTCCTCCGGACGCTTGGCCATGAGCGTGGACCACTGCTTGTCGAAGTCGATGAGGTTCTGGGCGACGACCTGGCGCTCCTCGGAGTACGTCGACAGCAAGGACGCGGGGCCGCGCCCTTCGAGCACGTGGCCGAGTTTCCAGCCGAGATTGAAGCCGTCCTGCATCGAGACGTTCATGCCCTGCCCGGCCTTGGCGCTGTGCGTGTGGCAGGCGTCGCCGGTGATGAAGACGCGCGGGGTGCGAGTGCCGCGCTCCTCTGCGACGACGTCGTCGAACCGGTCGGTGAGACGGTGGCCGACCTCGTAGACGCTGTGCCAGGCGACGTCGCGCACGTCGACCGTGTAGGGGTGCACGATCTCGTTCGCCTTGGCGATCATCTGCTCGATCGTGGTTTTCCGCACGGCGCCGTGGTCGCCCGCGGGAACCTCGCCGAGGTCGACGTACATCCGGAAGAGATGGCCGCCCTCGCGCGGGATGAGCAGGATGCTGCCGCCGCCGCCGGACTGGATCGCGCACTTGAGCCGGATGTCCGGGAAGTCGCTCTCGGCGAGCACGTCCATGACGCCCCACGCGTGATTGGCCTGGTCGCCGTCGAGCGTGCAACCGATCGCGGAGCGCACCTTGCTGCGCGCCCCGTCAGAACCGACCACGTACTTGGCGCGGACGACGCGCTCGCTGCCCGCCTCGTCACCGGCGGTCCGAACGAGCGTCACCTCGATCGGGTACTCCCCTGCACCGGTGTCGGTCAGGTCCTTGAACTCGTATCCGTAGTCCGGCTTCATCCGGGTCGGCGAATTGGCCATGAACTCCGCGAAGTAGTCGAGCACGCGGGCCTGATTGACGATCAGGTGCGGGAATTCACTGATTCCCGCTGGATCGTCGATGGTCCGTGCCGTACGCACGATCTTGGACTGATCAGCGGGGTCCGGCTTCCAGAACGCCATCTCCGTGATGGCGTAGGCCTCGGCCGTGATGCGCTCGGCGAATCCGAAGGCCTGGAACGTCTCCACGCTGCGCGCCTGGATGCCGTCGGCCTGCCCGATCTCGAGCCGCCCCGGGCGGCGCTCGATGATGCGGGTGTTGACTCCCGGGAAGCGCGACAGCTGGGCGGCCGTCAGCATCCCGGCGGGGCCGGTACCGACGATCAGCACGTCCATCCGGTCGGGCAGCTCGTCGGGACGGTCGATTCCGGTACCGGCAGCCGGCTGGACACGCGGGTCCCCGGAGACGTAGCCGTGATGGTGGAAATGCACGGGATGGTCCTCACTTCGTTGTGCGGGCGGATGCACGTCGTGCGACGCCACCCTTGGTATGTTCTATAAACGAACTGCACGTTCGATTATCGCTACACTCATGGTAGGTGGCGGAGAACACGTTGTGCAAGGGCTCACATCGCACACGACGACGCGGGGCGGGCCGCGCCCCCGATTTCCGAGAGCACGGCCCGCCCCGCGTCACTGCAGCGTCTCCGCTGCGCTTAGCCGCCATCATTCAGTCGGCGACTGCGGCCTCCTTCAGGCGTCGCGGCGGTTCCGAGCGATCAACGCCCCGGCTCCGGCCATCAACAATCCGAGTCCCACCAGAGCCAGCCACCCAGCCTGGGCGCCCGTCTTCGGCAGCGGCCCCGGTGTCGGTGTGGGAACCGGTGCCGCCTCACGGCAAGCCTCGACCTCCGCCTGCGCGTCCGCACCCGTCTCCACGATCATCGCCGTGTTCGTGAACGAAGCACACTGACCAGCCTTCGCATCATGAGTCAACACATACTCGAACTCCGTCGACTCACCCTCCGCATTCCAGTCCGCCGAACCCAACACCACCGGCTCAGCACCCGGATCCGTCTGATCATCAACCACCTCAACCGACTTATCAGTCTCGGCATCCAACTCGAACACGACCGCAGTACTCGCCGTGACAGACCCGCCATCCCAGGCGACCTCCACCACGTTCTCACCCTCGTACTCCGGCTGCCCCTCGATCAGGCACTCGTACGCCAACGTGACCGTCGCCCCCGGATCGATCACGACGTCGCCGCCGCCCTCGATCACACAGGACTCGATCCCCTCGACACCGGGCACGTCCGCCACCGTCGCCTCGATCGGACCCTGCTCCTCCGAGTTCGGATTCATGACCGTGATCTCACCGGAGAGCATCCACCCCGAGTCCTCGACCCCACCCGGCGTCGCCGAAACCAGGTACTCGAACTCCGGAGCAGCACCATCATGAGCGACCGTCACCTTGCTCCGATCGACCTCCTTGGCGATCTCCCACAGATACAACCGATCGAAGCTCGCATCCGCCGTCTTCGAAACCAGCAGATCCGCCTCGTGACAGACCGTCACGTCCGCATCATCCATCGGGTTCTCACCCGTGACCACGACCCAGGCCGTGTTCGTGAACGACTCGCACGTCCCCGACTCCACCGTGAACACCAGCTCCTGCTCGAACTCCTTCGACCAGGACGCGTCCTCGGGATCAACCTCGTCCCACGACACCGTCCCCAGCAGCTCGCCCTCGGAACCGGGCACCGCCTCGTCGTCGAACACCTCGACGGTCTCATCCGTCTCCGCATCCAACTCGAAAGCGAACTCCACCGGAGAACTCGACGCGCTCCGCTCACCCTCATGCCAGGTGACAACCGCCGTGTTATTGCCGGTCGTCTCCGCGGTCGCACCCTCGGTCGTGCACGAGTAGTCCAGCTCGACCGTGCTGTTCGGCGCGATCGTCACCGTCCCGTCCTCGTTCAGATCCTCGTCCTCGACCGTGCAGACCAGGGACTCAACCGAGATCGTGTCCTCGACCTCAGCAACAATCCAGCCCGACTCGAACATGTTCGGATTCTCAATCGAGATCGTCCCGCCCAGCTCGAAACCATCATCGGCATAACCCTCACTCGACACCGAGATCAGATACGGGACCGTCGCCTCACCATTCTCATCAGCATCGACAAACTCATCGACACCCTCAGCACGCTCCTTCACCACATCCCACAAATACGTCCGATCGAAGGAACCATCAATCGTCTTCTCGACCACCAACGGTGCCTCACGACAGGCTTCGGCAAGAGCGTCGTCCTCAGCCAAGGTCAGGCCCTCATCGCCCACCACGCTGGCGACATTCACGAACTCGGCACACGTGCCGGCCTCGCCCACGTTCCACGTCAGCTCGTACGTGCGCTTCTCCGGTTCCATGCCATCCGACCAGGTGACTTCCCAAGCCGGATCGAAGGTGAAGTGGTCGTCCTCGACGAGGACCGTGTCATTGATCGGCGTGACCGACCACTCGTCAGCAGCGACCTCCGCAGTGCCCGTGGCTTCGCCGGTCGGCGTCGAAGCGGCGTCGGCATCCCACACCGCGGTCGCCACGTTCTCACCCTCGTACTCCGGCTCGCTCGTGAACGTGCAGTTGTAGTCGAAGGTCTGGCTCTCGCCGGCCCCGATCAGCCGCGTAGCATCCATGACGGCACACTCGGCCCCGCCGCCGATGTCGACGGCGTCGCTCACTGTCGTCTCGATGTCCTGCCAGTCATTGGGGTTCGCAACTGTAATCTCGCCACTCATCGCCCAACCCGAATCCTGGAACGAATTCGGACCCACCGTGACCTCGTACTCGACCGTCACGTCTCCAGTCTCGGGATCAGCCTCGAACGGCTGGTCGCCGAGCACGGTCTTCTCGATATCCCACAGATACGTCCGGTCGAAGCTGTGGATCACGTTCTTCTCCACGACCAGATCCGCACCCACACACAACGTCGCCTCGACGGTGTCAGACTGACCCGTCTCGACGATCGTCACCGTGTTATCGAACGTCTGGCACTCGCCAGCTGGAACCTCGCGGGTGATCGTGTAGGTGTTCTCGTACACGCCGTCCTCTTCGGAGCCCCATGTGATGCTCCACTCCGGGTCAAACGTGAACTGGCTGTCCTCGACGGTGACGGCTTCGTTCGCCTCCGTCGTCGTCCACGTGAAATCGACCGTGTCAGTGGCGGACGCCTCACCGGCGTTGTCCGGGTCGTCGACGTGGGACTGCTCCTGCGGGTAGTCAGCGTTGCTCCAGGTCAGCGTGACGGCGTTGGAGCCGGACTCGCTTTCCGGTTCGGCGCCGATCTCGCACTCGTAGTCGAGCACCGTTTCCCCGGGGCCGAAGGCGATCTGATGACCGTCAGCACCGCTGGCGTCGGCGGCGTCGATCACGCAGACCGTCCCGTCACCGAGCACGTCCTCTACCGTGGCCACCATCGACCCCGCGTTCGGGTTGTCCACGGTGATCATTCCGCCGGCGACGAAATCGGTCGCGGTCCGATCGCCCTCGAACACCTCGACCAAATACGTGAAGTCAGCGGTCGTCCCGGCCTGCTCGATCAGGGTCTGGTCCACCGACTTGTCGATGCCCCAGGTGTAGTCGACCTGGTAGGAGGCCTCGATCGACTTCTCGACGCTCAGCGGTTCCCAGGCGATCGGGTCCTCGAACGTGAACGTCACGCTCCCACCCGGCTCAACCGTCAGCGGCCCCTGGTCCCGATCAGCCGGCAACAAGTACCCGTCCGGCGCCACGACCTCGGTCACCGTGTACTCCCCCGGATTCACCTCAGCCAACTCGATCGTCCCGTCAGCAGGATCAGCATCGTTGGCATCGTTGTCCGTGACCGTCAACGTCCCCTCGCCACCAGGCAGCGGATTCGGATCGATCTCGAACGACGCACCACCGAGCGGCACCCCGTTCTCATCCGTCTTCAGGATCTTCAGACTCGAACACAGATCGAGATCGATCTGACCGCCGACGAAGTCCTTCAACTCCGACTGCTGGCTCGCCGACGCTGCCGAGCGCAGCATGATGTTCGCGAAATCGAAATCACCGCACTCGAGCATCCCATCGTCGCCACCGAAGATCGCCGAGAGATTGAACTTGAACTCGACCAGCGTCTCGTCCTGGCTCACCACATGATCCCAGGAGCCAGCCGGCAACGTTGTCGTCACCCAGCCCGACCCGTCCCACACCTGAACCTCAGGCGTGGAGAACGCATCATTATTCGCCGGGAACACGAACCGGAGATCGCCCACGCTGCGCACCGGGATATCCGCCCCGTTCGCATTCGTCGTCGAGGCCAGCTGATTCAGCTCGAGGAAATACCCGATCTGACCATTCGACGTGACCCGCTCGAACGCCAGCCACAGCCAAGCATCGTCCCCCACATAGTCAGCGGCAACCCACGTGTCCCCGACATCACCCGAACCAGGCGAACCAGCCGACTCGTTGTAGTTCCACGACGAAAGGTCGTTCTCCTTGGAACCATTCGAATAGACCGTCGTATCCGCGTTGCCAATCGGATCCGTCGCCATGTCGATGTCGGCCGGCCAATTCAGCAGAAAATCACTCGACGATGCGAAGGGCGTGAACACCTCCGCCGAAAGCACTTCCGGGGCCTCTTCCTCGACTGCGGGCGCCTCAGCAGCCGGTTCCTGCTTCGGTGCCGCCTTCTCCTCAGCGGCAGGCACCTCGGCCTGCTCCTCCTCGGCTGCCGATTCGTCAACGGGAGCCACTTCTACTGCCGGCTCCTCGGCCGATTCGTCCTCGCCGGCGGGCTCCTCCTCGAGTACAGGCTCCTCAGCCGAACTCGACTCGAGCTCCTCGTTGGTGTTTTCCTCTGTCGTAACCGACTGGTCTTCGGCCGCCGGGAAGATCTCCTCGTCGGCCGCAGCCATGGCGATGCTGCCGGAGAACATCAGACCTGCGGCGAGCCCCATGGCCAGCAAAGATTTGAGTCCGCGAGGCCCACTGCGTGGGGCGCGGTTGAGATGTCGTGACATGTCGTCCTCTTAAAGATGCGGGTGAGTACGGAAGGCCAGCGCGAATGATCGATAGATAGCGCGAGCTGGCTGGAATAGCGTTGGACGATCCGACCCGCCGGAGGTGAGAGATTCAGCCTGCTGGGCTCGTGCGCCCGCGTTCCGCAGTTGGAACGGACAGGCGAGTAGCCGCAGCCTCCGGTAGCCGAGATCGGCTGTGGCTAGGCTGCGGTCTGCGTGAGAGGTCGCTGTCGTCGTCGCGACGGCTTCAAGAGATGCGAGTGGCGCGGGGCTTCAGCGCCTGCCTGGTCCTCGGGCCTCATGCCCGGCGGAGTAGCGGCGTCCCCAACGTATTCGTGTTCCATGGCTTTCGGGTCCTTGCTAAAGGTTCCCCCCCGATGCCTTACACGCGACCACCCTGTGACGGGTGACACGCCCTGAGTATAAGCACAAGATGCCCCTCACGGGAATGATGACAGAGGCTTCTTGCCGCAGAGACTGAACGACGGCGGGGGCGGAGTGTCGCTTGACACTCCACCCCCGCCTTCACTGCCGCGGCAACCTCTCATTGGCGGCGGTCGCAGTTTCCGTCAGACGTCCCGGCGGTTCCGGCCGATCATCGCCCCGGCTCCGACGATCAGGAGCCCGAGACCCACGATGGCCAGCCACATGATCTGCGATCCCGTCCTCGGCAGCGGCGTCGGTGCGGGGATCGGGACGGGCGCTGGCGTCGGTTCCGAAGTGGGAGCCGGTGCTGCCTCGCGGCACGTCTCCACCTCCGCCTGCGCCTGCGCCCCCGTCTCCACGATCATCGCCGTGTTCGTAAACGAAGCACACTGACCAGCCTTCGCATCATGAGTCAACGCGTACTCAAACTCCGTCGCCTCACCCTCCGCATTCCAGTCCGCCGAACCCAACACCACCGGCTCAGCACCCGGATCCGTCTGATCATCAACCACCTCAACCGTCTTATCGGTCTCGGCGTCGAGGTCGAAGCCGAACGGCACCGGGCCGCTCGTCGCGGACCGTTCGCCGTCGTGCCACGTGACGACGGCGGTGTTCTCGCCTTCCGTCTCCGCGGTGGCGCCGTCGGTCGTGCACGAGTAGTCCAACGTGACCGAACTATTCGGCGCGATCGTGACCGTTCCGTCCTCGTTCAGGTCCTCGTCCTCGATCGTGCAGACCAGGGACTCGATCGAGACCGTGTCCTCGACCTCGGCGACGATCCAGGCGGCATCGAACATGTTCGGGTTCTGGATCGTGATCGATCCGTCCAGCTCGAAACCGCTGTCCTCGGTGTCGCCCGGGGTCGCGACGACCGTGTAGTTGAACTCCGGCGCCTCGTCCTCCGCGCCGACCGTCACCTCGGTCCGGTCGACGTCCTTGGCGACGTCCCACAGGTACAGGCGGTCGAAGGAGCCATTAATCGACTTGTCGACCATGAGTGCGGCCTCGCGGCAGGGGGTGACTGTCACCGAATCCTGCGGAACGTCGCCTTCTACGACGATCCAGGCCGTGTTGGTGTAGTCCACGCACTGGCCGGCCGGCGCATCCAGCTCGAGCACGTAGTCGAACTCGGTCGCCGTTCCCTCCGCGTTCCACTCCGCAGAGCCCAGCAGCACGGGATCACCTTCCGGATCCGTCTTGTCGTCGTAGACGTCGACGATCTTGTCCGTCTCCGTCTCCAGGCCGAAGGCGATGCCAGTGCCCGCCGTGACGGACCCACCGTCCCACGCGACCTCAACGGTGTTCTCGCCCTCGTAGGCCGGCTGCCCGGTGATCACGCACTCGTAAGCGAGAGTTACGGTCTCCCCCGGATCGATGACGACTTCCTCGCCGCCGACGACCTCACAGGATTCGATACCCTCGACGCCGGGCACGTCCACCACCGTGGCCGTGATCGGACCCTGCTCCTCGGAGTTCGGGTTCATGACGGTGATCTCACCGGAGAGCATCCAGTTCGAATCCTCGTAGTCTCCCGGCGTCGCGATCACCTTGTAGCCGAACTGCGGCGCCGCGTTGTCCTCGCCCACGGTGACCGTGGTGCGGTCGACCTCCTTGTCGATCTCCCAGAGGTAGAGGCGGTCGTAGCTCGCGTCCGCCGTCTTCGAGACCAGCAGATCCGCCTCGTGGCAAACCGTCACCGTCGCATCGTCCTGCGGGTTCTCACCCGTGACCACGACCCACGCGGTGTTAGTGAAGGTACCGCAGGTGCCGGGATCGACCGTGAACGTCAGTTCCTGCTCGAACTCCTTGGACCACGACGGGTCCTCGGTATCGACCTCGTCCCAGGACACCGTCCCGAGGAGCTCGCCCTCGGAACCGGGCTGCGCCTCGTCGTCGTACACGTCGACCGTGCGATCCGTCTCGGCATCCAACTCGAAGCCGAACGGGACCGGGCCGCTGGTTGCGGACCTTTCGCCGTCGTGCCACGTGGCGATCGCGGTGTTCTCACCCTCGGTCTCGGCGGTCACGCCCTCGGTCGTACACGTGTAGTCGAGCGTGACGGACGATTCGGGAGCGATGGCGACCGTGCCTTCCTCGTTCAGGCCGGCGATGGTGCAGACCAGGCCGTCCACGGAGACCGTATCCTCGACCTCGGCCACGATCCCGCCGCCCTCGAACACGTTCGGGTTGGTGATCTCGATGCTTCCGCCGAGCTCGAAGCCCGAATCCGCGTACCCGCCGGAGGTGACGGCGATGACGTACGGCACCGTCGCCTCACCGTTCTCGTCGGCGTCGACGAAGTCCTCGTCACCGTCGGCGCGCTCTTTGGTCAGGTCCCACAGGTAGGTGCGATCGAAGCTCGCCTCGATCGACTTCGCGACCACGAGCGCCGCCTCGCGGCAGACACTCACGCTTGCTTCGGCCTGCGGATCCGCACCCGTGACCTCCACGTGGGCGGTGTTGGTGTAGCCCGCGCAGTCGCCGATCGGTGCGTCGAGGACCAGCGAATACTCGAACTCGGTGGGCGTTCCCTCCGCGTTCCACTCCGCCGAACCCAGCGTCACCGGGTCCGCCTCCGGGTTGGTCTTGTCGTCCAGGACGTCGACGACCTTGTCGGTCTCCTCGTCCAGGTCGAACCCGAACGGCACTGGCCCGCTGGTCGCGGTCCGTTCGCCGTCGTGCCACGTGACGACGGCGGTGTTCTCGCCTTCCGTCTCGGCACTCACCCCGCCGGTCGTGCACGTGTAGTCGAGGAACACCGAGCTGCCCGGCGGGATCGTGACCGTGCCATCCTCGTTCAGGTCATCGTCCTCGATCGTGCAGACCAGAGACTCGATCGAGACCGTGTCCTCGACATCGGCGACGATCCACGCGTGGTCGAACGAGTTCTCGTTCTGGACCAGGATGGTTCCGCCGAGCTCGAAGCCACTGTCCTCGTGGTCACCGGGGGTGGCGATCACCGTGTAATTGAACTCCGGCGCGTCGTCCTCTTCGCCGACCGTGACCTCGGTCCGGTCGACGTCCTTGGCGATGTCCCAGAAGTAGAGCCGATCGAAGGAACCACCAGCCGACTTGTCGACCACAAGTGCGGCCTCGCGGCAGGCGGTAACAGTCACCGAATCCTGCGGGTCGTCGCCGTCGACGACGATCCACGCCGTGTTCGTGTACGCCACGCATTCACCAGCCGGGGCGTCCAACTCGAGCACGTACTCGAACTCGGTGGGCGTTCCCTCCGCGTTCCACTCCGCCGAACCCAGCAGCACCGGCTCACCCTCGGGATCGGTCTTGTCATCGAAGACCTCCACCGACTTATCGGTCTCGCCATCCAACTCGAAACCGACGCCGACGGTCGCCGACGACTCACCGTTCGGCCACGTCACCACGGCCGTGTTCTCACCCTGATACTGAGGCTGCCCGCTGATCACACATTCGTAGTCCAGGACCACCGAATCACCGGAAGCGATCGTCACGCCCTCGCCGTCGATGACGGAACACGAGTCCACGCCCTCAACCGACGGAACGTCCGTCACGTCCACCGTCACCGGATCCTGACCCTCGTCGTTCGGGTTCTCGACCGTGATCGTGCCGGACATCGTCCAGCCCGAATCCTCGAACCCGCCCGGCGTCGCAATCACCGTGTAGTTGAACGCAGGCGCCGCATCCTCCTCACCGACCGTGGCCATCGTGGAGTCCACGTCCTTGAGAATGTCCCACAGGTACAACCTGTCGTAATCTGCATCGACCGTCTTAGAGATCAACAGGCCCGCCTGACGGCAGACCGTCACGTCGACCTCGTCCGACGGGTCATCGCCGTCGACGACGATCCACGCCGTGTTCGTGTACGCCACGCATTCACCAGCCGGGGCGTCCAACTCGAGCACGTACTCGAACTCGGTGGGCGTTCCCTCCGCGTTCCACTCCGCCGAACCCAGCAGCACCGGCTCACCCTCGGGATCGGTCTTGTCATCGAAGACCTCCACCGACTTATCGGTCTCGCCATCCAACTCGAAACCGACGCCGACGGTCGCCGACGACTCACCGTTCGGCCACGTCACCACGGCCGTGTTCTCACCCTGATACTGAGGCTGCCCGCTGATCACACATTCGTAGTCCAGGACCACCGAATCACCGGAAGCGATCGTCACGCCCTCGCCGTCGATGACGGAACACGAGTCCACGCCCTCAACCGACGGAACGTCCGTCACGTCCACCGTCACCGGATCCTGACCCTCGTCGTTCGGGTTCTCGACCGTGATCGTGCCGGACATCGTCCAGCCCGAATCCTCGAACCCGCCCGGCGTCGCAATCACCGTGTAGTTGAACGCAGGCGCCGCATCCTCCTCACCGACCGTGACCATCGTGGAGTCCACGTCCTTGAGAATGTCCCACAGGTACAACCTGTCGTAATCTGCATCGACCGTCTTAGAGATCAACAGGCCCGCCTGACGGCAGACCGTCACGTCGACCTCGTCCGACGGGTCATCGCCGTCGACGACGATCCACGCCGTGTTCGTGTACGCCACGCATTCACCAGCCGGGGCGTCCAACTCGAGCACGTACTCGAACTCGGTGGGCGTTCCCTCCGCGTTCCACTCCGCCGAACCCAGCAGCACCGGCTCACCCTCGGGATCGGTCTTGTCATCGAAGACCTCCACCGACTTATCGGTCTCGCCATCCAACTCGAAACCGAACGGGACCGGGCCGCTCGTCGCGAACCGCTCGCCGTCGTTCCAGGTGACCACCGCAGTGTTCTCGCCCTCGGACTCGGCGGTCACGCCGTCGGTCGTGCACGTGTAGTCGAGTTCGACCGTGCTGTTCGGCTCGATCGTGACCGTGCCGTCCTCGTTCAGGTCGTCGTCGTCGATCGTGCAGACGAGGCCCTCGATCGAGATCGTGTCCTCGACCTCGGCGACGATCCAGCCGGACTCGAACGTGTTCGGGTTCTCGATCGTGATGGTTCCGCCGAGTTCGAACTCGCCGTCTTCGGTTTCACCCGGCGTCGCGACAACCGTATAGGCGAATTCGGGGATTGCGTCGTCCTCGCCCACCGTAACCTCGGTCTGGTCGACGTCCTTCTCGACATCCCAGAGGTAGAGGCGGTCGAAGGAGCCGTCAATGGTCTTCTCGACGACCAGTGGCGCTTCCCGGCAGGCCTCGGCCAGAGCATCATCCTCAGCCAACGGCAAATCGTCATCGCCAATGACACTGGCGACGTTGACGAACTCGGCACATCGACCGGCCTCACCCACGTTCCACGTCAGTTCGTACGTGCGCGTCTCCGGCTCCAGGTCCTCGGACCAGGTGATCTCCCACGCCGGGTCGAAGGTGAAGTGGTCGTCCTCGACGACGACCGTGTCATTGATCGGCGTCACCGACCACTCATCGGCGGAAACCTCCGCCGATCCCGTGGCCTCGCCGTTCGGCGTGAACGCGGCCTCCGCGTCCCACACCGCCGTCGCCACGTTCTCACCGTCGTACTCCGGCTCGCTCATGAACGTGCACGTGTACTCGAACACCAGAGAATCATTCGCCTCGACCACCCGCGTGGCGTCCATGACGGTGCACTCAGCACCGCCACCGATGTCGACCGCGTCGCTCACCGTGGTCTCGATATCCTGCCAGTCATTGGGGTTCGCAACCGTGATCTCACCACGCATCGCCCACCCCGAATCCTGGAACGAATTCGGACCAACCGTGACCTCGTACTCAACCGTCACATCCCCGGTCTCCGGATCAGCCGCGAACGGCTGATCACCGAGCACTGTCTTCTCGATATCCCACAGGTAGGTGCGGTCGAAACTGTGGATCACGTTCTTCTCCACCACCAGATCAGCACCCACACACAACGTGGCCTCGGCGTCGTCGGACTGCTGCGTCTCAACGATCGTCGCGGTGTTGTCGAACGTCTGGCACTCGCCAGCGGGCACCTCGCGCTCCAGGGTGTACTCCTGCTCATGCACCGTGCCCTCGCCCGACCAGGTGATCTCCCACGCGGGATCGAACTCGAACTGGCTGTCCTCGATCGTGACCGTCTCGTCCGTCTCGTTCACCGTCCACTCGAACGCCTCACTAGCCGATGCCTCACCCTCGGGAGCATTACCCGGATCATCAACGTCGTCCTGCTCCTGCGGGTAGTCAGCGCGGCTCCACGCCACCGACACCTCGTTCGACCCCGAGAGCTCCTCCGGCTCCTCAGCCACCTCGCACTCGTAGTCGAGCACCGTTTCCCCCGGTTCGAAGGAGATCTGAAGACCGTCGGCACCCGAAGCATCGGCCGCGTCGATCACGCACACCGTCCCGTCGCCGAGGACATCCTCCACCGTCGCGACCATCGCACCGGCATTCGGGTTGTCCACCGTGATCGTCCCGTCGACCACGAAGTCCGACGCTGTCCGCGCACCCTCGGTCACCTCGACCAGGTACGTGAACGCCGCCGTCGTGCCCGACTGCTCGACCAGGCTCTGATCCACCGTCTTCTCGATGTCCCACTCGTACAACACCGAATACGAGGCATCGACGCTCTTCTCAACCGTCAGCGGTACCCACTTCACCGGATCTTCGAACGTGAACGTCACACTCCCACCCGGCTCCACCGTCAACGGACCCTGGTCCCGATCCGCCGGCAATAAATACCCGTCAGGCGCCTCGATCTCCGTGACCGTGTACTCGCCCGGATTCACCGCGGCCAGTTCGATCACACCATCAGCCGGATCAGCATCGTTCGCATCGTTGTCCGTGATCGTCAGCGTGCCCTCGCCATCCGGCAGCGGATTCGGATCGATCTCGAACGTGGCCCCGCCCAGCGGCACCCCGTTCTCGTCCGTCTTCAGGATCTTCAGCCCCGCGCACAGGTCCACGTCGATCTGGCCGCCGACGAAATCCTTCAGCTCGGACTGCTGACTCGCCGACGCCGCCGAGCGCAGCATGATGTTGGCGAAATCGAATTCGCCGCAATCCAGCATCCCGTCCTCGCCGCCGAAGATCGCCGAGAGGTTGAATTTGAACTCGACGAGCGTGCCCTCCTGACTCACGACGTGGTCCCAGGAACCGGCCGGCAGGCTGGACGCCACCCACCCGGATCCGTCCCACCGCTCGATCACCGGCGTGGAGAACGCATCATTATTCGCCGGGAATGTCAACCGGATATCGCCTACACTCCGCACCGGGATGTCCGCACCGTTCGCATTCGTCGTGGACGGCAACTGGTTCAACTCCAGGAAATACCCGATCTGTCCGTTCGCGGTCACCCGCTCGAACGCCAACCACAACCAGGCATCGTCCCCCACATAGTCAGCGGCAACCCACGTGTCCCCGACATCACCCGAACCAGGCGAACTCGCCGAAGCACTGTAATCCCACGAGCTCGGATCGTTCTCCTTCGACCCTTGGGAATACACCGTCGGATCGTTATTTCCGATCGGATCGGTCGCCATGTCGATGTCGGCCGGCCAATTCAGCAGGAAATCACTTGACGATGCGAAGGGCGTAAACACCTCCGCCGAAAGCACCTCCGGGGCCTCTTCCTCGACTGCGGGCTCCTCAGCAGCGGGCTTCTCAGCTTTCTCCTGCTTGGGTGCCACTTTTTCCTCAGCAGCCGGTTCCTCAGCAGCCGGTTCCTCGGCCACAGGCGCCTCTGCCGGCGCCGGCTTCGGTGCCACCTCCTCCTCGGTGACCGGTTCGTCAGCCGTTTTCTCGGCGACTTCCGCCTTGTCCGTCGCGTCTTCCTCGACAAGGGTTTCCTCATCGACGCTCGCATTCTTCTGGACGGGCGCCTCACCCTCCGGTTCCGTCTGTGCAGTGACCTCCGCGGCGGCGGGGAAATCGTCCTCTGCTGCGACGGCCATCGCGACGCTGCCGGAGAACATCAGTCCCGCAGCGAGCCCCATAGCCAGCAAAGATTTGAGTGCGCGGAGCCCTGTGCGGTGCGCGCGGGTGAGATGTCGTGACATGTCGTCCTCTTAAGAATGCGAGTGAGTGCACGGGCGCCAGCGAGAATGCTCAATTATTTCTGCGAACTGGCATAGATACGTCGACGCGTCGAAGGTCGACAGGAGCGAGTTGATAACTGCGACACCCTGCTCAGGCGTTCACTCAGTGGAACGGGCGGGGCGGTGGGTTGGAGAGGGCCGCGGACGCGAGAGAGCGCGGTCCGGGCGGAGGTTACCGTCGTCGTCGCAACGGTTGAAAGAGAATTCTTCGGCGCGCAGATCCAGCGCCTGCCTGATCCGCGGATCTGGTGCCCAGCGGAATTTCGGCGTCCCCAACGTTTTCGTGCTTCATGGCTTTCGGGTCCTTGTCAAAGGGTCCCCCCCGATGCCTGATGACGCACGTCCTGCAAGCAGGACGAAACACCCTGAGTATAGGCACGGATGCTCGGCTACCGGAAGGTATGGCGGAGATTCTTTGCCGCATTAAGACAAACGGCCATCGACAGCGCGGAGGCCGTGCACTAGGTTAATAATGGCTAACTTTTGCCAGGCCGATACCGGAGAGCCAGCGTCGGTCGGCACACCACCCAGAGAGAGCGGAGCAGAATCAGTGTCTGACCTCAACGAAGCGGTCATCGTCGGCGGCGCCCGCACCCCGTTCACGCGGTTCAAGGGCAGCCTCGCAGCTCTTACCGCTGTCCAGCTCGGGGCCCACGCCGTGACGGCGGCCCTCGAGAAGTCCGGGGTCGACGCCGGCTCGGTGAACGGCGTCGTCTTCGGCCAGGTCGTTCAGGCCGGCGCCGGCCAGAATCCGGCACGCCAGACCGCGATCGCCGCCGGTATCGGCTGGGACGTGCCGACCGTGACGATCAACAAGGTGTGCCTCTCGGGCCTCGCCGCGATCACCGACGCGGCCCGGCTCGTGCGCCTCGGTGAGGCCGACGTGGTCGTGGCCGGCGGTCAGGAGTCGATGACCAACGCGCCGCACGTGCTGCCCGGCAGCCGCATGGGCTGGTCCTACGGGGACATCGCGGCGATCGACTCCGTCGCGCACGACGGCCTGACCGACGCGTTCGACAAGATCTCGATGGGGGTCAGCACCGAGCGGAAGAACTCGGTCCTCGGCCTCACTCGCGCGGAGCAGGACGAGGTGGCCGCGCTCTCGCATCAGCGGGCGGCCCGGGCCCAGCAGGACGGAGTGTTCGACGCCGAGATCGCGCCCGTCCCCGTCCCGCAGCGCAAGGGCGATCCCGTCGTCGTCGCCGAAGACGAGGGCATCCGACCGACGACGACGGCCGAGTCGCTCGGCGGCCTGCGTCCAGCGTTCGCCGCCGACGGGACGATCACGGCGGGCAACTCCTCGCCGCTCTCCGACGGCGCGGCCGCCGTCGTCGTCACCTCACGCGCCTACGCCGAGGCGAACGGGCTGCACATCCTCGCGCGGATCGGCGAGCCCGGCCAGGTGGCCGGTCCGGACAACTCGCTGCACTCGCAGCCGTCGAACGCGATCCGGGCGGCGCTGGCGCGGGCCGACCTCGACGTGCGCGAGCTCGACTTCATCGAGATCAACGAGGCCTTCGGCGCCGTGGCATGCCAGTCGCTCACCGACCTCGACTACCCCCTCGAACGCACGAACATCCACGGCGGCGCCATCGCCCTGGGCCACCCGATCGGGGCGTCGGGCGCTCGGCTGGCGCTGCACGCCGCCCTCGAACTGGACCGGCGCGGCGGTGGGACGGCTGCGGTCAGCCTGTGCGGCGGAGGAGGGCAGGGCGAAGCGCTGCTGCTGCACCGCTGAGCCACGCCCCCGACAGGTCGACGCCGCGGGTGACGGCCCCTGCTAGCGGACGCCCCAGGGGCCGTTCCACCCACCGGTGGACGGCGTAGGCCGCGCCGAGCACGACGAGCATGACCACGGCGAGCGTGGCGGACTGCGGCAGGTAGTCCGAGAGGATGCCGATGCCCCACCAGCCCCACATCTGGTGCAGGAGGTAGACGGGATAGGTGAGCGCGCCGGCGACGGCCAGCCCCGGCACGTTCAGGTTCACCGCGGGGGTCAGGGTGACGACGGCCAGCAGGGCGAAGACCGCCACCACCATCGGCCAGTAGGCCTCGGGGGCGATCTCGTAGCCGACGAGCCAGTCGACCTCCCCGCTGAGGCGGATGCCCGTGAAGTAGGCGGAGAGCGCCACGTTGGTGCCAAGGATGATCCAGCGCAGCGGCGTGTGGCCGAAGCGGTAGATCAGGAAGAGCACCATGCCGCCGGCGAAGAGGGGTGCGTGCTGCTTCAGCATCGCGTCTTCGAGGAAGCTCAGGCCCAGCGCCTCAGCGAAGATGCCGGCGGCCGGCCACAGCGCGGCGAAGGCCAGGATCCGGCCCGGGGTGAGCCAGCCGAGCAGCATGAGTGCCAGGATCCACGCGTAGAAACGCATCTCCACCCACAGGGTCCAGTAGACGCCGTCGATGCTCTTGACGTCGAAGGCGGACTGGATCATGGTCAGGTTCATCGCCCAGTCGCCGTAGGTGAAATCGTCGCCCGCGCCCGGCCACATGAAGAACAAGAGTGCACCGGTCGCGATGACCGCCACCCAGTAGGCGGGGAAGAGCCGCCCGATACGCGAGCCGATGAACTTAGCGGGCCGCTTGCCATAGCTCGAGAGCAGGATGACGAACCCGCTGATCACGAAGAAGAGCGGTACGCCGAGGTTGCCGAAGACGGTCAACTGGCTGAGCCCGGGCCAGGTTTCCCGTGCACCTTCGTCCCCCCAGTTGCCGTGATTCCACGCCGTGTAGTGGTACAGGACCACCATCAGCGCGGCCACCAGACGGAGACCGTCGAGCAGCGCCAAACGTCTATTCATAACGAATAGGTTACGGAGTGAATCTTTGCGCGAAGTGTAATCCGCTGAACATTCGCTGATAGCCAGCGGTGGGGATGCCAATGCAATCGGCCCCGCCGGCGTGCACAATGCACGCGGGCGGGGCCGTTGCGCCGAGATCGAATCTCGGCAAGTCCCGGAAGGAACTTACTTGAGGGTCACCGTGGCGCCGGCGCCTTCGAGGGCCTCCTTGGCCTTCTCGGCTGCGTCCTTGTCGACGCCCTCGAGGACAGCCTTCGGAGCGGAATCGACAACTTCCTTGGCTTCCTTCAGGCCCAGCGAGGTCAGCGCGCGGACCTCCTTGATGACGCCGATCTTCTTCTCGCCAGCCGACTCGAGGATGACGTCGAATTCGGTCTGCTCTTCAGCAGCGGCTTCGCCTGCGCCACCGGCCGGGCCAGCAACGGCGACGGCAGCAGCGGTGACCTCGAAGGTCTCCTCGAAGGCCGAAACGAACTCGGAGAGCTCGATGATGGACATTTCCTTGAAAGCTTCGAGGAGCTCTTCGTTGGTGAGCTTCGCCATGGTGTGGCGTCCTTTCCTTGGGGCGGCGCCTCTAGGCGCCGCAGAGATGTGCTTTAGGGGGTGGAAGAAGCTCTAGGCTTCTTCGGCGGCTTCGGCAGCGGGTGCTTCCTCGGCCTCTGCGGCGGGAGCTTCAGCGCCGCCCTCTTCGCGCTTGGCGCGCAGTGCCTCGATGATGCGGGCGGCTGCGGAGGCCGGAGCCTGCAGTACGCCGGCAACACGAGCCAGCTGGTGCTCGCGGGACTCCAGGGCTGCCAGAGCGGCAACCTCTGCAGCGGTCATTGCCTTGCCCTCGAAGTAACCGGTCTTGACGACCAGCTTCTCGTTGCTCTTGGCGAATTCAGTCAGGCTCTTGGCTGCGGCAACTGCATCGCCCTTGATGAAGGCGATGGCGGTCGGGCCGGCAAGCTGGCCGTCGAACGCGTCGACGCCGGCTTCCTTGGCAGCGATGCCAGTCAGGGTGTTCTTGACGACCGAGTACTTGGTGTCTGCACCAAGCGCACGGCGCAATTCCTTGAGCTGCGCAACAGAGAGCCCGCGGTATTCGGTCAGGACAGCGGCGTTCGACTCCTTGAAGTCTGCAATGGTCTCCTCAACTGCGGAGACCTTGTTCGGCGTTGCCATAACCCTCCTTCCGGGGTGAGTGTCGGGTGTCGGCCAGATCCCGCCCGGGTAGGCTGGACATAAAAAACGCCCCGTGCAGGTGCACAGGGCTTCAGGAACCACGGTCAGTACGACGACGTCGCGCGGCTTTCGAAGAAAGTGTCACCTGCGTGGGCCGTCCTCTACGAGGATCTTTCAGATGCACGCCTTCTTCTGACAACTCAGATTCCGAACACACACCGACCGACGGTCTTAGGTAGGGACAACTCTACCGTCCGGACGCCCGCTCGCAAAATCGACTCCAGCGGATGCTCGCTGCCTAGACTGGGCGGCATGGAATCGTTTCAGGATGCAGAGCTCACCTGGCGGCCGCTTGTTCGCGACGATCTGCCCCTGCTGGCCGGCTGGCTGCACGAACCGGCGGTAGCACGCTGGTGGAACCACGACTCCACGCAAGCCGGTGTCGAGCGCGACTTCGCCGCGAGCATCCGGGGCGAGGAACCGGGCGAGGACCTGGTGATCTGTCTGTCGGGCCGGCCCATCGGACTCCTGCAGCGATCCGCCATCGCCGACTACCCCGACGAGGCCGCCGGCTACGGTGCCGTCGTCGAGCTGCCCCCGGGCGCCGTTCAGCTCGACTACCTCATCGGCCGGCCCGAACTGCGCGGACGCGGCCTCGGAACGCTGATGATCACCCGCGTACTGAACAGCACGTGGACGGACTACCCGGACGCGCCGGCTGTCTTCATCGCCGTGGTCGCCGCCAACACCGCCTCGTGGCGGGCTGCGGAGAAGGCCGGTCTGCGCCGCGTTGCCGAGGCGCCGATGCGTCCCGACAATCCCCTCGATGACCCGCTGCACTACATCTACCGCGTCGACCGACCGTGAGGCAACCGGCACCAGGCCGCCTCGTCGTCGTCGACCGGTGATACGCGTGTGGCCGCCGTCCCGGTCGGGGACGACGGCCACATGCGGCTCAGGTCTGTCGATTAGCCGACGACGACCTTGGTGACGTTCGGGTCCACCTGGATGCCCGGGCCGAAGGTCGTGGCGACCGTGGCCTTGCTGATGTAGCGACCCTTCGAGGAGGTCGGCTTCAGGCGGAGGACCTCTTCGAGGACCGCGCTGTAGTTCTCGGCCAGCTTCTGGGCGTCGAAGGACACCTTGCCGATGATGAAGTGCAGGTTCGAGTGCTTGTCGACGCGGAAGTCGATCTTGCCGCCCTTGATGTCGCCCACAGCCTTGGCCACGTCCATGGTGACGGTACCGGTCTTCGGGTTCGGCATCAGGTTACGCGGGCCGAGGATCTTGCCGAGGCGGCCGACCTTGCCCATCAGATCCGGGGTGGCGACCGCGGCGTCGAAGCCGGTCCAGCCGCCCTGGATCTTCTCGATCAGGTCGTCGGAGCCGACGAAGTCGGCGCCGGCGGCCTTGGCGGCCTCGGCCTTGTCACCGTTGGCGAAGACGACCACGGTAGCGGTCTTGCCGGTTCCGTGCGGGAGGTTGACCGTGCCGCGGACCATCTGGTCTGCCTTGCGCGGGTCGACGCCCAGGCGGAAAGCGACCTCAACGGTCGCGTCCGTCTTCGCGGAGCCGGTCTCCTTGGCCAGGGCCACTGCCTCGGCCGGCGAGTACAGCTTGCCGTCCTCGATCTTGGCTACAGCTGCCTCGTATGCTTTGCTGCGCTTTGCCATCTGCTTGTTCTCCTTATGCAGTCGTGGTCTGTATGGGTCGCGCTCGACCCTGCCACTGTGTCCCGTCACGGCCCGGTGGCCGGCGAGATCTATTTGATAATGGGGGTGCCCCGAGGATTCGGAGCGGGTGAGGGTCTTAGCCCTCGACGGTGATGCCCATGGAGCGGGCGGTGCCGGCGATGATCTTGGCGGCGGCCTTAACGTCGTTGGCGTTCAGGTCGACCATCTTCTGCTCGGCGATCTCCTCGCACTGCGCCTGGGTCAGCTTCGCAACCTTGACGGTGTGCGGGGTAGCCGAACCCTTCTGCACGCCTGCTGCCTTCTTGATCAGCTCGGCTGCCGGCGGGGTCTTCGTGACGAAGGTGAAGGAGCGGTCTTCGTAGACCGTGATCTCCACAGGGATCACGTTGCCGCGCTGGGACTCAGTCGCCGCGTTGTAAGCCTTGCAGAACTCCATGATGTTGACACCGTGCTGACCAAGCGCGGGTCCGATCGGCGGTGCCGGGTTGGCGGCGCCTGCCTGGATCTGCAGCTTGATGAGGCCGGTGACCTTCTTCTTGGGGGCCATGTCGGGTCCTTCTTCTCATTGCGTTTCCCTGGTGCACAGGAGCGTGCGTCAGGGGGTCGGCCGCCGTGGCGCGGCAGCCGGACGGCCTCCTACCGGTCAAAGCGGTCCGAAGGAGGCCGAAGCTTCAATGCTACTGGATCTTGGTGACCTGACCGAACGAGAGGGTCACCGGCGTCTCGCGCTCGAAGATCGACACGAGCACGACCAGCTGCTGGGTCTCGAGCTTGATCTCCGAGATCGTTGCCGGGAGCGTCTCGAACGGGCCGTCGTTCACGGTCACGGACTCGCCGACTTCGAAGTCGACGTTGACCTCGGTGATCGGAGCACGGCCCGGCTTGTTTGAGCCCTTGTCCGTCTCCTCGGTGACAACCGTGTGCTCGAGCATGGAGAACACCTCGTCCAGACTCAGCGGGGCCGGGTCGTGGGCGTTGCCGACGAAGCCGGTGACGCCCGGCGTGTGGCGAACCGCACCCCACGACTCGTCCGTCAGGTCCATGCGCACCAGCACGTAGCCGGGGATGCGAACGCGACGGACGATCTTCTTGGCGGTGTTCTTGATCTCCACGACCTCTTCCATGGGGACCTGGATTTCGTAGATGAAATCCTCCATGTTGAGGGTCTGGGCACGCGTCTCGAGGTTCACCTTGACGCGGTTCTCGTAGCCAGCGTAGGAGTGGATGACGAACCAGTCGCCCGGCTGCCGGCGCAGCTTGGTGCGCAGCTCTTCCTTCGGGTCGACCTCGGGCTCGGCCTCCTCGGCCGCAACGTCCTCGGAGTCTTCGGACGGCTCGGCGTCGGCAGCCGCGGGCTCTTCGGCGGTTTCCGCCGCAGCCGGCTCGGTGGACTCGGTCTCAGTCGACTCGGACTGCTCGTCAGCCTCGGAGACAGCAAAATCGGCCGGCGCCTGCTCGGCGGCGGTCTCGGTTGCCGGCTCGACGTTCTCGTCGTTGCCCTGCGCTTCGAGTTCCTGATCGGACACTAGGTTCCTGCTTTCTATTACTGGTTAACCAGAAGTATTCATCGTGCGGCAGCCGCGTCCGGCCCGTCGTGACCGCGTGTGAGACTTACTGTTCCAGCTGGTTCGTGAAGACGAAGATCGACGCCTGCCCGAACAGGAAGTCCAGTGCACTGACAATGACCATCACGACGGCGACGAAGCCGAGGACCATCAGCGTGTAGCTGAACCAGTCCCGCTTCGTCGGGATGACGACCTTCTTCAGCTCCGAGACGACCTGGCGAAGGAACAGCGCGATCGCAGCGAAGACACCCCGTCGGTCACCCTTGGGGCTCTGCGAATTGTTCGAGCTGCCAGCCGCGATCTCGGTCACAGTTCCTCGTTCCAGTCATGTGTAGTGAAACAGTCACGGTGCCCCGCTGGTCCCTCGAGACCTGCGAGACACCGTGACGTGGATTTCGCTGAGCACGTCACGGTTGCCCGTGATTGCCACTGCGCAGGGCAGACAGGACTCGAACCTGCAACCTGCGGTTTTGGAGACCGCTGCGCTACCAATTGCGCCACTACCCTTTGATGCGTTGCACCCGATCATACGGCCTTTTCGGGCTAGGCCCGCAAGTCGCGCTTGATCGTGGCGTTTTCCAACACCGAGGAACAAGTTTACGCAATTGGGCGGCGCAAGTCGAACCGAGCGTCCGCGGGTCCGCGCGCTCCCCGGACCGCGGGGCGGTGAGCACCGGATCCGGCAGCCCGGAACGTGGCCCGAAAGCGCCGTCGTCGTGCCGCGACGTAAAGCGCGCGCACCGTTGGTGCGCGCAGGTGAGGGCAGACTAAGCTGGAGCCGCCCGCCCACACGCACGCACGCACACGAAAGCGAGACACTCGCGTATGTCACGGATCTCCCGCCGCATCGGTTCCATCGCAGAATCGGCCACGCTCGCCGTCGACGCGAAGGCCAAGGCGCTCAAAGCCGCCGGCCGTCCCGTCATCGGTTTCGGCGCCGGCGAACCGGACTTCCCGACCCCCGACTACGTGGTGGAGGCGGCGATCGAGGCCGCGAAGAACCCGCGATTCCACCGCTACTCCCCCGCCGGCGGCCTGCCGGAGCTCAAGGCGGCGATCGCCGAGAAGACGCGCCGGGACTCGGGGTACTCGCTCGAGGCGGACCAGGTGCTCGTGACCAACGGCGGCAAGCAGGCCGTCTACAACACGTTCGCAACGCTGCTGGACCCGGGCGACGAGGTCATCGTGCCGGCCCCGTTCTGGACGACGTACCCGGAGTCCATCCGCCTCGCCGGCGGCGTGCCCGTCGACGTGTTCGCCGGCCCGGAGGCCGGCTACAAGGTGAGCGTCGAGCAGCTCGAGGCCGCGCGCACGGAGCGCACGAAGATCCTGCTGTTCGTCTCGCCGTCGAACCCGACCGGCGCCGTCTACACGCCCGCCGAGGTCGCCGCGATCGGCCGCTGGGCCGCCGAGAACGACCTGTGGGTCGTCACCGACGAGATCTACGAGCACCTCGTGTACGCGGGTTCGGAGTTCACGTCGATCGCCACAGCCGTGCCCGAGCTCGGCGACAAGGTCGTCATCCTCAACGGCGTGGCCAAGACCTACGCGATGACCGGCTGGCGCGTCGGCTGGATGGCCGGCCCCGCGGACGTCATCAAGGCGGCGACCAACCTGCAGTCGCACGCGACCTCCAACGTGTCAAACGTCGCGCAGATGGCCGCCCTGGCCGCAGTGTCGGGACCGCTGGACGCCGTGAACGAAATGAAGGTCGCTTTCAACCGCCGCCGCCTGACGATGGTGGCCGCGCTCAACGAGATCGACGGCTTCTACGCGCCGATGCCGGAGGGCGCGTTCTACGCCTACGCCGACGTCCGCGGCGCGCTGGGCCGCGAGATCGCAGGGGTCACCCCGCAGACCTCCGCCGAACTGGCCGCCTTGATCCTGGAGAAGGCCGAGGTCGCGATCGTCCCGGGTGAGGCGTTCGGCCCGTCCGGCTTCGTCCGCCTGTCCTACGCGCTCGGCGACGAGGACCTGGCCGAGGGCGTCGGCCGCATGCAGAAGCTGCTCAACGGCTGAGGCTGCCGCACCTCCAGCACCGCAACGAACGAGTGGCGGCCCGAGTCCATCTCCGGGCCGCCACTCGTCGTTGCGGGTCGGCCCGGCCTCCGCTAGAGCCTGCGTTGGTCCGGCGGCCCTAGAGGATGCGCCGGTCCACGGCCCACCGGGTCAGTTCGTGCCGGTTGGAGAGCTGCAGTTTGCGCAGCACGGCGGAGACGTGGGTCTCCACCGTCTTGACCGAGATGAACAGGTCCTTGGCCACTTCCTTGTAGGAGTAGCCGCGGGCGATGAGCCGCATGACCTCGAGCTCCCGCGCCGAGAGCAGGTCCAGCTCGTCGTCCGCGCTCACCGCAGCCCCCGTGCCGAACGCGTCCAGCACGAATCCTGCCAGCCGTGGCGAGAACACCGCGTCCCCGCCGGCGACCCGCACCACGGCGTCGGAGATGTCCTTCCCGGAGGCGGACTTGGTGATGTAGCCGCGAGCCCCGGCCCGGATGACGGTCACGACGTCCTCGGCGGCGTCCGAGACGCTCAGCGCCAGAAACCGGGTCCGCGAGAGTTCGCCCGCGCATTCGGCCAGCACCTCGGCACCGCCGCCCCCGCGCCCGCCCGGCAGATGCACGTCGAGCAGCACGACGGCGGGCCGCAGCTCGCGCACCGCCTGCACGGCCTGCTCGACGCTCGCGGCCTCGCCGACGACGTTCAGCCGCGCGTCGAGCTCAGCGTTGAGGCCGGCCCGGAAGATCGCATGGTCGTCGACCACGACGACGTCGATCGGCGCCGCCTCCCGCGTCCCGGAGGGCATCTGGTCAGAGTTGTTCATGTTCCGTCCTCGGTGTTGTCGGGTTCGGCGCTGGACGCGCTGCGCGCCCGGCCGTCCCCGAATTCGAGCTTCAGGGCCACTTCGGTTCCATTCTCTCCCGAACGGATGGTGGCGCTCCCGCCGTGACGGCGCATGCGCCCCACGATCGATTCGCGCACGCCGAGCCGGTCCTCGGCCACATCGTCCGGGTCGAACCCGGTGCCCCGGTCGCGTACGAACACCTCGACCGTCGCCGGCCCGTTCGGCGGCCGCCGCCCCTCGACGTAGACGGAGACGGCTCCGCCGGCGTGTTTGGCGGCGTTGAGCATGGCCTCGCGCGCGGCCGCGACGAGCGCGTCCTGGCCCGCCCCGCCGTCGAGTGCACCGACGGTCACGATGTCGATCCTGACCGCGTGATGGGCCTCGAGCTCCGCGGCCTCCGCCTTGATCGCCTCGCCGACGTTCGTCGGCTCGACGTCGTACTCCTGATACAGCCAGCGGCGCAGCTCGCGCTCCTGCGCGCGGGCCAGCCGGATGACGTGCGCCTCGTCGCCCGCGCGCTTCTGGATCAGCGCGAGCGTCTGCAGGACCGAATCGTGCAGGTGGGCCGCGATGTCGGCGCGCTCGGCCGCGCGCACGCGGCTCGCCCGTTCCGTCGTGAAGTCGCGCCAGAAGCGCAGCCCCCACGGCAACAGCACGACGACGAGGCCCGCGAGCACCACGAACGCGAGCAGCGCCCCGGACCACAGCGCCTCCACCGTCAGGGACTGGGCGACGAGCAGGATCAGCCCGGTCACGACGAGTGCGAGCCCGGCGGCCAACCGCAGCCACAGGCTCCAGCGGCTCGGACGGCCGGCGTCGCCGTGCCCGGCGGCGGCCGCCACGGCGCGGGAGCGCTCGACGTCGATCTGCGTCCACACGAGCACCGCGCCGGCGGTGATGAGCACGGCCGGCCAGATCAGCTGCCACGCGAAATCGAGCCCGCTGACTTGCGCGAACAGCAGCAGGCCGGCGATCAGGCAGGCCGCCCCGACGAGCACGTAGCGCGCCGCGGAACCCGTGGGGTTCTCGCCGAAGCCCTGGCGCGGCAGCTCGCGCATCGCCTCGGCCAGGTTGCGGCGGCGGCCGGCACCCATCGCCTCGGCCGAGCGTGCGGCGTCGGTCTGGCTGGGTACGAGCACCCACAGCCACGCGTACAACACGAGGCCCGCCCCGCCGGCGAGCGCGAGCAGGACCATGAGCACGCGCATCGTGCGCGTGCCAGTGCCGAGGTGGGCCGCCAGCCCGGCGCAGACGCCGGCGACGATCCGGGCCTCCGTGCGCAACAGTGGCGGCCGCTCGGCCTGCTCGCCGGGCGCCTCAGCGGGAGTGTGCATGGTGCTCATGGAACCACTAAAGCACGCGCACGGCGCCCCGGGGCCGCTTTTCAAGGGAACCCGGGGTCCGAATCAGGGTCCGTTCAGGGCAGACCCCAATAGCGGGCCGGGCGGCGGGCGGGAAGGATGGAGTCATGAACTCGACACCTGCCGAACACTCCTTCTTCCGCTGGCTGCGCTCGCTCGACCTGCAGCGCGGTTCCGACCGCTGGATCGGCGGCGTCGCGTCCGGCTTGGCCGCGCGCACCCGGCTCGACCCGATCCTCGTGCGCGGCATCGTGCTGATCGTCGTCCTCTTCACGGGCGTCGGCCTCTTCCTCTACGGCCTGGCGTGGGCGCTGCTGCCCGGCCCGACCGGCCGCATCCACGTTCAGGAGGTCGGCCGCGGCAACTGGACGATGGGCTTCACCGGCGCGCTGGTGCTGCTCGTCCTGGGCACGGCCGACTGGTTCCGCCCGCGGTTCTGGGACCGCGACGTCGTCGATTTCGGCGGCCTCGTCTTCCTCGGTCTCGTCGGCCTCGTCGTGTGGTTCTTCGTCGCCCGCCACCGCAACCGCTCCGCCGCACAGGGCGCGGCGCCGGGCGGTCCGCCGGCCCCCGGCAAGGACGCCCCGCCCGCCCCGGGGACCGCGGCCTACGCACCGGGAGCCCCGGCTTTCGGTCCCGCGCCGGCACCCGGCAGCGCGGCACCGTTCGCAGCAGCTACACGCTCCGGGGACGCCCCCGGCGGATCCGGCACGACGGCGCCCCAGCCCGCCCCGCCGTCGTCGTACGTCCCGCCGAAGCCGCCCAAGCCGGCACCGGCGCCCCGCCCGCGGCACGCACGCCTGAGCGGAGCGTCCACGGCGATCGTCCTCGGCGTCGCGCTCCTCGCCGGCTCCGCAGTACTCGCGGCCGACTACTTCTCCCAGACGCGCATCAGCTTCTGGGCCTGGACGGTCGCGACCGCGGTCGCCCTGACCGTCGTCGGCGCCGGCCTGGTCGCGGCGGCGCTGAGCAAGCGCTCGGGCGGCGCCCTGACCGGCTGGGCCGTGCTCCTGCTGATCCCCGCCCTGATCGTCGGACTCTTCTCCGGCGCTCTCGGCGGCAGCGACTACCGCAACCACGGCCTCTTCTGGACCGACTCCTACGACTCCCTGACCGACCACAGGGAGGGCGTCTACGCCTTCTCGCGCAGCCGGACCGACCTCACCTACATGTCATCCATCGAAGAAGACACGAGCGTTCCCTTCAACACCGCGTTCAGCCGCACCACCATCATCGTGCCGGGGGACATCCCGGTCTACCTCGACGGCGCGGCGCCGTTCATGAGCGTCGAGGTCACCTCCGCCGACGGCATGGAGCTGCTGGAGATCTCCGGAGTCACCACCCCGCAGAACCATCTCCTGACGGACGTGACCGAGGGCCCGTCGTTGACCCTCGATGTGAACGGGGCCTTCAGCCGGGTCGACATCATCGTCGACGGCGACGGCGAGGACATGCTCGATTCGGACAGTTCCCTGTGGGACGACGCCGAACCCGACGACTCCTTCGAGGACGCGGACCACGACACGGAGGATTCACCGACATCCGCCCACCAGCACATCCAGCCGCTCGAGCCGATGGAGGCAGCCAAATGAGCCAGTACACCAGCGAACCCGCAGAGCACGGCGACGACTCCAGCCGCCCGACCGAGCCGATCGACACCTCCGGCGTCGCCCAGCCCACGGAACCGATCACGCGCGCCGGCACCGACCAGCCCTCCGCAGCGGCACCCATCAAAAACACGGTTCCGTTGGGTACGCTGATCTTCGGGCTGATCGTCTTCGTCCTCGGGGCGTTGACGCTGGGCAACCAGTACCTGGACATCGTGGTGAACCCGGCGTTCGTCACGGTCTCGATCCTGATCGGCGCCGGCCTCATCATGGTCGTCGGCGGGATCTCGGCAGCCCGCCGCAACTCCACCGCTGATCGCACGAATATGAAAGGCTAACGCTATGGACAAGTTCTTCGACGCCCTGCGCTCCACAAACTTCCGTCGTGGCCCGAACCGCTGGGTCGGCGGCATCGCCGGCGGCATCGCCGCCAAGTTCGGATGGGACCCGACCCTCGTGAGGATCGGCGTCCTGCTCTCCTTCCTGCTGCCGGTCATCGGCATCGGCGCCTACATCGTCGCCTGGCTGCTGCTGCCCTGGCAGGACGGCAGCATCCCGCTCGAGAAGCTCATCAACGGCAAGAACCGCTGATACCGCTGACGGTCGTCACAGTCTCCACTGTGGCGACCGTCTCGTTCTTGCTACCATTTACTGTCAGGCCCAGCGTCGTGCTTACTTGTCCATCCGGCCACCAACCGGGAACAGACTGAAGAAAGCGAAGCGCATGCGCATCGGTATTTTGACCAGCGGCGGCGACTGCCCCGGCCTGAACGCCGTGATCCGTGGCGCCGTCCTGAACGGCATCAAGAGTTACGGTCACGAGTTCGTCGGCTTCCGGGACGGCTGGCGCGGCGTCGTCGAGGGCGACATCGTCGAACTCCCCCGCTCCACGGTCCGCGGCATCTCCAAGCAGGGCGGCACCATCATCGGCACGTCCCGCACCAACCCCTTCGAGGGCGAGAACGGCGGCCCGGAGAACATCCAGAAGATGATGGACGCCAACGGCGTCGACGCGATCATCGCGATCGGCGGCGAAGGCACCCTGGCCGCAGCGAAGCGCCTAACCGACGCCGGGCTGAACATCGTCGGCGTCCCGAAGACCATCGACAACGACCTCGACGCCACCGACTACACGTTCGGCTTCGACACCGCGGTCTCCATCGCCACCGAGGCCATGGACCGCCTGCGCACCACCGGCGAATCCCACCACCGCTGCATGGTCGCCGAGGTCATGGGCCGCCACGTAGGCTGGATCGCCCTACACTCCGGCATGGCCGCCGGCGCCCACGCCATCCTCATCCCGGAGCAGTCCGTGACGATGGAGCAGGTCAACGAGTGGGTGCTCCAGGCGAACGAGCGCGGCCGCGCACCCCTCATCGTCGTCGCCGAAGGCTGGATCCCGGAAGGCGCCGACGAAGCCTACTCGGACCGCGGCCTCGACGCGTTCGGCCGTCCCCGCCTCGGCGGCATCGGCGAACGCCTGGCCATCGACATCGAGCAGAGCACGGGCATCGAATCCCGCGCCACCGTGCTGGGCCACATCCAGCGCGGCGGCGTCCCGACGGCCTTCGACCGCACGCTCGCCACCCGCCTCGGCATGAACGCCGTCGCGGCCGTCCACGATCATGCCTGGGGCGAAATGGTGTCGCTGCGCGGCACCACGGTGGAGCGCGTCCGCTTCGAGGACGCCCTCGGCCACCTCAAGCGCGTCCCGCAGGAACGTTACGACGAGGCCTCGATCCTCTTCGGCTAGATTCGCGCCTCGAGACGGGCCGGCTCCGCATCGCGCGGGGCCGGCCCTTTTTCGCGCCCGCTTCGGCCCCTCGCCCGGGACACGCGCGCGAAGCCACACCCCCCGTCCTGTCGGTTCACGGCGCTCGGGCCCTAAGCTGAGGCCATGGAGTTGGAGAGCGGAACACGCGCGATCGTCGCGTTGGTCTGGGCCCGCCGGCTGGGCCTGCCCGACGATGCCCTGCAGCAAGCCGCCATGGGTGCGCCGTCGGAACGGCTGGCCGTGCCCGTCGACGACGGCTCGGTGCTCTTCCTGCGCTACCTGACGGGAACGGTGCTGTGCGCCCCCGCGTGGGCGCTCGAGGTGCTCTCCGATTACGACGACGACACCCTCGCCGCCAGCGCCGGGCTGGTCCGCGCGCTGCGGGGCAGCGGGCACGACGACGCCGCGGGCCTGCGCAGCAGCGGAGACTTCGCGCTGTACTACCTCGACGATCCCGTGAACGTCGAGCCCTCGGACACGGCGTCCGTCTCGTTCGAGCGCGAACACGCCCGCCTGCTCGAGGACTCCTCCCCCAAGGACGACACCGTCGGGCTGGACCTCTCCGGCCGCGAACACACGTTCACGCTCGTGGCCGACGAGGGGCAGGCGCCCCTGGCGACGTCGTCGTACAACATCTGGGAGGGGCTCATCGCCGACGTCGCGACGGTGACGCTGCCGCAGATCCGCCGGCACGGGCTCGGTGCCTACATCACGGCGGTCGCCGCGGACGACGCGCTCACCCAGGGCTACACGCCGCAGTGGCGCGCCCCGCGGGACTCGCCGGCGGCGCACCAGCTGGCGCTCGACGTCGGGTTCCTCGACGCCGGCAGCGTCAGCACCGCGACACTCGGTTAGCGCGGGCCCCGCAGGAATCCGGTCTGGCGGCCGACGACCTGGCCGGCGTCGGTCGCGACGATGAGCTGCTGGGACGCGGCGTACTCGGTGTCCCCGGAGACGACGGTCAGGACCGCGTCGGCGTCCACGTTGCGCTTGATCACGGCCAGCGCGATCGGCCCGGCCTCGTGGTGCAGCGCGGCCGAGGTCACGCTGCCCACGACGCGCTCTCCGCGCTTGGGGTCGACGAAGACGACGTCGGCCCCCGGCACCGGCAGGGTGTGGTGGCTGCCGTCGAGATCCAGGAAGACGATGCGGCGCGGCGGGTGGCCGAGGTTGTGCACGCGGGCGACCGTCTCCTGGCCCTTGTAGCAACCCTTGTTCAGGTGCACGGCCGTGCGCAGCAGGTCGAGCTCGTGCGGGATGGTCTTCTCGTCCGTGTCGAGGCCGAAGCGCGGGCGCCACGCTGCGATGCGCAGGGCTTCGACCGCCATCGTTCCGGCCAGTTCGCGCCCGGCGAGCGCCTCCTCGAGCCGGGCGGACGGGATCAGGTACTCGTACCAGTGCCGGTCGCGGCCCGGGTGCTCCTCACCCGAGTAGGCGAAGCCGCCCTCTGCGACGCCGGGCCACGGGTCCTTCCAGACGAGATCGTCCGCGAAGTCCGCGACCTCGACCGTGGAGGCGACGACGGCCCAGTCGGCGGTGGCGTCCGCGACCTCGACGCGCATCATGAACCGCATCGAGTCGAGCCACGCGGCCAGCGGCGCCGCCTCGAAGGCCTCCACGAGCAGCCAGGTTCTCGTGCCGTCGTCGACGACCCGGCAGTCGTAGTCGATGCGCCCCTGCAGGGACAGGAAGAGCAACTCCGTCGACTGCCCGGGCGCCAGGTTCAGGACGTGCTGCGATGAGAGCGTGTTCAGCCAGGTCAGCCGGTCCTCACCCGTGACCGTGACGACGCCGCGGTGGGAGAGGTCGGCGACCGCGTCGCCGGCCTCGAGCGCGCGCTGCTCGGGCAGCGGCCGCCCGTAGTGGGCGGCGACGCCCGCGTCGGCGCCGTCCCCGGCGATCGCCCCGTCGCGGGCGAGCAGCGGCGAGGTGTACGGCGTGGGCCGGGTGGGGTTCTCTTCTGCGTGCGTCATGGGCTGCTCCTGTGCGACTGGTGGTGTCTGAGGGGACGACGACGGCCGGCGACCGTCGCGATGGCGATGGTCCCCGGCCGTCGTCGTGCTGGCGGGCGGGTCAGGCGGACCCGCCCGCACCGTCGTTCGTCGAGGCGCCGTCGAGCTTCTTGAGCACCGCGGAGGCGTGCGCCGTGAGCGATTCGCCCGCGCCGGCCGAGTCCCAGCGCCAGAACAGCTCGCCGTTGACGAGCCCGTACATGCGGGTGGCCTGCGTGTACTCCTTGGCGCCGGCGGCGCGCAGGACCTGATCGGTCTCGAGCTGGATGCGCGGGCCGTTGATGGTGCCGCGGTAGAGCTCGTTGAGTCCGCCCGGGTGCACGATGCTCGCCTGGATCCGGAAACCGTCGTCGCCGCGGTACTTCTCGACGTCGGCGGCGGTGCGCAGGGTCGGCACGACGTCGCCCGGGACCATGCCCGGGCCGGCGTCGCCGTCGACCTGATCGCGCTCGAGCTGCCAGAAGCCCATCTCCACGGCGAGAGGGCGCAGGACGGTGCCGTCCTCCTGGGTCAGCCAGCTCTCCGAGCGGTACTGCAAGTGCGGAAGGCCGTCGTTGGCGAACTGGACCCGCTGCAGGAAGTATTCGTCGTCGACCTCACCCTCGCCGAGACGCCCCATGCCCTCCCAGGTGCCGAGCAGCCAGGACAGCGGGACGAGTTCGGGGGTGAGATCCGTGGGGATTTCGATGGCCATGCAGTGCGACCTGCGCCCTACTTCTGGCCCTTGAACAGGCGGGAGACGACCAGCCCGGCCACGGCCGCCATGCCCAGACCCGCCACGACCAGCAGGCTGATGAAGAAGATTTCGAGTGCCAAGTAGTTTTCCATGCCCCCATACTAACGAACTTGCACCCGCATACTGGGGTGCGTGTTCCGCGCTACTGCAGCAGGAGACGCTGTGTGAAGTAGACCAGGGTTCCCGAGGCCAGCAGGGGTGCCAGGGTCATCGCCGCGCTCCCCGCGTACGTGCTACGCGGGAGCCTCCCGGCGAGTATCAGCAGCACCACGAGCGTGAGCAACGCCACGACGGCGGCGCCGACCGGCACGATCAGCGGGTTCGTGCCCAGCACGGCGAGGTTCAGGACGGCGACCCAGCCGCTGGCGAACGTCGTCGCGAGCAGTCCCAGCAAGGCGGCGAGCGTCGATTCGAGGCGACGGGTGGCGCCCGTGCCGCGCACGAGCTGACTGCCGAAGACCCCGACGACGCCCAGCCCCAGGCAGAGCGGCATCCACTGCATCGGGGACGGCAGCGCGGTGAGAGTGGCCGCCAGGGTCGCGGCCCAGCCGGCCAGCAGGAGCAGCCACGTGATGTGCCACGGGTCGGGCAGCTTGAGCAGCCGCGGCCACCCGTACGCGAACACGGCGATCAGAACCGCGACGACGCCGGCCATCGGGTACACGCTCGCGCCGGCCCCGTCTTCGAGGCCCGCGCGCGCGGCCACGGCGCCGACGATCAAGGCGGCGGCGGCAAGCACTGCGGCGGCGGCGATGGTTTTGCTCCTCACGCGTCCCATCCTGCCTCATCAGGGCCCCGGACGCCCTCCCGGCCCGCCCGGGCGCGGTCGTTCGGGCAGAGGAAACCTCGAATTTCCGCGCTTTTCGCGTATGAACACCACACGTCCAAGAGCGGGCCCCGATGTCGGGACTGTGTCCTCTTCGTGAAGCACGCAACATGAATGAAACTTGACCGCTCATATACTGAAAACCATTCCGGCCCGCCGAGCGCGTAGGTCCACCAGCCCAGAGGAGACCCGGTATGGCTAGCATCATGCTTCTGACGAACACGTCGGAATCGTCGTTCGACGTACTACCAGCACTTGAACTCCTCGCCCACGAGGTGCGGGTCTTCCCGGCCTCCGCGACGGCTCTGCTGGACGCCGAGCGCGCGGACGTCATCATGGTCGATGCCCGCCGCGACCTCTCCGGATCCCGCTCCCTCTGCCAGCTGCTGCACACGACCGGCAACTCCGCGCCGATCATCCTGATTCTGACCGAGGGCGGAATGGCAGCCGTCTCACCGCTGTGGAAGGCCGACGACGTGGTCCTGGACAACGCCGGGCCGGCCGAGGTCGAGGCCCGGCTGCGCCTGGCGTCGAGCCGCGCGGGCGACGGCGCGCAGGACGATCCGACCGAGATCCGCGCTTCCGGCGTCGTGATCGACGAGGCGAGCTACACGGCCAAGGTCCACGGCGCCCCGCTGAACCTGACCTACAAGGAGTTCGAGCTCCTGAAGTACCTCGCCCAGCACCCCGGCCGCGTCTTCACCCGCGACCAGCTCCTGCACGAGGTCTGGGGCTACGACTACTACGGCGGCACCCGCACCGTGGACGTGCACGTGAGGCGACTGCGCGCCAAGCTCGGCGCGGATCACGAGCAGCTCATCGGCACGGTCCGCAACGTCGGCTACCGGTTCGCCAGCGCCCGCACCGTGAGTGAGGCCGAAGGCAACGTCGAGGCCTCGTAGCGCCCGCCGCGCTTCGCGCCGGGGCAATGCTGGCAGGCTGCGGCCCTGACGACTAGATTTAGACCATGACGGCCGAGACGAACACCGACTGGAGCATCATCACGCGGGCCACGGCCCCGACCGACGAGCAGGTGCGCGACATCCTCGCGCTGGCCACCGCGGCCGAGGCCGCCGACGGCAACCCGCCGCTCTCCGAGCAGACGCTCGTGGACCTGCGATCGGGCGCCGCCTCCCTCTGGCTGGCCCTCGCCTACCTCGCGGACTCGGACGCCGACGGGGCGACGACGGAACCCGGCGCCGAGCTGGTTGGCGCCGCCGTCGCCGTGCTGCCGCAGAACACCGACTCCCCCGACGCGCTCGGCACGCTCGAACTCGTCGTCCACCCGAGCTTCCGCAACGACGGCATCGGGTCCGCGATGGCCGACGTGCTGGCCGTCCAGGCGGATCTTTCGGGCCTGCAGGCCTGGTCGCACGGCAACCACGCAGGGGCGGCCCGCCTGGCCGAGCGGCACGGCCTGAGCCAGGTGCGCGAGCTCTGGCGCATGCGCCTGACGGGCCACGACGAGCTGCCGACCCCCGCGTTTCCGACCGGAGTCAAGCTGCGCACGTTCATGCCCGGCCACGACGACCACAAATGGCTGGCGGCCAACGCGGCCGCATTCGCGCACCACCCGGAGCAGGGGTCGATGACCCTGGCCGACCTGCAGGCCCGGATGGACGAGGACTGGTTCGACCCGGACGGTTTCTTCCTGGCGGTCAACATGAACGACGAGATCCAGGGCTTCCACTGGACCAAGGTGCACCCCGCGAGCGCGGATGCCACGGGCGAGCACGCCGCGATCGGCGAGGTCTACGTCGTCGGCGTCGTCCCGACCGCCCAGGGCACGGGCCTCGGCAAGGCCCTGACCATCGCCGGCATCAACCACCTGCGCACGCTCGAGCTGCACGGCGTCATGCTGTACGTGGACGCGGACAACGAGGCCGCCGTCGCACTCTACGAGAAACTCGGATTCACGCGCTGGGACGTCGACGTCATGTATGCGCGCAACGCGTAGGCCCCGCCGGATACTAGACTGATCAGTGCATCGTTGCGCCGCCGCAGGCCGACCTGCGCGGTCTGACGACGGAACTCGGAAGGACGCGCACCGCACCATGAACACCACGACGACGACGCCCTCGTTCGGCGACAGCGAAATGCCCGCCGCCCGCGCGACGCAGGACCGCATCGAACTGCCCGAGTTCGAGCCGACGCTCGGCCCCGACGGCGACTTCGCGGACGAGCACCGCTTCCTAGACCGGGAGCTGAGCTGGCTGGATTTCAACGCGCGCGTGCTCGAGCTCGCGGAGGACCCGCAGCTCGCCCTGCTGGAGCGGGTGAACTTCCTGTCCATCTTCGCCTCCAATCTCGACGAGTTCTTCATGGTCCGCGTCGCCGGCCTCAAGCGCCGCATCGCCACCGGCCTGGCCGTGCCCTCGGCCGCCGGCGTCAGCCCCGTGGAGCAGCTCGAGCACATCCTCGACACCGCGCACCGACTGCAGCAGCGCCACGCCGACGCGTTCGCCTCGACCCTGCTGCCCGCGCTCGAGGAACAGAACATCCGCCTGTGCACGTGGTCGGAGCTGAGCACCGGCGAGCAAGAGAAGCTGCACCAGTGGTTCGTCGATCAGGTGTTCCCGATCCTCACCCCGCTGGCCGTGGACCCCGCCCACCCGTTCCCGTACATCTCCGGGCTGTCCCTGAACCTGGCCGTCATCGTCCGCAACCAGACCAGCGGCAAGGAGCTCTTCGCGCGGCTCAAGGTCCCGGACACGCTGCCGCGGCTGGTCTCCGTGGACGGTCGGCGTTCGGGCAAGACCCCGGACTCCGTGGCCCGCTTCATCCCGCTGGAGTCGGTCATCGCCGAACAGCTGGAGCACCTCTTCCCGGGCATGGAGGTCGTCGAGCACCACACGTTCCGCGTCACGCGCAACGAGGACCTCGAGGTGGAGGAGGACGACGCCGAGAACCTCCTGCAGGCCCTCGAGAAGGAGCTGCTGCGGCGCCGGTTCGGCCCGCCCGTGCGGCTCGAGATCGCAAGTGACATCAACCCCGCGGTCAAGGAGCTGCTCGTGCGCGAGCTGGGCGTCGAGCAGGACGAGGTCTTCGAACTGCCCGCTCCCCTGGACCTGCGCGGACTCGGCGTCATCGCGGGTATCGACCGCGCCGACCTGCACTACCCGCGGCACATCGCCCACACCTCCCGGCACCTGAACGAGTCCGAGACGTCGAAGGCCGCGAATGTCTTCGCCGCGATGCGGCGCCGCGACATCCTGCTGCACCACCCCTACGACTCGTTCTCCACCTCGGTGCAGGCCTTCCTCGAGCAGGCCGCCTCCGATCCCAAGGTCCAGGCGATCAAGCAGACCCTCTACCGCACCTCGGGCGACTCCCCCATCGTCGACGCCCTCATCGACGCCGCCGAGGCCGGCAAGCAGGTCCTCGCCCTCGTGGAGATCAAGGCCCGCTTCGACGAGCAGGCCAACATCTCGTGGGCGCGCAAGCTCGAGCAGGCCGGCGTGCACGTGGTCTACGGCATCGTCGGGCTCAAGACGCACAGCAAGCTCTCGCTCGTGGTTCGCCGCGAGGGTGAGCGGATGCGCCGCTACTGCCACATCGGCACCGGCAACTACCACCCGTCGACCGCCCGGTTCTACGAGGACCTGGGCCTGCTCACGTGCGACGACCAGGTCGGCGACGACGTCTCCCGCCTGTTCAACCAGCTCTCCGGCTACGCCCCGCGCTCGACCTACAAGCGCCTGCTGGTGGCCCCGCGCTCGCTGCGCTCGGGCCTGATCGACCGGATCGAGCAGGAGATCGCCAACCACAAGGCGGGCCTCGCTGCGCGCGTGATCCTGAAGGTCAACTCGATTGTGGACGAGGCAGTGATCGACGCCCTGTACCGCGCCTCGCAGGCTGGCGTCCAGGTCGACATCATCGTCCGCGGCATCTGCGCGCTCCGCCCGGGCGTCCCGGGCCTGAGCGAGAACATCCGCGTCCGCTCGATCCTCGGCCGCTTCCTCGAGCACTCCCGCGTCTTCGCGTTCTCCAACGGCGGCGACCCGGTCGTGTACATCGGCTCGGCCGACATGATGCACCGCAACCTCGACCGCCGCGTCGAGGCGCTGGTCCAGCTTTCCAATCGCGAGGCCATCGGCGAGCTCGTCGGCATCCTGGACCGCTATCTCGACGACGCCACGGCGAGCTGGCACCTGGGCCCCGACGGCGTCTGGAACCGCAGCCACCTGGACGCGGACGGCGAGCCGCTGTCGGACATCCAGAGCTGGCTACTCGCCTCCCGCCAGCGCAAGCGGAACGCGACCCGCCGTTGATCGCCGTGCCGCTGCGCTCCTCGGACGATGAGGCGACGGTCGCGGAGCCGGTCGCCGTCGTGGCCGCCGGGGTCATCCCCTGGCGCCGCCGCGAGAACTCCCTCGAGGTCCTGCTGATCCACCGCGACCGCTACGACGACTGGTCCTGGCCCAAGGGCAAGCTCGATCCGGGCGAATCCGTCCCCGAGTGCGCCGTCCGCGAGGTGCGCGAGGAGGTCGGGCTCGAGATCGCCCTCGGCCTGCCCCTTCCGGCCATCCGGTACGAGGTCAAGTCGGGTCCGAAGGTCGTGTACTACTGGGCGGCGCTCGTCGACGGCCAGCGTGTCGTGCCCGACGGCGACGAGGTCGACGCCACCAAATGGGTCTCCGTGGACACCGCCCGCCGGATGCTGACGAGCGTCTCCGATCAGAAGCCCCTCGACGCGCTCGAGCGGGCCTGGACCTCCGGGGACCTCGAAACGCTCCCCTTCGTCGTCGTACGCCACGCCAAGGCCAAGCCCCGCTCGACGTGGACGAAAGAGGAGGGCGAGCGGCCGCTGGCCGCGACCGGGCAGCGGCAGGCGATCGCGGTCGCCAACGTGCTCGAGGCCTGGAACCCGTCCAAGGTGGTCTCCAGCCCGTGGACGCGCTGCGTGCAGACGGTCTCGCCCTACCTCAAACGCAAGGACATGGGCGTCAAGCTCGCGAACTCGCTCACCGAGCACGCCGCGGACCGGAAGCCAATCAAGGCGGTCAAGCAGATCCTCAAACAGCTCGACAAGCAGGCATGCATCGCCGTCTGCACTCACCGCCCCGTGCTGCCGCACGCGCTCGAGGCGCTGCGGGCCCGATGTGCGCCGGGGATCGCGAAGTTCCTCCCGGACTCGAACCCGTATCTGGATCCAGGATCGATGATCGTCGCGCAGCAGTCCAAGACGAGCTGGCGGATCGTGTCGGTCGAGGTCATCGCCCCCTTCGGCGACTGAGGCCGGCCACGGACCGTAACGCCGGGCCCCTGTCGCCGGGGCCCGGCGCCCGCTAGGCTACAGACGAGAATCGACGTCGAGAGCGAGGAGTGGCCATGGCCGCTGACACGACCGGGCACGAGCAGCCGGAGAAGATCGCGCACGAAGACCTGCGGCTCGACCACGACCCCGGCCGCGAGCGCTTCGGACTCTGGCAGGGGCCGAGCTTCATCGGCTTCCTCGGGTACTCGCGCGACGGCGACGTCGTGACGCTCCAGCACACCATCATCAGCGAGGAGTTCGGCCGGCGCGGCTACGCCCGGGCGCTCGTGACGCTCGTGCTGGACCGGCTGCGCGCCGAGGGCTCGACGATCGTCCCCGAGTGCTCCTACGTGCAGGACTACCTCTCGCGCTACCCCGAGTACAACGACCTCGTCGCGTGACGCCCGGCCCCACGAGGGATCCGTTTGGTCCGACCCCGCGGTGGTCCTTCGCCGTGGCGCTCCTCCCGCTCGCTCTCCTGCTGATCGCCATGGCCGGGGCCTACCCGTTCCTACCGGACCCGCTACCCGTGCACTGGGACGGCGCGGGTGAGGCCGACCGGCTCGTGGAGAAGTCGCCGATCCCGCTGCTCGCCTACGCTGCAACGGCGGCCGGGCCGGTCGCCGTCGTCCTCGGTATCGGCCTGTTGAATCCGGCCAAGATCCGCATCAACGGCGTCCGGGACCCGCAGGGGCTCGCCGAGGCGGATTCCGAGCGCTACCTCGTGATGAAGGGGCGCTTCATCCGGCACGTCGCCCACGGTATCGCCTTCTGGGTCGGGCTCCTCGTCGCGGCCGCGCCCATCGGTCTCCTGCTCGGCGCAGGAACGTGGTGGGTACTCGCCTGCATGGTGTTGATCGTCCCAGTCCTCGTCATCGCCTTCCGCGCGACCGGCCGGATGAACACATGGATTCGCGAGGAATTCGATCCCAGTGCTCACGGCGCGCGCGGCACAGCGTCCCGGTAGACTGGGCGCCATGCCTATCCCCACTCCGTATGAGGACCTGCTGCGCGACGTCCTGGAATCCGGCGCCCACAAGGGAGACCGCACCGGCACCGGCACCCGCAGCGTGTTCGGCCGGCAGCTGCGCTTCGACCTGTCCGAGTCGTTCCCACTGATCACGACCAAGCGCGTCCACTTCAAGTCCGTGGCGCTCGAACTGCTCTGGTTCCTGCGCGGCGACTCAAACGTCCGCTGGCTGCAGGAGAACGGCGTCAGGATCTGGAACGAGTGGGCGGATGACGACGGCGAGCTGGGCCCGGTCTACGGCGTCCAGTGGCGATCGTGGCCGACCCCGGACGGTGGACACGTCGACCAGATCACCCAGTTGATCGAGTCCATCAAGAACAACCCGGATTCGCGCCGCCACATCGTCTCGGCGTGGAACGTCGGCGAGATCGAGAACATGGCTCTCCCGCCGTGCCACGCGCTGTTCCAGTTCTACGTCGCCGACGGCCGGCTCTCCTGCCAGCTCTACCAGCGCAGCGCCGACATGTTCCTGGGCGTCCCCTTCAACATCGCCTCCTACGCGCTGCTGACCCACATGGTCGCCGCGCAGACCGGCTTGGAGGTCGGGGACTTCGTCTGGACCGGCGGCGACGTGCACGTCTACGACAACCACGTCGATCAGGTCCGCGAGCAGCTCTCCCGCGAGCCCCTGCCCGCCCCGCAGCTGAAGCTGAACCGCGTCCCGGCGTCGATCTTCGACTACACGCTGGCGGACTTCGAGGTCCTCGGCTACGAGCACCACCCGGCGATCAAGGCGCCCATCGCCGTATGACGCCGCGCATCAGCATGATCTGGGCCCAGTCGGCCGACGGCGTCATCGGCCGCGACGGCACCATGCCCTGGCACCTGCCCGAGGACATGGCGCACTTCAAAGCCTCCACCATGGACCACCCGGTGATCATGGGCCGCAACACCTGGGCGTCCATCCCGCCGCGTTTCCGCCCGTTCGCCGGGCGCACCAACATCGTCCTCACCTCACACGAGGAGACGGCGAACCAGGTGCGCGCGGCGGGCGGCGTCGTCGTGCCCTCGATCGCCGAGGCGCTCGCGGCGGCCGCTGCCGCCGAGGGCGGTGAGCGCGTGTGGATCGTCGGCGGCGGGCAGGTCTACGCGGCGTTCGCGCCGCACGCGCGCGACGCCGTGGTCACCGTGATCAACCATCAGTACGACGGCGACACGCACGCGCCGCTCCTGGGCGCCGATTGGGCGCGCTTGCCAGCAGAGCCGGCCACCGGCGCGTGGGCGCGTGCCGCCAACGGACTCGAGTACCGCTTCGACTACTGGCGCCGCGACGGCGCCGAGAGGACCGCCTAGGTGAATTTCGCCGATCTCAAGGCCGACGTGAAGGCCGCCCTGAACAAACCCGAGCCGCTGTTCCTGCTCGGGTACATGCTCTTCCCGCTGCTGGCGCTCGTCTTCGCGGCCCTGGGCCTGTGGATGATCATCAGCGGGCAAAAGATCCCGGGCCTGATCGTCCTGCTCGTGGTCACGCAGGCCTTCACGTTCGGCGCGCTCTGGGCCATCGGCCGGCGCCGCCACATCGTCGCGAACCCGCCCGGTGACGACGCCGAGGACTAAGCGCCCGTCGCCGTCGCGCTGCTCACAACGGCGTAACCGACCCGGGACGAAACGGGGCCTGGGCCCTACCATGGACTCATGACTTCTTCCGTTGGTTTTGTCGGTTACCGCGGCATGGTCGGTTCCGTCCTGATGCAGCGCATGCTGGACGAGAACGACTTCGCGGACATCGACCCGGTGTTCTTCTCGACCTCCAATCCGGGCGGCGCCGCGCCGTCGTTCGCGTCTGGGGCGGGCCCCCTCCAGGACGCGCACGATCTCGATGCGCTCGCCAAGCTGCCCATCATCGTCACCGCCCAGGGCGGCGACTACACCAAGGCCGTGCACTCCGATCTGCGCGCCCGCGGGTGGGACGGGCTCTGGATCGACGCCGCATCCACGCTGCGCATGAACGACGACTCGATCATCGTGCTCGACCCGGTGAACCGCGACGTCATCGACCGCGGTCTCGCCGCCGGCGTCAAGGACTTCGTCGGCGGCAACTGCACGGTCTCCTGCATGCTCATGGGTCTGGGCGGGCTCTTCCGCAACGGCCTCGTCGAGTGGGCCACCGCGATGACCTACCAGGCCGCCTCCGGCGGCGGCGCCCGCCACATGCGCGAGCTTCTCACGCAGTTCGGCGACATCAACTCCGCCGTCTCCGCGGAGCTTGCCGATCCCGCCGCAGCGATCCTCGATATCGACCGCAAGGTGCTCGAGAGCCAGCGCAACGGACTCGACACGACCCAGTTCGGCGTGCCGCTGGGCGGTTCGCTGATCCCGTGGATCGACGCCGATCTGGGCAACGGGCAGTCCAAGGAGGAATGGAAGGCCGGTGCGGAGACCAACAAGATCCTCGGCCGCGACGAGTCGAACCGCATCCAGATGGACGGTCTCTGCGTGCGCATCGGCGCGATGCGGTCCCACTCGCAGGCGCTGACGATCAAGCTCACCGAGGACCTCCCGGTCGAGGAGATCGAGCGCCTCCTCGACGCGGACAACGAGTGGGCGAAGGTCGTTCCCAACGCCAAGGAGGCCACCATGGCGGACCTGACCCCTGTCGCCGCCTCGGGCAGCCTCGAGATCCCGGTCGGTCGCATCCGCAAGCTGGAGATGGGCGGCGAGTACATCTCCGCGTTCACCGTCGGCGACCAGCTGCTGTGGGGCGCCGCTGAACCGCTGCGCCGTATGCTGGCCATCGCGCTCGGAAAGCTCTGAACGACGCGGTCCGCAGCGGACTCGGAGCGAACCGCTTCGGCAGGCTCGCGACGATCGCTCTCTGACGGCGGCCCGGTGTCCACGACGAACGCCGGGCCGTCGCTGTACCCGGGCTCGGGCTCCGCCGGCTTCGGCTTCGGCAGAGATAATCGCAATTATTAACCATGGACACCTTTCATCAATCGAAACATTCTTCTATAATTGGAAGATGACGCAGGCGCCGGAACCGCACGAGGAGCTGCGGGCTCAGGCCGAACCGGCCTCCCCGGTTCTTCGTGCTGAACTGCGCCGCTTCGAAGCCTGGCAGAACCTCCTCGCCGCCGCAGTCGCCCCGGCCTACAATCGAGTCAGGCAGGCACGCGGGTCCGCGCCCGCCGACAGCGAGGACCGGGACGGCGTCAACGCGCTCTCGAGCCTGATCAAGCAGCTCGAACCCGCAACATTGCTGGCCTTCTCCGAAGACCTGCACCGTTTCGCCGCAGCCTGCGGGCACGAGGCCATCGCCGGCCTCGAGGCTCAGGCTCAACGCGAGGTGCCCGCCCACCTCGAAGCACTCACGACCATCTCCGACGGCATGGAGATCTCGGTGCGGACCGGCCAGCTCCGAGAGCGCGCGAGCCTGCAGGTCACCGCCCAGCATGTCGCCGTCGCCCGCGACTGCACCCTGCAGACGGCCACTCGCGACGTCGAACGTGCCCGCGTCGCCCACGATGACGCGCACGAGATCGTCGACGCCCTCGCCTCCGGCCGCATTGGTCTCGCGCACGCCCAAACCATGATCGACCTGTGCCGCAAGATCGAGCCCGAACGGGTTGATCCCCCGCTGACCGACGATCCCGTGGACGCGGCCACGTACGACCAGAACGTCATGGACGCCGAACTCGGCTGCCGGGCCCGCCGCCAGGACCTGGGCGCTTCCCTTCTCGAGGCCGCTCCCGGGCGGACCCCAGGCTCCGTCAAGCGCTCCGGCACCCGCATACTCAATCGTCTGCTGGGGACCAGCGCCTCAGACCGGTACGCCGCCGCGCGCAAGAAGCGCAACGTCCGCATCACGACCGCCGAGAACGGGATGTGCCATCTCTCCGCCTACCTGCCGGCCCTCGCCGGAGAGGCCATCGAGAACCGGCTCACCGAACTGGCGACCCTGCACACCGACCGCCGCATCGACGCGGCCATCGCCGAGCGCTACCCGGCCAAAGCGCCCGTCTCCGGCCAGAACGCCGACGGGACAGCCGGCGAGGCCGACACCGGGACGGACCGCACCCGCGCCCAGACTCGGGCCGATGCCCTCGTCGAACTCCTGCTCGCCGGACCCGACGGCTCCGGCCTCGAGAACGTCGTTCCCACCGTGGCCGTCACCATCCCTGCCACCGTCTTCCCGAACTTGGCGCCGCTCGCGCCGGCGCCGCGGTCCGTATTCCGCGTACACCCAGCAACCGGTACCGGATCCACCGGCACCGATGAGGTGCCGACCTCCGCCGCACAAGACGCAGACGAACGGCTCAATGGGTTGCGTCTGCCGGCCGGGGCCGTCGCCCCCGAAACCGAGGTACTCGGCGCGTTCGACCCCGCCGACCTGGCAGCCATCCTGCCGCAGGCGAAGACCTGGACCCGGATCGTCACCGATCCGTGGACGGGGGCCATGACCGCAATCGACACCAATCAGTACAGGCCCACCGCCGCCATGCGACGTGCCCTCGCCCTACGAGACAGGACCTGCCGGGTACCCGGGTGCGGCCGGCGCGCGACCGCTTGCGAACCCGATCACGTCGTCGAACGCCAGCACGGCGGCGCCACGAGCCTGAACAACCTCGTGAGCATCTGCAAACGCTGCCACCGGCTCAAGTCGTGGGGCCTTCTCCGGCTCAGCCTCGATACCGACGGCACCGTGCGCGCCACGACGTGGTGGGATCAGGAACGCGCCGGCACCGCCGACGCGCCCTGGGACACCCAGGCCAGACCGCTCGGCGACACCAATCCCAACACCAGCCGGCACGCCCTCGGGCCCGTTGAATCCGCGCTCCTGCGCGAGCTGGGCCGACACCTCGAATGGGTCAACCGCCGCGCGACGGGCCACACCGTCATCAACAGGCCGCCCGCCGTCAAGAACCGTGAGCTGCGCCGCGTGAACAAACTCCGCGACCTCCGACGCCAGCGCGGTGGCAAGCGGCGGCACCTGACGCTCGACGCCCCTGACGGGACCATTGCAGACCGGACCACGCCCGGTCAGGCCCGCGCCATGACCCACCTCGGCTACGCGCCCGAGGAACGCCGGGAATTCCACCGCGACGCCGCCAACGCGGCCAAATACCCCGCCTGGCTCGGCTGGAACGCGAAGAACTCCGCCGCGGCCGACGCCATCGACGAAGCAGGCGCCGACACGGACAAGGGGTGAGAACACCGAATCGACCGCAGCGAGGCACTCTCATCCGCACGCGACGAAGGCTCGGCGTCCGTCACGGACGCCGGGCCTTCACGAGTGCGCGTTACGCCGAGCAGCCGCCGGTCACACCTCGTGGTGGGTGCGCTGGGCGTCCTCGGACGCGAGCTCGTAGAGGCGCTCGATCGACTTCAGGCGCTCCTCGTCGATGTCCCCGGCCTCGTAGTATGCCCGAGCCTTGTCCAGGAGGCGCTTGGCCTCCTTGAGGTTACCGTCGGCCATCTCCATGGCGTGCTCAAGGCTCGTCTCGTGCTCTACGTTTCCCATGTGCTTGCCCATGAATCCATCATGCTCCCCGGTCAGAACACTGTCCAGCACTTCCAGCGCCTGTGGCCGAACCGTCACCTTCGTGCCGGCTCGCGCTCCAGAACTAGAGCGTGCAGTCGATGAGCAGCGGCTCGTTGTGCAGCGTGATTCCATACTTCTCGGCGACGCCGTCGCGCACGGCCCGGGCGATCGCGAGCACGTCCGCGGCGGTGGCGTCCCCGCGGTTAGTGATCGCCAGCGTGTGCTTCGTCGACAAGGCCGCCCGACCGCCGGTCAGCTCGTAGCCATCCATACCCTCGAGCCCGAACCCCTTGCCAAAACCGGCGTGCTCGATGAGCCACGCGGCCGAAAGCTTGACCCGCTCCCCCGACCCCGTGGCGACCGGGTACCGCGGCGCAGCGTCGGGCAGGGTGGCCGCCAGCGACTCGTCGATGACGGGGTTCGTGAAGAACGACCCCGTCGAGTAGGTATCCCGATCGTCGGCGTCCAGCACCATGCCCTTGCCGGCGCGCAGGGACAGGACGGCGGAGCGGACCTGCCGGGCGGCGACCCGTGAACCGGTCTCCGTCCCGAGGGCCTTGGCGAGCTCGCCGTAGGCGATCGGCATGCCGAGCGTGCCCTGCTTGAGCTGGAACACCACCTGGAGCACGACGTAGCGGGGTGAACCGTTGCGCGTGGACTGTTTAAGGATCGAGTCACGGTAGCCGAAGCCGAGATCCGCGTTTGCGAAGGAGACGATCTGGCGCGTCGTCCGGTCCCACGTGCGCACGCGCGCGATCGTGTGTGAGACGTCCGTGCCGTAGGCGCCGACGTTCTGCACGGGGGTCGCCCCGGCCGACCCGGGGATTCCGGAGAGCGCCTCGAGACCGACAAACCCGCCGTCGAGACTCTCAGCGACGAATTCGTCCCAGTTCTGGCCGGCTTCGACCGAGATCATCCCGCCGGAGCACGAGGACAGATCCTCGAGGCTGCTGCCGCGGGTGGCGACCCGGATCACCGTTCCGTGAAATCCGGAATCGGCGACGACGAGGTTCGAGCCCCCGGCGACCAGCAGTAGGTCTTCACCCGCGTCGTCGGCGGCCGTCACCGCGTCGATCAGTTCACGCTCGGTGGTTGCCTCGACGTAGTGTGCGGCGTCGCCGCCGACCGCGGTCGACGTCAGGTCGGCCAACCTCATGGGCGCTGGAACCGGACGACGGCCTGCGACTTGACGAGGACCTTCTGCCCTGCGGCGGAGACAGTGAGGTCGACGCGCACGGTGCGGGCGTCGTCGTCCTTGGCGCCGATCTTGCCGGCGACCGAGACCTCGGTCCCGGGAGCGTCCGTCGGCGAGACTCCCGCGACGTCCTCGACGACGACGGGCTTGGTGAAGCGCGTCTGATAGTCGACGACGGCGCCCGGGTCGCCGACCCAGTCGGTCACGAGCTGCACAGCGGAGCCCATGGTGAACATGCCGTGTGCGATGACGCCGGGCAGTCCAACCTCGCTGGCGAAGCGCTCGTTCCAGTGGATCGGGTTGAAGTCGCCCGAGGCACCCGCGTAGCGGACCAGGTCCGCGCGGTTGACGGTGACGGTGGTCTCGCCGATGGCGTCGCCGACGGACAGGGAATCGAAATCGATGCTCATGGTTATTCCTCTCCGCGGACCAGCAGGGACGAGACGGACGTGGCCACGTGCCGGCCGCCGGTGGTGGAGATTTCGGCGCGTGTGGTGATCATGGCGCCGCCGCCCATCGCGCGCACGGTGTCGACGTGCAGCTCCGTGACGAGCTCGTCGCCGGCGACGATCGGGCGGTGGTGGGTGAAACGCTGGTCGGCGTGCACGACGCGCGAAAAGTCGATGCCGGAGTCCGGGTCCGCAATGAGCTGGGCATCGGCCCGCTGCGCGATCAGGACGGCGAACGTGGGCGGTGCGACGACGTCGGCGTAGCCGAGCGCGCCGGCCGCTTCGACGTCGAAGTGCGCGGTGTTCGTCGCCTTGACGGCGGCGGCGAACTCGCGGATCTTCTCGCGTCCGACGACGTACGGGTCACCGGCCGGATAGACGCGCCCGGCGAGGGCGGGGTTGATGCTCATGGTCTTCCTTTGCGGTTGATCTCCCACGCTCAGCGGCGCGGCGAATTCTCTTGCGCCAAACGGTACGCCCTCGCGTCGCGGCCCCTCACCACGAGGCCGCCGACGTGCAGCAGCACGCCGACGATGATGATGCCGACCGCCGTGTAGAGCAGCGGCATCGTCCCGGTGTTCGCGCCGACGATGGCCAGCACGATGCCAATCGCCGAGACCCCCATCGAGATGCCGACAATGAGCTTGTAGAGCGGGGACAGCGCGTCCCAGGGAATCGAAAGCATGTGCCCTAGTCTATCGGCGCGGCGCCCGCGTTAGTTGGCGATGCCGTCGGACACCGCGGCGGCGGCACGCAGCCAGGCGTGCTTGGTCGCCGGCTTCAGCGCCTCGAACTTGATCTGCCCCTTCACGAGGTGCGCGTCGTACGGGACCGCGACGACCGCGCGGGCCAGGTGCTCGAACCCGCGCGTGATCCGGTTCAGCTGACCGGGCTTCGGGCTCGGCGACGGCTCGGAGACGATGACGACGGCGTTGCGTGCCAACTCCGCGTACCGGCCGCCGCGGTTGGTGAGCGCCTCCAGCAGGAGTGCGCCGGCCTCCGCGTGCTCCTCGACGGTGGTCGAGGCGATCACGAGCTGGTCGGTGTGGTCGATCATGCGCAGCCAGCGCTCGGCGGACTCGTCGTTGCCGGAGTCGACGAAGGTGATCTGGAAGTAGCGCGAGACCACGGAGTGCAGCGCATCGAAGTCGTCGCTGGCCACGGACTGCTCGGCCGCCAGGAGCGTCGGCTCGGTGCGCAGCACGCTGAAGCGGTCCGACGGCTGGTAGTGCACGTAGCCGTCGATGCTGCGCTCGGTCGGCTTGGAGCCGAGAAGTTCGTCAGCGTCGTCGAGCAGGTTCATGACGTGCGACTTGTGCTCGTCACCCGTGGTGCGCCAGCCGAGCGTCCCGCGCGTGCCGTTGTTGTCCCAGGCGAGGACCGACTGGCTCGAATTCCGTCCGAAAACGGAGGCGAGAAGGACGGTGGTCGGCGTTTTGTTGGCACCGCCCTTGCCGTTGACGATGGAGACCGTCTTGGGTCGGCTCACCCGGCGGCCCACCTGGGCGCGCCACTGGCGGTCGCGCCGTTCCTCGCCGGTCGGTTCGAGGGAGAAGCCGATCCGGTTCAGGAAGCCGCGGAAGCCCTGCTGCGCCGGGACGTCGCCGTGGTCGGCATCACGCAGAAACGTGGGGCGGTCGTCGTCGACCGCTCTCGCCGGACTCGACTGGAACGAGCGCAGGGCGTCGGCGGCGGAACCGGCCGGGGCCGGAGCGGCGGACTCAGGCGACGCCTCGCCCTGCAACGGAGTGCTCTTCGCGGAGGCGGCTTTCGGCCGCGCCCCGTTGGGGGACGTCTCCGTCGCGGCCGTCTTCTCGTCCTCGGGCATCGCCAGGTCGTCGAGCAGGAACGCCTCGATATCGCGCTTCGCGGCAAGTGGCCGCGAGGCCGACTGCTTGGCCGGCTCGGACTGTGGTCGGGGGGCGGGTATTGCGGAGATGATGGGCTCCTCTGTCATGTTCTCAGCGTCGGCTGCCGTTTCCCCCGTGGCCTTGCCTTGTCCTGTGTTCTCTTGCGACGCGTCGCGTTGCTCAGCCGCGTCCACGGCACGCTGCCGGGCTCGGCGGAGCTCAGCGCGCGTCTGGTAATTCGGGTCCGCCTCTGCCACGGCCGTCCTTTCTGCCGACTCGAGTTCTTCCACTCCCCCAAGCTTATAAGTCAGCCTACCTTGACGGTCTTGCTCGCCAGGCACTCGTCAGGGACGCCGATGATGTCGAGGCACCCGGGGCCTGGGCGTCTCGCCGGGAGACGCAGAGGCGCCCCGCGACCTGGGTCGCGAGGCGCCTCTGCCGGCGTCCACCCTAAAGCGGCAATGCCGCCAGCAGGCTGTCGAGGAGACCGGAAACCGTCCCGAGGAGACCGTTGAGGAGAGCCAGAAGTTCAGCCATGGATCATGTCCTTTCGCAAAGGGCGAAGATCGCCCGGTGGAGTGCCGCCGGTGTGGCGGATACTTCATCGTTGCAGCACAAACACGCAGGTGGGAGGGGTACAGGCAACAATTCACCGACCGGTAACATGAAAGTGCATTCTGGGCCAAAATTGCAGTCGAATCGCGCCATCTGGATGACTATCGGGCCGAACGCACCTCCCAGCGGGTCTGCGCGCCCGCCTCGACACGGTAGCCCGGGTTCGGCACCGCCACGACGACGGCATCGCCGACGAACACGGCCTTGCCGTTACGCGCGGTGACCTCTTCGCCGTCGACGTAGTAGGTGAAGGCCGGATCGGACGCCTTGACCTTGACCTCGTCACGCGCGTCACCCGGACGGTCCAGGGCGCGGGGCGCCGCCGGAACGGCCGAACGGGTCAGAATCGGGACGGCGTCGTAGTCGATGTCACTGGCGAGGTAGAAACCCGGGTAGGCCGGCTGGTTGTACGACGTCTGCTGCGCCGAGACCTGCGAGCGGTACTGGGGGTCATGCATGAGCGTCGGCAGCTTGTGCCCGGTGACCTCGGTGCTCAGGTAGAAGCGCAGCGCGGAGGAATCGGCGGTGGGCACGAGCAGTTCCTCGCGCCAGTCACCGAGGACGTCGGCGACGAGTGACGGATTGCCCTTGGTGCCGTTGTTGGTCCGGGCCCCTTCACCGGTCAACAGCGTGCCGTGCTTCCAATCCTCGATCCCCGGCTGATTGGCGCCGTCGCGCCCGACGATCTGCGTGGTGCCGTCCGCGGCCCAGCGGATCGATGCGTTCGTCCCCGGGGTCGCCGCGCCGAGGCGCTCGCCTTTGACCGAGAGCAGACCGGAGGCATCGGTGCCGTCCGGCATGGAGGCCCAGGCCTCGAGGCCGGGCACCTCGGGATCGACGTCGCCGACCATGCCGCGGCCCGTGTCGCGGCCGGAGTAGGCACCGAAGAGCACCTCGCCCGTCGCGGCGTCGCGCATGACCGAGCCGTACGGCGCCCATGCGCCGCCTTCATGGACCGTCCAGGCCTCGAGGCCGTCGCGGTCGGGATCCAGGTCGCCGACGTGCATCGCGTCCCCGTGGCCGAGCTTGGCGGTCTCGCCGGGCGCCGCGCTGCCCTCCGGCAGAACATCCGTGGTGCTGTAGAGGACGCTGCCGTCGTCGTCGAGGGCGGCCCCGCCGTAGAAGATTTCCTGGCGGCCGTCGCCGTCGAGGTCCGCCGGCATCATCGAATGGAAGCCCTGGGAGGCGATCTCGCCGAACACCGGGTCGGAACCGTCGCCGCCGTGCGGAGCCGCGTCGAAGGGATTGTCCATGGGCACGTGCCCGCTGTCCGCGATCCACCGCTGCGTGAGCCGTTGACCGTCGAAGTCGTAGGCGGCGAGTGCGGTGCGCGTGTAGTAGCCGCGGGCGAACACCGCCGACGGCTTCTCGCCGTCCAGGTACGCGGTGGTGGCGAGGAACCGGTCGACGCGGTTGCCGGGTTCGATCCGGCTCATCGCGTAGTCGCCCCAGAGCAGCCCGTCGTCCCCGCGGCCCGGGTCGTAGTCGACCGTGTCGAGTTCTGCGCCGCTCTCGCCGTCGAAGACCGTCAGGTACTCCGGCCCGGAGACGACGAAGCCCTCGAAGGTCGTCAGGTCGTTGCGGTCGCTGCGGCTCGGTGCGTACTCGTCGATGAAGTAGTCCGCCAGGTCCGTCGCCGCGGCCGCGGTCAGCGGGTAGTCGTGGCGCGGCTCGATGCCGAGGGCCTCCTCGATCGTGGCGGGCCAATTCCCGGCGGCCACCTCGGGGTGCTCGTCCCACCCGGCGAACATGGAGATCAGGTGCTCGCGGTAGTCCGCCGCGCTCATCCGATAGTCATCGCCGTGACTGACGCCGGCGTCCACGTCCGCGGCGGGCAGGGTGATGTGCGACGTCGTGCCGGCCACGCCGTCGTCGTACTCAGTGGAGCTGGTGCCGGGCGCGGTCTTGACCATGATCTCGCTGCGGCCGTCGCCGTCGAAGTCCTGGACCAGGAACTGGGTGTAGTGCGCGCCGGAACGGATGTTGACGCCCAGGTCGATCCGGTTCAGCAGCGTGCCATCGAGGGTGTAGGTGTCGAGGTAGGTGTTGCCCGTGTAGCCCTTCTGCGAGACGTCCTTGGAGTTGGACGGATCCCACTTGACGACGTATTCGTAGGCGCCGTCGCCGGTGACGTCGCCGACCGAGACGTCGTTCGCCGCGTACGTGAACGCCTCGCCCGCCGGCGTGACACCGTCCGCGGGCTTGCGCAGTGGAAGGTCGTGGAAGCCCTCGCCCCACACGGTGGTCTCGGGCCCAGGGGCCAGTTCGACGCCGTTCACGACCGGGGCGACCGCGTAGCTGCTGTCCTCGGTGCCATCGGGGTCGGCGTAGTTAGTGCTGTCGTCGACGGCGGCGATGGGCTCGCCGTCCCGGTAGACGACGAAGCCGGCCCCCGTCATGCCGTTCGCCGACGCACCGCGCGTCTCCGAGGCGAGCAGCCGCCAGCTGAGGAAGACCTGGTCTTCCACGGCGACGGCGACGAGCCCGCGGTCGAGGTCTTCGAGCTGGGTTCCGGCGAGGGCCAGCGGCTCGATGCGTTCCGCCGCCGAGGGCGCGGCGGCGGCGGGCAGCGCTGGCCCGACAGCCAAGCAGCCGATCGCCAGGGCAGCCATCGTGCCTCGCAGAGAATATTTGAATCGATTCATTTTATGGGACGCCCCTCGGCGGTCGAGTTTTCATGAGTGTGGGATTGCGCTTTCCAGGTTCGAACGTAATCCAGATCACAGCAGCGAGTCAACGGGTCTGCGCACTCATGCCCGAATCGCATCATGCGATCGGTCGGACGCCTCGGGGCTCCGGGCCCGGCGCGGCGGACGGCAGTGGAGCGGCGCGGCTTGGCCCGGATGACTGCACGAATGGCTGCACGTAACCACTGTTCGCGGGAACGAAAGAAGGCCCGGAATCCTCGCGGATTCCGGGCCTTTCGTCGGTAGCGGCGCCGGGACTCGATCCCGGGACCTCACGATTATGAGTCGTGCGCTCTAACCAGCTGAGCTACGCCGCCACGAATGGAAACGCCCGCGACTGCGCCAGTTTGCATGACACAGACGCGGGCTTCCATTCAGAGCCCCCCACGGGAATCGATCCCGTGACCTCGTTCTTACCAAGAACGCGCTCTACCACTGAGCTAGGGGGGCAACGGAGAAATACTTTACCAGCGAGGTGGGCCCGCGCAAAATCGAGCGATTCCCCTCTTCCTCGGCCGCGGAGAATCGCCTGCATCCCCGTCGTCGCGGGGATGCAGGCATTCACCCGGGTCCGGTTTTCCCACCGGCCCGAGGCCCGCCCCCGGGCCTGGACGAAATCCGGAGTGAGGCGCTTGTCACTCGCGCCTCACCCGTCGCGGAGCCAGTCCCTTGCGAGCCCCCGCCACCGCGGGCGAAACGCGTAGACGCCGATGAGCCGGACCCGGCTGGCGGCCTCGTAAGCGGCGAGCCGCGCCGGGGGTACCCCGCAGCGACCGGCCAGCCTCAGCAGGATCTCGCGCGCCGCATCGCGGGCGGACGCACCGATGAGCCCCTGATCGTGGCGCAGGTCGAGGTGCGCCAGCAAGTTGCCCAGGTCCAGGGCAGGCTCCGCGAGGGCCGCCGTGTCGAAGTCCAGCAGGCCGATCCGGCCCAGCGCCGGATCGTAGAGCACCTGCTCGTCGTGCAGGTCGCGGTGGGCGAGAACCAGGCGGTCATCGCCGGCGAGCAGCTCACGCGTGACCAGCCGCGCCCGGCGGTCGAAGAGTTCAAGGCCGCCGACCCCGAGCCGGAGTGGATCGTGCTGGCGCAGGTGGCCGGCCCAGGTGAGCACGACGTCGGCCTCGGCCTGCGCGTCATGCCTCGCCAGAGCGGGCCCGCCCACGTGCCCGCCCGCGGGCGTCCGACCCGCGATGCGCGCCCACGTGTCAGCGAAGGCGTCCCACGCCTCGCGCCACCGGCTCAGGTCCTCGGTCGCGGCCAGGCTGCGCAGCGGCAGGCCCGGCACGGTGTCGAACACGACGGTCTCGCTCCGGGTTTCCAGCACCGTGGCGCTCGCGCCGCCGGCTGCGCGCACGACGTCGCCCAGCCGGGTCGACGCCGCGGCGACGCCGGCGGCGCGGCGCCGGCGCAGCACCTTGACGTAGCGGTCCCCCGAGCGCACGACGGCGCGGCGCCCGGCCCGGTGCACAAGCAACTCGGCCCCGGGCACCAGCACGTCGGTCAGGCCCGGCAACGCGGCGTCCCGGCCGAAATCGAGCAGCTCGAGCCGGGTCTGCGCGCCGTGCCAGGTCCCGGCGCGCAGGCGGCCGGCGCCGTCGTACCCCTCGACGTCCTGCGTCCCGTCCGGGCGCGGCCAGGCGCGCCCGATGCGCAACCCGCCGGCGTACTCCGGCACGGGCGTCTGCCGGTGGGAACCGGCAGTGCCGGTCACGGCTTCCCCCGCAACGAGTGGGCCGGGCCCGCGTGCGCCGCCGTCATCGCGTCGGTCAGGGCCGCCGGGCCTCCTGCCGCGGGGGCCGCCGCCAGCCGCTCGGCCAACGCCAGGCGGCCGGACACCCTCTCCGCCCAACGCGGGTCGGCGGCCCGGAAGGGCTCGAGCGCGCGCAGTAGCACGTGGGCGCCGACGAACGCCGGCACCGATTCGACGCCGCCGTACCCGTGCAACATGTTCTCCGTCCCGTCGAGCCGCCGGGGCCGGCCGTCGGCGACCGCGAGCAGCTCCGCCGCCGCGAAGCAGCCGAGGTCCCAGCCGGGAGGGCCCCAGGCGGCGCGGTCGGCGTCGATGATGCGCAACCCGGCCGGACCGCGCAGCAGCTGATCGGCAGAATAGTCCCCGTGCACGGGCACGTCGGCGCCTCCCGCCGCCGCGAGCGCCTCGTTCAGGTCGGCCGCGACCCGGCGCGCCCGGTCGGCCGCCTCCGGCAGGATCCCCTCGATCCCTGACACGACCGCCCGCAACCGCGCCGAAGCGTCGAGGCGCGGCAGTGCGGTCACCGCGGCGACGGATGCCCCGGCCGCGTGCCAGCGCCGCAGCAGGTGGCCCGCTTGCTCGAACTCGTCTGCGGTGCCGCCGGCGGAGAGGTCCCCGGTCCCGTAGTGCTCGAACACGAGACCGTGGTCCTGGGCGCCGGCCATCGGGTGCGGCTGCAGCGCTGGCACGCCGCACGCTCGGAGCGCGGAGGTCAGATCTTCGATGTGCCCGTAGGCCCGGTGCGACAGCTTGACGACGACGTCGCCGTCCGGTCCGGAGATTGCGACGTCCTCCACGGGGCCGCGCCGGCGCACCACGAGCCGGCGTCCCGGGTTGAAGTTGAGGATCTCGCCGCGCACAGAACCGTCTGCACGCACCGAGCGCGTCCGGCGCAGGAGCCTGCGCAGCTTCTTGTCGGCACCGACCGGTCCCGCGATCAGGAGGTGCCCGCCCCCGAGATCGAGCGCCGGGAGGTCGATTCCCAGCTTCTCACCGAGCCGCCACGCCCCTGCGGCTTTGTCGGCGGCCGCCGGACCGAAGCCGGCAACCCAGCCGACCGGGGCGCCGTCGTCCGCGTTGAGCCGGCCCACCACGGTTCGGTCCGGTTTGTAGCGCAGGTGATCGGCGCGCACGGGCCCGGAGCCGATGCCGAGTGCGGCAGCCAGCGCGTCCAGTCCTTCGTGCCCGCCGTCCGCCGCTTCGAAGAGGACCTCGGCGGCCGGCAGCAGGCGAGGAGCGGCGGGGCGCGCGCTCATCGCGCCCGCTCCAGCAGCACCTGCGGGTCGTCCCACTGCTGATGAACCCAGGTGGCGAACAATCCGGCCTCGTCCTGCAACAGCTCCTCCGGCGTCCCGTCGAGCCGGATCCGGCCGGATTCGATCCACACCACCCGGTCGGCTGCGAGCGCCGTCGCGGCGTCGTGGGTGATGCTGATCGTCGTCGTCGACGCGGTCAGCTCGTCGAAGGCGGCCAGGACCTCGGCCGCCGACTCGGGATCGAGCCCGGCGGTGGCTTCGTCGAGCACGACGACGGCCGCACCGCGGAGCATCGTCCGGGCGATCGCGATGCGCTGGCGCTGTCCGCCGGAGAGCGTTCCGCCCCGCTCGCCGATCTCTGTCTCGTAGCCGTCGTCGAACCCCATGATGAAGCCGTGGGCCTGCGCCCGCCGGGCCGCGTCCTCGATCTCGACGTCGGTCGCATCGAGCCGGCCGAACCGGATGTTCTCCCGAATGGTCCCCGTGAAGAGGACGGACTCCTGCGGCACGAACCCGATCTGGGCGCGGAGGGAGGCCAGCGTCAGCTCGCGCACGTCGTTCCCGTCCAACATCACCTGCCCGGATTCGGGGTCGATGAGCCGCGAGACGAGCAGCGAGATCGTCGACTTTCCCGCCCCGGAGGGGCCGACGAACGCGACCCGCTGTCCGGCCGGGATCTTCAGCGAGAGCTCGTGCAGGACCCGCGCGCCGTCGTCGTAGCCGGCGGTGACCGAGCGCAGCTCGATCGCGCCGTCGGCCCGGTCGATCGAACGTGCGCCGTCGGCATCGCGGATGGCGGGAACGACGTCGAGCACATCGGCAACGCGCTCCCCGGAGGCTGCCGCGCGGGCAATCCGGCCGGTGTACTTGGCCATGTCCCGCAGGGGCTTCATCGTGGTTTTCAGGTAGGTCAGGAAGATGACGAGGTCCCCCGGCGTCATCCCGCCCTGCATCACGCGCCACCCGCCGGCGAAGAGGACCATGGCCGTTGCGGTGCCGACGAGGACGTCGGTGCGGCGTTCCAGACCGGCGGCGAGCCGCCTGGCCAGGACCCCGTCCTTGAGCGTCTTCTTGTTGCTGCGCCCGAACCGGCTCTCCAGCTCGGATTGCAGCCCGTAGGCCTGGACGACGCCGATCGCGCCGAGGCTCTCCGCCGCGATGTTCGCCAGCTGCCCCTCGCCTTTGCGGGTCTTGCGCGAGGCGTCCGTGATCTGCGCGGAGCTGCCCGTCGCGGAGATGGCGTAGGCGATCGTCGCCAGCACGACGACGATGGTCAGCAGGGGGTCCAGCCAGAGCATGACGACCGCCATGGCGACGAGCGTGACGGTGTTAGCCAGCAGCGGCAGGCCCGCAGTAACGGCGACATCCTGCAGTTTGCCGACGTCGCCGACGAGGCGCTGGACGAGGTCCCCCGAACGAGCGCGGGAGTGATACACCCGCGGCAGGGACTGCACGTGCGCGAAGACGTGCTGGCGCAGCTTCGTGGCCACGCGGGAGCCCGCGAGAGCGAACGCGACGGTCGCCAGATAGTTGGAGAGCGCGCGCAGGGTGACGATGACGAGCACGGCCGCCCCGCAGGCGACGAGGAGTCCGATCGACGCCGACCAGGCACCGTCGACGCGGGCGCCCAGGCTCGCCGTCACGGAGTCGATCACGAACTTGACCGGCCAGGGTTCGGCGACGCGGAAGGCGACCTCGAACAACAGCGCCGTCACGCCACCGCTCATGAGCAGCCGCTGGCCGCCGAGGTGCGGACGGAGGATCCCCAGCGTGCGGCGCAGCGGCCCGATCCGCAGCTTCTCGGGTGATTTCTTCTTTTTCATACGTCCTCCCGCTGCAGTAGGGCGGCGCCGGCGGGCAGTTCCCGGCGGGGGAAGTCGACCCCCGCCAGCAGCGCCTCCAGCACGCGCGACCAGTCGTGTCGGGCCACGGCCCGGGCGCGCCCGGCGCGACCCAGCGCGGTACGCACCGCAGGGTCCGCGGCCAGCGCGTCAATCGCCGCGGCGAGCGCCGCAGGGTCCGACGGCTCGACGAGGCGGCCCGTGACGCCGTCGTCGACGATCGACGGCACTTGTCCGACCCGGCTCCCGACGACCGGCAGCCCGGCCGACATGTACTCGTAGATCTTCAGCGGCGAAAAGTACGACTCCCCGGCGCCGGCAGCCGGGTACGGGGCGACCGCGATTCCTGCCCCGGCCAGTTCCGCCCCGATGGCCGCCGGCGGCACCATCCCCGTGAAGCGGATGCGCCCGGCAGCCGCGGCGCCGTGGGCGGCGGCCCTCTCTCGCAGCGCGCCGGCCAGGGGTCCGTCGCCGACGATCTTGACGCGCCAGTGGCCGGCCGAAGCCGCGACGGCGTCGATCAGGGTCTCGACGCCGTGCCACGGCTTCAGAGTGCCCACGAAGACCGCCTCGACCGGGCCGTCGCCGTCCCGCCCGGAGGCCGGCCGAATTCGCCCGGTGTCCACCCCGTTAGCGACGACCTCCACGTCGCCGGCGCCCGGCGCGTTCTCCCGCACCCATGCGGCGACGGGGGCCGAGACGCACGCGGTGCGGCGGGCGGCGCGGACCTGCCGGGTGAGGACCTCGCGGGCCAGGGACTCGTGCTCGAGCTCGCGGTGGGTGCGCTGCTCGTCGATCAGCGGAGCGTTGACCTCGAGAATGCCAGGCACCCCGTCCCCCGCGAGCGTGGCGAGCACCGTGCTGAAGAGGCTGTAGCGCTCGTAGACGAGGTCCGCCCCGTCCCGGCGGATCGCCGCGGCCAGCTCGGCGCCGGCCTCGCCCTGGGCGAGCTCGCGCTCCCCCGTGTCCGCGACCCGGCCGACGGCGGCCTCCGTCACGGGAACGTCCGCCAGGTCCGGCGGCGCGGCTGCACCAGGCCGCCGGTCACCCGACGTCCGGGTGCAGTAGATGCGAACGTCGGCGCCGCGGCGGCGAAAGGCGCGCACGATCTCCTGCACGTGCACGGAAGCGCCCTTCGAACCGAACACCGGGACGCCCGGATCGACGCAGACGTACGCGACCCGCCGCCCGGCAAGGTCTTGGCGGAGCGACGGGGCCCGTTCGCCGGCAGCCGGCGCGCCGGAGGCCGTCTCCTCGGCGGAGTCCACGGCTGCGGTGTCCACATCGGCAGCACGGGGCGCCGGATGATCTTCGAGCCCGGCCAGCGCGCGGCCCTGGCGGGAGGAATCGAACCGGGACTCGATCAATCGCCGCGCGGACCGGGCGAGCGCCACCCGGTCGGCGTCCGTGGCGAGGGAGCGCAGGGCGGCGGCGAGGGCCTCGTCGTCGCCGGGGGCGAGCAGCAGCCCCGTCTCGCCGTCGGAGATCGCCTCCGGGATGCCGGTCACCGCCGTGGCCACGCACGGCACACCCATGGCCATGGCCTCCAGCAGCACTGTCGGCAGCCCGTCGGCGTTGCCGTCGGCTCCCACGACGCACGGAGCGGCGAAGACGTCGGCCCAGTCGAGCAGCGCGCGCACCTCGTCCTGGGTGCGCGCGCCCATCAGCTCCACGGGAGCGGCCGTGTCCTCAACGAGGGCGGCGAGTTCTTCGGCGAGCTCGCCGTCTCCGGCCAGGCGCACCCGAATCCGCAGACCCTCACCCTGTAGCCGGGCGGCGACGCGGATCAGGTGCGCGAAGCCCTTCTTCTCGACCAGGCGCCCGACGGCGGCGACGCGCAGCACGCCGTCCGGGGCCGCCGGATCGCGGTAGGGGAAGCGGCTCAACTCCAGCCCGTTGTAGAGGAGGTGGACTTTGTGCGCCAGGTGCGGATAAGTCGCGCGCAGGTGGTCCAGGTTGAAGCGGCTGATGGTGACCATGTGGTGGGCGCGTTCGAGCATCCGCTCGAGCCGGGCGGCATCGACGGATTCGTGGAAAAGGTCCTTGGCGTGCGTCGTGACCGAGAACGTGATGCCGGCCAGCTCGGCGGCGATCTCGCTCACGCGCCCGGACATCGATCCGAAGTGGGCGTGCAGGTGGGTCAGGGACGCCCGGCGGGCCATCACGGCAAGCGCGACCGCCTGCTGGACCTCCCCGGCGTCGTGCGTGGCAAGCTCGGGCAGCAGGCGGGCGAAGCGCTCGGCGAAACCGTCGATCGTCGCCGTCGCCTCCGCGATCTGCTGCCACGCCTCGGTGGCCTTCACGGCGCGCGGCACGAACTCGACGGGTGCTTTCACCCGGGCGAGCTCCGGATGGAATCGGGTGTCGGTCGTGTGGCGCAGAGCGAAGATGCGCAGCTGCTCCCCGGCGGCCTCGCGGGCCAGGATCTCCGTGACGATGAACGTTTCGGAGAACCGGGGGTAGACCTTGACGACGTACCCGGTCCGGCGCGTGGAAGTTGTCTCAGGCGATGACACGGTTGAGCTCCTGACGGTTGTCGTTCGTGGCGAGTCGGCGTGCGAAATCGACGACGCGGTCCAGGCCGGTCGTGTCGAGCCCCCGGCGGCCGGCGCGGGTGCGTGCCGAGCCCGTCCCGGAGACGACGGCGTTCCGCAGCCACTCGCCGATAGCGGCGGGGCCGGCCTCGCTTTGGCGCAGCAGGTCGACGGCGCCGCGGGCGTGCAGGGACGACGCCCGGATGAGCTGCTCGGCGCGGGGCGATTCGCGGGGAACCACGAGGGTCGGTGTCGTCGTGCTGAGCGCCTCGCAGACGGTGTTGTAGCCGCCCATGACGACGGCGGCGGCGGCCCCGCGCAGGCAGGCGAGGCCGTCCGGTACGGAGGCGAGGACCTCGGCGTCGGCGCCGGCGAGCGCCCGGACGTCGGCGCGCTGGTCGGCGGGCATCTGCGGGCCGGTGACGATCAGGTGCCGGTGCCCCGCCGGGACCGGGGCCCGGGCGGCCGCAGCGGTGAGCGCGAACCCGTCCGCGCCGCCCCCGGCCATCGTCAGGACGTAGGGCTGGTCAAGGAACGCCGGAGGCGACGACGCCGCCGGGTCCGGGCCTCGGCCGTGGGCGAGGAAGCCCGTGTAGCGGACGCGATCGGCCAGTTCGAGGGGAAGTTCACCGGTTTCGAGGGGGTCGTGCACCGCCGGGTCGCCGTAGACCCAGAGCTCGTCGAAGCGGCGCGCCACCCGATCGACGCCGAGGGCTCCCCACTCGCGCTGCGCGACCTCCGGCGCGTCCAGGACATCGCGCAGGCCCAGCACGAGCCGGCACGAGGGGCGGTCGCGCCGTAGGCGTTCGAGCGGACCGGCGAGTTCGCCGTCGACCCCGAACGCGTGCCGGTCGATGATCACGAGGTGCGGGCGGAACGCCTGCAGCACGCCGTCGATGACGGAGGAGCGCACGTCCATGAGCCGGGGCATGCCGACGTCCAGGGTGCGCGGGGAGTATCCGCCCGGGTCCTTCGAGATGCCTGGCATCACGACCCAGTCCCAGCCGGCGGGGCACGGATACCCCGTCGCCGACCGTTCGCCCGTGATCAGCAGGCCGGACACGCGATGCCCGGTGACGGCTGGCAGTTCGCGTGAAAGCGCGTGGGCGATCGCGAGGTTGCGCCTCGTGTGACCGAGCCCGACGGAATCGTGCGAGTACAAGACGACCCTGAGGCCGGGTCTCTGATCCGGTGCGGCCATGGTTTGCTCCCCTCTTCCTCCCCCGGGGTCCATGGTGCAGGTCCTCGATGAGCGGAGCATGAGGTCGGAATGAGAAGGCTCTCATCCAGCCGCCAGCCAGCCGCGTGCGTGCGGTTCGTCCCTAGCCGGCGACGTATTCGGCGAGGTGGCGGCCCGTGAGCGACGATTCGTGGCGGACGAGGTCGGCGGGTGTGCCCTCGAAGACGACCGTGCCGCCGTCGTGCCCGGCGCCGGGGCCGAGGTCGATCACCCAGTCGGCATGCGCCATGACGGCCTGATGGTGCTCGATCACGATCACGGTCCGTCCGGCGTCCACGAGCCGGTCCAGCAGCCCCAGCAGGTTCTCGACGTCCGCGAGGTGCAGGCCGGTGGTGGGCTCGTCGAGGACGTAGACGTCGCCGTTCTCCCCCATCTGGTTGGCCAGCCGGATGCGCTGGCGCTCGCCGCCGGAGAGCGTGGACAGCGGCTGCCCGAGCTTGAGGTAACCGAGCCCGACATCGTGCAGGCGGCCCAGGATCTTCGCGGCCGCCGGGAGTTTGGCGTCGAGCGAGGTGAAGAAGTCGCGCGCCTGGTCCACGGGCAGGTCCAGGACCTCGGTGATGTCCTTGCCGCCGAGCGTGTACTGCAGCACCTCCGCCATGAAACGCTTGCCGCCGCAGTCCTCGCACGGGGTCTCGACCGTGTCCATGAAGCCGAGCTCGGTGACGATCACGCCGGCGCCTTTGCAGCTCGGGCAGGCGCCGGCAGAGTTCGCGCTGAACAGTGCGGGCTTGACGCCGTTGGCCTTGGCGAAAGCCTTCCGGATCGGCTCGAGCAGCCCTGTGTAGGTGGCCGGGTTGGAGCGGCGGGATCCCTTGATGGCGGTCTGGTCGATCGCGACCACCCCCTCGAGCGGGGAGACGTACTGGTGGATCAGTGAGCTCTTGCCGGATCCGGCGACGCCGGTCACCACCGTGAGGACGCCGCGCGGGACGTCCACGTCGACATCGCGCAGGTTGTTGGCGGTGGCGCCGCGGATCTGGAGGCTGCCGGCGGGCTCGCGGACGGTGTCCTTGAGCCGGACCCGGTAGTCCAGGTGCTGCCCGGTCACCGTTCCGCTGGCCTTGAGCCCGGCCAGGTCGCCCTCGAAGCAGATCTCGCCGCCGTGGCTTCCCGCGCCCGGCCCGAGATCCACGAGGTGGTCGGCGATCGCGATCACCTCCGGCTTGTGTTCGACGACCATGACGGTGTTGCCCTTGTCCCGCAGGCGGCGCAGCAGGGAGTTCATCCGCTCGATGTCGTGCGGGTGCAGGCCCGTCGTCGGCTCGTCGAAGACGTAGGTGACGTCCGTCAGCGGGGATCCGAGGTGGCGGAGCATCTTGATGCGCTGCGCCTCGCCCCCGGAGAGCGTGCCCGAGGGCCGGTTCAGGCTCAGGTATCCGAGGCCCAGGGTCACGAACGAGTCCAGCATGTCGCCGAGCCTCGTCAGCAGGGGCCCGGCCGCGGGCAGGTCGAGCCCGCGCACCCAGCCGGCGAGGTCGGAGACCTGCATCCGGCTGGCATCGGCGATCGAGACGCCGTCGATCAGGCTGCTCCGCGCCGCCTCCGTCAGCCGCGTCCCGTCGCACGCCGGGCAGGAGGTGAAGGCTGCGACGCGCTCCACGAAGGCGCGGATGTGCGGCTGCAGTGAGTCCACATCCTTGGAGAGCATGGACTTGGTGATCTTGGGGATCAAGCCCTCGTACGTCATGTTCATGTCCAGCGCGCGGATCTTGGTGGCCTCTTTGTAGAGGAAGTCCTGGCGCTGCTGCTCCGTGAACGTCGAGACCGGCTGATCCGCCGGGAAGAACCCGGACTCGGCGAAGCCCTTCACCATCCAGCCGTCGGGGGTGTAGCCCGGGACCTTGATGGCGCCGTCGAGGAGCGATTTGGACTCGTCGACGACGGCGGCCAGGTCGACGTCCGAGACAGTCCCGCGGCCCTCGCACTCCGGGCACATGCCGCCCAGATAGACAGCGTCCTTGACGATCTTCTTCTCGCCCTTGGCGCTGGTCATCACGCCGCTGGCCTTCTGCGTCGGGATGTTGAACGAGAAGGCGGTGGGGCCGCCGATGTGCGGGTCCCCCAGCCGGCTGAACAGGATGCGCAGCATCGCGTCCGCGTCCGTCACCGTCCCGACCGTCGAGCGGGGGTTGGCGCCGAGTCGCTCCTGGCCGACCGTGATCGCCGTCGTCAGCCCCTCGAGGAGCTCGACGTCCGGGCGGGGCACGGACGGCATGAATCCCTGAACGAACGCACTGTAGGTTTCGTTGATCATGCGCTGGGACTCGGCGGCGATGGTCGAGAAGACCAGGGAGGACTTGCCGGATCCGGAGACTCCCGTGAAGACCGTCAGCCGACGCTTCGGGACGTCCAGGTCGACGCCACGCAGGTTGTTCTCGCGGGCGCCGCGGACGCGGATCGTGTCGTGCGTGTCGGCGGCGTGGCCGGCGGATTCCGATTCAGTGCGGCTCATGCAGTCATTGTGCACCATGGTCGTTAAATGGCGCAGGCGCCCACGCTGGTGCGTGGGCGCCTGCCGGCGGGGATCCGCCGTGGGAGGACTAGTTGCTGCGGTCCTCGAAGTTGCGTCCGGTGCGCGGCTTGCGCGAACCGGCGCCGGCGCCGTGATCCTTGCGGAAGCCGCCGGTCTTGCGGGGGCCGTCCTTGCGGAAGCCGCCCGACTTGCCCTTGTAGCCGCCGCCACCGCCACCGCCGCCTTCGCCTTCGCGGCGGGGCTTGCGGCCGGAGTCGAGCTCGAGCTGGATCAGCTCGCCGCCGATGCGGGTGCGCGAGAGAGCGCGCCACTGATCCTTGGACAGGTCGGCCGGCAGCTCGACGAGCGAGTGATCGCTGCGGATGTCGATGCCGCCGATCTCGGTGGCCGTGAAGCCGCCCTCGTTCGCCAAGGCGCCGACGATCGAGCCCGGCATGACGCGCTGGCGACGGCCGACGGCGATGCGGTACGTCGCGTTGCCCTCGGTGAGCGCACGTGTCGGGCCGCGGGAGCCGAAGCCGTCCTTGGCGCCCTTGGACATGCGGACCTGCTTCGCCGGCGGGGTCGGCAGCTCCTCCATGAGCAGCGGGCGGCCGCCCTGGGCCATGTGCGCCAGTGCGGCGGCGGCCTCGACGGCGGTCACGTCGTTGTCCTCGACGTACTTCTCGACGAGGTTGCGGAAGACGCTCAGGTCCTCCGACTCGCGCGTGGCCGTGATGCGCTGCGCGAACTTGTCGAGGCGCTTGTCGTTGACGATGTCGACGCTCGGCAGCTGCATGAGCTCGACCGGCTGGCGGGTCGCCTTCTCGATGGCCCGCAGCAGGTACTTCTCGCGCGGGGTCATGAAGAGGATCGCGTCACCGGTGCGGCCAGCGCGGCCGGTGCGGCCGATGCGGTGCACGTACGACTCGGTGTCGTGCGGGATGTCGTAGTTGATGACGTGGCTGATGCGCTCGACGTCGAGGCCGCGGGCCGCGACGTCGGTGGCGACCAGGATGTCGATCTTGCCGCCGCGCAGGTTCTCGACGGTGCGCTCGCGCTGCTGCTGCGGGATGTCGCCGTTGATCGCGGCCGCGGTGAAACCGCGGGCCTTGAGCTTGTCGGCGAGGTCCTCCGTAGCCATCTTGGTGCGCACGAAGGTGATGACGCCGTCGTGCTCCTCCGACTCGAGGATGCGGGTCATGGCGTCGAGCTTGTGCGGGCCCATGACCTGCGCGTAGCGCTGGCGGATGTTCTTGCCGGTCGAAGTGCTCGACTTGACGGTCACTTCCTGCGGGTTGCGCAGGTACTGCTTGGAGATGCGGCGGATCGAGCCCGGCATCGTGGCCGAGAACAGCACGACCTGCTTGTTCTCCGGGGTGGCCTCGAGGATCTTGTCGACCTCTTCGGCGAAGCCCATGCGCAGCATCTCGTCGGCCTCGTCGAGGACGACGTACTGCAGGTCGGAGAGGTCGAGGGAGCCCTTGTTGATGTGGTCGATGACGCGACCCGGGGTGCCGACGACGACCTGTGCGCCGCGGCGGAGGCCGTTCAGCTGCGGGCCGTACGGCGAGCCGCCGTAGACCGGCAGGACGGTGACGTCCTCCATGTGCTTGGTGTAGGAGCTGAATGCCTCGGCGACCTGGAGCGCGAGCTCGCGAGTCGGAGCGAGGACCAGGACCTGGGTGTTGCGGGTCGGGCCGTTGAGATCGGCCAGCTCCGCCATCCGCGACAGGGCGGGGACGGCGAACGCGGCGGTCTTGCCGGTGCCCGTCTGGGCGACGCCGACGACGTCGTTGCCTGCGAGGAGGAGCGGGATGGTGGCGGCCTGGATCGGCGACGGCTTCTCGTAGCCGACGTCGCTCAGCGCGGCGAGGACACGGCCGTCAATGCCGAGTTCGGCGAACGTGACGGTGTTCTCTTCGTCGGTCGCGTCGTTGTTGGTGGAGTTGTTGGGCACGTCGGAAGACTGCTGCTCAGAAGACACTGAGTAAAACCTCGTTCATTAGGGGAGGCGGTGCAACCGGACGGCCCCGTTGGGCGGTCCCGGCAGTGATGCACCGCGGCACATTCGGACTCGATCACTTCGGCCCGGCGACTCCCCTATGGCACTGTCCCGCGAGGCTGCAACACTCGAGATTCAACTCAGGCAGCGAGCGGATAACACACACGACACGGAAAGGCTCTTGCCTCAAAAATTGGGCAGGATGCGAGGGAAACCGGAATCAGTGAACACTCCATTGTAGCCCGTCCGCGGCAGTCGTGGGGCGACGGGGGTTGTGCGCTTGGGCACAGGGCCGGCTCGCCGTGCGCAGTGCGCCCTTAGCGCGCGAGCACGCGCTCGATCTCGCGGACGACCTTGGCTGTCAGCTCCCACTCCCCGGCCTGCTGGCCATCGCGCAGGGCCGCGGCCTGGGCGGGCGTCGGACCGACGAAGAGCTCGCGCACCGTGACCCCGTGGCGCGGACGATGCATGACGGCGACCGCGTCACCCGCCGCGATCCGGCCCTTGCGCACCACGCGTAGGTAGCAGCCGGTGTCCGCCTGCTCGGTGAAGCGGCGCACCCAGCGTTCCTCCCCCATGCGGCGGGCGAAGGTGGCGCACGGCGTCCGCGGGATCGTGACCTCGAATTCGGCCTCCCCGACGACCCACCGCTCGCCGATCACCGCGTCGGTGACGGCCAGACCGCTGACGCGCAGGTTCTCGCCGAACAGTCCGGCCGGGATCTCGCGGCCGAGGCGCTCGCCCCAGGCGTCGGCCTCCTCCTGCGCATACGCGTAGACGGCCTGCTCCTCGCCGCCGTGGTGCTCGCGGTCGGCCTGCACGTCAGCGTAGACACCGAGCCGGTTCACCTTCACGGCGGAGGCAACGGGCCGCTTGTCGATCGCCGTGACGCCTACCGAGCCGGCGTCCGGCTCCAGCTGGTGCACGCGGCACACGGCGTTGAGGCGACCCACCGCGAGTGGTGCGCCCGCAGCGGCGCCGGCCGCAGCGGCGCCGGCCGCCGTCGTCGTGCTGGAGGTTGCCGTGCCCGTGCTCGAATCCGTCATACCGACAGGCTACCCAAACGCGGCGCGGCTTCGGCGGTAGGCTCGAATCGTGAACAAGAAGCGCGAGACGACCCCGCCGACCACCTCCGACGGCTCCGGCACCCCCGGTCGCCGGTTCGGGGCGTGGGCTTCGCTTCCGGGCACCGTCAAGGCCGCGGTCTGGTGGTGGGGTGCGATGACAGTGATCGTGCTCGGCTTCTCGATCGCGGCGTTCGGCAACTTCGGACTCGTCCCCGGCGGCGGGGACCGCGTCGGACTGCTCATGATCGGCATCCTGCTCGCCGCGCTGACCCTCATGATCGGCTGGGGCACCGGCCGGCTGTGGCTCGGTCATCTTGCCGGGCGCGCGCTGCTGACGACCTTCGGGCTGATCGGCGGCCTGCCGCTGCTGCTGCGCGGGCCGCGCCTGATGCTGCCCGCACTGGGACTCCTGATCGGCGTCGTGCTGCTGTGGCTGCCGGCGTCACAGCGGTACTTCAAGCCCCAGGCCAAGGCCGCCCGCTTGGCCCGCAAACGCATGAAGCCGTAACCGCCCGCTGCTGACGCGGGCCGGTGGGACGAGTAGGGTCGGGATCACACCAATCTGAAAGGACTGCTGAATGAGCTCCTTCTCCATCGTCAACGCCCACGTCCTCCCGATCGAGGGCGCCCCGTTCGACGGGACCGTCGTGGTCGAGGACGGCAAGATCACCGCGGCCGGCCCCGATATCGAACCCGTCGGCGAAGTCATCGACGCCGCCGGCCAATGGCTGCTGCCCGGCCTCATCGACGCCCACGTGCACCTCGGCATGCACCCCGAGGGCGAGGTCGGCTCCACCGCCGACGTCAACGAGGCGACCGATCCGGTGACCGCTGCCGTGCGGGCGATCGACGCCGTCGACCCCTTCGACCCCGGCTTCGACGACGCCCTCGCCGGAGGCGTGACCACCGTGAACGTGAACCCGGGATCGGGGAACCCCATCGGCGGCCTGGCCGTCGCAATGCACACCCACGGGCGCCGGATCGATGAGATGGTCCTGCGCTCCCCCAGCGGGCTGAAGTCGGCCCTCGGCGAGAACCCCAAGCGGATCTACGGCGAGAAGAAGCAGACCCCCTCGACCCGGCTCGGGACCGCGATGGTCATCCGCCAGGCGTTCATCGAGGCGCAGAACTACCTCACCAAGCAGGAGAGCGACGGGGCCGGCGAGCGCGACCCCAAGCTCGAGGCCCTGGCGATGGTCCTGCGCCGCGAGATCCCCTGGCGCCAGCATGCGCACCGCGCGGACGATATCGCGACGGCGCTTCGCATCGCCGACGAGTTCGGCTACGACCTGGTGCTGGACCACGGCACCGAGGCCCACGTCCTCGCCGACGTGCTCGCCGAGCGCGGCACGCCGGTGCTCATCGGGCCCCTGTTCACGACGAAGTCCAAGGTCGAGCTGCGGGCGCGTTCGCTCGCAAACCCGGGGAAACTGGCGGCCGCGGGCGTCGAGATCTCGATCATCACCGACCACCCGGTGGTGCCGATCGACTTCCTGGTCCACCAGGCGACGCTGTCCGTGAAGGAGGGGCTGGACCCGGTGACGGCGCTGCGCGCACTCACCATCAACCCCGCCCGCGTACTCGGCCTGGCCGAGAGGATCGGTTCGATCGAGGTGGGCAAGGACGCGGACCTGGTGCTCTGGTCCGGGGACCCGCTCGATGTCATGCAGCGCGCCACGCGCGTGTTCATCGGCGGCAAGACCGTCATGCAGTACGACGACGCGGCGCGCGCCCCGCGGGTACTCGCCCGCTCCGCCGCTTAGGCGTCTCGCGCCGCCACCAGCGGAACGCCCCGTGAGACGACGTCGTTCAGCGCGGGCTGATCGGACGATTCCTCACGGGGCGTCGTCGCGCTGGCGACGACGACGGCCGCCGGAGGGGTCGAACGTTTCTCCGGAGAGCGGCGCGTAGGCGTACAGCCGGGACTTCGACCCGACACCGGGGCGCCACCGGGGATACAGGTCATCCGCCGCCTCGGCTTCCAGCGCCTCGAAGGCGGCGACGACGGCGGGCGTCCCCGGCCCATCAGCGACTAGGAGGACTTTACGGCGGCGCAGAATAGCGCGGCCCGGCCGCCGCGGAGCGTCCACCTCAACGCTGTAGCCCGACCCGAGATGCTCCGCGACGCGAAGCGACAGGCCAATCAGCAGGCGCTGCTCATCAGCCTCCGCGACTGGGTCATGTGCGCGCAGACCGTCCATCTCTGCGCTCGCACGGCCTTCCCAGCGCGCCTCCCAGTCCATCAACTCGACAATGAGCTCAGCTGGCAGTGCAGTGTCGACGTAGTCGACGGGGTGCGGCCACCACAGCAGGGTCCCAGCCCATCCAGGGAAGCACCGCAGACGTGGCCGCGCAGGCTCGCCCGCATCTGGCCGTCCGGTGACCTGACGACGCACGACGCGCTTGAACTGCAATCTGGTCACAGGCGCGGACTACGCCAGTTTTGCGAAGGCCTGCTCGAGGTCGGCGATCAGGTCCTCGGCGTCCTCGATGCCGACGGACAGGCGCAGCAGATTCTCCGGCACGGCGAGCTCGGTGCCCTTCACGGACGCGTGCGTCATCTCCGAGGGATAGTTCATGAGCGACTCGATGCCGCCGAGCGACTCGGCCAGGGTGAAGACACGCGTCGCCTCAGCCACGGTGCGCGCGGCCGCAGGGCCGCCGACGAACTGGACGGAGACCATGCCCCCGAACCGCTTCATCTGCCGCTTGGCGAGCTCGTGGCCCGGGTGCTCCTCGAGCCCCGGGTAGAGGACCTTCTCCACCTCGGGCCGGCCCAGCAGCCACGCCGCGACCTTCTCCGCGTTGTCGGAGTGGCGGTCCATGCGCACGCCGAGCGTCTTGAGGCCGCGGGTCGTCAGGAAGGCGTCCATCGGCCCGTTCACGCCGCCGACGGCGAACTGCATGAAGCCGATCTTCTCGGCCAGCTCATCGTCGGAGGTGACGACGGCGCCGCCCACGACGTCGGAATGCCCGCCGATGTACTTGGTGGTCGAGTGCACCACGACGTCCGCACCCATCGTCAGCGGCTGCTGGAGGTAGGGCGAGGCGAACGTGTTGTCCACGACGAGCAGCGCGCCCGCCGCGTGGCTGATCTCGGCGATCGCGGCGACGTCGGCGATCTTCATCATGGGGTTCGACGGCGTTTCGAGCCAGACGAGCTTCGCGCCGTGCGCGGCCACTGCGCCCCTGACGGCCTCCGCGTCCCCCATGTCGACGGCCGTGTGGGTGATGCCCCAGTCCCCGAAGACGCGGCTGATCAGCCGGTAGGTGCCGCCGTAGGCGTCGTTGCCGAGCACGATGTGATCGCCCGGGCGCAGGACCGCGCGGATGATCGCGTCCTCGGCGGCGAGCCCGGAGCCGAACGTCAGGCCGTGTCGGCCGGATTCGAGGGCGGCCAGCTGCTCCTGCAGCGAGTCGCGGGTCGGGTTGGTGCCGCGGCCGTACTCGTAGCCGTTGCGCAGCCCGCCGATGCCGTCTTGGGCGTACGTCGTCGAGAAGTGCACGGGCGGCACGACGGCGCCGGTGTGCGGCTCGAAGGCCTGGCCGGCGTGGATGGCGCGCGTGTTGAATCCGGAGGTGTTCTCGGTGCTCATCGAAGTCCTTTGCGTGCGTCGTGTTCGGGGATCAGGAGGTGCGGGTCGCGGCGTCGACGAGGTCGGCCCGCGTGAGCACGCCGACCACGTCCCCGTCCTGCGTGACGACGACGGCCGGTTCTGTTGTCAACGCCGCGCGGGCCGCGTCGATTCCCTGCCGGGCCCCGAGCATCGCCGGGAGCGGCTCGAGGTGCTCGCGCACGGGGGCCTCGAGCCCGGCGGCCCCCGAGAGCACGACCTCCGACAACCCGTGGTCGGTCACGAACCCGAGGACTTCGCCCAGCCGCACTGAGGATTCGGGACTCTCGGGCACGGCGGAGAGCACGGGCAGCGCCGGCAGCCCGGTCGACCGGAGGAAGGAGAGCGCCCCGCCCACGGTCGCGTCGGCCCCCACGTGCGCGAGCTCGCGCCGGCCGCCGGCCGCGGAGGCGAGCAGGTCGGCGACCCGGGGGCCGCCGTCGTGCGCCTCCTCCGGCAGGAAGCCATGCCGGGTCATCCACCCGTCGTTGAAGATCTTGGCGAGGTAGCCGCGGCCGCCGTCGGGCAGGATCACGACGACGACGTCGTCGGCCGTGAGGTGCTCGGCCGCGCGCAGGGCGGCGGCGACGGCCATGCCGGAGGAGCCGCCGACGAGCAGTCCCTCCTCGCGGGCGAGGCGGCGCGTCATCGCGAACGACTCTGCGTCGCTGACCGAGAGGACCTCGTCAGCGACGGCCGGGTCGTAGTTGGCCGGCCACATGTCCTCGCCGACGCCCTCGACGAAGAAGGGCCGGCCGGAGCCGCCGGAGTAGACGGAGCCGTCCGGGTCGACGCCGATGATCCGCACGGGCCCGGACGCGCGGTCGGCGGAGATCTCCTTGAGGTAGCGCCCGGTGCCGGTGATGGTGCCCCCGGTGCCGGCGCCGATGACGGCGTGCGTGACGCGGCCGTCGGTGTCGCGCCAGATCTCCGGCCCCGTCGAGGCGTAGTGGCTCGCGGGCGCGGCGGGGTTGGAGAACTGGTCCGGCTTGTAGGCGCCGGGGATTTCGCGGGCCAGTCGGTCGGAGACTCCGTAATATGACTCGGGAGATTCGGGGGGAACGGACGAGGCCGTGACCACCACTTCGGCGCCGTACGCGCGCAACACGTCGCGTTTCTCCTCGCCGACCTTGTCGGGCGTGACGAAGACCGTCCGGTACCCCTTCTGCTGCGCGACCATAGCCAGACCCACGCCGGTGTTGCCGGACGTCGGCTCCACGACGGTCCCGCCGGGCGCGAGATTCCCGGCCTTCTCGGCGTCCTCGATCATCCGCAGCGAGATGCGGTCCTTGATGGAACCGCCGGGGTTCAGGTACTCGAGTTTGACCAGAATCGTGGCCTCGATGCCTTCGGTGACCCGGTTGAGCTTGACCAGCGGGGTGTTGCCGATCAGGTCCAGGACGGTGTTCGCGTATTTCATGCCTTCGACTCTACCGGCGTAACGTGACGGTTCATTAAGGATTGTTAACCTGAGTTCATGCTGGCGGCCCCGCACTGGCGGGCAGGCCGAGCGGAATGCGTCGGGCGGGGGCATCATGGTGGGCATGACCGGATCCCTGCGCGCGCCCGCGGCCGAGGGCGAATGGCGTCCGCAGGGCCCGTATTCGCTGCCGCAGACGCTCGGCGTCGTCCAGCGCGGCACGCACGACCCCACGATCCGCGTCGCCGGGCCCGCGGCCTGGCTCTGCTTCCGGCACGACGGCGGCCCGGTCACCCTGCGCCTGGACCTCGCCAGCGCGCGCGGCTCCACCACGGAACCGGTGCCCGCGGTGCTGCGGTGGCGGGCCTGGGGCGAAGGCGCGCAGCACGCGGGGTTCGCGGACGCCGTCGTTCGGCTCGCGGGCGGCGACGACGATTGGGCGGAGTTCGACGCGGCGGACTTCGCTGCCTCCCTGCCGCCGCGCGTGCGGCGGGCCCGGAGGGATCACCCAGGCCTGCGGCTGCCGGCGACGGGGCGTGTCTTCGACGCGCTCATGCCGGCCGTCCTCGAACAGAAGGTCACCACGATCGAAGCCCTCTTCGCGTGGCGGTACATCGCCGGCCGTTTCGGGGACGAACCGCCGTCTCCGGCGGTGGCGCACGGCGGCGATTCGGTGCTGCCGGAGGGCATGCGCCTGCCGCCGACGCCGCACCAGCTGCGACGGATCCCCTCATGGGACTGGCACGCGGCGCGCGTCGACTCCGCCCGGAGCCGGACCCTACTGCGGGCCGCCGAATCGGCGCCGGGCCTGGCCCGGCTCGCGGAGCAGAAACTGGAGGCGCGGCCAGGCGTCGCGCTCCAGTCGCTGCCGGGCATCGGACCCTGGACTGCCGCAGAGGTACTCCAGCGCAGCCACGGCGACCCCGACTCGGTGTCAGTCGGCGACTACCACTTGGCCGGATTCGTGGGCGAGGCGCTAACGGGAAAGCGGACCGACGACGCCGGCATGCTCGACCTCCTGCGCCCGTGGCACGGCCACCGGCAGCGGGTCGTGCGCCTACTCGCCGCCTCGGGGTTCCGCAAGCAGGCGCGCGGGCCGCGGCTGGCCCCGCGCGACTACCGTCGGATCTAGGATCGCAGCCGGGGCTACTGGCCCTGCTGCTCCGGTTCGGCCTCCTGCGCTGCGACCTTCGCGTGCACTTCGTCTATGTCGAGCGCCTTGACGGCCTCGACGAGCTCGGTCAGCTGCGGGGCACCGACGGCGCCCGGCTGCGCGTACACGAGCACCTTCTGCCGGAAAGCCATGAGGGTCGGGATCGAACTGATACCGGCCGCGGCAGCCAGCGAGCGCTCGGCTTCGGTGTCGACCTTCGCAAACGTGATGTCGGGGTTCTCCTCGGAGACCTTCTCGTACACGGGCGCGAACTGCTTGCACGGGCCGCACCATTCGGCCCAGAAGTCGACGAGGACGATCTCGTTGTCCTCGAGCGTCTGCGGGAAGTCTGCTTCGGTGATATCTACGGTAGCCATGTCCCTACCGTAGCCGTGCCCGCCGCCGAGTGCTCGTCCCGCGAACGCGGTGTGGACAACCAATGCGGAGCGCGCCGTTTGTCCACAGATCGCCTCGCGCCGGTTCCTGCAGCGCCGTTGTGGGCCTAACGTCCTCGGAAACGAGCCGGCCAGCCCGGACCGACCAAGGAGGAACCTTGACGCAGTGTTCGCTGTTGATGATCATCGAAGACCACGACCTGCCCGCGGCCGTCGAGCATTGCGCCGACCTCGCCGACGACTACCGGCGCAGCTTCGCGCCGGGTCCGCTTGTCGCCCGTCAGGAGCTGTACGCGTTCGGTGCGGCCGGGCGCATCCAGGAGAAGATCCGGCCGCCGCGCCGACGAAACTCGAGCGACGCCGCCGACACGGAACTGGGGCCCGTGCACGCGATCTGGGTCTCCGGCCGCTGGCTGAGCCCCGGGTCGTGCCCGCCGGCCCCGGCGGAGGACAACGGTGCGACCGCCTGGCAGTGGACTCACTACGACGCCGTCACGGGAGCCTCGCCGGCAGCCTGGCTCGTGCTGTGGGACCTGGAGCTGGCCGAAGAACTCGCCGCCTGAAGCTGCGCCGCCGGCTCGCCTAGAGGCCCGTCTGGTCCACCCCGTACGTGGCCTGCTTCTGAGTGAAGCCTTCGAAGAGCAGCTGGTCGATCAGCCCCTGGCGGGAGAACGCCATGAAGTCGAGATAGTTCTCAGCGGACTCTGCAGCCTGTTCGTTCCAGTCGACCTCGACCCGGTCGACGGCCCACGTCGCATCGCCGGTCGAGTAGTCCTCGAACTTAAGTTGCTCGATCAGGCCCGTGCGCGAGAAGGCCGCGAAGTCGAGATAGTTCTGGGCGGACCGCAGCGCGTTCCGCTGGCTGACCGTCCCGGCCTCAGCTTCGGCCTCGGCCTCGGCTTCAGCCTTCGCCTTCTTTTCCGCCTTCGCCTTGGCCTCCGCTTCGGCTTCCGCCTCTGCTTCCTTCTTCGCCTGGGCTTCCGCTTCGGCTTCCGCCTGGGCTTCCGCTTCCGCCTCTGCGGCGGCTGCCTCCGCCCGCTCGTCGGACTCGGTGGCCTCCTTCTCCTCCTCGGCCGCAGCCTCGGCCGACGCGTTTTCGTCGAAGAGGGTCACGGACTCCTCCGCGTGGCTGCCGGGAGCGGAATCGACGGACGTCGGATCGGCACCACCGCAGCCCGCGAGACCCACGGCGACGAACACCATGGCAGCGCCCGCCAAGAACGGGACGCGCCTCCTGCGAGGCGTCAGTCCCCGGTGCGCCTGTTTCCCTTGAAGTTCCGGACGTTGCGCGGAGTCCTCAGCCATGAGAACCGCCTCCTCGAATCGCTTCACGATGTGGCTGACCAGATTCAAGGTGCGTTGCTGCGGACGTCCGCAATGCCCGGCAAGAACTGCAGCTCCCCAAAGCCGCTCACGTCCTGCGAGCCTACGCCGACGATCGCCGGAGCGGAAGGCTTCCCGGGCATGCGAAAAGGGCCCGAATCCCTCGCTGACGAGGTATTCGGACCCTTTTCGTTCGGTGGCAGATGAGGGATTCGAACCCCCGTAGGCATTGCCAGCTGATTTACAGTCAGCCCCCTTTGGCCGCTCGGGTAATCTGCCGAACGTTCCCTGCGGAACGAAAAAATACTCTACAGAACTTTCCCTCAAGAATCGAATCGAGCACTTCCCGGTAGGCTGGACGAAAGACATCCACCAACCCAGGAGGTACATCGATGGCTAGCGATTCTACGTTCGACGTCGTCAGCAAGGTCGACAAGCAGGAGGTCTCGAACGCGCTCGTCCAGGCGCAGAAGGAGATCGCACAGCGCTACGACTTCAAGGGCGTCGGCGCGGAGATCGACTACAGCGGAGAGTCGATCCTGATGAAGGCTTCCACCGAGGAGCGCGTCAAGACCGTGCTCGACGTCTTCCAGTCCAAGCTCGTCAAGCGCGGCATCTCGCTCAAGTCCCTCGACGCCGGCGAGCCGTTCGCATCCGGCAAGGAGTACCGGATGGAGGCCACCATCAAGGAGGGCATCGCCCAGGACGTGGCCAAGAAGATCAACAAGCTGATCCGCGACGAGGCGCCCAAGGGTGTGAAGTCGACCATCCAGGGCGACGAACTCCGGGTCTCCTCCAAGTCCCGCGACGACCTGCAGGCGACCATGTCGCTGCTCAAGGGCTTCGAGGACGCTGACCTCCAGTTCGTGAACCTGCGCTGAGTCCCGGACGCACTCCGGTACGACGACGGCCACCCCACCTGACGCAGGTGAGGTGGCCGTCGTCGTACCGGGGCCGGTCGGCCGCGGATCAGTAGCCGAGCGGGCGTCCGGCCATCCGCTCGAGCCGGGCGATGCGGTCGTCCATCGGCGGGTGCGTTGCGAAGAGCTTCTTGGCCCCACCCAGGAACGGGTTGGCGATCATCAGGTGCGACGTGTTCACGAGCCGCTGGTCCTCGGGCAGCGGTGCCCGCTGCACACCCATCTCCAGCTTGCGCAGGGCGGACGCGAGCGCGAGCGGATCTCCCGTCAACTGCGCGCCGTCCTCGTCGGCGTCGTACTCGCGGGTCCGGCTGACGGCCATCTGAATCAGCGAAGCGGCCAGCGGTGCCAGCAGGGCCATGGCGATCATGGCGATCGGGTTCGCGTTGCGGCGATCCCCGCCGCCGAAGAACAGCATGAACTGGGCGACCGACGTCACGACGCCGGCCACGGCCGCCGCTACGGACGAGGTGAGGATGTCGCGGTTGTAGACGTGCATGAGCTCGTGGCCGAGCACCCCGCGCAGCTCGCGCTCGTCCAGAAGCTGGAGGATGCCCTCCGTGCAGCAGACCGCCGCGTTCTCCGGGTTGCGCCCCGTCGCGAACGCGTTGGGCGCCATCGTCGGAGAGACGTACAGGCGCGGCATGGGCTTCTGGGCGGAGATCGAGAGTTCCCGGACGATCCGGTACATCTGCGGCTGCTGGGCCTCCGTCACCGGGTAGGCCTGCATCGCGCGGATGGCGAGCTTGTCCGAGTTCCAGTACCCGTAGGCCGTGGTCCCGACCCCGATCAGCGCGAAGAGCCAGATGAACATCGACTGACCCGTGCCAGAAGCGATGAGCGAGCCGATGAGCAGGAGCAGGCCGAACATGGCCCCCAGCAGGAGCGCCGTCTTCAGTCCGTTGTTGTGTTTATGCACAGTCTCAGTTTACCGGCGCTTGGCGCCCCGGATGCCGGATTCGCCACCGGCGCAGAGCATGCACACCCTCTGCACAGCCGGCGCTCAGCCGCCCCGCCGCCGGACGGGCTCAGAACCGGATCGCGTCGACGATCCGCACCCGCGCGGCGACGAGGGCGGGCAGCACACCCGTCAGGGCGCCGACGGCGACGGAGATGCCGAGGCCGAGCAGGGCAGCCTCGAGCGGGAAGCCGGGCATCTCGTCGATCCCGCCGAGCGGCAGGGCCTCCGCCACCCAGGGGCTCGAGATGATCGCGATCGAGAGCATGACCCCGACGAGCCCGGCCAGCGCGGTGGCGACGACGCTCTCCATCATGACCGAGAAGAAGACTCGGCCCGTCGTGGCGCCGAAACTGCGCCGGATGCCGACTTCCCGGACCCGCTGCTTCATCGTCACCATCGCCACGTTGAGCAGGCTGAGCGAGCCCAGCAGCAGAATGATGGCGGCGATCGCGCTCACGGCGAGCGCCATCTGGTTCAGCGATTCCTCCTGGCCCCACGCCATGTAGTCCTGGCGGAACGCGTCGACCTGCAGCCCCGGGACCTCCGCCTGCATTGCGCGCGCGAACGACATGGCCAGCTCCTCCGAGCCCTCGATCGGGACCCACAACCGGAACTCGGCGCCCTCCAGCGGGGCCTCGACGCCGAACCACCGCTGGTACGTGTCCGGCAGCATCCAGAGGCTGCCGGCCTCCCCGTACCCGTGGCGCGGGACGGAACCGACGACGGTCGCCGTGACGGTCGACGCGGACTCGAGGTCGATGGTTAGCGGCAGCTGCGCGCCCTCGAGGCCGAGCTCCTTCAGCAGCGTCTCGTCGACGACGACGGCCGGCGACATGTTGCGTGAGTCCTCGGCCTCGAGCCACCTCCCCTGCTGCGTGACGAGCCGGTGCATTGGCGCGTACTCCGGGTCGACCACGCTGAGTTCCGGGGTGACGGAGACGTCTTCGCGCCCCGCACGGATCCCCCATGCGCTTCCGACCATGGACGAGTACGTGACGTCGAAGCGCTCTGCAGTCGTCTCGAACGCCGAACGCGTACCCTCCGACACCCCGCCGGGGCCGATGGCGGACGGGTCGTAGGCGTTGACCACGATCAGGGCCGGCCGCCCCTCGCTCTCGAAGTTCTCCTTGACGACCTGCTGGGCGATGCCCGCCCCGGCCAGGGCCGTCGTCAGCGACGCGACGGCGACCGTGACCCCGATGAGGGAGAGCAGCACGCGCAGCCGGTGGATGCGCAGCTCCTGCCATGCCTCGACGATGGCGGCGATGAAGCCGGTGAAAAGTCTTCCGATTCTGTTCACAGCGCGGCCTCCACTTCGAGCGGGTGCAGCCGGCCGCCGTCGAGCTGGAACTGGGCGCGCGCCAGCGCGGCGACGTTGCTGTCGTGCGTGATGGTGATGAGGGCGGAACCGTCCTCGCCGGTCGCGGCGTCGAGCAGCTCCATCACGGCCCGCCCGGTCGCGACGTCGAGCGCGCCAGTCGGTTCGTCAGCGAGCACGACGCGCGGCCGCCGCACGAGCGCACGAGCGATGGCGACGCGCTGCTGCTCGCCCCCAGAGAGAGTTTGCGGCATTGAGTCGAGCCGGTCGCCGAGGCCGACCCGCTCAAGCGACTCGGTCGCGAGCCGCCGCCGCTGCCAGAAGTCGCGTCCGGTCGAATACATGAGCGGCGCCATGACGTTCTCCAGTGCAGTGCGTCCCGGCAGCAGGTTGAACTGCTGGAAGACGAATCCGAGGTCGCGGCCGCGGATGCGTGCGGCACGCCGGGCACTCAGTCGCGAGGCGTCCGTACCGGACCACGTGAGCGTGCCAGAAGTGGGCGTGTCGAGCAGTCCAAGGATGTTCAGCAGGGTAGATTTTCCCGTCCCGGAGCGGCCGACGATGGCGATGTGATCGCCCTCGCTGACCGTGAGGTCGATGCCCGAGAGGATCTGCAGTTCGCTGTCGTCGGGCAGCTGGACGCTGCGCGTCACTGCCTCGAGCTTCAGGAGCTCAGCGCCGCTCATTCGTAGTAGCCCATCTCCTCGAACCCGGGCTCAAGCTCCGGGTCCGAGCCAGGCACGAAGCGCAGGACCTGGTCGCCGGGCTTGAGACCCGAGGTGACCTGGACCATCTTGCCGTCGGTGACGCCAAGGTCGACGTCGCGCTCCGTCTCGTTCCCGCTGTCATCCACGCTCCAGACGGTGCCGGCGCCGACGAGGCCGCGCACGGCGGTCACAGGCACGACGACGGCGTCGTCGACCGTGCCGGCGTCGATCTCCATGGACATGCTGAGGCCGTCGAAGACAGTGACGTGTCCCGGCACGCGGCAGCTCACAGAACTGCCGTTCTCGCCGCCGGGCTCCTCGCCCATCATCTCCTCTTCGGCCGTCGGCTCCGGGGGCTTCTCGGAGGCGGCGTCGCTGAAGACGAGGCGGTCGCAGCCGAACGGTTCGGGTCCCCCCTCGATGGTCACGACCGCCGACAGCGAGGCGTCGAGCAGCCGGTAGCGGTCGAGTGGGTTGATCGTGCCCGTCGCAGTGAAGGTCTCCGGCTGAATCGTGGCGAGCTCGTCGTCCTTGGCCACCTCGTCTCCGAGGTGGATCGCGAAATCGGCGAGCTTGCCGTCGGCCGGCGCGTAGACGTCGGTGTAGGTCACCCGCGGCTCCGGGGCCGCGGGCACCAGCACGACGTCGTCCTCATCGCCGAGCGGCGCCTCGTCCGCCGGTTCCGGGAGCACCTCGCTGCGCACCTGCAGGATCCGCTCGCCCTTTACGACGCGGTCGCCCACAGCCACGAAGGCGTAGTTGACCTCACCATCGGCGGGCGCGAGCGCCTTCTCCGCGGAATCAAGCGTAATCGTCCCGTCGATGGCGAGGCTGTTCTCCACCGTTCCCGTCTCCACCGAGACCGCCTCCACCGGGATCTGCCCCGTGGGGTACAACGCATCGTCGGCGGCTCCGACCGCGCCGTCGAAGAAGGCGAGCTTCACAAGGCTCACGGCGATCAGGAGGCCGATCGCCAACCACAGGACCGCGACGACTGTGCGGCGCACGGCACGACTGCTACTCATTCAGGTACTCGTTTCGCAAGGATCAATTCCGGTGTTTGAACTCGCGATTCTGGCGGGAAAGGCCTAATCACCGCCCAGAAGTCGCCAGACGATCCTACGTGTACGGGTACACCGTGATACATCATCCCGAGGGATGATGTATCAAATCCCGCGGGCGGTTTAGGCCCGGCGGGAAGACAGCCGGTGCTCGGCCCAAATCCCGACGCCCACAAGGGCGGCGCCCGCAACGGCGAGCGCGATGGCCGGCCAGAGGCTACCGGGTTCGACGGCGACGATGTTGCGGGCCTCGTCCTGCCACGGCCACAGGGCGCGCAGACCTCCGGCCATGAGGCCCGTGACGACGACCATCGTCACGTGGTGGCGCGTGCGCAGAAGGCGCCGCAGGCCCAGGACGATCACCACGCCACCGGTGGCGGCGCCGACGAGGAACAGGCCGAGGTAGCCGAAGTCGCGGTTATTCACGGCCTCCAGCGTCGGCTCGTACATCCCCAGTGCTAGGAGCAGGAACGATCCGGAGAGACCAGGCAGGGCCAGCGCACAGACGGCGATCGCCGCGCACCCCATGATCGTCAGCGGGGTGATCTCCAGCGGCGCCGACGGCAGGCTCACCGCAATCGCGGTCACGACGCCGGCGACACCGAAGTACAGCCAGTCGCGCACACGCCAGTCCCCGGCCATACGGATGGGGATGAGCAGCGAGACGAGCACCATGCCGAAGAACGCGGCCCGCATGAGCGTCGGGTGGTTCTCGACGAGGGACTCCATCACATGCGACATGGTCAGAATCGCCGCCCCCATGCCGATCACGAGCGGAAGGATCAGGAGCCAGTCGACCTCGCGCAGCCGGTTCAGGCCGCGGCGGCGCACCTCGGCGCCGCGGAACAGCCCCGTGGCGAGGAGGAAGAACCCGGCGATCGCCGCCGAGGCCGACGCGATGAGGCGCTCGTAGATCATGACGACGAGCGCGACCGTGCCGCCGCTGACGCCCGGCATGACCTCAACGGCGCCGATCAGGCCGCCGCGCAGGACGTTGGCGACGACCTGAGGCACCGCGGCGCGGCGCTCGAGCGAAGGAGTCTGCTTGGGAGTGGTCACGGCACCCTCGCTTTCAACCGGTCGCTGACTCATGCGTCGGCGTTCGCTACGGCCGGGCTTTGCTGGGAGACGCGGACCATCTCTTCGCGGGGGACAACCTTGATGCGCTCGCGGGTGATCTCGCCGGCGTCGGTCGCCAGCGTGCCCGCGGCCTCGCCGAGGGCGCGCTCGTGCGCGTCGAGGGCCAGCCAGCCCTCCCACGTCGTGTACTCGATGCCGCGGCCCTGAAGGAAGTCGAGGATCGCCTGCTCGTCGGGTTCGGAGGCAGCCGGCAGTTCGGTGCGGTCCTCGAGGAGGTTGCCGACCGTCTCTAGGGCGTCGCCCTTAGTGTGGCCGATGAGGCCGATGGGGCCGCGCTTGATCCAGCCCGTCGTGTAGATCCCGGGCACCGGGGCGCCGTCCGCGTCCAGGACGCGGCCGCCGTCGTTCACGATGACGCCGCGCTTGGCGTCGAACTCCAGCTCGGGCAGTTCGGAGCCGAAGTAGCCAATGGCCCGGTAGACGGCCTGCAGCGGGTACTCGACGATCTCGCCGGTGCCGCGGACGTTGGCGGTGCCGTCGAGCTCGTTGCGCTCGAAGCGCATGCCGGTCACGCGGCCGTCCTCGCCGACAATCTCGACCGGAGTGTGCAGGAAGTGAAGGTGCAGACGGCGGCTGGCCGGGGCGTGCTCCGGATTCTCCTCGCGGTCCTCCTGCTCGACAAGCCAGTTCGTGAGCGTGGAGACCATCGTCTTGACCTGGTTGTTGGTCTTGATCGCCTCGTCGGAGGCGGCGTCGAAGTCGAAGTCCTCCGGGTAGAGCACGATGTCGACATCGCGGCTGTGGGAGAGCTCGCGCAGCTCGAGCGGGGTGAACTTCACCTGGGCGGGGCCGCGGCGCCCGAACACGTGCACGTCGGTGACGGGCGAGGATTTCAGGCCCGAGTAGACGTTGTCCGGGATTTCCGTGGACAGCAGGTCGTCGGCGTGCTTGGAGAGAACGCGGGCGACATCGAGGGCGACGTTGCCGTTGCCGATGACGGCGACCTGCTCGGCGTCTAGCGGCCACTCACGCGGCACGTCGGGGTGCCCGTCGTACCAGGAGACGAAGTCGGCGGCCCCGTAGGACCCTTCGAGCTCGACGCCGGGCACGTTCATTGCGGCGTCCTTGATGGCGCCGGTGGAGAAGATGACCGCGTCGTACATCGCGCGGATGTCGGAGAGCAGCAGGTCGCGGCCGTAGGTCACGTTGCCGATGAAGCGGATGTCACCGCGGTCGAGCACTTTGTGCAGCGCTTTGACGATGCCCTTGATGCGCGGGTGGTCCGGGGCCACGCCGTAGCGGATCAGCCCGTAGGGCGCCGGGTAGGCGTCGAAGAGGTCGATCGAGACCTCGAAGTCGCGCTCGGCCTTGGTCAGGATGTCCGCAGCGTAGACGCCGGCGGGGCCGGCGCCGATGATGGCGACGCGCAGCGGGCGGTTGGCCGGAGCGGCGTCGACGGCCGCGGTCTCGACCTCAGCAGGGTTGGACACGTGGTTTCCTTCCGGAGGGTTCGCGGGCACGCGGGAGTATTAGCGCACGGCACACTAGTCTAATTGCCAGTACGACGCCGTCTACACCTATGTGCCCGCGCTCACCTTACCGGCAGGTTGCGGGGCCGAACGGGATTCAGATGCTGTCGATGATGTTGCCGACCTTGCGGCCGGCGCCGACCGCCGTGACCTGGTTCTGCTCGAGGAGCTTCCGGATGCGCTGGACGAGCGCCAGCGTGTCCTGGCCGGCGGACATCCACGCCTTCTCCTTCGCGTCGTAGCCCTCGCGGTTGTTGGCGTCATCCCAGTTGTCCTGGACGAACTTCGCCTGCTGCTCGCGGTCGCCGATGATGGATTCGATCCGGCCCGCGATGCGCAGGACGGTCCCCTCCATCTGCGCCGCGCTGGCGGTATCGAACTGAATGACGTCGCTGTTGCCCTTGCCCATGTCCTGTGTCCTTTGCCTGGTGTCTGTCGTTCGCTGGTTCGCCGTGCGGCGGGCCTAGCGGCCGCCGAGGTTGAAGCCGGTGTTGCCGGAGGTAGCCGAGGCGACGGAGGCTGCGTCGCGGCCCTCGCCCTCCATCTCGGCGTCCATGTCCAGGTAGGCCTTCGCGGTTTCGGCCTGGCCGGAGGAGATCGACGCGAGGGCTGCGATGAGCTCGCCCTGAACGCGGGATCCTTCGTTGATGACCTGTACGAATTCGGCGGCTGCGGCGCCCTTGAACGTGGTCTGCAGCTCCTCCACACCGTCGAGCATCTCCTCGACCAGCTTGATGAGCGTGAGGCCGGAGTCCTCCGACTGCTTCGACGCGTCGGCCACCGAGCCGACGCTCATGCGTCCCTTGAAGTCACCCATGGGGTCTCCTCTGTGTTCGATATGTTGCGCGGCGAAACCTCGTGGTCCGCTCGCTGTCACCCGCCTGCCGGGCGTATCTCCATCCAACGGCGCAAGGAGGCCCGGGTCAAGGCCGGCGGATGGGGAGAACTACCCATCATGGCGGAAATTCACGCCGTCTTCACCCCCGACCTGACATGATGGACCGCAACGAGCACACCCGCCCAGCACGCCCGAGGCACCGAGAGAGGACCGCATGTCATCGGAGTTCGACGCGCAACTCATCGAGTCCGTCACCGTCCGCCGCGCTCGGCTGACGGATGCGCTCCTCTACGGGAGCAACCCGACGGAGCGGCGCTGGAAGTCGCCGCTGAAGCTCTTCCTCGTGAGCATCGTGATCGCCGCCCTCGTCGCGGCCGTCTGCGTCGGCGTCTCCTTCATCACGAACATCTTCGCGCAGCAGGCCGCGGAGAAGGAGAAACTCCGGGCCGCCGTCGAACTCGTCATCGACGCCCCGTGGGCGCTGGAAGCCTGAGGCAGGACATGAGCCAAACGATCGCAACAAGCACCTACACCCGCGTCACTCTGGCCGGCGAGCACCGGCGCCTGGACCTGCTGCTGCCCTCGACGGCCGAAGTCGGGACGCTGATGCCGCAGATCCTGCGGCTGCTCGGCGACGCCCCGGGCGAGCGCGTGGCCTCCAAAGTCCTGCTCACGGACACGGGTGAGCCGCTGCCGGCCAACTCTTCACTCGCCGCCGCCGGCATCGTCGACGGGTCGACGCTGAGCCTGTTCAGCAACGACGAGGCACCGCCGCCCGCAGTCGTCTACGACGTCACGGACGCGGTGGTCAACGAGGCCGAGTCCGTCGGCGGAGCGTGGCGGGATCGCGACGTCGTGATCGGCTCCGGCGTCGCCGCCGGACTCGCCACCGTCTTCGGCGCCTGGCTGCTGACGAGCGAGTATGCCGGAGCGGGCATGTGGTGGATCCTGCTCGCGTGCGGCTCCGGCATGTTGGCCACGGGCGCGGCACTGGTGGCGGCCTCGCGTCCGATCGCGGCCACGCTCCAGGTCACCGGGGCGGCCCTGGCCGTCGTCGGCCTGTGGCACTGGGAGTGGCTTCCGGCCTACGGGTTCGCGCTCCTCGCCGCCGCCGTCGTGGTGGTGCTCATCGCGGCGCTGGCCGGCGTTTCCTACCGGCCGGGAGCCGTCCTGACGACGGCAGGGGTCGCGGGAGCGCTCGCCGCCGTTTGGGCGGGCGCGTTCCCACTGGCCGGCTGGGCGACCGCCGAGTCGGCCCCGTCCGGGCCCGCCGTCGCGGCCATCGGCGCGCTCGGCTCCGTCGTGGTGCTCGGGCTGCTGCCGTCGATCGCGCTGTCCGCGTCGGGCCTCGCCGGGCTCGACGACGCCCGCGCCGAGGGCGCCACGATCATGCGGTACGACGCCGTCGCCGCCATTCACGGCGCCCACGGCGCCCTGCGCTACTCGACGGTGGCGGCCGCAGTCTCGTCCGGTCTGGGCCTCTGGTTCCTGGCCGAGTCCGGGCGACCGGAATGGACGATGCCGCTGCTGCTGTGCCTGACGGTCGCGACGGTGCTGCGCGCGCGGGCCTTCCCGCTGGCCATTGAACGCTACAGCCTCTACGCGGCCGGGGCCGCCGGCGTCGTCTCCGGGTGCCTGCACCTCATCGACGTCGCGGGCCCGCTCGCGTGGATCGTCCCGATCGCCGTGCTCGCCGCCGCCGTCGGCGCCGGGCTGGGCCTGACCGTCCGGCTGCCCGAGCACACCCAAGCCCGGCTGCGGCAGCTCGGCGGGCGGATCGAGTCCCTCGCCGTCGTCGCCACGATCCCCTTGATCGTCGGCTACTGCGGCGTCTTCGCCCTGCTGTTGAAGTCCTTCTAGAGACGAGGAAGCGACCGATGACGTCGACGAACGACCCCCGCACCGGCCCCGAGGCGCAGCAGCTGCGCGTCGTCGACCCGTGGGCCCCGGCGCCCTCGCGCGCTTCCCGGCGCGCCGAACGCGACCCGGCACCGCGGCGGCCCGCCCCGCCCGCCGGCGGCCGCGTGGACCCCGCCGTCGGACAGGCGCTGGGCTTCGACCTGCTGCGCCTCTCGCACGTCTCCGGCGCCTCGGGCGGTCTCGGGCGCACCCTGCGCCGGATCTTCGGCTCCGACACCTCCGCCGCGGACCTCGCGGCCTCCGCGGCCGAGGCCCAGGCACCCGTCACGACGGGGCGACGCATCGCGGTCTTCTCGACGCGCGGCGGGGCCGGCACGACGACCGCCGCCGCCCTGCTGGCCCGCCTCTACTCCGCGGTCCGCCAGGACACGGTCGCGGCACTCGACCTCGCGCTCGGCCACGGCACGCTCGGCCTGCGCCTCGGCGTGGACGCCCAGGCGACCGCGGCGACGTTCGCCCAGCTCGTTCCCGAGACCACCGGGGGGCGCCTGCCGAGTGCGCACGACATGCGCGCGATGCTCGCCCCGGTGCGCGAAAACCTGCTCGCCACCGCAAGCGCGGGTGCCGCCGACGGCCCGCCCCCGGCCGGGTCCCTCGTACGCGAGACATGTGCGAGCGTCTCCCGCTACTTCCCCATCACCCTGCTCGACTGCCCCGCCGGCGTGAACCAGCCGACGACGGCCGCGGCACTCGCCGACGCCCACGCCGCGCTGTGGGTGGTTCCGGCGACGATGAGCGGCATTGAGGATGCCGTCGCCCAGCTCTCCGGCCCCTACCTGCGCCGGCTCGTCGCCGCCGGCCGCGTCGTCGTGCTGGTCACGCAGCTGGACCGGCGTTCCCCGCTGCCGGCGACGCAGCAGGCCGAGCGGCTTCGCGCGCTCGGCTACGAGGCGCACGCCCTCGACTACGACGCCCACTTGGCAGCCGGCGCCCGCCTGGGTCTCTCCCGGCTCGGCACCGAGCGCCGGATGGGCGTCGCCCACCTGGGCGGTCGGCTGCTCACGGTCGCCAACGAAGCGCAGTCCCGCCTCGGCGGCCAAGGTGCGGGCGAGCGCCGATGAGCCAGCGCATCGTCCACCGCCCGGCACGCACGACCCCTCCCCTGCGCGAGTTCCGCCCGTTCTCGATCGATGCACCCCCGCCCGTCGAGGGCGAGACGCAGGGCATGAACCTGATGGCGATCGTCCCGATGCTCGGCGGCGCCGTCTCCATGACCGTGATGATGATGTTCCGCAACTCGCCGTTCGCGGCAGTCGGGGCGATGATGATGGTGCTCACCGTCGTCGTCGGCATCGCGATGATGTTCTCCCAGCGGGGCAAGGCGCTCAAGCAGCGGCGCCAGGCCCGCGACCTCTACCTGCGCTACCTCGAGCGCACGCGCGTGAAGCTGCGCGCCGACGAGCACGAGGCGCTCGCGACGGCGCGCACGGCCAGCCCGGACCCGGCCGCCCTGTTCGACGTCGTCCGCGACCCGCTGCGGCTGTGGGAGCGCCGGCGCTCGAGTGAGGACTTCCTCGACGTCCGCCTCGGCACCGGTGAACGCCCGTGCCGGCGGCTCGCAGTCGCCGAGGCCACCGCCCCGGGCCAGCTCGAGGACTCGTTCATGGCCGCCGAGGCCGAGATCCTGCGCCGGCGCTACGCGAAGAGTCCGTCCATGCCGGTCGCCGTTCCCCTGAACGCCGTCGGCAACGTCTCCGTCGTCGGATCCCGGGATTTCGCTCTCGCCGTGTCCCGCAACCTGCTCGTCTCCGCCGCCGCCCTGCACTCGCCCGAGGACCTCGAGCTGGGCCTGTCGGTTCCGCGCGACGCCGAGAACGACTGGTCCTGGGCGCAGTGGCTGCCGCACCTCGCCGACCAGCGCCAGGCAACCGAGACCGGCCCCGTGCGGCGGATCGGCCGCAGCCTCGACGACCTGGCCGACGTCATGGCCTCGGACCTGCAGCACCGGACGAAAATCGCGGCCGAGGCCCGCAAGTCCGAATCGGGGGCGCTGTCGGTGCTCTCGCGGCTCGTGCTCGTCTCCGACTCGCACGGCAAGCAGGCGGAGGACTTCCCCCTCGTCGACCGCTACCTCACCCCGCAGGGACTCGGCATGACGGTCGTGCACCTCGTCGCCACGCGCGGGGACGAACCGTCCGAGATCGGCATCCGCATCACCGAGACCGAGGACGGGTTCCGGCTCGAGGACTACCGGCAGGACCCTGCAGCACCCGTGACGACCTCGGGCGGGCTCGACGACCTGCCCGTCGCCACCGCCTCCGCCCTGGCCCGCGAGCTGGCCCCGCTGCGCCTCTCCGCCGATTCGCTCGAGCACGGCGGCGGGGGCGAGGGCGCCCAGTCGTTCATCGAAATGCTGGGCCTGACCCCGGCGCTCGACCGCGCCGACGTCGAACGCACGTGGCGCCCGCGCTCCGACGCCGACTTCCTGCGCGTCCCCCTCGGCCCCGACGACCGCGGCCGTCCGGCGACGCTGGACCTCAAGGAGGCCGCCCAGTTCGGCATGGGCCCGCACGGGCTGTGCGTCGGCGCGACCGGCTCCGGCAAGTCCGAGATGCTGCGCTCGATGGTCTTCGGCCTGCTCGCCACCCACTCCCCCGACGTGCTGGCCATGGTCCTCGTCGACTTCAAGGGCGGCGCCACGTTCGCCCCCTTCGAGGGCGCACCCCAGGTCACGGGCATCATCACGAACCTCTCCGACGACCTCTCGCTCGTCGAGCGCGTCTACGCGAGCCTCAACGGCGAGATCCTCCGCCGCCAGGAGGTCCTCAAGGCCGCCGGCAACATCGCCAACATCACCGACTACCAGGTCCACCGCGCCGAGCGCCTGGCCCGCGGCGAGCACATGGACCCGCTGCCGCACCTGGTGATCATCATCGACGAGTTCGGCGAGCTGCTCACCGCACGCCCCGACTTCATCGACCTGTTCCTCTCCATCGGCCGCATCGGCCGCTCGATCGGCGTGCACCTGCTGCTGTCCTCGCAGCGCGTCGAGGGCGGCAAGCTCAAGGGCCTGGAGACCTACCTGTCCTACCGCATCGGCCTGCGCACGCTCTCCGAAGCCGAGTCGAAGACCGTGCTCGACACCGGCGACGCCTTCCACCTCCCGCCCGTGCCCGGCTACGGTTACCTCAAGGTCGACACGACCGTGTACACCCGCTTCAAGTCCGGGTACGTCTCGGGGGCCGTCGAGGCCGAGCGCACCACGGACGACGCGCCGGCCGCCGGCGCGAGCGCCGACGTCGTGCCCCTGCGCTTTTTCGCGACGGACTCCGCGGATGCGGCCACCGGGGACGACGACGGCGCCCCGAAGAAGTCGGCGCCCGCGCGGACCACCGGCCCGACCGTGATGTCCACGCTCATGGACACGCTGCGCACGTTCCCCCGCTCCGTGCAGGAGATCTGGCTGCCGCCGCTGCCGTCCGCGATTACGCTGGACGCGAGCGTGGGCCAGGTGCGGCCGAGCGAGCACGGGCTGCGGCTCGAGGCCGGCGGCAGGCTGCGCGTGCCCGTCGGCCTGCTCGACGACCCGGCCAAGCAGTGGCAGGGCCTCTGGGAGGTCGACTTCGCCTCCGGCGGCGGCAACCTGATGATCGTCGGCGGGCCGCAGTCGGGGCGCAGCACGCTGCTGCGCACGATCGTCGCCTCGCTCGCGCTGACCCACCGCCCGAGCGAGGTCGGCGTGTACGGCATCGACCTGCTCGGCTCCTCGCTCCTGCCGCTGAGCGGGCTGCCGCACGTCGGCGGAATCGCGATCCGGACCAACCGCGAGGTCGTCCGCCGCACGATCGAGGAGCTGCTGGGCATGCTCGTGCACCGCGAGCAGCTCTTCGAGCACCGCCAGATCGACTCGCTCGCGACGATGCGCCGCATGCACGCCGCCGGGGATCTGCCCGAACTGCCCAGTGCCGACGTCTTCCTGCTGATCGACGGCTACGCCCAGATCAACGACGACTTCGACGAGATCGCCGACGCCGTCACGACGCTCATCATGCGCGGCGGCGGCTACGGCATCCACCTCGTCACCACGCTCAACCGCAGCGGCGAGATCCGCATGGCGCAGCAGGGCTTCTTCGGCAACAAGATCGAGCTCGCGCTCGCCGACCCGGGCGACTCGATGATCGACCGCAAGGTCGCCACCGGCGTGAACGCCGATGTCCCCGGCCGCGGCCTCTCCGACGCGAAGCTCATCGGGCACGTCGCTCTGCCCCGCATCGACGGCGAGGCGGACCCGGAGACCCTCTCCGAGGGGTTGCGCTCGCTCGTCGCGGAAGTCGCGGCCTCCACGAGCGAGACGGCGATGAAGGTGCGTGTCCTGCCCGCCGAGGTCTCCGCGCGGGAGGCGCCGGCCCTCGCCGCCCCGGGCCACCTGGCCATCGGCCTCCGCGAGGTCGACCTGGGCGCGCACGTGCTCGACATGACCACGAAGGACCGGCACCTGCTCATCATGGGCGACGAGGGCTGCGGCAAGTCCAACGTGCTGCGCCAGGTGATCCGCACGTTCGTCGACCAGCACACGCCCGAGGAGCTGCTCTTCGCCGTGTACGACCCGCGCAAGGACCTGGACGACGTCGTGCCCGACGACTACCTCGGCGGGTACGCCGGCAGCGCGGCGGTCGGCGAGCAGCTGAGCGCGGCCCTCGTCAAGGAACTCGAGCTGCGGCTCAACGGCGGCACCGAGGACGAGAAGCCCGGCAGCGCGCGGCTCGTCGTGCTCGCCGACGACTACGACGTACTGACCGCGGGTAACAACTCGCCGCTGAGCCGCCTCGCGAACTACCTGCCGATGGCCGCCGAACTCAACCTGAACGTCGTCCTCACGCGCAAGGTCCGCGGGGCGAGCCGGGGAATGTACGAGTCCTTCTTCTCGACCCTGCGCGATTCCGGGACCGCGGCCCTGATCATGTCCGGCGACCGCTCCGAGGGCGCGCTCGTGAACAACGTGCGGGCCCGCGCGCTGCCGCCGGGCCGCGGCCAGCTGGTGCAGACGGGCAAGCCGCTGCAGACCGTGCAGACGTTCCGCGACCCGGACACCCCCGAGGCCGAATCCGGCGTATGATTCCGCGGGTGAAATCCTCGGGAAACGCCATGTTGAAACCCGCCGGAGTCCCGCGCAGCGAGCAGAGCGCCGGCGTCGCCTTCGGGATCGCCGCCTACGGCCTGTGGGGCGTGCTGCCCCTGTATCTCGCACTCGTCGCGGCGGCCGGCCCGGTGGAGATCCTGGCGCACCGGATCGTCTGGTCCCTGCTCGTCTGTGCCGCCCTGGTCACGCTGATGCGCCAGTGGCGGCCGCTGCTCCTCCTGCTGCGCACCCCGCGGGCCATGGCATGGCTCACCGCGGCGTCGCTGCTGATCGCGGCCAACTGGCTGACGTTCGCGTACGCGGTCCTCAACGGCCGGGCGCTCGAATCGGCGCTGGGCTACTACATCAACCCGCTGCTCTCGATCGCCCTCGGCGTGCTCGTCCTCGGGGAGCGCCTCTCCCGCCTGCAGTGGGTCGCCATCGCCATCGCGACGGCCGCCGTCCTCGTCATGTCCATCGGGTACGGGGCCGTGCCGTGGATCTCGCTGGTCCTGGCCACGACGTTCGCGCTCTACGGATACGCCAAGAACCGCGTCGGCAAGCGGACGACGGCGGTCACGTCGCTGACCGTCGAGACGACGATCCTGTTCGGGCCGGCCCTGGCCTGCCTCTTGGTCCTCGCCGACCGCGGGTCCGCGACGGCCCTAGCTCTCGGCCCAGGCCACTTCTGGCTGCTGGCCGGGCTGGGCATCATCACCGCGACCCCGCTGCTGTTCTTCGGCGCCGCCGCGTCGCGGCTGCCGTTGTCGGTCGTGGGCAGCCTGCAGTACATCGCGCCGACGGCGCAGTTCGTGATCGCCCTCCTGGTCTTCGGCGAGCCCATGCCGCTCGAGCGCTGGATCGGCTTCGCGCTGGTATGGGTCGCGATCGTGATCCTCTCCGTCGACCTCTTCCGCCGGCGCCCGCGCACCGCGAGCGCCCGCAACGACAAGCGGCGCTCCGGCACGGCGGCTTGACCGCCACTCGTCGCGGCGCGCGCACACCCCGACGAGTGACGGGGACACGCAGAACGACGACGGCCCCGCCGACCCGCGAGGAGAGATCCTCGTGCGGGCCGGCGGGGCCGTCGTCGTTCTCGCCGCGCGGCGAGTTAGAGCTCGGGTGCGGCTCCGGTGGGGAGGTCTTCCTCCGCCTCGGGGTGCCGGCTGAGGTTCGCCAATGCCAGGGCCAGTCCGCCCCAGACGGTGAGCAGGGCGATGATCATCATGATGATCGCTGTCGCGGTCATGTCTAGTCCTCCTTCTTGCTCTGGTCAGCCACCGGGAGGCTCCCGGTCAGCTGGTCCTCGTGCGCCTTGATGGCGACGTACTCCGGATCGTCGTGCAGCAAGGACTTCCTGCTCCACGGCAGCATCGTGATGATCAGCGCCAGGATGACGATGCCCGCGGCCATGCCCCAGCCGAAGGTATTAAGCATCCACGCCGGGTAGCCCTCGTACGGCTCCGACAGGAACGTGTTGAACGCCTGGATGGAGATGTAGCCGAGGACGACGGGGCAGACGACGCCGATCAGCAGCATCCAGACCCGGCGCATCTTGACCGACCCGTACAGGTTGAGGTGGTCGGAAAGGATCGGCAGCTTGCGGAACACCCAGGCGACGAGGACCGTCGCGATGAATGCGCCGAAGAGGATGCCGAACTGGTTCACGAATGCGTCGGCGATGTCGAGCACGTACAGGCCCGTCGAACTCGCGAACAACAGGATAGAGATCAACGCCATCGGGATCGTGACCACGAGTGCCGACGTCCGGCGCGCCCAGCCCATCTTGTCCTTGACCGCGGAGATGATGACCTCGACGATCGACGTCAGCGACGTCAGTCCGGCGAAGACGAGCGAGCCGAAGAACAGGATGCCCAGCACGGAGCCGAACGGTGCCTCCGAGATGATCGTCGGGAAGGCGATGAATGCGAGCCCGATGCCCGCGGAAGCGGATTCGTCGACGGTGGACCCCGCGGCCGCGGCCATGAAGCCCAGCGCTGCGAAGACGCCGATGCCGGCCAGGATTTCGAAGCCCGAGTTGGCGAACGCGACGACCATGCCGGAGCCGGTCAGGTCCGTCTTGCGCTTCAGGTAGGACGAGTACGTGATCATGATGCCGAAAGCGATCGACAGCGAGAAGAAGATGTGGCCGTACGCGGCCGCCCACACCGCCGGGTTGGCCAGCGCCTCCCAGTTCGGCGTGAAGAAGGCGTTCAGGCCGTCGACGGCGCCGGGCAAGAACAGCGAGGAAATGACCAGCAGCACGAACATCACCACGAGCAGCGGCATGAAGATGCCGTTGGCGCGGGCGATGCCGCGGCGAACGCCGGCAACGAGGATCACGATCGCGATGAGCCAGACGGCGATCAGCGGCCACAGGACCTGCGGTACGTAGGACGTCGAGACTCCCGGATCACCGATTTCGAGGAACTCACTGAAGAAGAAGCCCTCGGCGTCGTCGCCCCACGACTGCCGGATGGAGAACCAGGCGTACATGCCGGCCCAGCCGATGATGACGGCGTAGTAGACGGCGATGATGAAGCACATGAGGACCTGCCACCAGCCGAGGAACTCAGCGGGGCGACTCATGCGCCGGTAGGCGAGAGGTGCGGAGCCACGGAACTTGTGGCCGATCGCGTAGTCGAGGAACAGCAGCGGGATGCCCGCGGACAGCAGGGCTGCCAGGTACGGGATCAGGAAGGCGCCTCCGCCGTTTTCGAACGCGACGTAGGGGAAACGCCAGATATTACCCAGTCCGACCGCCGATCCGATGGCGGAGAGGATAAACAGCTTGCGCGAGGAAAACGTCTCGCGCACGGCGGCTTTAGATTGGCCGCGGTGGCTAGGTGCAGTGCTCATACCTCTCAACGCTAGACGCGAGTGCGACGCCTCACATAAACATTTCACTTTAAGAAGCGTCACATTTCTACAACGCTCTGGGCGGTGACCTCTACAATCACCTATTCGGTGCACGTTCTCGCGCGCAATATTTGGCGCGTGCGCCGGTCCGACGGCCCTCGATTTCCGGATAGGATCTAGGTATGGCAGAGATGTTCGTGGACAAGTTCCGCTCCCTGGTCCCCAAGTACCTCGATGACCAGTGGGTGGCCGAGGACGGCCTGACCCCTGCCGAACTCGACGAGGCCCTTCAGGAGGCCGGCGTCGAGATCCCCCTTGTTCTGCGCGAGTTCTACCTCTCCCTCGGCGGCTGCGAAGACCTCATGGAGGCCTACCACTACTTCTGGGATCCCGAGGAGCTCGAGTACGACGACGGCTACCTCCTCTTCATGGAAGACGAGGAGGAGAAATACGTCTGGGGCATGCGTGTCGACCAGCTCGACGTTCCGGACCCGATCGTCTACCGCCGCAACAACCGCCGCAGCGCATGGCGCAGCGAGGAGGGGACGTTCAGCGAGTACGTCCTCGACATGTTCGACTGGGTCTTCGAGGAGCTCGAGCCCGAGCTCGACAGCTGAGCCGTGCCGCAGCAGTTCTGGGAATCGCACGCCCCCGCGGGCTACGAGTGTCCGTTCTGCGAGCTGCTCGCCGGCGAGATCATCTCGCCGTCCAATCTCTGCGCTCTCACGGATCTCGTCTACCGTGACTCTCTGGTCGCCGTCATCATGGCGTGCGACGGTTTCGGCCCCTACGGCGGGCACGCGATGGTCATCCCGGTCGATCACCTCGAGTCGCTCTACGACCTGCACGACGACGTCGGCGCGGCGGTCATGCGCGCGACCCGGGCCACCGCGCTCGCGATGAAACTCGCCTGGGATCCGGAGGGCACCTCCACCCGGCAGCACAACGAGCCCTCGGGCAACCAGCACGTCTGGCACTACCACCAGCACGTGTTCCCGCGCTACGGCGACGACATGCTCTACCGCCAGCTGCGCCACCGCGTGCCGGTCGAGGAACGCGCCCGCAAGGCCCGCGAGCTGTCGGCAGCGCTGGACCGGCTGGACTTCAGCGGCTGACGCCCTCGGCGAGAAAGGTCCGCACGGCAACGAGCGGTGCGGTCCTGCCCGCGCTCCGGAATCGGACGTGGTGGGAGAACTCGACGCATCGCAGCTCGCCGTCCCCGCCCGCGATGACGAGCCGGCCCGTGCAGCTGGCCAGCCGGCCGTGGGTGATGATGTCGTCCAGTTCGAGCCGTTGCACGGCCTCGTCCGGGCGGATGCGAGCAGCCAACGACCCGGCGCCCGGGTCCGCCCCGACGACGGTCCACAGCGCCGTTTCGGCGGACAGCCCGGCCAGCGCCGCGTCGTCGTTCCGGGCCCAGGCCGACACGATGTCGGCGACGACGAAGACCCGCGGCGCGTTGCCGCAGCCGGCGGGCAGCACCGTTTCCACGAGGCTCAGACTTCGCGGGTGACGACCGCGTCGGCGAAGGCGGCCAGGGAGGCCTTGACGGTGCCTTCGGGCAGTGGCGCGAGCGCCTCGACCGCCTTGCCGGCCCATTCATGGGCGACGTCCCACGCCTGCTGCGTCGCCGGGTGCGCCGCGACGGCCGCCACGGCGGCCGCCAGCGCCTCGTCGCTCGTCAGGTCACCGTCGACGAGTTCGAGCGCGGCGACGGCGGCATCGTCGCCCGCCGCGGCGGCCTCGCGCAACAGCAGCACGGGCATCGTCGGCACTCCCTCGCGCAGGTCCGTGCCCGGCGTCTTGCCGGAGCTGGCCGTGCCGCCGGTGAGGTCGATGACGTCGTCGGCGAGCTGGAAGGCCACGCCGACCCGCTCACCGTACTCGGCCATGATCTCGACGGCGCTGTCCACGCCCCCGAACATCGCGCCGAAGCGGCCCGACGCCGAGAGCAGCGACGCCGTCTTGTCCGCGATGACCTGCAGGTAGTGCTCGCGGGGGTCGTCGCCCTCGCGGGGTCCGATGGTCTCGTGCAGCTGGCCGAGGCACAGGCGCTCGAACGTGCGCGACTGGATCTTCACGGCCTCCGGGCCGAGCTCGGCGCCGGTGATCGAGGCGCGCGCGAAGATCAGGTCGCCCGCGAGGATGGCCACGGAGTTGCCCCACACCTCGTGCGCGGTCGGTGCGCCGCGGCGGTAGGGCGCGGAGTCCATGACGTCGTCGTGGTAGAGCGTCGCCAGGTGCGTAAGCTCGCAGACCGCGGCGGCCTTGACGACGTCGTCGTTCACCCCCTCCCCCAGCAGCGAGGACAGGATGACCAGCAGCGGACGGATGCGCTTGCCTCCGGCCTCGACGAGGTGGCGGCTCGTCGCATCGATGAGCGGATCCGAGTTGGCGACGGCGTCGCGCAGCAGCTTCTCGACGCGGGCCATGCCCTGGGAGATCGCGGGGCCGAAATCCGGGTCCTCCGCAACGGCGCGGAACCCGGCGGGCAGCTTGATGGTCGCGGCCAGCGCGGCCGTCTCCGGGTGCAGGTCCAGCTCCGTCGGCACCGAGTGCCCGGCGGAGGTCCAGTTGCTCTGAGCTTCAGTCACGTGTTTGCTGCCTCGGGATGTGAGTCTGGTGGCTTCGGTGGCGCCGCCCGTCGGGGTCGCCACCGTCCTCCACTGTAGTCGTATCGGCGGACCTTGCGGCCATCCGCCCGCTTCGCGGCGGGGCCGGAACGGTTCAGTAGCTCCTGCGGGAGGCGCGGCGGCGCAGGAACGCGGAGGCGCGGGCCGCGCGCTCCGGATCGGCCGCCGTCGTGCCCGGCTTGACGGCGCGGTGCACCGCGACGATCCCGCCGCTGAGATTCCGGTAGCGGCAATCGCGCCATCCGGCCTGCTCGATCCACGAGGCGAGCCGGTCCTGATCGGGCCAGGCGCGGATGGATTCGGCGAGGTAGACATAGGACTCCGGGTTGGAGGAGACCTTCTCCGCGATCGCCGGCAGCGCCTTCATCAGGTACTCCGTGTAGACAGTGCGGAAGGGCGCGAACGTCGGGTGCGAGAACTCGCACACCACGAGCGTGCCGCCCGGCTTCGTCACACGCGCCATCTCGCGCAGCGCCAGCTCCGGGTCGGAGACGTTGCGCAGGCCGAAACTAATCGTCACGGCGTCGAAGGTCTCATCGGCGAAGGGCAGGTTCGTCGCGTCGCCGGCGACGAAATCGATGTCGGGGCGGCGGCGCTTGCCGACCTGGAGCATGCCCAGGGAGAAGTCGCACGCCACGACGTGCACGCCGGCGTCGGCGTAGGGCTCCGACGAGGTGCCCGTGCCCGCGGCGAGGTCGAGCACGCGTTGGCCCGGTTCGGCGCCGACGGCCTCCACGACGATCTTGCGCCAGCGGCGATCCTGCCCGAGGGAGAGGATGTCATTGACGAGGTCGTAGCGCGGGGCCACGTCGTCGAACATGGCTTGTACTTCATCAGGGCGCTTCTGCAGCGTTGCTCGGCTCACGTTCTACATTGTCGCAAAACTGTCGGCCAGCAGGAAACGGCCCGTCTTCCCGGGCCCTGCGGGCCCCTCGCGGTACGACGGCGGCACCCCCGCCGCGCCCGGGCGCATCGAAACTCTGAAGTAGGCTTGGGGCACCATGACCCATGTTCTGTCTGCCGCGCTGCCCGATGAACAGCGGCACGCCCCCACCCTGCGCAGCGTCACGTTCGAACGCCCCGCGATGGCCGACGGCGGGCTCCTCGACTACGTCGTGAGGGGCGATTCGCTCGTGTGGGGCCGCCGCGGCGACGGCAAGGTCGGTTTCGGCGAAGTCGCCCGCTTCAGCGCGCGTGGCGCCGACCGGTTCGCGCGGGCGCGCGCGTGGTGGTCCGCCGTCGCGCAGTCAGTCGAGTCCGCCAACCCGATCGGGATACCCGGCACGGGCGCGCAGGCTTTCGCCTCGTTCGCGTTCGACGAAACCAGCCACTGGGTCTCCACGATGATCGTGCCGCGCCTCGTCGTCGGACGCCGCGGCGAGACGAGCTGGCTGACGATCATCAGCGCCGACCCCGCCGAGGAACTGAGCCTGCAGGCCGCCGAGGAGGAGCTCGCGGCGGAGCTCGACGCCGTCGACGAGGAGAGCGAGCTCTCGAGCGGCGGTTCGCTGGGCCCCGGCGTCGTCAGCGAAGAGGACTTTCGCACGGCCGTTACCGCCGGCGTGCGCGCGATCGAGTCGGGCGAGCTGACCAAACTGGTCCTGGCCCGCGATGCGGTCGCCGACCTCGACTCGCCGATCGCCGTCGCGCAGGTGCTGCGCGAGCTCGCGATGCGCTACGGCGACTGCTGGACCTACAGCGTGGACGGCCTTATCGGCGCGACGCCGGAGATGCTGGTCAGCGTCGAGGGCGCGACGGCGACGGCCCGCGTGCTCGCCGGCACCCTCGACCGCCGCTCGGCGCCCGCGGACCCCGAGTACCCGCGGCGCGTGCTCGCCGGCGACGAGAAGCAGCGGCACGAGCACCAGCTCGCGATCGACTCGCTCACGGCCGAGCTCGGACCGCTCGTGTCTCAGATGGTCGCGCCCGCCGAACCCTTCGTCCTGCAGCTGCCGAACGTCTGGCACCTCGCCTCGGACGTCGAGGCCCACCTGAACCCGTCCTACGACGGCCGCACGCCGACCGCGCTGGATCTCGCCGAGGTCCTGCACCCCACGGCCGCCGTGTGCGGGACGCCGACCCCTGCGGCCGCGGCAGCGATCCGCGAGTTGGAGGGCATGGACCGGGGCCCGTACGCGGGCCCGGTCGGCTGGGTCGACACCGACGGCAACGGCGAATTTGGGATCGCGCTGCGCGGCGGCGTCGTCGAATCCCCCACCCGCGTGCGGCTCTTCGCCGGTTGCGGCATCGTCAGCGCGTCGGAACCGGACGCCGAGCTGGCCGAATCGTGGGCGAAGATGCGCCCGATGCGTGAGGCTCTGAACCTCTAGCGAGACGAGCCCGAAATAGGGAGTTTTCCAAATAGAAAACTTTTAACCCTTCACAGTGAACTAGATCACGTCTATGCTCTACTGGAGGCAGTTTATTGCACGGCCCTACTGTGACCGCCGCTATAGAATGCCATGATCGGCGAGACCCGCCGCTCTCCCCAGCACCGACGAAAGACATCACACTCATGAAGACCTCTCCTCGCACTCTGAAGAGCCTCGCCGTCCTCGCGGCTGCTGGCCTGGCACTGACCGCATGTTCCTCAGGCGGGTCCGACGCAGATCCCTCGGAGGGCGGGGAAACGGGCCTCTCCCTCGTCAGCGAAGGTCAACTGACGGTCTGCTCGGAGATTCCCTACGAGCCGTTCGAGTTCACGGATGAGAACGGCGACATCGTCGGCTTCGATATGGATATCGCCACTGAAATCGCTGCGGATCTCGGACTCGAACGCGAGATCATCGCCGATTCCTTCGAGTCGATCCAGTCCGGACTGTCGTTCGGCAAGTGCGATATCTCCATCTCCTCCATCTCCATCACGGAGGAGCGCAAGGGCAATATGGACTTCTCCGACCCCTACATGGCCGATGACCTGACCCTCATCGCCGCCTCCGGCAGCGACGTCACGGACCTCGACAGCGCCAAGGACAAGAAGGTCGGGGTCCAGGACGGCACCACCGGAAAGAAGTACGCCGAGGAGAATGGCATCTCCCCCGTCGGCTTCGAAAGCACCGGCCTGCTGCTGCAGGCCCTCAAGTCCGGCACCGTGGACGCCGCCCTCGGCAACGCGTCCGTGCTCGGCTACGGCATCAAGGACGAGGCCGACATCAGCCGTGTCGAGGACTTCGCGACCGGCGAAGAGCTCGGCGTCTCGATCGAGAAGGGCGACGCCGCGATGCTCGAGGCAGTCAACGGAACTCTCCAGCGTTTGACCGATTCCGGGGAGATGGACGAGCTCAAGGCCAAGTGGTTCGGCGAGACCGAGTAATTCCGCGAACAACGAGTTCTATCGGCGTGGGGGTTCGCGCCTGCAGTAGCAGGTGCGAACCCCCACGCCACGATCGAAAGGCATTCCCATGGCGATGACCGCCCGTCAGCGCGCCAAAACCAGCAAGATCATCCAGATCGGCATCTTCGCTGCCGTCCTGCTGGTCCTCATCTTCACCATCGACTGGACCGCCACGGTTCGCGCATTCTTCGACTTCCCGGCGATCGCCGGCATGTTCCCGTCGGTCATTCTGATCGGCTTGAAGAACACCATCGTCTACACGCTGGTGTCCTTCGCCTTCGGACTCGTCCTCGGACTGCTCCTGGCCCTCATGAAAATGGCGAGCTTCGCCCCCTATCGCTGGATCGCCACCGGCTACATCGAGTTCTTCCGCGGCATCCCCGCACTGCTGGTGTTCATCACCTTCGGCCTCGGTGTTCCCGCGGCCTTCCCGGGAACCAGCTGGCCCGTCCTGATTGTGGTCATGGTCTCCCTCGGCCTCGTCGCGGCCGCTTACATCGCCGAGACCCTGCGCGCCGGACTGCAGGCCGTGCCGCGCGGGCAGTACGAAGCCGCCCGCTCACTCGGCATGCCCGGCTGGCGGGCCATGCTCACCATCATCATCCCGCAGGCCTTCAAGATCGTGCTGCCGCCCTTGACCAACGAGTTCATCCTGGTCACGAAGGACACCTCGCTGATCTACGTGATCGGGCTCGCCGCAAGCTACTACGACCTGACGAAGTTCGGACGCGACGGCATCACCCAGTTCGGTGCCGGCATCACGCCCCTCGTCGTCGCGGGCGCAATGTACCTGATCATCACCCTGCCGCTGAGCCAACTCTCGCGGAAGTTCGAGTCCCGTTCCGCCCGGACGAAGCGCTAGGAACGAGGAGGAATCATGAACGAAACCATCGACAAGCAGTTCCAGGCCGCCGGCGTCGTCATCGACGGGCTGCGCAAGTCCTACGGCCCGGTCGAGGTCCTCCAGGGAATCGACCTCGAGGTCGAACCCGGTCAGGTCGTGTGCCTCATCGGCCCGTCGGGCTCGGGCAAGTCGACGCTCCTGCGCTGTGTGAACCTGCTGGAGAAGCCCAACGGCGGGCGGATCGACGTGGGCGGGTACGACGTGACGGATCCCGATGTCGACGTCGACGAGATGCGCCGGCACGTGGGCATGGTGTTCCAGCAGTTCAACTTGTTCCCACACCTGACGGTGTTGGAGAACTGCACCGTCGCGCAGCTCAAGGTCCTCAAACGCAAGAAGTCAGAAGCCGAGGCGATCGCGCACAAGAACCTGACGAAGGTCGCGCTCGGGCATTTGGCCGACCGCTACCCGGATCAGCTCTCGGGCGGTCAGCAGCAGCGTGTGGCGATCGCGCGTGCCCTCTCCATGGACCCGAAGCTGATGCTCTTCGACGAGCCCACCTCGGCCCTCGACCCGGAGACCGTCGGTGAGGTCCTGTCCATCATGCGCAACCTGGCCAAGGACGGCATGACCATGCTGGTCGTGACCCACGAGATGGCATTCGCGCGCGACGTGGCCGACCGGGTCGTCTTCATGGACGGCGGCGTCGTCGTCGAATCCGGACCGGCCGCCCAAGTCATCAACAACCCGCAGACACCGCGCATGCAGGACTTCCTCAAGCGCGTGCTCGACCCGACCCACGTCGAGGTCGACGAGTAGCCTGCACGCTCACACGGCCAGGGCCCGTGCGACGGCGGCCGCGATCCGCTGAGCACGGGCCCTGACGTCTTTCCGGGACATCAAGACGTCGATAATGCGCCGCCCGGCGCCCCGCGGCGCCGACAGCACCGCGGCGAGCTCCGCCGTCGTGCGAACGGGTACGTAGGCGACGCCGTAGGCGGCCGCGATGGCCGCCAGATCGACCCCGTGCGGGGTCGCGAAGAACCGCTCGACCGCGTCGCCGTACGCGCGCGCCTCGTCGACCGCGCCGTGCTCCAGGGTGGAGAAAATCGCACCACCGGCGTCGTTGAGCACCACGACGTCCAGGTCCGGTTCCGCCTCGCCCGCGCCCAGATGGAGGCCGCCGACGTCGTGCAGGAAGGTCACGTCGCCAACGAGGAGCGTGGTCCGCTCCCCCGAGGCGATCGCGACGCCGGTGGCGGTCGCGAGCGTGCCGTCGATCCCGGCGAGGCCGCGATTGGCGAAGACGCGACGACCAGCGGTGACCGCCGCCGGGTCCGCCCAGAGGTCGGCGTCGCGCACCGCATTGGAGGAGCCGATCACGAGCGGGCCGCCATCAGCCGCCCAGACCGCGCGCGCCAGTCCCAGCCCGGTGAGGCCCCCGTCCTCGAGGTCGCCCGCGATGACGCGTGCGGCGACTCCGGCCGCGTCGCGCCACGCCTGCAGCCAACCCGGCGGCGCCGTCCCGGCGAACTCGGAGAGGCCGCGCAGGTCCGCGACGATCCGCTCGCGCCGCCGCCCCGGTTCGAACCACGCGACCGGCCCGGGCGCGTACAGTGCCGCGGGGACCGCCGGGTCGCCGAGCAGCCGCGCGACCGGGCGGCTCAGCGTCGGCCGGCCGAACACCACGACGGCCTCGATCGGCTCCGCCGCGCCGGAGAAGTGCCCGATCAGCAGCCGGTACGGGCCGATCGCGTGCGGGCCCGAGCGCGCGTTGGAGCTCGGCTCCGCGAGCAACGGCAGCCCGTGCGCCTCGGCGAAGCGGGCGGCCAGACTGCCGGCGTCGTGCCCGGCGATGACCACGGTGCGGCGGGCCGGGCCCCCCCGTGACACCGCGACATCGTGACGCGTCGCGCCCTCCCCCGCAGTGGAGGGAGCATCGCTCGGAGTGGGCACCCGCATCGATTCCCCGGGCTCGGGGGTGAGCGGGTCTCGAAACTCGAGATCGATCTGGACCGGACCGCGCGGCGCACCCAGCGCCGTCGCGGCCGCCCGCTGCACGGGACCGCGCGGGTCCTGGCCTGCCGGCACGACGACGGCGGTGCGCACGTGCGCTCCGAAGAGGCCGGCCTGCTGTGTGGTCTGGTTGGCGCCCGTTCCATGCAACTCGGCTGGCCGGTCGGCCGAGAGCACGATGAGCGGCACGGCCGCATGGTTGGCCTCCATCACGGCCGGCAGCAGCTCGCCCACCGCAGTGCCCGAGGTCGTCGCGACGGCCGCCGGCGCACCCGAGGCGAGGGACAATCCCAGGGCGGTGAAGCCGGCGTCGCGCTCGTCGATGCGCACGTGCACGGTCAGCAGGCCCGCAGCCTCTGCCTCCGCGGCCGCGTAGGCGAGGGGCGCGCTGCGCGAGCCGGGTGAGAGCACCAGGTGAACCACGCCGGCGGCGCGCAGCGTGTCGAGGACGGCACGGGCCGCCGCCATCGAATCGACGGCTGCTGGCGGGGCGGGACGGTCCGGTTCCATGGCTCCAATCCTAGGCGGGCCGGCACCGAGCCCGGGAACGGGCGCGGCCCCGCACCGGTCGTGGTGACCAGTGCGGGGCCGCTACCCGCCCGCGCCGGCGTCCGTGCGGACCCGTACGCCAGCCGGATGGCCGGGCGGCTACTTCTTGCGCGGCAGCGACTTGGCCTTCGCAGCGCGCTTGGCGTGCCCCACGCCCTTATTCCCGCGCGTGCTGAACACCTGCACGACCGACGGGCGCGGCCCGTAGAACTCGCCGGCGCGGACGTCCTCGCGGGAGGCCTTGAAGTCCGGGAACAGCGAGTACGGCTCGGCGTACGTTCCACCCTCGCCCGGGTGCTGGACGGCGACGAAGACCGAGTCTTCGCGGTCGTGGATGACGGGGCCGCAGGCCTCGGCGCCGGCCGGGACGGCCAGGAACTGCTCGACCTTTCCGCGCTCCGGCCCCGTGAGCTGCACCTTGTGGATCGCGTCACAGTAGCCGATCTTGCCCGGGGCGCCGTCCGTCGAGATCCAGAGGTTGCCCCGCGAGTCGAAGGCCAGATTGTCCGGGCAGGAGATGGGCGAGACCTTCTCGGGCGGGAAGCCCGAGAAGTAGGTCGTGTCGCTGACGGCCGGGTCGCCGGCGACGAGCAGGATGTTCCAGTCGAACGTCAGCGCGGCTGCGTCGTTGCCACGCTCGGTCAGCTCGATGATGTGGCCGTCTCGGTTGCCGTTGACCGGGTTCGCCTCGTCAGCGGGTGCGTTTCCTGCCTTGCCGCGATTGGAGTTGTTGGTCAGCGCGATGTAGAGCTTGCCCGTCGCCGGGTTCGGCTCGACGTCCTCCGGGCGGTCCATCTTGGTGGCGCCGGCCTTGTCGGCCGCGAGCCGGGTGTAGACGAGCACCTCCGCGACGCTCATCCCCGCGATGCGGGACGTGCCGTTCTTGACGAGCGGAAGCCATTCGCCGCCGCCGTCGAACGCGCCGTCGGACGGGACCGCGCCGGAGCCGTCGATCTCGGCGGCGCTGGTCTCGCTGAACTTCGCAACGTACAGGTCGCCCTCGGAGAGCAGCGTCATGTTGTGGGCCTTGTCGCCCTCGCGGTATTTGCCCTTGGAGATGAACTTGTAGACGTAGTCGAAGCGCTCGTCGTCACCCGAGTAGGCGACGACGCGACCGTCGGCGGCGATGTTGATGTTCGCCCCCTCGTGCTTGAAACGGCCCAGGGCGGTGTGCTTGACGGGCGTCGACGTCGGATCCTGCGGGTCGATCTCGACGATGTAGCCGAAGCGGTTGGTCTCGTTCTCGTACCCGGGGTTCTGCGCGCTGAACCGGGGGTCCAGCTTCTCCCAGCCGCGGCTGGGCGCGCCGGTGCCGATGCCGTAGCGGGCCTCCTCGGCCGTGCCGCGGCCCTGGAAGTACTGGTTGAAGTTCTCCTCGCCGGAGATGATCGTGCCCCACGGGGTGGTGCCGCCGGCGCAGTTGTTGTTGGTGCCCAGGACGGTCAGCCCCTCGGGATCCGCAACGGTCTTGACGAGGTCGGAACCGGCCGCGGGTCCGTCCAGGCGGAACGGCGTGGTGGCCGTGATGCGACGGTTGCGGGCGCCGCCGACGACGTACTCCCACTTCTGTCCCGCCTTGGCGCGCTTCAGCTCCACAACGGAGAAGCCGTGGGCAGCCCAGGCGATGCGGCGGGCCTCGTCCGCGTTCTCCGCCTGCCAGGCCGGGTCGAACATCATGTACTCGTTGGTGTACTCGTGGTTGCAGACCAGCACGCCGGTCCGTCCGTTGCCGCGATCGGCCAGGATGTTCAGGTAGTCGTTGTTGTACCCGAACTGCTGCTCCTGCGCAGCCGCCGTCTGGTTGGCGCCGTCGAAGACGGGAGCGTCGTGGAAGAGCGGGTCGCCCCAGCGGATGATGGGCGCCCAGTCGTACCCCTCGGGAACGGTCACGGTGTCGACCGTGCGCTCCACCGGGTCGATGGCGTTGAACGACAGCTTGCCGCCGCCCTTCCCGAAGCCGCCGAAGTCAGCGGAGGCCGACGGCGCGTTCGCGATCTGCGGGCCGACGACGACGGCCGCAGCGGCGACGCCGCCGAGCCCGAGCGCGGCGCGGCGGGACATGGCCTTGTCGGCGATGTCCCGGAAGTAGGAGTTGGAACTGGTGTTGCAGACGGCCTGGGCGCAGGCGTCGCCGCACTTGAAGTGGCAGGTCATGGCGTCACGGTTGCCACGCGTGTGACCGGCCATCGGCAGGAGCTGGAGGAAGTTGCGGGGGAGGCTCATTCGGTGGTCCTTCTCAGAGATGCTTGGTGATTGGTGGCCAGCCCAAGGTCGCATCTTCAAGATAAGCGCAGGTCACCGCGACATGAACCGCAGCCCCCGATCAATTCACCAACAGTTCATGACACCGCCGCAGTCGCTCCAGCCACCACGCGACCCGCTCCGGTGGAGCCGCGTGGAGCCGCAGCAGATCCGGGTCCGCCGCCACGCGGCGCAGGTCCAGCTCCCCGCCCCGCGCGACGTAGGGATCGGCGACGACGTCGCCGCCGAAGAGGGAGACGGTTGCGAGGCCGCACGCATACGGCAGTTCGGGAAGCGCGGCTGCGAGCGCCGCGCCGGCCCGCGTCCCCACCGACGTGTCCAAGGCGGAGCTGACGACGGCGGGCAGCCCCGCGTCCGCGACGATCCGCAGCGCCCGCGTCACTCCCCCGAGTGGCTGAGCCTTGATGACGATCAGATCGGCGGCGCCGATGCGTGCCACGCGCAGCGGATCGTCTTCCTTGCGCACAGCCTCATCGGCAGCGATCAGCACCGGCAGTTGTCGCCGTTGCAGTTCCACGCGCAGCTCGGCCAGCGGCTCGACTCCGGGGACCGGCTGCTCGGCGTACTGCAGCGTGAATTCGGCCAGCGCCTCGAGCGCGGCGAGCGCCTCGTCGTGATCCCACCCTCCGTTGGCGTCGATGCGCAGGTGCGCCGACGGCAGCAGGCGCCGCACCTCGGCGACGCGGGCGACGTCGTCGTGCAGGCTCTGCCCGCGCTCGGCCACCTTGACCTTGACGGTGTGTGCGGCGTCGTAGCGCCCGAGCACGGAGGCGACGTCGGCGGTTGCGACCGCGGGCACGGTCGCGTTGACGGGGACGGCGGCGCGCACGGGCTCCGGGAAGCCGGACCAGCCCGCCTCGAGCGCACAGCGCAGCCACGCGGCGGCCTCGGGGTCGCCGTACTCGAGGAACGGGGAGAACTCGGAATCACCGGCGGGGCCGCGCAGGATCACCGCCTCGCGGTGAGTGACGCCGCGGAAGCGGACCTTCAGCGGCAGGGTCACGACGTGCGCTGCGGCCAGCACCTCCGACAGCTCCGGGAGCGGCTGCGCGGGGCTCGGCTTCTCCTGAGGCATGCCCCACACTCTATCGGCCGCTACCGCGATACGGGTTGAACTCGTGGCATGCTGAGGTCGATGAATCACGTCAGTCAGGTCCGCGATGACGCCCGCATCGCCAGGCCGTTGGGTTGGTTGGTGGCGCTGGTCTTCGCCGGTGCCGCGTTCGCCGCCGTCTACGCGTTCTTTATTCTCAGCCCCGTGGGGCAGCAGATTGACGAGAACGCGCTCCTCGGCGCGCACCGGTACCTCGAGCAGCAGGACATCGCCCGCGAGCCGGCCATGGTCTTCTTGGGCAAGCTGCCGCAGATCTCGGCCCTGCTGGGGTCGATCGCCCTGCTGGTCTCGGCGGTCGTGCACCGCTCGGTGGCCGCCCCGCTGATCACGCTGGCGGGGATGGGCGCTGCCGTCCTGTGCACCCAGATCCTCAAGCATGTGATCCTCGACCGCCCGGACATGGGCATCTCCGCGGCGACGATCAATTCCTTCCCCTCGGGGCACACGACCCTCGCAACCGCCTCCATGGTGGCGATCTTCTGCATGGTCACCCCGCGGTGGCGGCCCCTCATCGCGTGCCTGGGCGGCGTCTACGCGGCGCTGGCCGGAGCCGCGACGCTCGTCCTCGGATGGCACCGTCCGGCTGATATCGTCGGCGCGTTCCTGATCGTCCTCTGGTTCTCGCTGGTCACCGGCTGGGTTCTCACGCTGGCCGTTCCGCGCTGGAACCGGTGGCGGACGCTGCGCTTCTGGGGCGCGGCACGCGGCTGGCGCGCCGCGATGCACGTGCCGGGGCTGCTGGCCCTCGCGGCGTCCATCGTGCTGTTCGCCGTGCTCCCGCCGGTCGAGACGGGTGAGAACTACCGGCTGCTGCTCGGCTTCCTCGGCGGGGGCGTCCTCATGATCGGCGGCGCCGCACTGACCTTGTTCGGGCTGATGAACGAGGTCTTCATGTATCAATCGCGCGAGCGCGGCAGGAAGTAGGCGAAAACGCCCGTGCCGACGAAAGCGGCCGCGGCGACGACGAAGATGCCCGCCCCGAGAGTCGCGACCGCCGTCACGGCGGAAAGCGCGACGGGACCGGCCATCATGCCCGCGTCCGTCAGCAGGCGCCAGATGCCCAGGAACTGGGGCCGTGCATGGGCGGGCGCGTAGTCGGCGCCGAGCGTCATGACGATCCCCGTGCCGAGCCCGTTGCCGAACCCCATGAGCGCGCCGACCCACGCCAGCGCCTGCACATCGGCCGCCAACGGCAGCAGCGCCAGCGCGACGCCGAGTAGCAGCAGGCACGGCACCGCCGAGTAGATCCGGCCGAACCGGTCCATCACGTGCCCCGCAGGGTAGAAGACGATCACGTCGACCGCCGCCGAGATGCCGTAGACGACGGCGGCCATCGTCGCGTCGAGGCCGAGGTGGTCGGACCAGAGCGGCAGCACGACGTTGCGCGTGGCGCGCACCGCAGCGAGCACGAACACTCCGATCCCGACCGTCGCGTACGTGCGCGCGTGCTCGCGCGCGATCCGGCGCATCGACTCCGGCCGCGGCGCACCCGCCGGCGCGCCAGAAGCGGCGCGGACCACCGTCGTCGTGCCGGTTCCCCCGGCGCGTGCCGGCAGGTCGGGAACGGCGAACCCGACGACGGCGGCACCGGCCATCGCAACGAAACCCACCCAGTAGGCTCCGGCGAGGCCGAGCGGAACCATCACGGCAGCCGACAGGAACGGCCCCACGAACGCCCCGATGCGCAGGGTGCCACCGAGCGTCGACATGGCGCGGGCGCGGAAGTAGGCGGGGACGGCCTCGGCGAGGTAGCTCTGGCGGGCCAGATTGAACACGGAGCCGGCCATACCGACGAGCAGGACGGCGCTCGAAAGCACCCACAGATTCGGTGACACGATGGCGGCGACCATGGCGACGGCGGCCACCGCGGCGGCAACGATCATCGACACCCGCTCGCCGAACCGGGACGTCAGCAGAGCCGCGGGCACGTTCATCACGAGTGAGCCCACGCCCACGAGCGTGACGACGAGTGCGGAGGCCGAGACGCTCGCGCCGGCGTCGAGCGCGCTCAGCGCGATGACTGGCATGATCGCGCCGAGCCCCAGGGCGTACAACAGGGACGGCCCGTAGACCCTCAGTCCGAGGTCGCGGAGACCGAAACCACCCGTGCCCGGCACGGGGGTCAGTGCGGCATGATGGTGTCCGCGGGAGTCTCCGTCGCTTTGAGTCGCAGGATGAGATGGCGTGACTGGGTTGGCCCGTACGGCAGGACCGGGACGGCCTTGGTGTAGTCCACGGAGGCCTCGTGGATGGCCGTGTTGCACATCCGGATCGCCTGGCGGAGGTTGCGCAGCTGCGAGCGCACGTAGTCCTGGTCGACGACGCGGCCGTGGCCCGGGACGACCACCGAATAGAGCTCGTCGATGGCGATCATCTTGCCCAGGGTCTTGCGCCACTCGTACGGGTAGGAGTCCTCGAACTCGGGGTGCGTGCCCTCTTCGACGAGGTCACCGGCGAAGAGCACATTGCCCGAGCCGATGAGCAGATCGCCGGCGGTGTGACCGCGGCCGAGGTGGAAGAGCGTGACTGTGTATCCGCCGAGGTCGAGATCGACGGGTTCGTCAGCCACGGTGCAATTCGGCAGGCGCAGCTCGGTGTGCTCGCCCGCGGCGGCGGCCATGTCCGGCTCGCTGCCGGCGACGAGCGCACGCTGCTTCTCGCCGGTCGCCTCCATCGCCTCGACGGCGGCCGCGTGGGCCCAGATGTCCTCGACGCCGTGCGCCGCGAAGTACGCGTTGCCGAAGAAGTGGTCCGCGTGCGCGTGGGTGTTGACGGCAACGAGGGGAAGGTCCGTGATCTCACGAACGGCGGCGTGGATGGTCGCGGCCTCACCCGGACCGGCTCCGGTGTCGATGACGACGGCCTTCTCATCGCCGATGACAAGCCCGATATTCGCCTTGAACGCCGGCAGCGTCAGAACATACGTCCGATCGCCGACGCGCTCCCAACTCGATTCCGTGGGCCCCTGAGTCATCGTTGTCCTTCCGCCGCGCTGAAATCCTTGAGTTCCAGCCTAACGCTTCGGACACATGGCGCGCTGTCATGACGCCACACGCGCCGAACGACGACGGCCGGCGGGCCGCGGGTCCATCTCCCGCCGCCCGCCGGCCGGCGGTGCTCTCCATTTGACGACACAACACCGCGGGCCTGGCGAGCCGCCCGATGCCGGTATCGTTCCCCGCCAGACTACTCGACGACAAAGAATTACGAAAGGGCTTTACATCTTAATCAGGTAAGGCTAGGCTAAATCTTGCTTGGTAAGTGGTGATGCTGGCGGTTCGAGCCTCTCTGCGGCCATGGGCTTGGTACCCCGTGGTCGCCCCACCTTCGCAACGAGTCCCCCACAACGGCGGGGCCGCGAAGGGTGGGAATCGAGAACTCGGGCCGCCAGCAGTTTTTAAGTCCCGGCGTTCCGGCGAGGCCGCCTATGCTGGGTGTCAGAACGTTCCTCGTCAAGGAGTTGCCATGTCACGCATTATTTCCACGGGCCTCGTGAAGGCCGGACTGCTCATGGGCTACAAAGTCGCCAGCGAGACGGGCGACCGCCAAGCCGGCGGCACCGTCCTCGCCGCCTGCGGCGTCGCGGCCTTCACCGTATGGCAGCGCGACGCCGGCACCGCCCGTGCCGCCGCGCTCACCGGGACGTACGTCGCAGCCTTCGGACTCTCGCACCCGCTGGCCAAGAAGATCGGCGCCCGGCCCGCGGTCTTCGCCGTCACGGGCGCCACGGCTCTCGCCTCGATGATCTTCGGCGGGCGGAAGAAGACGCGCGAGACGCGCTGACCTGCGCCTGACGCCCGGGACTGCCAATCAGCGGGTGCCGGCGCGTAAGGTTCGGACCACCACACACAAGACACGGGGGTCCGATGTTCTTCTCGTCCGCCTCGGGACGGCTCGTCTACTCCGCCAGCGACCTGGTCACGGCCAGTGCCTGCGAGTACGCCACCCTCGTCACGCTCGACGACAAGCTGGGCCGGCGCCCCGCTCCCGCCGTCGAACGGGACGAGATGCTCGAGCGCGCCGCCGCGCTCGGCGACGAACACGAGCACCGAGTGCTCGCCTCGCTCGTCGACGAGTACGGACGCTGGGAGCCCGGCGGCACGGGTGGCGTCCTCGAGCTGCCCAGCCCCGGCGACACCTCCCCCACCGTGCTCGATGCGCGGCGGCGGGAGACGCTGGACGCGCTGGGATCCGGCGCCGACGTCGTCTTTCAGGGCACCTTCTGGGACGGATCCTTCGTCGGCTACGCCGACTTCCTGGTCAAGAACGACGACGGCCGCTACGCGGTGTGGGACACCAAGCTGGCGCGCCACGCCAAGGCGACCGCACTGCTGCAGATCGCCGCGTACGGGGACCAGCTCGTCGCCGCGGGCCTCACCCCCGCGGATGAGGCCGTGCTGGTGCTCGGCGACGGCGAACACTCGGTGCACCCGCTCGGGCCACTGATGTCCGTCCTCCGCGAGCGCCGCGCGCGCTTCCTCGCGCTTGTCGAGGAGCACTTGCGCCGCGACGCACCCGTCGAGTGGGACCAGCCGGGTGTCTCCGCGTGCGGCCGGTGCGACTACTGCCGGCTCGAGGCCGAGGCGCGCGACGATCTGCTGCTCGTCGCGCGCATGTCGCTGCCCCTGCGCAAAAAGCTGCGCGCCGCCGGCGTCGAAACCGTCGCGAACCTAGCACAGCTCGGCGATCACGCGTTCGGCGGCGACCGGCTGCCCGGCCCGGTGGAGCGGCTGCGCGAGCAGGCGCGCATGCAGTCCGGTGCCGATCAGGGGGACGGGCACGCCCCCGGCGACGAGACCCTGCGCTACCGAGTGCTCGAGCAGCACACGATCGGGCGCCTGCCCGCGCCCGATACCGGTGACCTCTTCTTCGACTTCGAAGGCGACCCCATGTTCCAGGACGGAACGGACGGCTCGTGGGGCCTCGAGTACCTCTTCGGCGTGATCGAGGACGACGGCGCCGCGCCAGTCTTCCGCCCCTTCTGGGCGCACAGCCGGAGTGAGGAACGCCGGGCGTTTCTGGACTTCGTCGCCTACGTCGAGGACCGGCGGCGCCGCTTCCCCGGCCTGCGGATCTACCACTACGCCGCCTATGAGAAGACGGCGCTGCGCAACCTCGCCGCACGGCACGGGACGTGCGAGGACACGATCGACGAGTGGCTGCGCACGGGCCTGCTCGTCGACCTGCTCGAGACGGTGCACGGCTCGCTGCGCATCAGCGCCGACTCGTACTCGATCAAGCGGCTCGAGCCGTTTTACATGGGTGACGAGCACCGCGTCGGGGACGTCACCAACGCCGGCGCCTCCGTCGTCGCCTACGCCCACTACACCGCGGCCCGCGACGCGGGCGACCGCGACGGCGCGGCCGGGGTGCTCGAGTCCATCCGCGCCTACAACGAGTACGACTGCGTCTCCACCCTGCGGCTGCGCGACTGGCTGCTCACCCTCGCAGACCGTGCGCCGTCCGCCGAGGGCGCCGCGGACGTCCCGGAATCCACCGCGGCTCCCGGGGAACCGGACGCCGAGCCCACCGCCGAGGAGCTGCGCCTCGCGGACTACCTGGCGCAGCTGCCGCGAGACGCCGTGCTCGACCCCCGACAGCAGGCCGTCGCCATGGTCGCCGCGGCGACCGGATTCCACCGGCGCGAGCGCAAGCAGTACTGGTGGGGGCACTTCGACCGGCTCGAAACCGACCCGATGACATGGCAGGACACCCGCGACGTCGTCGTCGTGAATTCGGCCCGCGTGCTCGAGGACTGGGAGAAGCCACCGCGCAAGCGCACTTTCGCGCGCCGGCTGAGTCTGCGCGGGGCCGCGGCCGAGGGCTCGGACCTGCGGCCCGGCTCGACGTGGTTCGCGATGTACGCCGCGCCCGCCCCGGCCGAGCTCGCGGATCCGGGACAGCCGTACGACGCCGGCGCCCGCGGTGGCGCCTTCGGCCTGCGTGTGGACGAGGTCCTCCGCCACGCCGACGGCTCCGTGACCCTGACCTGCACCGAAAAGACCAAGTCCGGGCGGGAGCCTCACGGGGCGCTGCCGATGGCCCTGACACCCGACCAGCCGATCCGCACAGCGTCGATCGAGGAGGCCCTCGCGGAGGTCGCCCGCGACGTCGGCGCCGCCCTGCCCGCGCTCCCGGGCACGGCAGCCCTCGACATCCTCACGCGCACCCCGCCGCGCCTCGCCGGCGGTGCTCCCCTGCCGGAAGCGGCTCCGACCGTCCGCGGGCACGACTACATCAGCGCCGTCACCGCGGCGGTCCTGAGCCTGCGGGACTCCTACCTCGCCGTCCAGGGCCCGCCCGGGACCGGCAAGACGTACCTCGGTTCGCACGTCATCGCCGCCCTCGTCGAGCGCGGGTGGAAGATCGGCGTTGTTTCGCAGGGCCACGTGACCGTGGACGGGATGCTGGCCAAGGCGATCGACGCCGGGGTGGACCCGGGACGGGTGGCGAAGAAGCCGAAGGACCCGGCGGCCCTGGTTCCGTGGGAACACACCGACCCCAAGCGAATCACCGCGCTGCTCGCCGAACCGGGGGGCTGCCTGATCGGCGGCACCGCCTGGACCATGACGGGGAGCTCAGTGCCTCGCGGCGGTCTCGACCTCCTCGTCATCGACGAGGCCGGCCAGTTCTCCCTTGCGAACACGCTGGCCGTCGGGCAGGCGGCGAAGAACCTGCTCCTGCTCGGCGACCCGCAGCAGCTGCCGCAGGTCACCCAGGGCACCCACCCCGTGCCCGTCGACACGTCCGCCCTCGGCTGGCTCTCCGCCGGGCACCCCACCCTGCCGCCAGAGTTCGGGTACTTCCTCGCCGATTCCTGGCGCATGCACCCGGCACTCTGCGCCGCCGTGTCCCGCCTGAGCTACGACGGCCAGCTCGCCTCCGCCCCCGCGGGTTCCGAGCGACACCTCGACGGCGTGGCGCCCGGCGTCGAGACCGTCCTCGTCGACCACGAGGCCAACACCGTCTCCTCCGCCGAGGAGGCCGATGTCGTCGTCGACCAGATCCGCAGGCACCTCGGCCTGCTGTGGCAGGACCGTCCCGACGAGCCGGCCCGCCATCTGGCAACGGAGGACATCCTCGTGGTCGCCGCCTACAACGCCCAGGTCGCGATGCTGCGCGAGCGGCTCGCCGCGGCGGATCTGCCCGGGGTGCGGGTCGGCACCGTCGACAAGTTCCAGGGCCAGGAGGCTCCCGTCGTGATCGTGTCGATGGCGTGTTCATCCGCGGCCGACGCGCCGCGCGGGATGGAGTTCCTGCTCAACCGGAACCGGCTCAACGTCGCCGTCTCGCGCGGTATGTGGCGGGCGGTCATCGTCCGGTCCCCAGAGCTGACCGGCTTCATGCCGACCACCCCGGAGGCGATGGTCGAGCTCGGGGCCTTCCTCCAACTCAGCCCGACGGCCGCCGTCGTGCTAGAACAGAACGCATGAGCCAACAACGCGCACTCGCCCACGCCCGCGTGCGGCCCACCGGCTTGGGTTGCATGAACGTCACCCACGGCTACTCGTCGTTCCCCAGCCGGGACGACGCAGTGGCCCTGTTCCGGGCGGCGTTGGATAGCGGCGTCGATCACTTCGACACCGCGACGCTGTACGGGCACGGGGCCAGCGAGGAACTTCTCGGCGAGGCGCTGGGCAACCGCCGGGACGAGATCTTCCTCGCCAGCAAGTGCGGATTGCGGCGGAACGAACGCGGCGAGACCGTGATCGACGGCGAGCCCGCGTCGATCAAACGCCAGGCCGAGGCCTCGTTGCGGCGCCTCGGCACCGAGACCATCGACCTCTACTACCTGCACCGGCTCGACCGGAAAATCCCGATCGAGGAGAGTGTCGGAGCGCTGGGTGAGCTGGTGTCCGAGGGCAAGATCCGCTCGATCGGACTCTCCGAGGTCTCCGTTGCGACGCTCCAGCGCGCCGAAACCGTGCACCACGTCGCCGCCGTTCAGAACGAATACTCGCTCGCGACGCGCAACCCGGAGCTGGGCATGATCGAGGCCTGCCGGGCGAACGGGACGGCCTTCGTCGCCTTCTCCCCGCTCTCCCGCGCCCTACTCGCCGGCACACTCGAACGCCCGTGGGAGCTGCCCGAGTCCGACATCCGCAGCTTCATGCCGCGTTTCACGTCCGAGAATTACCCGCAGAACCTGCGCCTCGTCGACGCCCTGCGGCCCGTCGCCGAGGCCGTCGGCATTTCACTCGCGCAGCTCGCGCTCGCCTGGGTGCACGCCCAGGGCGAGCACGTGCTCTCCATCCCGGGCACCGCGAAGCGCGCCCACCTGCTCGAGAACAGCGGGGCCGACGACGTCGTGCTCGACGCCGAGACCGTCGCGGCGTGCTCGGCGATCATCGACCAGACGACGGTCCACGGTGCCCGCTACACGGAAGGCCAGCTGTCCAGCGTCGACTCCGAGGTCTTCGCCGGCTGAACAACAGCCGGCTACTTCGCCGGCGCGGCCTCGTCCTCCGGGAAGATCTGGCCCACGGGCTCGCGCTTCTCCGCCTGGAAGGCGTCCTCGGCGCGGCCGTACGCCCAGTACGCCGAGAGGGACATGCGCTTGCGATCGACCCCGCGGACGTCGGTCAGGTGGGCGCGCAGCTGCTTCATCGACTCCCGCTCGCCATGCGCGAAGACCTGGACGTCGCCGGCGTGCCAGTCGCCCTCCACGACGGCTCCGACGAGTTCCGTGGTCTGCGGCGTGAACGCCGCACCGCGGTGCAGCCAGTGCACGCGGATCCCGGCAGGGGCGTCGAGCTCGAGCTCGTCCTCCGCCGAGGCGACCTCGAGGTAGGCCTCGCCACGGGCGGCGGGGTCCATGGCCTCGAGCGCCGTCGAGATCGCCGGCAACGCCGATTCGTCTCCCACCAGCAGGTGCCAGTCCGCCTCGGGATCCGGGGCGTACATGCCGCCCGGGCCCATGAAGCAGACTACGTCTCCGGGCGCCGCGTTCGCGGCCCACGGGCCCGCGAGGCCCTCGTCGCCATGGATGACGAAGTCGACGTCGATCGTGCCGGCGGCGTGGTCGACGCGGCGAACCGTGTACGTGCGTCGGACGGGCATCTGCTCCGGCGCCAGCCGGGTGGCGAGCTCCTGCATGTCGTACGGCGGGGTCAGCTCGAGCGCCGGATCCGCGAAGAGCAGCTTGATGTACTTGTCGGTTGCCGGCTTGTCCTGGAAGGACGCGAAGCCGTCGCCGCCGAGCGTGAGCCGGACGAAGTGGTCGCCGAGCCGGCGCGCGGCGACGACCTCCATGACGACCTGAGGCTTGGGGCCGCGGGTCTGCCGCTGATCAGCCATGTGTTCGATTCTCCTTCGTCGACTCGTGCCCCATTGAAGCACACCTGAGTTAGGTTGCCCTAAGCGTATTTCGATTGCAAACGGGTGCCAAATCCGACCCGGCTCCGGCGGCGAATCGGGATGCGGCTATAGTGGGATCAGCTTCACGAGAGGCGGCCAAGACACGGGCTCCGACCCGGCCGCACACCAACCCCATGCTCGAAGAAGTCTCCGGTCCCCGCCGGCCGTCCCGGCCGCGGTGGGCCCTCGTGGGTGGTTCGGATGACGAAGCGGCCTGGCGCAGACCGCGTCCGGGCAAGAGCAACGGAGGAACCTCTCATGTCCCTTGTCTTCGCCGACCGTTCCGAAGCGGCATCGCCCTGCTGCTCGACCGACCCCGGCCACGACCTCGCACCGCTCGCGATCGTCGCCGTGATCGAGGCCGCCATCAACCACCGCCACAGCACGGTCCGCGCAACGATCACGGGCCTGCACCGGGGGAGCGGCCGGATCGACGTCCTCCTCGCGTGCGGAGGGGCGATGAGCGTCTACCACCACCAGCTGGCCGAGGTCGCCGACCACTTGCCCCTCGGCAAGCCTTGCCGCTGGGTGCCCGGGGCTCGAGCGCTCATCGGCCCGCGCGTCGGACGCGGCCGCGAGCGAACGCGCAGGGTGCTCAACGTCGCGCCGGGGCCGCTCGCGGTGTGCCAGCCGCGCCCCGCGGACGATCCGGTCCGGCGGGCCGCCGTCGCCACCGCCCTGGCCGGATGATCAGGTGAAGAGCGGGTCGCCGAGGAACTCGCGCAGTGCGTCGCGGTGTTCCGCTGGGATCCGCAACAGCCGCTCGTCGACGGCGGAGAAGAACGCGAGCGTCGTGGACGCGCGCACGCACTCGTGCCCGTCGACGGGGTCGCGAAACAGGTAGCTCAGCTCGAACGTGGCGGGTTTGACCGCGGAGACCCAGACGTCGACGATCGCGGGCACGTTGCGATAGTCCAGCGGGCGCACGTAGCGGACCCTGTGCTCGACGACGAGGGTCTGCGTGTCGTCGCCGACCCTCGAGAAGAGGTCGACGGCGGGGTCGACTCGCGGTAGACCGGTCCCCCCGGGCACGCCGAAGGCGCCGATGCGCGCTTCCTCCATCATGCGCACGAGGTTCACATTGTTGATGTGGCCGTAGGCGTCCATGTCGGCCCACCGCATCGGCACCTCGACGGTCAGTCTGCGTCCCGTCATGCCCTCCCCTTCCGGCGGCGTCGGCGCGCCGCGTTCCTAGATGACGCCGAGTCGGCGCAGCTGCGAGCAGATCGTGTGCCCGTCCGGGCCGTAGACCCACGGCACCCCGGGCGTCGCGTTGACCGTGTGGTCGGAGCGGCCGCCCGCAAGCACGGCCTCCGACGGCGTGAGCTGGCGGATCACGATCGCGCGCACCTGGTCGGGGTGGCGCTTGGCGAACTCCGCGTAGATCTCGGGGTCGTGCTGCCCGTCGTCTCCGATGAGGATCCAGCGCACCGCGGGGAATTCCTCCGCGAGGCGCCGCAGCTCGTCGACCTTGTGCTGCATGCCCGAACGGAACCAGCGGTGCTCGGTCGGGCCCCAGTCGGTGAGCAGGAGGGTTCCCTTGGGGTACAGGTTGCGGCTGAGGAAGCGGGTCAGCGTCGCCGCCGCGTTCCAGGCGCCGGTCGAGAGGTACAGCACCGGGCCTCCCGGGGCCTTCGAGACGAGCCGCTCCATCATCACGGCCATCCCGGGCGTCGCGACGCGGGCGTGCTCGGAGAGCACAAACGAGTTCCAAGCCGCGAGCAGGGGCCGCGGCAGCGCGGTGACGACGACCGTGTCGTCGACGTCGCAGATGATCCCGGACTGGGCCTTCTCATCGATGACCTGTACGGCCACGGTCGCGGGCTCCGAGCCCTCGGAAATCAGCACGACGTCGTGCCAGCCCGGCTCGAGGTCGACGGCGATGCGCACGTCGAGCACGCCGCCGCGGTCGGCGTCGAGGTAGAACGTCTTCCCGCCCACCCGCGCCTCGACCTCGGCGTAGGGGATCGGAGGGGAGATGAAGTTGCGCCAGCCGCGCACGCCATCGGCGACGACCTTGGAGTGGCGCAGCCCGTTGAAGAAGGCGCCCGGGCGGGCGAGCACCACGCGGGCGAGGATGCGTACCCAGCCGTGCGCGCCGTCGTCGCCCGCTGCGTGATCGGCGGCGACCGTCGGGAACGAGGACGCGTCCACGCGCCCGCTGACCCCGTAGCCACGGAACGGGGTGACGGTCGGGACGTGGCCGCGCGACCGCGAATGGCGTTCGCGGAAGGCGTGCCAGGAGTTCTCGAGGCGAAACCCGACGTGGTCCCGTTGCTGGGAGTCATCCCCGGCGTTGCTGGTTGCGGACATGGGCTCAGTCTTTCACGTCAGCAAGCCCGCCACGAGTCCGCCGCTCGCTTCTGCCGCGGCCGCACAGAAGCCGATAGGGTGGTCTCGTGCCTGAGCAGACTTCTTCTCCTTCGCCCGCCTCCGTCCAAGAATCCGCTCACCTCCGCCAGAGTGCAGAAGACGCCGCCCGCGGTGTCGGCGATCTGCTGCGCAAAGCCTTCCGGTCCGGCCTCTCAGCCGACACGAAGCGCAACCACCACGACCTCGTGACCGAGTATGACCACGCCAGCGAACGCCGCATCACCGAACAACTCTCCGCCGCAGTCCCGGACAGCCGGTTCCGGGGCGAGGAGGGCGGCGTGCACGGGTCCGGCCGCGTCGAGTGGATCATCGACCCGATCGACGGGACCAGCAACTTCGCGCACGGCGTCGCGTTCTTCTGCGTCTCGATCGCGGCCGCCGTCGACGGCGAGGTTGTCGCGGGCGTCGTCTACGACCCGATCGCGTCCCTCATGTTCGCCGCGGACGCCGACGGCGCGTACCTCGACGGCGCCCCGCTGCGCCCCGTCGCCGCGGCCGACGAGCGCCAGGGGTCGGTCATGACCGACTTCCCCTCCGCCGAGGACATCGCCACGGACGGCTCCGTGTGCCTCGAAGCGTTCGCCGAACTCGTCACCGCCTACTCGACCGTGCGCCGCAAGGTCTCGGGCGCACTCGAGCTCGCCCACGTGGCCGCCGGCTGGACCGACATCACGCTCGGGTTCGACACCAACCCCTGGGACGTCGCCGCCGGCGCGTTCCTCGTCACGCAGTCGGGTGGCACGTACCGCGCCTTCGAGTACGACGACGTCACCCGGCCCGCACACGAGGCCCCCACGTACCTGGCCCACGGGCCGGGCGCGGACGCGGCCACGGCGACCGCCGTCGTCGAGCGGATCATGGCCGGACGCAGAGCGGCGGGCTACCGGGGCAAATCCCGGTAACCCGCCGCGCGGGCCGCGTTCAGCGGCCCGGTGCTGCGGTGCTGCTACTGCATCATGCTCTCGGCGACGGAGCACACGGCCTCGGCGCCGGAGCCGGACGCCGAGTGCTCGGAGACGACGCTCCCCGCCTCGTCGAGGATGCGGCAGGCGATCTCACCCGTGGAGCCGCTGGCGTTGGTGATCGTGACCGAGCCGATCAGCGTGTTGGCCTCGACCTGCTCGCTCAGGGTCTCGCCGCCGGAGAGAGTCTGCATGCCGGTGGTCATGTCGTCCACCGTGGTCACGAGGGCCACCTCGGCCGGCTCCACGGACGTCGCCTCGAACGTGTAGTTCCCCGTCTCGCCGACCGCCTCCCCGAGGAAACCGACAGCGGCAACGACCACGATGGACCAGACGACCGCGATGATCAGGGACAGCACGCCCGTGATGAGGCCGGTCAGCGCGAAGCCCTTGCGGTGGCGCTTCTTGACGAGGGCGATGATCGCGACGATCACGGCCGCAGCGCCGACGGCGAACGCCGCGTAGTGCACGAACGGGATGAGCGACATGCAGATCGCCACGATGCCGAGCACCATCGCGGTGATCGTGATGCCGCTGGCCTTCTGCGGCTGCGGGACCTGGCCGTACGGCGATGCTCCCGGCGCCTGAGCGTAGGGGGCCTGATCGTAGGGCCCCTGCTGCGGGTTGCCCGCCGGCGGCGCCGGCCAGCCGCCTTGGGCGGCGTCGGGAGCGGGGGTGGCCTGCGGCTCGGCCGGTGCCTCCGGATTCGGCGGGGTGACGGGCTGCTGCGGGTTGTCGCCTTCGGAGGCGGGGTTGTTCTTCGGGTCGTTCGGGTTTTCGGTCATGGTGGCCTCCTGAGCGCACGAGTGGTTGCGTACTCACTTTATGCGCCCGGGTCCAAAAGGTTCATCATCCCATGGGGGTAATTTCCGGCGAATACACTGGTCTCCTATGAGTCACAACGCGCCGCCGAACGATTCCGGCTCCCTCGGACGCACGCCCAGCGCCGGTGATATCCGGCGGTGGCGCCGCTACCTGGCCGACGAACGCGCCGAGGGCGCCGTCTACCGGACACTCGCCGAGAAGCGCAGCGGCGAAGAGAAAGCGATCCTGATCGGCCTGGCCGAGGCGGAGCAGCGCCACGAGGAACACTGGCGGCGCATGCTCGGCGAGCACGCCGACCGGCCGTCGAGCCCGTCCGTGCGCCGTACCCTGCTGCGGTTCATGGCGCGCCATTTCGGTTCGGTCTTCGTGCTGGCGCTCGCTCAGCGCGCCGAGGGCAACTCGCCGTACGTGAAGGACCAGGACGCCACCCGCCAGATGGCCGCTGACGAGATGGTGCACGAGGAGGTCGTGCGCGCGCTCGCCACGGCCGGGCGCAAGCGCCTCTCCGGCAACTTCAGGGCCGCGGTGTTCGGTGCGAACGACGGCCTCGTCTCCAACCTGGCCCTCGTCATGGGCATCGGCGCCACGGGCGTCTCCACCGCCGTCGTGCTGTTCTCCGGCATCGCCGGCCTGCTCGCCGGCGCCCTGTCGATGGCCGCCGGCGAGTTCGTCTCGGTCCGCTCCCAGCGCGAGCTCATGTCGGCCTCGCGGCCGACGCAGGTCACCCTGTCGGCGGCCCCGCACCTCGATCTCGACCACAACGAGCTCGTTCTGGTCTACCGGGCGCGCGGGATGTCGCAGGCCGACGCCGAGCACCGAGCCGGCGAGCGCCTCGGCGACTTCACGTGCGACTGCGACCCGTCGCTGTCATTCCACCCGGACGGGCACCAGCAGACGCAGCAGGACGAGGACGACACCATCGGCTCGGCGCTCGGCGCATCCACGTCGAGTTTCCTGTTCTTCGCCTCCGGTGCCGTCATCCCGATCCTGCCGTACCTCTTCGGGATGTCGGGCGTCGCCGCCGTCGCGCTCTCGGTGGCTCTCGTCGGCGTCGCCCTGCTGTGCACGGGCGCCGTCGTCGGGCTGCTCTCCGGCGCGTCGCCCGGCAAGCGTGCGCTGCGCCAGCTCGCGATCGGCTGGGGCGCGGCGGCCGTGACGTACGTCCTCGGCCTCGCGTTCGGCACGTCGGTCGCCTAGCTCCTATTAGTCGCGGGCGGGAACCAGACCGACGGCCGGCAGCGGCTGCTCGGTGCCGTCGATCACCGCGGCCAGCGAGGGGACCCGGACCGGGGCGCCGTCGCGCAGAGACAGCTGGGCGGCGTCCGCGACCAGCGAAGCGGCGACGGCGTCGAACGGCGTACACGGGTTGACCCGCTCCCCCAGCACCACCTCGACGAACGCCGCGAGCTCCGCGACGTAGGCGTCGTGGAAGCGCTCCGCGAACGTCGTGTGCGGGCTGCCGGCCGGGAAGCCGACGCCGGGCTCGGCTGAGCGCAGGGCGCTCTTGTCGTCGAGGCCGACCACGATCGAGCCGTTCGACCCCTGGATCTCCAGGCGCACGTCGTGCCCGGCCCCGTTGTAGCGGGTCGCGGAGGCCGTCGCGACCGTCCCGTCGTCGAGCGTCAAGACGGCGAGCGCCGTGTCGACGTCGCCCACCGATCCGATCGCCGGATCGCCGTTGTTCGAGCCGCGCGCGTAGACCTCGACGATCTCCCGCCCCGTCAGCCAGCGCAGCATGTCGAAGTCGTGCACGGAGCAGTCGCGGAACAAGCCGCCGGAAGTGGCCAGGAAATCGACGGCGGGTGGGAACATGTCACCGGTGACGGCGCGCAGGCCGTGGATCCAACCGAGGTCTCCGGAATCATAGGCGCGCTTGGCCGCGAGGTAACCGGCGTCGAACCGCCGCTGGTGGCCGATCTGGACCACACCGCCGGCGGCCTCGATCTCGCGCAGCAGCGGCAGCGCCGAGACGACGTCGGAGGACACCGGTTTTTCGCAGAACACCGGCACGCCGGCGGCGACGCCCGCTCGGATCAGCTCCGGGTGCGTCGCGGTGCCGGTCGCGATCAGCAGGCCGTCGACGCCGGAGGCGATCAGGTCCTCGACGCTGTCGGCGGCGCGGACGCCGAGGTCGGCAGCCACCGTGCGCGCGAAGTCGATGGCCACGTCGGCGAGCACGATCTCAAGACGGACGTCTCGCCGAGCGAGGTCCTCGCCGACCGCGAGGAGGTTGCGGGCGTGCATCTGACCGATGCGGCCGACGCCCACCAATCCGAGGGTGAGAGTTTTCATCTATGCCTTTCGTGAGGGAACCGGCCGGAAGGCCGGGAAGGAGTCCCCCTGCCGGCGGCCCGGAGGCCTCCGGCAGGGGTGCTAGGTCGCATCCGTCCGGATGGTCCGGAGCTCCTCTGTGTGTCCGCCGATCTGCTCGAGCTCGTGGGCGAGTTCCTGGAGCTCGGCGCCGCCGGCCATCTGGGCCGTCAGCTCGTCGAGATGGATCTGGTCCTTCTCGTAGTACCCGATCGACCGGCCCCGTTTGAGCAGCAGGAACCGGTTCCCCACCGGGAAGGCGTGATGCGGGTTGTGGGTGATGAAGACGACGCCGAGGCCCCGGTCCCGCGCCTGCAGAATGTAGCGCAGCACGACGCCGGCCTGTTTCACACCGAGAGCGGCGGTCGGCTCGTCCAGGATCAGGACCTTGGCCCCGAAGTAGACCGCGCGGGCGATCGCCACGCACTGGCGCTCGCCGCCGGAGAGCGTGCCGATCGGCTGCTCGACGTCCCGCAGGTCGATTCCCATGTCCGAGAGCTCTTTGCGGGTGATCTCCTTCATCCGCTCCACGTCGAGCAGTTTGAGCGGCCCGATGCGACGCGTCAGCTCTGAGCCGAGGAAGAAGTTTCTCCACACTGGCATCAACGGCACCACGGCGAGATCCTGGTAGACGGTCGCGATGCCGGCGTCGAGCGCCTCGCGCGGCGAGTGGAAGCTGGTGGACTCGCCGTCGACCAGCAGATCGCCGTCGTCGTGCCGGTGCAGACCGGCGATGATCTTGATGAGGGTGGACTTGCCGGCGCCGTTGTCGCCGAGGACGCAGGTCACTTTTCCGGCCTCGACGTCCATGTCCACGTCGCGCAGGGCGATGATGCTGCCGTAGCGCTTGCCCACGCCGGCGAGCGAGATCAGTGGTTTTCCGGTGAAGGCGATCATCACTTGCTCCTCTCGGCGCGCTTCTTCACGACCATGTTGACGATGGTTGCCAGCAGCAGCATCAACCCCAGGAAGAACTTGAACCAGTCGGGGTTCCACTGCGCATAGACGATTCCGGCTGAAGCCATGCCGAAGATCAGGGCGCCGATGGCGCCACCGATCGCCGAGCCGTAGCCGCCGGTCAGCAGGCAGCCGCCGATCACGGCGCCGATGATGTACAGGAATTCGTTGCCGACGCCCTCACCCGACTGCACCGTGTTGAAGGCGAACAGGTTGTGCATGCCGAGCAGCCAGGCGCAGAAGCCGACACCCATGAAGAGGCCGATCTTGGTGCCGACCACGGGCACACCCACGGCGCGGGCCGCGTGCTGGTCGCCGCCGACCGCGAAGATCCAGTTGCCCACGCGGGTGCGCATCAACAGGTGCGTGGCGATGATCACCAGCAGGATCCAATAGACAACCGTGATCCTGATCGGCACACCGAACACGGGGATCGTCGACGCGAAGACGGCTTTCGCCGCCCCGAAACCGTCCATCTCGGAGATCGACGGGGAGGAGACGGAACCGCCGATCAACCGCGTGAGCGCCAGATTCAGCCCGGTGAGCATGAGGAACATGGCCAGTGTGACGATGAAGCTCGGCAGTTTGGTGCGAATCAGGATCAGCCCGTTGATGCAGCCGATGGCCAGCGACAGGATCAGGGCGACGACGACGCCGACCCAGACGTTGGTGACGAAGTACCAGCTGAACAGCGAGGCCATGAGCGCGGAGGAGACGACGGCGACGCCGGTCGAGAGATCGAATTCGCCGCCGATCATCAGCAGCGATACTCCGACGACCATGATGCCGATCGTCGACGCCCCGTAGAGGACCGTGGCGATGGAGGTCGGCTGGCTGAAGGTCGGCGCGACGATCGAGAAGAACACGAAGACGGCGACCGCTCCGACGAGGGCGCCGACTTCTGGGCGACTCATCAGCTGACCGATGACCGAGCGCTTGGCCACCCGCTCGTCGACCACCCGTGGCACCTCCGGTGACGCCGTTTTCGGTGCGGCGCTCATCGGACGCCCTCCGCCGCGAACTGCTGCACGGCCTCCACGTTGGAGGAATCGATGACGCTCGGGCCGGTCAGCGTGGCGACCCCGCCGCCGAGCTCGAAGCCTCCGCGGTGGTTCTGCCAGAGGGAGTCGACGGCCATGTAGCCCTGCAGCCACGGCTGCTGGTCGATCGTGAAGAGCACGTCCCCGTCGGCGATAGCGCCCGCCAGCTCCTCGTTGAGATCGAACGACGCGACCTGGACGTCCGCCCCCGTGTCCTTCGCGGCGTCGAGCAGTGTCATCGTGAACGGTCCGCCCAGACCCACGATCGCATCGGCGTCGGAGTTGGACTGGAGCTCGGCGGTGGCCGTGGCGGCGACCTGGGTCATGTCGGTGCCCTGCACGTAGAGGTTCTCGGTATCCGGGAGCACGGACTTGATGCCGGCGCAACGGGCTTCGAGACCGACGTGACCCTGCTCCTGGATGACGCAGATCGGGTGTGTGACGCCGGCTTCCTCCAGCGCCGTGCCGGCGGCCTCGCCCGCCACTGCCTCGTCCTGGCCGAAGTGGGTGAACGCGCCGTACTCGAGGGCCTTCTCCTCACCGGCGTTGAGGGAGACGACCGGGATGCCGGCGGCGCCGGCGGCCGCGATGACGTCCTTCATGGCCTCGGGCTTGGCCATGGTCACGGCGATGCCGTCCACGTCCTGGTCGATGTACTGCTGGACGAGGCGGGCCTGCCGGCCTCCCTCGGGATCCGAGGCGTAGACCAGTTCGACGTTGTCCTTGGCAGCGGCTTCCTCGGCGCCGGCGCGGACGATATCCCAGAACGTGTCCCCGGGGACGGCATGGGTGACAAAACCGATCTTCATCGCCTCGGTCGTGGCGGTCTGGCCGGCAGTACCGGCGTCGTCTCCGGCTGGAACCTCCCGCCCGCCCGACGACGAACACGCGGCGAGGGTCAGAAGTGGGACGAGTAGTACGGCGGCCAAGGGGCGGCGCCAGGAGCTGTTCTGATTCATGTCGTACTTCCTCATTCGATGAGCAGTTTCAGGCGAAGGGTCGCCCGAACGGCGTCTCGGCAGTGAGACGCCGGCGAGTTGACGGGAACAAGTTCGCGTTCCGGTGACCACCATCCTTGATGACGTAGATCACATTGTCAATAGAATGTCACGACATACTTACATTGTAGAAACCATCGGTGATGTACTTCACTTATGTTGGTTGATAGAATGTCAGGACACATTTACATCAACTGCGGGAGTGGCGCTGTGGCACTGAACCTCAAGATCTCCAAGGACTCCCCCGTACCGCTCTACCACCAGGTGGTCCAGGGGTTCGAGGCAGCCGTCAACGCGGGCGAACTGCCGCCGGGGACCAAGCTCGAGAACGAGATCGAGCTCGCCCGGCAACTGGGGCTGTCCCGGCCGACGATGCGCAAGGCCATGGACGAGCTCGTGCGCGCCGGCCTGCTGGTGCGCAAGCGGGGTGTGGGCACGCAGGTCGTGGCACCGAATGTGCGCCGACCGCTGCAGCTCTCGAGCCTGCACGACGACCTGACGAAGTCGGGATCGCACCCCACGACGACGGTCATCGAGTTCGGAGTCACAGTGGCGCCTGCGGACGTGGCCGAGCGCCTCGGGCTCGAGGCCGGCGCCGACGCGTACCACATGCTGCGCCTGCGCTCGGTGGACGGCAAGCCGCTGGCCGTCATGGAGAACTGGGTTCCGGCGACGTTCGGCAGCATCGAGGAGGAGGACCTCGCCGCGCGCGGACTGTACGACGTCCTGCGCGGGCTCGGTGTGACCTTCCACCTGGCCCACCAGCGCATAGGCGCCGCGCTGGCGACCCGCCAGCAGGCCGAGCTCTTGGAGATGGCCCCACGCGAGGCCGTCGTGACGATGGAGCGCACAGCGACGGACGATCAGGGCAGAACCGTCGAGACCGGACACCACGTCTACGCGGCGGACCGCTACTCGTTCGAGATGACCCTCATGCAGCACTGACCACCACCGGCAACACCTGAATTGAGGCAAGACGTGACTGAATGGATCTACCGGGCCGGCCAGGCTCCGCAGGGCCCCTGGTTCTGCTCGCTCGGCGCCCATGACTCCACGACCGTCGTCGACGGTTGGAAACACACCGGACTACGCGCCGGCGACTTCGCCGACGGGGACAGCGTCACCCTCGACGCCGCACCCGAGGAGCGCATCGTCATCCCCCTCAGCGGCGACTACGACGTCACCGTCGATGGGACGACCTACTCGCTTGCCGGCCGCGAGTCCGTCTTCCACGGCACCGCCGACGTGCTCTACACCGGCATCGAGGCCGCAGCGACGATCACCGCGCGCGGCGGAGGCCGGCTCGCGATCGCGTCCGCACCGGCGAAGGCCGAATTTCCGGTCCGCCACCTGCGCAAGGAGGACATCCCGGTCGAGCTGCGCGGCGCCGGCCAGTCCTCGCGGCAGGTGCAGAACTTCGGCACGCCCGCTACCCTCGAGGCCGACCGCTTCATCGTGTGCGAGGTCATCACCCCGTCGAGCAACTGGTCCTCCTACCCTCCCCACAAGCACGACGAGGAGAAGGAAGGGGAAACGCAGCTCGAGGAGATCTACTACTTCGAGACCCGCGTCTCGGCCGACGCGCCGGAGGCCGTCCGGACGTCGGGCACCGCCGACTCGCACGGCTACCAGCGCGTGTACGCCTCCGACGAGCGCCCGATCGACGTGGCTACGGAGGTCCGCTCGGGCGACGTCGTCCTGGTCCCCTACGGCTGGCACGGCCCGGCGATGGCTTCGCCGGGGTACGACCTCTACTACCTGAACGTCATGGCCGGGCCGGGCCCGGTCCGCGAGTGGCTCATCTCCGACGACCCGCACCACGGCTGGGTCCGCCAGACGTGGGAGAGCCTGGACATCGACCCGCGCCTGCCGTTCACGGCCTGATACACAGCCAGGACGACGCCGGCTCCCACCCTCGCGCGGGGTGGGAGCCGGCGTCGTTCTGTCCTGAGCCACCGGACGGCGCGCGTCGGGGCGCCGATCCCTACGCCAAGGCCTTGGTCCACGGGGCGAAGGCCTGGGCGAAAGCCGCCAGCGCCGCCTCGGAATCCGAACTCGCGTAGGCTTCCATGCCCACCGGACCCGAATACCCCGCCGCGCTCAAGGCTCCTGCGACAGCCCCGTAGTTGATTTCCCCGGTCCCCGGCTCACAACGACCGGGGACGTCAGCAACTTGGATCCCGCCGATGTGCGGCAGCGAGTCCCGCGCGAGCTCGATGAGGTTTCCCTCCCCGATCTGCGCGTGATACAGGTCGAGCATCATTTTCACGTTCGGGCGGTCCACCGCAGCGACGAGCGCCCGGGTGTCCTTGGCTCTAGCCAGGGGGATTCCGGGGTGGTCCAGCACCGTGTTCAGGTTCTCCAGCAGGAACGTCACCCCATGCTGTTCACCGAGGTCGGCTAGCTTGTCCAGGGTGCGCTGGGCGGTCAACCACATCTCACCAGTGCTCCGGTACCGCGGGGACGCCGCCTGCCCGTCGATCAGCCGTGCCGGATGCACCACCAACCGCTCGATTCCCAGCCGCTGCGCCACCGGGATCAGTTCCCTCGCGCTGTCCACCACGCGCTGCGCCGAATCAGGGTCGCACAGACTGCCGTCGCTGTAGCCGGTCATCGAGCCGAAGGCTGCTCCGGTCCCGCGCAGTGTTTCAATGTCCTTGTCTCTCGCGTCCCACAGGTCGACTTCGAAGCCGGCCGCGTGCAGACGTTCGACGCGATCGACGAAGGGCAGGTCGAGGAACACCATTTCGGCGCAGACGGACAGCGACCGGCTCATGCTTGCACCGCCAGGCGCGTTGCGGCGTCGAGGCGCACCGGCAGGCCGCTTTCGACCGACTCCAACGCCGCCAGAGCCACGGCCAGCGCCGCACGCGCGTCGCCGCCGCCCGGGACCGCGAGATCGGCACCCGGAGTTCCGTCCCGCAGGCCGCGCACTTTGCGCGCGAAGACGGCCAGCTGGTCGCGGTAGGCGTCGGCGAACAGCTCGATGTTTAGCCGTTCCGTGGGCCGATGCTCGCCCTGGGCGTCGAAGGTGGCGGTGCTCAGCTGTGCCGGGTGACCGGCTTGCACCATGCCGGACGAACCGAACACTTCACCGCGGACGTCGTACCCGTAGCTGGCGGAGAAATTCGCTTCGGCAACCGCGATCGCTCCATTTGAGTAGCGCATCGTCACCACTGCGGTGTCCAGGAGTCCGTTCTCACGGAATTCGGGTGCCACGAGCGCGTCGGCCATGACGTGCACTTCGGTCACCTCGGCGCCCGGGTTCAACCAGTTCAGCGTGTCGAAGTCGTGGATCAAGGTCTCGGTGAAGATGACGTGAGTGCGGATCTTTTCCGCGCCCGGCAGCCCGCCCGAAACCTGAGGGTCGCGCGTGAGCGATCGCATGAGCTGCGGGGTGCCGATGGCTCCGGTGGAGATCTGCTGTGCCGCACGTGCGAAGTCCTTGGAGAAGCGGCGATTGAAACCGACCTGCAGCACGACCTTCGCTCGCGCAACAGCCTCCAGTGAGGCATCGAGCTCGGTCAACGAATGCGCGGTCGGCTTCTCGCAGAAGATGTGTTTGCCCGCGGCGGCGGCCTGCGCGATGAGACTCGCATGCACCGTGGAGGGTGCCGCGATGATCACGGCGTCGACCCGATCGTCGGCGAAGACATCGGCGATGTCCTCGGTGAAGTTCGGGCAGCCGAGTTCGGCCGCCAGTGCGGCGGCCCGCCCCGGGGCCGGGTCCGCGACCGCGTGCAAGACGGCGTCGTTCAGGTGCTCGGCCACGGTGCGGGCGTGGAAGGCGCCGATCCAGCCGGTGCCAATGACGGCCAAACGCAACGGCTCGCGCACGGTCACGGCGGTGGATTGATAGGCCATGAGTGTACTCCTAGAACGTTCTAATTGATTGGTCAGTGAAAGAGTGCCACACTGAATGACAGATGTCTAGAACGTTCTAGTAGAAAGTTTTCCGGTGCCAGAATCCTCGGCGAAGAGACCAGGCAAGCGCCCCACCCTGACGGATGTGGCTCATACCGCCGGAGTATCGGTGGCTCTGGCGTCCATCGTGATGCGCGATGCCGAGGGCGCCAGCGATAAATCGCGCGAACGCGTCAAGCGCGCCGCGGCCGAGTTGGGATATCGCCCGGATTCCCGCGCCCGCTCATTGCGCAGTCACCGTAACCGCACCCTTGGCGTGACCTTGTACCTGGGTGAGCCCCTGCATGCGGAACTCGCCGATGCCCTCTACGCCGCCGCCGACGAGGCGGGCTATGAACTCGTCCTCGGCGCTACCGGTGCCCACCGAAACGAACTGCGCGCCCTGGACACGCTGGCCGATGCGGGAACCGAGGCGATTATCGCCATTTCGTCCAATCTGTCGTCCGCAGCGCTGGCCCAGGTGGCCGAACAAGTTCCTGTGGTCAGCATGCTTCGACAGGTTCGGGACATCACCTCGATCCTCACCGACGAAGCCGCAGGAATCGAAGCGCTCGTGGATCACCTGATCCAGCGGGGACACCGGCGCCTGCTGCATCTGGACGGGGGAAGCGCCGTCTCTGCGGCCCAGCGACGTACGGCTTTCAAGCACACCGTCGCCCGCACCGAGGGTCGCGTCACCGGTGCAGTCCTCGCGGCAGGCCCTGACGAAACGGCCGCATTCGACGCGATGAACGCCTACCTGGAGCACGAGGATGCTCCCACGCGGGCGACGGCGGTGCTCGCCTTCAACGACCGGGCCGCGCTCGGCGCTCTTCGCGCCATCGACCAGGCCGGCCTCCGTGTTCCCGAGGAGATGGCGGTGACCGGATTCGACGATAGCGAATTCGCGCGACTCGCACACGTGGATCTGACCAGCGTGCGCCAGGACGTCGGCGCCCTCGCCACCGCAGCCCTCGCCGCTGCCACGACCGCCTCGAGGGACGGCAGTGAACACGCGCCACGGTTGGTTATTCGTGGCAGCACCACACCGACCACGCCCTAACCCGAATAGATCAAGTGACGGAAGGGGTGAACCGCGGCCGGGCCCCGCACCGCGGGGCCCGGCCGCCTACGCCCCCGAAAGACCCCGCCCTACACTTCTGCGGGCCGCCAGTCGGGCATTCCTCGCAGCACGACTCTGTCCAGTAGCGCTGCGGCGCGACGGACTCCCTCTTCGGAGTTCAGCAGCACATCTTCGTGCTCGATGTTCAGCGTTCCGTCGTAACCTGCGGCCCGCAGCTCGTACACGAACTCGGCCCAGAACGACTCCCCCGGCAGGATGCCCCAGTCCGAGGGTGACGTAGTTCCATGCGCGTTCGCGTGGGAGCGTCATGGCGGTACCGTCGGGCAGGCCGTTCAACGCAACCAACGGCTTATTCAACCGCGCATCCTTGGCATGCACGTGAACGATAGACCCGGCCAGCCCTCGAATGACCTCCGGGATATCGGCGCCCATGGCCATGAGGTGTGAGGGATCAAGGTTGATCCCCACCGAGTCGCGGCCGATGGCGTGAAGCAGCCGCTGCGCCGTGGAGACGTTGTAGACCAGCTGAGAGAAGCACGGCTCGATAGCCAGTCGCACCGAATGCTCCGCTGAGAACTCGGCCAGCTCCCGCCAATAAGGAATGGCGACTTGCTCCCATTGGTACTCCAGCACGGTCACGTTCTCCGGCGGCCAGGAGCTGGTCACCCAGTTCGGGGTGCGGTCACCGGCCGCAGCCGGTAGCCCTGACATGCACACGACGGTGGGGACTTCCATCAACTGCGCGAGCCGAATGGTCTTGCGTAGTATCGCGTCGTGGGCCGGCCCCGATACCGGGTGCAATTGATTGCCATTGGCGTTCAGAGCACTGATGCGAAGTCCGTGGGCCGCGACGCGATCCCGATATTCCGCCCTGGCGAGCGAGGACTCCAACAACTCATCAAGATCCACGTGCGGCGCCTCGGACCAATTACCCGTGGGGATCTCGATGGAATCGAGTCCCAGGTCGGCGGCGATTCTCAGCACGTCGTCGAAATCGCGGGCGGACAAGGAGTCGGTAATCATTCCGAATTCCATCGGATCACTCCACCTTTCTGTCACTAGGACGGTGTACTAGACGCGCGCCGCGGCGACGCGTCCGGCGTCGACGACCCCGACGAGGAAGCGCTGCCGGAGTTCTGCCTCGGGTCGCCGGCCTACCGCCGCCCCGGTCGGGGCGGCGGTAGGAGCTGTCGGGGATTAGTTCGACGGGAACGCGAACGACGCGCCCGACGCCTCGGAGAGCTCCGGCCAGCGCGTGGTCACGGCCTTGGCCCGCGTGTAGAAGCGGATGCCGTCCGGGCCGTAGATGTGGTGGTCGCCGAACAGCGAATCCTTCCACCCGCCGAACGAGTGCCAGGCCACGGGGACCGGCAGCGGCACGTTGATGCCGACCATGCCGACCTGGATGCGGCGGGTGAACGTCCGCGCCGCGTAGCCGGAGGAGGTGAAGATCGCCGTGCCGTTGCCGTACGGGTTGGAGTTGACCAGGTGGATCGCCTCTTCGAGGGAGTCAACGCGCACGACGACGAGCACAGGTCCGAAGATCTCCTCCTCGTAGGCGCTCATCTCGGTCTTGACCTGGTCGATCAGCGTGGGGCCGACGAAGAAGCCCTCCTCGTGGTCCTCGACCACCAGGTCGCGCCCGTCGACGAGGATCGTGGCCCCGTCGGTCTCGGCCTCGCCAACGATCTTCTGGATGCGGGACTTCGAGGCCGGGGTGATGACGGGCCCCATGTCCGCGCCCGGCTCCGTGCCGTTCTTGACCTTGACGTCTTGGGCACGCTGGACGAGCTTGTCGATCACGAGGTCGCCGGCCTCACCCACCGCCACGGCGACGGAGATCGCCATGCAGCGCTGACCGGCCGAGCCGAAGGCGGCCGCGGTCAGGTGATCGGCGGCCACGTCCATGTCGGCGTCCGGCATGACGACGGCGTGGTTCTTGGCGCCGCCGAGGGCCTGGACGCGCTTGCCGTGCGCCGTGGCGGTCTCGTGCACGTACTTGGCGATCGGGGTGGAACCGACGAAGGAGATCGCGTCCACATCCGGGTGGGTCAGCAGGCCGTCGACCGCGTCCTTGCCGCCGTGCACGACGTTGAAGACGCCGTCCGGCAGGCCGGCCTCCTTCCAGAGGCGCGCCATGAAAAGGGACGCCGAGGGGTCGCGCTCACTCGGCTTCAGGATGAACGCGTTCCCTGCTGCGATGGCGACCGGGGCCATCCACAGGGGCACCATCACCGGGAAGTTGAACGGGGTGATGCCTGCGACGACTCCGACCGGCTGGCGGAAGGAGTGCACGTCGATGCCGGTGGCGACCTGATCGGAGAAATCGCCCTTGAGCGACTGCGAGACACCGCACGCGTACTCGACGACCTCGAGGCCGCGCCCGATCTCCCCGGCGGCGTCCGAGAGCACCTTGCCGTGCTCACTCGTGACGATCTGCGCCAGCTCCGGCGTGTTCGCAGCCAGGAGTTCGCGGAACTTGAAGAGCACGGCGGTGCGCTTGGCGATCGAGACTTCGGCCCATGTGTCGGCTGCGGCCCGGGCCGCGGCGACGGCGGCGTTCAGGTCCGCGGTCGAGGCGAGCTGGAGTTCGCCGGTGATCTCGCCGGTCGCGGGGTTGAAGACGGGCTGGGTCTCGGACCCGGAACCGGCCGTCTCCTCGCCGTTGATGAAGTGGTTGATGCTGGTGGTCATGGTCTTCCTAACCTGCTCGGTACGTCACGCGCTCGCGCGCTTGATGAATTCGTTGATGGTCTGGTTCTGATAGCGGGAGACCTCGTGCGCGTTCTCGTTCTCTGCGAAGACCGAGGAGCACATCACGGCGTCGTCGTTGTCCAGGAAGCCGATCTCGGCCAGGCCGCCGAACAACTCGTCCCAGTCGACGTCGCCGTCGCCGATCTTCAGGTGCTGGTGGACCCGGGCCGGGTTCCCCGCCGGATTGGTGATGTACCGCAGCCCGTGGGAGGCGCGGTGGTCCATGGTGTCGGCGATGTGCACGATCCGGACCTTGTCCCCTGCGGCGCGGAGGATCTCCAGCGGCGCGTCGTTCATGTGGAACGTGTGCGGGGCGACGTACACCATGCCGATGTTCGCGGAGTTGAGGCCACGGATGACGCGCAGTGCCGCCAGCCCCTCCTCCACGAAGTCGTCGGGGTGCGGATCGATCGCGACGTGGATGCTCTCGCGCTCGATGATCGGCAGCAGCTCCTCCATGGACTTGTAGAAGGAAGCCTCCGACTGCTCGGGGTGCTCCGGGCGTCCGGAGAACTCGGTGCCGAACTGGTGCACGCCCAGGTCGACGCCGATCTGCAGCGCGCGCTTCCAGTAGCGGACCGCAGCCTCGCGAAGCTGCTCATCGGGACCCGACCAGCGCAGGACCGGAAGAATCGACGCGACCTGCACACCGGCGTCGTCGCACGCCTTGCGGAATTTCCGCACGAGGCCGTCGTCGGCCTTGGGGTGCGTGTAGAACGGGATCATGTCCGCGTGCGGGGTCAACTGCAGGTACTCGTAGCCGAGGTCGGCGGCGAGCGCAGGGAACTCGAGCAGCGAGTGCGAATGGTGGAACGGAGTCGGGTCGAGGGCGATCTTCATCGGTACAGCTCCGGCTTCTCGTTCAATTCGACGGCCACTTTCTCTCCGCTGGACTGGGCCTTGACTCCGGCCTCGCAGCACGCGGCCGTCGCGTAGCCGTCCCACGCGTTCGGGCCACCTACCTCGTCGCGGCGGGCAGCGTCGACCCAGGACTGGATCTCGCGGTCGTAGGCGTCGCCGAAGCGTTCCTCGAAGCCCGGGGTCACGTCGCCGCCGACGCGGCCGGCCGTACGCGTCACGGGGCCGTGGTCGAGCCCGATGTCGACGATGCCGTCTTCGAGGCTCGCCTGCGTGCCGACTTCGTAGCCGAACTTCGCGTTGACGAAAATCTCGACGTCGACGAGGACACCGCTGGTCGTCTCGATGAGGACCTGCTGCGGGTCGTGCTGACCCGCCGGCGCGTTCCGGGACGGCTTGCCGAGGCGCACCTGGACGGAGCTGATCTCCTCCCCCGTGAGGTAGCGGACGACGTCGAACTCATGCACCACGGAGTCGTTGATGAGCATCTCGTTGGTGAAACCCGGCGGGGTGGACGGGTTGCGGTGGCGGCAGTGCAACATGAGGAGGTCGCCGAGGTCGCCGCCGGAGATGATCTGCTCGAGCTTGGCGTAGTCGGCGTCGAAGCGGCGCATGAAGCCGACCTGGATGCTCTGGCGGCCCAGCTTCTGCTCGGCTTCGATGACGCGCCAGGACGTCGCCGCGTCCGGGGTCAGCGGCTTCTCGCAGAGGATCGGGATGTCCCATTCGAGGGCTTTGATCAGGGCCTCCTCGTGCAGGAAGCCCGGGGTCGCGAGCAGGACGGCGTCGACACCGCCTGCCGCGCGGGCCTCCTCGAGCGAGGCGAAGACCCGTGCCCCGGGGATTCCCGCGGCGGCCTGCCCCGCACGGTCGAGGTCGATGTCGACGACGGCGCTCACGCTCGCGCCGACGATACGGGTGTGGATGCGGTCGATGTGGTCGGCGCCCATGCGGCCGGCGCCGACGACGGCGATTTTCAGGTTCTCGGTCATTGCGTGCCTTTCAGTGGGCGGCGCCGCGCGCGAGGCGGCGCCTGACGGCTAAATGCAGGTGCGGGATCCGCAGGAGAGCAGGTAGTTGCGGGTGCGCTGGGCGATCGGCAACGGGACGTCAAAGCTCTTCACGGGATACATGTCCTGTTCGACGATGCCGAAGATGTCCCGGCCGAGCCGCTCGCAGGCCGCGATCACCTCCCGCAGATCCGGCAGGCCGCCCGGCGGTTCTGTCATGACGCCAGCAGAGTTCGCGCCAGCCCAGGTCATGTTCTCGGCGCGCACCGTGGCCAGGATGTCCGGGTTGATCTGCTTCAGGTGCAGGTAGCCGATGCGCTCCGGGTAGGCCTCGATCAGGCCGATGCTGCTGGCTCCGCCATACTCTGCGTGACCGGTGTCGAGGCAGAGGGTGACGAGGTCGCCGTCCGTGTTCTGCAGGAAGCGCTCGATGTCCGCCTGCCCCTCCACATGCGAGTCGGCGTGGGAGTGGAACTGCTGCTGCAGCCCGAACTCCTCACGCAGGCGGCGGCCGAGCTCGTTGTGGCCGTCGGTCAGGGACGTCCACTGCTCGGCGGTCAACTCGCCGGGCTCCACGGCCTCGCCCGTGACGTCGTCGCGCCACATGGCGGGGATGACCACGATGTGCTCGCCGCCCATGGCGGCCGTCAGTTCGGCGACCTCGCGGGCGGGCTGCCAGGCCGCGTCCCACTGGTCCCGTCCGCGGTGGTAGGCCGTGAAAACGGTGCCGGCCGAGACCTTGAGGTCGCGCGCCTTCAGCTCGTCGGCGAGCCGGGCGGGGTCGGTTGGGAGGTAGCCGTGCGGGCCGAGTTCGATCCACTTGTACCCGGCTTCGGCGACCTCGTCGAGGAATCGCTCCCACGGGGTCTGCTTCGGGTCGTCCGGGAACCAGACGCCCCACGAGTCGGGCGCGGTGCCGATGATGACGGAGCTGTTCTCGCTCATGGTCTCTCCTTATGCTTCGCCCGCGCCGCCGCCCAGGAGGGGGCGCTGGCGGGATTTGTGGTCCGTGTACGTCTGGTAGGCCTGCTGCGTCGAGTCGAGGTCGGACACCGAACTGACCGGCACGTCCCACCAGGATTCGGAGCTCGGGGCGTCGATCAACGGGTCGGATTCGATGTGGATGACGATCGGCCCGCTGCCCTCTGGCGCCGCCTTGGCCCGGGCGATCGCGGCCTCGAGGTCGTCGATCGCGTTCTCCCCCGGTTCGATCCGGTGGACGGTGGCGCCGAGGGACTCGGCGTTCGTCGCGAGGTCCACCGGGAGCGTGGCGCCGTCGTCGAACGTGTGGCGCTCGGCGTCGAGCGTGCGGTACTTCGTGCCGAAGCGCTGGGAGCCGAGGGACTCGGAGAGCGCGCCGATCGAGGCGTAGCCGTGGTTCTGGATCAGCACCACGATCAGCTTGAGGCCCTCCGCGACCGCCGTGACGAGCTCCGTGTGCATCATGAGGTAGGACCCGTCGCCGACCATGACGACGACGTCGCGCCCGTCGCCGCCGTCCGCCTCGGCGATGGCGGCGCGCTTGACGCCCAGGCCGCCGGCGATCTCGTAGCCCATGCAGGAGAACGCGTACTCGACGTGGTAGCCGTACGGATCGGACACGCGCCACATCTTGTGCAGGTCGCCGGGCAGGGAGCCGGCGGCGCAGATCACGACGTCGGCCGCATCCATCGTGCGGTTGGTCGCGCCGATGATGGCGTTCTGGCTCACGAGCGGGGCGTGCCGCTGCGCGAACGCCGCGTCGACCGTCGCGTCCCAGCGGGCCTTCTCGATCTCCACCTTCTCGGCCAGTTCGACCGAGACCCGGGTGCCCCCGAGCGCCTCGTTCAACGCCTCGAGCGCCTTGCGGGCGTCGGCCACGATCGGCAGCGACGTGCCGTGCTTGTAGGCGTCGATCGGTGCCACGTTGATGTTGACGAACTCGACGTCCGGGTTCTGGAACGCGGTGCGAGACGCCGTCGTGAAGTCCTCGTAGCGCGTGCCGACCCCGATGACCAGGTCGGCCTCGGCGGCGAGGGCGTTGGCCGCCGTCGTGCCCGTGGACCCGATGGCGCCGAGCGCCTGCGGGTGGTCCCAGGCCAGGGTGCCGACGCCGGCCTGCGTCCAGCCCACGGGGATGCCCGTGGACTCGGCGAGGGTGCGCAGCGCGTCGGTGGCGAACGCGTAGAGCACGCCGCCACCGGCGACGATCAGCGGGCGCTTCGCCGCGCGGATGCGGCGCGCGGCCTCCGCGATGTCCTCGGGCTCCGGTGCCGGGCGGCGGATGCGCCACTCGCGCTCGGCGAGGAAGTCCTCCGGCACCTCGATGCGTTCGGCCTGCACGTCCTGCGGCAGCGAGATGGTCACGGCGCCGGTCTCGGCCGGGTCCGTGAGCACGCGCAGGCCGTGGGAGAGAGCGGAGAAGAGCTGCTCGGGGCGGGTCACCCGGTCGAAGTACTTGGACAGCGGGCGGAAGGCGTCGTTGACGGTGATGTCGTAGCCGTGCGGGTGCTCGAGCTGCTGCAGCACCGGATCGGCCGCGCGCGTCGCGAAGGTGTCCGAGGGCAGCAGCAGGACCGGCAGCCGGTTGGCCGTGGCCAGCGCCGCACCGGTGAGCAGGTTGGAGGAGCCCGGGCCGATCGACGTCGACACCGCGAACGTCTGGCGGCGGCGCGTGTGGCGGGCGTAGCCGACCGCCTGGTGGGACTGCGCCTGCTCGTTGCGTCCTTGGTAGTAGGGCATGAGCGTCGGATCGGCGACCTGGTACTGCTTCAGGGCCTGGCCGACGCCGGCGACGTTGCCGTGCCCGAAGATGCCGAACATGCCCGGGATCAGGCGTTCGCGGTAGCTCTCCCCGCCGACGCGATCCACCGTGTACTGCCGGCCGAGGAACTCGACGACGGCTTGCGAGACGGACATGGTCCGGGTGCTCATGAGGCGTTCTCCATTTCGGATTCGTTCTGTGCGGTGCGGCGCAGGAGCGAGGCCGCCGCCGCGACGGCGCCCTCGACGTCGCCGTCCGCCGGGTAGAGGAGGGTCCGGCCCACTGTCAGGCCCTGCACGCCCGGCAGGGCGAGTGCAGCACCCCACGTGGCGAAGACCTCGTCCGGGCGGGACGACGGGTCCCCGCCGAGCAGCACGGTCGGCATCGTGGTGGAGGCCATGACGCGCTCCATCTCGTCGACGACGGGCAGCTTCATCCACTTGTGGGCGCTGCTGGCGCCGAGACCGGAGGCAATGGCCACGGATTTGATGACCGCGTCCGGTGTCAGGTCGTTGCGCGCCCGGCCCTCGACGCGCTGGGACAGGAACGGCTCGACCATGGAGATCAGGCCGTGCGCGGTCAGCTCGTCGATGGCGTGCGACGTGTCCTCGAGGAGGGAGGCCGTCGCCGGGTCGTCGTAGGCGATGCGGGTGAGCATCTTGCCGCCGTCGGCCCCGAGGTCCGCGAGGGACTGCGCAGTGTGGCCGGTGAAGCGGTCGTCGAACTCGTTGACGAAGCCTGCCAGGCCTCCGCGGTTCATCGAGCCGAAGAGCAGCTTGCCCTCGAGCGCACCGAGCAGCAGCAGGTCGTCCATGATGTCCGGGCTGGCCAGCACGCCGTCGACGGCGGGGTTCGCCAGGGCCTGCTGCATCCTGTCCAGCAACTCCCTCCGGTCGTTCATCGCCGTCGGATTGCCCTGAGCGCCCATCGCGCCGCGGGCCGTGTGGTCGGCGGCCACGATGAAGTTCTGCTCGCCGAGCTTCGGGCCCGGGTGGCGGCGCCGCGCGGTGGCGGCGCGGGCCACGGCTTGCGGATCCTCCAGCCGGATCCTGGTGAGGAATTCGTATCGTCTCGGGTCGGCGGGGTCGATCTCGGTGCGGCTCATGCGGAGGCCTCCGTCTCGGGGACCAGGCGGCCGCGCTCGGCGAGCAGCGCCACGACCTCGTCGGTGGTGGGCATCGCATCGGCGCACGAGAGCCGGGAGGCGACGAGCGCACCGGCGGCGTTGGCGAAGTCCAGGATCTGGGTGAGCGGCCAGCCGGCCAGCAGCCCGTGCACGAACGCTCCCCCGAAGGAGTCTCCGGCGCCGAGCCCGTTGAGTGTCTCGACGGGGACGGGTGCGGAGACGACGCGCTCGGTGCGGGTCTTGGCCATGACGCCCTCCGGTCCGAGCTTGACGACGGCGATCTCGACACCCGCCTCGAGCAGCCGATCGGCCTGCTCGTCCGGTGTGCCGGCGCCGACGGCGACGGCGCACTCCTCGTCGTTCCCGATGGCCACGGTGACGTGCGGCAGGATCTGGGACACCTGCGCCCGCGCCTCGTCGACGGACTCCCAAAACATCGGCCGGTAGTCGAGGTCGAGCACGGTGTACTGCCCGTCGCGCAGCCCCGTGCGGGGCCGGGCCTCGTGAGCGGCGATGTGCGCTGAAGCGCTCGGCTCCTGGCACAGCCCGGTCACCGTGGACCAGAAGATCCGCGCGTCGCGGATGGCGTCGACGTCGAGCTCCTCGGCCGCGATCTGCAGGTCGGGCGCCGTCGGGAAGCGGCCGTAGAAGTAGAGCGGGAACTGCTGCTCCTCCGGGAGGATCGCGCAGAACGTGGCCGGCGTCTGCAGTCCGGCGACACCGGAGACGTACCGGTCGTCGACGCCGAACTTGGCCAGCTCTGAATGCAGGTACTCCCCGAACGGGTCCTGCCCGGTGCGGGTCACGACGGCGGTGCGGTCGCCGTGGCGGGCCGCCGCGACGGCCACGTTCGACGGCGAACCTCCCAGGTATTTGCCGAAGGACTCGACACGGTCCAGCGTCACGCCAACGTCGTTGGGGTAGATGTCCACGCTGATGCGTCCCATCGTGATGAGGTCGAAGCTCACTTCGTCCCGCCTTCCTTCCGAATTCCGGTGGATCAGGCCTTCAACCATTGTGATGCCTGTCACCGGATACTCTGCTACGAACAGCTATGTCCTGTCAAATGATTGTCAGGACAATGAAACAATCACTGGTGGCAGCGACGCCGCGCCGCGCAACGCCACGGCCCACTGCGCTCCTGTCTGTGCGACTACACCCCGCTGCCGCCGGGGACCGCGAGCTCGCCCGTGAGGTACTGAGCCCGGCCGAAGCCGAAACTCCAGTCCTCGGGCCCGTTCTCCACATAGCCAAGGAAGATGTCCTCCCCGGCGACGCCGACACGCTCGAGGGAGGCGGCGACGCCGTCGTACAGCGCTTGCTTGGCCGCCCGGTCGCGGCCGCGCTGAGTGAAGATCTGGATCATCACCACGGCCCCGCTGCGCTCGAACCCGAGGCCGGCGTCCTGGGCGATGATGCGCCCAGTCGGGTGCTCGGTGACGATGTGGAAGTAGTCGCGCTCCGGGATGCCATAGGCGGTGACGATCGCGTCGTGCACAGCACGGCTGATCGCGCCGACCTCGTCATCCGGCCGCTGGCCGGCCAGATCGATTCGCACGAGCGGCACGGCGCTACTCCTTCCCGGCCTTGAGGTGGTGCAGGTAGATCTCGCCGGTCTGCACATCCTCCTCGACCTTCTCCAACGTGATGCCGCGGGTCTCGGGGACCTGCGTCTGCACGAAGATGATGGCCAGAACGCCGAGGCCCGCGAACATGAAGAACGTGCCGGTGATCCCGACGCCTTCCACGAGCGACGGGAAGTACAGGCCGAGGAACGCGTTGGCGATCCAGAGGCAGAACACGGAGACGCCCATGCCGAAGGCGCGCACGCGCAGCGGGAAGATCTCCGAGAGCAGGACCCAGACGGCGATGTTCAGGAACGTCTGCATCGAGCCGACGAAGGCGACGACCAGGATCAGGATGACCCACGGACGGGCCGGATTCCCGTCTTCGAGGACGATCGAGAAGATGCCGATCAGCACGTGGCAGACCGTGGTGAGGGTGAAGCCGATCAGGAGGGTCTTGCGGCGGTCCATGGTCTGCATCAACCGCAGTGCGATGAGGCCGCCGACGACGGCGATCACACCCGGCGCGATATTGGCCACGAGGGCCATCTTCTCGGCGAACCCGGACTCGACCAGCACCGTCTGGCCGTAGTACATGATCGAGTTGATGCCGGTGAACTGCTGGAAGACGCCGATGCCGATGCCGACGAGGAGGATGCGGACGAACCACTTGTTCTTCAGGGCGCCGAAGCCCTCGTTGACGGAGCGCTCGTCCTTGGCGGCCGACTGGCGGATGTCGTCAAGTTCGGCGTCGGCGCGGTCCGTCGAGCGGACCATGCGCAGAACCGACTCTGCCCCGTCGATGTCGCCGCGGGCGACGAGCCAGCGCGGGGACTCCGGCATGCGCAGCATGCCGATGAACAGCGCGATCGCCGGCAGGGCGGCGACGGCGAACATGATGCGCCAGACGCCGTCGATGTCGCCCCAGACGTTGCCGATGATGGCGTTGATGACGAACGCGGCCAGCTGGCCGATGACGATCATCAGCTCGTTGCGGCCCGCGAGCGATCCGCGAATCTCGTACGGGGCCAGCTCGGCGAGGAAGACGGGAACCACCGTGGAGGCGCCGCCGACGGCAAGGCCGAGGATGATGCGGCCGACGACCAGGACGGCAAATCCGGGCGCGAACACGACGCACATGGCGCCAACGAAGAAGAAGACGGCCAGCAGGAGAATCGTCCGGCGGCGCCCCCACCCGTCGGAGATGCGCCCGCCGATCATCGCGCCGATCGCCGCGGCGAAAAGCAGGGAGGACGTCACGACGCCCTCGGTGAACGCGGTCAGCCCCAACTCAGCCGACATCGGCCGCAGAGCACCGTTGATCACGCCGGTGTCGTAGCCGAACAACAGCCCACCGAAGGTCGCGATCATGGCGACCAATCCCAGCTTCTTCCGGTGCGGCCCCGGTGTCAGCGGCGGCAGTCCCGCCGGCGCGCCGCCGGGGGCGGCGAACGGATTGCGCGAACTCATGAAGACTCCTTCGTCCAGTCCCATTGTGATTGGTGTCTCACCAGACTAACGCGCGAAAGACAGTTTGTCAGGTCATACTCACAAGTTTCGTCAAATTTTGCTCGCCCGGGTCGTCTCCCCGCCGGCCGCAGGCACCATCGCGTGGGAGAATTGGCCCATGCCAGAGCAGTGGACGTCAGAGACTGCGCACAGGCGCGCGCCCGCGGCCACGCAGGAGGACGTCGCCCGCGAACTCGGCATCTCGCGCACCCTCGTCTCGCTCGCGCTGCGGGACCGCCCCGGCGTCAGCGCGTCGATGCGCCAGCGCATCCTCGAGACCGCCGACCGCCTCGGATACCGCCGCAACAGCCTCGCCGCCGAACTGGCCCAGCGGCAGCGCACCGCGGTCGGCCTGCACCTGCTCGATGCGCACAACGACGTCTACACAACGATCCTGAGCAGCGTGCAGGCGGTCATCGCCCCCGCCGGGCGCCGGCTCGTCCTCGCCGTGAACTCCCGTTCGGGGCGTGACGACCCGCAGCCTCGCAACACCCTCCTCGAGGCCAACGTCGGCGTCATCATCTCGGCGACGTCAGTCGCTCCCGACGACGAGGTGCGCGCCTTGAACCGGATCCTGCCCGTCGTCCTCGTCGCCCGGCGGGTCGAGGGAGTCGACAGCGTCTACGTAGATCACGACGTCGGGGCGCGCGCCGCCGTCGAACACCTCGCCGGACTCGGGCACACGCGGATCGCCCACCTGACCGGCCCCTCATTCGAAGGCCACACTCAGCGCCGCGCCGGCTACCTCGAGGCGATGCGCTCGCTCGGGCTCACCCCGGAGATCGCCACGAACCCCGGATTCGCCCGGGAGGAGGCCTTCGGGGCCGCCCGCGCTCTGCTCGACCGACCCGCTTCGGAGCGCCCGACGGCTGTCTTCACCCACAACGACGAGCTGGCCCTCGCCGTCCGGGAGGCCGCAGCCGACCTGGGGCTGCGCGTGCCGGAGGACCTCTCCGTTGTCGGCTTCGACAACTCCCGGGCGGCCGGCCTGACCGGTGTCGACCTGACCACCGTGGACATCCGCGGCGACGAGCTCGGCCGCGCGGCCGCCGAGGCGGCCATCCGCAGGCTCGAGCACCCGGGCGTCCCCCCGCTGCAGCGAGGCTTCACCCCCTCGCTTGTCGTGCGCCGGTCCACCGCTCCCCCGCGGGGCGTGTGAGCTCCATCTCGAGCACGTCGAGGCCGCGCGAGCGGTTCACCTGCCCCTCGCCCGCGATGCACCTCCCGGTTGGCGGCGACGGCGGAAAGCGTGAAACGATGTGCGGATGAGCAGCCAGCAGTTTCCGCTGATCGACGCCCGCGAAATCCTGCGTGTGGTCGGCGGCGCAGCCTTCACCCGCGGCAAGGGTTACGCGGACACCGATCGCATCCTCGACATCGACTGGGACGACTCCGACGCGACCCTCTCAGCCGACGTCCAGGGCACCGACCTCGAGCCCTACACGACCGTCGTCCAGCTCGTGAATGCCAAGAACGGCTGGCGCATCGGCTCCGCCTACTGCTCGTGCCCTGTCGGGCAGAACTGCAAGCACACGGCCGCGATCATGATCGAGTCGAACTCGATTCACATGCGCGCCAAGGACGACATCGTCGTCGAGGCGCCCGTCTCCTCCCCGGCCTGGCACCAGAGCCTCGACGGCCTCCTCGCTGCGGGCGCCGTTCCCAAGGCGACCAGTCCGAAGCCTCAGGCCTCCTCCGACGCCGTCGATCCCAGCGGGCGAATCCAGCCGCTCGCGCTGCAGTTCGAACTGCAGGACAACATGCTCTCCGCCCACCGCCAGTGGGCCCCGGGAAGCGGCGCGGGCCGCCAGCGCGCTGCCCGCCGCTTCCAGCTCGGTGTCCGCCCGATGGTCCGCTCGGGCAATGGGCGCTGGGTGCGCGGCAACCTGCGCTGGAATTCGATCAGCTTCAAAACCTACGGACTGAATCTCGACGAGGAGCAGCACCGCTGGTTCTGCCAGTTCGTGCCCCTGCACCGAGCCAACGGTCAGTTGTACTTCGGCGAGGACAACGACTGGATCAACCTCGACGATTTCTCCTCGCCACTGCTGTGGACCCTGCTCGGCGAGGCCCGTGACCTGGGCATCGAGTTCATCGGACGCAACGGCGATGCGGACATCCGCGTCGCCGATCCCGCCGGGCTCGTCCTCGCCGCCGTGAGGCCGGGCGGATCCTCGACCGAAGCCCGCGACGCGGGCACCGCTCCCGTGCCCGGGGACGACGACGGCCCCCTGACGCTGGCTCCGGCCCTCACCGTGGGCGAGGAGAACGTCCTGCTCGGCGGCGATGTGCCGGCCGGCCCCATCGGCCACCACGGCGCCTACCTCGGCCTCGACGGCGGCCACCGGATCCTCCTGGCCCCCATGGCGCACCGACTGAACCCGACCGAGCTCGAGATGTTCCGCCACCCGGAATCGATCGAGATCCCGCGCGATGACGTCGACAGGTTCCTGAAGAAGGTCTACCCGCGGCTCGGCCGCAAGGTCACGGTCGCCAGCCCCGACGGCTCGGTCGAACTACCCGATATTCAGCCGCCGAAGCTCGTCCTGAAGGCGACCTTCACGGGCGAAGACGAGGCCGAGATGAGCTGGGACTTCGACTACGGCGACGTCGTCGTCGACGCGGACACCCGCGACGCCACGGCCGAGGCGGAGCTCGAGCGCGCCGTGCTGCGCGCGCTCGAGGAGACACCGCTGGCCTGCGCTTCTCTGGCTCCGCGCAGCCTCAAGGGCCTGCAGACCGTCGACCTCATCCGGCACGTCATTCCGGCGGTCGAGGCCACCGACGGTGCCGAGGTCCGCACCAGCGGCGATCAGCCGCCCTTTCACGAGCTGACCGAGGCGCCCGAGCTCACCGTCACGACGGTCGAGTCCGAACGCCGCGACTGGTTCGATCTGGGGCTGATCATCGCCGTCGGCGACCTGCGCATCCCCTACGCCGATATCCTGCGCGCGCTCTCGCGCGGACAGACGCGAATGCTGATGCCGGACAAGACCTACTTCTCGCTCGAGCAGCCGCTGTTCGACAAGCTGCGGGAGCTCGTCAGCGAGGCGACGCAGCTGACCGACGGCGACGCCGACGCGCTCCAGATCACGCGCTACCAGGCGTCCCTGTGGGAGGAACTCGACGCTCTCGCCGTGCAGACCGAGGGCCCCGACTCCTGGTACGCCGGCGTCGGATCTCTGCTGGATTTCGCGGAGTCCGGACCCGTGGACCTGCCCTCGGGGCTGCGGGCCGAACTGCGTCCCTACCAGCTCTCAGGGTTCGGCTGGCTGGCGACCCTCTGGCGCAACGGGCTCGGCGGCGTCCTCGCCGACGACATGGGCCTCGGCAAGACCCTGCAGACGCTCGCGCTGATGCTGCACGCTAAGCAGACATGGGCCACGGGCGCGGATCGCTCTGAGAGCACGGGTGATGCGACCAACCTGCCCGGTCCGTTCCTCGTCGTCGCCCCCACCTCGGTCGTGAGCAACTGGGAGGACGAGGCCAAGAAGTTCGCCCCGGACCTGCGGGTCGCCACGGTCTCGGACACGCAACCGCGCGCGACCGTCAAGCTCGCGACCCTCGCCGCGGAGTACGACATCGTCATCACCTCCTACACGCTCTTCCGCCTCGACGCGGACGCATATCAGGAGCAGACCTGGGCCGGACTTGTGCTCGACGAGGCGCAGTTCGTGAAGAACAAGGCGACCAAGGCGCACCAGGCCGCCCGCGACCTGACCGCCCGCTTCAAGCTGGCCATCACGGGCACCCCCATGGAGAACAACCTGATGGAGCTGTGGTCGATCTTCTCGATCGTCTCCCCCGGCCTGTTCCCCTCCGCGGTGCGCTTCGCCGAAAACTACCAGCGCCCGATCGAGCGCCAGGGCCTGAGCGAGCCGCTCGGCCGGCTGCGCCGCCGGGTGCGCCCGTTCATGTTGCGGCGCACGAAGGACGCCGTCGTCACGGACCTGCCGCCGAAGCAGGAGCAGGTACTGCACATCGATCTGACGCCGAAACACCGCAAGATCTACGACACGCACCTGCAGCGCGAGCGCCAGAAGATCCTGCGCCTGGTCGAGGACATGGACAAGAACCGGTTCACGATCTTCCAGTCGCTGACCCTGCTGCGCATGCTGTCCCTGGATGCCTCACTCGTCGACGACGAGTACGCGGGCGTCGCGAGCGCGAAGCTCGATGTGCTCTTCGAACAGCTCGAGGATGTCCTGGCCGAGGGCCACCGCGCCCTGGTCTTCAGCCAGTTCACGTCCTTCCTGAAGCGGGCCGCTAGCCGGCTCAAAGACGAGGGCGTCGAGTACGTTTACCTCGACGGGTCGACCCGTCGGCGCCAGGAGGTTATCGCCGCGTTCAAGGAGGGCCGCGCACCGGTCTTCCTGATCTCCCTCAAGGCGGGTGGTTTCGGCCTGAACCTGACGGAGGCCGACTACTGCTTCCTGCTCGACCCGTGGTGGAACCCCGCAGCGGAGTCCCAGGCGGTCGACCGCGCCCACCGCATCGGCCAGACCCGCAATGTGATGGTCTATCGCATGGTCGCCAAGGACACGATCGAAGAGAAGGTCGTCGCCCTCCAGGACGCCAAGCGCAAACTCATCTCCTCGGTCATGGACGAGGGCGAGGGCTTCGGCTCCACGTTGACTGCAGACGACATCCGGGACCTGCTCAAAGACTGACGTTCACGGGTCGCCCGCCGGCGCCCTGAAAGCGCACGACGACGGCGTGGTCGCCCGTCGCTTTCACGCGACGGCCGCTTCCACGTCGCCTGATGCGGATCACGATTTCGAGCCGGCCCGAGCAGCGTGGCACCCCCATGTCAATGTCCCCGCGAAACGGTTGCGTGCCTCAAGTATCCTCCCACGACGGTACAATTGGGGTCAGGACTTCTGATCCACAAACTCGAACACAGTTTCGTTTTTATCCACACGCCCCTACCGCTGATCGTGGATACATACTAAAATAGGGGCATGGCCATCACGCACCCCTCCGAGACCCCCACCGCCGCTTCCGGCGCCGCGGGCCGGATGCGCGAGGCCGCCAAGCACCTGACCGGGCTCTGCCCCGAGGTCGGGTCTCTGAGTGACGCGGACCTCGTGCACGCCACGGGTGCGGTCGAGGAACTCGGCCGGATCGTCGACGCCCTCCGCGTCCGCACCGCCGGGGAGATCGAGGACCGCTCCAGTAAAGGTCTGGGCGAGGACCGACTCTCGGCCCGGTACGGGTGCCGGACCGGGTCCGAGCTGCTCGAGCGCCTCACCGGCGCCCCGGGGAGTGAGGTCCGCCGGCGGGCGGGACTGGACGCGCGGACCCGGGCCGGTGTCTCGTTGACCGGCGAAGAACTGCCGGCGAGGTTCCCGGACATCGCGGACGCCCTGCACACCGGCAGCCTCGGCATCGAGACCGCGGAACTGCTCACCGGGATGCTCACCCGCGTCGCACCCCGGGCGGACCCGGGCGCAGTCTCCGCGGCTGAAGCCGCGCTCGTGGCCACCGCCACCGCCACCACCACCGGACCGGACTCCGCCGGACAAGACTCGGCAACACGGGACTCCGCCGGCGAGGACCCGGCAGCCGAAGCCGACAACACAGGCACCGGACCGGACGCCGCGGCAGGCGACGACACCAACACTCCGGACGACTCCGCCAGCACGGGCGTGCCGGCGGCGACGTACGCGGAGGTCAAGATCCACGCTCAGGTCTGGGAAGCGCACCTGGATCAGGACGGGCCCGACCCCGAGGCCTCACGCGCCACCACCCGCCGCGGCCTGAGCCTGGGCTCCGCCCGGGACGGGCTGATCCCGGTCCGCGGGAACCTGATGCCCGAAACCGCCGCCCAACTCACCCGGCTGCTCTCGGCGTATCTGAATCCCGCGGCCCGCACCCACGGCACCGACCCGAACCCCGAGACCGAAACCGATACTGAGAACGCCGATTCCGAAGCCGCAGGCGAGGCCAGCACCGCTGGCGGCGGCAGTACCGTTGTCTCCGGGACGCCGGTCATTGATGAGCGTACGCCCGCGCAGAAACGCCACGACGTGCTCGCCTCGATCCTCACCGCCGCCGCACGCGCCGCCGAAACCCCTTCACTGGGCGGAGACGCCGCGACCCTGCTCGTGCACATCACCGCCGAAGACCTGAGCGATCCGTCCGGGAGCGCGACCCTGGACGGCATCGACATCCCCGCACCAGCCCGGATCGGCCACCGCATCGCATGCGCCGGGGCCGTGCAGAAAGTCGTCTTCGACCGTGCTGGCCGCATCGTGGCCCTGGGTTCGAAGGAACGAGTCTTCAACGCCCACCAGCGCCGGGCCATCACAGCCCGTGACGGCGGGTGCGTGATCCCCGGGTGCACAATCCCGGCCTCCTGGTGCGAAATCCACCACGTGCACGCCCACGCCGAAAACGGCCCGACGCACACCGACAACGGGGTGCTGCTCTGCTGGTTCCACCACCATCATCTCGAGTCCTCGGGCTGGGAGATCCGCATGACTGGCGGAGTCCCGCACGTGAAAGCACCGCCTTGGTACGACCCGACCGGCGCATACCACCCAACAGTCAATGTGCTCACCCGCCGCGGCAGGCATCACCGACCCGAACCACCACCACCGGTGGCACCCGAAGCCGAGGGGACGCCGAAGCAGGACGCGCTACCGGACCCTGCCCCGGACACGGGACCCACCCTAAACGAGGACCCAAGCCCGAACACGGGTCCGAAGACGGGCGCGGGCGGCAGCGACGAGAGCAGCCCGCCGGGCTGGAACCCGAGCGTGAGTGAAAGAGAATTCGAAGCCCGCTGGGACGCGGAGACCGCACGGTCGTTCGCGCTTGAAGAAGGTTCCCCTCCCCGCTGGGACCCTGCCACCGGTCAGAGTCCTGAAGAGGCCGCCGAGGAACGCCGGCGACGGTGGAACGCAGCAGACGACGAACCACCCTGGTGAACCCGACGGTTCAGCGACAAACCCGTCAGCTATGGCCCCGGTTACGGGCGCAGCATCACCTTGATGGAGCGGCGTTCGTCCATGGCCCGGTAAGCCTCGGCGGCCTCTTCGAGGGGCAGCACCGAGTCGAAGACGCGGCCCGGGTCGATGCTGCCGTCGAGGACCTCGGCGAGCAGTTCGGGGATGTACAGGCGGGTGGACGCCGCGCCCCCAGCGACGGTGATGTTCTTGGCGAAGAGCACGCCGGCCGGCAGTTCGGCCCCGCCGGCCGGGACGCCGACGAAGCCGAGGGATCCTCCAGGCCGCGTCGACCGCAGCGCCTGTTCCATCGATTCCTTGCTGCCGACGCATTCGAGCACGCAGTCGGCCAGACGCCCGCCGAGCAACTCGCGCACCTTCTCGGCGCCCTCCTTCCCGCGTTCAGCGACGACGTCGCTGGCACCGAACTCGCGGGCCATCGCCGCCCGGTCCTCGTGACGGGACATCGCGACGATTCGCTCCGCGCCAAGCCGCTTCGCCGCCAGCACCGCGCTCAGGCCGACGGCGCCGTCGCCAACCACGACGACGGTCTTCCCGGTGCCCACCCCGGCGGCAACGGCCGCGTGGTGCCCGGTGCCCATCACGTCGGTCAAGGCCAGGAAGGACTTGAGCATCGCTTCGTCCGGCTCCGGTGCATCCGGGCCGCTGAACGCGTCGACGACGACGAGCGTCCCGTCGGCGTTCGGCACGCGCACGGACTGCCCCTGGCCGCCGTCGACCGGCTCTCCCTCGGCGTCGGTCCAGCCCCAGCCAGCCGCGCGTTCGCACGCGACGAGCACTCCGTTGCGGCAGTTCTCGCACTCGCCGCAGCTGTTGGCCCAGGGGGTGATGACGAAGTCGCCTACCGCGACGTTCCGGACGGCGGTGCCGACCGCGCTCACGCGGCCGACGAACTCATGGCCGATCGGCCGCGGCCGCGCGATTTCGCGGACGCCCCGATAGGGCCAGAGGTCGGACCCGCACACGCAGGAGGCGCTGACTTGCACGACGGCGTCGCTCGCGTGCACGATGCCCGGTTCGGGGCGGTCCTCGACGCGGATGTCACCTGGGGCGTGGATCATGGCGGCGCGCATGGGTACTCCTGATCGTTCGGCTGCTGCTCTTCGCCCACCAGCCTACGGGGAACCGGCCCGGTGCGGCACGGTCCCCCGCGGAGTCGGAGTCAGGCCAGGTGCGTGGGAGCGAACATCCGCAGCAACGTCGGGACCACGATCACGTTCGGTCCCGAGGCCGTCCAGGCTTGCTCGAGTGCCTCGCGCACGTCCCCGGGCTCAACGCGGCGCGCGGGCACGCCGAAGGACTCGGCCAGGGCCACGAAATCCGGGCGGGCGAGTTCCGTCGCCGTCGCCGCACCGAACGTGTCGGTCATGTACTCGCGCAGGATCCCGTAGCCACCGTCGTCGACGATCACCCAGGTCACATTGGCGTCGTGCTGGCGTGCCGTCGCGAGCTCGGCGATGGAGTACATCGCCGATCCGTCGCCCGAGACTGCGAGCACGCGCCCGGCATTCCGCGTGCCGGACAGTCCGACGGCGGCGCCGAGCGCAGCGGGGAAACCGTAGCCGAGCCCGCCGGCGCCTTGCGCGGAGTGGAATCCGCCGCGGCGCGAGTCCCAGCAGGACCAGCCCCAGTAGGCGGCGATCGTCATGTCCCAGAACGTCTGCGCGTCTTCGGGGACGCCGTCGCGCAGCGCCTGCATGAAGGCGCGCTCGTGGCCCAGCTCCTGCCCGTCGAGCCGGTCGCGCACCGCGTCCAGCGTCGCCGCCACGCGCGCCCGTGCGGTCTTGCCGTGCCAGTCGGAGGCGCCCACGTCCAGCGGCTCCAGTGCGGCTGAGAGGAGTTCGAGGGCAGTCCTCGCATCAGCATGCAGGCCGAGGCCGGGGTGGTTGGAACCGAGCACGCGGGCCTCGGCGTCGATCTGTACGAGCCGCCCACGCGGGGCCATAGTGAAATAGTTCGAGGTGACTTCGCCGAGCGAGGTCCCGACCGCGAGCAGCACGTCGGCGTCCTCGAGCACGTCGGTGACGTGCCGGTCCTCGATCCAGGACTGAAGCGAGAGCGGGTGCTCCCACGGGTACGCGCCATGCCCGCCGGGGCTGCAGACGACGACGGCTTCGAGCCTCTCAGCCAGGGCCGCGAGTGCTTCTTCGGCCCCCGCGCGGCGGACTCCGCCGCCTGCGATGATCGCCGGGCGCCGGGCCGCGGCCAGCAGCCGGGACGCTTCGGTGACGAGTTCGGGCGCGAGCGGCTGCGGGCCGACGGGCGCGACAGCCGCCGCCGCGGTGGCCGGCAGGTCCGTGTCTGCGAGCAGCAGGTCCTGCGGGACCTCGACCCAGACAGGCCCGGCCGGGGCCGCCGTAGCCTCCGCCCATGCCGAGCGCAGAGCCGGCCCGATGGCCGACGCCGTGCGCACGGTGCGCTGCGTCTTGGTGACCTGGGCTGCCGCCGCGGTCTGCTCGTCGAGCTGGTGCAGCATACCCTTGCGGGTGCCGCCGAGCCCGGCGGCCGGGACCTGGCTCGCGACGACGACGACCGGCACCCCGGTCGCGTAGGCCTCCTGCAAGCCGGCCAGCGCGGTCAACGCGCCCGGACCGGTCGAGAGGAACAGCACCCCCGGCTCGCCCGTCGCGCGGCTGTAGCCGTCGGCCGCAAACGCCGCGTTGTTCTCCACCCGGGAGGAAACGAACTGCAACGGCGAGCGGCCGAGCGCGTCGAAGAGGCCGAGCGCGTGCTGGCCTGGGATCCCGAAGACCGTGCGCGCGCCGAGGCCGGCGAGTGCCTCGACGACCAGGTCGCCGCCGTTACGCCGGCTCATGCCTTGGAAGCCCGCAGGTCCGACATGAGGGTGATCAGGTCGTAGCAGACGTGCGACGCGGCGACGCCCGTGAGCTCGGCGTGGTCGTAGGCCGGGGCGACCTCGACGACGTCGGCTCCCACGAGGTTGAGCCCGCGCAGCCCGCGCAGGATCTCGAGCATTTCGCGGCTCGTCATGCCGCCGGCCTCCGGCGTGCCGGTGCCCGGAGCGTGGGCCGGGTCGAGCACGTCGATGTCGACGGAGATGTAGAGCGGGCGGTCGCCGACGCGCTCGCGCAGGGTCGCGACGACGTCGTCGACTCCGCGGCGGAAGACATCGGCGCTGGTGATGATGCCGAATCCCATGCGCTCGTCGTCGTCGAGGTCCTTCTTGCCGTACAGCGGGCCGCGCGTGCCGACGTGGCTGATGGCATCGGTGTCCACGATGCCCTCTTCGACGGCGCGGCGGAACGGGGTCCCGTGGGTGTAGTCGGCACCGAAGTAGCTGTCCCAGGTGTCGAGGTGCGCGTCGAAGTGCAGGAGGGCGACCGGGGCGCCGGCGCGCTCCGAGGCGGCGCGAAGCAGCGGCAGGGCGATCGTGTGGTCGCCGCCGATCGTCATGAGGGAGGCGCCGTCGGCGGTCAGTTCGAGCGCGTTGCGCTCGATCGTGGCGATGGCCTCGTCGATGTTGAAAGGGTTCACGGCCATGTCGCCGGCGTCGGCGACCTGGACGTTCGCGAACGGGCTGACGTCCATCGCGGGGTTGTAGGGGCGCAGCAAGCGCGAGGCCTCGCGGACGTGGGTGGCTCCGAAGCGCGCACCCGGGCGGTAGGACACGCCGGTGTCGAAGGGAACGCCGACGATCTTGATGTCGGCGGAGTCGACCTGGTCCAGGCGCGGCAGGCGGGCGTAGGTCGCGGCGCCGGCGTAGCGCGGGATCTGGGACGAGTCGATGGGGCCGACGTGGCCGCCTTCGTTGACGCGGATCTCTTCCATGGGGTTCTCCTCACGACGAGCGCAGCCGCGCGCCGGGCGGCCGACGTCCGTGTCTCCAGCCCGACGATTGTTGCGCATCAGTCAACAGTTGTTTTCTCATACGATGCTAGGTGCATCACAGGCCCCCGTCAACGCCCCCGCGCAGTCGACCTCAGTCGCGACCGGAAAGGACGAGGGTCCAATGCACGACGGCGGTGTCATCACTCGGATTGACCCAGGTGTGCGGCTCCCGGCCCGGGAACGTGATCGTGTCCCCCGCGGACAGCGCATAGTCTCCACCCGAGAGCTTGAGGACGAACTCGCCGGACTCGACATAGAGGACTTCGACTTCGCAGTCGACGGAGTACATCTCCTCCTCGCCGACGCCGTGGGGCTCGATCTCCGCGCGAATGACCTGGATTCTCCGCTCCGAGCGCGCCGTCAGCAGCTGCTCGCGAATGCCCTGCCCGCCCAGCGAGACGCCGAGCCGCTCTCCGGCGCGCACCAGATGCGTCTGCGGCCGCTCGAACAGCTCGCCGACGGAAACCGAGAGCACCTCGCAGATCGTCACGAGCGAGGCGACGGAGGGAGAGGTCAGATCGCGCTCGACGCGCGAGAGGAAGCCCTTGGTCAGCCCCGTGGACGCGGCGAGCTGCTCAATCGTCATGCGCTTGACCTGACGGGCGGACCGCAGGCGGGAACCGATCGCGACGGGGGTGCTGCTCGGCTCGACGGGCAGTGCCTTCATGAAACGTACTCCTTCGGCTACGGGCCCGTGCGGACCCGGCATCGAGGCGGCCCTTCGGTCAGACGCCCGACGAAACAACCTTACGGGGGGATTGTGCGGTGAGCCGCATCACTATACCCTATGGTAAACATTCGTTTACCTTGAGGGATCTTCATGGACATCATCAATTCGGGCATCGTCGGGCTCTACCTCGTCGCGATGCTCCTGTTCGGCTGGTGGGGCAAGTCCCGCACCCGCAGCACCAGCGATTACCTCGTGGCCGGACGGCGCCTCGGCCCGTTCGTCTACACGGGCACGATGGCCGCGCTCGTCCTCGGCGGTGCATCCACCGTCGGCGGCGTCGGCCTGGGCTACCAGTACGGCATCTCGGGCGCGTGGCTCGTCATCGCTATCGGCACGGGCGTGCTGCTGTTGAGCCTGCTCTTCGCGCCGCGCCTTCAGCGGCTGAAGATCTACACGGTCTCGCAGATGCTTTCCCTGCGCTACGGCTCACGGCAGGCGACGCAGACGTCGTCGGTCGTCATGCTCGCCTACACGCTGATGCTCTGCGCGACGTCGACCAGCGCATACGCGACGGTGTTCGTGGTCCTCTTCGACTGGGAAAAGTGGCTCGGCATCGCCATCGGCGGCGGCGTCGTCGTCCTCTACTCGACGATCGGCGGCATGTGGTCGATCACTCTGGCCGACCAGGTGCAGTTCGTCATCAAGACCATCGGCGTCTTCGCCCTCATGCTGCCGTTCACGCTCGGCGCGGCCGGCGGCATCGACGGCGCCCGCGAGCGCCTGACCGCCGAGTTCTTCCAGTGGGACGGCATCGGCACCCAGACCATCATCACGTACTTCGTCGTCTACACGCTCGGACTGCTGATCGGCCAGGACATCTGGCAGCGCGTGTTCACCGCCCGCACCCCGGCCATCGCCCGCTGGGGCGGCGCCTCCGCCGGCATCTACTGCATCCTCTACGGGGTGGCCGGCGCCGCCATCGGCCTCGCGGCCCGCGCAGCCCTGCCCGATCTGGACACCTCAGCCGGCAACGACGTCGTCTTCGCGTCGGTGGCCACCGAGGTCCTGCCCGCCGTCGTCGGCGGCATCGTCATGGCCGCGGCCGTGGCGGCCATGATGTCGACGGCGTCCGGCGCCCTGATCGCCGCGGCCACCGTCGCCCGCAACGACGTGACCCCGCTCGTGGCCGGCTGGTTCGGCCGCGGCCGCCGCCCCGAGGGTGCCGAAGTCGACGAGCACGACATCACCGGCAACCGCTACTGGGTCCTGGCCCTCGGCGTCGTGACGGTGGTGCTCGCGATCATCGTCGACGACGTCGTCGCCGCGCTGACGATCTCCTACGACATCCTCGTCGGCGGACTGCTGATCCCGATCATCGGCGGGCTGACGTTCCGCCGCGGCAACGGCATCGGAGCGGCCGCCTCCATGGCCGCCGGAACGATCGTCACGATCGCGACCATCATCATCCTCGAGATCCGCTCCGAGGAGCGGTTCGGCGGTGTCTACGCGAACGAGCCGATCTACTTCGGCCTCGCCGCGTCCGCCGCCGTCTATCTCGTCGTCAGCCTGCTCACGCGCCCGACCTCCGCCGAGGTCATGACCGCATGGACGGAGCGGCTGGCCGGACGCGGCGTGCCCGAGGACGAGGCCGACGAGACGGCCGGCAGCGGCGCGACGAACCGCTGAACGTCGGTCCCCGCGGGTGTGCGGTGCACTCGCGGGGACCGATCAGTCCCCCGCCGGGATCCAGACGCGCATCGCGCCCGTACCTCGGCGCCCCCAGAGCCCGAACGGCACCAGGCGGGCCGTAAATCCGGCCGCCTCCGCCCCGCTCGGGGCATCGAGCCCGTCCGCTCCCGCCACCGGGTACAGCTGCTCGGGGCCGCGCGCCCCCGCCTCGTCGGACGCGAGGCTCACGACGACGGCCGGCGCGCCGAGGATCTCGCCGTCGACCCGGGGTGCGGCGCTTCCCTGCGCCAGGCGCACGTCCTCGAGTCGCACATCCGCCGGCACGTCGACCCCTTCAAGCGCGTACACGACAGGACCCCGGGTGACGACCCGGTGCCCACGCAGCGCGTCAGCCCGGTGGTGGGCGCGGCGCACCATTGCTCCCATCCGCAGGTCGATCCGGACACTGCTCCAGCCGGGTTCGACCACGAGCCAGCCGGCGTCGACATGTGCCTCGGCACCGGCCACCGTCTCGAGGTCGGCCCCCTCGGGCAGGCGGATTCGCACCCGCTCCCCGCACGCTTCGGGCGCTCCGGACTCGCGGTCGCGCGAGCTCAGCTGCACGGCGCCGCCGTAGGGCAGCGCGGATTCCACCACGATCTCGGCCCCGTTCGATGGGATCCGAGCGGAGACCGGCAGCAGCACGGCGAGGCCGTCGTCGGTGCTGGCGGCGACCGCGTGCCGCATCGATGCAAGCAGCCGGGCCAGGTTCGGCGGGCAGCACGCGCACTCGTACCACGGCGCGCGCTCGGCCGGTGCCTGTTCGTGCGCTCCGGCCCGGTCGGTGCGCATCTGCAACGGACACGAGTAGAAGAACCGAGTGCCGGTTCCGTCGACGGCGGCCGCGAGGGCGTTGTAGAGGGTCCGATCCATGGCCCGGCCGTAGCCGGCGTCGCCCGTCGCGAGCAGCAGCCGGTGGCTGAGCATGAAGTCGGCGACCGCAGCGCACGTCTCCGCGTAGCCGCGGTCTGGCGGCAGCTCGTAGTCGTCTCCGTAGGCCTCGTCCCGGTGCCGGGACCCCATGCCCCCGGTCACGTGCATCTTGGCCGCGTGAGCGCTGCGCCAAAGCCTCTCGGCGGCCGAGAGCAGGCCCGCGTCTCCCGTCTCCGCCGCCGCATCGACGACGCCGGCGAGCAGGTACAGCTGGCGCACGGCGTGCCCCTCCGCATCCCGGGCGTCCCGGACCGGCATATGGTCCTGGAAGTACGCGGGCCCGAACGCGTCGGGGCCGAGCGTGCCGTGTCCGCGGGCGTCGATCATCGCGACGGCGAGGTCTAGGTACGCGCGAACGCCGGTGGCCCGATGGAACTCGACGAGGGCCGTCTCGATCTCCGGGTGGCCGCACAGCACGGGCTCCCCGGCCCGCCAGCGGGCCAGGACGTGATCGGCGAAACGGCGTGCGACGCCGAGCAGCCGTTCGCGCGCCCGGGCCAGCGGCGCGGCGAGGTCCCCCGCAGGGACCCGGTGCCATGCGACCGCAGCCTGCAGCAGGTGTCCGAGGCAGTACAGCTCGTGGTCCCAGCGCAGGTTCGACCAGCGTGCTCGGCCGTCGGCACCGGCGAAGGAATTCAGGTACCCGTCGTCCTGCTGAGCGCGCGAGAGCAGGTCGACGGCGTCCGGCACGAACTCCGCCAGCGTCTCGCCGGGCCCCTCCCCCGCCTCGAGCGCGCGCTGGGTCTCCCAGCCGGCGGCCTCGAGCACCTTGTAGACGTCGGAATCGGAGAACATGAATCCGACCCGAGGTCCGTCGTGCTCACCGGTGAGGCGGCGCAGGTTGTCCAGCGCGCCGCGCTCCGCGAGCTGGGCGATGCAGTGGTCGATCGTGGCCTCGCGGTTGGTCCGCTCCCAGGCTCCCAGCCAGCCGCCGGGATCGAGCACGACGCCGGCGGCCGGCCGCGCCCACACGCTCGCCGCCGCGCCGGGGGCAACCGGGCCGGGGGCCGGCCTCACGCGGATTCCTTCCACTGCACGGCGGGCCAGCCGTCCTGCCACGCCAGGGGCAGGATCTCGAGGCGGAACCGGCCGTCGTCGTTCCCGTCGTAGTAGTGGAACGCGAGGTGGGCCGCCGAGATCGACTGCCCGCCCGGGCCGATCCGGGCACCGTCGGTCTCCAGGAGCACGGTGCCGCCTCCGGCAAGCAGCTCGACGCCGTACCGATCCAGGTAGGGACCGTCGACCGAGTCGGCGCGGCCGACGGCGATGCGGTAGGTCGAGTCGACCCCGCGGCAGCAGAAGTCCTGCGAGACGAAGAGGTAGTACGCCCCCTCGTGCCGCAGCACGTAGGGTGCTTCGATCGCGTTCGGCACCAGCTCCCGATTCGCGAGCCGCAGCGGCGCGCCCGACCAGTCGGGCGCGATGAACCCCTGCGGCCACGCCAGGGGCACCATCCGGATGCCGGACCAGAAGGAGCCGAAGCTCATCCACGGCGTCCCGTCTGCATCGACGACCACGCCGGGGTCGATCGCGTTGAAGTCGTCGTCCTCGCCGCTGGCGATGACGGGCCCGCGGTCGACCCACTCGTAGCCGGGTGCGCCGGGGTCCAGGGTCGTGTTCGTCGCGAGGGCGATGACCGAACGGTTGCTGCCGAACGTCGAGGCCGCGTAGTAGAGGTACCAGGTCCCGTCGTGTTCGACGAGCTCGGGTGCCCACAGGTTGGCCACGCCCGGGACGGCCTGCGCCAACCAGGCTGGCTTGGCGTCCCAGACGGTGCCTGCGAACTCCCACGCGACCCCGTCGCGCGAGCGCCGCACTTGCAGGCACCCGTCGCCGACCCCGTCGCCGCCCGTGCAGTAGACGAACCATCCGTCATCCGTCACGGCGAGCGCCGGGTCGTGCACGCGCAGGTCCCCACTCAGTTCTACGGTGCCCGCGGACGGGGTCGGTGCCGCGCTCATGCCAGGTTCAGTGCGGACCACGAGACCGGCTCGAGGCGCACGGTCAGCCGGCCCTCCGCCAGAGTGGCGTCGAGCGGCTTGAGCCCCACGCGTTCCGGGTCGTCCTTGGTGTTCTTGGCGTACACGTCCTCGTCCCACAGGGTCACGGCCTCGTCGATGCGCTCGCGCCCCAGCGAGGCGACGTCGATCGTCACGTCCACGGCCTCACGGCCCCGGTTGAACAGGAACACGGCCGCGTTCTCGTCACCGGCGGTGGCGACGCAGTCGACGACGGCGTTCTCGCCGTGGACCTTGCTCGTCACCGAGGCGGTCGTGACCTGCGGCCGCAGCACGCGGCCGCAGGCGAGACGGGACGTGACCGAGAACGGGAAGAACGTGGTCTGCCTCCACGCGGCGCCGCCCGGCTCGGTCATGATCGGGGCGATGACGTTCACGAGCTGCGCGAGCGAGGCCGAGCGCACGCGGTCGTGGTTTTCGAGCAGTGTCATCAGCAGGCTGCCGAAGACGACGGCGTCCGCCACGGAGTACACGTCCTCGAGTTGGCGCGGCGCGATGCGCCACTCGTCGTTGACCTCGTCCGATTCGTGGTGCTCGTCCAGGTACCAGATGTTCCACTCGTCAAAGGAGAGCATGATGGTCTTGTCGGACTTGCGACGGTGCTTGACGTGGTCGGCCGTCGCCACGACGGTCTCGATGAAGTAGCGCATGTCGGCCGCGGAGGCCAGGTAGGAGTCCAGATCGCCGCCGCGCTCCTGGTAGTAGGCGTGGCAGGAGATGTAGTCAACGTGCTCGTAGGCGTGCTCGAGGACGGTCCGCTCCCACTCGCCGAAGGTCGGCATCGCCGAGCCGGAGGATCCGCAGATGACCAGTTCGAGGTCCTTCTCCGCGGCTTTCATGGCCTGGCCGGTGCGTGCGGCGAGCTTTCCGTAGTCATCGGCGGTCATGTAGCCGGTCTGCCATGGGCCGTCCATCTCGTTGCCGAGGCACCACATCTTCACGCCCCACGGCTCGGGGTAGCCGTGCTTGGCGCGAAGGTCGGACAGCGCGGTACCCGAGGGGTGGTTGGTGTATTCGAGCAGGTCGAGGGCTTCGAGAATGCCGCGGGTGCCGAGGTTCACGGCCAGCATGAGCTCGGAGTCGACCTCCTTGAGCCACGTGGCGAACTCGTTGAGGCCCACCTGGTTGTTCTCGAGCGAGTGCCACGCGAGATCGCGGCGGACCGGACGCTTATCGCGGGGTCCCACCCCGTCCTCCCAGCGGTAACCGGAGACGAAGTTGCCGCCGGGGTAGCGGATCGTCGTCGCGCCCAGCTCCTTGACGAGGGCGGTCACGTCCCGGCGGAATCCGTTCTCGTCGGCCTGCTCGTGGCCGGGCTCGTAGATCCCGTCGTAGACGCAGCGGCCGAGGTGCTCGACGAACGCGCCGAAGATGCGGCGGTCGATCTCTGCAACGGCGGCATTGGAGTCGATCGTGATGGATGCGGAGGGCATGTGTTCCTTTTCTTTGTTGTCTGGTTGTCAGGTGGGGCGCGCGGCCAGCGCGCCGACTCCGGGGATTCGGTCGACGACGACGCCGACCATGGCCCGGGCCACGAGAAGGGGCACCGCGATGCCGAAGAGGATCGCGATGGGTGCGGCCGCCGTCGTCGTCATCGCGAGGGCCGCGAGGCCCGCGCCGACGCAGGCGGCGGCGCGGCCGGGGGCGAGCCACGGACCGAGCAGGCCGAAGCGCGCCGATTCACCCGGGCGGGCGCCCGGGACGGACGCCGCGTAGACGGCGGCGAAGATCCCGCCCGCGGCGGCGGCCGCGACGGCGACCGTCGAGACGACGAGCAGCACCGCGCCGGCCGCACCCGGGACCTCGGGCACCACGACGAGCAGGTTGAACAGCGCGCACGCGACACCGGCGCCGAACGGCAGCAGGACCGGCTGGGCCGAGACGAGCACGCGGCGGTAGTGGCGCCAGAAACTGCGCCAGAGGCCGGCGTCGTCCTCGGGGTCGAGGCAGCGCAGGGCCGCGATCGTCGCCGGGGCCGCGCCGAGGACCAGGAGTCCGGCGCAGGCGCCGAGGACCCAGAGCGCCTGGACCGCGAGCAGCCTCGCCAGCAGGCCGAGAACGACCATGACCCGGCCGGCCCATCCGAGGGGTTCGGTCTCGCTCATCCCTTGCTCCCGGTGAGGGCGATGGACTCGATGATCTGCCGCTGGAAGATCACGAAGACGGTCAGCACGGGCACGAGCGCGATGCACGAGGCGGCCATGATCAGCGGGTAGTCCGTCTGGCTCGCATACGTCGCGTTGAACCGGGCGATGACCAGCTGCAGTGTCTGCACCTCGGGCGAGTTCAGGTAGATAATCGGGGCCAGGTAGTCGTTCCAGACGGCCATGAACCACAAGATGAACTGCGCAGCGATGGCCGGACGGATGATCGGGAAGATGAGTCGCCAGAAGATCTGCAGGTGCGTGGCGCCGTCGATCTTGGCGGCCTCGATGATCGAGTCCGGCACCGAGTCGAGGTACTGACGCAGGAAGAACACCATGACGATGTTGCCGAAGATCGCCGGCAGGATCAGCGGCCAGAGGGTGTCGACGAGCCCGGCCGTGGCGAAGATCTGGAACTGCGGGATCATCAGCGTCGGGAACGGGACCATGATCGCCGTGAGCAGGCCGAGGAAGATGACGCCCTTGTAGGGCAGGCGCATCTTGGCGAACGCGTAGGCCGCCAGGGCCGACGCCGCGCCGCCGACGACCGTGACGCTCACGGCGACGATCGCACTGTTGGTGATACCCGTCAGCAGCGGGCCGGCGTCCCAGACCCGAAGGTAGTTGTCCCACTGGGCCGGGTCCGGGATCCACTGCGGCGGCAGGGAGAACACCGCTTCGCGGGTCTTCAGGGAGGTCGAGAACATCCAGATAAGCGGGGCGATCATCGTGATGCCGCCGAGCGAGAGGACCAGCCCGACGATCCAGTTCCCCATCCGGTACCCGGCGGAGCGCGGGCGGGACGGGATCAGCTTCTGGTTGCGCGAGCTGACCGCACTCGGCTTGGACTCGGTGGGTTGCGGGGCAAGTGTCGTCATCGAAATCGCCTCAGTCGATCGAGAAGTGGTTGCGCCGGTTCAGGGCGAACTGGAGTGCGGTCACGGCGAGCACCAGGATGCCGAGGACGAGCGACATCGCGGTCGCGTACCCCATGTTGAGGTAGTCGAAGGCCTGGCGCCAGATGTACCAGACGAGGGTCGCGGTCGAGTATTCGGGTCCGCCGTCCGGGGTCATGATGTTGATCTCGACGAAGATCTGGGCGCCGCCGATGATGTTGGTGACCACCAGGAAGAAGGTCACCGGCCGCAGCATCGGGACGGTGATGGCCCAGAACTGCTGGATCGCGGACGCACCGTCGAGTGCCGCCGCCTCGTAGAGCTGGCGCGGCACGGACTGCAGGGCCGCCAGGTAGAGCAGCATCGAGAAACCGAGCCCCTTCCAAATCGCCATAATCATGATGGCCGGCTTGGCCGTCGCCGGGTTCTGCAGCCAGTTGGGGCCGTCGATGCCGACATAACCCAGGGCCTGGTTGACCAGCCCGAAGTCGCCGTTGTAGGCCCACTGCCACAGGATGGCGATGGCGGCGATCGAGGAGATCACCGGGATGTAGTAGATGGTCCTGAAGAAGGTCGTCCCGGCCATCTTGCGATTCATCGCCAGCGCCAGGAGCAGCGACAGGAGCAGCCCGACCGGGATGGCCAGCATCATGAAGACGGTGTTGCCGAGCGACTTCCAGAAGTACTGGTCGGTGAACATCCGCACGTAGTTGTCGACGCCGTTGGCCACCGGGGCCGTGATGCCGTTCCAGTTCGTGAACGATGTGACGATCGCGAACAGGATCGGGTAGGCCACGAAGACGACGAAGCCGAGGACCGGCAGGGCGACGAAGAGCGCCGCGGTGCGGTGCTCGCGCCGGTGCAGCGTGCTCACCCGCTGCGGCGGGCGGGAGCTGTCGGGGGCCGGGGGCGCGGCCTTTTCCAGGATCGTCATTTGGTGCCTCGGCTCATCTCGGACTGGTCGTTGGCCATGTCGAGGAAGGCCTGCATCCTCGGCTGCGCCTCCGCGAGGTAGTCGGCTGCCGTTTTCCGTCCTTCCAGGACCGGCTGGATGTTGGTGTAGAGTTCGTCGTACCACTGCGGGTTGTAGGTGTAGGTCGGCGGCAGCGCCCGGCCGTAGTCCTCGATCACGTCGAGGAACTCCTGCTTGTTCACTGGTGGCGTGGAGTCGTCCGCGGCGAATTCGTGCGCCATGTCGATCAGGTTCGGGATCTGCACACCCGCCTCGGCCAGGCTGCGCTGGGTGTCCGGGTCGGCCGAGAGGTGCGCGACGAGGTCGGCGGCGGCCTGCGGGTTCGCGGTGGCCGCGGAGACGCCGATGCCGAGCGTTCCGATCCACGACGCCGGCTCACCCGTGCGACCTACGGGGTAGGGCATCAGGTCCCATTCGAAGTCCAGGTCCTGGTAGACGGGGATGTCCCACGGCGCGATCGGGAAGAACGCGATCTGTCCCTGCATCCAGCGCTGGTAGGTGTCGAGGGTCTGGGCCTCGGCGATCGACGGGGTGACGCCGTACTCGGTGTCGAGATCGGAGAAGTACTGCAGAGCCTCGGCGAATTCGGGGGTGTCGACGGTGACCTGCGTGGCGTCCTCGTTGAGCCATTCGCCGCCGTTCGACCATGCGAAGGCCTGCAGATTCCACGTGACGTTCAGGCCGGTCCCCCACTGGTCGGTCTTGCCGTCGCCGTCGGTGTCCTGCGTGACTTCTTCAAGGATCTCGAGCCACTCCTCCCACGTGTACGGCTCGTCGGGGTCCGGGAGCTCGATGCCGGCTTCCTCGAGCATCGTGGCGTTGTAGCCGAAGGAGAAAGGGCCGACATCCTTCGGCAGCGCGTACAGCGGACCGCGGCCGAGCTGCTCGCCGTCGTACCGGTACGAGTCGACGCCGTAGTCCCACATATTGTCGAGATCGACGACGTCGGAGGCCTCGATGTAGTGGGTGATCTCCTGGATGACGCCGGCGTTGGCGTAGCTTTCCACACTCCCGGGGTCGAAATAGAACACATCCGGAATCTGGCCGCCAACGATGGCGGCGCGCAGCTTGGTCGCGTACTCGTCCGCCGTCGTCATGATCATGTCGACCTCGATGCCGGATTCGGCTTCGAATGCCTCAATCGCCTCCGTGTAGGCTGCCTCCTCGTCGGGGCTGCCACGGAACATGAAGGTCAGCGAATCCGGGTCACCACTCTGGCCGCATCCGGCGAGTGCGCCCGCGGCTACCGCCAATGAGGCCACTAGGCCCACGGCTCGCGTCGACTTCCTCGTCATACGCGTTGCTCCTTCCTGTTTCCACGGCAGGGTTGCGAAGGCAGCACCACAGCGGAGGTGTACAAAATCAAAACTTACAACGTTGGAACCTGTTTCCAACGTTGTAAATGATGCCACCGGATGTGACGCGCGTCAAGCAAATGCCGTGGCTTAGCTCACAGTCGAATGCCGGAGCCGCGAGTGGACTCCCGCTCGATGAGCTCATAGTCGGTCGTGTAGCGGACGGACGGCGCGCGCTTGGCGCCCGAGACCCGCTCGTCGATGCGCTCGTGCAGCACGCGCACGGCGGTCCGCGCGATCTCGACCCGTCCGGGATCGATCGTCGACAGCGATGGCGACGCGTAGCGGGTCTCGTCGAGGCCGTCGAACCCGATAAGCTTGACGTCCTCCGGGACCCGGTGCCCAGCCTCGCCGAGCGCGCGCAGGGCCCCGAGGGCGAGCGTGTCGTTCATCCCGAAGACCCCGTCGATGCCGAGGTCGCGCTCGAGCAGCTCGGACATCGCAGCCGCGCCGTCGTGGCGGTGCCAGAGTCCGACATAGCCGACGAGGCGCTCGTCGTACGCGATTCCCGCGGCCTCGAGCGCAGCGCGGTATCCGCGAAGACGGAGGGCGGCCGACCCGAGATCTTCCCCGGCGTGCGCGCCAACGGCGGCGATCCGGCGGCATCCGGCCGCGATGAGGTGCTCGGTCGCGGCCCGCGCGGCGGCGAGGTTGTCCATCGCCACGTGGTCGCACGGCGTGTCGAAGATCCGCTCGCCGAGGATCACCAGCGGGTAGTCGACTGCGAGCAGCCCCACGTCCGTTTGGGACATCGCCAGCGGGCTGAAGATGAGACCGTCGGTCAGCTGCAGGCGCGGGCTGCGCAACAACTCCCGCTCGGTGTCGAGGTCGGCGCCGGTCTGCTCGATGAGGACCGTCAGGCCGCGCGCCTTGGCGGCGGCGATCACGGAGTCGGCCAACTCGGCGAAGTAGGGAAGTTTCACCTCGGGCACGGCGAGCCCGATGACGCCCGTGCGGCCGCTGCGCAGGCTGCGTGCCGAGAGGTTCGGCTGGTAGCCGAGTTCGTCGATGGCGGCGCGGACCACCGCACGCGTCGTGTCCCGGACGTACTCGCGTTCGTGCACGACATTGGAGACCGTCTTGATCGATACTCCCGCGCGCCGAGCTACATCGCGCAATGTGGCGGCCATCTGCTTCCTCCCAAGTGACACCCTACACGCGCAGGTCACGGCGGGTGATGAAAGAGAACGACGGCGGCCGCTCGCCTCCAAGGCGAGCGGCCGCCGTCGTTCTGCAACACGCGGGGCCGTATGCGCGGCCCCGCGGGCGGGGCTTAGAGCGAGGAGGCCGGCTCCTGCACCGGGTACACCTCGCGCAGGAGGTGCGCGGTCTCGGACGGCGTCTTGCCGACCTTCACACCGGCGGCCTCGAGGGCCTCCTTCTTGGCCTCGGCCGTTCCAGAGGAGCCGGAGACGATGGCGCCTGCGTGGCCCATGGTCTTGCCCTCCGGGGCAGTGAAGCCGGCCACGTAGCCGACGACCGGCTTCGTGACGTTGGCCTTGATGTACTCGGCCGCGCGCTCCTCGGCGTCGCCGCCGATTTCGCCGATCATGACGATCGCGCGGGTCTCCGGGTCGGCCTCGAACGCGGCCAGGGCGTCGATGTGCGTGGTGCCGATGACCGGGTCGCCGCCGATGCCGATGGCGGTGGAGAAGCCCAGGTCGCGCAGCTCGTACATCATCTGGTAGGTCAGGGTGCCCGACTTGGACACGAGGCCCACGCCGCCCTTGCCCGTGATGTTCGCGGGGGTGATGCCGACCAGCGACTCGCCCGGGGTGATGATGCCGGGGCAGTTCGGGCCGATGATGCGGGTGATCTGGTTGCCGTCGGCGTCGACCTTGGACTGGGCCAGGGCCCAGAACTCGGCGGCGTCCTGCACGGGCACGCCCTCGGTGATGACCACGACGAGGCCGATCTCGGCCTCGATGGCCTCGACGACGGCGTCCTTGGTGAACTTCGGCGGCACGAAGACGATCGACACGTCGGCGCCGGTCTCCTTGATGGCCTCGGCGACGGTGCCGAAGACCGGCAGCTCGACGGCGGAGCCGTTCTGAGCCGTGTGCGAAACCGTGGTGCCGGCCTTGCGGGCGTTCACGCCGCCGACGACATTGGTGCCGGCGTGCAGCATGCGCGCGGTGTGCTTCGAGCCCTCGCCGCCGGTGATGCCCTGGACGATGACCTTGGAGTCCTTGTTGATGAAGATAGACATTTTAGTGTTCCCCGTCCTTAGGCGTTCGCCAGCTCGGCGGCCTTGTCGGCCCCCTCGTCCATGGTGGTGGCAAGCGTGACGAGCGGGTGGTTGGCATCCGAGAGGATGCGGCGGCCCTCGTCCACGTTGTTGCCGTCCAGGCGGACCACGAGCGGCTTGGTGGCCTTCTCGCCCAGGATATCGAGGGCCTTCACGATGCCGTCGGCGACCGCGTCGCACGCGGTGATGCCGCCGAAGACGTTCACGAAGACGCTCTTGACCTGCGGGTCGTTCAGGATGACGTCCAGGCCGTTGGCCATGACCTCGGCGGAGGCTCCGCCGCCGATGTCGAGGAAGTTGGCCGGCTTCACGCCGTTGTGGTTCTCGCCCGCGTAGGCGACGACGTCCAGCGTGGACATGACGAGACCCGCGCCGTTGCCGATGATGCCGACTTCGCCGTCGAGCTTCACGTAGTTCAGGCCGGCTTCCTTGGCCTTGGCTTCGAGCGGATCTGCGGCACCCTTGTCCTCGAGCTCCTCGTGGTCCGGGTGGCGGACCTCGGAGGCGTTCTCGTCGAGGGAGACCTTGCCGTCGAGGGCGATGATCTCGCCCGCGCCGGTCTTCACGAGCGGGTTGACCTCGACGAGTGTCGCGTCCTCGTCCTTGAAGACCGTCCACAGCGTCTGGATGGTCTGGGAGACCGCGGCGCGCAGCTCTTCGGGGAAGTTGGCCTCGGCGACGATCTCGTCGGCCTTCGCCGCGTCGATGCCGACCAGCGGGTCGACGGCGACCTTGGCCAGGGCCTCGGGGCGCTCGACCGCGAGCTGTTCGATCTCCACGCCGCCCTCGACCGAGCACATCGCCAGGTAGTTGCGGTTCGCGCGGTCCAGCAGCACGGAGAAGTAGAACTCCTCAGCGATGTCCGCGCCCTGCGCGATCATGACCTTGTTGACCGTGTGGCCCTTGATATCCATGCCGAGGATGTCGGACGCGTAGCCGAAGGCCTCGTCGGCGTTCTTGGCAACCTTCACGCCGCCGGCCTTTCCACGGCCGCCGACCTTGACCTGAGCCTTGACTACGACCACGCCGCCGATCTTCTCGGCAGCGGCCTTGGCTTCTTCTGGGGTGTACGCAACGATGCCGGCAAGCACGGGGACGCCGTGCTTCTCGAACAGATCGCGCGCCTGGTACTCATACAGGTCCACGGGGTGTGTCCTTCTACGTCGAAGTCGTGTCTGACTCGGAACGCACGGGCTTTGACCCAGCCCGCCGATTCCTACCGAAGACCAAGAGGCCTCCGCGGCGCTTGACGCCTCGCCTAGACTAACGCGTTCGGGCGGCATCACCCAGTTCTACGGGGCGTAGACGTTTAACATCGCCGCCCCGCCGCCCGCGCGCGGGGCGGCACAATGGGGCGCATGTGATCCGCCTCTCACGCCGCCTCCGAGCGAAGCTCCGCACCTCGAACGCGACTCGGGCTGCACAACCCCGGCGGACCCGGGTTCGCAGCTATCCGTCGGCCTTGGTCAGGGGCGCGTAGCGCAGCAGCAGTCGCTTCTCCTCGGCACCGAAGGTCACCTTGGCCACAGTCTTGTCGCCGCTGCCCTCGAGCGCAACGACGGTGCCGTCGCCAAACGTCGAGTGCTTCACCTTGTCGCCGACTGTGAGCGAGATGACCTCCTTCTGCTGCTGGACGCGTCCGCCGGCCCGGACCGGCGGGGCGGTCCGCAGGGTCGACGTCTCCGGGTCGCCCGCCTGCCTGTTGGCGCGCGAGGCGGTGCCGGCACCCCAGTGGGATCCGCCGTCGTACCGGCTGGAGCCGAAGCCCGAGCCGCGGGAGCCGAAGCCGCCGCCGGAGAGCGAACCGAATCCGCCCGGAGACGCCGAGCCCTCGCGCTTCCAGTCGAGCAGGTCCGCGGGGATCTCCTGCAGGAACTGGCTCGCCGGGTTGTACTGCGTCTGACCCCAGAGGCTGCGGTATTCCGAGCGTGAGACGTAGAGCCGTTTCCGGGCGCGCGTCAGGCCGACGTAGGCCAGCCGGCGCTCCTCCGCGAGCTCCTTCTCGTCCGTCATCGACCGCTGGTGCGGGAAGATGCCGTGCTCCATGCCGGTGAGGAAGACCACGGGGAACTCGAGCCCCTTGGCGGTGTGCAAGGTCATGAGCGTCACGACCCCCTCCTGCGCCGCCATGGCGGCACCCTCCTCATCGACGGGCCCGTCGGGGATCTGGTCGGCGTCGGCGACGAGGGAGACCTGCTCCAGGAACCCCTCGAGCGAGCCATCGGGGTTCTCCCGCTCGTAATCGCGGACGACGGCGACGAGTTCGGCCAGGTTCTCGACACGCGACTCGTCCTGGGGGTCGGTCGACTTGCGCAACGTCTCGAGGTATCCGGTCTGCTCGAGCACGGCCTCCAGCGCCTCGGCCGCGCCGGACCCCTCGGCGACCGTCGTCAGGTCGTCGACGAGCGCGACGAACGCGTTGACGTTCTTCAGGCTGCGCGTCGCGATGCCCGGGGCCTGATCCGCGCGGCGCAGCGCGTCCATGAACGTGAGCCGTTCCCGCTCGGCGAGCGCCGCGACGGCGTATTCGGCGCGGTCGCCGATCCCGCGCTTGGGCTCGTTGAGCACGCGCCGCAGGTTGACGTCGTCGTCCGGGTTGACCAGGGCGCGCAGGTAGGCCAGCGCATCCTTGACTTCTTTGCGGTCGTAGAAGCGCGTGCCGCCCACGACCCGGTATTTCAGATCCACGCGCATGAGCTGCTCTTCGAGCGAACGCGACTGCGCGTTGGTGCGGTAGAAGATCGCGACGTCACCCGGGCGGACGCCCTCGTCGTCGTTCAGGCGCAGGATCTCGTCGGCGATCCACTTCGCCTCGGCCTGTTCCGACTCGCCGACGTACCCGACGATCAGCTCGCCGTCGCCCTCGGCCGTCCACAGCTTCTTCTCGGGGCGATCCGGGTTCTTCGCGATCACGGCGTTCGCGGCCGAGAGGATGGTCTGCGTCGACCGGTAGTTCTGTTCGAGCTTGATCGTCGCCGCGTCCGGGTAGTCCTTGCCGAACTCGACGATGTTGCGGATGTCGGCGCCTCGGAACGCGTAGATCGACTGGTCAGAGTCGCCGACCACGGTCAGCTCGCCGCCCGGAGTCTGCCCATCGGGGCCGGTCAGCTCCCGCACGAGCGCGTATTGCGCGTGGTTGGTGTCCTGGTACTCGTCGACGAGCACGTGGCGGAACCGCCGCCGGTAGTTGTCGGCGACTGCCGGGAACGCACGGAAGATGTTGACGACCTGTCCGATGAGGTCGTCGAAGTCCATCGCGTTGGCCTGCCGCAGCCGCTGCGTGTACATCCGGTAGACCTCCGCGACCGCCTTGCTGAACGGATCCTGCGCGGCCGTCGAGAGGTATTCCTCGTCGTCGATCAGCTCGTTCTTCAGGGCCGAGATCTTGTTCAGGATCGACTTCGGTGTGAACTTCTTCGGGTCGATCTCGAGCGACTTCGCGATCATCGTCACCAGGCGCAGGGAGTCGGCGGCGTCGTAGATCGAGAAGTTGGATTTCAGCCCGACAGCGGACGCCTCCCGGCGCAGGATCTTCACACACGAGGAGTGGAAGGTCGAGATCCACATCTTCTCAGCGGCGTCGCCGACGAGTTCGCCGATGCGCTCGCGCATCTCGGCGGCGGCCTTGTTGGTGAAGGTGATGGCCAGGATCTCGTGCGGACGGGAGCGGCCCGTCGCCAGGAGGTAGGCGATGCGGTGCGTGAGCACACGCGTCTTGCCGGACCCGGCGCCGGCGACGATGAGCAGCGGGGTACCGGCGTGCTTCACGGCCTCGGCCTGCTCGGGGTTGAGCCCGGCCAGGAGCTCCTGCGCCCCAGGGCCCGTCTGCGCTGGTTCCGGCTTTCGTGCTGGCGCGGCGAAGTCGTCGAAAAGAAAATCCATGGTCCATCCAGTCTAAGGGCCGGCACCCGCACATCGGCGGCGGCCCCTGGACCATACTGGGTGCATGGCCAACAAGAAGAAGCGCAGCCGCACCCGCCGCCCCGCTCCCGACGCGCCCGCCCGTCCGGCCGTGCCGAATCCGACGACGCAGCGCACCGAGGCGCAGGCGCGCAGCAACGGCTCGATCATCCTCTGGGCCGGACTCATCGCCTCGGCGCTGCTCTTCTGGTACTACCACGTGCTCGCGCTCGGCCAGATGGAGGACCTCTCCGGCGGGCTCGAGATGCTCGACCAGCGCCTGCTGGGCTACGATGCCGCCGCCGTCGAGCAGCTCCGCGCGGCCATGGACGACGACGCCCGCGGCCAACTGATCTACCTGCACAAGACCGCAGGTCTGCTCTTCCCGCTGTTCTTCGCGCTCGTGACCATGCTCGCGGTGAATCTCGCCGTCCCGCGCGGACCGAAGCGCTGGGGCCTCTGGGCCGTGCCGCTGCTGTTCGCCGTCGTCGACGTGCTGGAGAACGGCGCCATCGACGCTCTACTCGCCGGCGCCGATGAGCCACCGGAGGTCGGTATCGTCAGCGCGCTCACCATCGCGAGGTGGGTGCTGTTCTTCGCGTCCGTCGCCGTCATGGTCGGCATTTCGATCCTCGCGGCCCGGACGGGCCTACGGGCCGCGCTCGAGGCGGGCAGGCCGCAGAACGGCCGCTGAACCGCTAGTATGGTTACGCCTCCCGCGCGGGGCATGCCTCTGTAGCTCAGTTGGATAGAGCGACCCTCTCCTAAAGGGTAGGCCGTCGGTTCAATTCCGGCCAGGGGCACGAAACGCAGAACGACGGCGGGCCCCACCTCAAAGGTGGGGCCCGCCGTCGTTCTGGCGCCGGTTGCTAGCGCAGCAGCAGCGCGCTGGCCTTCGGAGACAGGGCCGCGTCCAGTACGGCGCAGGCGCCGCCGATGGCGCCCAGGTTGTGCCCGAGCTCGCTCGTGCGGACGTCGAGTTCGTGCACGTCCTTCATCAGGAAACGCTCCTGGAGGATCCGGTCCATGTCCTCGTGCAGCAGCTCGTGCAGCTCCGCCCAGACGGGCCCGCCGACGAAGACCTTGTCGACGTCGAAGGTGTTGGTCAGCTGCGAGACGAGGGAAGCCCAGTAGCCGTTGAGGACCTTGATCAGGGCCACGGATGCCTCGTCGCCACCCTTGGCCTGGCGGACGATCGTGTTCAGGAACTGCGAACGCTCGTGCATCGTCGCCTCCTCGGTCACTGCCCCGACGTCGACGCCGAGCTCGCGCGCCTTGGTCAGCACCGACGGGAAGGAGACCGCCGTGGCGAATGTCGAGGACTCGGCGCGGTCGGCGTCGCTGCCGTCCACGTTGACGCGGACTCGGGCGATCTCGCCGGCGTTGCTGCTCGCTCCGCGGATGACCTCGCCGCCGATGACCATGCCGACGCCGACGCCGGTGCCGATGTAGACGGACATGAAGTTCCGGTCACGCGCCTCGTCGCCGTTCCACTGCTCGGCAATGGCGGAGGCGACGGAGTCCTTCTCGATGAGGACGTCCAGGGACAGCCGCTCGACGAGCGGCTCCACGACCTCGACTTCGTTCCAGCCGTTCATGAGCGGCGGCGAGACGATGGTCCCGGACTCCGGGTTGATCGGGCCCGGCGCCGCAACGCCGATGCCGACGATGTGGTCCTTCGGCTGGCCCGAATCCTTGATGAGCTCCTCGACAGCCGTGGCCATCATCGAGATGGTCTCCTCGGGGACCGCGATGTCGCGCTCAACGAAGCGGCGGCTGCCGACAACGCGGCCGCGCAGGTTGACCATGACGACCGTGATCTGGCCCGGGTCGAGGTGGATGCCGATCGCGAAGAGGCGGTCCGCCTCGAGCTCGAGCACCGTGCGTGGCTTGCCGGGGCCGGAGATGACCGTCCGGTCCTCGCGCACGAACCCGTTGTCCAAGAGGCGGCGCACGACGTTGGAGATGGTCTGCGGGGACAGACCCGTCGACGTGGCCAGCTCCACCCGGCTGATGCCATCTTCGGCACGGCGGATCGAATCGAAAATAACCGCTTGGTTGAAATCACCAAGTCTTCCGAGGTTTGTGCCTCGCTGCATTGAGTCTCCAGGGGTTATCTACCGCGTACGTGTTCTCTTCGGCTGCGACAGCGTCATGAATGCCCGCGTCCACAGTCTGCCGGTTCTATCGGCGATTCCACGGCATCGCCACGCCGTTGATGTCTAGATAGTACATCGAATAGCCGCATCAGGATAGTCCGACACTTGGCGAAACGTCTTTTTCGTCGGAGATGTTAAGCTTCCAACGTGCCCACTCTACTCACCGTTGCCGCCGTCGTCGTCTACGACTCGGCCGGACGAATCCTACTGGTTCGTAAACGTGGCACCTCGAAGTATATGCAACCGGGCGGCAAACTGGAACAGGATGAGGCCCCGGTCCAAGCGGCGATTCGCGAACTGCACGAGGAACTCGGCCTCACCTTCACTCCCGGTTCCCTCACCGACCGCGGACAGTGGCGCGGCGCCGCGGCGAACGAGCCCGGCACGGAGCTTCTCGCCTACGTCTTCGACGCGGCCCTCGCCGACGCTGTCCAGCCCGACGGGGGCCCGGTGCACGACGCCGGTTCGGTCACCGTGCGCGCCGAGCTCGAGGATGCCCTCTGGGTCGCCCCGACCGTGGCGGCCGAACGCGAGGACCTTGCACCCCTGCTGACGGAATCCGTCCTGCCCCGCCTGATCCGCTCCCCCGAGCACCTGGCCCGGCCCTCGCGTCAGGCGAACTGGGTGCGATAGAACTGGGCGTAGTGCCCGTCCGCCTCCAACAACTCGGTGTGCGTTCCGCGCTCGACGATCCGCCCTGCGTCGACGACCAGGATCTGATCGGCCGAGCGGACGGTCGAGAGCCGGTGCGCGATCACGATGGCCGTCCGCCCTTCGAGGGCCTCCGTGAGCGCCGCCTGGACCGCGGCCTCGTTCGTGCTGTCAAGCGCGGCGGTGGCCTCGTCGAGCACGACGACGCGCGGGGCCGCCAGCAGCAGCCGGGCGATCGTCATGCGCTGGCGCTCCCCGCCCGAGAGCCGGTAGCCGCGCTCCCCGACCATCGTCTCCAGCCCGTCCGGCAACGCCGCGATCACGTGCTCGAGCCGAGCCCGACGCAACGCCTCCCAGAGTGCCTCGTCGTCCGCGCCGGGCGCCGCGAGCCGCAGATTCGCCCCGATCGTGTCGTGGAAGAGATGCCCGTCCTGCGTGACCATGCCGACCGTGGATCGCATCTCGGCGAAGGACATATCGCGCACGTCGGTGCCACCCAAGCGCACCGCCCCGGAGCCGACGTCGTAGAGCCGGGTCAGCAGCTGGGCGATCGTCGATTTGCCCGCCCCGGAGGAGCCGACGATCGCGAACGTCGACCCGGCGGGAACCTCGAAGTCGATTCCGTGCAGCACCTCCTCGCCGCCGCGGTGGTCGAGCACTGCCACGTCCTCAAGGGACGCCAGCGAGACCTCGTCGGCACTCGGGTACGCGAACCGGACGTCGTCGAACCGGAGGCCCACGGGGCCGTCGGGGACGGTGACCGGATCCTCGCGCTCGGCGATCATCGGCTTCAGGTCGAGAATCTCGAAGACCCGGTCGAAACTGACAAGCGCGCTCATGATCTCCACGCGGGCGTTCGCGAGCCCGGTCAGCGGCGCGTAGAGGCGCGTGAGCAGCAGCGCCAGGGTGACGACGTCGCCCGCCGCCAGTTCGCCGCGCAGCGCGTAGTAGCCGCCCAGACCGTAGACGAGGGCAAGCGCGAGAGCCGCGACGAGCGTCAGCGCGGCCACGAAATAGAACTGCCGCATCGAGGTCTTCACGCCGATGTCGCGCACGCGGGCGGCCCGGCCGGCGAACTCGGCCGACTCCGATTCGGGCCGGCCGAACAGCTTCACGAGTGTCGCCCCGGGGGCCGAGAAGCGCTCGGTCATCTGGGTGCCCATGTTCGCGTTGTGTTCGGCGGCCTCGCGGCGCAACGCCGCGATCGTGCGCCCCATCCGGCGGGCCGGCAACAGGAAAACGGGCAGCATGACGAGCGCCAGCAGGGTCACCTGCCAGCTCGTCGTGAACATCACGGCCGCGGTCAAGACCAGCGCCACGGCGTTGCTCACCACCGAGGACAGCGTCCCGGCGAAGGCGGCCTGGGCGCCGATCACGTCGTTGTTCAGGCGCGAGACCAGCGCCCCGGTCCGGGTGCGTGTGAAGAAGGCGACGGGCATCCGCTGCACGTGGTCGAAGACTTGGGTGCGCAGATCGTAGATGACCTGTTCCCCCAGTGACGACGAAAGCCACCGGGCGAAGACGGAGACACCCGCTTCGGCGAGAGCGACGAGCGCGATCAGCCCGGCCAGCCACCCGATGAGCGACATCGGGCCGTCGGCGACGATCGCGTCGACGACGCGGCCGGCGAGCACGGGCGTCGCGACAGCGAGGACCGCGGCGACGATGGAGAGGACGATGAACGCGACCAGTCGCCCGCGGTAGACGCGCGCGAAACGCAGCACCCGCTTCGGCGTGCCGGGGGTGATCGGTTGTCGAGTGTCCTTGGCCAGCCGGTACAGGGACCCGTAGGCGGCGTACTCCATGCTCACATCACGGAACGATACAGCCCGCCGCCCACATCAGGGCACCCGCCGCGTGTCAGGCGCGATCGTCGAAAGTGCTCGAGGGCTCCCCCGTGTGCGGTACGAACCGGACCATCATCGCCTTGTAGCCAGGAGTGTTGGACTCGCGGGCGACGAGCTCGCGGTGCACGAGTCCGTTGGCCTCAGGGTAGTAGGCCGCTGCGCAACCGCGGGCGGTCGGATAGCCGACGAGGCGGAAGCGGTTTGCGCGCCGCTCGGTTCCGGAGAACGAGGAGATCACGTCCACGAGCTGCCGGTCCTCGAACCCGAGAGCCTCCAGGTCCTCGGGGTTCACGAGGATCACCCGGCGGCCGTCCTTGATGCCCCGGTAGCGGTCGTCCTGGCCGTAGAACGTCGTGTTGTACTGGTCGTGGCTGCGCATCGTCTGCAGGATCAGATGCCCTTCGGGCGCCATGAGGTACTCGAGCGGGCTGATCGTGAAATGCGCTCGGCCGCTGTCCGTGGCGAAGCTTCGGGTGTCTCGCGGCGGGTTCGGCAGGACGAATCCGTTGCGCTGGCGCACCCGGGCGTTGAAGTCCTCGAACCCCGGCACCACCCGAGAGATGTGGTCCCGGATGACGTCGTAGTCCTCGGCCATGGCTTTCCAGTCCACGGGGTGGTCGTCGCCGAGCACCGCCGCTGCCATGCGCGCCACGATGACGGGCTCGGCGAGCAGGTGGTCCGAGACCGGGGCCAGTCGGCCCTGAGTGGACTTCACGACGGACATCGAGTCCTCGACCGAGAGGAACTGCGGTCCCGAGGGGTGCTTGTCGTCGCGGTCCGTGCGCCCCAGGGTCGGGAGGATGATTGAGGTCTTCCCGTGCACGACGTGCGAGCGGTTCGGTTTCGTCGAGATGTGCACGGTCAGTCCCGCGCGCATCATGCCGTCCTCGATCGCCTCCGTATCCGAGCAGGCGAGCGAGAAGTTCCCGCCCATCGAGACGAAGACGTCGACGTCGCCGTTTTCGAAGGCCTCCTGGGTCTCGACCGAGTCGAAGCCGTGCTCGCGCGGGCTTTCGATGCCGAATTCGGCGTCGAGCCGCGCGAGCCACTGCTCGGAGGGCTTCTCCCAGACGCCCATCGTCCGGTCGCCCTGCACGTTCGAGTGGCCGCGCACGGGGCAGGCGCCGGCGCCGGGCTTGCCGAAGTTGCCCTGCAACAGCAGAACGTTGATGATCTCGCGAATCGTGTCGACGGAGTGCGGTTGCTGCGTGAGCCCCAGCGCCCAGCAGATGATCGTGCCCTTGGACTTGGCCAGCAGATTGGCGACCGTGGCGATTTCCAGCCGCGAGAGGCCGGTGGCCTCCTCCGTGGCCTCCCAGTCGATGACGCTGCGGGCGTCACGGTATGCCTCGAGCCCCTCGGCGTTCTCGGCCAGGAACTCGTGGTCCACGACGGTCCCCGGGGCGCGCTCCTCCTCCAGCAGCAGCAGGTGCCCGAGGGCCTGGAACAGCGCCAGGTCCCCGCCGACCTTGATCTGCAGGAACTCGTCGGAGATCCGGTCGCCGGCGCCGACGACTCCGTTGACCTTCTGCGGGTCCTTGAAATTCATGAGCCCGGCTTCGGGCAGCGGGTTCACGGCGACGACCTTCGCGCCACGATGGCGGGCGTCGGCGAGCGCGGAGAGCATGCGCGGGTGGTTGGTGCCGGGGTTCTGGCCGACGACCATGATGACATCGGCGTGGTCGAAGTCCTCGAGCGAGACCGTGCCCTTGCCGATGCCGATCGTCGGGTTCATGGCGCTGCCGGAGGACTCGTGGCACATGTTCGAACAGTCGGGCAGGTTGTTGGTGCCCAGGCTGCGCGCGAAGAGCTGGTACATGAATGCGGTCTCGTTCGCGGTGCGCCCGGACGTGTAGAACGCGCAACGGTCCGGCGTCGTCGCCCGGATGTGCTCGGCGATCGTCGCGAAAGCCTCATTCCAACTGATCGGCCGGTAGCGGTCCTCTCCCGGGGCGATCATCATGGGTTCGGTGATGCGACCCTGGTTGCCGAGCCAGTACTCGGTCTTCCCCCGCAGGTCGCTGATCGGGTGCGCGGCCCACCATTCGCGGTCAGCGGTCCGGAGCGTGTTCTCCTCCGCGAGCGCCTTGGCTCCGTTCTCGCAGAATTCGGCCGGCTTGCGCCGCCCGGTGATGGACTCCGGCCAGGCGCAGCCCGGGCAGTCGACACCGTGCGGCTGGTTCACGCGCAGCATCGAGCGAACGGTGCGGCTGACGCCGCCCTGCGCGATTCCGCGCTCGAGGGCCACCATGACGGCCTTGACCCCCGCCGCGGACGTTTTCGGGGCCGTAACAGCGAGATCATCTTCGATGATGTCCTCGATGGGGGCTGGTTTAGGCATCGTTCCTCCTAGTGGCTATCCGTTCCGGATGCGTGTATACATTTACGCTACTCCCCCGGCTGAACGCCGCAAGGGTTACGTTCTCTTTCTCCGCGAGCTCGACCGCCAGCGACGACGGCGCGCTCACTGCGGAGAGGACCCCGATGCCCGCCATGCGAGTCTTCTGCACGAGTTCGAACGACGCGCGCCCGGAGACCTGCATGACGGTCCCAGCCGCCGGCAGCCGCCCCTCGCGCAGGGCCCAGCCGACGACCTTGTCGACGGCGTTGTGCCGGCCGACGTCCTCGCGCAGGCACAGCAGGTTCCCGACAGAGTCGAAGAGCCCGGCAGCGTGCACGCCGCCGGTCTTCGAGAAGAGCTCCTGGTGCTCGCGGAGAGTGTCAGGCAGCGCGAGCAGGACGTCGAGCGGCACTCGAGCGCCGTCGTCGTGCCCCGCACAGGCGGTGGACGCCAGCGGCAGCCGCGCTGACTTGCCGACGGCGTCGATCGAGGCCGTACCGCAGATCCCGCACGCGCTCGTGGTCGTGACGTTGCGCCGCATGCCGGACGTCGGCGGATGGGCGCCGGGGCCCAGCTGCGCCTCGACGACGTTGAACGTCTGGCGTCCCTCTTCGTCCTCGCCGGCGCAGAAGCGCATGCTCACGAGGTCGTCGGCGGAGGCGATGACGCCCTCGCCGGTGAGGAACCCGGCGACGAGGTCGAAGTCGTCTCCCGGCGTGCGCATCGTAACGGTGAAGGCGGTCTCCGCGCTGCCGGGCACACCCGGGATGCCGAGTCGGATCTCGAGCGGCTCCTCGGCCGCGAGGGTCTCCTCGCGCCGGCGCTCGGCGCCGTCAGCGCTCAGGCGCACGATGCGCCGGCGGGTGGTCTTACGTCCCATCAGGCTCCCTTCGGGTTCAGTGGCGGTTCCGGAGTGTTCATGACCAGGGCAGCCGCACGCAGTCGACGCCGGCGCCCGGTTCCAGCCCCGCAGGCGGGACGACCATGAAGGAGGTCGAATCGGCGAGGCCGCGCAGCATGGCCGGGCCGCGGTGGGCGGCGGCGCTGGCGCGCACGCCCGCCTCATCCGCGTCGAGCCGGGCCGGCACGAGCCGGTGCCGGCCCGGCAGCGGGCCGAAGCGTTCGGTCGAAGCCGCTCGCTGCAGCGCCGGCATCGGGCGCCCGGTCGCGCCCGCGAGCAGGGGCGCGCCGAGTGTGACGAGAGCGGCCATCGCAGCGAGCGGGTTCCCGGGCAGTGCGATGACGAGTGCGCCGTCGGGCCGCCGCGCAAGCAGTGCGGGGTGCCCGGGGCGCATCGCGATCTCGTCGACGAGCAGCCGGGCTCCGAGCTCGGTCAGGGCCGGCCGGATGTGGTCGGCGCCCGAGTGTCCGGTACCGCCGGTCGTGATGACGACGTCGGCGTCGGCGGCTCCCAGCGCCTCGACGGTCGCATCGTGGTCGTCGCCGATGCGCACGCTGCCGGCGACGAATCCCCCGAGCCCGCGCACGGCGTCCGGCAGCACGGGCCCGAAGGCGTCGCGCACGAGTCCGTGGCCGGGCACGCCGGCGGTGACGACCTCGTCGCCTGTGAGGACGAGGGCGACGCGCGGGGCGCGGAGCGCCGGCAGCGAGTCGAGGCCGGCCACCGCGGCGGCCGCGACGTGACCGGCCGTCAGCTTCGTCCCGGCGGCGAAGAGCCGCTCCCCGGCGCGGGCCTCGCGGCCTGCCGGGCGGACGTCGGCGAAGTCCGCGAGAGGCTCCGTCGCGTGCAGGAGTTCTCCGGCGTCGCCGACCCCGGGCGCGAGGCGGCCGCGCTCGCGGCGCAACACCGCGGTGGCGCCTTCGGGCAAGGGCGACCCGGTGACGATGACGACGCCCTGGCCCGGGGCGAGCGCCGTCGTCGTCCTGGCGTCGCCAGCGAGCACGCGCCAGGGGCCGGCTCCGGCGACGGCCCAGCCGTCCATGGCCGACGCGGCGAAGTGCGGGATCTCGGAGGCGGCATGCACGTCCCGGCCCAGGACCCGTGAGATGGCCGCGTCGAGTTCGATGTTCTCGTGGGCGGACGCCCCGGCGGTCTCGAGCAGCCGCGCCCCGGCGCGATGCGCCACCTCGCGGGCGGCGGGCCAGGCGGCATCGCCGGCGGCCGGACCGTCGAATGCGTCCGGCGTAGTCTCGTTCGGCAAGCCCGCGCTACCCGTCCGTCCGGTCGGCGATCACCCGGCGCGCGAGCGCGTCGGCCTCGGCTGCGGCGTTCTCGCCGCCCGACTCGGAGCGGGCGGCCGCAAGCCCGGCAGCGTAACCCGCGATCCAGGTCGTCAGGGGCGCGGCCGGGCGCACGATCGAGTGTGCGGCTTCGCCGGCGAGGGAGAGGATGCGTTCGACGTCGACGGGCGCGTCCTCGAGCCCGTACGCGACCATCAGCTCCCGCGCCCACGCGTCGAGTTCGGGGTGCTCGCTCCCGCCGCTCTCCAGTGGCTTCTCGACTGCCATGTGGCCCTCCAGATGTGGCTTCTGCTCGGACACCGTCGGCAGCGTGATTCCGGCGTGCGCGGCGTCGTCCCACGTGTCGACGTCGGCGAAGAGATCCGCGGTCACGTGCCCCGGCAGGTCCGCCATCGTCGTGCGGGATACCACAACTCTAGCAAGCAGTTGTTTCATCGACGCATTCGCGACGCGACCTTCGTCACGTAGTCCGGAAACCGCGCGGCGCAGACCGGCGAGGTCCCAGACCGAGGCAAGGGGCTGGTCCCTCCCGGACCCGTCCTGGGGCACCCATGCGCCGGCCGTCTCGAGTCCTGCCGCCGGGCGCGCACGGCCGGCGAAGCGTGGACCGGCGGCGCCCGCCGCGCGGCGCAGGATGGGAACGATCCGGCCGGGCCGGGCGTAGTCCACGGCTAGCACGAAGCACTTCCCGCCGGCGTCCGGGGCCACCCCGTCGAGTGCCGCGAGGCCCGCGGCCACGGCGGCGGCAGGGCCGGCGAAAGCGGGCTCCTCACGCGTGAGCACGATCGGGATGCCGCACTCCGCGGCGAGCTCCTGCACACGTCCGCGCAGGCTCTCGGGCCCGACGACGGCGATCACCTCGGCACCGGGGTTCTCCTCCTCGCCCGCGGGCGTGAAGGCGAGAGTGAGGATGGCGCGCTCGAGGAGACTGACGCCGTCGAGCTCGAGGGTCGCCTTGTCGGCGCCGCCGAGGCGGGAGCCGCGGCCGCCGGCGAGGACGATCGCGGCCCTCAGGCCGCTTCGATGCTCAAGAATTCGCTCCATGCTGCTGCCGGTCGCTCCAGTTCCGAGATGTAGCAGGCGGGCCCGCGCGGGGCCTTCGGCTGGGTCTTCAGCTTCCAGCCTAGCTGCCGGAGGGTCCGGTTGCCCTTCTTGCCGTTGCACGTCAGGCAGCAGGCGACGAGGTTCTCCCAAGTGTCCGCCCCGCCGAGCGAGCGAGGGTGGATGTGGTCGACGGTCGTGGCGTGCCGGCCGCAGTAGGCGCAGGCGTGCGAGTCACGCCGCAGAATGCCGCGACGGGTGACGTGCACGGGCCGGCGGTAGGGGATCCGCACGTAGCGGTGGAGCAGGATGACAGACGGGCGCGAGACGACGTCGCTCGGCCCGATGACCGGTTCAGGGTCCTCGGCGAGGACGCTCGCCTTGCCGGTCAGCACGAGCAGCAGCGCGCGGCGGAATGTGACCACCGCGAGCGGTTCGTATCCTGCATTCAGTACTAGGGTTCGCATGCGCGTTCCTCACGGTCCTGCTCGCCGCGGGCCTCTTGCGCTCCCCCACGGCGTGTGGCGTGGTTCTTCGTGCATCCAGCCTAACGGTGTCGCCCGGCCTCGCGTGTGGCCTCCGCCACGCGTCGGGGCGTGTCGCTGGCGGTTTTGCCGTGCCGTTACCGGCTGTGCGCCGTCAGGTCGCGCGCTGTCCCGTCGCCGTTAAGGAGCGCGCATGGCGCCCCGGGGCAGTGCCGTTAAACGCCATCGGCCCGTTCGCGCATAGGCGAACGGACCGATGGGGAGAGTGTGCGGCAGAGTGGCTGCCGCGGACCGGCACAGGGCCGGTGAGCAGGGTGTTAGCCAGCCAGCGTGTAGTACCCGTAGAGAGGGCCGTACGGGCTGTTGGCAGGGCGGATCACGGTGCCGACCGAGGGGTTCTGGGCGCCGATGATCTGGCCGTTGCCGATGTAGATGCCGACGTGGCCGCCGCCGTTCTGGAAGACGAGGTCGCCCAGCTTCGGGGAGGAGGTGCGAACGAACTGGCCCGAAGCGAGGATGTTGGACGTGCCGCGGGCGACGTTGATTCCGTGCTGCGCGTAGATCCACTGCACGAAGCCGGAGCAGTCCCAACCGGACGGCGAGCTGCCGCCCCAGACGTAGGGGGTGCCCTTGTATCCGGCGGCCATGGAGGCGATCGAAGCGCCGGTACCGGAGGCTGCAGCCTCGACGACGGGCTCGGGCTCCGGAGCAGCCTCGGCAGCAGGAGCGGCCTGGGCCGCTGCGGCGCCGCCGCCGTTGTTGACGTTCTCGCGGGTCATGGCGGCGTACTGCGCCTCGTCCTCGACCTCATCGGTCTGGGTCTCGACCTGTTCGGCAACAGCCACGACGACGGGCTCGGGCTCGGGAGCCGGGGTTGCTTCGAGGACGACTCGCTCGACCTCGTAGTCCTCGACGGCCTTGGCCGAAACGGTCACCGCGGCGACGGCGGTGCGCTCGACCGGCAGGGCCTCAACCGGGGCGCTGGCGGCTTCACGGGCCACCGGGTTGGCCTGTGCCGGGACGCCCATCGTCAGGACGAGGCCGGAGGCTGCGGCGATGACGGCGGCCTGGCGGCCGACGGAGCCGGCGTTCGAGGCAACGGCCTTCGAGACGCCCTCGAGCGGGTTGCTACGGACAGGAGTCGCGCGGTGGCGACCGAGTGCATGGCGCTTGGACAAAAGTTTTACCTCTCCCTATGTCTACGAGGTGAGCTGTCGGGTTCGAGTGGGAGTCACCCGGCGGCCGGAGCAGATTCTGCTTCGATCGCTTAACCCCAAGGGCTGGTTGCCCTCAAGACCTCTTGGATCCTGTATTTGGTTCCCCCGCCACTGCCAAGCGTGTTTGTAACGAACGGGCCTCGGTCGGCGGCAGTGTTGAACACTCCGTCCGAGGGTGTTGGACCCATACGGGGTCCAGCACGTCGTCAACGATATACGAATCCGAACCGAATGTCACGTTAAGGTCACGGAAAGATATTTTTCTGGTCTCGCCAGTTTGAAACTACAACCAACCGGCCGGATCGACGGCCGTGCCGTCGACGAGGACCTCGAAGTGCAGGTGGCATCCAGTCGAGTTGCCGGTCGTCCCACTCAGGGAGACGACATCGCCGCGCTCGATCTTGTCGCCAACGGCGACCTTCAACGACGTGTTGTGGTTGTAGGTCGTCTCGAGGCCGTTGCCGTGGTCGACGCGCACGCGGTTGCCCGAGTGCCCGGCGTACTCGGCCTGGACGACCGTTCCGGCGGCAGCGGCCTTCACCGGGGTGCCGCAGGCGATGCCGTAGTCCTGTCCGATGTGGTTGACCATGCCGGCGCCGCCCCACGGGTTCGCCCGGTAGCCGAAGCGGGACGTGATGCGAACCGTGTCGAGCGGCTGCGCGAGCACGCCGGCGGTCTCCACCTTGGTGATGTCTCCGGCCGCAGCCGTCATCACCTGGTCCAGTGCGTTCTCTTCGCTGACAGCCCCCTGCACGGAGGCCAGCTCGATGTCGAAGTCGTCTGCGGCGGGCACGACGACGTCCTCAACCGTGGCCTGGGCCTCCGCCTTGGCGCGCGCTTCCGTGCCGGGATCGTTCAGCTGGGGCCAAGCCGCGGTCAACGCGAGGCCGGAGACGGCCGCCGCGGCGGCGAACTTGTGGCTGGCGGCGATTCTGGTCCGGCGCTGCGGACGCGCAAGACGGCGCTCGTGCAGGTCGACGACGGGTGCAGCGGCGGCGGGCGCGGAGGCCTCGGCCTGGGCGGCCAACTCGTCGAGCTGGGCGGTTTCGACGCCGGTGTAGCGCAGGCCGGCCTTGAAGCGGCGGCCGATCTGGGCGGGGCCTGCGGTCGTGGCGCGCTCGTGCGGGGCCGCACCGACCTGCAGGCTGCGGCGCTCGGCGCCGCGGGGACGACGGAGCGGCGCGTCGTGCGCGGCGCTGCCGCCGGACGCCGGCTCGCGTCCGTTGGACATGTTCTCAGTCAATCGTTTACCTCTCAGAGAGCCTGCGAAGTTAGCTGTCGGATTCGGATGTGAGATGCATCCGGCCGCCATTCCCCCAACGTGGAGATTGACTGGCTTCACCCCAAGGGCGCGCGGCACAGGTCTGACCCGTGCGCTTCGCTCCCGCGAAAGTATGGTTCCCCCGCCTCTGCCGAAAGTGTTCGGTTCGACGGATCCCGACGGCAGAGCTCGGCGAACTCGGGATCCGGTGGCAGGGACTAGTCCCAGCTGTTATCAACGATAACGGAGACGCTACAAAGTTACAATTCCGTTATCGTTTTCTGCGTCACGGCTGGTTTCGTTATTCGCTGTGCTCCACGAAAACGTGGGTGCTGACCTCGGCGGGCAGCTCGAGGGCCCCTTCGACGCCCTCCACGCGCACGACGACGTAGTCCCCCGCGCGCTCGAGCGTGACCGTGGCGCCCGGCCGGATTCCGCCCTCGTTCAGCTGACCCAGCAGCACCGGGTCGACCTGGATGGTCTCCGCCAGTCGCAGGACCTTGACGGGCCCGGCTTCCCCGCCCGTCAAGGCATCCTCGAGGTTCTGCACGCCGCGGCCGAAGTCAGCGCCGACCGGCCCGCCCAACGCGTCCAGACCGGGGATCGGGTTCCCGTAGGGCGATTCGGAGGGCTGGCCCAGCAGTTCGTAGAGCCGACGCTCGACCCGCTCGCTCATGACGTGCTCCCAGCGGCAGGCCTCGTCGTGCACGTACTCCCACTCGAGCCCGATGACGTCGGAGAGCAGCCGTTCCGCCAACCGGTGCTTGCGCATGACCTCGGTCGCCAGCTGGCGCCCGGCGCCCGTCAGCTCGAGGTGGCGGTCTTTGGAGACGACGAGGAGGCCGTCGCGCTCCATGCGCGCGACGGTCTGAGACACGGTCGGGCCGGAGTGCCCCAACCGCTCCGCGATGCGTGCGCGCAGAGCGGTGATCCGCTCCTCCTCGAGTTCCAGAATGGTCCTCAAGTACATCTCTGTTGTATCAATCAGGTCGGTCACGTAGGTGGCTCCCGGACGGCATTCGAAGGGTGTCTTACAGCTGGGCCCAACTCTACCCCGCGTTAACAATCCTTCCCGGGTTCCGGTTTGGACCTCGCGCTGGGTGAACATAGAAGCAGCGCGTTCCGCCTCCTTCTGAGGTCGCGCGCGCATATCAATCGGCCGTGACCGGCCTCGAACGGCGATCACCTACCGCAGGAGCCAGCGTGAGCGAACAACTGACCATTCCCGACAACCTGCTGCCAGCCGACGGGCGGTTCGGTGCCGGGCCATCGAAGGTGCGCCGCGGCCAGCTCGACGCTCTGCTCGCGGCCGGCACCTCCGTCCTCGGCACCTCCCACCGCCAGGCTCCGGTGAAGAACCTCGTGAAGTCCGTCCAGGAGGGCCTGCTCGACCTTTTCAAAGCCCCCGAGGGTTACGAGGTCGTCCTCGGCGTCGGCGGTTCCACCGCCTTCTGGGACATCGCCTCCTTCGGTCTCGTGGAGAACAAGGCCCAGCATCTCTCCTTCGGCGAGTTCGGCTCGAAGTTCGCCAAGGCCACCAACAACGCGCCGTTCCTCGCGAGCTCCTCGATCATCACGTCCGCTCCGGGCACGCGCCCGGATCCGGTCGCCGAGCCCGGTGTCGACCTCTACGCCTGGCCCCAGAACGAGACCTCGACCGGCGTCGCAGCCCCGGTCAAGCGCGTTGCGGGAGCCGACGCGGGCTCGCTGGTCGTGGTGGATGCGACCAGCGCGGCAGGCGGCCTCGACGTCGACGTCTCCGAGACGGACGTCTACTACTTCGCCCCGCAGAAGAACTTCGCGTCCGACGGCGGCCTGTGGCTGGCACTGTTCTCCCCGGCCGCGCTCGAGCGCGCCGAGCGCATCGCGGCCTCCGACCGCTGGGTCCCGGACTTCCTGGATCTGAAGACCGCAATCGACAACTCCTCGAAGAACCAGACCTACAACACCCCGAGCCTGTCGACGCTCGTCACCCTCGACGACCAGATTTCCTGGATCCGCTCCCATGGCGGCCTCGACTGGGCCACGGCCCGCACCGCGGATTCCGCCTCGCGCATCTACGGCTGGGCCGAGGCCTCCTCGGTCGCGACGCCCTACGTCGTCGCGGCCGAGGACCGCTCGAACGTCATCGCCACCATCGACTTCGACGACTCGGTCGACGCGGCAGCGATCTCGAAGGCCCTGCGCGCCAACGGCGTCGTGGACACGGAGCCGTACCGCAAGCTGGGCCGCAACCAGCTGCGCATCGCGACGTTCGTCGCTATCGAACCAGACGACGTCACCGCGCTGACGCGCTGCATCGACTACGTGCTCGAGAACCTCTAGACACCGCCGGACGCGCGAACGCCCGGGCCGCACCATTCGGTGCGGCCCGGGCGTTTCTGCGTGGTGGTCGCCACCGTTCGGCGGACCGTGTTCAGGAGGTCGAGCGCTGCCTGCGGCGCGGACGACGACGACGGCGCGGGCGGGTGGGGCCGTCCTCCTCGTCGTCCTCGGGCTCGGAAGCGCCATCGTCCGGGGCGTCGGTTTCTGCGTCCGCGGGTGCGGCCTCGGGCTCTTCGGCCGCCTCGGCCGGAGCCTCCGGGACGCTCGTCGCGTCGTCGTGCTCCTCCCCCGCGGACGCCGCGGGCTCGGCAGCGGCCGCCGCTTCGGCCGCCTCGGACTCGTCGCGTGCCTTCTGTTCGGCGAGCTCCTCCGGCGCGACGCGTTCAGCCCACGGCACCCACGCCGGGGCCAACAGCGCGTCCTGACCGGGCAGGAGACCGGAATCGCACACCGTCGCGACCTTGACCCGTGGGCCCCTCGCCAGCGTGACGTACCAGTGCCAGCCGGCGTATCCGCGCATCTTGGCCGCGAACCGGTGCAGGACGAGCCGGTCGCCCTCGGCGCTGACGCCCAGGTGCTCACCGATCTGCCCGTCGGGAATCTGGCGCGCGAGTGCCTCGCGTGCGCTCGCCACGTCCGCGGCCAGCACATCGTCCAGTTTCGGGGTCCGGGCCATGGCCTAAGCGTCCAGGTCGTCTGCGACGGCGCGGAGCACGGTCGCGATCTTGGCACTCTGGCGCTTCTCCGGATAGCGGCCCTTGCGCAGCCCGTCGGAGATGCCGTCCAGAAGACGGATGAGATCCTCGACGATGACGGCCTGCGCCTCGGCGGGCTTGCGCTTGGCGCGCGCCACCGACGGAGCCTTGTCGAGAATCCTCACCGACAGCGCCTGAGCACCTTTGCGGCCCTCCGCGATGCCGAACTCCATACGCGTTCCGGCCCGCACCTCGCTGATCCCGGAGGGCAGCGCTGACGCCGGAAGGTAGACTTCCTGGCCGTCCTCTGCGACGAGGAATCCGAATCCCTTCGCCGGTTCATACCACTTGACCTTGCCTACAGGCACTTCTACTTACCTCGTTCTCGCATTCGGCGGTGCACCTATTTCTCTGGTGCCCCGCTCCGGGTTCCCAGCGGCGCCGGCGCGGTCGATCGCGCTCAGGGCGTCCCGAGCTGGGGAAGTCTGTCTCTCTAGAGTACGGCACGAACGACCGTTTCAGGACTTTGCGCCTGATAGACGGCTGTGTACGTTTAACGCCGTGAAGAAGCGCGACGAAGCACGCCCCACCTCCCGCTGGGTCCTGATCATGGCGGCCGCCACGGCCATCGCCTCCCTGGCCTGTCTGGCCGCCATCCTGGTCTCCTACGCCGCCGGCGGACCGGCCTGGCCGGCCCTCTACTGGATCGGCCTCTACGGGCTGCCGCTCGCATTCGCCCTGATGGTGCTCGGCCTGATCCTGAACCTTCGGGACCGCCGCCGGCGCTGAGCGCGCGAGGACGCGCACTCCGCCGACACTCGGGGCGGACCGCGCCACCGATCAAGAAACATTCAGGCGGCTCCCAGTTTCGAAGCACACACTGGGAGCATGACTGAGAAAACTCCTGAGGCCCGACTGCTCGTCGTCGACGACGAACCGAACATTCGCGAGCTGCTCTCGACGTCCCTGCGTTTCGCCGGGTTCGAGGTCTTCGCCGCCGGCAGCGGGCGCGAAGCCCTCGAGATCGCCGAGCGCGAACAGCCCGACCTCGCCGTGCTGGACGTCATGCTGCCCGACCTGGACGGCTTCGCCGTGACGCGCAAACTCCGCGCGGCCGGCCGCCACTTCCCGGTCCTGTTTCTCACGGCCCGCGACGGCACCGACGACAAGGTCACCGGCCTCACCGTCGGCGGCGACGACTACGTGACCAAGCCGTTCAGCCTCGACGAGGTCGTGGCGCGCATTCGCGCCGTGTTGCGCCGCACGCAGCCCTTCGAGGACGAGGCCGCGATCATCCGCGTCGATGACCTCGAGCTGGACGACGACGCGCACGAGGTGCGCCGCGCCGGCGTCGTGGTGGATTTGTCCCCTACCGAATTCAAACTCCTCCGCTACCTGATGATGAACCCGAACCGGGTACTGTCCAAGGCGCAGATCCTCGACCACGTGTGGGAGTACGACTTCAACGGCGACGCCTCGATCGTCGAATCCTACATCTCCTACCTCCGCCGCAAGATCGACGCGCACGAGGACTGGACCCCGATGATCCAGACCAAGCGCGGCGTGGGCTACGTACTGCGTTCCGCCGACCGCCGCTGACCCGCCCGTCGTAGGATGGGCTCGATGACTCGCCTCTTCCGCCAGGTCTCCCTGCGCTCGAAACTCGTGGCGCTCATGGCGCTGTTGATGACGCTGGGCGTGGTTGCGACCGTGTTCACCGCGTCTTTTTCGCTGCGCGTGACCATGATCGACCAGATGGATACGGACCTGGCGAGCAACTCGAGCCCCATGGCGAACCTGCTCTACGAAGTCTGGACGGAAGGCTCGGACACCAACAACGCGTACCGGTGGGCGAACCTGGGCCTGACGCGTTTCCACAGCACGCTGCGGAATCAGGACGGCGAGATCCTCGCCGAATTGCCGGGCATCGAGGGCGCCGACAAACCGGTCATCGACAAGCACACCGTCGCGGAGGTCGAGGCGGTGCACGATCTCGCCTTCACGACCGAAGGCACCGCCCCTGACTCCGGCGGCTGGCGCTACCGCATGATCGAGATGTCGAACGGGAACGGCTACATCACGATCGCCCTGCCGCTGAGCGAGGTCGAGGACACCGTCGCCGACGCAGCCGGTTCCATGGTCACCTCGGGCATGCTCGCGACGCTCATCATGTCCCTGATCGCCTACGGCATCACCACCCGCGCGTTTCGGCCGCTGATCCGCGTCGAGCGCACGGCCGCCGCGATCGCAGCAGGCGATCTCTCTCGACGTGTGGAGGAATACCCGCACGACACGGAGGTCGGCCGGCTCTCGCGCGCCCTGAACGCGATGCTCGCCCATATCGAACACGCCTTCCGGTCGCAGGCCGCCTCCGAGCGGAAGATGCGCCGGTTCGTCCAGGACGCCTCCCACGAACTGCGCACCCCGCTCGTGACGATCCAGGGCTACTCGGAGCTGTACCGGCACGGCGGGCTTGCCGAACGCGAGCACCTCGATTCGGCGATGGGTCGCATCGAAGGCGAAGCCAAGCGCATGGGTCAGCTCGTCGAGGACCTCCTGACGCTCGCGCGCCTGGACGAGCAGCGCCCCCTGGAACGCGTGCCCGTCGACCTCCTGCATCTGGGCAGTGACGCGGTCGAGGACGCCCGGGTCAACGCGCCCGACCGCCGCGTCCGTCTCGTCGGGCTCGACGGCGGCATCCCGGTCGCGGCCCCGACGAGCGGCGACGAGTCCCGCTTGCGACAGGTCGTGGTGAACCTGATGACCAACGCACTGCGCTACACCCCTGACGGCACCCCGATCGAGGTCGCCGTCGGCACGCTGCCCGTGATCGACGGACGCTCGGACGCGGTGCTCGAGGTCCGCGACCACGGGCCGGGCATTTCGGAGGAGGACGCGGCCCGCGTCTTCGAGCGCTTCTACCGCGCCGACTCCTCGCGGCAGCGCGAGACGGGCGGCACCGGCCTCGGCCTCGCGATCGTCGCGGCCATCGCGGCCCAGCATGACGGCTCGATCGTCCTCACCGAGACGCCCGGTGGCGGCACGACCATGTCGATCCGCCTGCCGCTCGAGGCGATGCCGGACGACGACGAAGCCGCCACGGCTCGTCCACAGCCCGACGCTCCCCTCGAGTAGTCCACAGCCGCTCTCGATCCCGTCTCCGGAAGCGGGGGCCCGCCTAGGCTCGAGGTGCGGGGTCGGCAGGCTCCGCCGGGCGGGACCTCCGCCCGCACACCGAATCGAGGGGCAGATCATGAGCATGTTCACCGCCAACACCGTCGAGATGCGCGCCAAGGCACAGTCCGTGCAGGGCACCATCGAGCGCCTCCGTGCGGAGGTCAACACGATGCAGTCCAGCCTGCAGGAGCTCGAAGGCACGTGGCGCGGGGCCGCCGCGGCCAACTTCCAGTCGGTCGTCGCCGACTGGCGGAACACGCAGCTGCGCGTCGAGGAGTCGCTGACGAACATCAACACGGCCCTCGGCCGCGCTTCGCACCAGTACGACGACGCGGAGGCGGCGAACGCCTCGATGTTCACCTACTGAACCTCGGCAGCCCGCGGCCAATCCCGGCGCGGGCGCTAGGCTGGGCAGATGTCCATCCTGATCGATCCGCCACTCTGGCCGGCGCACGGGACCCTCTTCTCCCACGTGGTCTCCGACGCCTCGCTCGATGAACTGCACGAGTTCGCTTCTGTTGCGGGGCTGCCCGCGCGTGCCTTCGACCGGGACCACTACGACGTCCCGCAGCGTCGCTACGAGGACCTCGTCGCCCGCGGCGCGACCCCCGTCTCCGGGACCGAGCTGGTCCGCCGGCTGGTCGCCTCCGGCCTGCGGGTGCCCGCACGGCAGCGGCCCGAGAAGCTCGACCGGATCCTCTTGACGCGCTGGAGCCAGCAGCTGCCGGATCACCCGCACGTAGGCGCCGACCTGCTGGCCCGGTGGTCCGAACCGCATCGGAATTACCACGGCCGCGGGCACCTCCTCGCGGTACTGGCCGCCGTCGACCTGCTGGTCGCCGAGGGCGAACCGGCCGGCGCACCGCCGCGCGCGGTCCACCTGGCTGCGTGGTTCCACGATGCCGTCTATCAGGGCATTGCTGGTCAGGACGAGCGTGCCTCCGCCGAGCTCGTGCGGCTCCTGCTTCCCGGCGCCGTGGGCGATGCGGAACTGGAGGAGATCAGGCGCCTCGTCCTCGTGACCGAGCACCACTCCCCTTCCCCGGACGATGCCTCGGGCCGATTGCTGTGCGACGCCGACCTCGAAGTGCTCGCCCGCCCGTGGCCGCAGTACCTCCGCTACGTCGAAGAGGTTCGCCGGGACTACGCGCAGGTCTCCGACGCGGACTTCGCACGCGGCCGCGCGCGGGTGGTGCGCTCCCTGCTGGAGCTCGACCCGCTGTACGGGACGGGAACCGGTCGGCGCCTGTGGGAGACAGCCGCGCGCGCCAACCTGGCGCGCGAGCTGGAGTCCCTGCAGGACGGGACCCCGGTGCCTTCCAGTCGTTAAGCCGCGAGGCCGCGGCACCTGATGGTGCCGCGGCCTCGCGTTCTCTTACTCGGTGCGTCCGAGCGGCTGGAGCTTAGAAGCCGCCCATGCCACCCATACCGCCCATGCCACCCATGTCGTCGCCGCCGCCGGCCGGAGCGTTCTTCTCCGGCTTGTCGGCCACGACGGCTTCGGTGGTCAGGAACAGGCCGGCGATGGAAGCCGCGTTCTGCAGTGCGGAGCGCGTGACCTTCACCGGGTCGTTGACGCCCGCGGCCAGCAGGTCCTCGTACTCGCCGGTGGCCGCGTTCAGGCCGAAACCGGGCTCGAGGCCCTTGACCTTGTCGGCGACGACGCCCGGCTCGAGGCCGGCGTTGAAGGCGATCTGCTTCAGCGGAGCCGAGATGGCAACCTTGACGATGTTCGCGCCGGTCGCCTCGTCGCCCGTGAGCTCGAGCTTGCCGAACGCGCGCGCGCCGGCCTGAATCAGGGCCACGCCACCGCCGGCGACGATGCCCTCTTCGACGGCCGCCTTGGCGTTGCGCACGGCATCCTCGATGCGGTGCTTGCGCTCCTTGAGCTCGACCTCGGTTGCAGCGCCGGCCTTGATGACGGCGACGCCGCCGGCCAGCTTCGCGAGGCGCTCCTGGAGCTTCTCGCGATCGTAGTCGGAATCGGTGTTGGCGATCTCGGCGCGGATCTGGCTGACGCGCCCGGCGATCTCCTCGGCGGAGCCGGCACCCTCGACGATCGTGGTCTCATCCTTGGTGATGACCACCTTGCGGGCCTGGCCCAGCAGGTCCAGGGTGGCGTTCTCCAGGGAGAGGCCGACCTCTTCGGCGATGACCTGTCCGCCGGTCAGGATGGCGATGTCGGCCAGCATGGCCTTACGGCGGTCGCCGAACCCCGGGGCCTTGACGGCCACGGACTTGAAGCGGCCCTGGATCTTGTTCAGAACCAGGGTGGCCAGGGCCTCGCCCTCGACGTCCTCGGCGATGATCACGAGCGGCTTACCCGACTGCATGACCTTCTCGAGGACCGAGACCATATCCTTGATGTTCGAGATCTTCGAGTTGACGATGAGGATATAGGGGTCCTCCAGCACCGTCTCCTGACGCTCGGCGTCGGAGACGAAGTAGGCGGAGATGTAGCCCTTGTCGAAGCGCATGCCCTCGGTCAGCTCGAGGTCCAGGCCGAAGGTGTTGGACTCCTCGACCGTGATGACGCCTTCCTTGCCGACCTTGTCCAGAGCTTCGGCGATGAGGCCGCCGATCTGGGTGTCGCCGGCGGAGATGGACGCGGTGGCAGCGATCTGCTCCTTCGTCTCGATCTCCTTGGCGGAGGCGATGAGCTCCTCGGTCACAGCGGCGACGGCCTTCTCGATGCCGCGCTTCAGGGACAGCGGGTCGGCACCTGCGGCCACGTTGCGCAGGCCCTCCTTGACGAGCGCCTGAGCCAGCACGGTGGCCGTCGTGGTGCCGTCACCTGCGACGTCGTCGGTCTTCTTGGCGACTTCCTTGACCAGCTCTGCGCCGATCTTCTCGTACGGCTCGTCGAGCTCGATCTCCTTGGCGATGGAGACGCCGTCGTTCGTGATGGTCGGGGCGCCCCACTTCTTCTCGAGCACGACGTTGCGGCCGCGCGGGCCCAGCGTCACCTTCACGGCGTCGGCAAGGGTGTTCAGGCCGCGCTCGAGGCCGCGGCGAGCTTCCTCGTCAAATGCAATCATCTTGGCCATGGTGGCGTGTGGTCCTTTCGGGACATTCAAGCGGTGGAAATGGACTGAGGACAACGCCCGCGACGGACGGGCCCACGACGCGCGCGTTATTCGGAACACGCCCGCGAGCACCCTCGCTGTCTCAATCCACAGTTCACTCCGTCACCCGAGCAGTCCCGGCGGTCAACACCACCCGGTCTAGCAGTCGAGGCTTCAGAGTGCTAAACCAATTATTGGCACTCTCCCATCGAGAGTGCAAGTGCATTTGCCTCTGAGCTTAGAGTCCGAGCCGGCGCAGGAAGCCGTTGACGAAGCGCCGCTCGGGGTCCAGCTGCGCCCGGAGGCGGGCGAAGCGGTCCCAGTCCGGGAAGCGCGACGTGACGAACGCCGGATCCATCCGCCAGAGCTTGCCCCAGTGCGGACGCACGCTCGGCGGCAGAGCCCCCTCGATCTGCGGCAGCAGGGCCCCGACCGCCGGTTGGTCGGGCAGCCACGTGAAGTGGAACGCCACGGTGTCCTGGCCCCTGGCCGGACTGAGCCACAGGTCGTCCGCCCGGACCGTCCGCACCTCGCTGATCTGCAGCAGCGGGCTGATCCGATCCCCCAACGAACGGAACGCCTCGATTGCCGCAGGCGCGTCTGCGCGCGGGACGAAGTACTCGGACTGGAGCTCGCGGCCGCTGGACGGGGTGAACTCGAGCCGGAAGTGCGGCAGCCGCTGCGCCCAGTTGCCCGCGACTCCGCCCTGTTCAGTGCTCGCCCGGGCATCCCCGCCCGGCACCGGGTGGCGCGGGCCGTCGGCGAGCGTCGCTCCCAGCGCCGGCAGCAGGTCGGCGGCCGCTGGCGCACCGGCGTCGGCGCGGTGTTTGGTCCAGATCTGTGCGACCTGGCCGGCTGCACTCCAATCGGTGAAGAGGCTGACACTCGTGGCGCTCGCGGTCAGCGCGTCCAAGTGCTCGACGGCAGTATCCCACCCGAGGCGTTCGTGGACCGTCTGGGCGACGTCGTACGCCGGCTCGACCTCGAGCTCGACCTCGACGACCACGCCGAGCGCGCCAAGGTGCACCACGGCCCCGGGGAAGTCCTCGTCTCCGCGGGCGTAGCGAACCTCGTCGCCGCCCGGTGTCAGCAAGGTCAGCGCGCGGACCGAGGTCGCCAGGGACCCGAGCCGGTCGCCGGAGCCGTGCGTCCCGGTGGCGATCGCGCCCGCCACGGAGATGTGCGGCAGGGAGGCCAGGTTCGGCAGGGCGAGGCCGTGGCCGTCGAGCAGCGCGGCGAGGTCGCCGTAGCGCACGCCGCCGCCCACGCGCACCACCCCCGCCGCAGCGTCTACCTCGACGCCGGCCGGGAGCCGGTCGGTGGCGATCAGAGTCCCGGTCGTGTCGGTGATGTCGTTGAACGAATGCCGGCTCCCGACCACCCGCACCTCCCCGGCACCGGCGAGCGCCTCGACCAGCTGCGCCCGGTCGGCTGGATGAACGATGCGCTGCGCGCCGTACGTCAGGTTTCCGGCCCAGTTGGCTTCCATGAGTCATTCTTCCTCTCGCGTCCGGCAGCTCGCGCGGCCGGTGGTTGCAGATGCCGAAACCGCCGACTAGTTCGTAATTAAATATTACCAACTAGCCGGCGGTTACGTAAGCCCTGGGCGCACTCACCGTGGCGAGACGCCGGGACAGATCAGCCGAGGCCGAGCGCCGTCCAGGAGACGGGCGGCAGCGTGATGGTCAGCTGACCGTCCTGGATACGCGCGCTCGTGTTCTCCGCGGTGGACACGCGCTCCTGGTTCTCGAGCGTGTTCTTCGCGTTGCGGTCCTCGTCGGCGAGCGTGTGGCTCTCCAGAAGGCTGATCTCGCCGAGCAAAGCGACGTCGACGGTCACGGTGACCGCCTCCTCGGTGCTGCGGTTGACGAGGAAGACGGCCGCGCGGTTCGCCTCGTCGTCGTACGTGGCCGCCGCGTCCACGAGCGAAACCTCGCCGTACTGCTCCGAGACGTAGGTCGGCGCGTCCAGCTTGAGCTGAAGCGCGCGGCCCGTGGCCAGGCGGGACGTCAGCGCGAAGGGGAAGAACGTGGTCTGGCGCCAGGCCGGCCCGCCGGGCTCGGTCATGATCGGGCCGATCACGTTCACGAGCTGCGCCAGTGACGCGCTCGTGACGCGGTCGGCGTGGTTGATCAGTGAGATCATCAGGTTGCCGAACACGACGGCGTCCGCGACCGAGTAGATGTCTTCGAGCAGGCGCGGGGCGACCGGCCAGTTGTCGACCCCTTCGATCTTGTCGACGTTCTCGAAGCGTGACTGGTACCAGACGTTCCACTCGTCGAAGGAGATGTTGATCTTCTTCTGCGAACCGCGGACGGCGCCCACGTGGTCGGCTGTGGCGACCACCGTCTCGATGAAGCGGTCCATGTCGACGGCGGAGGCCAGGAAGGAGCCGATGTCGCCGTCTTTCTCCTCGTAGTACGCATGGCAGGAGATGTAGTCGACGTCGTCGTACGCGTGGGTCAGGACGGTGCGCTCCCACTCGCCGAAGGTCGGCATGTGCGCGCTCGAGGAGCCGCAGGCGACGAGCTCGATGCCGGGATCCAACATGCGCATGGCCTTGGCGGTCTGCGTGGCGATCTTGGCGTAGTCCTCCGCCGAGCGGTGGCCGACCTGCCAGGGGCCGTCCATTTCGTTGCCGAGGCACCACATCTTCACGCCGAAGGGCTCGGTACGTCCGTTCGCGATGCGCTGCTCGGCGCGGTCAGTGCCGGAGGGCAGGTTGGAGTACTCGAGCAGCTCGAGGGCTTCCTTGGTGCCGCGCGTGCCGAGGTTGACCGCGAGCATGAGCTCGCTGCCCACCTTCTCGAGCCACGTGGAGAACTCGTGCAGGCCGACCTCGTTGGTCTCGGTCGAGTGCCACGCCAGGTCGAGGCGGCGCGGGCGCTGCTCGCGCGGCCCGACGCTGTCCTCCCAGGCGAAGCCGGAGACGAAGTTCCCGCCGGGGTAGCGGATCGTGGAGACTCCGAGCTCGCGGACGAGCTCGATGACGTCCTGGCGGAAGCCGTCGGCGTCCGCGGAGGGGTGGCCGGGTTCGTAGATCCCGTCGTAGACGTGGCGGCCGAGGTGCTCGACGAAGCCGCCGAACAGCTGCCGTTTGACCTCCCCGACGGCGTAGTGCGGGTCGACGGTCAAGGATGCGTCAGTCATGGTTATCGCTTTCGTGACGTGTGGTGTGGTCATGGTTGGCTCACGCTCCGGCCTGGGCCGGGGCGTTGACGGAGTGCTTCGGGTGCCGCGGCTACTTGACGGCGCCGGTGGCGAGGCCGCCCTGCCAGTACCGCTGCAGGAAGAGGAAGGACAGGATGAGCGGGACGATCGAGATGAACGCACCCGAGGTGATGAGATTCCAGACCTGCTCGCCACCGGCACCCGCGTTGGAGAGCGCCGTCCACCGGTTGAGGCCGACGGTGACGGGCAGGAGTTCGGGATCGGTCAGGACGGCAAGCGGCAGGAAGAAGTTGTTCCACGTGACCACGACGGAGAGCAGCAGCACCGTCACGACCGCGGGGCGGAGCATGGGCAGCACCACGGTGAAGAACGTGCGGACTTCGCCGGCGCCGTCGATCCTGGCGGCCTCCATAATCTCGTCCGGGACGGCGTCCTGGGTGTAGACGCGCATCAGGTAGACGCCGAAGGGATTCAGCAGCGAGGGCAGGATGACCGCCCACGGCGTGTTGATGATGCCGTAGTCGCTCAGCAGCACGAACGTCGGGATCACGAGGGCCGTCAGCGGCACCATGACGGAGCCGAGGATGAGAGTGAAGACCGGTCCGGAACCGCGAAAGCGGAACTTGGCGAAGCCATACCCCGCCAGCACGGCGACGATCGTCGCCCCGGTGCCGGCCGTGAAGGCGTACAGGAACGAGTTGCCGAGCCAGCGCCAGTAGATGCCGCCGTCGTGCTGGAAGAGCCCGGCGATGTTCTCGAAGAACGCGAAGTTCCCGGAGAACCAGAAGGCGGGGCTGCCGAAGAGGCCGGCGGTGTCCTTCGTGGCGGCCACGAGGAGCCACCACAGCGGGATGACGAAGTAGAACGCCAGGATGATCAGGAACGCGTGCGCTCCGATGCGGCGCTTGCCGCGGGGCCGGCGTTTGTATGTTTGGACGGGAGTGGACATCACTTCAGACCGCTCTGCTTGCGCGTGAGGAACAGGAACAGGAAGGACCCGATGAACACCAGGATGCCCAGCGAGAACGCGATGGCCGAGGCGTAGTTGAACTGGCTGTAGCTGAACGCGAGCGAGAACGCGTACATGTTCGGGGTGTAGGCGGCGTCGATGGAGCCCTGGGCGATGCTCTGCATCACGACCGGTTCGGTGAAGAACTGCAGGGTGCCGATGAGGGCGAACGTGACCACCATGACCATCGAGGAGGAGATCATCGGGAGTTTGATCTGCAGTGCGGTCTGCAGCCCGTTCGCGCCATCGATCCGGGCCGCTTCGTAGATCGCGGGGTCGATGGAGCGCAGGGCCGCGTAGACGACCACCATGTAGTAGCCGGCCCACTGCCAGGTGACGATGTTGACCAGCGAGAAGAAGATCGTGTCCGGGCCGAGGAAGTTCGGGGCCTGGAGTCCGAAGGCATCGAAGATCGTCGCGCCGGGGCCGAAACGCGGGCTGTAGAGGAAGCTCCACATCAGGGCGCCGATGACGACGGGGACCGCGTAGGGAACGAAGATCAGCAAGCGGCTGAGCTTCGAGACCCACGTGGAGAGGGTGTCCAGCACGAGTGCGGCGACGATCGCGACGATGAGCTGGGTCGGGATCATGACGGCGCCGTAGGCGAGCACGCGCAGGATGCCTTCGATGAAGAGGGGGTCGTTGAAGGCGCGAACGTAGTTGGCGAGGCCCGTGAATTCGGTGCCGGTGGCCAGCGTCGAGGTGAACAGGCTCATCCAGAACGCGTAGCCGAGCGGGATGATCAGGAAGAGCGCGAAGATCAGCAGGAAGGGCGAGACAAACAGCCATCCCCAACGCTGGCGGCGCCGGACGAGAAGCGAACCCGAGGCGGCGAGTTTACGGCTCGTCGCCTGGTCCAGCTCCGTGGCCTGGGTGGTCATAGTGATTCTCCTAGTCGAACGGGAACAGCAGTGGCGGCCGGGCGGGCGGGGACCGGAGCCGGCCCCCGCCGCAGCCTGCTACTTCTGGGTGAATCCCTGTTCAGCGGCGTACTTCTCGAGGCTCGTCTGGAGGTCGTCCAGGGCCGCGTCCGCGTCCTTCTCGCCTTCCGTCATCGCGAAGAGCTGCTCGGTGAGCTGGTCGTAGGCGTAGTTCTGGAACGGGCTGAAGGTGAAGCCCTCATAGCCCTGGGCGGAGTCGAGGAAGACCTCGTCGTTGATTTTCTGGCCGCCGAAGAACTCGTACTCGAGGTCGCGGAAGTAGTCCGACTCGAGCATCGGCGTCCACAGCGGGAAGAGCGCCGCCTCCTCGATGCCGATCTTCCAGGCCTCCTCGGTGCCGAAGATCTCCTTGGCGACCATGGCGGCCGCCTCCTTGTCGTCGGCCTGCTCCGTCACGGCGAAGGTCGAACCGCCCCAGTTGACCTGGACCGGGTTCGCTTCGTCCCACTGCGGCAGGGGCGCCGCGCGCCATTCGGCCTCGGGATCGGTATCGGAGAGGCCCTGCAGGTAGCCCGGGCCCCACGCGGCGGCCAGGTAGATGGCGTAGGTGCCGTCGACGAGCTTGGTGTTGTAGTCCGCGGTGAACGCGTCGTCCGTGGAGACGAGATCGTCCTCGACGAGACCTTGCCAGTAGCTCAGGACGTCCTTGGAGGCCTGGTCGTTCACCTCGATGCCGATCTCCTGCGGGTTCGCGGAGTCGTACTCCCACGGCGTCGAGCCCGCCTGGGCGAAGAGGGCCTGATTGAAGGCGCGCCCGTTGGTCGGGAAGTTGGCCAGCACGCCCGGGGCGTCCTCACTCTGAAGCTTCTCGGCCGCCGCCTGGAATTCGTCCCACGTCTTCGGCGGGGCGATGTCGTACTCGTCCAGGATGTCCTGGCGGTAGAGCATGCCCATCGGGCCTCCGTCGACGGGGACCGCGTAGACCGCGTTGCCGCTGGACACGTCGCTCCAGGCACCCTCGGTGTAGTTGCCGGCGATGTCGGCGACGCCGTATTCGGAGAGATCCGTCAGCGCGTCGCGGATCGAGAAGCTGGAGAGCACCTCGGCCTCGAGCATGATGACGTCCGGGGCGCCGGAGCCGGCCTCGATGGCCGTCGAGAACTTGGTGTACTGATCGTTGCCCTGTCCGGCGTTGGTCCAGCAGACCTGCACGTCGTCGTGCGTTTCGTTGAAGTGGTCGACGACCTGCTCAAACGCGGGATACCAGGCCCAGACGGAGACCTGAGTCGCGTCGTCCTTCAGGATCTCGTTGGTGCAGTTCGCCGCCGTCTCGCCGCCGCAGGCCGCCAGGCCGGCGATCGACAGAGCAGCGATCGGCGTCGCGGCGAAAACCCTCGAAGTCTTGGACTTCATGGTTCTACTTCCTCTCAAGGTGGAATCAGCGTTGTTCCCGACGGCCGCATCCCTCGCGGCCTCCCGCGGATCCGTACTGCCTGCCATCAAGTACAACGTTGTACTGTAAACGTTGTACCACCAATCATGAGGGCGGGTGTGATCTATGTCAAGTAGTCTTCGTGACCCGCTTCACGCGGCGGCAGTAGACTCTCGGCGCCGGATCTCGAACTCGGCCAGCCGCGTCTCGGCGGGTCCGCCGCTGCCCGCATCGTTGATGCGCTGCAACAGCGTCTTGACCGCAGTCCGGGCGATCCAGCCACGGCCGGGATCAACCGTGGTCAGCGAGGGGATCGAGTACGGCGTCTCCTCGAGGTCGTCGAATCCCATAACGGCGACGTCGGCGGGCACGGAGATCCCCGCCTCCTGGAGCACGCGCATCGCGCCCAGGGCGAGCGTGTCGTTCAGCCCGAAGACCGCGTCGAAATCGACACCCCGCGCGAGCAGCTCGCGCATGCAGGTGGCGCCGTTGGCGCGGTGCCACAGCCCCGAATGGGCGATCAGGTTCGGTTCGTACTCGATGCCGGCGGCCGCGAGCGCCTCACGGTAGCCACTCAGCCGGAGCCCGGCGGAGCCGACGACCTCACCCTCGTGCGCTCCGACGACGGCGATCCGGCGCCGCCCGGAATCGAGGAGGTACTCGGTGGCCGCCCGCGCCGCGGCGACGTTCTGCATCGTCACGTGATCTGCGGGCCCCTCGAAGATGCGCTCACCCAGGATGACGAGTGGGTAGGAGACCTCGAGCGCGCCGACGTCCTCCTGCCCCATGCCGAGCGGCGAGAAGATCAGCCCGTCGGTCATGTTCAGCCGCGGACTCTTCAGCAGGGCCAGCTCGCGCTCGCGGTCGCCGCCGGTCTGCTCGACCAGTACGACGACGCCGGCCGCTTCCGCAGCGGCGATCACCTCGGCCGCGAGCTCGGCGAAGTAGCTCAGCGCGAGATCGGGCACGGCCAGCGTGATCGCCCCCTTGCGGCCAGAGCGCAGGCCGCGGGCCGTGAGGTTGGGTGTGTAGCCGAGTTCAGCGATGGCGGCCTCGACCTTGGCGCGCGTGGCGCTGCCGACGTTCGGCCGCTCGTTGATGACGTTCGACACGGTCTTGATCGACACCTGGGCCATCCGGGCGACGTCGTGCAGGGTGGCAGCCATGGCCCCTCCGATCAGTTGCAGGTGCTAGCACTATACAACGTTGTACAGCGCCACCGCGGGGCGGCCCGTCGGGCCGCTCCTTGGCCTGGCAGTGCGCCGTTAGCGCCCGGCGCTGCCGAGCACCACCGAGATCTCGACGGGGACGTTCTCCGTCTGGTAGATCGTCCCGATGCCCAGCTGATCGGCGACATCGCGGGCCGTCGTCGCTGCCCAGTCGTTCTTGTAGTACACCACGCTCGGCTCCACCTGGCGGGTCCAGTTGCCCGAGACGACCTGGGAATACCCGGCCGAACGCAGCTGCGCCGTGTTCGTGCCCGCCAAGCCGCCGATGCCGGAGCCGTTGTACACGCCAACGGGCAGGTTCCGGTCGAGCACCCCGTCGGACTCGTCGGCGGCGGCGTCCTCGCTCGCATCCGCCTCGGGTGTCTCCTCCACGAGGTCGGCGGCCTCCGACTCGTCGGCGGTGTCCGGCTCGCCGGAGCCGGGCGCCGCGGTTTCTTCGGGACTGCTGGAGGCCTCGTCGGATTCGTCGTCCGGATCCTCGGAGGCCGAGTCGGAAGCGGGGGCACTCACAGAGGCCGACGGCGGCGGGCTCGGCGCCGCCTGCTGGTCGCCGCCGAAGGTGGGACGCAGGAGGAAGAAGGCGACGAGGCCGATGAGGATCGCGGCGACGCCGAAGATCAGGACCGGCCACAGTCCGCCGCGGCGCGCCGGGGCCATGCCGGCCGCGAGCCGGTGGACACCCTGGCGGTCGGTGTACTCGGGGACACGATCGAACTCGTCGCTCGGATACTTACTCATGACCTTCCTTCGATGAAGCGTCTGCGCTACGCGAGGCGGCGTCGGAATCGGTGGTGCGGGTGTCGTTGCTGGTCACGTCGACTCTACCGGCGGCGGTCGTCCGCCGGGCGGCGACGCGTCGACGCGTCGACGCGTCGAACGTAGTCTACGCAACCGAGTGACCAGCATCGGGTCGTAGGCCAGCGCCCCGTCGGTGTCGATGAGCACATTGAGTTGCTGGTAGTAGTGCGTGGGGCTGACGTCGAAGCGGGCTCGGATCTCCTGCTCCTTGGCCCCGGCGTACTTGAAGTGCAGCTTCTCGAGCGCCAGCATGCGCTTCTCGAGCTCGCTGAGCTCAGCTCTGGACATGCTCCCCCTCGCGGACCGACACGGAATCCCTCAGTTTAGTCGCCCGCGAACGGTACGCCCGGTCGCGCCGCCCGCCGAGTCATAATGGTTGTCATGCGGATGGCAGAGGATTGGGAACAGGCGCTCGCGCCCGTCGCCGACGAGCTGGCGGCCGTGCAGGAACGCGTCGAGGCGCGCCGCGCCGGCGGCGAGGCCGTCCTGCCGGCAGCGAACGACGTCCTGCGCGCGTTCGCGCAGCCGCTGGCCGCGACCCGCGTCGTCGTCCTGGGCCAGGACCCGTACCCGACCCCCGGCCACGCGATCGGGCTCGCCTTCGCCGTCGAGGCCCACGTGCGTCCGCTGCCCCGCTCGTTGGGCAACATCTACACCGAGCTGCGCGACGACGTCGGACTCGCCCCGCCGTCCCACGGCGACCTCTCCGCGTGGTCGAGCCGGGGCGTACTGCTGCTCAACCGCGTGCTCACCGTCACCGCCGGCGAGGCGGGCTCGCACCGCGGGCTCGGCTGGGAGCGCATCACCGAGGCGGCGATCCGCGCGGTCGCCGGGCACAGCGCACAGGCCGGCACCCCGCTCGTCGCGATCCTCTGGGGCAAGGACGCGCAGCAGGCGCGCCCACTGCTCGCCGCCGGCGAAGAACGCGGCACGACGGCGGTGATCACCTCCGCGCACCCGTCTCCCCTGTCCGCGCGGCGCGGGTTCTTCGGGTCGCGGCCGTTCAGCCGCGCCAACGACTTCCTGCGCAGCCACGGCGCCGACCCCGTCGACTGGTCGCTGCCGCCGGCCGACCCCGCAGGCGACGTGCTCTTCTGACCGGGTCAGCGGCGGCGGATCCGGCGCCGCTCGTGCGTGTTCCAGCCCTTGGTCAGAGGGCGGGCGATCGTATCGCCGAGCACGATGCCGCCGGCGATCGCCAGGATGATGCCGAAGGCGTTGAAGATTTCGCTCAGGCCGAGGGTGATGTCTTCGGTTTCCATGGTGATGCCGTAGATCGCACGGAAGATCATCAGACCGGGCAGCAGGAACATCATCGCCGGGACGGCCACGACCAGCTGCGGCGCGCCGAGGCGCAGGGCAACCCACCGGCCCGCGACGCCGATGACGACGGCGGCGCCGGCCGGTGCCAGCCGCTCCCCCACCCCGATGCCGAGGACCGCCAGCAGCGCGCCGTACCCGAGCAGGGCGACGCCGGCCGTCGGCAGCAGCAGCCGGGGGGCGCTCTGCTCGAAGATCGAGGCGCTGAAGACCGCGACGCCGACGAAGACGGCCATGAGCCACGTCGGGTAGGTGACTGTGGGGATCTCGGTGATGTCGATGCTCTCGACGCCGAACAGGTCACCGACGACCAGGCCGGTGATGATGCCGGCGAAGATCCCGCCGAAGACCAGGAGCGCGGAGAAGAGCCGGCCGGCGGCGGTCACCGGGAAGCCGTTGATGGCATCCTGGACGCTCGAGACCAGCCGGGTGCTCGGCAGCAGCAGCATGATCCCGCCGGCGACCACGACCGCCGGCGAAATAGGCACGCTGAGCCGCCACAGCAGCAGCGCCGACGCGGTGATGAAGAGCGAGGCCAGCCCGACGGAGAAGAACTCCGGTATGCGCCACTTCCCCGAAATCTTCAGGACCTGCCAGACTCCCGTGAACGAGAGCAGGGCGATCAGCGCGCCGAGCCAGCTGCCGCCGATGAAGAGCACGAACGAGCCGCTGAAGATGCCGCCGGCGACGTCCGCCAGCCAGCGCGGGAACGGCTTCGGCTTCGACGTGATGACGCCGAGCTGATCGATCGCCTCGCGCCGTGTGACGTCGCCGGCGACGATGTCGGCCACGAGCTGGTGCACGAGCGCCAGCCCCGCGTAGTTGCTCGTCCACGAGCGGACAACGCGGAGCAGGCTGACCGGGTGCTGGTCGTCGCCGGAGTAGTTGATGTGGATCGACTGGTTGGTGATGTCCACGTCGACGTTGCGCAGTCCGAACGAGGCCGTGACCGCGATGATGCTCGTCTCGGCCTCGAGGGCGCCGGCGCCGAATCGGAACATCGTCTCGGCGAGGTCCAGCGTGAATTCGAGGGTCTCCCTAGTGTCCGCGCCCGCCATGCCGATCTGGACCATCGGATTCGCGTACGGGCTGCCGACGAGTCGGTCGACGATGGAGAACGCCTGGGTCGGCGGGTGCTCCGACTCCAGGATCTTCGAGAAGACTCGCCTGGCCCCAGGCTTCGGGCCCCACGTCGCCCGCCGGTCCGGACGCCCGAACGGCAGCCGGATAGCCGGCCCGGTCGACGTCGTCGGGCCCAGAGGGGAACCGATGGGGGTCGTCGGGGCGGTGGGCGGGCCGCGGCGGATGCGACGTTTGGGTCGGTTCGGCGGTGCCGTCCGCGCCGCGGACGCGTTGGTCCCGGTGGGGCGCTCCGCCGTCGGGCCGGTTCCCGCGGACGACGACGGGGCGGCGCCGTCGTCGCGCACCGCGTCGATGGGCCGCGTGTAGGGGTCGACGCCGGGCCGGGCCGGGCCGGTGTGCACGGGGGTCGCGTTGGTTGGCGGCGCGAACGGGTTGTCGATCTGAGCGGTCGTGACCCGGGGCAGGGCCTCGGCGACCGGATAGGCGTCCGTGCCCGGGCGGACGTCGTACGCCGCCGCGGACTCACCGCTCGACGCCTCGTCGCCCGACGGTTCGGGCTCGAATGGCTGCGTCCGACTCACCTGGTCACCTCCCCGTTTCTCGCTTCGATTCCCCACTGTACAACCGCGGACGGGCCCGCGGACACGGCGGGAATAGATACCTTCACCACACCGTTATTAGATGCAAACACATATTTATTGGAGGGCTGCATGGACAAGAAACTGGAACTGGGCGCCGAGACCTTCGGCGACGTCAACGTAGTGGACGAGACCTTGGGCGCGGCGCACGCGCGAGTGCTGCGCGACGTCGTCGAGGAGGGCGTGGTCGCCGACCAGTCGGGCCTCGACTTCTTCGGCGTGGGTGAGCACCACCGCGCCGACTACGCGGTCTCCGCGCCCGAGGTCGTGCTGTCCGCGATCGCCGCGCGCACCGACCAGATCCGTCTGGGCTCCGCCGTCACGGTGCTCAGTTCGGACGATCCGGTGCGCGTGTTCCAGCGGTTCGCGACGCTCGACGGGATCTCGGGCGGTCGCGCCGAGATGGTTCTGGGGCGCGGCTCGTTCGTCGAGTCGTTCCCCCTGTTCGGCCACGACCTGGGTGACTACGAGATCCTCTTCGAGGAGAAGCTCGCGCTCATGGCGAAGCTCCTGAGGGAGGAGCCGACGACGTGGGCCGGCACCACGCGCTCACGGCTGAGCGCACAGGACGTCTACCCGAAGACGGCGGAGGGAATGCGTGCCTGGGTCGGCGTCGGGGGAAGCCCGGAGTCAGTCGTCCGCGCCGCGCGGCACGGCCTGCCGTTGATGCTCGCGATCATCGGCGGTGACCCGCTGGCCTTCGCCCCGCTCGCCGACCTCTACCGCAGGGAGCTGACGGCGTTCGGGCACGACCCGCGGCCGGTTGCCGCGCACCTGCACGGCTTCGTCGCCGACACCGATGAGGAAGCCGCCGAGCAGCTCTGGCCGCACTACTTCGCGCAGATGACGAAGATGGGCCGCGAGCGCGGATGGCGCGGTTACGGCCGCGGGCAGTTCGAGGCGGCGATCGGGCCGGGAGGCAACCTGCTCGTCGGCGCGCCGGAAACCGTGGCGAGGAAGATCGCGCACATCGCGACGAACCTGGGCCTCGAGCGACTCGACGTGAAAACGAGCAACGGCACGCTCGCTCACGACCGGATCGTGCACAGCATCGAGCTGCTCGGCGACCGGGTCGCCCCGCTTGTACACGACATGATGGCCGACTGAGCAGCCCCGTGGGGCGCAGCGACGAGTGGCGGTCTCCGGCGCGTTCCAGGCCGCCACTCGTCACTGCGGACAAGCGCCGCACCGCCGAAAACGAATGGCCCCGGTCCGCAGACCGGGGCCATTCTTCGTTGGTGGATCTTACTGGACTCGAACCAGCGACCTTTCGCGTGTGAGGCGAACGCTCTAACCAACTGAGCTAAAGATCCAAGCAACTGCGCCGCAACGGGCACCAGAACATCTTAACCCGCCGATGCCGGGCCGCCAAATCGGCGCCCGGCACCGCTGGGCGGTTCGGTCAGCGCCCCCGGCCCGGGCGTTCCGCCGGGATCACGGCGCCGATGTGACCGCCGTCGACGCCCGCGTCCGTGAGGAAGGATTTGAAGAACGGCCGGGCGAAATCCCCGTGGTCGATCGCCCCGTCGTCGTTCCGTTCAAACCCCGCAGGCTGCTCCAGGGACATGACATCGCGCTGGGGCACGACGCGCTTTCCACCGGTAGTCACCGACCGGCGCCCGTCGAAGAACGCGTTCGTGGCATCCACGTCGCCGCTGACGACGTCGGCATCTCCGGCGGCGCTGCGCAGCGAGAGGTTGTTGCGGAAGACCCCTTGCTCCTCGGGCGCGAAGTACGGGTTGATCCGAAAGATGAAGTTGTAGCGCTTGTTGTCGACCGCGGTGTTGCCGGTCACCTCGAGCCGCCCCGGATTGAAGTTGTCCGTGAAGCCGTCCATGTTGTTGTCGTAGGCGAGATTGCCGGACAAGACGTGTGCGACCGGGAGTCCCTCGCCGCCGACCTTGAACCCGCTGCCGGACGTGCCGTCCTCGCGGTAACCGTTCGAGAGCTTGCCGTTGGAGTACGCGACGTTGCCCTCGAGCGTGATCGGGAAATTGGCGCCCTCGTTGGTGCGGTTGTACAGGTCCCAGCCGTCGTCGATGTTGTGATGGGCGATGTTGGCGCGGAACACGTTGCCCGGGCCGACGCCCAGTTTGGCCGCGAAGCCGTCCGCGTTGATGTCGCTCGCGTCCCTGTTGTCATGGGACTCGCTGTTGGAGATGAGGTTGTCCGCCGGCCAGTTTTCGCGCGGGCCGCTGCCGGTGAGCTGGAACCCCGTGTCCCCGTTGTCGTTGAACACCATGGAATCGATGAGGTTGTTCGACCCGGAGACCCGCATCCCGTTCGACGCGGCATCGGTCAAGCGCAGCCCGGCGACCTCCCAGTGGTCCGCATCGAGGCGGATGATCTGCGGCAGGGCGCCGCGACCGTCGATGGTGACCTCGCCGCCGTCGTGCGCGGTCAGCGTCTTGCGCGCCCCCTCGGTGCCGGAGTACGCCGCGGAGATCTCGATCCGGTGCGACGGCGTGTAGACGCCTTCCAGCAGTTCGACACTCTGGCCAGGCTGCACATAGGCGACGGCGGTCGCGATGTCGAGCGGGCTGCCCGCCGTGCCGTCGCCTGCCGGCGATCCGTCGGGGCTCGCGAGCAGGGGCGCCCCGGCATCGAAGAGGCGAACGTTCACGTCGACCGCCCGCGTGATCGAATCGGCGCTCGGCCCCTCGGAGGGGGTGAAGACCGCCTCCACCGTGGACGATCCCGCCGGAAGCGTCAGCTCGGTCGTGATCTCTTCACCGGCGGTCGCGGGCAGGGCCTCGGCCACCGCGCCGTCGACACTCACAAGCACTTCCCCGTCGTGCGACGCCGTCGCCGCCAGCGGGTAGGCGGCCGCGCCCGAGTGGGCCGGCGCGCGCAAGTCGAACGACACGGGCGCGACGGGTTCCGGCTCGACTGGCCGCGGTTGCGTGTCCGCGTCCGAGAGCGTCAGCGACGCGTTGGAGAACGTCGCGGCCACGTTGCGGGAGGCGAAGAAGCCCACGGTCATGTTGTCCGGGTCGATGTCCTGCACCCAGTCGGCCCCGACGAGCTCGCGGGTGAATGTCTCGGGCTGCCCAGTACCCTCGTACGTCGTCGACATGACGAACGTGTCGTCCGTGCGCTCGAGGCGCATCGTGACCGGTTCGCCGATCGTGAGCCCGTAGTCGCCGCCGGAGGCGAACTTCTGCACGGATCGCGTGGCCTCGACCGTGCCCCACGGTTCGGTCTCCCCGGTGCGCGTCATGGCGTTGGCGCCGTCGCGCAGGACGGCCGTCGCCGCGTAGTTCGACGCGGCCGGCACCTCCTCGAAGCCGTCCACCATCGGGTCCTGGCGCGCGCCGCCGTTGACGTCGCGCACCATCAGCCCGGCGCCCTCCTGGCCGCTCGGGTTCGCCCCGGTTTCAGGCCCCAGTTGATGAACGACGACGTCCGCCTCCAGCACGAAGTTCTGCTCTCGAGGGTCTAGATCGACGTAGTAGAAGGTCAGCCCGTCGTGCCCCGGGGCGAGCTTGCCGCCGCGGCTCTCCATGAAGATCTCGCCGTCGATGGTCCCCGGGCTGCTGGGTTCCGCGTGGTTCACGCCGACCTTCTCAGGCAGCACGTTCGCCGAGAAGTTCAGGTCCGTCGACTGACCGAACGTGATCTGGTCAAAGACCGGATCCGCCGTGGAGTTCGTCGTCGCCGACGCGGGCGCAGGGACGAGGACCGCCCCGGCCAGGGCGAGGGTGCCGGCCGCGGCGAGGACGCGCGTCGTCGTGAGTCTGGCGTGGGCCATGAGTTCGCTCCGTTGCAAGGTGTGGTGAGTGATGAAGCGCGTGAGGCGCCATTTCAACCTATGGGTGACGCGCATCACCCTCAAGGCAATTCGTGCGGTTTCGCGTTGCTACCTCGGCATGGCGTGATGCGGCACACGCAGCATCGGAGGACTGTGGTGCTCCCATCTGCACTGCACAGTGCGACGACAGGCGTAGGCTACCGCCATGATCGTCCGTCTCCGCGTCGCGCGGATTCTCGAAGAACTCGGGCAGCGGCTGAACCCGACGGTTCGCTCGGCCACCGCCGCCCAGCGCCGCATCCGCCGCGCCCTCAGGCCCCGCAATCCCGCGCAGACCATCGCAGCCGGATTCCTCTTCGCCATGTTCGCCGGAACCATGCTGCTCATGCTGCCAGTGGCGACGCCCGGAGAGGAGAGCGCCACCTTTCTGGAGGCCTGGTTCACCGCGACCAGCGCCCTCTGCGTGACGGGCCTGATCGTCGTGGACACACCCACCTACTGGTCGGGCTTCGGCGAAGGCGTCATCACGGCACTGATACAGCTGGGCGGCTTCGGGGTCATGTCCTTCAGCGCACTGCTCGGGGTCTTCATCCTGGGCAAGCTCAACCTGCGCACCCGGGTCACCGCGGCCGCCGAATCGAAGAACAGCGACTTCGGAGATATCCGCACCCTGCTGCTGGGCATCGTCAAAGTCAGCGTCCTCGTGGAGGCGGCCGCCGCCGTCGTCCTGTTCCTGCGGTTCTGGCTCGGCTACGGCGAGACGGTGCAGGAAGCCGCGTGGAACGGGATCTTCCACTCGATCTCGGCGTTCAACAACGCCGGGTTCTCCCTTTATTCGGACAGCCTCATGCGCTACGTGGACGACTGGGTCGTCTCGCTGACGATCGCCGGCGCCGTCATCATCGGCGGGTTGGGATTCCCCGTCCTGATCGAGCTGCGCAAGCGATTCCGCCGGCCGCACCACTGGAGCATGCACACCAAGATCGTCCTGTGGGGAACGGCGATCCTGCTCACCGCCGGCACGGTATTTTTCACCGTGGTCGAGTGGACGAATCGCGCGGTCTTCGGCGATCTCGATCCTGCCGACCGCCTCCTGGCCGGCTTCTTCCATTCGGTCATGACGCGCACCGCCGGATTCAACAGCATCGACGTCGCCGAACTCCACCCGGTCTCCTGGCTGGTCACCGACATCCTGATGTTCATCGGCGGCGGGCCGGCCGGCACTGCGGGCGGGCTGAAGATCACGACCTTCGCCGTCTTGTTCTTCATCCTGTGGGCCGAGATCCGCGGTGACGGAGCGGTCAACATCTTCAACAAGCGGCTCTCGCGCTCCGTGCACCGGCAGGCGATCGCCGTCGTCCTGCTGTCGCTGGCGGCCATCATGTGCTCCACCGTTTTCCTCATGCTCATCACGGACTTCGGGCAGGAGCGCATCCTGTTCGAGGTGGTGTCCGCGTACGCAACGGTCGGGCTCTCGACCGGCATCACCGCCGACCTTCCCGCCGCGGGGCAGGTCGTCATCATCCTGCTGATGTTCATCGGCCGCCTCGGCCCCGTCATCCTGGCGTCGTCGCTGGCGGTCCGCAGCCGCAGAACCCAGTTCGAATATCCGAAAGAAAGGCCGCTCATTGGCTAAGTCATTCCTCTCCCCCCGCAGCGACAACGCCTCCGGTAAGCCGAGCACGGTCGCCGTCATCGGACTGGGGCGGTTCGGCGGCGCGCTCGCCCTCGAGCTGGAGGCCGCCGGCACCGAGGTCCTGGGCATCGACGAGGACGCCGAACGCGTCCAGTCGTTCAACGGCCTGCTCACCCACGTCGTCCGCGCCGATTCGACACAGGAGGAGGCTCTTCGGCAGCTCGCGGTGCACGAACTCGGCGTCGTCGTCGTGGCCATCGGGTCCGATCTCGAAGCCAGCATCCTGACGGCGTCGCGTCTACTCAAATTCGCCCGGCCCACCATCTGGGCCAAAGCCATCAGCGAACCCCACGGCGAGATCCTCGACCAGCTCGGCGTCCACCACGTCGTGCGCCCCGAACACGACATGGGCCGCCGCGTCGCGCACCTCGTCCAGGGCGGCATCCGCGACTACGTCGAGCTCGACGAGGACTTCGTCCTGGTCCGCACGCGGGCGCCCCAGGCAGCTCAGGACCGGCCGCTGGACATCCTGGACCTCGACGCGAAGTACAACATCACGGTGGTCGCCGCGAAACCGCTCGGCGAACGCTGGCAGCCGACGCGGGCGCACACGGTTCTGCGGGAGGACGATGAGATCCTCATCGAGGGCAGCCCCTCCGCAACCGAAGCCTTCTCGCGCCTGCCGTAGTCCAAGCCCTGCCGCAGTCCAAGCACGAAGAAGGCCCCTGCCGGAGCTGCGAACAGCTCTGACAGGGGCCTTGCCGTGAGCCCCCTGCCGGATTCGAACCGGCGACCCTCTGTTTACAAGACAGATGCTCTGGCCAGCTGAGCTAAGGGGGCATCACCGCCCTGGCGGGCGACGAATCCAGATTAGCCGAGAAACCCCGGCAATCGAGAATTGCCGAATGGATCAGCCGATCTTCTCCTCGGCCCAGACAGCGAAGTCGGGATCGGCCTGGCCGTCCCACACCTCGCCGTTGAGCCAGACACTCGGCGTACCCGGCACGGCGTCGGCGAGCGCGGCGTCGTGCGCGAACTGCGCGAACGGGCGGTACTCCATGGAGTCGATGCAGTCCTCGAGGCCCTCGGCACCGTTCTCCGCAGCCAGATCGGCCATCTCGGCGTTCGTCAGCTCGCCCTCGGGCTGCTGGGCGAAGAGCGCGTTCGAGAAGTCCATGTACGACTCCGGGGCCGCGTCGGCGACGCACGCGAGGGCGTTGGCGCCGCGCGAGGAGTAGTTCGTCGAAGAACCGCGGTCGAGGAACGCGACGTTGCGCTGCTCGAGAACGACATCGCCGTCGGCGACCCACTGCTCGATCTGCTCGGCGTACTGCCCGTCGAAGACGGAGCAGTGCGGGCAGTTCACGTCCGCGTAGACCACGAGCTGAGCCGGATCGGCGGACTCGTCCAGACCGCGCGGTGCCGGCTCGGTGCCCTGCGGCGCCTGCTCGCCGGCGTCGTTCACATCGATCGTGCGGTCCCCGGTCAGCTCCGGGTCGACGGTCGTGCCGCCCTCGCCGTCGGCGACGAGGACGATGCCGCCGTGCTCGTTGCCGCCGTTCGGGATGCCGCCGGACTCCGGGACCGCAGCGGACCGCTGCTGGACGACGATCATGACCACCAGTGCGATGACCAGGACCATCGCGCCGATGACGCCCAGCTTCACGAACAGCGACTTCCGCTTCGCAGCGGCCGCCTGCTCTTCGTGGAGTTTTCGGGCGGCCTCGCGCGCGGCGGAGGTGCGCTCGGCCTTGGTGGGACGGTTCGCGGAATCAGCCATGCGGCGTTGTCCTTTTCTGTCGACGACGACGAAAGATGTCTTCGTCATTTTAGAGGACGCTATAGGCTCGGAAGGACAGTGCTTGATCCAACACACTGCAGGAGAGAGACATGTCCCATTCCGTTGACGGAACAACACGCAACGAGACGTACGACTTCGTGGTCGTTGCAAACCGGCTGCCCGTAGACCGCGTGGTCAACGACGCGGGCGAGTCGTCGTGGAAGCGAGCCCCGGGCGGGCTCGTCACGGCGCTGGCACCGGTGATGGAAGCGGCAGACGGAGCCTGGGTCGGCTGGCACGGCGCACCGGACGAGGAAGTCGAACCGTTCGAGAACAACGGCATCTCGATCGTTCCCGTCCCCCTCTCGGAAAGCGACGTGAACCTCTACTACGAGGGCTTCTCCAATTCGACGCTGTGGCCGCTCTACCACGACGTCATCGTCGCTCCGAGGTTCCACCGGGCGTGGTGGGATCGCTACAAGAAGATCAACCAGCGCTTCGCCGACGCGACCGCGGCCGTCGCCGCCGAGGGTGCCACCGTCTGGGTGCAGGACTACCAGCTTCAGCTCGTCCCGAAGCTGCTCAAGGATGTCCGTCCCGACCTGAAGATCGGCTTCTTCAACCACATTCCCTTCCCGTCCGTCGACCTCTTCGCCCAGCTGCCGTGGCGCAAGCGGGTCCTTGAGGGCCTGCTCGGTGCGGACCTCATCGGATTCCAGCGGCCTTCCGACGCCTCGAACTTCCTGCGCGCGGTGCGCCGGATCCTGGGGTTCACGGTCCGTGGCCAGCAGATCCACGTTCAGGACGCCCAGGGCAACCCCCTGCGGATCGCCCGCGCCGAAGCGCATCCGATTTCCATCGATTCAGCATCGATCTCGCGCATGGCGAAGGACCCGAAAGTCCAGGCGCGCGCGAAGGAGATCCGCCGCGGTCTGGGCAATCCCGACGTGGTGGTGCTCGGCGTCGACCGCCTCGACTACACCAAAGGCATCCGCCACCGCCTGAAGGCCTTCGGCGAACTCATCGACGACGGCCGACTCGAGGTCGGCGGCGCGGCTCTGGTCCAGGTGGCCAGCCCCAGCCGTGAGCGCGTCGGCGAGTACATGAAGCTCCGCGACGAGATCGAGCTGACGGTCGGCCGCATCAACGGTGAACACGACACGGTCTCCCACACGGCCATCCGCTACCTGCACCACTCCTATCCATTCGAGGAGATGGTGGCGCTCTACCTCGCGGCCGACGTCATGCTCGTCACGGCCCTGCGCGACGGGATGAACCTCGTCGCCAAGGAATACGTCGCAGCGCACGTCGACAACAAGGGGGCCCTCGTCCTCTCGGAGTTCGCCGGTGCCGCCGACCAGCTCAAGCACGCCTTCCAGGTCAACCCCCACGACATCGACGACCTCAAGGACACGATCGTCGCGGCGATCGCGCTCCCCGAAGCCGAGGCGAGCCGACGCATGCGCATCATGCGCCGCCAGATCGCCACGAACGACGTCGCCCGCTGGTCGCGCAAGTTCCTGGAATCGCTCGCCAAGACGGACGACGAGCTCTCCCTCGACGCCCGCAATCGGGCCGACGAGGAAAGGGCCGGGCATGCCGCCGCCGACCTCATCCGCCCGCGCAAGCCCGACGACGCGGACAACGAGTAGAGGAGCGCGATGCTACCCCCGGAACTTCGTACCGCCACCGAGGCCCTCGCCGAGGTCGACCACCTGCTCGTCGCCCTCGACTTCGACGGGACGCTCGCCCCGTTCGTCGGTCGCCCCGAAGACGCCCGCGCGCTGCCGGGCTCGGCGGAGGCGCTCGCCCGGCTCGGTGGGGGCGACGCCCCCGGCTCCGGACCGCGCACGACGACGGCGCTGCTCTCCGGGCGCCATCTGGAGAGCCTGCGCCTGGTCGCGTCCCCGCCGGAAGAAGTCCTCCTGGTCGGCAGCCACGGCGCCGAACGGTACAGCCCGGAGACGGGCGACGAACCGCTCACCCTGTCGGGCGCCCAGGAGGCGCTGCTGGCCGAGGTCACCGCGGCCCTGCGCGGCGTCTCCGAGGCGTTCGCCGGGGCGCGGCTGGAACACAAGCCGTCCGGCGTCGTCCTGCATGTTCGGCAGTGTTCACCCGCTGACGGCGAGGCCGCACTCGCACGGGCGCGCACGGCGCTGGCCGGCGAACGTGACGTTCATGTGACGGAAGGCAAGGCCGTGCTCGAGGCGGCCGTCGTCCGGGTCGACAAGGGGGTCGGTCTCGACTGGCTCCGGAGCGTCAGCGGAGCCGGAACCGTGGTCTTCGCCGGCGACGACGTGACTGATGAGCACGCGTTTTCGACCCTTCGCCCGGGCGATCTGGGAGTCAAGGTCGGAGACGGCGAAACGAGTGCCGCGTTCCGGGTCGGCTCACTGGAGGATGTGACGGAGTTTTTGAATCTGCTCGCTTCTGTGAGAACCTTGTGACACCTATCACAACGGATCGTCGGGCACGTACCTGCCCGTGAAGGGAACACAACAAAATCATGGCATCTGTAACTTTTGACAGCACCACCCGTCTGTACCCGGGAAGCACGACCCCCGCGGTCGACTCGCTGAACCTCGAGATCGAGGACGGGGAATTCCTGGTCCTCGTCGGGCCCTCCGGCTGCGGAAAGTCCACGACCCTGCGCATGCTCGCAGGCCTCGAAGACGTGAACGCCGGCCGCATCCTCATCGGCGATCGCGACGTCACCGACGTCGCCCCGAAGGATCGCGACATCGCGATGGTCTTCCAGAACTACGCGCTGTACCCGCACATGTCCGTGGCCGACAACATGGGCTTCGCCCTGAAGATCGCCGGTGTCGACAAGGTCGAGCGCCGCAAGCGCATCGAAGAGGCCGGCCGACTCCTCGACCTCACCCAGTACCTGGACCGCAAGCCGAAGGCGCTTTCCGGCGGTCAGCGTCAGCGTGTGGCCATGGGCCGCGCGATCGTCCGCTCCCCGCAGGTCTTCCTCATGGATGAGCCGCTGTCGAACCTGGACGCCAAGCTGCGTGTCCAGACCCGCACGCAGATCGCCTCGCTGACCCGCCGTCTGGGCGTCACGACCGTCTACGTCACCCACGACCAGGTCGAGGCCATGACCATGGGCGACCGCGTCGCGGTCCTCAAGGACGGCCTGCTGCAGCAGGTCGACACCCCGAGCAACCTGTACGACCGCCCGGAGAACGTCTTCGTCGCCGGCTTCATCGGCTCCCCCGCCATGAACCTCATCGACGAGGGCACGCAGACGATCGGCGTCCGCCCGGAGAACCTCGTGCAGGCCACCGAGGCCGAGGTCGCCACCAGCAAGCACGCCTGGGCCGTCGAGGTCGACGTGCTCGAGGAGCTCGGCGCCGACGCGTTCGCCTACGGGCGCACCAAGATCAACGGCGAGGACAAGGAATTCGTCGTCCGCCTTGAGGGCCGCACCTCGGTCCGCCCGGGCGACACGATCCACGTGCACGCCGTCGAGGAGCGCATCCACCGGTTCGACAACGCCACCGGCAAGCGCATCGGCTAGTACCTGAGCACACGAAGGGCCGGTCGTTCCACTGCGGAACGGCCGGCCCTTCGTGTGTGGCGAGACCAACCAGCCGGCACGGTCAGGGCTGCGGGACCCCGGGCAGAATCCAGACACCCGCGTCAGCGCCGGCCGCACCGCGGAGGGTGAGGACGCCGTCGTCGCCCGACGCGAGGCTGATCCCGCCGTTGAGCTGAGCTTCCCGTCGCCAGCGCTCGACCGGAGTCGCCGAGACGAGGGACCGGGGCAGGGCCAGCTCGAAGTCGTCGCGGGCGGCGACGACGAGCACTGACTGCTCGGCGTGTTCACGCACGAAGGCCAACACGTCGCCGGCGGCATGCACCCAGCGGATGCCGCCATCGAGCAGCGCGGGACTGGACTGGCGCAGGGCGCCGAGGCGCCCGTAGATCCCGCGCAGGTCCTCACTCACGCGCGCGGGGTCGTCCCACGGCATGGGCGTGCGGGAAGCCTCCCCGTTCCACCCCGTCAGGCCGAACTCGTCGCCCATGAAGACCATCGGGATGCCGGGCATCGTGTACTGCAGCACGACGCCGACGGCCTGGCCGCCGGGCTGCATGCGGCCGGCGGCGCGGGCGGTGTCGTGCGTGTCGAGGGCGTTCATGTTGCAGCGCCGGACCGTCCACGGGTAGCCGGAGACGAAATCGAGATGCGTGGCGAGGAACTCGCGACCGTCGATGCGGTCCACGACCCCGGGCGGGACGCCGAAGAACCACTCCTCGCCTTCGAGCGCCGTATCGCCGGAGAGCCAGTGCCACAAAGGGCGCGTGAAGTTGGTGTAGGTCATCGCGCCCTGCCACGTGTCGCCCTGGAAATCGGCGGCCGCGTCCGACGTCGACTCGGCGAGCAGCATCGCGTCGGGCTTGATCTCGCGCATCCGGGCGCGGATCAGCGCGGCGACCTCGTGGTTCAGGTCCTCGGCACCCTGCCGGCCCGTCATGTTGCCGACGTCGATGCGCCAACCGTCGAGGTCGAAAGGCGGCCGGAGCCAGCGGGCCACCATCGAGTCTTCGTCGAGGACGAATCGGGAGCGCAAGCCCTCCGATTTCCAGTTGAACTTCGGCAGGGAGTCGACGCCGAGCCACGCAACGTAGGTCTCGTGGGCGTCGTCGAAGTAGTAGTAGTCGGCCTCGGGGGCGTCCGGGTCGGCACGCGCGGCGCGGAACCATTCGTGGGCGTCGCCAGAGTGGTTCGCCGTGAGGTCCCCGATGACGCGCAGCCCCCGGGCGTGCGCCGCCTGGACCAACTCGGTCAGCGCCTCGTCTCCGCCGAGCAGCGGGTCGACGCCGGAGAAGTCGGAGGCGTCGTACCGGTGGTTGGAGCGGGCCGGGAACATCGGCGTGAGGTACACGACCGTCGCGCCCAAGCTCTGGATGTGGTCCAGTTTCTCGAGCGCGCCTGGCAGGTCTCCCCCGAAGAACTGGCGCGGGGTCTCGGGGCCCTGCCCGATGACCTCCGTGGTGTTCCAGTCGCACGCGATCGCCCACTCGGGCGTCGAGTGCTGGTCGGCCTGCGCGGAGCGCGCGAACCGGTCCGGGAACACCTGGTACATCACCGAGCGGTGCACCCAGTCCGGAGTCGCGGTGGAACGCTCCGGGTCGACGGAGGTCACACGGAAATCGTGGTCGTCGCGCACGTCCAGGGCGAAGAAGCCGGCCGCGTTGAGCCAGTGGTTGCGCCCACCCACGCGCACGAGCCACCGGTAGGACTGCACGGGGTTGACGATTCTCAACTCCGCCGCGTACCAGTCCCAGACGACGTCGGCGCCCCCCTGCCGCCCCCCGGACTCGGGGCACGGCAGGAGTGCTGCGGCGTCGTAGTGCGGTTCGGCGTCGCGCACGCTGCGCAGCCAGACGCCCTGCACCGTCCCGAGGGAGCGGGGTACCCGCAACCGTACGCCGACGACGTCCCCCAGGCGGGGGAAGGGGTCGGAGACGGTCAGCGCGGAGCCGTCATGGTGCGGCCAGCGCGCCACGTCCTCGATCAGGTGCTCAACCACGGGATCTCTCCGATCGTTCTGGGGCCGTTACCCCTTCACACTGCCAGCAGTGAGGCCGGATGTGATGTATTTCTGCAGGAATAAGAAGAGCGCCATCACCGGCACCGCCGCCAGCACCGCGCCAGCGGCGAAGACGCCCCAGTTCTCACTGCGCTGCTGGGCGACGTAGGAGTACAGGCCGACGGCGAGTGTCTGCGAGTCCGGGTCGGTGAGCACGACGGACGCGATGACGAACTCGCTCGAGATCCCGATGAACGCGAGCAGGCCGACGACCGCGAGGATCGGCGTCACGAGCGGCATGATGATCCGGAAGAACACCTGCGCGTGGGAGGCGCCGTCGATGCGGGCCGACTCGTCCAGGGACTTCGGGACCGTGTTGAAGAATCCGTACATGAGGTACGTGTTCACGCCGAGCGCGCCGCCCAGGTAGACCATGATCAGCCCCAGCGAGCTGCCGAGCCCCACCGCCGGGATGATGTCGCCGATGTAGTTCAGCAGCAGGAAGATCGCGACGACGGCCAGCAGCTGCGGGAACATCTGCAGCAGCAGGAGTGCGAGCAGGCTGAAGCGGCGGCCGGCGAAGCGCATGCGCGAGAACGCGTACGCAGCCAGCGCCCCGAGGAAGACAGTCGCCGCGCTGGTGACGACGCCAATGACGAGCGTGTTGACGAACCACTTGCCGAACGGGCGCTGTTCATTGGAGAAGAGGTCGACGAAGTTCTGCAGGCCGATGTTCGTGAACAAGGTCGTGGAACCCGCCATGGTCCCGGTCGGGTTCAACGCCGCCGAGAGCACGTAGAGCAGCGGGAAAATCGAGAACAGGGTGGCCGCGATCGCGACGGCATGCCGCCAGCCCTTCTCACGGAACCACCGGCCGAAGCTCATCCGGGGCTGGGGAATCGCGGCGAGCGTCGTGGCGCCGGATTGTGGGTTGTTCTGCGCGCGCATCAGTTGATCTCCTCCAGAGCCTTGGTCTTGCGGAAGCTGATGGCGGAGATCACGCCGACGACGATGAAGATGATGATCGCCAGGGCGCTCGCCAGCCCGTAGTCGCGGCCGGCTCCCGTCCCGAACGCGACCTTGTAGACCATCGTGATCAGGATGTCAGTGTGGCCGATGTCGAACGTCGTGTCGCTGAATCTCGGCCCGCCGCCCGTGAGCATGTAGATCACGTTGAAGTTGTTGAAGTTGAACGCGAACGAAGAGATCAGCAGCGGAGCCAGAGACACGAGCAGCAAGGGGAGCTTGATCGCCCGGAAGATCATCCAAGCGCTCGCCCCATCCATGCGGGCGGCCTCTTCGGCCTCCGCGGGCAGCGACTGCAGGGCGCCGGTGCAGACGAGGAACATGTACGGATAGCCGAGCCACAGGTTGACCAGCAGCACCGAGACCTTCGAGAGGATCGGGTCGGTCAACCACGGGAGGTTGGCCCCGCCGAGGATCGCGTTGTTGATGAAACCGAACTCCGCGTTCATGAGGCCGGACCAGACGAGGCCGGAGAGGAAGGCGGGGAACGCGTAGGGCAGGATCATCAAGATCCGGTAGAAGCGTTTGCCCTTCAGATCCGCGCGGTTGAACGCGATGGCCAGGAAGAGGCCGAGCCCGAACGTCGTGATCACGGAAAGGAAGGCGAACGCGAACGTCCAGACGACCACCTGGAGGAGGGGGCCGCGCAGGTTGTCGTCGCCGAAGGCCTTCGCGAAGTTTTCGAAGCCGACGTGGATCTTCCAGCCGGTGCCGAGTTCGCTGCCGTCATCGGCGCGGAACGTGCCCTCGCCGGAGTCGGAGTAGACGACGCCGGTGCCGACGTGAGTGAAGGTGTCGGCAGACTCGTCGTAGGTCAGCCGCGGTTTGAAGACGTAGGCCGTGGAACCGTCCTGCGTCTGCAGGGTGCCGTCGTCGAGGTTGTCCGTCAGCGGAACAACAAGGCTCGAAACCTCGCCCTGGCGGCCCAGGATGTCGCCGAACTGCAGGGTGGTGTACCCGTCCAGTCCGATGGCCTTTCCGGTTGCGTCCAGCTGCGCCGACTGCACGGGCTCGAGCGGCTGTTCTGCCCCGCCCAGGCCGACCGCCCCGGACGGGTCCGTGACCAGGAGGAGCAGCTCGTCGCCGTCCTCGACGACGGTCGCTGCGTATTGCGGTGAATCGGGGACCCGCTCCAGCGCCGAGAGCTGGATCGAGCTGATCGCGTCTTCCTTGGTGGAGTTATGGCCGTCGCCGTAGTTCGTGAACGCGATGTAGGTCGAGAAGAACATCACGAACACCTGGAACACCAGGAGGAAGAGGACGCCGGGCGCCAGATATTTGGCCGGAAGCCCGTCCTTGCGCAGGTAGATCCAGTTGATGCCCACCGTCACGACGAGGCTGATGGCAAAGACCAGCCACTCCTCGCCCACGGCGAGCTGGAAGAGCGCGTAGGCCGCAACGGCGTCTACGATGCCCAGCAGGATGATCTTGGCGAGGATCCCCAGGAGGGAGTCCGGGCCGGAGGGCAGACGCCGCTTGCCCCCGCGCGGGGCGCCATCGGCGCCCCGCGCGGGTGTGGCCGCGCCTCGGGTCGAGGTCGATTCACCGCTCACGCTTGATACCTAGCCGTTGAACTTTGCTTCGATGTTCTCGGACATCTTGGTCCACGCCGCGGCCGGGTCCGACTCGTTGCCCTTGATCAGGCTCAGTTCGGTGGCACCCCAGTCGGCCCAGACGGCCTGCATCTCGGGGGCTGCCGGCATCGGAACGCCCTCGGCGCCGATCTCGCCGAAGGCCTTGATGACCTCGTCGTCGGCTGCCTTCTCGAAGGAGGCCAGGAGTGCCGGCGGGCGTCCGCCCTGGTCGAACAGCGCGTCCTGTGCCGCCTCGGTGCTGAGGTAGTTGACGACGAACTCGTTCGCGGCCAGCTCGTTCTTCGTGTACGAGGAGACCAGGAAGCCGTTCACGCCGACGAAGGGCTGTGCCGCCTCGCCGCCCGCCGAGGGCAGCGCGTCGACCGAGAAGTCGATGCCGGCTTCCTCGATCGCCGGGACGTTCCACGGGCCGGTCAGGAAGTAGGGCGACTCGCCGGCCAGGAACTTCTCCTTGGCGATATCGCCAGTGATGTTGGAGTTGAACACGCGTGTGCCCTTGTCGCCGTTGTCGGCGAGGAACTGCGCGAACTCCTGGCCGCCGTCGTTGTTCATGCCCAGCTGGCTGACGTCGTAGGAACCGTCGTCGCCCTGTTCGAACACGGGGGCGCCGAACGAGGTCTGCAGCGGGTAGGCGTGGTACGGGTCGGCCTGCTTCGGGTCGAGACCGAGCAGGAACGCGTACTCCGCGTCGCCGGCGTCGACGACGCTCTGCCCGGCAGCGACGACGTCGTCGAAGGACTCGTGAGTCTCGCCGACCAGCTCCGCGTTGCGCACGAGGGCGACGTTTTCAATGGCATACGGGACACCGTAGACCTGGCCGTCGTAGGTCATCGCCTGGACGGACGACTCCGCGAACTCCGCGCTCTTGTCGCCGAGCTGGATCGGCGCGACGACGCCGTTCTGCACCAGCGTGCCCAGCCAGTCGTGCGGGGCGACGAGCACGTCCGGGCCCTTGCCCGACGGCGCCTGCGTGATGAAGTCGTCGCGCACAGCGGCGAAGTCCTTCACGACCAGATCGACTTTGATGCCCTTGTCCGCCTCGAACTTGTCGGCGATCTCCTTCAGCGCCGGCGAGCGCTCGGCGTCGGTCCACATCGTGATGGTTGCCGAGGCCCCGCCATCTGCGGGAGCGCTGGAGGCGGCAGGTTCGGTCGAGCCGCCTCCACACGCGGCGAGCGCGATGGCGGCGGATGCGCCAACAGCGCTGAGGGTGAAAGCTCGGCGCGTGGCGCCGGATCGGATCTGCACCGTCATTGGTGTGCCTTTCTCGATGGACGTGCCCTGGCGACCGCAAATGCCCCGTGCCGCCCGAGTGATGTACAACACGAGTGTAAACGCTTTCATGACGCCCGTCCACCCTGCGAGTATTCCTCACGAATAGGCTGGGTTCAGCCTGTAAGCGCTTCCAGATTCGTCAGTCGATGGGTAGGATGATCCACATGTCGCAGCCAGCAACGCAACTGAGCGCCGAGCGCCTTGTCCACGCCCCGTCCGCAGGTGATGAATGGTGGCGCCGTTCCGTGATCTACCAGGTGTACCCGCGCTCGTTTCGCGATACGACCGGAGACGGCATGGGCGACCTGCCCGGCATCACCCGCGAACTGCACCACATCGCGTCCCTCGGCGTGGACGCCGTCTGGCTCTCCCCGTTCTGCCGTTCCCCGCAGAAGGACGCCGGCTACGACGTCTCCGACTACTGCGACGTCGACCCGATGTTCGGCACGCTCGATGACTTCGATGACCTCGTCGCCGAAGCCCGCCGACACGAGCTGAAGATCATCGTCGACCTGGTCCCGAACCACTGTTCGGACGCCCACCCGCTCTTTCAGGCCGCACTCGCGGCCGCCCCGGGATCGCCTGAGCGCGAACTCTTCCACTTCCGCGACGGGCGCGGCCCGGACGGCAATGAGCCGCCGAACAACTGGCAGTCACACTTCGGTGGACCGGCTTGGACCCGCACCACGGACGACGACGGCGCCCCTGGACAGTGGTACCTGCACCTTTTCGATTCTTCGCAACCGGACTTCAACTGGGACAGCGACGCGGTGCGCGCCGAATTCGAGCGCATCCTGCGTTTCTGGCTCGATCGCGGCGCCGGCGGCTTCCGCGTCGACGTCGCGCACGCCCTGATCAAGGAACCGGGGCTGCCAGACTGGGGCGGCCGCCCCGACGGCCGGTCGACCGAAGGATTCCCGTTCTCCGACGCACCCATGTTCGGTCGCGCCGCCGTGCACGACGTCTTCCGCAGCTGGCGCCAGCTCGTCGAGGAGTACGACGGCGACCGCATCCTCTGCGGCGAGGCCAACGCGCACCCCGTCGAGACCATGGCCGACTGGGTGCGCTCGGACGAGATGCACCAGACGTTCAACTTCGACTACCTCGGCGCGGCCTGGGGCGCCGAATCGTTCAGGGGCGTCGTCGAACGCTCACTCTCAGCATTCGACGCCGTCGGCGCGCCCACCACGTGGGTACTCTCGAACCACGACATCACCCGCCACTCGACACGCTTCGGGCTCGGCATGACCGGACGCGTCAACGAAGGCGGAAAGATCTCCGACCTCGTGGTCGACGAGGATCTCGGCCTGCGCCGGGCCCGCGCCGCGTCCCTGTTCACGCTCGCGCTGCCCGGCGGCGTCTACCTCTATCAGGGCGAAGAACTCGGCCTTCCCGACTTCCTCGACCTTCCCGACGAGTTCCGCCAGGACCCCACCTTCTTCCGCACCAGGGGCGAGCGCGTCGGCCGCGACGGCTGCCGCGTCCCGCTCCCCTGGGTCGCTGGCGCTCCGGGGCTCGGGTTCAGCACTCGGCCCGGTAGTTCAGAGCACGACGACGCGACGCCCACGTCCAATGCCTGGCTGCCGCAGCCGCGCCACTGGGACCGCTACGCGCGGGACGTTCAGGCCGGCGACCCCGATTCGACCCTCGAGCTCTACCGGCGGGCCCTGGCGGTCCGCGCCGAACGTGGCCTCGGCCTCGGAGACCTCGCCTGGCTCGAATCGCGCCCGGGCGCAACCACCGACGTGGCCGCCTACAGGAACGGGCGCACCGTCGTCGTGCTCAACAGCGGCGACGAGCCGGCCGATCTGCCGGCCGGTTCCGTCCTGCTGGAGAGCACCCCCGGGGCGATCAATGCGGACGGGCGGCTCGTACCCGACGCTGCCGCCTGGCTGGACGTGGAACACTAGATCGCGATGGCAGGGATCAAGGATGTAGCACAGAGCGCGGGCGTATCCGTCGCGACGGTCTCGCGCGCGCTCAGCGGAAACGGGAAGGTCTCGGCCGCGACGCGGGCGAAGGTCCAGCGCGCCGCCGAGGAGCTCGGGTACGTCGTCTCGTTCAACGCGTCTTCCCTCGCCTCGGGACGAAGCCGGAACATCGGCGTCGTCGTTCCCACCGTGGGCCGCTGGTACTTCTCGACTGTGCTCGAGGGGATCACGAACGGGCTCATCGAGGCCGGCTACGACCTGACCCTGTACAACACCGGCGGCCAGGACCAGCACCGCCGGTCCGTCTTCGGCGACCTGCTGCTGCGCAAGCGGCTCGACGCCGTGATCACCCTGACCCTCAAGCTGCAGCCCCACGAGGTCGACCAGCTCGCCTCGGTCGGCAAGCCCGTCGTCGCGATCGGCGGTCTGATCCCCGCCATCGACACGATCCGCGTCGACGACTTCAACATCGCGTCGATGGCGACGGAGCACCTCATCGCCCTCGGACATTCGAAGATCGCCTACCTCGGCGGCAGTGAGGAGTTCGAAGTCGACTTCAAGCTCGCTTCCGCCCGCCAGGACGGCTACGAGTACGCGCTGGACCAGGCGAATCTGCCCGTGCACCCCGAATGGCTGCTGAGCGCCGACTTCACGATCCAGGGCGGCTACCAGAAGGTACGCAACGTGATGTCCGCTCCGCGTCGCCAACCGACGGCCGTGGTCTGCGCATCCGACGAGATGGCGTTCGGCGCGATCCTCGCCGCCCGCGACCTCGGTCTGGACGTACCTGGGGATCTATCCGTCATCGGCATCGACGGACACGAGCTCGGCGAGTTGTTCGGGCTGACCACCATCGCGCAGGACGCCCGCGGCCAAGGCGCCGCGGCGGTACGCAAGGTGCTGCAGCTTCTGGGCGAACGCGACGTGGATCCCGACCCGACCCGGAGCTTCTTCCCCACCGAGTTCGTCGCCCGGACGTCGACGGCGGCCCCGCGCACCTGAGCGGGGCCGCCGACGCGAGCGGCCCGTGCTAGATCGCGCGAACGGGCAGGTAGACCGAACTGCCCATCCGGGCGAACTCCTCCGACTTCTCAGCCATGCCCGCCTCGATCGCATCCACGGAATCCAATCCGTTCTTCGCCGCGTACTCGCGTACATCGGCCGATATGCGCATCGAGCAGAACTTCGGGCCGCACATCGAGCAGAAATGCGCCGTCTTGGCGGGCTCGGCCGGCAGCGTCTCGTCGTGATACTCGCGGGCCGTGTCGGGGTCGAGCGAGAGCGCGAACTGGTCATTCCACCGGAACTCGAAGCGCGCACGGCTCAGGGCGTCGTCACGTTCCTGGGCTCGGGGGTGCTGCTTGGCGAGATCAGCCGAATGCGCCGCGATCTTGTACGTGATCACACCGATCTTGACATCGTCTCGGTTCGGCAGCCCGAGGTGCTCCTTCGGAGTCACGTAGCAGAGCATCGCCGTCCCGGCCTGGGCGATGATCGAGGCGCCGATAGCGGAGGTGATGTGATCGTAGGCGGGAGCGATATCCGTCGCGAGCGGACCGAGGGTGTAGAACGGCGCCTCCTCGCAGAGCTCCTCCTCGAGCCGGACGTTCTCGGCGATCTTGTGCATCGGCACGTGGCCCGGACCCTCGATCATGACCTGCACACCGTGGGACTTGGCGATCTTCGTCAGTTCCCCGAGCGTGCGCAACTCGGCGAACTGCGCCTCGTCGTTCGCGTCCGCGATCGAACCTGGGCGCAGACCGTCGCCGAGCGAGAACGTGATGTCGTACTTGCGAAAGATCTCGCACAATTCCACGAAGTGCGTGTAGAGGAAACTCTCCGTGTGGTGCGCCAAGCACCACGCCGCCATGATCGAACCGCCGCGGGAAACGATGCCAGTCACACGCTTGGCCGTCAGCGGCACGTAGCGCAGCAGCACACCCGCGTGCACGGTCATGTAGTCCACTCCCTGTTCCGCCTGCTCGATCACCGTGTCCCGGTAGATCTCCCAGGTCAGTTTCGCGGGGTCTCCGTTCACCTTCTCTAGAGCCTGGTAGATCGGCACGGTGCCGACCGGGATGGGCGCGTTGCGCAGGATCCACTCCCGGGTCTCGTGGATGTTCCTACCAGTCGACAAGTCCATCAATGTATCCGCGCCCCAACGGGCTGCCCAGACCATCTTCTCGACCTCTTCCTCCACCGAGGAAGTCACCGCGGAGTTGCCGATGTTCGCGTTGACCTTGACCGCGAACGCTTTGCCGATGATCATCGGCTCCGACTCGGGGTGGCGATGGTTGGCGGGGATCACGGCCCGTCCCGCCGCGACCTCCTCGCGAACGAATTCCGGCTCGAGCCCCTCGCGGGCGGCCACATAGGCGATCTCGTCGGTCACGATCCCGGCCCGCGCCCAGACCAGCTGGGTCGCGGCGCCGTCGATCGGTTCTGGTCGGTTCCATTCATCTCGAGCACGTTTGAGTCCTGCCTCGACGTCGATCTCCGCGTCCGCGTCAGTGTACGGACCGGAGGTGTCGTAAAGGTCGAAATGCTCTCCGTTGCTGAGATGAACGCGCCGCACCGGATACCTCAGGTGTTCCGCCCCCGTGACCGCTTCGTACCGTTTGCTGCTGCCTTCGATAGGGCCGGTGGTCACGGTGGATACAGGTGTAGCGTCAGTTGTGCGCATTTTCATCTCTTCCTTCGCCGGCATTACCCGGTCAGGTTCGACGGTCGACGGCCCTAGCCGCCCTCTCAGCTCGCTGGTGCGAGCTCCCGTGGTGTGTCTTACGCCATGACGCTATCGCGTACTGGGAGGGAATCAAAATACGACGGCGTCCCTACGAATCCGAATCCGCCCTCTTCAGGGGGCTCTCGGCGGGAACCGAAACGCAGAAAAGGCCGGCTCATTAGAGCCGGCCTTTTCAACCGTGGTCGGGGTGACAGGATTTGAACCTGCGACCTCCTCGTCCCGAACGAGGCGCGCTACCAAGCTGCGCTACACCCCGGCGTCTCAGCGACCTCAACTACTTTACCGGCTCGGTTCGCAAACGCCTAATTGGGAGAGCCCCGCCGGACGGGGGCAACCAACAGGCGCCGCTCCCTAGAGGATGGCCTTACCGGGGTTGAGTATGCCGTGGGGGTCGAAGAGCTTTTTGATCTGGCGCTGCAGTTCGAGGACCTCCTCCTGCTGTTCCCACCCCAGCCAGCGACGTTTGAACTGGCCGATGCCGTGCTCTCCGGTGATCGTGCCTCCCGCATCCAGAGCTCCTCGCACGGACTCGTCCAAGGCCCGAGCGAGACGTTCGAGGCCATCAGCCCCGTCCTCCGGTGCGACCCAGAAGGTCGGATGCAGATTTCCGTCACCCGCGTGCGCGACAATCCGCAACATGACACCGTGCTCGGTCGCTATCTCACTCAGCCGGTGCACGTAGGCGACTAGTTGGGAACGCGGGACGGCGACGTCTTCGCCTACACGATATTCGTCGTCCTGAATGTCGCCTCGGCTAGAGCGCCGCATTTCGATGAGCCGAGCGGCGATGTCGTCGCCGGCTGCGGCGAGCTGGGCACCGAGCCTCGTCAGCGCCTCCCGCACAATCGCTTCCTCGACGCGTGCGCCGTGGCCGTCGGTCCGCACCAGCAGGAGCGCCCCTCCCCTGCTCGCGAGATCCGTGCCGAAACCGGCGTCGATGACCGCCATGGTGCCCGCGTCGAGAAACTCCATGATCGCCGGCTGCACTCGATGCCGACCAACGGCCAGGACACCCGCCGCGGCCGCCTCCACGGTCGGGAAGAACGCCGCGATCGAACGGGACTCGGGGCTGAGGTAACGCAAGCGCACCGTCGCCGAGACGACGACCCCGAGGGTTCCTTCTGAGCCTACGAAGAGGCTGGTCAGGTCGTATCCGGCCACCCCTTTGAATGTGCTTCTGCCGGTATGCAGAAGCGTCCCGTCCGCGAGGACGACGTCGAGCCCCAGCACCGAGTCCCTCGTGACGCCGTATTTGGCGCATCTCAGACCGCCGGCATTCGTTGCCACGTTGCCACCGATCGTCGACTGCCGGTAGCTTGCGGGATCTGGGGCATACATGAGCCCGTACTCGGCGACCGCGTCTCCCAGGTCCCCGTTGACGACTCCTGGCTCGACCACGGCCACTTCGTCCTCGGGGCGGATCTCGAGTATTCGGTCCATCCGCTCAAGGCTCAGAACGATACAGTTTTCGCTCGCGTTCACGCCGCCCGAAACACCCGTGCCTGCCCCGCGGGCGATGACGGGCACTGCGTGGTCGTTGGCGTAGGAAAGGACCGCTTGGACATCCTCGACGCATTCGGCGAAGACAACGAAGGCGGGCAGGAAATCGTCCTCGCGGGGGCCGAAGTCGCGGCAGTAGGCGATGCGAGTTGCCGCGGAGTCCTGGACCTTCCCCGATCTTCCGTCAGGATCGATCCGATCGCGCAGCGCCGCGACGTGCTGTCCATCCACTGTGGTTTGGTTGTTCGGCACGGCTTCTACCGGGCGCCCATGAATCGCGCGAACCGCTCGAGGATCGGGCCCCAACACGCATAAACTTCCGCCTGACGCTGCCCGTCCTCGCCCACGGCCAAGCCAGTGTGCGTGAGCTCGACCTGAGTCTCGCTGCCGGCGGATCGGAAGGCGACGACAACATGGCTGGGCGCCAAGTCCTCAAAGTTGTATGTGCAGCTCAGTTCTATGCGCGCCGGCGCCTGGGCCTCCAGTAGACTCGCCCATCTATGCGTTTCCCCGGATGGGGAGTCCTCGGACAGGCCGTCGACGTCCAGGCTCATATGTGCGCCGTCGCCGAAATGCGAGTGCTCGTCGACCGGCCACCAAAGATGAACGTATTCGGTGAAACCCTCGAATGCTCGGTCGCTGCCGACCGGGACGCGGACGCTGAAGCGGAGCGGATCGACGTCAGCATCCGAGCTCGGGCCCGGCTCGGGGGCAGGTGCGTGTGAGAAAAGTCCGTGCATCCCTCCACAGTACCGCCGAGCGCGCCTGAAGCGACCGGTGGATGTGCGCGGGCCGAGCTACATGTTAAATGGGTCAGGCCTCGCAACATCTCTGTTGCGAGGCCTGTCCTCTTAATGAGTGTCCGGCGGTGACCTACTCTCCCACACCCTCCCGAGTGCAGTACCATCGGCGCAGTGGGTCTTAGCTTCCGGGTTCGGTATGGGACCGGGCGTTTCCCCCACGCTATGACCGCCGTAACCCTAGCACCCACCAGTCACACACACGAAGGCATGTTGTCGGGGGAAAACCTGGGCCACGATCTTTCATCGTGGTGCCACCCACCCATCCAACAAAAGGGACGGGGTTGTGGCGGTTATTCGGTTACATCGAAACAAAAGTTGTTGTTTCGGTACCGCATAGTGGACGCGTAGCAATCATGCCACCAGAACTCCCACAATTGAAGCGTGGGTGGTGGTGTTTGTGGTGTAAGTTGTCGGCCTATTAGTACGGGTCGGCTTCACGAGTCTTTAGTCCTCGCTTCCACGTCCCGCCTATCAACCCAGTGGTCTAGCTGGGGGCCTCTCACACAAAAGTGTATGGAAATCTCATCTCGAAGTGGGCTTCCCGCTTAGATGCTTTCAGCGGTTATCCCTTCCGAACGTAGCTAATCAGCGGTGCACCTGGCGGTACAACTGACATACCAGTGGTTCGTCCGTCCCGGTCCTCTCGTACTAAGGACAGATCTCCTCAAATTTCCTGCGCGCGCAGCGGATAGGGACCGAACTGTCTCACGACGTTCTAAACCCAGCTCGCGTACCGCTTTAATGGGCGAACAGCCCAACCCTTGGGACCGACTCCAGCCCCAGGATGCGACGAGCCGACATCGAGGTGCCAAACCATGCCGTCGATATGGACTCTTGGGCAAGATCAGCCTGTTATCCCCGAGGTACCTTTTATCCGTTGAGCGACGGCCCTTCCACGAGGTGCCGCCGGATCACTAGTCCCGACTTTCGTCCCTGCTCGAGCTGTCGCTCTCACAGTCAAGCTCCCTTGTGCACTTACACTCGACACCTGATTGCCAACCAGGCTGAGGGAACCTTTGGGCGCCTCCGTTACTCTTTAGGAGGCAACCGCCCCAGTTAAACTACCCATCAGGCACTGTCCCTGGACCAGATCATGGTCCGAAGTTAGGAATCCGGTACGGCCAGAGTGGTATTTCAACGATGACTCCACGAACACTAGCGTGCCCGCTTCACAGTCTCCCACCTATCCTACACAAGCCGCACCGAACACCAATACCAAACTATAGTAAAGGTCTCGGGGTCTTTCCGTCCTGCTGCGCGTAACGAGCATCTTTACTCGTACTGCAATTTCGCCGAGTTCATGGTTGAGACAGCGGGGAAGTCGTTACTCCATTCGTGCAGGTCGGAACTTACCCGACAAGGAATTTCGCTACCTTAGGATGGTTATAGTTACCACCGCCGTTTACTGGGGCTTAAATTCACCGCTTCACACCGAAGTGTTGACAGCTCCTCTTAACCTTCCAGCACCGGGCAGGAGTCAGTCCATATACATCGTCTTGCGACTTCGCATGGACCTGTGTTTTTAGTAAACAGTCGCTTCCCCCTGGTCTCTGCGGCCCACACCCGCTCACGCCAGCAAGTGGCGGTCACGAGGCAGGCCCCCCTTCTCCCGAAGTTACGGGGGCATTTTGCCGAGTTCCTTAACCATGATTCTCTCGATCGCCTTAGTATTCTCTACCTGATCACCTGTGTCGGTTTGGGGTACGGGCAGTTAGAACCTCGCGCCGATGCTTTTCTTGGCAGCATAGGATCACCGGATCACCCACTTACGTGGGCGCCTGTCGGGTCTCAGCCTGAATGCCTCGCGGATTTGCCTACGAGACGGCCTACACCCTTGGACCAGGACGATTCCATTGCCTGGCCCGGCTACCTTCCTGCGTCACACCTGTTAATACGCTGACTTCCCCGGTTCGGGTCCCACGTCGCCCACCAACGCCGCCCCGAAGGGCAGTCTATGGTGCTTGAGGTGGTTAGCATCACCGGTTCAGTAGGGACGGTTCTTCACTGGTACGGGAATATCAACCCGTTGTCCATCGACTACGCCTGTCGGCCTCGCCTTAGGTCCCGACTCACCCAGGGCAGATTAGCTTGACCCTGGAACCCTTGATCATTCGGCGGACGGGTTTCTCACCCGTCATTCGCTACTCATGCCTGCATTCTCACTCGTGTAGCGTCCACCACTGGTTTCCACCGCGGCTTCACTCGCTACACGACGCTCCCCTACCCATCCAGTCCACTGAACCACGAAGGCTAATGTGTATGACTGAATGATGCGACTTCGGCGGTGTACTTGAGCCCCGCTACATTATCGGCGCGGAATCACTTGACCAGTGAGCTATTACGCACTCTTTCAAGGGTGGCTGCTTCTAAGCCAACCTCCTGGTTGTCTCAGCAACTCCACATCCTTTCCCACTTAGCACACGCTTAGGGGCCTTAGTCGGCATTCTGGGCTGTTTCCCTCTCGACAATGAAGCTTATCCCCCACTGTCTCACTGCTACGCTCTCACTTGCCGGCATTCGGAGTTTGGCTGACGTCAGTAACCTGTTGGGGCCCATCGGCCATCCAGTAGCTCTACCTCCGGCAAGAAACACGTAACGCTGCACCTAAATGCATTTCGGGGAGAACCAGCTATCACGAAGTTTGATTGGCCTTTCACCCCTACCCACAGCTCATCCCCTCCATTTTCAACTGAAGTGGGTTCGGTCCTCCACGACGTCTTACCGTCGCTTCAACCTGGCCATGGGTAGATCACTTCGCTTCGGGTCTAGACCGTGCCACTCAAACGCCCTATTCAGACTCGCTTTCGCTACGGCTTCCCCACACGGGTTAACCTCGCGACACAGCACTAACTCGCAGGCTCATTCTTCAAAAGGCACGCCGTCACCAGACCGCAGTCTCGGCTCCGACGGATTGTAAGCGCATGGTTTCAGGTACTATTTCACTCCCCTCCCGGGGTACTTTTCACCATTCCCTCACGGTACTTATCCGCTATCGGTCATCGGGTAGTATTCAGGCTTACCAGGTGGTCCTGGCAGATTCACACGGGATTTCTCGGGCCCCGTGCTACTCGGGTGGCACCAAAATGGCGGCAGTACGCATTACGGCTACGGGATTTTCACCCTCTCTGATTCGGCATTCAAACCGATTCGCCTATACGTCTACACCTCACCACACCCGTCCGGCAGAACGGATACTTGATGCTCCCACAACCCCGACCATGCAACGCCCGCCGGCTATCACACATGAATCGGTTTAGCCCCATCCGCTTTCGCTCGCCACTACTCACGGAATCACTGTTGTTTTCTCTTCCTACGGGTACTGAGATGTTTCACTTCCCCGCGTTACCTCTACGCACCCTATGTGTTCAGATGCGAGTCGCACAGCATGACACTGTACGGGGTTTCCCCATTCGGAAATCCTGGTCTCAACGTCCGGTTATCGACTCCACCAGGCTTATCGCAGATTCCCACGTCCTTCTTCGGCTCCCGATGCCAAGGCATCCACCATGCGCCCTTGTAAACTTGACCACAAACAGTCAAGCAATGAGCTTTATATCTATATCAAGAAAAACCATGAAAGGTTTTTTTGAGATCAAAGAAATTGCAACACGCACCCACCCCCCGAAGGAGGAAAAATGCGTGCATACAAGATGCTCGCGTCCACTATGCAGTTCCCAAACAACAACCCCTTCACCCCCACCACACACCCACCACCAGGAAAACCCGGTAGAACCAGCATGCTTAGGCCAGGCAAGGAAAAAACAAGCAGTCCACCAAGACACCAGCCCACACCAAAAGGTGCGAACCAGTACCCCAGGGCCTGTTGCTTCAGGGCCCAACAGTGTGCCAAACACCACCACCGTCAACCAGCCGGCACCGTTCCAACCCCGATCCGAAGACCAGAGCGTACTAGAGAACCAACCAGCCACCAGTAAGCGGCGATAATTCGTTGATATTCCACCCTTGAGCACCCGCCCAACCACATCCGGGCTGGCAACGGGCAAACACTGAACACCACACCAAACACCACTGAGGATGCCGGCATGAATGCTAGTTGCTCCTTAGAAAGGAGGTGATCCAGCCGCACCTTCCGGTACGGCTACCTTGTTACGACTTAGTCCCAATCGCCGGTCCCACCTTCGACAGCTCCTTCCCACAAGGGGTTAGGCCACCAGCTTCGGGTGTTACCAACTTTCGTGACTTGACGGGCGGTGTGTACAAGGCCCGGGAACGTATTCACCGCAGCGTTGCTGATCTGCGATTACTAGCGACTCCGACTTCATGGGGTCGAGTTGCAGACCCCAATCCGAACTGAGACCGGCTTTTTGGGATTAGCTCCACCTCACAGTATCGCAACCCATTGTACCGGCCATTGTAGCATGCGTGAAGCCCAAGACATAAGGGGCATGATGATTTGACGTCGTCCCCACCTTCCTCCGAGTTGACCCCGGCAGTCTCCTATGAGTCCCCACCATCACGTGCTGGCAACATAGAACGAGGGTTGCGCTCGTTGCGGGACTTAACCCAACATCTCACGACACGAGCTGACGACAACCATGCACCACCTGTGAACCAGCCCCGAAGGGAAAGACTATTTCTAGCCCGATCCGGTCCATGTCAAGCCTTGGTAAGGTTCTTCGCGTTGCATCGAATTAATCCGCATGCTCCGCCGCTTGTGCGGGCCCCCGTCAATTCCTTTGAGTTTTAGCCTTGCGGCCGTACTCCCCAGGCGGGGCACTTAATGCGTTAGCTACGACGCGGAAAACGTGGAATGTCCCCCACATCTAGTGCCCAACGTTTACGGCATGGACTACCAGGGTATCTAATCCTGTTCGCTCCCCATGCTTTCGCTCCTCAGCGTCAGTTACTGCCCAGAGACCTGCCTTCGCCATCGGTGTTCCTCCTGATATCTGCGCATTTCACCGCTACACCAGGAATTCCAGTCTCCCCTACAGCACTCTAGTCTGCCCGTACCCACCGCAGATCCGGAGTTAAGCCCCGGACTTTCACGGCAGACGCGACAAACCGCCTACGAGCTCTTTACGCCCAATAATTCCGGATAACGCTTGCGCCCTACGTATTACCGCGGCTGCTGGCACGTAGTTAGCCGGCGCTTCTTCTGCAGGTACCGTCACTTTCGCTTCTTCCCTACTGAAAGAGGTTTACAACCCGAAGGCCGTCATCCCTCACGCGGCGTCGCTGCATCAGGCTTTCGCCCATTGTGCAATATTCCCCACTGCTGCCTCCCGTAGGAGTCTGGGCCGTGTCTCAGTCCCAGTGTGGCCGGTCACCCTCTCAGGCCGGCTACCCGTCGTCGCCTTGGTGAGCCATTACCTCACCAACAAGCTGATAGGCCGCGAGTCCCTCCTCGACCAGAATCCTTTCCAAAAACCACCATGCGGTAGAAATTGAATATCCAGTATTAGACCCAGTTTCCCGGGCTTATCCTGGAGTCGAGGGCAGGTTACTCACGTGTTACTCACCCGTTCGCCACTAATCCACCCAGCAAGCTGGGCTTCATCGTTCGACTTGCATGTGTTAAGCACGCCGCCAGCGTTCATCCTGAGCCAGGATCAAACTCTCCGTAAAAAACATACGAAACACGACAACGAATCAAGGGAAAACAAGACCCGCGTCGCAGTTCAAAAATCCTGGCAAATTGCCATCCAAGCCCACACGGGGGTGCGAACCGGACAGCCATTCACCAAATAAAATTTGGTATCAACAAACTTGGCACACTATTGAGTTCTCAAACAACAGACACACACGCTTTACCAACCAGCCTCTTTCCGGCCGATCCGCTCAATTCGCGGCAACTTTTATATCTTACCTCAGTTGTTTCAGCTTGTCAACTCGACTCGCTGGCCTTCCTGAGAAGTTCATCCGCCGTTAGCTTCGGGCTCCGTTTCCGTTGCCTTCCGCTGTGCGGCGCGGGATAAAACTATACCCACGTTCCGGCGCGCACGCAAATCCGGGGCCTCCCACCGACCGAACCGGCGGGAGATCCCCAGAATCATGCGGAAGTTCGGGCCTCGCGCCCTAGTCCAGCGCGTCTTTCCCGGCCAACGGGGCCGCATCTTCCCGAGTGAAGTAGACCACACCGAGGGGCGGTAGCGATACATCCGCGTACGCAGGCTGTCCGTAATAGCCCTCGAGTCGCCCCTGCACGGAGCCTCCATTGCCGACTCCGGACCCGCCGAACTCTTCAGAATCCGTATTGAGCGCCTCCACCCAACGGCCCGCCTCGGGTAGCCCCAACCGGTATCCGTGCTTGGGCTCCCCGCCGAAGTTCGCGACCGCGACCACCGGCGATCCGCCGTCGGCCGGCACGCGTGCGAAGGCCAGCGTGTTTCCGGCCGCGTCATGCGAGTCGATCCAGACGAAACCCGCAGGATCGTTGTCCTGGCTCCAGAGGGCCGGCGTCTGCCGATAGAACAGGTTCAGTTCGCGTACGAGGCGCTGGACGCCGGCGTGCTGCGGGGTATCCGCGAGCCACCAATCGAGTCCGTACTGCTCGCTCCACTCCCCCTCCTGGGCAAACTCCGTGCCCATGAAGATCAGCTGCTTGCCCGGGTGCGACCACATGAAGGCGAGATACGCGCGCACCTGGGCCAGCTGGCGCCACCGATCCCCCGGCATCCGGCGCAACAGCGATCCCTTACCGTGCACGACCTCGTCGTGACTGATGGGAAGCATGTAGTTCTCGCTCCATGCGTACACGAGCGAGAACGTCATCTGGTGGTGATGGTACTGACGGTGCACCGGGTCCTGCCCCATGTACTCGAGCGAATCGTGCATCCAGCCCATGTTCCATTTGATCCCAAAGCCGAGCCCGCCGTGCACGGTCGGGCGCGTGACGCCGTCGAACGCGGTGGACTCCTCGGCGATCATGACGACGCCGGGGTACAGCCGGTACGCCGTGGCCGTGGCTTCCTGGAGGAAGGCGATCGCCTCGAGGTTCTCGCGCCCCCCGTGCACGTTCGGAACCCACTCTCCGTCGTTCCGGGAGTAGTCCAGGTAGAGCATCGACGCGACAGCGTCGACACGCAGGCCATCGATGTGGAATTCCTCGAGCCAGTACAGCGCGTTGGCGACGAGGAAGTTCTTCACCTCGCGGCGACCGTAGTCGAAGATCAGCGTGCCCCAGTCCGGGTGCTCGCCGCGGCGCGGGTCCGAGTGCTCGTAGAGGGGCTGCCCGTCGAAGTTGGCCAGCGCCCACTCGTCCTTCGGGAAGTGCGCCGGCACCCAATCGAGGATGACGCCGATCCCGGCCTGGTGCAGAGTGTCGACCAGGTACCGGAAATCGTCGGGAGAGCCGAAACGCGACGTCGGCGCGTAGTATCCGGTGACCTGATAACCCCACGAGCCTCCGAACGGGTGCTCGGCGACCGGCAAGAACTCGACGTGCGTGAATCCCTGCCAGGAGACGTACTCCGACAGCTGATCGGCAAGCTCGCGGTAGTTCAGGCCCGGGCGCCACGAGCCGAGGTGCACCTCGTAGACACTCATCGCCGCGTCGTGCGGGTTCGTCGCCGCGCGGCGCTCCATCCACTCGTCGTCGCGGAAACCATAGCTCGACTCGGCGACGATCGACCCCGTGCGCGGAGGAACCTCCGTGGCCTGGGCCATGGGGTCGGCCTTGTCCCGCCAGTGGCCATCGGCGCCCAGGATCTGGAACTTGTAGACGGCGCCGGCTTCGACACCCGGGACGAAGAGCTCCCAGACGCCGGTGTGCCCGAGCGAGCGCATCGCGTGCTGCGCGCCGTCCCAGTGGTTGAACTCCCCTTTGACCCGCACGGCCTGCGCATTCGGGGCCCAGACGGCGAAACTCGTGCCGACAACGTCGCCGAGCTCCGAGTGGTAACGGTGCACGTGTGCACCCAGCACGGTCCACAGGTGCTCGTGGCGGCCTTCGTGGATCAGGTGCAGATCAACCTCACCCAGGGTGGGCAGGTGGCGGTAGGGGTCGTCGACGGTCACGGTGGAACCGCCGCCGTAGGTGACATCGAGGCGGTAATCGGGCACGTGCCCCTCGCGGTCCGTACGCGGGAGCACCGCGACCCACACGCCGTGGTGCTCGTGCCGCATCGGCAGCGAACCGCCGCGCGTGCGCACCTCGACCGACTCCGCGAGGTGCCGCAGCGTTCGGAAAGTGACGTGGCCGTCGTCGTCCAGGTGGGCTCCGAGGACGGCGTGCGGAGCGTGATGGGCCCCGCGGGCGACGGCGTCGAGCACTTCGGGCGCGACAGGCATCGGCTCGTAGGCCTCCGCCCGGGGCGATCCGGGGTCAGTGCGTGGTGCGTCGTCGGGCGTCATGAGGTGGGCCTCCTGAGGTGGAGAATGTGGGCCGGTTCGACATGGGGGTCGAGCCGGACGTAATTGTGTTCGCCCCAGCGCCAAGTCTCGCCGCTGAGGAGATCTTCGACCTCGAACTGACCGTCGTCGCCGATGAGGGACGGGGTGAGATCCAATGCCTCGAGGTTCAAGGTGATGGTCGACTCGCGTGTCCCGTGCGGGTCGAGGTTCACGACGACGATGACCGTGTCGGCGCTGCCCGCGTCGTCCGGGGACCGGCGCTTCGTCTTGGAGAAGACGATCGTGGAGTCATCGGTCGACGAGTGCAGTTCCAGGTTGGCGAGGTCCCCGAGTGCGGGGTGGTCGTGCCGGATCTGGTTCAAACGGGCGAGGTACGGCGCCAGCGAGGTGCCGGCGGCCTCCGCCCCGGCGAAGTCGCGCGGCTTGTATTCGTACTTCTCATTGTCGAGGTGCTCGCCCGAACCGGGACGCGCGATGTGCTCGCAGAGCTCGTACCCGGTGTAGACACCCCACAGCGGGCTCGCCATCGAGGCGAGGACCGCCCGGAGCTTGAACGCGGCCGGCCCGCCGAACTGGAGGAACTCCGGAAGGATGTCGGGGGTGTTGACCCAGAAATTCGGCCGGAAGAACGCGGCGGTGTCCCGGGAGACCTCCGTGAAGTACTCCTCGAGCTCGGTCTTGGTGTTCCGCCACGTGAAGTAGGTGTAGGACTGCTGGAAACCCGCCCGGCCCAGGGCGTGCATCATGGCGGGGCGAGTGAAGGCCTCCGCCAGGAAGACGACCTCGGGATCCCGGGCGCTGACCCGTCGGATCAGCCACTCCCAGAACCAGACGGGTTTGGTGTGCGGATTGTCGACACGGAAAATCTTGACGCCCCGCTTGATCCACAGCTTCACGATTCGCAGGATCTCGCGGCTGAGACCCTCGGGGTCGTTGTCGAAGTTGAGCGGGTAGATGTCCTGGTACTTCTTCGGCGGGTTCTCCGCATACGCGATCGTGCCGTCGACGCGTTCGGTGAACCACTCCGGGTGTTCGATCGCCCACGGATGGTCCGGGGACGCCTGGAGCGCGAGGTCGAGCGCGACCTCGAGGCCCAGGTCGTTGGCCCGGTCGACGAAGTGCGCGAAGTCCTCTTCCGTGCCGAGGTCCGGGTGGATCGCGTCATGGCCGCCCTCGGCCGATCCGATCGCCCAGGGGGATCCGGGGTCGCCTTCGCCCGCGGTCAGGGTGTTGTTCGGGCCTTTGCGGTGCGTGCGGCCGATGGGATGGATCGGCGGCAAGTACAGGACGTCGAAGCCCATCGCGGCGACGGCCGGCAGTCGTTTCTCGGCCGTCGCGAAGGTTCCGGAGCGGTAGTGTCCGGCCGCCTCGTCGTACACGGCCCCCTCGGAACGAGGGAAGAACTCGTACCAGCCGCCACGGCCAGCCAGGTCCCGTTCGACGAGCAGCGGGAAGTGTTCGCTGCTCGTGACGAGTCGCCGAATCGGGCGGGCAGCGAGGGCCGCGCGCAAATGCGGGGCCTCGGCAGCTTCCACCCGCTCCCCCGCCGATCGCGTCGTGTCGGAGAGGAACTCCGCGACGGCGGAGTAGAGTTCCGCGTCCGCGGCGACGGTCGCAGCGTCCGCCAGCGCGTCGGCCGCTGGGCGTTCTCGCCCTGAGCGGAGGCTCGCCGCCGCGTCGGAGAACAGCCGGGCGCCTTCGGCGAGCATCAGCTCCTCTTCCATTCCAGCGGCGATCTTCACCGTCGCCGCGTGATGCCACGTCCCGTACGGGTCGTCCCACGCTTCGATGGCGAACGTCCACGTCCCAGTCTCCTCCGGCCGGAGCGTGCCGTGCCAGGAGTCGGTTCCGGCCGCCCCTGGCGTCATTCGGACGGTCTGGCTGATGCTGCCGTCCGGGGCGTAGAGAATGCCCGTGACACCGAGCGAGTCGTGCCCCTCGCGGAAAGCCGTTGCGCTGACACGCACGTCCTGCCCGACGACGACCTTGGCCGGAAAAGCCCCGCCCTCGACGACGGGCTGGACGTCCGTGACCGGGAAACGGCCGAATCGAATCTTTGCTGACCTGCGTTTCGGTGTGCTGCTCACACACTAGACGTTAATCGCCGCCCGTCCTCCCACCAAGGAAACAACGGAGAAATCCCTCGTGTTCTGCAGTATTACGCGCGGAAGACCGACACCGAGTTCGGAGCCACAGTGTGTTTGCCGCCTGCCGGGCGGACCACACCCTGCTGGGCCAGGCTGTCCGGATCGGTGCTGTAACGCAGCTCGAACCGCGCGCGTTCCGGATCCCGCCCGATGAATTCGGCCATGACCTCCCCCTGGGGAAGACACACCTCAACCGGCTCCAATCCGCCATTGAAGATGGCCAGCCCATCGAGTTCGCTGCTGGGCGAGCCGATCAGCATCTGCATCAGGCGCGTGTCCGGGTTCGTCCACTCGTCCTGCTGCAGCGGGTCGCCGTTGGAATTGAACCAGAGCAGGAAACCGGCGTCGTCGTGCGCCGGGTAGCTGTAGGGCTGATCGGACAAGAACTCCTTGCGGATCCGGAACAGGTCTCGGGTCGTGCGCAACATGCTCCGCTGATGTTCCGTGAGATTCCAGTGCAGCCATGACATGGGGTTGTCCTGGCAGTAGGCGTTGTTGTTGCCTTCCTGCGTCTTGCCCATCTCGTCGCCCGCGGTGATCATCGGGACGCCGAGCGAGATCGCGAGCGTCGCCATCACGTTCGACGCCGTCTTGAGGCGTTCGACGTTGATGTCCTGGTCGCCGGTCTGGCCCTCGACTCCGTGATTAAACGAGTTGTTGTGGCTGTGACCGTCGCGATTCTCTTCGCCGTTGTCCTCGTTGTGCTTTCGGTCGTAACTGACGAGATCGCGCAGCGTGAAGCCGTCGTGAGCCGTGACGAGATTGACGGACGCCAGGGCGCCCCGCCCGGACGAAGCGAAGAGCTCGCGGGATCCCGCGAGCGCCCCGGCAAGGCGGGCCACGGAGGCCCCTTGTTCTCCGGCCAGGAGACGGCCGTGGTCGGCCACCCAGAACTCGCGGACGGTGTCCCGGAATTTGTCGTTCCAGTCAGCGAAGCCGCGCGGGAAATGGCCCGTCTGCCAGCCGCCCATGGACACGTCCCACGGTTCGGCGATCATCTTCACGCCGGTCAGCGTCTCGGACGCGGCGATCGCGGAGAAGAAGGGATGGCTCGCCTTGAAGTGGTTGTCGGTATCGCGGCCGAGCGAGACCGCCAGGTCGAAGCGGAACCCGTCGATGTGGAACTCGTCGACCCAGTAACGCAGCGAATCCATCGCCAGGCGGATCACGGCCGGTTCGTTGAAATCGAGGGTGTTGCCGCACCCGGTGGTGTCGAAGTAGGAGCCGTCTTCGCTGTGGCGGTAGTAGTGGCGGTCCGCGAGGCCGCGCCACGAGAGTGCCTGCTGATTCTGCCCGCCCTCAGCGGTGTGGTTGAAGACGACGTCGAGCACGACCTCGATGCCGGCCGCGTGCAAGAGCTTGATCATGCCCTTGAGCTCGTCCTGCACGGCCTGCGGGCCGGCCGCCTGAGCAGCCGCCGTGGCGTACGCCTGATGCGGGGCGAAGTAGCCGAGTGTGTTGTAGCCCCAGTAGTTGGGCAGACCCATCTCCTGCAGGTGGGGCTCGTCGATGTGGAAATGGATCGGGAGCAGTTCCACGGTCGTGACGCCGATGGACTTCAGGTGCTCGATCATCGCGGGGTGCGCGAACCCGGCATAGGTTCCGCGCAGGTCCTCGGGCACGTCGGGGTGCAGCATCGTCTGACCCTTGACATGGGCCTCGTAGATGACGGTGTCGCGCCACGGCACGTGGGGCCGCGTCACGGATCCCCAGTCGAAGTCCCGCTCAGCGACGAACACGCCCCAGAAGGTGCCGTCGTCGTGCTCTTCGAGAGCGCGAGCGTACGGATCGACGAGAAGTTGACCGTTCTCCGGGTGCTCCACATCGTGCTCCCAGAACGCGTAGCGGGCGCCGGGGCGCAGCCCCTCGACCACGCCATGGTGCACGCCGTCGGTCTTGTCGAAGAGCTTGGCACGCGTCAGCTCGCCGAAGGGATCCGTGAACCAGACGTCCACGGCTTCGAGCTCGGGGGCGAACACCGCCACGTTGACGGCGTCGTCCACCCGTGGAAGCCCGGGGACGTTCGCCGCGACGCCGCGCGGGAACGGTCGCGAGAAATGGCCGGGGCCGCTTCCCGCGTTCTGCAGTGACACCGGGACATCAGCGCTGGGCTGTGCCATAGAAACCGCCTTGATGATCGAGGATGCGACGACGGTGCGCCGCAGCTCGCTAGCCGTTGCGTCGGCGCGAGACTTCGTAGAGGGAGATGCCGACGGCCATGGACGCGTTGAGGGACTCCATCGCCGAGTCGATCGGGATGGAGACGATGGCATCGCATGTTTCGCGGACGAGGCGCGAGAGGCCCTTGCCCTCCGAGCCGACGACGATGCACAGCGGCTCCGTCGCGAGCTCGAGGCCCGGCAGCTCCATGTCGCCGCCGCCGTCGAGGCCGATGACGAAAACGCCCTGGGCCTTCATCTCCTTCAAGGCGAGGGTCAGGTTGGTCGCGCGGGCCACGGGCACGCGGGCCGCTGCGCCGGCGCTGGTCTTCCACGCGGACGCGGTCATGCCGACACTGCGGCGTTCGGGCACGATCACGCCGTGGCCCCGGAAGGCCGAGACGGAGCGGACGATCGCGCCTAGGTTGCGCGGGTCGGTGATGCCGTCGAGCGCGACGAAGAGGGGCTTGCTGGCGATGTGGCCGCGGGCGGAGCGCTCGACGGTCTCGGTCACCAGGTCGACGGCGTCCGGGTACTCGTACGGCGGGATCTGCAGGGCCAGACCCTGGTGCACGGCGTCTTCGGTCATCCGGTCGAGCTCCGGCTTGCTGGTCTCGAGCACGGCGATGCCCTGCTCGGCGGCCAGCTTGAGCGCCTCGCGCACACGGTCGTCGACGTCGATCCGCGTCGCCATGTAGAGCGTCTTCGCCGGGATGTTGGTGCGCAGGGCCTCGAGGACCGAATTACGACCGGTCACGAACTCCTCCGAGACGCGGGAACGACCGCGGCCGCCGCGGCCGGCGGCAGCTTTCTCGGCCAGCTGCTTGGTGCGGTGCGCCTTGTGGTAGGTCCGGTCCTCCGCCTTGGGAGTGGGGCCTTTGCCCTCGAGCTTCTTCCGTCCGTGGCCGCCGGTACCGACGGACGGGCCCTTCTTCGACTTGCGGACGGCGCCGGGACGCTTGCCTGTTGCCATGGTGTCATTCCTCGTGGCTAGAAATCTGGGGGTCGATCACGGTTGGACCGTGGTGTCCACCAAGGCCCATTTTACCGCTCCGACCAAATCGTCTTGAGAACTTGAGCTAGGGAGCCAGCGTCCAGCGCGCGCCGCCCGCCGAATCCTCCACGACGACCCCCGCCGCTGCGAGGTTGTCGCGGATCGCGTCGGCGGCCGCCCAGTCCTTGGCGGCCCGCGCCTGCGCCCGCGCCTCGATCTGCGCCGCGACGAGCGACTCGAGCGCGGCGGACGCCGCCGGATCCCCGGCGGCTCCGGCTGTGGCGACGTCGTCGAGGCCCAGGACCTCCGTCATCGCGAGCACCGTCCCCAGCGCAGTGGTCACCGCTGATGCGTCCACCGCGGCGAGGGCCGTGTTCCCGGCGCGCACGCGCTCGTGCAGGACCGCGAGCGCCTGGGGGACATTGAGATCGTCGTCCATCGCGGCCGAGAACTCCACTGGCACCTCGGTCGCCGCGCCGTCGTTCCCGGTCAGGGAGCGGGCGTTGCGCACGAAGGTGTCGATCCGTTCGACGGCGGCGGTCGCCTCCTCGAGGGAGGTGGGCCGGTAGTCGAGCTGGGAGCGGTAGTGCGCCTGGCCGAGGAAGTAACGGACCACGCGCGGCTCGGCCATCGCGAGCATTTCGGCCGGGGAGATGGTGTTGCCGATGGATTTCGACATCTTCTCGCCCTCGTAGGTGACCATGCCGTTGTGCATCCAGAAGTTCGCGAAGTCGCCCCCGGCGGCCCGTGACTGGGCGAGCTCGTTCTCGTGGTGCGGGAAGCGCAGGTCCAGACCGCCGCCGTGGATGTCGAAAGCGCTGCCCAGGTACTTGCCGGCCATGGCCGAGCACTCGAGATGCCAGCCCGGGCGGCCACGGCCCCACGGGCTCGGCCAGGACGCGCTCTGCGGGTCGGTGGCCTTGTGCCCCTTCCAGAGGGCGAAATCCCGCGGGTCGCGCTTGCCACGCGGATCGGCATCCGAGGCGTCCTGCAGGTCGTCAACCTTCTGGCGGGTGAGCTCACCGTAGCCGGCCCACGAGCGGACGTCGAAGTAGACGTCCCCCGAATCGTCGAGGGCCGGGTAGGCGTGGCCGCGCTCGATGAGCTCGACGATCAGCTCGTGCATTTCGGTGATGTGCCCGGTCGCGCGCGGTTCGTAGGTCGGGCGCCGGACGCCGAGGGTGTCGTAGGCGCGCAGGAACTCTTGTTCGAACCGGTACGCGAGCGCAAACCATTCCTCGCGCTCACGGTAGTCAGCCGGGGCGTCGAACCCCTCGGCGAAGGAGGCCGCGGACTTCTCGAGGATCTTGTCGTCGATGTCGGTGACGTTGCGCACGACCGTGACCTCGAGCCCGCGGTACTCGAGCCAGCGGGCGAGAATGTCGAAGGCGATGGCCGATCGCACGTGGCCCACGTGCGGCATCCCCTGAACGGTGGCACCGCAGTAGTAGAGGCCTACGCGCCCCGGCGAGAGCGGGGTGAAGTCGCGGACCTTGGCCTGGCTGGTGTCGTAGAATCGCATGCTCACCGCACAAGATTAGCCCACCCAAGCGCCGGGCGGGCGGGCCGGTTCAGGCCGTGTAGACGAGCGCGGAGGCGTACGCGGTGATGCCCTCGCCGCCGCCTTCGTAGCCGAGACCGTCCGACGTCGTCGCGGTCACCGTGACGGGCGCCCCGGCCGCAGCGCTGAGAGCGGCGTTGGCCTCCTCGCGGCGCGGCCCGAACCTCGGCCGGTTGCCTACGAACTGCACGGCCACGTTCCCGATCTCGAAGCCGGCCGCGCGGACGAGGCGTGCGGCCTCGGCGAGCAGGGTCGCCCCGGAGGCACCCGCGAACTCCGGGCGGGAGGTTCCGAAGTGGGTTCCGAGGTCGCCGATGCCGGCGGCCGAGAACAGCGCGTCGCACGCGGCGTGCGCGACGGCGTCCGCGTCCGAGTGCCCGGCGAGGCCGCGCTCGCCCGGCCAGTGCAGGCCGGCGAGCATCATCGGGCGATCCTCCGCGGTCGCGAAGGCGTGCGCGTCGACGCCGACGCCGGTTCGTGGGATGACGGGCTTGTTCATGCGTGCTCCTCCCCCGCGGCGATCAACGCCTCCGCGAGCATCAGGTCCAGTTCCGTGGTGATCTTCAGGGCCCGCTCGTCGCCCGGCACGAGGTAGACATCTTCGCCGAGCATCTCCATGAGCAGGGCATCGTCGGTGACGGTCTCCGCGCGCGCCGCCGGCCACGCGGCGACCTGCCGCTGCGCCGCGACGAGCACGTCGCGGCGGAAGCCCTGCGGCGTCTGCACCGCGCGCAGCCCGCTGCGCGGCGGGGTCGATGCGACGGCCTCGGCCGCGATCGATGCATCGGGCGCCGCCCGGACGGCCTTGATCGTGTCGACGACGGGCAGCGCGGGCACCACGGCGCGGGCGCCGGCCGCCAGGGCGTCGGCGACGGCAGCAAACACCTCCGGCGGGGTCAGACAGCGCGCCGCGTCGTGCACGAGGACGTGGACCGCGTCGCCGATGGCCGCAAGCCCTGCTCGAACCGAGTCATTGCGTGTGGCGCCGCCCGCGACGGCGACGAGATGCGGGCGGGGGGCGCCGTCGTCGTGCGGGGCCGCCGCGATCGATGCGCACAGCTGCCACAGGCTGGCGTGGCCCGCGGGGAGGACGGCGACGATCTGCGCCTCGGGCAGCGCTGCCGCGACGGACGCGATGGCGCGCTCGAGCATCGGCACGCCGGCGACGGGGACCGCTGCCTTGGGCATGGCCCGGCCGAGGCGGGTGCCGCTGCCGGCGGCCACGAGGACGACGGCGGTGCGGCCGCCGCGCGGGGAGTCGCTGTGTTGCATTGGAGGTGTTGTGGGCACGATCAAACCCTATCGGGCCCGGGCAGCAGAACAGCCCGCCCACCTCTCGGTGAACGGGCTGCTTGATATCGCGGGACGCGGTACCTCCGCCTTCCTGGGCGAGGCCCTAGGAAGCGAGGACCTCGTCGAGCATGCTCTCGGCCTTGCCCTCGTCCAGCTTCTTGGCCAGGGCCAGTTCGCTGATGAGGATCTGCCGGGCCTTGGCGAGCATGCGCTTCTCGCCGGCCGACAGGCCACGATCGTTCTCGCGGCGCCACAGGTCGCGGACGACCTCGGCCACCTTGATGACGTCACCGGAGGCCAGCTTCTCCAGGTTCGCCTTGTACCGACGGGACCAGTTCGTCGGTTCTTCCGTGAACTCCGCGCGCAGGACATCGAACACATCGTCCAGACCGTCCTGGTCGACGACGTCACGAACGCCCACCAAGTCAACGTTCTCCGCCGGAACCTCAATCGTCAGATCGCCCTGGGCGACCTTGAGCTTGAGGTACATCTTCTCCTCGCCCTTGATGGTCCGCATCTTGATCTCTTCGATCCGTGCAGCCCCGTGGTGGGGGTAAACTACCGTCTCGCCAACCTCAAAAACCATTTTCGGATAATCCCCTTTCCCGTCCACTAGTTTATCACGCATCCGTTTGATAATTCGGCGAGTTGCAGCACATCGGCGCCCAGACACGTCATAATTCACCTCCGCGTAACACACGGGCGGTTCCTACGGGCCGGTAGGCCACGGTTGGCCGCCGCCCCGGCAGGTCCGGCAGTCCGCGCTCCGGTGCCACTTCGACGGCGAGTAAAAGTTTGGGGCACTTTCCGAGTAGGATTGCTTCGAATGCCGTCACCACGGGCGCAGCCTGCAGTGACATGAACATCCCGATTCGAACTTGATGAGGAGTTTGTGCAGTGATCACCGCACAGAAGATCCGCGGACGCCGTGCTCTGGCCACCGCCGCCCTCGCCGTCGTCGCCCTGAGCGCCACCAGCTGCGGCGCGATCAACGACCAGGCGACCGCCGACAAGTACGCACCGAGCGACGGCGTGGTCTTCACTGCCGGCGACCTCGAGGTCCGCAATCTCATGATCGTCACCAACGCGGCTGACGAAGAGGCCCGCGTGCTGGGAAGCCTCGTCAACAATGGCGAGAGCAACACCCGCGTGAACCTGAATGTCGACGGTACGGCCGTTTCCATCGCCGTCGCGGGCGGTTCCGTGACCAAGCTGGAAGACGACGCCAACAAGACCATCATCCCCTCCTCCGGCGAAGAGCCGGGCGCCCACACTGCCGTCACGGTGACCGTGGACGGGGAGAGCGTCGAGCAGTCCGTACCCGTGATCAACGGGGCACTCCCGGAGTACCGCCAGTACCTGCCGGGCGGCTACGAGGACGGCACCGTCGAGCACCTCAAGCACGAAGAAAAAGAGGACGGCGGCCACTAGGACCACCGTAGAAGCAGACAAGCGAAAAGGCTGCGGCCCCGGGACGTCCCGGGGCCGCAGCCTTTCCTTTTCACCGCCGGCGTCAGGCCTCGAATTTGTAGCCGAGGCCGCGAACGGTCACGAGATGCACCGGACTCGAGGGGTCCGGCTCGATCTTCGAGCGCAGGCGCTTGACGTGCACGTCGAGGGTCTTGGTATCGCCCACGTAGTCCGAACCCCAGACCCGGTCGATGAGCTGACCGCGCGTGAGCACACGGCCGGAGTTGCGCAGCAGCATCTCCAGGAGCTCGAACTCCTTGAGCGGGAAGGAGACCCGTTCGCCGGAGACGCTCACGACGTGGCGCTCGACGTCCATCCGCACCGGGCCGGCCTGCACGGTGTTCGTCATGAGCTCGTCGGGCTCGCCCTGGCGGCGCAGCACCGCCCTGACCCGGGCCACGAGCTCCCGGGACGAATAGGGCTTGGTCACGTAGTCGTCGGCCCCCAGCTCGAGCCCCACGACCTTGTCGATCTCGGAATCCTTGGCTGTGAGCATGATGACCGGGACGCTTGAACGCTGGCGCAGCTGGCGGCAGACCTCGGTCCCGGACTGGCCGGGCAGCATCAGGTCGAGCAGCACGAGGTCCGCGCCGGCCCGATCGAATTCGGTCACGGCATCGAGGCCGTTGTCGACGACCTGGACCTCGAAGCCCTCCTTCTCCAGCAGGTAGGACAACGGGTCGCTCAACGACTCCTCGTCCTCGACAACCAGAATCCGCGTCATATGGTCTCCTCTAGTTCCTAGGCGCTCTCGGCGCCGGTGGTCTCGGCGTCCGACGGCGGGCCGTCGGACGGTGTCGCTTCTTCGTAGAGCGGCAGCCGCACCGTGAACGTCGACCCCTGGCCGGGCTGCGACCAGACGGTCACCTCGCCGCCGTGGTTCGACATCACGTGTTTGACGATGCTCAGTCCGAGCCCCGTGCCGCCGGTCTGGCGCGAACGCGCCGCGTCGACGCGGTAGAAGCGCTCGAAGATTCGTTCCTGGTCGTCCTGCCCGATGCCCGGGCCCTGGTCCGTGACGGAGACCTGTACGAGCCCGTTGCGCACGCGCACGCCGACTCCGACTTTGGTGCCCTCCGGCGAGTAGCGGATGGCGTTGTCGATCAGGTTCCGGAACGCGGTCATCAGCAGGTCTGGGTCGCCGTGCACGACGACGTCGCTCGCCCCGCCGACGGTGACCGTGATGTTCTTGCCCTCAGCGGTGAGATGGTTGCGGTCGACGGCCTCGCTGATGATGCGGCCCAGTTCGACGGGCCGCCCCTGCAGGACGACGTCGGTGCCCTGCAGCCGCGAGAGCTCGATGATGTCCTGCACAAGCGCGGCCAGCCGGATGGACTCCTTGTGCAGTCGCTTCGTGAAGCGCTTGACCGCGACCTCGTCCCCGGCCGCGTCCTCGATGGCCTCCGAGAGCAGGGAGATGGCGCCGACCGGCGTCTTCAGCTCGTGGGAGACGTTCGCGACGAAGTCGTTGCGGATGGCCTCCGTGCGGGTGATCTCCGTGCGGTCGTCCGCCAACACGAGCACGTACCGGTCCGCGAGCGGGGCGACGCGCACGTGCACGACGATCGCCCCCTGGCCGAGCGGGCCGCGCGGGAGTTCGAACTGCTTCTCCTCGATGACACCGTCGGCGCGAACACGCGCGGCCAGATCGAGCAGCTGCTGGTGCACGACGGTATGCCCGCGGACCAGCCCGTAAGCGTAGGCGGCAGGATTGGCGCGGACGACGCCGTCGACCTCGTCGACGACGACGAATGCGCGACCGACGATCGAGAGGACCTCGGCGGTGCCTTCCGGCAGCGTCGGCTCGAGCACCTCGGGCAGCACGAGCCGTCGTCGCTGGCTGGCGCGGTACGCGACGAGGCCGAAGACGCCCAACAGGAGGCCCACGAGTCCTGCGATTACCAGCCACAACGGATCATTCACGTCCACCAGCTTAGGCCGTGGCCGGAGGTGCTCGCCGACGGTTCCGTTTCCCGCCGCGCTGATTCATCCAACGTTCACTTGCCGAGAGAACGCGGTTTACTTAGTAGTGTCAATGTGAACAACTGAACGAGACCGCCTTCCCACCTCTGTCGGGCCGGATGGCAGACATGAAAGGACGACAGCATGCGCAAGGTATTCCAGGCTGAGCTCCAGACCATTGGCGAAGAACTGATCAACCTGTCGAAGCTCGTCGCGGAGGCGATGGAGCGCGCGTACGAGTCCTTCTCCAACGCCGACACGGAGCAGGCCCAGGAGGTCATCGCCGCTGATGCCCGCGTCGACTTCCTGCAGAACAAGCTCGACGAGCACGCGATCGACATCCTGGCCCTGCAGGGCCCGGTCGCATCCGACCTCCGGATGATCGTCGGCTCGCTGCGCATGAGCGCCTCGCTCGAGCGCATGGGCGACCTCGCCCGGCACATCGCCCAGCTCACCCGGCTGCGCTTCCCGGACAAGGTCCTGCCGGAATCGATGACGGGGACCTTCGATCAGATGGCCGACCTGAACATCCGGATCGCCAACAAGGTCGGCGAGCTGCTCGCGACGCGCGATTTGAACCTGGCCGCGGAGATCATCGACCTGAACAAGCAGATCGACGAGCTGCACGCCGGCGTCTTCCGGGCGATCGCCGCTGACGACTGGAACCAGGACGCCCCGACGACGACGGATGTCACGCTGGCCAGCCGCTACATGGAGCGCTACGGCGACCACGGCGTCTCCGTCGCCCGCAAGGTGAACTACCTGGTCACCGGTGAGTGGGAGCCGCAGCTCGAGTAGCGGCACCGGCGTCGTCCACGGGCGTCAGACGAAAAAGGGCTCCGCCCCCGCGGTTCGCGGGGGCGGAGCCCTTTTTGTCGGCCGCTGGCGCGGCCGGGCCTACTTGCGGCCCTGGTTGGCGACGGCCTTGATGGCGTCGGCCGCGGCGTCGGGGTCGAGGTAAGTGCCGCCCGGGTTCAGCGGCTTGAAGTCCTCGTCGAGTTCGTAGACCAGCGGGATGCCGGTCGGGATGTTCAGGGAGGCGATGTCCTCGTCGGAGATGCCGTCGAGGTGCTTGACGAGCGCCCGCAGCGAGTTGCCGTGGGCGGTGACCAGAACGGTCTTGCCAGCGGTGAGGTCGGCTTTGATGTCCGACTCCCAGTACGGGAGCATGCGCTCGAGCACGTCCTTGAGGCACTCCGTGCGCGGGGCGTCGTCGCCGAGGTCGGCGTAGCGCGGGTCGCCGAACTGGGAGAACTCGGAGTCGTCTGAGATGGCGGGCGGCGGGGTGTCGTACGAGCGGCGCCACTCCATGAACTGCTCCTCGCCGAATTCCTCGAGGGTCTGGGCCTTGTCCTTGCCCTGCAGCGCGCCGTAGTGGCGCTCGTTGAGGCGCCAGTCGCGCTGGACCGGAATCCAGCCGCGGTTCGCCTTGTCGAGGGCGATGTTCGCGGTGTTGATAGCGCGCTTGAGCAGCGACGTGTAGAGGACGTCCGGCAGGACGTTGTTCGCAGTGAGGAGCTCGCCGCCGCGGGCGGCCTCAGCGCGCCCCTGGTCGTTGAGATCGACGTCCACCCAACCGGTGAACAAGTTCTTGGCATTCCACTCACTGTGGCCGTGACGCAGCAGGATCAGGGTGTAAGTCATGCTCTCATCCTACCGATCCCGCACCGCCGCGCGCCGAGTTGTGACGCGCGGAACGGCGGGGCGCCCGTCAGAAGTTGAAGGAGCCGCCGCCCTTGCCGGAGAGCGCCGGGCGCACGTCGGCCAGGTACACGGCGGCGACGCACGCCGCGACGAGCTGGAAGAGCCCCGCGCCGCCGCCCATGACGCCGAAAAAGCAGAAGAGGGCGGCGCCGGCGTTGAGCCCGCCCCAGAAGCCCTTGGACCGCTTGCCCGTGCGGAGGTAGGCCTCACCCGGGTGACGAAGCGCGTCGACGAGCGCCCACAGCGCCAGCGCGAGGCCGGCGACGGCCAGACCCCGGTAGAGGGACTGTTCGATCATGTAAGCCAGTTCCATATCGTCCAGTCTAGGACGCCGGCGCCGCCGCGCCGCTCTCGGCGCGCGCGGCCTCGAGCGCCTGGGCGAGGTCGGCCCACAGGTCCTCGACGTTTTCGATCCCGACGCTCAGTCGGATGAGGCCCGGCGGGACGCTGCCCGGCTCCGCCGCGTGGCGACGACGGCGCTCGGCGAGCGATTCCACCCCGCCGAGACTCGTGGCCGGAGTCCACAGGCGCAGACCGGCCATGACCGCGTCGGCGGCGGCGCCGTCGTCGTGCCTGAGCCCGGCGAAGGCCGGGTCGACCTCGAACGAGACGATCGAGCCGAAGCCGCGCATCTGCGTGCGGGCCCGGGCGTGCCCCGGGTCGGACGCCAGCCCCGGGTAGCGGACGCGGGCGATGCCCTCGTGCCGGGCGAGCCGGGCGGCCAGCACGTGGGCGCTGGCCTGCGAGCGCTCCGTGCGCACGGCGAGCGTGCGCAGCCCGCGCAGGGTCAGCCAGGTTTCGAAGGGGCCCGGGATCGCCCCGTGCAGGGTCCGGTAGGTGTGCAGCCGCTCGCGCAGTTCCGTGCTTCCGGTCACCACGGCGCCCATGACGACGTCGGAATGGCCGCCCAGGTACTTGGTCGCCGAATGCACGACGACGTCGGCCCCAACCTCCAGGGGCTGCTGCAGCAGCGGGGTGCAGAAGGTGTTGTCGACGACGGTGAGCACGCCGCGCTCCTTGGCGGCGGCGACGAGGGCGGGCAGGTCCGCGACCTCGAGCATCGGATTGGTCGGACTCTCGATCCAGAGCATATCGGCGCCGTCGAGCAGCGCGATCGTCGCTTCGGTGTCGGCGACGTCCGCGTGCCGGATCGTGAGCCCGGCACGGGTTTCCAGGTCCTGGACGATCGAGAGCGAGCCGCTGTAGCTGTGCCGGGGCATGACGAGCGTCCCGTTCTGCGGCATGAGCGACATGGCGGCGGCGATCGCACCCATACCCGAGGCGAAGACGAGCCCGGGCAGAGTGCACGCCTCCAGCGTCCCGAGGGCCTCCTCGAGCGGGTCCCACGTGGGGTTGGTGAAGCGGGCGTACCCCTTCTCCCCCGAGCCCGCGCCGCCCAGGCCGTGGAACGTCGAGGAGAGCACGATCGGTGGGTTCACGGGCGCGTCGGTCTCATGGGGTGGCCGGCCGAGGGAGACCACGAGGCTGTCGGCCGCCAGGCCGCGAGCGGGCTCATGCGGGGCGGGGGAAGCTGGCTCAATCATGTACAGAAGACTAGCGGCGCGGGTTCTCCACAACGCAATGAGAAGACCGCCTCGGCAGAATTTTTGCGGATAGGCTGGACGGGTGAGCCAGCAGCACCAGATTCCTCCGAACACCCCCGCCCCGGCGGCCCCGGGACCCGACGGCCTCGGCGCCTTCATCGTGTTCGAGGGCGGGGACGGCGCGGGCAAGTCGACGCAGGCCGCCCGGCTCGCCGAACACCTCGGCCGGACAGGCCGCTCCGTCCTGCGCACCCGCGAGCCCGGCGGCACCGAGATCGGCGAGAAGCTGCGCGGCCTCATCCTCGACCACGGGCACGGCACCGTGGACGCCAGGTGCGAAGCGCTCATGTTCGCCGCCTCCCGCGCGGCCCACGTCGATCAGGTCATCCGGCCCGCGTTGGCGTCAGGCGCCGTCGTCGTCTGCGACCGTTACGTCGATTCCTCAGTCGCCTACCAGGGTGTCGGCCGCGGCCTCGGCGTCGACGACGTGCTGATGATCAACCGCTGGGCCACGGGTTCGCTGCTGCCGGATCTGACGGTGCTCCTGGACGTGGACGCGGCGTCCGGGCGGCGCCGTCGCACCGCAGCCTCCGGCGCCGAGGACCGGCTGGAGTCCGAGCCGGACGATTTTCACGCGAGCAACCGCCGGGCCTTCCTGGACCTCGCCGCCGCCGAGCCCGGTCGCTACCTCGTGCTCGACGCCGCGGCCGGCATCGACGAGCTCGCGGCGCGCATCGCGGACCGCGTCGACGCCCTCCTGGGCGGGAAGGCGCGAGCATGAGCGTCTGGGACGAGCTACCGGGGCAGGAGCACGCGGTCGCGCAGCTCTCGCGCGCGGTCGAGGGCGGAAACCCGACCCACGCGTGGCTGTTCACCGGCCCGCCGGGCTCAGGGCGCTCGAACGCGGCGCGGGCCTTCGCCGCAGCGCTCCAGTGCGACGCCGGGACCGGCTGCGGCACGTGCAAGAACTGCCGGCTGGTCGCCGCCTCCAGCCACCCGGACGTGGCCATGGTGACCACTGAGAACGTCACCTACGCGATTGCGGACGTGCGCGAGCTGATCGCCAAGGCTCAGGCCAGGCCCTCGGGCGGACGGTGGCGGATCATCATCATGGAAGACGCCGACCGCATGGCCGAGCGCACAACCAACGTGCTGCTCAAGGCGATCGAGGAGCCGCCCCCGCACACCATCTGGATCCTGTGCGCCCCGAGCCCGGCCGACGTGCTCGTGACCATCCGCTCCCGCTGCCGGCCGGTCAGCCTGCGTGTGCCCAGCCGCGAGGCCGTGGCCGACCTCCTGGTCCGCCGCGACCACCTCACCGCCGAGCAGGCCGAATTCGCTGCGCGCATCAGCCAGTCCCACATCGGCGTCGCGCGGCGCCTGGCCCGCAGCGAGGAGGCGCGCCTGCGCCGCGACACGACCGTCAAGCTGCCGCTGCGGCTGCGCTCCGTCTCGGACGCTGTCCGCGCGGCCGGCGAGATCGTGGAGATCTCGACGACGGAGGCCTCCTCGTCAGCGCAGGAACGCGCCGATGCCGAGACGGCCGCGCTGCGCGAGACGCTGGGCCTCGAGCCGGACGCCGTCGTGCCCCCGCAGCTGCGGAGCCAGTTCAAGCAGGTCGAGGAGAGCGCCAAGCGGCGCGCCCGGCGCGGAATCAGCGATTCCCTGGACCGCTCGCTCATCGATCTGACGACCGTCTACCGGGACGTGCTGGTGATCCAGCTCGGTGCGGAAACCGAACTGGTCAACGACTATCTCGGCGAACCGCTGCGCGCGTACGCGGCACGTGGGACGCCAACGGATACGCTGGGCAGGATCGACCTGATCTCGCGGGCGAGGCAGCGGATCGCAGCCAACGTCACGCCGCTCATCGCGATGGAAGCGCTCATGGCGGGCCTGATCCCACGCCGGTCCTGACCGGCGCGGGCCGCGGCCCGGCACGCCGCGGATCAGACCGGAACGTCAACTCCCGTCAGGAGCGCACACGCCGCATGAGCACTGGCAGTACCCCTCCCCGTCGCACCGTTCTCCGCCCGCGCGGCGCGTTCATCCGGGCGGTGGCGGCGATCGCGGCCCTGGCGCTGACGACCTCGTGTACACCGCCCGCGCCGGGCGCCGACGAGACGTACGCCGCCCCCGTCCCCGACGCCCTCGAGGACTACTACGAGCAGTCCACGCAGTGGGAACCGTGCGAAGGCGAAAGCGGACTCGAGTGCGCCGAGATCGAGGTGCCGCTCGACTACGACGCCCCCGACGAGGAACGCATCTCGATCGCCGTCATCCGGCAGAAGGCGCTCATGCCCCGCGGCTCGCTGTTCGTGAACCCCGGCGGGCCCGGCGCGTCCGGGGTCGACCTCGTGAAGAACTCCGGATCCACCACGTTCTCGTCGTCGCTGCGCGAGAAATTCCACCTCGTCGGGTTCGATCCGCGCGGCGTGGGCCGCTCCGCCCCCGTCGAATGCCGCTCCGACGCTCAGCTCGACGCCTCCCGCGCGGGGGATTCCCTGAGCATCGGGCAGCTCGGCGCGCTGTGCGCCGAGGCCAACGCACGGGTGCTCCCCCATCTGGACACCGGCAGCGCCGCCCGCGACCTGGACATCCTGCGCGCCGCCGTCGGCGACAAGCGCCTGAACTACCTCGGTTTCTCCTACGGCACCAAGCTCGGCGCGGCCTATTCGGACCGGTTCGGCGAAAACGTCGGGCGTATGGTCCTCGACGGGGCCATGAACCCGATGCTCGGCATCGATCAGGTCACCACGGGGCAGGCCCAGCGCTTCGAGCAGGCGGTGCGCGAATGGGTCGATTGGTGCGATGACATCCGGGACTGCCCGGTCGACGGCGGCGGCGAGGCGGGTCTGGCCGAACTCGAGAAGATCATGGACCGGTTGGGGCAGGACCCGATGACGACCGCTGACGGCCGCCGGTTCGACGACCACGAACTGGCCAACGCGCTCCTGCTGCCCATGTACGACGACGGCTGGTGGGATTCGATGGTCGCCGGGCTCATGGACCTGGAGGAAGGCGACCCGGAGGCGCTCATGTCCATGGCTGACGCCCGGTCGGGCCGCCTCGACGATGGCACGTACGCGGACAACTCCTGGGACGCGTTCACGGCGATCAACTGCCTCGATTACCCGGAGCCGGCGCTCTCCGGTGCGGAGCTGGATCGGACGCTGGACGACATCTCGCCGACCATCGGCTGGTACCTGGGCGGGAGCCTCTCCTGCGCGGACTGGCCCGCCGACCCCGTGGGCAAGCTGGGCCCGGCTGAGCCGTTGAACGAGAACTCCGAGGCGCTGGTGGTCGGGACAACGGGCGACCCCGCGACGCCTTACGAGTGGTCTCAGGCCCTCGCGGACCAGCTCGCCGGCGAGGACCGTTCCAACGTGCACCTGCTGACGTACGACGGGGCCGGGCACACGGCCTACGGCCGCAGCAACGACTGCGTCACCCGCGTCGTCGACGGGTTCCTCCTCGACGGCGAAGCGCCCGAACCGGCCAAGGTCTGCTGACCACGGGCCGGGAGGCGCTCGTTTTGACCTCGGCTCGAAATCTCCTATAAAGTAGACGCTCGTGGGAAGCAAAGCCCACAGGCCTCGTTAGCTCAGTCGGTAGAGCGTTTCACTCGTAATGAAAAGGTCATCAGTTCGATTCTGATACGAGGCTCAGAGCAACGGCCGATCCGCATCGCGGATCGGCCGTTTTCTGTTTCCCGCCCCCGGCCGGTCGGCCGGGGGCGAAGAGCTGCTGCTAGCGGTAGTCGGCCTCGGCCGGGTCCCCGCCGATGCGCCCCTCGGCGCCCTTGTCCAGCGCGTCGATCGCGGCGATGTCGTCAGCGTCCAGGGTGACCCCGAGGGACTCCCAGTTCTGCACGATGCGCTCCGGGGTCACCGACTTCGGGATGACGACGTTCCCCTTCGCCAGGTGCCAGGCAATGACGGCCTGGGCGGGCGTTGCGCCGTGCTTCTCGGCGACGGCGGCGAGCGCCGACTCGCCGAGCAGGTCCGAGTTGTTGCCCAGTGGAGACCACGACTCGTGCACGATGCCCTTGGCGGCCTCGTACTCGCGCAATTCGGCCTGCGGGAAGTACGGGTGGGTCTCGACCTGGTGGATCGCGGGGACCACACCGGTGGCCTCCTCGATCTCCCGCAGCGTCTCGACCGTGAAGTTGGAGACGCCGATCGACTTCACGCGGCCGGACTTCTGCAGCTCGACGAGCGCTTTCCAGGTCTCCACGTACTTGCCGGCCTTGGGAGTCAGCCAGTGGATCAGGTAGAGGTCCACGTAGTCCAGACCCAGGCGCTCGAGCGACGCGTCGAACGCTGCGAGCGTCTCCTCGTAACCCTGGTCGCCGTTCCACAGCTTGGTGGTGATGAACAGCTCCTCGCGCGGCAGCCCCGAGGCGGCGATCGCGCGGCCGACGCCCGCCTCGTTGCCGTAGATCATCGCGGTATCGATGTGGCGGTAGCCGGCCTTGAAAGCCGCGGCCACGACCTTCTCCGCGACGTCGTCCTCGACCTGCCAGACGCCGTAGCCGAGCTGCGGGATCGCGTTTCCGTCAGTGAACTTCTGAAGTGGGGACTCATAAGTAGTCATTCACTCATCCTGCCACCCGGTTCGCTGGGGCAACAGGCATGATCGCCCACCGCGGACACGACGGCCGCGCGGGAATAAAACGAAACGCGCCGAGGTTTGGACCGTTTCTTAACTAAGGGTCGTGACGGCGTCTTGCGCCGCCTGCACGCCCGCCGCCACGGTCTGGGCTCTGCGGGCCACGTTCTCGAGCGCGTGCAGGTCGTTGCCGGTTGTGCCGGCGCCGATCGGTTCGACCTCGAGGCGCGCCATGGCGGCCGCCTGGGCGGCCATCGCCAGGTCGTTCGCCGCCTTGGACAGCGCGCGGTGCACGACGTCGGCCCCGGCCGGAATGTTGTTGCCGGCGCTCGGCTTCACGGCCTGGGCCCGTCGGCACACGTCTCGAACGGGACCCTGCAATTCTGCCAGCCCATTGGCGATCGTCACGAGCCCGTTGTACAGCTCGTCGCCCTCAATCCCCTCGAGGACCTGATGGAAGCGGTCGAGGCCGCGCTCGAAACGGTCGTGGGCGCGCCGCCACACGCCCTGCCCGAGCTCCTTGTCGTCGCGGCGGGCCTCGCGCAGACCAGCGAAGAATCCCATTCGTACATCTTGCCACGGTACGACTCCGACCTCCGGCCTCAGTCGACGACGAGCAGGACCTTGCCCCGGTGCTCTCCGGAGTCGAAGTACTCGTGCGACTCGCGTGCCTGACTCAGGCCGAACACCCGGTCCGTCGTCACGGTGAGGTGCTTGTGCGTGATCATCGGCCAGACGTGCTCGCGCACCTCCTGCATGATCCGCGCTTTCTCCTCGGCAGGGCGGGCGCGCAGGGTCGTGGCGATGATCCGGCCGCGGCGGGCCATGAGTTTGGAGAGGTCCAGCTCGGCCCGGGCGCCACCGGTCATCCCGATGACCACGAGCCGCCCGCCTGTGCCGAGCGCCTCGACGTTGCGTTCGAGATACTTGGCCCCGACGACGTCGAGGATGACGTCCGCCCCGGGCTCGTCCCTGTCATTGGTCGCCTCGCGGATGCGCTCGACGAAGTCCTCCGCGCCGTAGTCGATGACGACGTCGGCGCCGAGCTCGCGCGCGTACTCGAGCTTCCCGGCCGTACTGCCGGTGACGGCCACGTCGACCCCGTAGGCGGTCATGATCTGGATCGCCGCCGAGCCGATGCCACCGGAAGCACCGTGCACGAGCAGCCGTTCCCCCGGCTCGATGCCGGCTTCCATCACGAGATTGGACCAGACGGTCGCCGCGGCCTCGGGCAGGCCAGCGGCGTCGACGAGCGAGACGCCTGCGGGGACCGGCACGGTCTGCGCGACGGGCGCCACGACGTACTCGGCGTACCCGCCGGCGGCGAGCAGCGCGCACACGTGGGCGCCGTCGTCGTACCCCTGCCCGATCTGGACGCCCGGGCCGCGCTCGACGACGGTTCCGGAGACCTCGAGGCCCGGGATGTCGCTCTCGCCGGCGGGCGGCGGGTAGACGCCGCGGCGCTGGGCGACGTCGGCCCGGTTCAGGCCGGCGGCCGCGACCTTGATGAGGACCTCGCCGGGCCCCGGCTGCGGGACGGGGCGGGTGGCCACGTTGATGACATCCGGCCCTCCGGCCTCGGTGTACTCGATGGCCCTCATCGTTTTCTTCACGGGTGCTCCTCGGATCGCGGGGGTGCTTCCCTTGCCACGGTAGTCCACCGCTTTGGCGAGAATCGCGGTCAGCGCCTAAGGTTAAGACTCTGGATGGTTGTCCGAGCGGCCTAAGGAGCCGGTCTTGAAAACCGGTGTGCGGCGACCCCGTACCAAGGGTTCAAATCCCTTACCATCCGCGTGAACGAAGGGAAGCAGCGCCACAGCGGCGCCGCTTCCCTTCGTCGTTTCCGGCCGCGCTCCGTTTCTGCCGCGCCGGCGGAGCTTGTGCATCTGCCGGCAACCGTGACGCAATGCACAGTTCATGAGATTCTGGTGAAGTATAAAACGTTTGCTAAACACTTCCCCACCAGAGGAACAACCAGTGCGCACACATCATCTCGCCCGCCCGACAGCTCTCGCGGCGGCCCTCCTGGCGACGGCCCTCGTCGCCCCGGCCGCAGCGGCTGCCCCGGTCGGCACCGCCGACGACGGGGCCGGCGTCGTCATCAACGAGGCCTACCTCTCCGGCGGCAGCGCCAATGCCGCCTACACCCACAAGTTCGTCGAGCTCTTCAATCCGACCGACGAGGCCGTCAGCCTCGACGGCTGGAGCCTGCAGTACCGCTCGGCCACCGGCGAATCCACCCCGCACGGCCTCACGGAGCTCACCGGCACCGTCGCCCCGGGCGGCCACTTCCTGATCTCCGGCGGCTCGAACGGCGACAACGGCGCCGACCTGCCCACCGCCGATGTGGTGGCCGGCGGTGGTTTCAACCCCTCGGGCAGCCGGGGCACGATCGTGCTGGCCGAGACCGACACGCGGCTCTCCCTGCCGACCGGGTCGATCATCGGCGTCGAGAACGTCGCCGACGTGCTCGGCTACGGTGCGACGAACACCTACGAGACCGCGCCCGCGACCGCCCCGAGCGGCAACTCGGACCCGAAGTCGCTCAACCGCGCCGAGGGCGTCGACACGGACGACAACTCCGCTGACTTCAAGCTCAGCGGCTCCGTCACGCCGACGTCCTCCACGGGCGCCGGCGAGGAACCCGGCGACGGCGGAGAGCCCGGAGACGGCGAGGAGCCTTCAGGTCCGGCCGTCGAGGTCGAAATCGCCGAGATCCAGGGCGAGGGCGCGCGCACTCCCCTTGCCGGCGAGCGCGTGAAAACCCGCGGCGTCGTCACGGCGGCGTTCCCGTCCGGAGGACTCGACGGCTTCTTCATCCAGACCCCCGGCACCGGCGGCGACATGGAATCGAGCGCGAGCCACGGCGTGTTCGTCTACGCGCCGACCCTGGTCTCCGAGGTCGCCGTGGACGACTACGTCGAGGTCACCGGCACCGCGACCGAGTACTACGACCTGACGCAGGTCGACGCCACCTCCGGGGCCGTCTCCGTGCTCGACGAGCCGGCCGAGGCCGTCAAACCCCTGACCGGGCCGTGGCCCGCCGCGGACACCGAACGCGAGAAGTTCGAATCGATGCTCTGGCAGCCCGAGGGCGACTGGTACGTCGGCGACAACTACTCCCTGAACCAGTACGGCGAAGTCGGGCTGGTCTTCGGCGAGAGCGACCTCGTCGCGGGTGAGCGCCTGCTGCCGCAGCCGACCGACGTCGCGCCCGCCGGGTCCGAGCTGGCCACGGCGGTGGCGGTCGAGAACGCCCAGCGTTCGATCACCCTCGACGACGGCTCGACCACCGACTACGTGCGCAACAACGCCGCGAAGGGCAGCCCCCTTCCGTATCTGGACGCCGACACCCCCATCCGAGTGGGAGCCGAGGCCACGTTCACGGCGCCGGTCGTGCTGCACTACGGGTTCGGCGAATGGCGCTTCCAGCCGCAGGAGCAGGTCACGGGCGCCGACCACCCGGCCGTGCCGGCGTCGTTCTCCGATACCCGGACGAAGGCACCGGCCGAGGTCGGCGGCGACGTGAAGCTCGCCTCCTTCAACGTGCTGAACTACTTCCCCACCACGGGTCGCGAATTCGTCGACGAGCTCGGCGGAAACTGCTCGTGGTACACGGACCGCGACGGCGCCCCGGTGACCACCAACCGCTGCAACCCGAACGGGCCGCGCGGAGCGGCGGACACTGAGAACTTCGCGCGGCAGGAAGCCAAGATCGTCGCGGCGATCAACGCACTCGGCGCCGACGTCGTCTCCCTCGAGGAGATCGAGAACTCGGCCGCGTTCGGCAAGGACCGCGACTTCGCGCTCGCGACCCTGACTGCCGCGCTCAACGAGGACCTCGGCTCGGATGCGTGGGCGTTCGTGCCCAGCCCCGCCGAGCTGCCCGCCGACGAGGACGTGATCCGCACGGCGTTCATCTTCAAGAAGGCCGCCGTCAAGCCGATCGACGAGTCCGTGATCCTCACGGACTCCGACGCCTTCTCGAACGCCCGCGAGCCGCTCGCCCAGGCGTTCCAGGCCAAGCACGGCAACGCCGACACACGGTTCTTGGCCATCGTCAACCACTTCAAGTCGAAGGGCTCGGACCCGAAAGACGGCTCCGGCAACGCCGACTCGGGTGACGGGCAGGGCGCCTGGAACGCTGCGCGCGTCGGGCAGGCCGAGGCCCTCGTGGCCTTCGCGGACGGGCTGAAGCGGGAGCGGAACACCGAGAAGGTGTTCCTCACCGGCGACTTCAACTCCTACACGCAGGAGGACCCGATGCAGGTGTTCTACGAGGCCGGCTACGCCAACCTCGGCGCCAAAACGGAGCACACGTACCTCTTCGCCGGGCTGGTCGGCTCACTCGACCACATCCTCGGTTCCGAAGCGGCAACCGCGACCGTGACCGGTTCTGCGGTGTGGGACATCAACGCGGACGAGCCGATCGCGCTCGAGTACAGCCGCTACAACAACAACGTGACGGACTTCTACGCCGCGGACCCCTACCGCGCGTCCGACCACGACCCGGCGATCGTCGGGATCGAGGCTCCCGCAGCCGGCGGTGGCAATTCCTCCGCCGCCTGGGAGAAGTCCGCGACGTACCGTGCCGGCGACACCGTCTCGCACGCGGGCGCCGAGTTCGACGCCCTCTGGTGGACCCGCGGCGAAGAGCCGGGCAGCCGGGCGTACGGAGCCTGGGCCGAACGGGGCGAGAGCCTCGCTTGCGCCGCCGTCGGCGACGCCAGCGCGTGGACCTCGACGGCGGTCTACCACGGCGGCGAGACCGTCGTCTTCGAGGGCCGGGCGTTCGAGGCGAAGTGGTACAGCCGCAACCAGGCGCCAGGTGGCGCCTGGGGACCGTGGGCGCCGGCGGGCGACTGCTAGCGCGCCAGGCGCAACAGTTCCACGGCGACGGCGTCCGCATCCGCGAGGGTGCGGGCGCCGTCGTCGTACGAGCCCCCGGCCTCGGCCGCGATCGCGGTGCCCCACTGCACGCCTGAGAGCTGCAGGCCGAGAACGAAGATCGACCGGTGGGCGATCCCGCTCGCATCGACGAGGCGGTACGGGGTGCCGACGACGTCAAAGCCCGGCCCCGGGACCGTCTCGCCGTCCTCGGTGGGGATCGGGATGGGACGCGCGAGGCCGTCGGACTGCAGGCGCTTGAGCAGCGGCGAGGCCGTCTGCGCGACGCGGTTGGCCGGCATCATCGCCTCGAGCATGTGGTGGGCGGTCACGGGCGGGGCGTCGACCCAGCGTGAGGAGGCGGTGAAGACGCCGGAGTACTCACCCTCGTCATCGAGCGTGAACACGGGGTCCGGCCCCAGGAAGGTGACGACGCCGGCGCGTGCGAGGGCGGCGAGCTCCTCGATGCGCCGCAGGGGCGGGCCGCTGGCCGCGCCCTCGACGAGCGGTTCGAACCACTTCTGCACCTCGTCGGTGCGCGAGACCTCGTCGATGAGCGACTCGGCGACGAGCCGCTTGGTCAGCAGGCGGCCGGCGTGCAGCGCCCCGATCGCCATCTTCAGCGGGTCGTCCTCCCCCGCGGCCGAACCGGCCGCGTCGGCCTCCAGATACTCGAGCACCGCCTGCTGGTAGGCGTCCGCGCTCGTGAAACCGCGCTTGGCGAAAGGCGCCCCGAGCGCGGGCACGTCCAGCCAGCCGACCTCGGGCGCCATGTCGTCGACGAGGTCGGCGACCTGCGAGCGCCAGACCTCCTGGCCGTGCACAGGGGTGCCCTGCACGTTCTGTTCGGGGTGGATCTGCGCGTCCAGCAGCACGTCGAGGCGGGCCAGGAACTCGTCGACGTCGCGGAAACGTTCCGGGGCCACGCGCGCGGCGACCCGGTAGTACGTGCGCAGCACGTCGCGGTGCAGCAGCGGCCAGATGTGCGCGTCGAACCCCACCTTGCCGCGGGGCTCGCCCGGCGCGCCGGCGGCGGCGAGCGCGTGCACGCGTTCGAAGGTCAGGTAGACGAGCTCGACGCTCGGCGGCACGAACGCCGGCACCTCGACCTTCGCCCGGTACGGCGCCCCGCGCCGCGACGCGGCGAAGATCTTCGGCTCTCGCCCGCTGCGCCGGTAGTCGAGCGCGCGGCCCGGCCCGGCGCCGGTGGGCACGAAGTCGCCGCCACGGGCGGTGGTCAGTTGCGCCAGCGCGTCGAAGAAGTTCAGCCCGAGCCCGCGCACGAGCAGCGGTTCGCCGCCCGGGAACGCCGCCCAGTCGACGTCGGAGGGCACGTTCGGACCCTGGTAGGTCAGCCCGAGCTCCTCTGCGCGGCGCCCGGCGGCGGCCTGCCGCGGGTTCAGCTCCGCGGGCACGTGCCCCACGGCCAGCACGACGGCGTCGCTCGCGACGGCCTCGGGTACGTGGGAGTCGACGCCGGCCGCGCCCGGGCGCCGGTCGCTCAGCCCGGCCGTGGGGGCGATGCGGCCGCGGGAGGTGCGCACGGCGTCGTCGTGTGCGGTCAGTTCGATCCGGTAGTCCGCGCTGCGGCGCTCGATGCCGACGGCGCTCGCGCGGAGGTGCTCGACGGACTCGACGTCCGGGTGGGCGCTCAGGCGGGCGACGACGGCGTCGTGCACGTGCTCGAGGTAGCGCCCGTAGAGGGCGCGGGAGGGGTAGTCGCCGGGGCCGAGGTCGGCGAGCTCCCGCTGCTCGACGGGGGCGAGGACCGCGCCGTCGCCGCCGAGCCCGCGCCACTGCTCGAACGTGAGCCCGGGCCCGTCGCCCTCCCGCGGCGGGGCGACCGTCGGATACATCGCGGGGGTGTTCATGAGGAAAAGACGCGACTGGGCGCTCGACCACACGTGACCGGAGCCCGGCCGGTAGGGCTCGACGATCTGGATCGCGAGGCGGGCGGGCGTGCTCGCAGCTGACCCTTCGGCGCGCGGTTCGCCGTCGTGCGGCGACAGCTCGCGGTCCCGCCGATCGGCCTCGAGGCGCGCCAGCAGGCGTTCGAGTACGGACGTGCCGCGCGGGCCCGCCCCGATGACCGTGACGACGTACCTCTCGCGGGACAATGGGGCTCCTCCCTGCCCGGGCCCGGGCATGCTGACGCGTCGAATTACTTCAGCCGCCGTCCCGGATGGACACGGCGGCAACCCCTTCAGCCTAGCGCGCCAGCCGAACCCTAGACTGAGCGGATGACCGAGACGACGCACCAGACGGACCCGTACACGTGGCTCGAGGACATCCATTCACCCGAGGCGCTGGACTGGGTGCGCGAGCGCAACAGCGCCACCGAGGCCTGGCTCCACACCCCCGCCTTCGAGGCTCTGGAGGCTTCCCTGCTCGAGGCGCTCGACGCAGAGGACCGGATCCCGGGCGTCGTCAAGCGCGGGGAGTTCTACTACAACTTCTGGCGTGACGCTGAGAACCCCAAGGGCCTCTGGCGGCGCACGAGCTGGGACTCGTACCTGCGCGACGACCCCGACTGGGAGATCCTGCTCGACGTCGACGCCCTCGCCGCCGCGGAGGGAACCGACTGGATGTACGCGGGCGTGACGATGCTGCGACCCGCGCCCGGGCAGGAGTACCGGCGGGCGCTGGTCAAGCTCTCCCCCGACGGCGGCGACGCCGTGCGGATCCGCGAGTACGACGTCGTCGACCGCGCCTTCGTGGCCCCGGCCGTCGGAGGGTTCGACGTCCCGGTGGCGAAGAGCAGCCTGTCGTGGGCGGGGCCGGACGCCATCTACCTCGCCACCGACTTCGGGCCGGACGCCGACGGGCAGCCGACCGTTACGAAGTCCTCGTATGCGCGCACCGTCCGCCGCCTCGAACGGGGTGTGGACCCCGCGGACGCGCCGGAGGTCTTCTCGGTATCCGCCGACCACGTGATGGCCGTCGTCAGCCGGGACTCCACGCCGGGCTTCGAGCGCTCCTTCGCGTTCGACATGATCGACTTCCATCACTCCCGCGCCCACGTCGAGGTGGACGGCGAGTGGCGGCTCATCGACGTCCCGACCGACGTCGACGTCGACGTGCACCGCCAGTGGGTCCTCTTCAGCCCGCGCACGGACTGGGACGCGGCCGGCACCCTGGTCCCCGCCGGCTCCCTGGCCGTCGCCGAGCTCGACGCCTACCTCGCCGGGGAGCACGCGGTACGGGTGGTCTTCACTCCCGACGAGCGCACGTCGCTGCAGTCGTACGCGTTCACCCGCGACTACCTCGTGCTGATGGTGCTGCGCGACGTCGTCTCCGCCGTCCTCGTCGCCTCCCCCGCCGGCGACTGGGAGCTCACCGAGCTCGACGCGGGCGGCTCGCTCGAGACGGTGGCAGTCGGAGTGGTCGACGACGAGGACGAGCATGCCGGCAACGACCTCTGGTTCACGCGCACCGGGTTCACCACCCCGTCGACCCTGATGCGCGGCACGCTGGGCGTCGGCGGCGGCGCCCCCGCCCTGTCCGGCCTCACCGCGGTGAAGCGGGCGGTCGAGCGGTTCGAGGCGGACGGGCTGAGCGTCGAGCAGCACTTCGCCACGAGCGACGACGGCACCGCCGTCCCGTACTTCCAAGTCGGCCCGGCGGACCTTGCGCTTGACGGCGCCAACCCGACCCTCATGAACGGCTACGGGGGCTTCCAGATCAGCCTGACGCCGTCGTACTCCGCGGCCGTGGGCCGCGCCTGGTTGACCCGCCGGAACGACGACGGTCGCACGGGTGTGTACGTGGTCGCCAACATCCGCGGCGGCGGCGAGTACGGTCCGCGCTGGCACCAGGCCGCGCTGAAGGCGAACCGGCACCGCGCCTACGAGGACTTCGCGGCGATAGCGCGGGACCTCGTGAGCCGCGGCGTCACGAGCCCGGAACACCTGGCGGCCTCGGGCGGCAGCAACGGCGGGCTGCTCATGGGCAACATGATGACCGGCTATCCGGAGCTGTTCGGGGCGATCTCGTGCGGCGTGCCGCTGCTAGACATGCGCCGCTACACGCAGCTCTCCGCGGGGCACTCGTGGATCGCGGAATACGGCGACCCGGATGTGCCCGAGGAGTGGGATTTCGTGCGGACGTTCTCGCCCCTGCACCGGCTCGACGAGATGGATGCGGAGGCCGTGTTCCCGGCATCGCTGATCTGGACGGCGACGAGCGACGACCGGGTCGGGCCGGTCCAGGCCCGGAAGATGTACGCGAAGATGTCCGACCGCGGGGCGGCGAACGTCTGGTACCACGAGGACCTCGAGGGTGGCCACGCCGGCGCCACCGACAACCGGCAGACCGCCCGCAAACAGGCCACCAGCTACGAATTCCTGTGGCGTCACGTCGCCGGCTGACCAGCTCGGCGACGTCGGCACGGCTCCGGGAGAGCCCCGTTTTGATCGGACCGGGCGGATTCGCTAGTCTTGTCTAGCTGGCTTGCCAGCGGTCTGGACACGTGCCGGAGCGGCCGAACGGACTTCACTGCTAATGAAGGGTCGGGGTTAAACTCGACCGGGGGTTCAAATCCCCCCGTGTCCGCCAAAAACCCCCTCGTCAGAGGGGGTTTTTTGTTGCCACCCGGCGTTGGATCGCAGCGCTGGGCCACGGGATCGTGGAAGACTCTCCCCATGGCGAATCGGCTCGGGAAATTCGTGATCCGCCGTGCGCGCGCCGAGGACCTCGATGCGCTGCACGCGATGCAGGACGCCGCGGGTCACCCGCGCTGGGGCGGCGATGCCCTGCAATCGAGTGGTCATCGCGTCGTCCAGGTCGCCCTCCTCGGCGGGGCCCTCGTGGGCGCGGGCAAGACGCACCTGCACCGCGAGCCCGACGGCCCGGCGCCTGCGGGGCACTACCTGGGCGGCGTCGTCGTGCACCCGCGCTTCCGGCGGCAGGGCGTGGGGGCCGGACTGACGCTGGCCCGCCTGGACTGGATCTGGGAGCGCGCCGAGTCCGCGTACTACTTCACGAACGAGCGGAACACCGCATCCCTGCGCATGCACTCGCGGCTCGGCTTCGCCGAAATCGCCCGCCGGCCGTCCTTTCACGGGGTGCCCGCGGACGATCCGCTCTCGCAGCTCGTGCTGTTCCGCGCCGCGCGCTGACGGCACGGCCTTCGAGGTCGGGTCACGGCGCCCGGTGGCCGCCCGCGGACGTGGCGTCGGCAGCCTCCGGTGCGTCGTCGTCCCCGCCGCGACCGCGTCGAGGGTGGGCCCACAGCACGAGCGCGCCCGAGAGGACGACGCCGAGGACCGAGACCGCGATCATCGCCCCGAAACCGCCGGTGCCCTCGATGAGCGCGCCGCCCAGCAGGGGACCGAGCGCGAAGCCGGAACCGATCATGAGGTTGCTCGTGTTCATGACGTGGCCGCCGCCACCGCCGACATCGGCGAGCGTCGAGAGCAGGTACGGCAGGATGAAGGTCCACGCGAACTTGAAGACCACGGCCGCGAGGGCGAAGCGCAACAGCCCGGGGCCGCCGGCCAGCAAGGCGACGGAGATCCCCATCGCCGCGTATCCGCCCGCGAGGTAGGCCCACCGATGTGGAGTATCGCCGCGGATCGAGGCGAACAGGGCGGAGGCGATGCCCGCCACTGTGGCGAGGGCGAGCACCAGGCTGGTCGGATCCTCCCCGACCCCGGCCGCAGTGGCGACCTGGGCCATGAACGTCCAGGTGCCGGAGAGCGCCACGTAGAACGCGAAGAGCGCGGCGAGCGCCAGCACGAACCCGACGCGTGACGCGTGACGCCCCTTGGCGGCGACGACCGTTGGTGCCGAGGCGGCGCGGCGGAGGAAGTCCCCGTCGAGCAGCCGGGCCGCCGGCAGGCAGCACAACACGAGGACGGCCAGCGTCCAGTACACGGCGGCGACGCCGACTCCCGCGAACAGCACGGGGAACACGGCGAGGATCAGCGCGCCCATGGCCAGCTGGGCGACGACGAACACCCCGAACGCCCGGCTCGGATTGCCGACCCGCGAGCATCGGCTCAGCAGGATCACCGTGATGGAGCCGGCCGCGAGCGCCGTGAAGAAGCGGGCCGCCAGCAGGGCCGGATAGGCGTCGACCATTCCGGAGACCGCGTTGCCGACGGCGACCGCGAGCGTGCATCCGATCGTCACGTGTTTGAGGTTGGCCCGGCGCAGCCAGAGATAGGCGGGCACGGTCGCGAGACTGAACGCGCCGAGTTCGAGTGAGAAAACCAGCCCGACCTGCGTCGGCGTGAGGTCGAATTCGGCGATGAGCTTACCGGCGATGACGGGCGCGATGAGCAGGACGGAATAGAGGACGGCGGAGTAGGCGCCGACGAACACGAGCGGACGCAGGTCGCCGCTGGTGCGGAGCGATGAGACGGTCATGGTCTTCCTTGCGCTGGGTGAGTTCACTTGGCGTAGACGGTTTCGCCGGCGAACCACGTCTGGGACGCGCCGAAGCGCGGCAGCTGATCAATGTGGACGTCGTAGGGGCTCTCGTCGAGGACGACGAAGTCGGCGGAGAGCCCGGGGGTGAGCCTTCCGGTCACATCGTCGAGGCCCATGGCCCGCACGCACGACGTGGTGTAGGCGGCGATCGCCTGTGAGAAGCCGATGCCCTGCTCGGGCCACAGCGTCCCGGGGAAACGTCCGGTCGGGTCCTGCCGGGTGACGAGCCCGTAGATCGCCTCCCAGGGGTTGGGGCTCTCGGCGACGGGCCAGTCCGATCCGCCGGCCAGGAGCGCGCCGGCATCGAGCAGGTCGCGGTTGGGCTGCATGCGGGTCGCCCGATCGGCCGGCAGCACCGTCGCGATGGCCTCGGCGATCACCCCCGGGAACCAGAGTGCGGGCGAGAGGTCCGCCTCGACCCCGAGCTGCGCGAAGCGGCCGATGTCGTCCGGGTGCACGAACTGGCCGTGGGCCACATGGTACCGAGGCCGGTCGAAACCACGCTCACGCACCTTCTCGACGGCGTCGAGCACGAGCCGGACGGAGGCGTCGCCCGTGCAGTGGACCTTGGCCGAGATGCCGCGCTCGGCCGTGGAGAGCAACCACTTTTCGAGTTCGGCCGGGTTCATCGTGGTGTGCCCGCGGTGGTCGCACCCGTGCAGGTCGTCGGGCAGGTAGGGCTCGAGGAAGGCGCCACTGCGCGTCGGCGGGACGCCGTCGAGGAAGATCTTGATGAAGTCGGGCCGGTGGTGCTGAGAGCGGTAGGCCTCGCGCCGCTCGATGATGCCCTCGCCGAGCGGCTCGACGCCAAAGATGAAGTCGTTCGCTAGCATCGACGTCACGACCCAGGCCTTCAGCCGACCGTCGTCGTCAAGGTGCTTGAGGCCCTCGAGGAGTTGCAGCGAGGCGCCAGCGTCCTGGAAGGCGGTGATGCCGTGGGAGTGCAGAATCTCGATGCCGCGCTCCGAGGCGCGGGCCGTCCGCTCGACCGAGGCCTGCCCAGCCGCCGACCGGGCCGTCTCGACCGCGAGTCCACCGGCTTCGATGAGGACGCCGGTGGCGCGCCCCCATTGGTCTCGGAGGATCTGTCCGCCGTCCGGGTCGGGCGTTGCGTCGGTGATGCCGGCAGCAGCGAGCGCGGCGCTGTTGACCCAGCGGTTGTGTTTGCTGTCGTCGCGCAGCATCGTGGGTCGGCCGCCCGTGGCTTCGTCCAGTCGTGCGCGCGCTTCAGTGGTATTGATCGCATCGAGCAGCCCGCTGCCCCAGTTCCCGCCGACGACCCATTCGTCCGGGCCCAGCTGCGCCGCGTGGGCGGCAAGCCGGTCGAGGAACTCGTCCAGGGCTGCCGCCGGGCTGATCTGGAGCTCGAAGAGGTCGGCCTGACCGGCCAGCAGGTGGTGGGTGTGAACGTCGGCGAATCCGGGCATCACGTAGCGGCCGTCCAGATCGACGATCCGCGTGTCGGGTCCTAGCTGCGCGCCCAGATCGTCGCCGAGCGCCGCGATGCGGGAGCCGCTGATCGCCATCTGGGCACTGGTCGCTCCGCCGGATCCGTCTGGATCGATGCGGGCGTTGGTGATGAGCACTTCAGCTGGGCCGTTCATGCGTGGTCCTCCCCGGTCTGCGGACACCGTTTTTCACGGCTGGGAGTCACACTATGATCTGCGCCACGTCCATAGATTGGCACGCGGCGCACGGCACTTGCCGCTACGTGCCGGTTTCAGAAAGTCATGCCCAGCGTGGCGGGAGTTTTCGCCCCGTTCCGGGGCTCAGCGCCCGTCCTTGAAGGAGGAGAGCACCTGGCGGACGGCGGCCTCCGAGAGTCCAGTGGAATCGGAGACGATCCGGCCGGCTTCCTCGAGGCGCCCTTCGGCGAGGTGTTTGAGGAGCGCAGCCCGCTGCTCCTCGGGCAGGTTCGCCGAGTTGAACGAGATGCGCCCGTCGGGCCCCTCTCCCTCGAACCCGAAGTCCGAAGCCCCTCCCTCCGGGATACCGCGGACCGCGTCGGGGGCGGACTCGAGCAGGGGCTCGATCTTCTCGCGGGTGAGCCCGGAGAAGTTGGCCAGCAGGTCGGCCGCACCAGCGTAGTTGCCGTCACGCATGAGTGACTGGAACTGGTCGGCTTCCGCCGGGGGGAGGTCTGCGGTGCTGAATTCGCGCGTCTGGCCGTCGACTTGCTCGGTGATCTTGTAGGTCGCGATCCTGCGTCCGGATCCACGGCCGAATTCCTGGGTCCAGTCGTCGGGGACCACGAAACCGTCGGGCAGTGAGCCGGTCCCCTCGAGCGACTGTTCGTCCCCCGCGTCCGCCGCATCCGGCGTCGGCCCCTCGGTCTCGCGGGCGGCCTCCGGCTCGGCCTTGCGCTGGAGACCGTTGCCTGCGACCTGGGGGTGTGTCTCGAGGCTGCGGACCGCGACGATGCACTCCTTGAAGCTGCGCGTCCCGGTAGCGTTGCGGTACTCCTGCACGGCGGCGAGGAAGTTTCCGGCGGCCAGGTTCCGGTACACCGCACGGTGCTGCTCTTCAGTCAGTCGCCCGGCGGCGGCTCGGGCCGACTCGGGCGTCACGGCGGCGGCCACCTGGTGTGCGTTGCGCCTCCGGAGGTTGGTGATCCACCAGTAGCCGAGCGTCAGGACCAGGATCGGCAGAAGGACCCAGAGCAGCGTTTCGAGCATGGGGCAAGTCTAGTCCTCGACACTGAGAGCCAGGTCCCCCGCTACGCGTTCAGCGCAAGCGCGAACGGCAGCACGCCGTCGGCCCCAGCGCGGCGGAGGGTGCGTGCCGCCTCGGTCATCGTCCAACGGCTGTCCGCGAGGTCGTCCACGACGAGCAACGGGCCGGGTGCCGCCACGATGTTGGAGGCCATGTCGGCGGGGACGGCGAACTGTTCCCACACGTCGGCAAGGCGGAAGGCGCTGCTGCCGCCCGGGCCGTTCCTCGGGCCTTCCTGCGCGTAGACGAGCTCACCCCCGTAGGGCAGCCTGCCGACGCGCGCGAGGCCTTGGGCGAGCGAGCGCACGAGCTCGGGCCGACGGCGAGAGGGCAGATTGACCACGGCGACGGGTCGGGACTCCCAGCCCCACTGGGACAGCACCTGCACGCACGCGCCGAGCATGTCCTCGGCGATGGGCGCGTCTGCTCCCTGGCCCTCGAAGATCTCGCGCAATCGCGACCCCCAGCCGAGGTCGGTCAGGCGGGCCAGTGCGCGGCCGGAGCTCATCTGCTCCTCGGGTTTGATCTTTCCTTTGACGGGAACACCCAACCGGTCCATGCCGGAGGGCCACATGGCGCGCGGCTCGAGTTCCACGCCGACTCGACCCAACGCGGTCTGCGCCCCCTGCTGGGCGGTTTCCTCGATGCCCGTCGGATACCAGACGCCCGCGCAGTTGTCGCAGCGGCCGCACGCCGCCGCGGCCGGGTCGTCCAGGGAGCGGGAGAGGAACTCCATGCGGCAGCCGTCGGTGTGCTCGTAGTCGAGCATTGCGTTCTGTTCGGCGACACGCGCCGCGGCGACCCTCGTGTAGCGCTCCGCGTCGTAGGCCCAGGGCACGCCGGTCGACGACCATCCGCCCTGGACCCGCTCGACCGCTCCGTCGACCGCGAGTACCTTGAGCAGCAGCTCGAGGGGGCTCCGGCGGAGGTTGACGCTCGCTTCCAGCTGCGGGGCGGACATCGTGCCGTTCTGCCCGAGGGCCGCCAGCACGGCCTCAGCGCGCTCCTGATCCGGCATCGACGACGTCGCAAAATACTGCCAGATCGCCCGGTCCTCGGGTCCGGGCAGCAGCAGGACGTCCGCGTTGTCGGTGCCGCGGCCGGCGCGGCCGACCTGCTGGTAGTAGGCCACCGGGGAGCTCGGGGCGCCCACGTGGACGACGAATCCCAGGTCCGGTTTGTCGAAGCCCATGCCGAGCGCGCTGGTCGCGATCAGGGCCTTGACTCGGTTGCCTTTGAGCGCCTCTTCGGCCTCGGCCCGCTCCTGCGCATCAGTGCGACCCGTGTACGCGCGGACGTCGTGTCCAGCCTCGCGCAGGGCGCGGGCGATGTCCTCGGCGGCGGAGACGGTCAGGGTGTAGACGATTCCGCTGCCCGGCAGCTTTCCCAGGTTGGAAAGCAACCAGGCCAACTGAGCCCGAGGACCCGAAAGCCTCAGAACACCCAGACGCAGCGACTTGCGCGCGAGCGGCCCGCGCAACGAGAAGACTTCGCCGCTGCCGGCGGCCAACTGCTCCTCGACGTCGTGCACCACGCGCTCGTTGGCCGTAGCCGTCGTCGCGAGCACGGGAACGGACGTCGGCAGCTCGCGGATCAGGTCCTTGATCCGCCGGTAGTCGGGCCGGAAATCGTGCCCCCAGTCGGAGATGCAGTGTGCCTCGTCGATCACGAGCAGACCCATCCGCCGCACGAGGTCCGGCAGCTGCTCAGCCCGGAATCGCGGGTTGTTCAATCTTTCGGGGGACACGAGCAGGACGTCGACGTCGTCGGCCTCGAGGCGCCCCCTGATCTCGCCCCACTCCACCGCGTTCGCGGAGTTGATTGCGGCGGCGCGTACGCCGGCCCGCTCGGCGGCCGAGACCTGGTCGCGCATGAGGGCCAGCAGGGGGCTGACGATGAGCGTCGGCCCGGCTCCGCGAGCACGGAGCAGAAGGCTGGCGACGAAATAGACGGCCGACTTACCCCAACCGGTGCGCTGTACCACGAGCGCCCGCCGGCCGCCCTCGACGAGCGCCTCAATCGCCTCGAACTGCCCGTCGTGGAAATCGACGTCGGGCCGTCCCACCAGGCGCCGGAGGACGTCCGTCGCGTCACGTCGCAGTTCGATTTCGGGCCTTGCTTTCGTGTTCTCCACCATGCCCGCCAGTATGTCAGGCGGCAACCGCACGTTGCGGCCGTCACGTACCGATTGTGGACAACTTGCGCCTTGCTGAAAGGCACGCAGTGCACTATCATTCATACTAAGCGTTCGGGAGGATTTCCGGCGCCGACCGAGTACAAATATCGAGCATCCGAAGAATGAGGGATGATGGGGATCGAAAACTGGGCCATCTCGGCGATCATGCTGCTGCTGATCGCCGTTGCGGCGGGAGTTCTGTACTACACGGCGATGCGGTCGCGACGTGCGCCGGACCTGGAACGAACGGGTGATTCCATCTGGGATACGAGCGAGTCCGAGCCCGCCCGATCGAGTCTCTTCTAGGCGTCACCGGACCCGTTAAGTCAAGTTTACAAGGATTAACCAAACTGGGCCCGGCCAATCGAGTCTCCGCCCCACCCGTCCCCCACGCGACGCTGGTCTGGCGCTAGGCTCTAAGACGTGAAAACCAACGTAGATTTGATGGACGCCTTCAAGGCGTATGACGTTCGCGGTCTGGTCGGCGAATCGCTGACCGCAGAGTCGGCCGAGGCCGTCGGAGCCGCGTTCGTGGACGTACTCGGGCTGTCCGGGCAGACCGTACTGGTCGGTCGGGACATGCGGCCGTCGTCGCCGGAGTTCGCCGACGCGTTCGCCCGCGGCGCCGCGGCCCGCGGCGGCCGCGTCGAGCTGCTCGGCCTCATCTCGACCGACGAGCTCTACTTCGCATGCGGCGTCCGGGACGCGGCCGGCGTCGTGTTCACCGCGAGCCACAATCCGGCGCAGTACAACGGCATGAAGATGGCCAAGGCCGGGGCCGTGCCGGTCTCCGCCGATACTGGGCTCTACGACATCCGCGACACCGCGATGCAGTACCTCGCTTCCGGCCTGCCCGACGCGGTGGAGCGGGGATCTGTCTCCGAGGTGGACGTCCTGGCGGACTACGCCGCGTACCTGCGCTCGCTCGTGGATCTCTCGGGGATCCGCCCGCTGAAGGTCGTGGTCGACGCCGGCAACGGCATGGGCGGGCTGACGACCCCGGCCGTGCTGGGCGACACCCTGCTGCCCGGGCTGCCGCTCGAGATCGTGCCGATGTACTTCGAACTCGACGGCACCTTCCCGAATCATCCGGCGAACCCGCTCGAGCCGGAGAACCTGCGGGACCTGCAGGCCGGCGTGCTGGAGCACGGAGCCGACCTCGGTCTCGCGTTCGACGGCGACGCCGACCGCTGTTTCGTCATCGACGAGCGCGGGGCGCCGGTGACGCCGTCGGCGATCACCGCGCTGGTCGCCCGCCGCGAGATCGCCCGCGCCCAGGCCACCGGCGAAGCGACTCCGGTGGTCATCCACAACCTCATCACCTCGCGCGCCGTCCCGGAGCTTGTCGAGGCCGAGGGCGGCCGCGCCGTCGTGACCCGCGTGGGCCACTCGTTCATCAAGGCCGTCATGGCAGCTGAACAGGCGGTCTTCGGCGGCGAGCACTCCGCGCACTACTACTTCCGCGACTTCTTCAACGCCGACACCGGGATGCTCGCGGCGATGCACGTGCTCGCCGCGCTCGGCGAACAGCAGAAGCCGCTCTCCGAGCTCGCGGCGGAGTTCAACCCGTACTTCGCTTCGGGCGAGATCAACTCCGAGGTCGCGGACAAGGCCGGCGCGACGGCCGCCGTCGTCCAGCACTTCACGGGCAACGGGGACCGTTTCGGCAAGGTGAGTCTCGACACGATGGACGGGACCACGATCGCCGCCGAGGACGGCTCGTGGTGGTTCAACCTGCGCCCGTCGAACACCGAGCCGTTCCTGCGCTATAACGGCGAGGCCGCCGGACATGACACCATGGAATCGATCAGAAACACCGTGCTCGACATCGTCAGGAGTCAACCATGAGCGAAAACCGCATCGCCGAGATCGGCGCCGCTGCCCACGACGAACTGAACCGCCTGCTCGGCACCTCGCTGGGCATCGCGCGCGAGCAGCTCGAGGCGCACGGCGTCTTCCTGCCGTTCGCCGTCGGTCTCACCGCGGCGGAGGACGACGAGGGCGAGATGCGCCTGCTCGCCGTCCAGCCGGCCGAGGACGCCGAGGACCCGGAGGCGGACATCGACGCCGACGCCATGATGGACGATCTGGTCAGCCTGCTCTCCGAGCAGAAGGACGACTTCCGTGCCGTCGCGATGATCTCCGACGTGACGCTGCTCGAGAACGGGTCTGACGCGATCCACGCCGCCGCCGAGCACAACCTGGGCGGGGCCGTCGCCGTCATCCAGGCCTACACCGCACCGTCACCGGAGGAGGCGGAGCCCGTCTGGGCCTTCGCCGAGCCGGCCACCGAGGCCAGCGAACTGAAGGTCTGGGCCTCCTAGCCTCCCACGACGTCGTCGGCCGGGTGCGAGCACTGCTCGCACCCGGCCGACGTGTTTCCGGCTCTGCCGCAGCTCCCCCGGACCGCGCCGCCTACGCGGGGTCGTCCAGCCGGGGGTGCGCCTCGTGCCGTTCGGCCCAGCGGCGCACGGCCGCATTGAACAGCAGCGGCTCCTCCAGATTCCAAGCGTGGTGCATCCCCGGCGCGATGCGCACCTGCGCGTGCTCGAAGCGACCGTCCAGCGAATCGAGGCCCTTGCGGATGTGCGGCGGCTCCTTGGCACCGGCGGCCAGCAGCACGGGGCCCTCGAACTCGTCGAGCCCATCGGGCAGGGCGACCGTGGCCAGGTCCTGGGCGACGGCGCGAGCGGTCGCCGTGGCGACGTCGTCGTTCTCCGCGGCTTCGAGGACGCCGAAGGCGCCGGCCTGCATCTTGGCGAACCACTCGCCGCCCCAGATCCGCAGCCGCGCGGCGGCACCGGTGCGCGCGGGCGCGGCCGGGGCAACCGTGGGCATCCCGGAGAGGAACGCGCTGTCGATGAGCTCGGGGTGGCGTGACAGGACGTGCAGCCCGACCAGCCCGCCGAGCCCGAGCCCGACGAGGTGGACCCGCCCGGCCTCGACGCGATCGGCGATGAACGCCGCGACGTCGTCTGCCGCGCTGTCGAACCCGTTCCAGTCCTCGTCCCGGCGGGTGCCGTAGCCGGGCAGGTGCGGGGTCAGCACCCGGTAGTCGCCGAAGGCCTCGACCTGGCGGTGCCACGACCAGTTCCCGGTCATGCCGTTGTGCAGGAAGACGAGGGTCTGCGTCCGCTCCCCATCCGGGCGGGGACGCCGCGAGGCGTGCACCTCCGGGTAGTCCGCGTGCTCACCCTCGACGCGGTCGGATTTCTCGCTCACGGCATGCTCCTCTCGACGCTGCGCAGCCATTTGAGCTCGGCCTCGGTCCGGCTGACCTCGCGCTCCAGCGTGGCCGCCATCAAGAAGGCTCGGCGGTCGAAGCCCGAGACGTCGCCGAGGCCAGCCCGCTGCGCGCGGTAGTCCTCGAGACGGTCCGTCACTTCGGAGCGGCGGGCGCGCAGGATCCGGAAGACGTCCTCCCGCTCGAGCTCGCCGGAGAAGAAGAGTCTGGCCAGGAACGGCTCGCGGACCGGTTCGGGGTCGAGCCCGGTCTGCAGCCACGCGGCGAGTTCGGCGCGGCCGGCCTCCGTGATGTGGTGCTCCTGACGGTCGGGATAGTTCTCCTGCGCGACGACCCGCACGACGGCGAGACCGTCGTCGACCAGCTTGTTCAGCGTCCGATAGATCTGGGCCTTGTCGGCGTTCCAGAAATGATTGATGCTGGAGTCGAAGTGCTTCTTGAGGTCGTACCCGGTCATGGGCGCCAGGGTCAGTAGACCGAGGATCAGCCGCGCGAGAATCATGGCCCCATTCTGCCACCAACTAGGTGATTCGTCGCCTAGCCACGCTGCCCTGCTCCGACGGGGCCTCCGGACGCACGAGGGCCCCGGACCGCTGGTCCGGGGCCCTCTTTCCAGAGCGTCAGGCGCCGAGGCGTTCCTTCAGCCCGTCGAGCTCGGCGCGCAGCGACGCCGGAAGGGCCTCGCCGAAGTTCGCGTACCACTGCTCGATGCCGTCGATCTCGGCTGCCCATTCGTCCTTGTCGACGTTGACAGCGGCCTCGACGTCGGCCGCGTTGTAGTCCGCCAGGCCGGTCAGGTCGATCGAGTCGCCCGTGGGGACGAAGCCGATCGGGGTTTCGTTGGCGTCGGCCGTGCCCTCGATGCGCTCGACGACCCACTTCAGCACCCGCGAGTTATCGCCGAAACCGGGCCACGCGAAACCGCCGTCCTGCGTTCGGCGGAACCAGTTCACGAGGAAGATCTTCGGGCGCCGCTCCGCGGAGAGCAGGCCGGAGATCTTGTCCCAGTGGTTCAGGTAGTCACCGGCGTTGTAGCCGATGAACGGGAGCATGGCCATCGGGTCGCGGCGCACTACGCCGACGGCGCCGGAGGCCGCGGCCGTGGTCTCCGACGACAGCGTCGAACCCATGAAGACGCCGTTGGCCCAGGAGCGGGCTTCGGTCACCAGCGGGATGGTGGTCTTACGCCGACCGCCGAAGAGGATCGCGTGGATCTCGACGCCGTCGGGGCTGTAGTACTCGTCGGAGAGCATGTCGATCTGGCTGATGGGCGTGCAGAAACGCGAGTTCGGGTGCGCTGCCGGGCGTCCCGACTCAGGCGTCCAGTCATTTCCCTGCCAATCGGTCAGGTGTTCCGGGACCTCGTCGGTCATGCCCTCCCACCAGACGCCGCCGTCGTCGGTGAGTGCGACGTTGGTGAAGACGGAATTTCCCTTGGCGATGGCGCGCATCGCGTTCGGGTTCGTGGACCAGCCAGTGCCGGGGGCGACGCCGAACAGACCGTACTCCGGGTTGACGCCGCGCAGTTCGCCGTCCTTGCCGATGCGCATCCAGTTGATGTCGTCGCCGAGCGTCTCGGCCTTCCAGCCGTCGATCGTCGGGTCGAGCAGCGCCAGGTTGGTCTTGCCGCACGCCGACGGGAAGGCGCCAGCGATGTTGTAGGAGCGGCCCTCGGGGCTCGTCAGCCGGAGGATGAGCATGTGCTCGGCGAGCCAACCCTCATCGCGGGCGATGACCGAGGCGATACGCAGCGCGTAGCACTTCTTGCCGAGGAGCGCGTTGCCGCCGTAGCCGGAACCGAAAGACCAGATCGAGCGCTCCTCGGGGAAGTGCACAATCCACTTCTCCGGGTTGCACGGCCAGGCGACGTCGTCCTGCCCGGGCGCCAGCGGCGCGCCGACGGAGTGCAGCGCCGGCACGAAGAACGCGTTCTCGGCTTCCATCTTGCGCAGCACATCGGTGCCGATGCGCGCCATGATCCGCATCGAGACGACGACGTAGGCGGAGTCGGTGATCTCGACCCCGTACTGGGGCTCCTCGGCGTCGAGGGGGCCCATCACGAACGGGATCACGTACATCGTGCGCCCTGCCATCGAGCCGGTGAAGCGCTCCGTAAGGATGCCCTTCATCTGCTCCGGGTCCATCCAGTTGTTGGTGAAGCCGGAGTCCCTCTCCTCCTGCGAGCAGATGAACGTCCGCTCCTCGACCCGGGCGACGTCGGCCGGGTCGGAGAAGGCGGCGAAGGAATTGGGGAACCTCTCGTCGTTGAGCCGGCGAAATGTTCCAGTCTGGACGAGCTCAGCGGTCAGCCTGTCGTTCTCCTCCTGGCTGCCGTCAACCCAATACACCTCAGCAGGATTCGTCATCTCGGCAACCTCGGCCACCCAGGCGGACAGAGCCGCGTGAGAAGTTGGCGCCGTAGTCCGCGCGTCGTCGACCTGCTTGGTGGAGCTCTCGCTCATGTCCATTCCCTCCATTGGGCTGTTACTGGTGTATCGATGCTACGGGCGCAGCTCCCGTCGCCAATGTGATGGACTTCGCACTACCGGCTGGTATCAAGCCTTCCGGGTCGACACTTCCCCGGGTTTTCGGGGTTCCGCGCGACTTTGCTGTGATTAAGGTCACGTAGACCGGTCTAGTTATACGGGTCCTGATCGACAAATCGGGGCCAGCCCAGCCTCGAGAGGAGGCATCCGATTTTGCACCCCCAAATAGCGTGTGTATAGTTGAACAGGTCGAACGCACGGCGGGCGGCGAAAACAACAAAATATGCGCCCATAGCTCAGCTGGATAGAGCGTCTGTCTACGGAACAGAAGGTCAGGGGTTCGAATCCCTTTGGGCGCACAAAATGTGAAAAGGCTCCGCTTCGGCGGGGCCTTTTTGCTGTCCGCAGCCGCCTCCCCCTGAAAGCGCTCGAGAAGCAGCAGGAGGTCGCCGGGCGGCCTGCGCTGCCTACGGGCGCGGCACCGCGAACCGCGTGACGCGGGCGTCCCGACCGTCGAGTTCGGCCCACGGCTTGGTCGCCTCGAGCAGCGTCAGCCCGAGCGGCGGGTACTCCGTCGCCAGGTCCATCACAGCGGACTCGTCGGACTCTTTGGACGCCAGATTCATGGCGAGCTCCTGGACGGTCGGCAGGTGCCCGATGACCAGCAGCGTCCTGACCGTCTCCGGGGTCTCGTTGATGATCGAAAGCAACCGGGCGGGACCTGCACCGTAGACGCGCGAGTCGATGTACGGCGTCGGACCGGCCTCGCCCAGTTCACTCGAGACCCACGCGCACGTCGAGCGGGTGCGGAGCGCGTCGGAGCAGACGATGTAGTCGGGGACCACATCGTTCTCCACCATCCAGCGGCCGGCGAGCGGAGCGGCCGCATCGCCGCTGGAGCCCAGCGGCCTCGAGTGATCCTCGACGCCGAACGGGAAGGCGGCCTTGGCATGCCTCAGCAGCAGCAGGCGCTTGATGTGATGGTCGCTCATGCCCCAACCCTATCCGCGCAGAACACCCGTTAAGCGACTCGCGGCCGCTCCCCTGTCGGGGAACGGCCGCTGCGATGGCTAATTCTGACTAGATGGAGTACTCCGGTGCGGCCCAGACGACGACCTCGGGGTGCTCGTAGAAGCGGTAGCCCTGGCCGCGCACGGTGCGAACGGTGTTTGCCAGGCGCCCGAGCTTCGAGCGCAGACGCCGGATGTGCACGTCGATGGTGCGCTCGTTCGGGATCTCCTCGGCATTGCGCCACAGGTTGGTGAGCAGCTCCTCGCGGCCGACGGTGCGCGTGCCGTTCTCAACAAGGTAGTTGAGCAGCTCGAACTCCTTGTAGGTGAGGTTGAGCGACTCGCCGTCGAGGTGGACCTCGCGCCGGGAAAGGTCAATGAGAACGCCGGAGGGCCGCGGGGCAGCCTGCTGGGCACGGGCCGCCTCCGCGCGGGGCCGGCGGGAGACCGTCGGGTCCCCGAGCGCCTGGCGCACGACGTCGATATTGTCGCCCTGCGCGTCGGCCGGAGCGAGCGCTACTGCGGCGTGGGTCTTGGCGTCGGGGGCCAGCGTTTGGAGGAAGGCGCGTACCTGCGTGGCAAGCTTGCCGAGGGACGTGCCGGCGGCCTGGGCGGTCGCCTCGTCCATGCCGACGTAGAGAACAAAGCCGCGCGCTTCCGTATCGCTCTTGACCGCCTGAGGGCCGCGCGCCTGGCTGTTCTGCGAAACAACGGGCATCGGCGCGGTCATGGGCTGCCGCTCCTGCACGCCCGGGACGGCGTGCAGCGGACGCTGCGGCGCCGCGGCACCGTAGCCAGCATGGCTGGAGGCCTGACGCTGCGCTGCTGCAGCGCGGTTCTGGGCATTGCGAACGGAGATGTGGACGTATCCGGAAGTGACGGACATCTGTAAACCTCATTACTGTGCGGTGAGCCGGCGCGTCGAGCCGGTCAGGGTCCACTTCGGTCCGTGTGAAGAGCCGAGGCGCGTCCTGTACCGATCAACGATCACATTGCCCAGTGTGACGTGCGGCAAACCCGACCCGCAAGTAATATTCGCCCGAGTTGTCCATCATGTGAGACAAGTGGTGCATTTTGTGATCAGGATCACTATCGGCACATTTCCGCATCATTCGCTTCGCGTCGGTCGAAATGCTCACAGAAATTGCTCGGGGATGTTAGATCTGTTCAACGTGCTCGAAACGTCCGCACCTTTATGAGCACTAGCGAATACTTATACGTTGGTGCAGGAGGTGTCATACTCCGGGTTCTCAGCCGGGATGCTTGACGCCGACGTGCTAAAGCGTCGGCTGGCTTCCATACTTTCACAGTCTCCGCACAGGCCAGACCTAGATTCGGCTCACACTGCCGAGGCACAGTAGAGGTATGACCCCGGAGAACTTCGCCCCGCACCAGCTGCCACGCCTCACCCACCCGGACGGCTCCCCCGTGCGCGCGCTGGTCGTGGACGACGAACCATCCCTCGCCGAACTCGTCAGCATGGGCTCGCGGATGATGGGCTGGGAGACGCGGATCGCGCACGACGGCCCGGACGCCGTCGCCGCCGCTCGCGAGTTCACGCCCGACGTGCTGATCCTCGATTGGATGCTGCCGGGCTTCGACGGCCCCGAGGTCCTCAGCAAGATCCGCGCCTTCCTGCCGGATGTCCCCGTCCTGTTCCTCACGGCCAAGGACTCGACGGAGAACAAGATCGAAGGCCTCGCCTCGGGCGGCGACGACTACGTGACGAAGCCGTTCAGTCTGGAAGAGGTGCTCCTGCGCCTGCACCGCCTGGTCGAGCGTTCGGGCGTGACCGCCTCGGATGCAGCAGAGATCGTCGTCGGCGACCTGGTGCTGGACCTCGACTTGCGGGAGGCTCGGCGCGGCGGAGAATCGATCACACTGACCGCGACGGAGTTCGACCTGCTGCGCTTCCTGATGGAGAACGCCCGTCGCGTCATGAGCAAGGGGCAGATCCTCACCAACGTCTGGGAGTACGACTTCGGCGGCCAGGCCAACATCGTCGAGCTCTACATCTCCTACCTGCGCAAGAAGATCGACGCCGGCCGCGAGCCCATGATCCATACCGTCCGCGGGGCGGGATACGTCCTCAAGCCCGCCGCATGAGCCTTCGCACGCGCATGCTGCTGGCACTCGTCGCCATGCTGGCGCTGATCTGCCTGGTTATCGGCCTGATCACGCAGACGGTGATGCGCTCGCAGCTGTACGGCCAACTCGACTCTGAGCTTGCCCAGGCCACCCAGCGCGCCGAGGACGTGCAGCGCGGGTTCCCGAACGGCAATCCGCTCTCCGCCCCCGGACAGGCATCGGGAACGCTGAGCTTCCTGGTCACCGGCGACCGTCTCGGTGTCGGCGGCGTCCTCGACTCGACGACGGGCAAGCACCACACGGTATCGCTGCTCTCCCCTGACGACCAGCGGGAACTGCTGAGCACCCCGCTCGGCCGCGAGCCGCAGTCCCTCGAGCTGAGCATCGGCGACTACCGCGTCTCCGCGAGCCGCATCGACGACGCGGTCCTCATCATGGGCCTGCCCGAGTCCCGGACGCAGACCACTTTGGACCAGCTGACGTGGACCATACTCGTCGTCTCATTCGCCGGCCTCACGGCTACGGCCCTCCTCGGATCCGTCATCGTCCGCCGCTCGCTCAAGCCCCTCGAGCGGGTCTCGGCGGTCGCCACGCACGTCTCCAATCTGGAGCTCGACGCCGGCCGCGTGCAGGTCGCCGAACGCGTCGCCGCCGACGACGCCGTCCCCGGCACCGAGGCCGGCAACGTCGGGCACGCGCTCAACGGCCTGCTGGACAATGTCACGAGCGCCCTGGAGGCGCGCCAGGCCTCGGAGGAGAAACTGCGCCAGTTCGTCGGGGACGCCTCGCACGAGCTCCGCACGCCGCTCGCCGCGGTGCGCGGCTATTCGGAGCTCGTCAACGCCACCGAGCACCTCAGCGACGACGGGCGCACCGCGATGAGCCGCGTGCTCGACCAGAGCCGGCGCATGGGCTCTCTCGTCGACGACCTGCTCCTGTTGGCACGCCTCGACGAGCGCAAGGCACGGCACGACGACGCCTCCGCCGCGGCGGGCGGTCCGGGCGGCGGCGCCGTCGTCGACCTCTCGCGCCTCGTGGTCGAGGAGGCCGCGGACTTCCAGGTCACTGCGCCGAGCCACACGTGGGAGCTGGACGTGCCGGCGGAGGCCGTCGAGACGCGCGGCGATGAGGCGCAGCTGCGGCAGGTCGTGGCGAACCTGCTCGCCAACGCCCGCAAGCACACGCCGGAGGGCACGCGGGTGACGGTGCGCCTCACCGCCCGCGGCAACGGGCCGCTGGCCCTGACAGTGAGCGACGACGGCGACGGGATCACCGCGGACTTCCTGCCGCACGTGTTCGAGCGCTTTACGCGCGCGGACGCGGCGCGGTCGGGCTCGGACGGCACGACTGGGCTGGGCCTGCCGATCGTCAAGGCGATCGTGGAGGCGCACGGCGGATCGATCGACGTGACCAGCCGGCGCCGCGAAGACGGCCGGCCGGGCCGCACGACGTTCGAGGTCCGGCTGCCGCTCGCCGGCTGAGGGTTGCGGGCCGGGAGTTACTGCGCCAGACCGTACAGGCGATCGCCGGCGTCGCCGAGGCCGGGAACGATGTAGGCGTTCTCGTCGAGCCTCTCGTCGAGGGCCGCGAGCACCAGCCGGATGCGGTCGTCGCCGCCGTGCGTCTCCTCGAGCCGCGCGATCCCCTCGGGGGCCGCGATGAGGCAGATGCAGGTCACGGACTCGGCTCCGCGGGCGAAGAGGAACTTGATGGCCTCGACCAGCGTGCCGCCGGTCGCGAGCATCGGATCGAGCAGGAAGACCTGGCGCCCCGTGAGGTCGTCCGGCAGGCGCTCGGCGTAGGTGACGATGTTGAGCGTCTCCTCGTCCCGGGCCATGCCGAGGAACCCGACCTCGGCAGTCGGGACCAGTCGCGTCATGCCCTCGAGCATGCCCAGGCCGGCGCGCAGGATCGGCACCACGAGCGGGGTGGGCTTGGCGAAGGCGGTGCCGGTGGTCGTGGCGACGGGCGTCTCCACCTGGACCTCGACCGTCTTGACCTCCCCGGTGGCCTCGTACGCCAGCAGCGTCACCAGCTCGTCGGTGAGCTGCCGGAACACCGGTGAACTGGTGTTCTTGTCACGCAGGACGGAAACCTTATGGGCGACCAGCGGATGGTCTACAACCTGTACTCGCATGCCTCAAAACTACCAGCAGCGCGGGCCGGGTGGACTAGGATTCAGGCGTGATCTCCCGCGCTTCGACCCACGACGAGTGGATGGGCCTCGCCCTCGACGAGGCGCGCGCGGCCCTGGAGACGAGCGACGTGCCGATCGGCGCCGTCGTGCTGGATCCCGATGGGCGGGTGCTCGCGGCCGGCCGCAACCGGCGCGAGGCGGACGGCGACCCCACCGCGCACGCCGAGGTCGAGGCGATCCGCGCCGCGGCCGCGGCCCTGCGCGAGGCCGGGAACGACGACGGCTGGCGGCTGGCCGACTGCACGCTCGTCGTGACGCTGGAACCGTGCGCGATGTGCGCGGGTGCGATCGTTTTGGCGCGGATCCCGCGTGTCGTCTTCGGCGCGTGGGACGAGAAGGCCGGGGCCTCGGGCTCGGTGTTCGACGTGCTGCGGGAGCCGCGGCTCAACCACTTCGTCGAGGTCTTCCCCGGGGTGCGCGAGGAGGAGTGCGGGGCGCTGCTGCGCGATTTCTTCCAGGCGAGGCGCTGAGGCGCCCGGACCGATTTGAGCGTGCCGCGCATGCTCCGGTACAGTAGTCCAGTCTGGTTTCGTGCAAACGAATCCACATCTGGTGACGTGTCCGAGCGGCCGAAGGTGCAACACTCGAAATGTTGTGTACGGTAACCCCGTACCGTGGGTTCAAATCCCACCGTCACCGCCAGAGCAGCCCCGTAGATCCTTGGATCTGCGGGGTTTTTCTTTGCGGAGAACACGCTTCCCCACGGCCCGCGTTCTCGCAGTAGCATCAGGGCATGCTGATCGATGAGAAGACCGTAGCCCGCGCCGCCGACACCCTTCGCACCTGGGCGCTCGACGAGGAACTCAAGGCCCGCATCATGGCCGACCGCGAGCAGTCGGCCCTCGCGCAGCGCATCGCGCGCCGCTACACCGCCGGGGAGACAATCGAGGAAGCGCTGGCCGTCGTGACGTCCAACGCCTCCCGAGGACACCGGGGCAGCATCGAGTGCGTCGGCGAGTCCGTGCGCGATCCCGGCGTCGCCGCTCGCGAAACGCAGGAATTCATCCAGCTCGCCCGCCGGATCAGCGCCGCGGGGCCGCCCGCCACACTCTCCTTCGACCTCTCTCACGTCGGGTCCCTGGTTTCACCAGCAACAGGCCTGGAGAACGTCACCGCGATCGCGCAGGCCGCGCGCGACGCCGGCACATCGGTCATGATCTCCGCGGAAGGCTCGGACCGGACCGATCTCGTCCTCGACCTCTACGAACGCGTCGCGTCGGATTTCCCGGAAACCGGCATCACACTGCAGGCGCGGCTGCACCGGACACCCGAGGACCTGGACCGCTGTCTGAACCTGCCGGGTCCTGTGCGTCTGGTCAAGGGCGCGTTCCTGGAATCCGAAGCCGTCGCCCACCCGCGCGATTCCGCGCCGATGACGACGGCGTTCGTGTCGATGGCGCGCTCCCTCGTCGGCACCGGCCACCGCGTCAATCTCGCGACCCACGACGCGCAGCTCGTGCACACCCTGAAATCCGAGCTCGGCGCGGATCTGCAGGGTGAACACGTCGAATTCGAGATGCTCCAAGGCCTCGGGGACGCCCTGTTGGACTCGCTGCACGCCGAGGGCTACGCCACCCGCGAGTACGTCGTCTACGGGCCACAGTGGTGGCTCTATGTGCTCAACCGGATCGCGGAGCATCCCGAGCGCGCACTGTTGGCCCTCGCCGACCTCAACCCGCTGACCGCCTGACCGCCGCCCGGCACGCGACTAGAGTTGGGCGGTGTTCGAATCACATCAGCTCACCGAAGATGTCAGCATGCGCGTTCTGCATTCGGACGATGCCGCAGCGCTAACGTCTGCCTACCTCCGGAACCGCGCGCATCTGGCCCGTTGGGAGCCGCTCCGGCCCGAGGAGTACTACACCGAGGAGTGGCAGGCCGGTGACATCACCCGGCGCCTCGCGGCGCGCGATGCCGGCGAGGGCTGCCCTCTCGGCTTGTTTGCCGGCGATGAGCTCGTCGGCCGTTTCAACCTGGCCGGAATCACACGAGGTCCGTTCCAGAGCGCCGGGCTGGGATACTGGGTGGACAGCCGGTACACCGGGAGGGGCCTGGCGACCGCCGCCGTTCGGGAGATTGCCAGAGCGGCCCGCGACGAACTCGGACTTCACCGCCTCGAAGCGAGCACGCTCCTGCACAACACCGGCTCGCAACGGGTGCTGCGGAACACTGGATTCGAGCAGATCGGCACAGCTCCGAAATACCTTCAGATCGCCGGAATCTGGTAGGATCACCGTCTCTTTCAGCGGATCCTGCACGACTAGCGCTCGCCCCAGCGCGGCCAACGCTGCGTGAGTAGACGTCTTTCAGCGGAGTTTGGAACGGCGCCTGCTCACGGGGCGATTCAGCGGGTGAGCGTCTCGTCCCAGAAGGCGCGCAGCTGCTCGCTCTTGCGGAAGACGATCGTGTCCCACTCCTCCGCCGTCGTCGTGCTGTCGGCGAAGTCGGACGGGATCTTGAAGATGCGCAGCGGAACGCCGAAGCGCTCGCATACGCTCGCGAACGCGTACCCCTCCATGTCGACCAGTTCGGCGCCGAGGCCGGCGATGCGCGCCCGCTCGGCGTCGTCCTGCACGAAGACGTCACCCGTGGCCATCGTGGCCGCGGGCGCGCCGGCGAGCGCTTCACCGGCGGGGTGCAGCTCGGGCGAAGGCAGCGAGAAGTCGTGCTGGAGGACCGTGGTCACCTGGTAGACGGTGTCGAGGTCCAGCCGGGAGTCTCCGTCGCCGATCACGCCGGCGGTGCCCAGGACCAACACCTCGTCGACGTCGCCGTCGGCCAGCGCACGGCCGAGCGACGTCGCCGCGTTGACCTTGCCGATCCCGCTGACCAGGTGCTCCACGTCGGCGAACGCGCTCGCCTCGTCGCGGTGGGCGAAGACCAGCAGCGTGTTCCGATTCGTCATCGTGTTCCTCTCGCTCGAGTGGCCTCCCGGCCCATGTTCTGCGCGTCAACACTAGCGTTAGACTGGCCGCATGAATGACGTCGAACTTGCCGAAGTCGAGAGCTTTTCGCTGGACCACACCAAGGTCAAGGCGCCCTACGTGCGCCGCATCGGGGTCGAACACGGCCCCAAGGGCGATGCAATCTCCAACTACGACGTGCGCCTGGTACAGCCCAACGAGGGCGAGATCCCGACCGCCGGGCTGCACACGATCGAGCACACGATGGCCGCGCTCCTGCGTACGCGCCTCGACGGCCTCATCGACTTCTCCCCCTTCGGCTGCCGCACCGGCTTCCACCTGATTGCGTGGGGCGAGCCGACCCCGGAGACCATCGCCGCCGCGGTCAAGTCCTCGCTCGAGGACCTCGCCGAGCGCATCACGTGGGACGACGTGCCCGGCACGGAGGCCGTCAGCTGCGGCAACTACCGCGACCACAGCCTGCACTCGGCCCGGGAGTGGGCCAAGGTCGTCCTGGAAGCGGGCATCAGCCTGGACGCCTTCGACCGCAGCCACTTGGCCTAAGCCCGCTGGCTCACCCCTTCGCGGAGCCCGCCAGCAACCCACGGACGAAGTAGCGCTGGAGGCTGAAGAAGACGATCAGCGGCACCACCAGCGAAACGAAAGCACCGGCGGTCAGTCGTGCCCAATTCTGGCCGCGCGATCCGGCGAGTTCGGCAAGCCGCTGCGTCAGAGGTGCGGTGTCGGCGGTTCCCGAGGAGAACACCAAAGCCACCAGCAGGTCGTTCCAGACCCAGAGGAACTGGAAAATCGCAATCGACGCCAGCGCCGGCAGGGCCAGAGGCAGCACGATCTTCATGAAGATCTGCGCGTGACCCGCCCCGTCGACGCGAGCCGCTTCGATCACCTCGCCAGGAATCTCCGCGATGAAGTTGTGCAGGAGGAAGATCGCCAACGGCAGCGCGAAGATCGTATGCGCGATCCACACCGGCAGGTACTGCTGATCCGGGATGATCGGAACCGCATCTCCGATGGCGCCCATCAAGGGGTGTAGGAAGGAGACCGTGAGTTGAAGAAGCGGGATCAGCGCCAGCTGCAGTGGGACAATTTGCAAGGCGAAGACCATCACGAAGAGCGCGGATGATCCTTTGAACTTGATCCAGGCGAACGCGTAAGCCGCCATCGCCGCGAGCACCAGCGGGAACAACGTCGCCGGTATGGCGATGAAGAGCGAGTTGACGAAGTACTCACCCAGCTGCGGCGCGGACGACGACCCCGACAGCAGGACTTCCTGATAGTTGCCCAGCGTGAAACCCGGGTTCTGGAACAACGTCCACCAGCCGCTGGATTCGATCAGTTCGCGTTCCCGGAAGGAGGAGACGAAGAGCCCGAACGTGGGGATGGTCCACACGGTCGCGATGACCAACGCCGCCGCCGTTGCGATGCGGGTGGACAGTTTCGTCTTGACACGGGTTGTCTTGGCCGCCAGTTGGGAGATGCGTTCAGGCCCGGAAGGGGTGGCTGCTGTCTGCTGGCTCATCGGATCTGCCTCTGCTTCATCAGGACGCGGACGTTGTAGACGACGATCGGCGTGACCATCACGAACAGGATCAGAGCCAGAGCGGCGCCGCGCCCCGGCTCGCCGGCGCGGAACGCCTGCGTGTACATCTCGTTGGCGACCACCGAGGTGTTGAAGTTGCCGGCCGTCATGGTTCGCACGACGTCGAAGATCTTCAGTGTGGCGATCATGATCGTCGTCACGACAACCACTAGAGAGGACCGAATTCCCGGAATGGTGACTTGGAGGAATCGCTGGTACGCCGAGGCGCCGTCGAGCTCGGCTGCTTCCAGTTGCTCAGCGGGGACACCCTTGATCGCCGCCGACAGGACGGTCATCGCGAAACCTGTCTGGATCCAGATCATCACCACGATCAACGCGAGGGTGTTGCCCGGCCACGATTGCAGAATCTGCTGCGGCTCCCCGCCCAGACTCACAATGATCTGGTTGACCAGACCGTACTGCTCGTAGTTTGCCGAGCGGTACGCGTACATGAAGCGCCAGATGATGCCGGCACCCACGAATGAAATCGCCATGGGCATGAAAACCAGCATCTTGAAGTACTTCTCACCGCGCGATTTATCGATCAACACGGCATAGACCAAACCGATCGTCGTGGAGATGATCGGGACCAAGAAGATCCAGACGAAGGTGTTCAGCAAGGTGATCAGCGCCTGATCTTGCGTGAACATCCAGACGAAGTTGTCCCACCCATTAAATTCGCCAGCGCGGTCCGTGAATGCCAAGAAGCTGGTGCGAATGGCCGGGTAGATCAGACCGATCCCCAAGAGCGCCAGCGCCGGGCCGAGGAACAAGCCCAGCTGAAGTGACGTTCTCTCCGCTTTGGCGCCGCGATCGAGCAGGAACAGGATGAGAGCCACCACAATGGCGAAAACCAAAAGTCCGGTGGCGAACTGCAGGAACTTCCCCAGCAGGTCGAGTGATGTCATGTTGTCTCCAGAGTCCATCGCCCCGACCGGTGACGGCAGGGCGTGAAAGACGAGGCGGGTGGGGCTTTGCCAGCCCCACCCGCCACACGCCGCGGGTTAGTTCCAGTTGTCCTCGACGCGTTTCAGGACAGTTTCCGTATCGTCGCCGGAGACCCAGTCGACCAGAGCACTCCAGAAGCTGTTGGCACCCACGGCACCGGGCATCAGGTCCGACCCGTCGAACCTGAAGGTCGTGTCAGGGTTCTGCAGCAGAGCGATCGCGTCGACGAGCAGCTGCCCGGACTCCTCGGCGTTGGCGGGGTCAACACCGTTGTTGGCGCTGACAACTCCACCGAGGCTGACGCGGTTATTGGCCCAGGTGTCTGTTGCCAGGAACGTCTGCACCGCGGTGATCTCTTCCGACTCGCGGAACGCGCCCACGAATTCGCCGCCGCCCGTGACGGCCAGCTCTCCGTCAGCAGATTCCTGCGGGGTCAAGAACGCGTAGACATCTCCGTCTTCGGCGATAGTGGTTCCCTCGGGCCAGAAGCCCGCGTAGAAAGATGCCTGGTGGTGAAGCGCGCACTCGCCGTCCAGAATCGGCAACCCGGCATCGCCGAAGTCGGTGCTGGTGATGGTGCTGATGTCACCGAATCCGCCGTTGACGTAGTCGGGATTCTTGATGATGTCCCCCACCCGATCCATCGCTTCCACAATTTGCGGATCGTTGAACGGGATCTCGTGGTTGACCCACTGATCGTAGACTTCAGGGCCGTGCAAACGCAGGACGTAGTCCTCCAACCAGTCGGTGCCAGGCCACCCCGTGGCTGATCCCGAACCGAAGCCAACGCACCACGGCGTTGTTCCATCAGCTGCGATCTGGGCGGTCAGCTCGTCCATCTCATCCAGCGTGGTTGGCGCCTCGTAGCCGTTCTCCGTGAAGAACGACGGCGAATACCAGACATAGCCCTTGATGCTTGCCATCAGAGGGGCGGCGTAAAACTCGCCGTCAACCGTGCCGTAGGTCTTCCAGTCCTCGCTCCAGAACTCGTCGGCGTTGGCTTCAACTGACTCAGCAGCGGGAATGACGTGCCCTTGTTCCACCAGCGCGGAAAGCAGGCCGGGCTGCGGGAAGAACGCCAGGTCCGGAGCGTTTCCGCCCTGAGCGCGAACGTTGACCTGCTCTTCGAATTCGCTGGTGCCTTCGTAGGCGATGCTGATCCCGGTGCACTCTTCGAAGTCGGCCCACGACTCATTCAGCAGGTCCGCCTCGAGATCGAGAATCGAACCGAAGACGCTGACTTCGGCACCTTCGAAGGTGCCGTACTCCTCATAGACGCTGCAGTCGGCTTCGTCGCCACCCTGCTCTTCCATGTCTCCCACACACCCCGTCAAGGCGAGGACGCTGACGCCCACGATGCCCAGTCCGGTGGTGAAGCGACGCTGCGAATTTCCCACGACGTGTTCCCCTTTTTTCGTCTCCTGAAAGTGCTGATGATGATCCCGTGCCGCGCGACCGCAACCGGTTCCATCCGTGAACCGTAACGCACATCACACCCGCTTCCAAGTCCCGTTGTGGAACTGATACCAAACGTCTACGCCCAGTTCCTTCAGGGTTAGACTCACCCTGAACAACTGCTGCTTCGAGGAGGACCGCGCCGATGGCGACCCTGGCCGACGTCGCTCGCGCCGCGGGCGTCTCCAAGTCCACAGCGTCGCGCGCACTCGCCGGGCACCTGGTAGCCAGCGGAACTCGCGAACGCGTACTGGCTGTCGCCCGGGAACTCGACTATGTGGCATCGCCGGCAGCAGTCAGCCTCGCGACAGGAAAATCCGGAATGATCGCGGCGATCGTCCCAGCCTGCAACACGTGGTTCACGGGCACGTTGCTCGACGGCATCGCTGAAGCCGCCCTCGAACTCGACTACGACGTCGTCCTCTACAACCTGGGAGAACTGGGTACCCGCCGCCGGAGAGCGTTCGATCACTTTCAGCGGCGCAAACACGTGGATGCGGTAGTTTCGGGGAATTTCGCGCTAACGGCTGACGAGATCGAGCAGTTGCGCGAGATGCGAATGCCCGTCGCCGGAGTCGGCGAAGCGACGGACGGCATTCGGACATGGTGTCTGGACGACGTCGCCGCCGGCCGGATCGCAACAGAACACCTCATCGGGCTCGGACATCGGCAGATCCACTTCGTCGGGGGGCGGCGCACAACAGACCGTTCGCTCTACGCGGCCGAGGACGCGCGCCTACGCGGCTATGCCGCCGCCTTGGCCGCCGCCGGCCTCGCCCGCCCTCGAGAACTGCGTCTGGACCCCGATTTCACCTCGGCCTACGCCGCTGGCCGTGAAATTTTCGCCACCGCACGCCATCCCCGTGCGCTCTACGCCGCCACGGACGACATCGCACTTGGTCTCGTCCTCGCAGCGCGAGACACCGGCCTCGATGTTCCAGGCGACGTGTCGGTGGTGGGGACTGACGACCAGCTCCTGGCCGGCCCCTTCGGCCTGACGACTCTGCGCCAGCGCCCCGCTGATCAAGGCAGTGAGATCGTGCGTTGGCTCGCCGGAGAAATCGACCATCCGACGCATCGGCATTCGCACACTTGGGTCGCACCCGAACTCGTCGTCAGGAGCACGACGGCCGCGCCGTCCGAACGCTAGTTTCGTCGCCACGTGCAACCAACTCAGGTTGACATGTGATGCACGTCATCCGTAGGTTGTTCGTCTTGTCCGGCGGGGTTGTCGGCGGCGCGCCCGCGCGCCTCGGCTGAACCAGAGCCGCAGAGCTCCGGACAGTGCATGAATACCGCCTCCCCGGACTGACCTGTTCGCCTACCGAGGAGGAACCGTGGACGCACCACGGCCCACCAGCACGCCCGTCGACACCGACTACCCGCACGACACCCACCCCGGACTCGTCCCCGGCATCGCCGTCGACGAACAGCGGGTCCGCTACGGCACAGACCGCCTCGTCTTCGGCATCGCGGCCGCACTGATCGTCGGATTCATCATCTGGGGAGTCACCAGCACGGAGTCGCTGACCGCGGTCTCCGGTGTCGCGCTGACGTGGGTCGTCTCCAACACCGGCTGGCTCTTCAACATCCTGGTCGCGGTCGTCCTCGCCTTCCTCATCTACCTGGGGCTGAGCAAGTACGGTCGGATCCCCCTCGGGCGCGACGGTGAGAAACCCGAGTTCAAGACGTTCTCGTGGATCACGATGATGTTCTCCGCCGGCGTCGGGATCGGCATCTTCTTCTTCGGGCCCTACGAACCCCTCTACTACTACATGAATCCGGCGCCCGGCGCCGCCGATCCCGAAACGATCGAAGCCATGCACAAGGCCATGGCCCAGACGCTGTACCACTGGGGTTTCCATGCCTGGGCCCTCTACTCGCTCGTCGGCGCCGCCGTCGCCTACGGCGCCTACCGCCGCGGCCGCGTGCCGTTGATGAGTTCGATCTTCACGCCGATCTTCGGTAAGGACCGCGTCAACGGCTGGCAGGGCAAGACCATCGACATGCTGGCCATCGTGGCGACGCTGTTCGGGACCGCGGCGTCGCTCGGCATCGGCACCTTGCAGATCGGCCGCGGCGTCGAGATCGTCTCCGGGATCGGGGACATCGGCAACTCCGCCCTGATCGCGATCATCATGGTGCTCACGATCGGGTTCATCCTCTCCGCCGTCTCCGGTGTCGGCCGCGGCATCCGCTGGCTCTCGAACATCAACATGACCGCGGCCTTCGGACTCGCCGTCTTCATCTTCGTGGCTGGCCCGACCCTGTTCCTGCTGAACTTCCTACCCTCGGCGACGTTCGAGTACTTCGGCGACTTCTTCGAGATGATGACGCGCAGCGCGTCGTGGGGCGAAGAAGCGGCGGCGTTCTCCGAGGCGTGGACCGTCTTCTACTGGGCCTGGTGGGCTTCCTGGGCGCCGTTCGTCGGCATCTTCCTCGCCAGGATCTCCCGCGGCCGCACGCTCAAGCAGTACATCTTCGCCACGCTGGCCGTCCCCTTCATGGTGTGCGTCCTCGCGTTCGGCACGTTCGGCGGCACAACGCTGTGGATGCGCGCCAACGGCAACGAATCGATCACGGCGGAGACGTCGCCGCAGGACCTCCTGTTCGAGGTGCTGCACGCCCTGCCGCTGGGCTCGATCACCCCGTTCATCGCCATGTTCTGCCTGGCGGTCTTCTTCGTCACCTCCGCCGACTCCGCCTCGCTGGTGATGGGCACGCTCTCTCAGCGCGGCAATCCGGATCCGGATAAGAAGGTCACCATCTTCTGGGGACTGGCGATGATGGGCATCGCCGTCGTCATGCTCCTGATCGGCGGCAACGAGGCCCTCTCCGGCCTGCAGAACCTCATCATCGTCTCGGCGCTGCCCTTCGCGGTCATCCTCCTGTTCATGATCGCCGCGTTCTTCAAGGACCTGCAGACCGACCCGGCGGTCATCCGCACCGAATACGCGCAGACCGCGCTCGAGAACGCGGTGCGCTCCGGCATCGACGAACACGGTGACGACTTCGCCCTCTCCGTCGAGAAGGCCGCGGAGGGCGAGGGTGCCGGCGCCGCGTTCGACTCGAGTGCCGACGAGGTCACCCAGTGGTATCAGCGCTACGACGAAGACGGCAATCCCGTCGACTACGACTACGAGTCCGGCGAATACGCCGACGGCTGGACCCCGGAGACGGGCGCCATCCGTGCCGTGGACGCGGTGGACACGGAGCGGAGCCCGCGCTCTCCCGTCGATGTGGATCACGACGGCGACCAGCAGCCCGCTCGCTGAGGGCGGCTAATTCGCGGGGCCCGACTGACAGGCTGTCTCTTGAGAGGATGGGGACATGGGAATTCGGGTTCTGGCCATCGGGAAGAAGCACGAGTCGTGGGTGAGCGAGGGGATCGACCGCTACGCCAAGCGCATGAAGAAGCCGTACGACGTCACGTGGCAGTTGCTGCCGCACTCGTCGCGCGAGGCGGATGCCGCCCGTTCCGAGGAGAGTGAGCGGCTGCTCGCCAAGATCGGGGCCCAGGACCATGTCGTGCTGCTCGACGAGCGGGGCCGGAACATCGACTCGCCGGACCTCGCCGCCAGATTGCAGCGGCAGTTCGACATCTCCAAGCCGGTCACCGTCATCATCGGCGGCGCGTACGGAGTGGCCGACTCCGTGCACCAGCGGGCCGACTTCGTCTGGAGCCTCTCGAAACTGGTGTTCCCGCACCAGCTGGTCCGGCTGATTCTGGCCGAGCAGCTCTATCGCGCGCAGGAGATTTCCGGAGGCCGCCCGTACCACCACACGTGACTTCGGGTAGGTTGTGAGTAGGATGTCTGGAGGAAAACCGTGAAGATTCGCCAGCTGGTCACGCTCGCCGCCGCGGCCGCCGCGGCGCTCCTCCTTGCGTCGTGCGCGGGGCCCGATTCCTCCTCCGCCGACGGACCCGACCGGGACACCCCGTCCGGGTCTCCCGGTTGCACCGCGGAGTCGCTGCCCATCGAGTTCGGTGAGCCCATCGACGATGCCCCCGACTCCCCTCGCCGGTTCGATTTCGGGCCGGCGACGGCTGAGTGCCACCTCTCCGAACTCGCCGAGTTCGCCTTCCTCGACGCGGACGAGGCCGTGATCGGCAGCCCGTCTGCGTTCAACGGCGATGCCGGCCTGGTGGCCGCAACCGTCGAATCAGACCAGCGCGTGAGTATTGAGCTCAGCATGAGGGCCGCGGACGACGTCGAGGCGGAGTCGTGCGACCCGGTCGTGCCCGTCTACTTGGGCCACCGTTTCCCCGACGATGCGGAGTACTCCCTGATGGAGCTGGGCGGCGACGGCTGGAAGGCCTGCGCATCTGAGGACCAGGAATTGCTGGAGGTCGGGCCATATCGGATTCAGTAGCGCAGACGGCGGTCCTGGACCGCTTCACGCCCGCGACCAGAGAATGGTTCACGGGCGCCTTCGCTGCGCCGACCGACGCCCAGGTCGGGGCCTGGGACGCGGTCTCCCGGGGTGAGAACGCACTCGTCGTCGCCCCCACCGGGTCCGGGAAGACGCTGTCCGCGTTCCTCTGGGCCCTCGACTCCCTCGTCCGCGACGGTAACGGCAGCAGTGAACCGGCACTGCCCGGCCTCGCCGCGAAGGCCGAGCGCAAGCGTTCGACCCGCGTCCTCTACATCTCCCCGCTCAAGGCTCTCGGCGTCGACGTCGAGCGCAACCTGCGCAGCCCGCTCATCGGCATCACGCAGACCGCGGCCCGCCTCGGCGAAACCGCACCTGAGATCCGGGTCGGCGTCCGCTCCGGCGACACCCCTGCCAACGAGCGGCGGAAGCTCCAGACGAACCCGCCGGACATCCTCATCACCACCCCCGAATCCCTCTTTCTCATGCTGACGAGTCGGGCCCGGGAGTCGCTCGCCGGCGTCGACACCGTGATCCTCGACGAGGTGCACGCCGTCGCGGGGACCAAGCGCGGCGCCCACCTCGCGGTATCGCTCGAGCGGCTCGACGCGCTGCTGCCGGCCCCGGCCCAGCGCATCGGGCTCTCCGCGACGGTCGAACCGCACACCGAGGTCGCCCGATTCCTCGGCGGGTCCCGTCCCGTCACCGTCGTCGCCCCGGAGAGCCGCAAGAAATGGGACTTGACGGTGTCCGTTCCCGTCGAGGACATGACGGACCTGCCGGCGGCCGCCGGCGCCCACGACATGGGCCCGGCCTCCGGCCTGCAGCCGCAGGCAAGCATTTGGCCGCACGTCGAAGAGCAGATCGTCGACCACATCGAGGCCAACCGTTCCACGATCGTCTTCGCCAACTCCCGCCGCCTCGCCGAACGCCTGACCGGCCGGCTCAACGAGATCCACGGCGAGCGCCTCGAACTCTCCACCGATGACGAGGAGTGGGGCGACGGCCTCGCCGCGGTGCGCGAGCAGGCCCGGGGATCCGCCCCGACGACGCGCACTCCCGCCGAGATGATGGCCCAGGCGGGACAGACCTCCGGAGCCGAGCCCGTGCTCGCCCGCGCCCACCACGGCTCCGTCTCCAAGGAGCAGCGCGCCGACATCGAGGACGGGCTCAAGTCCGGCCGGCTGCGCTGCGTGGTCGCGACCAGCTCGCTCGAGCTCGGCATCGACATGGGCCTCGTCGACCTCGTCATCCAGGTCGAGTCCCCCAACTCGGTCGCCTCGGGCCTGCAGCGCGTCGGCCGCACCGGCCACCAGGTCGGCGCGGCCTCCGCCGGCTATTTCTTCCCCAAGCACCGGGGCGACCTGCTGGAGACCGCAGTCACCGTCGAACGCATGCTCGCCGGACGCATCGAGCCCCTGCGCATCCCCGCCAACCCGCTCGACATCCTCGCCCAGCAGACCGTGGCCGCCACGGCACTCGGCGAGATCGACGCGGAGGAGTGGTACGACGTCGTCCGGCGGGCCGCCCCGTTCGCGGCGCTGCCCCGCTCGGCGTACGAGGCGACGCTCGACCTGCTGGCCGGGAAGTATCCGTCCGACGAGTTCGCGGAGCTGCGTCCGCGCATCGTCTGGGACCGCGACGCGGGCACGCTCACCGGCCGCCCGGGTGCCCAGCGCCTCGCTGTGACCTCCGGCGGCACGATCCCCGACCGCGGGCTGTTCGGCGTCTTCATCGTCGGCACCGAGGAGGAACGGCCGGGCGCCGCGCGGACGGGCGGGCGCCGCGTCGGCGAGCTCGACGAGGAGATGGTCTACGAGTCGCGGGTCGGCGACATCTTCGCCCTCGGCGCCACGAGCTGGCGGATCGAGGACATCACGCACGACCGGGTGCTCGTCACGCCCGCGTTCGGCCAACCCGGCAAGCTTCCTTTCTGGCACGGCGACGGCCCCGGCCGCCCCGTCGAACTGGGCCACGCCGTCGGCGCGTTCCGCCGCGAGGTCGCCGCGCTCGACGAGGACGACGCCGCCGCCCGCCTCGCGTCCGCGGGCCTCGACGCGTGGGCCGTCGCCAATCTCCGCGGCTACCTCGCCGCGCAACAGGAGGCCACTGGCGCGCTGCCGACCGACCGGGCCCTCGTCGTCGAACGGTTCCAGGACGAACTCGGCGACTGGCGGGTCGTGCTGCATTCCCCGTTCGGCATGCCCGTGCACGCGCCGTGGGCCCTCGCCGTGGGCGCCCGGCTGCGCGAACGCTACGGACTCGACGGGTCCGCGATGGCCGCCGACGACGGGATCGTGCTGCGCGTGCCAATGATGGAGGACGAGCCGCCCGGTGCCGAACTCTTCGACTTCGAGCCCGACGAGCTGGCCGAAATCGTCACCCGGGAGGTCGGCGGCTCCGCCCTCTTCGCCTCGCGCTTCCGCGAATGCGCGGCCCGTGCCCTGCTGCTGCCGCGCCAGAACCCCTCCAAGCGCAGCCCGCTGTGGCAGCAGCGGCAGCGTTCGGCCCAGCTGCTCGACGTCGCCAAGAAGTTCCCGACGTTCCCGATCATCCTCGAGACCGCCCGCGAGTGCCTGCAGGACGTCTACGACCTCGACGCACTCTCCGCGATCGCGTCCGCCGTGCAGTCCCGCAGCATCAGCGTCCTCGAAACGACGACGCGCTCCCCCTCCCCGTTCGCCCAGTCCCTGCTCTTCGGCTACGTCGCCCAGTTCCTCTACGAAGGCGACTCCCCGCTGGCCGAGCGCCGGGCCGCCGCGCTCTCGCTCGACCCGACGCTGCTGGGCGACCTGCTCGGCCGCACCGAGCTGCGCGAGCTGCTCGACGCCGACGTCATCATCCGCACCGCCGCCGAGCTGCAGCGCACCGCCGACGGCTACCGGCTGCGCGCGGACACGGACGAGCGCGGCGTCGAGGCCGTCGCCGACCTGCTGCGCCTGCTCGGCCCGCTCGACGCCGGGCAGCTCGCCGAGCGCCTCGAGCCCCCCGGCACCCCCGCGGAGCAGGTGAACCGCTGGGCCCAGGAGCTCGTGCGCAGCGTCCGCGCCCTGAAGGTCCAGCTCTCCGGACGCGAGGTGTATGCGGCCATCGAGGACGCGGCCCGGCTGCGCGACGCGCTCGGCGTCGCCCTCCCGATCGGCGTCCCGCTGGCGTTCGTCGAGCCCGTCGACGACCCCCTCAGTGACCTCGTCGGCCGCTACGCGCGCACCCACGGCCCTTTCACCGCCCAAGAGGCGGCGATCGCGCTGGGACTGGGCGTCGGCGTCGTGCGGGTGGCCCTGCAGCGTCTCGCGCAGGACGGGCGCGTCTCCGACGGCGCCTTCCGCCCGCCCGAGCTGCTCGCCGCCGAGCACCACACGCCGGCCGGACACGACGGGCTCGACGCCGACTCCGCCGGGCTCGAGTGGTGCGAGCGAGAGGTCCTGCGCCGGATCCGCCGCCGTTCTCTGGCGGCGCTGCGCGCCGAGGTCGAGCCCGTGCCGGGCGACGCCTACGCCCGCTTCCTGCCCGAGTGGCAGTTCATCGGCGACGGCGCGTCAACGGCGCCGGCGCTGCGCGGGATCGACGGCGTGGCCACGGTGCTCGAGCAGCTCGCCGGCTACCCCGCCCCGGCGAGCGCGTGGGAGTCCCACATCCTGCCTTCCCGCGTCGCCGACTACCGGCCCGGCTACCTGGACGAGCTGCTCTCCGCGGGCGAGGTCCTGGCGACCGGGGCCGGCGCGCTGGCCGGGACCGACGGCTGGGTCGCCTTCCACCCGGCCGCCACGGCAGAGCTGACCCTGCCGGTCTCGGACGCGGAGCCGGAGACGAGCGCCGTCCAGGCCCAGTTGCTCCACACCCTCACCGGCGGCGGCGCGTACTTCTTCCGGCAGCTCGCCGAGGCCGCCCCGGACGTTCCGCAGGGCGAACTCGTCGAGGCCCTCTGGGAGCTATTCTTCGCCGGTCGCGTCACGAACGACACGTTCGCACCCGTCCGCGGGCTGCTCGACGGCGGCAAGACGGCTCACCGGCGTCGGGCGTCGACCCCGCGGGCGCGCCTCGGCCGTCCCACCCGGCTGTCCCTGCGCTCTGGGCTGCGGAACCGCCTGTCGGAGCCGGCCGACTCGGGCCTGCGCCCCGGCGCGAACCCGGCCGACGCGCTGGCCTCCACGACCGGAGTGCTGACCCCTGCGCAGGCCGCCAAGGCCACGGGCCGCTGGTCGCTCGTGCCGCGGGCCGAGGCGGATCCGACGATCCGGACGCACGCCACCGCCGAACTGCTGCTGGACCGCTACGGCGTCCTCACGCGCGGCCCGGTCATGAGCGAAGACGTCGCCGGCGGCTTCGCGCTCGTGTACAAGGTGCTGGCCCGGCTCGAGGAGTCCGGCCGCGTCCGCCGCGGCTACTTCATCGAACACCTGGGCGCCGCGCAGTTCGCGCTGTCGGCAACGATCGACCGCCTCCGCACCCACGCCTCGGGGCACGACGACGCCGCCACGCACCGCTCCGACCGCCGCCGCGCCGTCGCCCTCGCCGCGACCGATCCGGCCAACCCGTACGGGGCGGCCCTGCCCTGGCCGGAACCGCCCGAGTCGGGCGCGGCGACGGCCGAAGCGTCCGCAGCGGACCCGGCGGCGAGCGGTCGCGGGCGACACCGCCCGGGCCGGAAGGCGGGCGCCGTCGTCGTCCTGGTCGACGGGGAGCTGACGCTCTACCTCGAGCGCGGCGGCAAGACCATGTTGAGCTTCAGCACGGACCCGGCGGCGCTCGACGCCGCCGCGACCGCGCTGGTGGGCGCGTTGAAACTGGCGCGCATCGAAAAGTTGGGGATCGAACGAGTAGGCGGGCAGCCAATCGGCGGCACCGCACTGGCCGACGCACTCCGCGCGGCCGGATTTTACGCAGCACCGAACGGGGTGAGATTCCGTGCCTGAGGGCGATACCGTATTCCGCACCGCACGCATGTTGGACGCGACGCTGACCGGACATCAATTGACCAAGAGCGATTTCCGGGTCCCGCAGTGTGCGACGCTGGATTTGACCGGATACCCGGTGGAGTCTGTCGCTTCGCGCGGCAAACATCTGCTGATCCGGGTCGCGGACCTGACCGTACACACGCACCTGATGATGGACGGGAGGTGGGACGTGTACGCGCCCGGCGAGCGCTGGCGGACTCCGGCGCACAAGGTCCGGTGCGTGCTGGCGAACGACTCCTTCGAGGCCATCGGCGTCGACCTCGGGCTGCTGCGGGTGTTCCCGACGCGGCTCGAGCACAAGGCCGTCGGTCATCTGGGACCCGACCCGCTCGGGCACGCCTGGGACCCCGAGGAGGTGCGCGAGCGGATGCTGATGCGCCCGGACCTGCCGATCGGACTGTCCCTGATGGATCAGCGGAACCTGACTGGCATCGGGAACATCTACCGGTCGGAGACCCTGTTCATCACGAAGGTGCACCCGCTCATGCCGGTCGGTGCGGTGCCGGACCTGGCCCGGATCATCGAGCGCTGCTTCCTGCTGCTGCACGCGAACAAGGACCGGAACCGGCGCAAGACCACGCCGACCGAGCTGACCGACCCGTACTGGGTTTACCAGCGCACGGGGCGGCCGTGCTACCTGTGCCATACCCCGATCGAGCAGATGCCGCTCGGCCCGCCCGAGAAGGATCAGGAGCGCCTCGCGTTCTTCTGCCCGACCTGTCAGCCGGTCCCCTACCGCGAACAGACGGAGCCCGCTGCTGCCACCGCCGTGTGAGGCGCGTACGTGACGTCCGACCCGAGACCCCAGGAGCCCCCTCATGCCCACCGTGGGAATCATGGCCGACCCGGGCCTACCGGAGAGCGTGTGCCGGCGCGCCCGCGACGCAGTCGAGCAGCGCCTGGACGATGCCGACGGCGAGGACTGGACCGTCGTCGTCGAACGGGGTGCGCTGCCGCTTGACCCGGACGGCGACATCCGGCTGATGGGTAGCGCCGGCGCCCTGTCGGCCGAGCGCGACTGGGACTATCTCGTCTACGTGACCGACCTGCCGCGGACCTACGACGGGCAGCCGCTCGCGTACGAACTGGACCGCGGCACCGGCGCGGCGCTGCTCTCGCTGCCGGCGTTCGGACTGTGGCGGTTGACCGCGAGGCTGCGCACGATGCTCACGGACCTCGCACTGACGCTGCATCGGCGACAGGGGCCGGAAGACGAGGGCGACCGCTCCGGCGAAGTGCGCACCCCAGGTGTGCGCACCGCTCACCACGCCCCCGGCGACGGGGACCTGCTCGTGACGCTCGACTCGCGCTTCTCCGCGCTGCGACTGTGGGCGGGAATGGTCAGGAACAACCGTCCCGGCCGGTTGCTCAAGGCGCTCTCGACATGCATCGCGACGGCGGCGGCAGCGGGGGCGTTCGGGATCTTCTACTCCAGCATCTGGAACATGTCCGACGTGCTGCCGACCCGGCGGTTGGTGCTGATCAGCATCGTCGCCGTACTGACGCTGAGCACGTGGCTCATCGTGCGCAACGGCCTGTGGACGCGCCGTTCGACCGTCGAGCAAGCGGGCGCTGGCCGGCTCGGGGTCGGGTCCGCGTCGAACCAGGCGGCCCTCGACAATGCGGCGACGGTCACCACGGTGGTGCTCTCCGTCGCCCTGATGTACGCGGTGATCTACCTCGTCCTCTTCGCCGGCGCGCTCGCGATCGTCGACTCCGGGTACCTGGAGTCCCAGCTCGGCCACCCTGTGGGGCTCGGCGATTACGCTGCGCTCTCGTGGCTGGCCGCTTCTCTGGGCACGATGGCCGGCTCGCTGGGCTCGAACTTCGACAGCGACGACGACATCCGCGAAGCCACCTACAGCCGCCGCGCACACCAGCGCCGCCTTCTCTACGAGGAGGGGAACAAGGACTCGCACACTGGAGGGTGAGCCGGTGGCGGAGGGCCCCGGTCGCCGCACGGACGGCTCGCGCGCCGTCGTCGTGAGAGACTGGTGCGGTGGCCATGAAGTCTCCCCTCCCCGTGCGCAACGGCGTCGGCGCTACCCGCCTGCACCTGCCGGAGAGCGGCTGGGACACCGTGTTGGACTACGTCATGCACCGATTCGGCCATGTCGACCCGGACGGGCTTCTGCGCCGGTTCGACGACGGCGAGGTCGTCGGCATCGACGGCTCCCCCATCCGCCGGGAGACCCCGCTGCGCGAGCACGAATTCCTCTGGTACTACCGTGAGGCGCCGCGCGAGGAGCCGATCCCCTTCACCGAGTCGATCGTGCACCAGGACGAGCACCTGCTCGCCGTAGACAAGCCGCATTTCCTTCCGACCACACCCGGCGGGCGGTTCGTGCAGGAGTCCGCGCTGGTGCGGCTGCGCAACCGGCTCGGCATCGACCACCTCATCCCCATGCACCGGCTGGACCGGGCGACCGCCGGGATCCTGCTCTTCTCCACCAACTCGGCCACCCGCGGCCTCTACCAGACGTTGTTCGAGCGGCGCGAGATCCGCAAGGAGTACGAGTGCGTCTCCGCGCTCGACGCCCCCGCGGCCGGGGCCGATCAGCTGCGCGCGGCGCACGGGTTCCCGCTCGTCTACCGCAACCGCATGACCAAAGTGAAGGGCCAGCTGCGGGCGATTGTCGAAGCCGGGGAACCGAATGCGGAGTCCTGGATCGACGTGCTGGGCACGGGGGTGAGCGCCGGCTCCCACGCGGGCGCCGCCGTCGGACACTTCCGGCTCAAGCCGCACTCCGGCAAGACCCACCAGCTGCGCGTGCACATGGCCGCGCTCGGACTCGGGATCCTGAACGACGCGTTCTACCCGCGGCTCTGGGACAAGGCCCCCGACGATTACGCCCGGCCCCTGCAGCTGTTGGCCCGCGGCATCGAGTTCCGCGACCCCGTCACGGGCGCCGAGGTCCGGTTCGACTCGCGGCTCCAGCTCTCCGAACGCCCCGCTGACGCGCCCCGTGTCTGATGTGCTCGGGGGCAACGCGGCCCTGTACTACCTGATCACGGCGTTTCTGGTCGCGTTCGACGCTCCGTTCCCGCCCGTGCCGTCCGAGCTGTTCGTGCTCGGCTCGGGCCCTATGGTGGCGGCCGGGCACCTGAACCCCGTCTTCGCCTGGGTCGCCGCGGCGGGCGGCTGCTGGCTCGGCGACATGGGACTCTACTGGGTCTTCCGCCGCGGCCTGACGACGTGGCTCGAGCGCTTCCGGTGGGGCCGCTGGGTGCACCGGAACACGGTCGCGCTGATGAACCGGGTCGGCCGCGAGACCACGTACGCCTCTCTACTCGGACTCCGTTTCGTTTCCGGCGGCCGCACCGCCTCGGTCGCCGCCGCGGGCCTCGCGGGCGTGACGCCGGGGACGTTCGCTGCCCTCGCGGGCCTCGGCGCCGGCCTCTGGGCGGCGTGGATGATGCTGCTGGGCTACCTCACGCAGACGCTCACGGGTTGGCCCACGTGGTCCGCGACGCTGCTGTCGATGGGGCTCGGCGCGCTCCTCGGTTTGGCTCTCGCCGCCGTGCTCGCCCGCTCCAAGCGCCGCACGCGCACCTGAGGCCGGCGCGGTCGCGCGCGCCCGCCCGTATGCTGTTGGTATGAAGCAACCGATCAACAACGCCGAGGCGTCCTGGCGGCAGTGGCACCGCCTCCGCGAGGAGGGCCTGGCCGCGGAATTCGGCTGGCTGACGCTGACGTCCTACCAGTGGCTGCCGTCCGCCCCGGGCCCGCTCGACCTGGTCCCGGGCGAGTTCTCGGTCGCGGACGGCACCGCCGTCTACACGCCGGCGCCCGGCGGGCCCGTCGACGACTACGATTCCGGCGCGCCCGTCGTCGAGCCGCTGAGCGCGACCCTCGCCGAGGACGAGTCCCGCTACTGGCTGCGCGTGCCGGCGGCGACCCGGGGCGGCGCGGACGAGACCGTCGTCGAACTCGGCGTGCGCGGTGGCCGCTACATGATCCGCACGCGCGCCCGCAGCACGCCTGCGCGGGACGCCTTCGACGGCGTTCCGACCTTCGACTTCGATCCGGCGTGGGCGCTCGCCGCGCGCTTCGAACCGTACGCCGCACCGCGTACGGAGACGATCGGCAGCTTCCGCGCCGACACAACCCTGACCGCAGAGATCGCCGGCGACGTCGTCTTCACCGGCGGTCCGGCCGGCGGCCAGCGGCTGGCCGCCGAGCAAGGGGCCGACGGCTCGCTCACGCTGCTGTTCACGGATCAGACCAACGGCGACTCGACGCCGGCATGGCGCTTCGTCAACGTCCCCGCCCCGGCGGTCGACGGGAGCCTGCTCGTCGACTTCAACCGCACGCTCGTCTTCCCCTTCGCGTTCTCGGAGCACGCCGTCTGCCCGGCACCCCCGCGGGGCAATGCGCTGGACATCCCCGTGACCGCCGGCGAACGCGGCCCTGCCGCCCGCGCCTGACGTTCCGCGCCCATCGACTCATCACCCACTCCACCGCGCACCGACCAGAAGAGGCCTCACGTGATCAACGCTGTCCGCTCCCCGCTGACCGCACTCGCCGCCGCCGTGCTCGTCGCGACGACAGCTCTCGGTTCCTCCCCCGCCCTCGCGGCCACAACGCCGGCGCCGGAGCCCGAAGCCGCGCAATCCTCCGCCACGGCATCACCGCTGCCCGCGACTGACGCGCCGAGCCCGACGGCGGCCGCAGAGACGCTACGGGCGGAGTCCGACGACGCCGCGGCCGCAGCCATCGCTATCTGGGAGGCCTTCGGCGCTGGGACCGTCGGCAACGCCGCGCGTCTGGAACTCGCCGCAGCGGCCTACGAGGTCCTCGGGCTGCCGGGCGTCGATCTGGGCGCTACGCAGTCCCGAATCGCCGAGACCGGCGAAGCCACCGTACCCACGCGCGAGGAACTGCTCGCCTACGCGGACGGGCTCACCGAGCTGGCCGGGGAGGACGACACCGTCGCCGCCGCGCGCGGCGCCTTCGAGCGCAGCGCGCCCGCCACGGCCTTCAGTGCGCGGACGAGCTACCGGCCGCCGGGCGTGCTCGGCATCGACGTCTCGAACCACCAGGGCACCGTCGACTGGAAGTACGCGTGGGGCCAGGGCAGCCGGTTCGCCTACGTCAAGGCGACCGAGGGCACCCGCACGCAGAACATCAAGAACGCCCACTTCAACACCCAGTACACCGGTGCCGGCCAGCAGGGCATGCTCCGCGGCGCCTACCACTTCGCGCTGCCCGCCTCCTCCTCCGGGGCGGCCCAAGCCGACTACTTCGTCGCCAGCGGCGGCGGCTGGAGCGCCGACGGGAAGACCCTGCCGCCGCTGCTCGACATCGAGTCCAACCCCTATTCGGCCCCCGTCCACCCCGACGGCAAGGGCGACCGCTGCTACGGCATGACCACGGCGCAGCTGGCGACGTGGATCCGCGACTTCGGCAAGCGCGTCGAACACCGCACGGGCCGGCTGCCGATGATCTACACCGGGCGGGATTTCTGGGACACGTGCATGAAAGGCGACACGACCCTGCGCAGCTGGCCGCTGCACGTCGCCGCCTACCCGGAGAAGACCAACCAGCCGAAGAACCCCCGCCAGCTGCCCGCCGGCTGGACGACCTTCAACATGTGGCAGTACACCGACGAGTCGGATCTCGGCGACCGGACCCGGCCCTTCGACGCCAACGTCTTCAACGGGGACCTGCAGGGACTCAAGGACTTCGCGCAGAACCGCCGCAGCACCCCCTACCGCATGACGACCGACTACCTGGGCGTCGACGTCTGGGACGCTTCGCTCCAGGACACGATCACACGCATGCGCTCGAAGCGGCTCTACGGCGACACCCGCTACAGCACCGCGGCAGCTGTATCGAAACAAACGTTCCCGTCGGGGTCGCGCAACGTCGTCGTCGCCTCCGGCCAGGACTTCCCGGACGCTCTCTCTGCGAGTTCGCTCGCGAGGCGTCTGAACGCGCCGCTGCTGATCGTGCAGAAGTCCGGCGTGCCGAGCCCGACAATGACCGAACTGAAGCGGCTCAAGCCGTCGAACATCCACATCGTCGGCGGCAAGGGGGCCATCACCGGGGCCACGGCCACAAAACTGGCCGCCGTCGCACCCGTGAAACGGCACCACGGCGCGACCCGCTACGAGACGGCGGCCGACGTGGCCTCGAACTTCCCCAGCGCCGGGACGGTGTACCTGGCCACCGGCAAGGACTTCCCCGACGCCCTCTCGCTGGCGGCGGTCGCCGCGAAACGGAAGCTGCCCCTGCTCCTGACGTCGACCGACACCCTGCCGAAGGCGACGGCCGACCAGCTGCGCCGTCTGAAGCCGACCCACGTGGCGATCGCCGGCGGCACAAGCGTCGTCTCCACGAGTGTCGAGGCGCAGGTCAAGCGAATCCTGCCGAACGTCAAGATCGTGCGCTTCTCCGGTGCCGACCGGTACGCGACGTCAGCGGCCATCGCCAAGAGCTACTGGCCGAACACCACGAGCCCCACCAGCAACGGGGCGCAGCGCCAGTTCTACGCCAACGGCTCGTCCTTCGCCGACGGACTCACGGGTGCCGTCGCCGCCGCCTACAACGACGCTCCGCTGATGCTCGCACGCAAGGCCTGCTTGCCGGCGTCGATCGCGTCGGCGCAGGCGAGCATGAACGGATGGACAAGCGTGCTCGTGGGCGGGCCGGCCGCGCTCTCCGCGACGGCGGTCTACGGCACCGACGGGCATCTCAAGCGCTGCTAGGGACGCCCGTCGGCGCGCGGTGCGGAATACGCGCGTCGCGTCGGCGGTTGGGCTCCACGTGAGCATTCTCTTCGAACCCGTGACCCTGTCCACCAACAACGGAGGGTTCACGCTGCGCAACCGCGCGGTGGTGGCCCCCATGTGCCAGTACTCGGTCGACGCCGAGGACGGCGTCCCGACCGACTGGCACCTCTCGCACCTGGGCGCGCTGGCCGCGGGCGGGTTCGGCCTGGTCATCGCCGAGGCGTCCGCCGTGAACCCGGCCGGACGCATCTCGCCGCGCGACACCGGCCTGTGGAACGAGGATCAGCAGGAGGCCTGGTCGCGGATCGTGGATCTCGTGCACGCCAACGGCGCGGCAGCTGGCCTGCAGCTGGCCCATGCCGGCGCGAAGGCCTCCACCTGGCCGATGCTGCCCGACTTCGGGGACGGCTCCGTCCCACTCGCCGACGGCGGCTGGACGACCGTCTCCGCCTCCGTGACCGACATCTTCGGCTACGCGGAGAACCGCGAGCTCTCGGCCGAGGAGATCGACGGGATCGTGCAGGACTGGGCCGACGCCGCCCGCCGCGCCGACTCCGCCGGTTTCGACATGATCCAGATCCACGCAGCCCACGGATACCTGCTGCACCAGTTCCTCTCCCCGCTCGTGAACCGTCGAACGGACGAGTACGGCGGCTCCTACGAGAACCGCACGCGGCTGGTCAAGGAGGTCGTCGCGGCGGTGCGCGAGGTCTGGCCCGCGGAGAAGGTCCTCGGCATCCGCTTCTCCGGCACCGACTGGGTCGACGACGGCTGGACGTTGCGGGAGACCGTGCAGCTCTCCCGCGAGCTGCGCGAGATGGGTGTCATCACCTTCGACCTGTCGTCCTCCGGCATCGGCCCGTACCGGGGTCCCCGCACCGGCCCGGGCTACCAAACGCCGCTGGCCGCGGCCGTCAAGGAAGGCCTCGAGGGCACCGACGCGTTCGTCACCGCGGTCGGCGGCGTCACCACCGGCGTCCAGGCCGAGCACATTCTCGCCACGGGGCAGGCCGACGGTGTGGCCATCGCCCGCGCCGCGCTGGTGAATCCGCACTGGGCCGCCGTCGCGGCGAGCGAGCTGGAGGTCCCGCGGATGGAGAATCCGCGCGCCCAGCAGCTCTGGCGCGGCCGCTGGTAAACCGCCGCCGGACTGCTCAGCACACTGCGCAACGACGAGTGGTTGCCTGAAACTGAATTCAGGCAACCACTCGTCGTTGCATTCTGGGGCCGGGGGCGTTGAACCCGCCTAGTGCGCGGCCGGCACAGCCTGCGAGTCGGCGAGCTCCTCGTAGACCGGCTTGCGCATCAGGAACGTCAGCGCGAAGACCCCGGCCGCGAAGAACGTCGCAGCCAGGAAGCCGGCCTGGTAGCCCTGCACTGCGGCATCGAGATCCCCGACGCCGGCGGCCACGGCCGAGGCCGTCCCGGAGGCCATGATGCCGACCAGCAGGGCCGTGCCCGCTGCGCCGCCGAGCTGCTGCAGCGTGCTGAGGACGGCCGAGCCGTGCGAGTGCAGGTGGTGCGGCAGCGGGTTCAGACCGGTCGTGAAGGCCGGAGTGAAAAGCAGTGCGAAGCTGAGCGACATCACCAGGTGGGCGACGACGAGCATCCATACCGGCGTCTGCGCGGTCAGCTGCGTGTACCCGGCGAGCACCATGACGAGCAGCGCGCCGCCCGGGATCATGAGCGGGCGCGGACCCACCTTGTCGTAGGCGCGGCCGACGAACGGCGCCAGCAGCCCCATCAGCAGCCCGCCCGGGAGCAGCAGCAGACCGGTCGCCAACGGGTCGAGCCCGCGCACGGTCTGCAGGTACATCGGCAGCAGGATGATGACCCCGAACAGCGCCACCATGGCCATGACCATGAGCAGCAGCGAGACCGTGAACGGCCGATAGCTGAACGGGCGCAGGTCCAGCAGCGCGCGGTCGGAGCGCTGCAGACGCAACTGCATGAAGGTGAACACCGTCAGGCAGACGAGAGCGATGCCCAGCGCGACGAACGGCGTGGCGCCCGGACCGGTGGCCGCCGTCGTTCCGCCCTCGGCCCCGTGGCCGCCGCCCAGCGAGCTGAGCCCGTAGACGAGCAGGCCGAAGCCCGGAATCGCGAGCAGCAGCGATGGGAAGGACAACGGAGTCGCCGTCTGCTGCGTCTCCTCGGTCATGCGTCCGAGCATGCGGGCGCCGAGGACGAGCGTGACGATCGCGATCGGCAGGACCACAAAGAAGATCATGCGCCAGGGCATGTACTGCAGGATGAGGCCGGAGATGGTCGGGCCGATCGCCGGGGCGACCGAGATGACGATCGAGACGTTTCCCATCATCACGCCGCGCTTGGCCGGCGGGACGATGTCGAGGATCGTGGTCATCAGCAGTGGCATCATGATCGCGGTTCCCGTGGCCTGGATGACGCGGCCGAAGACGAGCACCCCGAAGATCGGGGCGAGCGCGGCGATGAGCGTGCCGGCGGAGAAGAGCGCCATCGCGAGGATGAACGCGGTGCGGATGGAGAGCCGGCGCAGCAGGTAGCCGGTCGTCGGGATGACCACGGCCATCGTCAGCATGAAGGCCGTCACGAGCCACTGGACGGTGTCGGCGGTGACGCCGAACGTCTCCTGCAGCCGCGGGAGGGCGACGTTCATGATCGTCTCGTTCAGGATCACCACGAAGGCGGCGATGAGGAGCACGATGATCGTGGTCCGCGCCGCCGGGGCCAGCTTCTGGTTCTCAGGAGCCGCGGCCGCCGGGGCGTGACCCGATGCGACCGTGTGCGGCGCGGTGGTTTCGGGTGCGGAGTCGTTGTGCACAAAGGTCCTTAAAAGTACGACGCCGGCTCTCCGGTTTCAGCGGAAGGGCGCCTCGGGGTGGTGACGGGTCGCGTTTACGCGCGCAAGAGCTCACGGTATCGCATTCACGTTCAACAATAGACTACCGATTCGTATTCCCCAACCACTCAATTCGCTGGTCCTACGGGGCGGCTGATGCCCGTTCGCCGTCGAATGCGCTAAACATGGAGTATGAGCGTACGCACTCCTGACCCGTACCCCGGGTGGCTGTCCGACGAAGACCTCTTCGAGGCCCGTCAGCGGTTGCCCATCGCCTATGTCGAGGCGATCCCGGTCCGCGTCGACCCGCTGGGCTACGTCACGGACATCGGACTGCTGTACACGGCGGACGCCGAGGCCCAGTTCAAGTTCGCGTTCGTCTCGGGCCGCGTGATGTACCGCGAGACCGTGCGCGCGGCCCTGACCCGCCACATCGAGCAGGACTTGGGGCCGCTGGCCATGCCCCAGCTGCCGCCTTCGCCGGCCCCGTTCACGGTGGCCGAATACTTCCCATCCCCGTCGGAGACGGGTTTGACCGACGAGCGCCAGCATTCGATCGCGCTCTGCTACATCGTCCCGGTGCGCGGCGAATGCAACCCGCGTCGGGACGCTCTCGACTTGAATTGGATGAGTCCGGAGGCGGCGCTGAGCGCGGATGTCCAGTCCGAGCTGCCGGGGGGCCGCGGAAACATCATCAAGCAGGCACTGGCCCACGTGGGCTGGTGCCCCTGACCCGCCCTCCAACACGATGCAGGACCTCATGCCGCAGCGCCCCTCCCCGTACCAACCCGATGACCCCGCAGTTCGCATCCGCAATGTTCGAGCGGAGCAGGTCCGCGTGGGCGACCGGTTCATCACCCGCCACGGAACCCCGAGCGCCGAGGTGAAGAAGCTGGGCGTCATTTCCGACAGCTTCGGCACTCCCGCCCTGGTGGAGGCGACGCTGGCCAGCGGACAGAAGGCGACGATCGCCTACGGGTCGTCGATCCGCGTGCACACGTCGGCGCCGGCGCCGCAGCTGAGCTTCGACGACCTGCAGTCGCTGCCCGTCGAACCGGAGTCGCCCGAGGCGGTCCTGCTCTCGATCGCCGAAGGCTACCCGGACGAGCCGCGCGTGCTCGAACCGACGGCCGGGCTGGCCCGCGGTGTGAACCTGAAGGCCGGCGCCCATCTCGAGGCGATCTACGAGCTGGCGCAGCTGTTCGTCGTCGATCTCGACGACCGGGCGAGTGCCTGGCGGATCCTCGAGATCCTGACCGAACTGCCCTTCGACGGGAACTTCGGTCGCTGGAAGTGGGTGGAGTCCGCGCTCGCGTTGGCGGCCTTCATGGCGTACGACGGCGGCGACCTGGACGCCGCCGAGCGCTACTCCGCAGCTCTGCGTCAGACGGACCACGAAGAGTCGGACCCGGTCCAGGCCAAACTCACCGCCGAGTTGCGGCAGCGTCAGCTGGACGAGCCCAATCTCTTCGACCGTGAGATCCACCGCGCTGTGGCCGCCCGCAACCCGCGGACGGAGCGCGAGTGGCGGCTCCAACGCCTGAGCACGCTGCTGTACCTGCTGGCCCACGGCGGCTCCCGCACACTGGACGCGGACGAACTCCGCCGTCGAATCCAGCACGAGCTCAAGACGCTCGGCGCACCGGGCGAACGCCCGGCCTGGAGCGCGTCGTGAAGCCGCGCCTTTCCTGAGGATTACGCGCCGCGGCCCTGATCGCGGCCCCTCAGACGGCGGCCGTAGGCCGAACCGGCCAGGACCACCGCGATGCCGACGGACGCTCCGATCGCCGTCTCGATGATGCGGTCGTACAGAAGGCTCGTCTCCAGCCCCTGGGCGAGCGAGACGCCCGTCAGTGCCAGGGGCGTGACGCAGACCTGGGCCCAGAAGTAGTTGCGGATGATCAGCATCTCCGTGCCGAACTGCAGGAGCCCGATCAGCAGCAGGAGCCCCCACGTCGGCGGCGACCACCAGATGATGACCGCCATGGCGCCCAGTCCCACGACGGTGCCCAGAACTCGGTGCACGCCGCGGGCGACGCGGTCGCGCGTGGTGTGTCCGACGAGCGGAACGACGGCGGCGACCATCGCCCAGTACGTGTGCTCGGTCGAGAGCAACGGAGCCAGCCCGTGGGCGATGGCACCCGCGACCGCCGCCGCCAGGACGTAGCCGACGGACTCGATCCAAATAGCCTTGCGCACCACCGGCTTGAGCGGTTGTTCCGCCGGATTCGGCTGCGCCAGACCGCGGAGGCGTTCGGGTTCGGGCTGCCGCCACCGGCCCACCTGGCCAATCGCTAGACCCAGCACGAAGGTGGCGGTCGCCGTCGCGAGGGCCTCCCACCAGGTGACATCGAAGGGCAGGGTGGCGATCGCGGCGAAGGCGAAGATGTGGAAGAGCGAACCCGCTGGACGGATCTGCAGCAGCCCCGTAGCCACAGAGCACGCGCCCGCGATCACCGTCGTCAAGCCGATCGCCGCCCACATGCCGGCGTCGGTACCGACGTCCAGGACGCTCCCGGCCAGCAGTGCGAGGAGGATGACCATCCACATGAGCCCACCGCCGCGCAGCTGGGCCTGCAGGCGCCGGCTGTAGCTCGGGCCACGGCCGTAGATGTTGGTGAAGGCCGCGAACACCGCGAACAGTGCCAGGTCGACGCGGTCGAGGCCCACGACGACGGCCAACGGCAGGAAGACGCCGAATCCGGCCCGCAATGCCGCCCGGTGGTCCTTCTGGGCAGGGCCGAGCCGGAAGAGCTGCCGCCAGTGCAGGGGATCGTCCATGCTCCTAGTTCTACCTGCTCGCGGGCGCGTGTCGGTGGTTTCGCGGCCCGTATGTGAAGAACTCCACGGCGCGGGCCGGCGCAGGAGGCCCCGTCGCGTGGGGCACACTTGTTCTCATGAGTTCGTCCGCACAGTCAACCACCCCAGCTCCGCTGCATCCCGCCGCCCCCGGGACCACACCCGAGGCCACCCCCGTGAGCGCGGACGTGCCGTCGTCGCACCCGCGGCAGGGTGAATTCGGTTTCACGGTCGGCGCCCGGCTCGACGGCACCCGGGCGCGCACTGGCGTCATCCGCACCCCGCACGGCGAGATCGCCACCCCCGCCTTCATCGCGGTCGGCACCAAGGCGACGGTCAAGGCCGTCACCCCCGAGGCTGTGGCCGACTTCGGCGCTCAGGCCGTCCTCGCGAACGCGTACCACCTGTATCTGCAGCCCGGCTCCGACGTCCTCGACGCCGCCGGCGGCCTCGGCCGGTTCATGAACTGGCCCGGCCCGACCTTCACCGACTCCGGCGGTTTCCAGGTCATGAGCTTGGGGTCCGGCTTCAAGAAGGTCATCGACATGAAGGCGACGACGCCGTCGGGCTCCGACGACGCGGTCGCGCCCGGCAAAGAGCGCCTCGCCAACGTGGACGACGACGGCGTCTGGTTCAAGTCCCACCTCAACGGCGACGTGCACCGCTTCACGCCGGAGGTGTCGATGAACGTCCAGCACGAGATCGGCGCCGACATCATGTTCGCGTTCGACGAGCTGACCACGCTGCACAACTCGCGCGCCTACCAGGAGGAGTCGCTTGAGCGCACACGGTTGTGGGCGGAACGCTGCATCACAGAGCACTTCCGGCTGACCGATACCCGCGTCGGCAAGGAGTACCAGGGCCTGTTCGGCGTGATTCAGGGCGCGCAGTACGAGGATCTGCGGCGCAAGGCCTGCCGCGACCTGGCGGCCATGCCGTTCGACGGCTTCGGCATCGGCGGCGCCCTGGAGAAGGAGAACCTCGGCACGATCGTCGGCTGGTGCGCTGACGAGCTGCCGGAGGACAAGCCGCGGCACCTGCTCGGCATCTCCGAACCGGACGACATCTTCACGGCGATCGAGAACGGCGCCGATACCTTCGATTGCGTCTCCCCCACCCGCGTGGCTCGCAACTCGGCGTTCTACACGCAGCACGGCCGTTTCAACCTCTCGGGGCAGCGGTACAAGCTGGACTTCACGCCGCTGCAGGCCGGCTGCGACTGCTACACATGCACCCACTACACTCGCGCCTACATCCACCACCTCCACAAGGCCAAGGAGCTGCTCAGCCACACGCTGATCTCCATCCACAACGAGCGGTTCGTGGTGCGCCTGGTCGACGAGGCCCGGGCGGCGATCGAGACCGGGACGTTCTTCGAGCTCAAGGAACGCGTGCTGGGCGAGTACTACGCCGGGAACCCGGACCCGCAGGGCGCCTGACGCCGTCGTGTGTTACACGTGCGCGCCGCTCTGTCTTGCATCGTTACGCCGGAGCATGTGAACTGACTCATCAATCGCGCATTCTTGGTAGCGTGAGTTCCGATTCAGCGTGACGACGGGGTCGCGGAAGTCATCCAGCAAGGAGATTCCCATGCCCCAGACACTTGACGGCGCCCTGACCGAGGCCGACGCGCACACCCGTGCCGCCGCCTCCCACGAGATCCCCGATGCCATGCGCCACGACGTCGGCCTGCTCGGCGGCCTGCTGGGCCGCGTCCTCACCGAGTACGGCTCCGAGGGCCTGCTCGACGACGTCGAGAAGTTGCGCTCCCTGGCGATCTCGGCCGTCGAGGACGCCTCCGGCGACACCCTTGCCGCCGCGGAGGAGCTCGTCACGTCCTTCTCCCCCGAGCGTGCGAAGGAGGTCGCCCGCGCGTTCACGTGCTACTTCCTGCTCTCGAACCTGGCCGAGGAACAGCACCGCATCCGCACCCTGCGCGCCCGCGACGGTTCGGTCCCGCTGAGCGAGCAGAAGCCCGCAGACTCGATCGCGTCGGCCTTCAATCACCTGGCCGGCGAGGTCGGCGAGGAGGAGGCCTCGCGCCGGCTCGCCGAGCTGCGCTTCCACCCTGTGCTGACCGCGCACCCGACCGAGGCCCGCCGCAACGCGATCGCGTCCTCCGTCCGCCGCCTCGGCGACCTGCTCGACGAGCGCGACGACCCCCGCATGGGCGCCGGAACCCTGGCGAAGAACGAGCGCGACATGCTCGCGGAGATCGACAACATGTGGCGGACCGCGCAGCTGCGCGTCTCCGCTCCCTCGCCGCTCGACGAGGTCCGCACCGCGCTGAACGTGTTCGACTCCTCGTTCTCGAAGGTGTTCGTCGAGGCCTACCGCCGCATGGACGACTGGCTGCAGGGCGAGGACCGTGGCGCGAACAAGCCCAAGGCCCCCGCGTTCATCCGCCTGGGCTCCTGGATCGGCGGCGACCGTGACGGCAACCCGAACGTGACCGCGTCGGTGACGCGCGCCGCCGTCGGGCAGGCCGCCGACCGCGTCCTGACCGAGCTCGAGACCCGCGCACGCACCGTGGGCTCCGCGCTGACGCTCGACGACCGCTACGCCGCGCCCGACGCCGGGCTCGAGGCGTTGTGGTCGCGGCAGCGGCAGCTCTCCGAGGAGCTGACCGAGCAGGCTGCGCAGCACTCCCCGCGCGAACCTCACCGTCAGGTGCTGCTCGCGATCTCCGGGCGCATCGCCGCGACCCGCACGCGCGACGCCGACCTCGCCTACGGCGAGCCGTCCGAGCTGATCGCCGACCTGCGAATCGTGCAGGACTCCCTGGTGGCGGCCGGCGCCAAGCGCGCCGCCTACGGCGACCTGCAGGACCTGATCTGGCAGGTCGAGACGTTCGGCTTCCACCTCGCCGAACTCGAGGTGCGCCAGCACTCCAAGGTGCACGCCCAGACGCTGAAGTGGCTGGACGACCCGGAATCTGTCGAGAAGATGGCCGTGCCGGGCGAGGAGGTCATCGAGACCTTCCGCGCGATCGCGTCGGTCCAGCAGCGTTACGGCATGTCGGCAGCGCGCCGCTACATCGTCTCCTTCACGCAATCCGCGCAGAACCTCGCCGACGTCTACGAGCTGGCCGAGCGCGCGCTCGGCGGCGCGGAGAACGCCCCCGTTCTCGATGTCATCCCGCTCTTCGAGACCTACGAGGACCTGCAGAACGCCCCGCGCATCCTCGCGGAGATGCTGGACCACCCGACCGTTCAGCGTCGCCTGAACGAGACCGGCCGGCGCATGGAGATCATGCTCGGCTACTCAGACTCCGCGAAGGACGTCGGCCCCGTCGCGGCGACGCTCGCCCTCTACGAGGCGCAGGAGAAGATCGCCGCGTGGGCGAGCGAGAACGACATCGTCCTGACCCAGTTCCACGGCCGCGGCGGCGCCCTCGGCCGCGGCGGCGGACCCGCCAACCGGGCCATTCTGGCGCAGCCGCCGCACTCTGTGGACCTGCGCTTCAAGGTCACCGAGCAGGGCGAGGTCATCTCCGCCCGCTACGGCAACCCGGAGATCGGGCTGCGCCACATCGAGCAGGTCGCCGCGGCGACGCTCATGTCCTCGGCCCCGTCGGTCGAGCAGCGCAACGCGGCGGCCGCTGCGCGCTTCGCCCCGCTGGCCGAACGCATGGACGAGGTCTCGCGCGAGCGCTTCGACGGCCTCGTCGGCGCGGACGGCTTCGCCCCGTGGTTCGCCCAGGTCACCCCGCAGGACGAGGTCGGTCTCCTGGCCCTGGGCTCCCGCCCGGCCAAGCGCGGCCTCTCGGTCGAGTCCCTCGAGGATCTGCGGGCCATCCCGTGGAACTTCGCGTGGGGCCAGGCGCGCATCAACCTCACCGGCTGGTACGGACTCGGTTCCGCGCTCGAAGCCGTCGGCGATCTGGAGACGCTGCGCGACGCCTACGCCGACTGGCCGCTCTTCCGCGCGCTCATCGACAACATCGAGATGTCGCTGGCCAAGACGGACCGCCGCATCGCCGAACGCTACTTGGACCTCGGCGACCGCGACGACCTCGCCGGGCTCGTGCTCGAGGAACTCGACCTGACCAGCAAGTGGGTCCTGGCCATCACGGGCCAGGAGCGCCTCCTCGAGGGCCGGCGGGTCCTCGGCCGCGCAGTCCAGCTGCGCAACCCGTACGTCGACGCCCTCTCGCTGCTGCAGCTGCGCGCCCTGCGTGCCCTGCGCTCGGACGAGGAACTCGACGAGGCCACCCTCTCCGACCAGCGCAACCTGCTGCTCATCACGCTCAAGGGTGTCGCTGCCGGCCTGCAGAACACCGGCTAGTCACCTCCCGCACCAGCACGGCGCGACGCCGGCACCCACCCGGGTGCCGGCGTCGCGTCGTTCTCAGATGTGCCTCACGCCGCGGCGGCGTAGCTGGGCTCGCGGCGCTTGAACCAGGCGATGACCGCGGTCGTGACCGGCACGAAGAGGACCTCGACCGCCGTCTTGTAGAGGAAGCCGACGATCACGTAGTTGGCGAACGTCGGCGCGTCCGAGATGCCGATGACCGACGCAGCGATCGAGCAGAAGATCAGCGTGTCCGCGAACTCCCCGACACCGGTCGAGCCGAGCAGGCGGCCCACGAGCGCCTTCTCTCCGAAGTGGGCCTTCATGCGCACGAGCACGTAGGAGTTCAGCAGCTGCCCCACCGCGAAGCCGAGCAGGGACGCGGCGACGATCTGCCACACCGGACCCAGCGTCGCCGCGAGCGCCTCCTGCCCGTCGTACCATTCGGCCGCGGGCAGGGCGATGACGATCCAGAAGCACAACGTCGCGAAGGCCGAGAGCGCAAACGTCGTGATGATCGCTCGGCGCGCGGCCTTGAACCCGTACACCTCGGAGACGACGTCGCCGAGGATGTACGCCAGCGGGAACAGGAAGAACCCGCCGTCGGTGACGATCGGGCCGAAGGTCACGCCCTTGGTCGCGCCGATGTTGGAGAGCACGACGACGAGCGCCATGAGCGCCAGAACGCTGGAGAAGTAGGGGCTGCCGGTGGCCGCGAAGGCCGCGTTGCGCACGCGGGTCCCTGCCTCCGGGGCAGGGCTGGATTCGGGGGCTGCTGAAGCCATGGGTGTCTCTCGATTCATTGAAAAGTGGTTCGCCTCGGCCGCCGGAGTCGTCCCGGGCGCGGCCGGCTGTATTAGCACTTGCCCTTTCATTCTCACACGATCCCCCGGATGCCGAGGCGAATCGCCGGAATCCGGTCAATTTTTTGAACATGTTCAAAAATAGATAGACTGGCATGGTTCCCAGCAGATCAAAGGGGTGAGCACGTGCAGCAGGACTCAAAGTCGACCCGCACTCGCGCCAAACTGAAAAGTGCAGCGTTCAAGCTTTTTCGGAGCAAGGGTTTCTCCAATACCACTTTGCGCGCCATCGCCACCGAAAGCGGCGTCTCGCTCGGCAACACGTACTACTACTTCGAATCAAAGGACGACCTGGCGCTCGAACTCTTCGATGATCTGCTCGCCGAGCATCGTGCCCGCGTCGCTCCCGATCTGGCCACCGGGAACACTCTCGAGCACAACCTCCGCAGCCTGTGGGACGGCCTGCTCGACGCTCTGGAGCCCTATCATGACTGCGGCACCGCGTTCCTGCGCGCCGGCGGACTGCCCCCGCCGGACGAGAACGGCGCGCTCGTCGCCGCGATCGACTCCTCCCGCCCTCGGGCACCGCTGCCCGTCCGGCAGGGGCTCCCGGAACTCGTGCACCTGATCACGCGCGCGATCCTGGCGTTCTGGGCCGCCGACACCTCCCCGGATCGACACCGCTCCCGCCTACTCGTGGCCCGCGCTGCACCGCTCACCGCCCGGATCGCCGTACTCTCCCGCCTGCCCGTGGTGCGCACCATCCTGGACGAGATCCTGGCCCTCGTCCGCGCCCTCGGATCCGAAGACGACGCCAGGAGTCGGCGCGTTCGGGGCGCCGCGGGCGGCCGCGCGGCGTAGGCCCGCCCGACGTCGTCGTTCCGGGGACCGGGGGTCCTAAAATGGTGGGCATGACTTCCACCGATTACGCACCGGCCCCCGCCATCACGCTCACGATCGCCGGCTCGGAGGCGACCGGCGGCGCCGGCGCGCAGGCCGACCTGAAGACCTTCCAGCAGCTCGGCACGTACGGCATCGTGGCGCTGACCTGCATCGTCTCCTTCGACCCGAAGAGCAACTGGAACCACCGGTTCGTGCCGGTGGAGCCGGGCGTGATCGCCGACCAGCTCGAGGCCGCGCAGACGTGCTACGCCGGCGCGCTCGACACCGTCAAGCTCGGCATGATGGGCTCGCCAGCCACCATCGACACGGTCGCCACCGCGCTCAAGGGCCAGTCGTGGCGGCACGTGGTGCTCGACCCGGTGCTGATCTGCAAGGGCCAGGAGCCGGGCCACGCGCTCGACACCGACGAGGCGCTGAAGGCGAACCTCCTGCCGCTGGCGACGTTCGTGACGCCGAACCACTTCGAGGCCGAGCAGCTCTCCGGCATCGCCATCACCGACGAGGCGTCCTTGATCGAGGCGGCCAAGCGCATCCATGACATCTCGGGCGCCGCCGTACTCGCCAAGGGCGGCGTGCGACTGAGCGGCCAAGACGCGATCGACGTGTTTTACGACGGCGAGACGCTCGAGGTCCTGCGCGAAGAGAAGATCGGCGAGGTCGCCGTCTCAGGCGCCGGCTGTTCCCTCGCCGCGGCCGTCACGGCCGAGCTGGCCAAGGGGGCGACGCCGCTCGACGCGGCCCGCGCGGCGAAATCGTTCGTCACGCGCGGCATCCGCCGCCGCGTGGCCTCGGCAGCGCCGTTCGACGCGCTCTGGCAGGGCTGAGCCGGCCCGGCCGAGCCCCGCCCGGGCCCCGTGTGACGGTCAACGCCACTCCCGGAAGTATTAAACAACTCCTTGACAACTAGGCTGGCTCGCCTAGGCTGGCACGGTGAGACGCACATCACTCTGCGTCCGGCTACCGAATTCAAGGAGCACCCATGAGCAATTCGCACCGATACCGGCTGTCCAGAGCCGTCGTCGCCGCGTCCGCTGGTCTCGCCCTCGCGGCGACCGCGGCGCTGCCGGCGGCGGCCACGACCTCGTCGCAACCGCTGGCGGAGGCCTACAGCGGGACCTCGCTGTCCGGCACCGACCTGAAGATCTCCCCGTCGCTGGCCTCGGCCACCGGTGAGGTCTCCGTGTACGTCCAGTTCGCTGGCGAAGGCGCCTACGAGCAGACCCAGCCCGCGGCCGTGACCAAGAGCAACGGCAAGCCCGTCAAGGCGAAGGAAAAGGTCAAGAAGGTCCGCAAGGACATCGAGGCCAAGGGCCGGTCGGCCGCGGCGCAGGCCGCCTCCGACGTCATCTACACGACGACGAACGCGCTGCCCGGCGTGGCCCTGCGCGGCAACGCGAAGAAACTGCGCACGCTCGCCGAACGCGACGACGTCGTCAAGGTCAGCGCGATCTCGCCGAAGGAGCCGTCCAACTCCGGCGCCGTGATCGACACCGAGGCGATCAACGCCTGGCAGGATCTGGGCCAGACCGGCGAGGGTGTGAAGATCGCGGTCCTCGACACCGGCGTCGACTACACCCACGCCGGTTTCGGTGGCCCCGGCACGCGCGAAGCATATGATGCCGCGCAGGCGTCGGAGGAGTTGCCCGCGGCCGACTCGGGCCTGCTGGACCCGGCCAAGTTCATCGGCGGCTGGGACCTGACCGGCGACGACTACAACGCGAACCCGAACGCCGACTCGTACCAGCCCGTGCCTCATCCTGACCCGAACCCGCTCGACTGCGCCTCGGCCGGTCACGGCTCGCACGTCGCGGGATCCGCCGCCGCCTACGGCGTCGATGCGGACGGCAACACGTTCGACGGCGACTACTCGACGCTGACTGAGGCCCAGGTCGCGGAGATGAAGGTCGGCCCGGGCACCGCCCCGCTGGCCGAAGTCATCGGCATCCGCGTCTTCGGCTGCGAAGGTTCCTCCGCCGTCGTCGGGCAGGCCCTCGACTACGTGCTGGATCCGAACGGCGACGGCGACTTCTCCGACCGCGCGGACATCGTGAACATGTCTCTCGGTTCCGATCACTCCCCCGTCGACGATCCCGAGAACGACATCGTCGACGCCCTCAGCGAGCTCGGCATCCTGTCCGTGATCGCCTCCGGCAACGCCTCCGACGTGACCAACGTGGGCGGCTCCCCGGGCAACTCGGCCTCGTCGCTGACCGTGGCCAACTCGGTCGGCTCGACCGTGACCCTCGACGGCGCCGACGTTCTCGCGCCTGCCGAGTCCGCCGGCCGGGCCGCGGGCCAGTACTCGGTGAACTTCGACTACTCCGCCGCCTCCGACGAGCAGCTGCGCGGCACTGTGCAGATGGCGCCGGCCGACAACCGCTTCGGCTGCGACGCCTGGCCCGACGGGACCGACCTCGGCGGCAGCTGGGTCTGGATCCAGTGGGAGGAGAACGGCGACTTCCCGTGCGGTTCGACCGCCCGGTTCAACAACATCGAGGCCGCCGGCGGCGCCGGCGTCGTGCTCGACTCCCCGCGTCTGGTCTTCTCCTCGGGCATCGCGGGCAACGCGACGATCCCGGGCATCCAGCTCAACAAGACTCACTCGGATGCGCTGCGCGCGGACGCCGAGGCCGGGACCCTGGAGCTGCAGCTCGCCCAGGACCTGATCGGCTCCACGAAGGACGCCTCGGGCGCGCTCGACACGCTGAACCCCAGCTCCTCGCGCGGCGTCCACGGCTCCGACGGCATCGTGAAGCCCGACGTCGCCGCCCCGGGCACCCTGATCGGCTCGGTCGGCGTCGCCGCCGGCGACGGCGCGGCCGTCATGTCCGGCACGTCCATGGCCACCCCGCACGTTGCAGGCCTGGCGGCACTCGTCTACGGTTCGGGCGACTACACCCCGTACGAGGTCAAGTCCCGCCTGATGAACACCGCCACGGCCGACGTCATCGCCGACAACGGCGAAGCCTTCGGACCGAACCGCGTCGGCTCCGGCCGCGTGATCGGCAGCGCCGCCCTCGAGACCGGCTCGATCGCCTACGCGAGCGAGGCACCGGAGATGACTAGCGTGATCTTCGGCGTGATCGAGCTCGGCGCCGAGACCTACACGGCCACGAAGGCCGTCACGGTCGAGAATCAGTCCGACGCCGCCGCCACCTACGCGGTGTCCTACTCCCCGTCGTCGGAGATCCCCGGCGCCGTCTACACGCTGAGCACCGACGAGGTCTCGGTTCCGGCCGGCGGCACCGCCGAGTTCGACGTCACCCTGACCGTGGATCCGGCCCAGTTCGCCAAGACCATGGACCCGACCCTGGAGTCGTCGCAGTCGGGCCTGGCCCGCCAGTGGATCGCCGACGCGACCGGTCGCGTCGAGCTGTCGGCCCCGGACGCGCCGACCCTGCGCGTCCCGGTCCAGGCCGCACCGAAGCCCGTGGCGGACATGACCGCGCCGAAGAAGGTCAAGGTCCGCGACGGCGAGACCTCCATCCCGCTCTCGGGCCGCGGCGTGGACGCGGGCGAGGGTGCCGAGAACGTCACCTCGCTGGTCTCCGCCTTCGAGCTCGGCGCGACCTCGGATGAGCTCTCCGACACGACGGCGGCCGGCGTGGCCGAGATGGATCTCGCGTACGTCGGGGCCAACTCCGACGCCGCCACCGCGGGCGTCGCCGACGGCGTGCTGAACTTCGGCGTTGCGACCCACTCCGACTGGGCCCACCTGGCCGGCGGCACGGAGATCGAGGTCCAGATCGACGTCGACGGCGACGGTTCCGCCGATTTCAGGACGTACACGACCCGGTTCGACGGCATCGATCTGGACATCGCGTCGACGACGGACGTCGCCACCGGCGAGAGCGTCGACGCGTGGCCGGTCAACGTCGTGATGGGCGATGTCGATTCGAACCTGTTCGATTCGAACGTGGCGACGCTGCCGGTCTCGCTGGCGGCGCTCGGCATCGAGGACGAGACCGAAATTTCCTACCGTGTGGCGACGTACAGCTACTACCACACGGACGATTCCGGGAACATCATCCCCGTCGACAGCACCGAATGGATCGGCTACAACCCGGTGAACCCGAACGTCTCCTTCGCGGGTGACGGTCTGGTCTTCGCCGATCAGCCGGGCACCTCGCTCGAAGCCGACGTCACCACGGCCGGCAACGGCAAGAAGGGCAAGGGCAAGCAGAAGCCGGTCGGTTCGGCGCTGCTGCTGCACCACCACAACGCCTCGGGCGACCGCGCGCAAGTGGTCTCCTTCAAGTAGGAGCCACCGCACACGCGGCGGCGGCCGGGTCCGATTCGGGCCCGGCCGCCGCCGTTTTCACGCCTTCGCGACGGGCAGGTCCTTCCACTCCGTGGTGTACTTCGGTGACGAGTACTGCCGCTTCATGCTCCAGTCCGCCGGAACCTGGACTCCGCCGGCGCCGAGCCCGATCGATGCCTGCCCGAAGCGCGCCTTCACGTCCCCCAGGAGCGAGCCCAGGTTCGCCGCCGCCTGCGCATCCCGTCCCGCGGCGGGTGCTCCGTCGTCGTCCGGGGTCCCGAACAGGTCGAACTCGCCCTGGCGGGCCGCGCCGGCCCGGGTGAGGCCCGAGAGCACGACGCCGGCGCGCACGTAGCGCACCCCCGGCACCAGGCGCGCCTCGAGCCCGGCGACGGCGGCGCGGACGATCGCGATGGGATCGTCAGTGGGCTCCGGCAGCGGCACCGAGACCGACGGGTTCGAGGCCTCACCCGCGGCGAAGCGGCTGGTCCCGGCAAACGCCGTGACGACGGCGGTCTGCAGGCCGCGCGCGCTCAAACGCGAGGCAGCGGCTTGCGCGTAGACCGTCATGACATCGGCCATCGCGGCGACGGTGTCGACGGGGGTCGAGAAGGAGCGCGAGAACATGATCTGGTGGGCGTCTGCGCGCTCGTCGATCGGGGCGATGCACGCGGTGCCGCGCAGCTCCAGGACCGTGCGCTGGAGGTTCACGGAAAACTTCTTGCGGATGCGCGCCGGATCGGCGGCTGCGAGGTCGGCGACGCTCTGGATCCCCTGGCCGGCGAGCTTCTCACCCGTGCGCGCCCCGACGCCCCAGACCTCGGTGACCGGCAGGCGCGCGGCGAGGCGTTCGAGGTCCGCGGCCGGCAGGGAGCCCAGCGAGCAGACGCCGTCGAGGTGCCCGTTGTGCTTGGCGATGTGGTTGGCGAACTTGGCCAGCGTCTTCGACGGGGCGACGCCCACGCAGACCGGGACGCCCACGAGCCGGCGGACGGCTTCGCGGACGGCCCGGGCGGTAGCGGCGAACGCGGGCTCCGCGGCGGCGGGCAGGCCGAGGAACGACTCGTCGATCGAGTAGACCTCCTGCCAGGCACCGAAGCGGCCGATCACCTCCATCACGCGCGCGGACATGTCGCCGTAGAGCTCGTAGTTGCTGGAACGGGCGACGAGGTTCATGCGTTCGGCCTCGGGGGCGAGTTGGAACCACGGGGTACCCGTCTTGATGCCGAGTTCCTTGGCCTCCGCGCTGCGCGCGACGACGCAGCCGTCGTTGTTGGAGAGCACGACGACGGGGCGGTCAGCCAGGCGCGGATCGAAGACGCGCTCGCAGGAGACGTAGAAGTTGTTGACGTCGACAAGCGCGAACCGGTGCCCCGTTGTCGCTTCGGTTCCGAGGCTCATAGCCGGTGCAGGCTCCGGGTGACCACGCCCCACACGTCGAGCTCGCCGTCGACGCGCGTGCGGACGGGCGGGCTCGGTGGCAGCGGTTCGGTCTGCAGGACCGGTCCGGCGGCCTCGATTCGGAGCCGGCGGACGACGAGCTCGCCGTCGAGGACTGCGACCACGACGTTGCCGTCACGCGGTGCCCGCGCCCGTTCGACGATGAGCTCATCGCCATCGGCTGCGCCCGCGCCCGCCATGGAATGACCGGACACGCGCATCACAAACGTGCTGGTCCGGTCCGGGATGAGGTGCCGGTTCAGGTCGATACCGCCGTCGTAGTAGTCCCCCGCCGGGGACGCGAACCCGGTAGCCGGGCGCGGGCGGAGGACTCCGGCGCTTTCCGCACCATCGATCGACTCGGTCATCACCGCACCTCACTTTGCCGAACAAGTCTTCGATAACCAGTCTATCCCCCAGCGGCGGCACCAGATTGCGGCGCAGGGCCTAAAATGGTTGTAGCCGCCGAGACCCTGCCAGGAGGGCGCACATGAGCGACACGACGCCGGATCGCGAACCGAACGACCAGCCGATTCCGCAGAATCCTTACGCTCCGCGCCCGCCGGAGCCCTCGAGCCCGGAGCGGGCGCAACAGCCACTGCCTCCGCAGCCGCCGGGCCCGGAACAGCCGGCGCAGCAACAGCGTCCCGACTACTCCTACCCCGTTTCCTGGCAGCAGACGCCGGACGGTCGCCCCTGGCCGCCGCCCGCGATGCCCGGTCCGCCGGGCACAGTCCCGCCCAAGGCCAGCGGTCTGACGATCGCTGCGATCATACTCGGCGTCGTTGCTGCTTGTCTGTCCCTCGTGCCTTTCGTACACTTCGCGGCGTTCCCCGTTGGCCTCGCCGCGGTCATCGTCGCCGGCATCGCCATGACACGAAAGCTCCACAGCCGCGCGCTCGCTATCGCGGGGCTGTCAACGGGCATCGCGTCACTCGTCATCGCTCTCCTGTGGACCCTCGCCTTCGCGGCAGTGTTCTCAGCGTTCGAGAGCTTCGACGACGAATTCGGCGCGCTGGGCGACTGGGCCGGACCGGGAGAGGTTGAGGCCTACACGTTCGAGGCCTGGGCCGACGTCCCCGCCGAAGTCGAGATCTACACGGGTCTCGCGGGCGATGGCTACCGGACCGAAGAAATCGAGGCGGGCGAGCCGTTCTCCGAGGTCATCGACATCGATGTGTGGGCCGGGAGCGTGACCGTCATCCACTACGGCGATTCCCCGGGCGAAGTCGGCTGCCGCATCCTCGACGGGGACGGTCACATGGTCTCCGAGGACATCGCCGACTCCGCGATCATGGAGGCCATGTGCTGGCCCGACGACGGGACCGTGTTCGACGATTTCGAGGGGGACGACCCGCTCGGGGCCGGACCAATGCGCGGCCCCGGGACCAGCCCTACTCTGTCGCGGCCGGCTTGATCGCGGCCAGACGGGATTCGACGCGGCTCACAAGCGCCTCCGCGGCGTCGTCGATCATCTCGACCGCATCGACGCGGTCGTCGTCGTACACCATGATGAAGACCCCGTCCAGCATGGCGACTGCAAAATGCGCAGTCTCCGCGGCGAGGCGCTGGGCGACCTCTTCGCCTTCGCTCGCATAGGCGTAGGCGATCCATGCCCGGACGTACTCGATGCTCTTCTGCATGCCGGCGTCCGCCTTGGCTGCGAACTTCTCGGCCAGCGGCGCCCGCCGGCTGAGCCGAAACCGCAGCTGCAGCTGCAGGAACTGACCATTGCGCGACTCCTCGAGGAGCCAGGCGCCGGTCGACCGGACGAATCGGCGCAACTTGTCGGCCGGCTCCGCGGCATCGCCGGGGTCGGGAAATGAAGTGAAGAACTGCTCCCCGCCTCGCTCCATGACCGCTTCGAGCAAGCCGTCCTTCGAGCCGAAATGCCAGTAGATCGAGCTCGCCGGAAGGCCCGTCTCCTTGCACAGCGCGGACATCGCGGTCCCCTCGAAACCCCGCTCTGACATGAGCCGCACCGCGACATCGAGGATATGCTGCCGGGAGGCCTCACCCAGTTCGCGGCGGCGGGCGTGCATCGGCAGGGGGGTTTCGTCCATGCGCAAAGAATACCCCTCGCGCACAGCACGCGCTCGCGGGATTAACTCGGACGACGACGGGCCGGCACCTCGTGTGCGGCGAGAGACTCGCGCTCGGCACCGGTCAGCGACCGCGAGGTCGTGCGATCGGCCGCGAGCGGCACGATCACCGTGCTCCCGTCGAACACCGTTCTCCCGTCCTGCAGGCCGACGTGGCGGATCGTGAACGACTTGCTCCCGATGCGCTCGATGCCGAGGCGGACCACCATCTCCGGCACGTACTCGCCCTGCGCCACGTAGTCGACCGTCAGAGACGCGACGACGGCGCCGCCCAAGCCGCGGAACGCGGCAAGCCCCTCGAGCCCGCGCATCCAGCGCACGCGGGACTCCTCCATCAGGGTGACGATCCGGGCGTTGTTGAGGTGCCCGTTGGCGTCCTGGTCGGACCAGCGCAGAGCGATCGGGATGTCGGTGAAAGCCATGAAGGCATCCTATGCGCGGCACCCCATGCCCGGGTCAGTAGTTGATGACCTGCGGCGCGCCGAGGTGCTTGAGGCCCTCGACGCCGAACTCGAGGCCGAAGCCCGACTGCTTCATCCCTCCGAACGGCATGCGGGGGTCCACGGCGCCGTGCTTGTTGATCCAGACGGTGCCCGACTGGATGCGGGACGCGACCTCGATGGCGCGGTCGCGGTCCGCGCTCCAGACGGAGCCGCCGAGCCCGACATCGAGCGCGTTCGCCTGCTCGATGACCGCGTCCAGGTTCGAGTACTTGATGATCGGCAGGGCGGGGCCGAACTGCTCCTCGGCGACGAGCGGGTTGTCATTGTCGATGTCGGCCACGAGGGTCGTCGGGTAGAAGTAGCCGGGCGCCGACTCGTCGGGATCGCCGCCGATCAACACGCGGGCCCCCGAGTCCTTGGCCGCCTGGACCAGATTCGCCACGATGTCGTACTGGGACTTGTTCTGCAGCGGGCCGAGCACGTTGTTCTCATCCAGGCCCACCCCCATGGGCACGTTGCGCGCGACCTCGACGAGCGCCGCGCAGACGTCGTCGTACACGTCCTCGTGCACGTAGAGGCGCTTGAGCGCCGCGCACGTCTGGCCGGTGTTGATGAAGGCCCCCCAGAAAAGGTCCTGGGCGATGGCCTGCGCGTCGACGTCGGGGAGCACGATGCCGGCGTCGTTGCCGCCGAGCTCCATGGTCAGGCGCTTGACCGTGTCGGCCGAGTCCTTGATGATCTTCTGGCCGGCGCCCGTGGAGCCGGTGAACATGATCTTGGCGATGTCCGGGTGTTCGACGAGCAGAGCCCCGACGTCGCGGCGGCCGGCGACGACGTGCAGCAGGTCGGCCGGCAGCGCGGTGTTCATCACGTGCGCGAGCGCGAGCACGGACAGCGGCGTGTTTCCGGACGGCTTGACGACGACGGTGTTGCCCATGCGCAGGGACGGGGCGATCTGCCAGACGGCGATCATCATCGGCCAGTTCCACGGACCGATCGCGCCGACGACCCCGAGCGGGCGGTAGTGCAGCTCCGCCCGGCCGCCCTCGTCGTCGAACAGGACCTCGGGCTCGAGTTCAAAAGACGCGGTAGCACGCAGCCAAGCGGAGCAGGCCCCGACTTCGAAACGGGCGTTGGGGCCGTTGAGCGGCTTGCCCTGCTCGCGTGAGAGCAGCTCGGCGAGGGCCTCGGCGTTGGCCTCGATGGCGTCTGCGGCGGAGTTCATGGCCGCACCGCGCTCGGCGTGGGTGAGTGCGCCCCAGGCGGGCTGCGCGGCGCGGGCGGCGGCGATGGCCGCTTCGAGATCGGCGGCCGTGTGCTCGGGGGCCCGCCCGACGACGGCCCCGGTCGCCGGGTCCAGCATCTCGCGGCCGCCGGTGGCCGGCTGGACGGCGTCGAGCAGATCGGCTGCCGTGGCGAACGTTGCGGTCTCTACGGTCATGACAACTCCTTTGTCGTGTGTGACGTGTGCTGCCTCCATCCTGCCGGCCCCCGCCGCGTCCGCCTTGTCCCTGCGCGCGGGACTATTGCCAATCTGCGCTACCGGTCGCCGCGGCGGTACTGCGCCGGCGAGCAGCCGTAGGCGGAACGGAAGGCGCGGCTGAAGTGGGCGGCGTCCGGCAGCCCCCAGCGGGCGCCGATCGCGCCGACCGGAGCGTGGGACTGCAGGGGGTCGCTCAAGTCCCGGCGGCAGTTCTCGAGCCGGCGTTCCCGAATCCACCCGGCCACGGTGTGCCCGGAATCGGAGAAGAGCTTGTGCAGACTGCGCGTGGACATGAAGTGCGCGGCGGCGATGTCGCCCGGGGAGAGCGTCGAATCGGCGAGCTGGGCGTCGATGAAGTGCTGGATGCGGCGCAACTGGCGCGCCCGATCCAGGTCGCCGGTCGGCGCGCGCTGTCCGATCTCGTCAGCCAGGAGCGTGGCCAGCAGGTCGACCGTGTTCATCGCGAGGCGGTGTCCGATGGGCCCGTCGATCGTCGGCAGCAGGTCCGCGATCTCGCGCAGGAACGGCAGCACCGCACGCCCGAGCCGCTGGTCGGCGCCCATGCTCACGGCGGTCAGTTCGGACACGTCCTCGGGTGAGAGTCCCAGCATCTGCTGCGGGAACATCATCACCAGCGTCGAGAAATCCTCCTCGAACGCGAGGGAATAGGGGCGCTGGGTATCGTAGATCGCCAGCTCGCCGGGGCGCAGGATCGCCTCGCGGCCGTCTTGGGCGAGGATGCCGTGGCCGGACATCTGCACGCCGAGCTTGTAGAACGCCCCCTCGGTGCGGGCGATGAGGTTCTCGGTGCGCACGACCTCGTGGGCGGAGGCGGTGACCCGCATGAGCCCGACGTCGAACACGGTACCGCCGCCGACCTGGCCGGTGAACGGCCGGGAGTTCACGGCCTTCGCGTCGAGCGGGACGAACGAGCTGGAGACGACCTGCTTCCACGAAGCGAAGTCGTCGGCGTACTTGACTTGATACATGACACTTCCTCAGGCGGCGGGCGCGGGTGGTGATGTGGTTCACGCGCCCCGGCCGGTTGGCCCCAATGTAGGCCCAACGGCGGAGAATGTCACGCGGCCGGTCACTGGCGCCGCACCCGCCAGTGCCCTTCAGGGGCGGAAGCCGCGCAGCTGCACCTCGAGCTGGTCTCGCAGCTGACGTGGGCCGTTGTACTCGGCGTCGATCACGCCGGCGCCTTGCGCGCCGAGCAGGAAATTGAGCAGCGATTCGACGGCGGCAGCGGGGTCGAGGTCCGAACGGATCTCGCCGTCGTCGACACCCTCGGCGAGCCAGCGGCGCATCGAGGATCGCCACGACAGCATGGCCTGGTCGTTGACCTCGGCCTGGCGCGGATCGTGGACCGCGAGCTGCCAGAACGGCAGGACCACGCGGGCCTCGTCGAGCCGGTTGTCGTCCAGCGGGAGCACCTCGAGAGCAAAGGCCCGCAGCGCTGCGGTCGCCCGTTTTCCGCGGGTCGCTTCGGTGATGCGCCGCTCGGTCTGCCGGAAGACGCGCGAGAACGCGGCCTGGGAAAGCGCCGCCTTCGTCGGGAAGTACGGCTTGAGCGCGCCGTTGGCAAAGCCGATCTCGGCGGCGACGTCGCGCAGCGTCAGACCCTCGAGCCCACTCCTGGCCACGACGCGGCAGGCCGCCCGGGCGATCTCCTCGCGGCGGGCGTCGTGGTCGACGATCTTCGGCATGGCGCCATCCTATTCGATTCGCGGTAGCGGCCGCGGTGAGGGGTGTGACGGCAGACGCCACTAAATCTTTATGCGCCACCCCCTTGTGGGACAGCTCACGATCAGCTTATTCTCTACGTTAAGAGAAAATAAAGTGGGGCGCCTCACAGCGCCCCGTCGACCCACGAAAGCCTCGAGGACCCCATGAACCAGCCGACCGCCTACTCGCTGCCGACCACGGACGAGGTCAAGACCGTCACCGCGCTTCTGGCCGAAGCCGGCCACCTGCCCGAGACCTCGCGGATCGCCTACCTGGGCCTGCTAGACCCGCCGCGCGGCACCGCATCCGGCGCTCACGCGGACCGTCGCTTCCGAGTCTTCGCCCTCGACACCGCCGGCGGGGCTCCGATCGACGCGACGGTGAACGCGAGCACCCGGGCGGTGGAGTCCGTCGTCGCACTGGACACCATGGCCACCGGTGAGCTGCCGGTCATGGAAGCCGAGTTCGCGGCCGTGGAGGAGGTCCTCGCCGAGGACGCCCAGTGGCAGGCGGCGATTGCCAAACGCGGTCTGGAGCTGGAGAAGGTGCGCGTCGCGCCGCTCTCGGCGGGCTTCTACGACTACCCGGAAGAGCGCGGGACGCGGGTCCTGCGGGGGCTGGCGTTCTACCAGGAGCACGAAACCGACAGCGCCTGGGCGCACCCCATCGACGGGCTCGTCGCGTACGTCGACGTGGCGAGTCGGAAGGCCACCCGCATCCTGGACCTCGGCGTCGTGCCCGTTCCCCCCGAGCACGGAAACTACACCGACCCGTCGCTGACCGGCGAGCTGCGCACGACGCAGAAGCCCATCAGCATCACCCAGCCGGAGGGGCCTTCGTTCGAGGTCACGGGCGGCAACCATGTCGAGTGGGAGCGCTGGAGCCTCGACATCGGCTTCGACATGCGCGAAGGCCTCGTCCTGCACAACATCGCGTTCGACGACAAGTCGCCCGAGGGCGAGACCCGGCGCCGCAAGATCCTCAACCGGGCCTCGATCGCGGAAATGGTGGTCCCGTACGGCGACCCCTCCCCCGTGCGGAACTGGCAGAACTACTTCGACACCGGCGAATACCTCATCGGCTCATGCGCCAACTCGCTGCAGCTCGGCTGCGACTGCCTCGGCGAGATCACCTACCTCTCCCCGGTCATCTCCGACAATTTCGGCAACGCCCGCACGATCCACAACGGCATCTGCATGCACGAGGAGGACGCCTCCATCCTGGCGAAGCACTCGGACCTGTGGAGCGGGATCGACTACACCCGCCGCAACCGCCGTCTGGTGATCAGCTTCTTCACGACCGTCGGCAACTACGACTACGGCTTCTACTGGTACCTCTACCTCGACGGGACCATCGAGTTCGAGGCGAAGGCCACCGGCATCGTCTTTACGTCCGCGCAGCCGGAGGCAGGCGCCGACGGCGAACCGTACCCGTACAGCTCCGAGATGGCCCCCGGCCTCGGCGCGCCCTTCCACCAGCACCTGTTCGGCGCGCGGCTGGACTTCGCGCTCGACGACGGCCCGTCCCGCGTCGTCGAAGAGGAGGCCGTGCGCGTCCCGATGGGCGAGTCGAATCCGCGCGGCAACGCGTTCACGCGTAAACACACCGTGCTCGCCAGCGAGAAGGCGGCCGTGCGCCAGAGCCGCATGGAGACGGGGCGGTCCTGGATCGTGCAGAGCGCGCAGACGCGCAACCGGCTCGGCGCCCCCGTCGGCTACAAGCTCCTGCCGGAAGGCAACCCGACCCTGCTCGCAGATCCCGAATCCTCGGTGGCCCGCCGCGCCGCGTTCACGTCAAGCTCGCTGTGGGTGACCCCGCACGCCGAAGACGAGCGCTACCCGACCGGCGACTTCGTCAACCAGCACCCCGGCGGCGCGGGGCTTCCGGCCTGGATCGAGGCGGACCGCAACCTCGACGGGGAGGATCTGGTCCTCTGGCACACCTTCGGCCTGACGCACTTCCCGCGCGTGGAGGACTGGCCGATCATGCCCGTCGACACCACCGGCTTCAAGCTGCGCCCGGACGGCTTCTTCGACCGATCCCCGGTCCTCGACGTGCCGGCCCCGACCCCGGGCGCCTGCCACACCGAGTCCGGCTGCCACTAGCGATCATGCGAACGACGGCGGCACTCGCCGCGGCAGTGGCGGGCCTGCACGCGTGGGTGCTCGCCGCGCACGCGGGCACCCACGGGCTCTGGCTTTCAGCGGCGCTGCTCGTCATGACCGCCCTGTGCGTCAAGTGCGCCGCCGGGTTGTGGCGGGCGCGCTCGCGGTCGAGCTGCCGAACGGAGCTGACCGTGCTGCTGGCGATGTCCGCAGCCATGGCCCTGGCGCACACGGCGCTCCTGCTCGGGCTCCCGGGCCTCGGCGGCGGGCATGCGGGGCACCTCGCGGATGCAGCCAGCGTCTCCCCCGGCGCCGCGTCGTCGTCATCGCTGATGATGCTGGCAGTGGTTCCGCTGGAACTGGTGGTTGCGGCATCGGCGGCCTCGTGCCTGCGCCGGCTCACCCGCGCGGCGACGGAGCCCACCCCGGCACTGGACTCGTCGCCCCACGCGGCCGTCACACGGGGCGGGGCCGTTAGTCGGCGCTGGCCGGGGCTTCCAGCTCGGCCTTCTCCCGCTCTTCCAGGGCACCGGTCACGGAGGCCGTGAGGCTGTCGGCGATGTGGGTCCTGGCGAGCGCCGCGGCGCCGGGACCATCACCAGCGGCGACGAGTTCCAGAATCTGGTGATGCTGGTTCAGGTCGATGGTTCGGGGTTCGGCTCCCGAGGGGAGTTCGAGCCCGATGCGGCGATAGCGGTCCGACTTGTCCCAAAGGTCGTCGAGGAGCTTGATCATGATGCTGTTGTGGGAGGCGACGTAGACAGCCCGATGGAATTCCCGGTGCGCCGTGATGGCCTCTTCTCCCCAGACGCGGTTCACCGGCAACAGCTTCCCGGCCGCCTCGCGCATCGCGCCGATGTCCGCTGTGGTCCGGTGCCGGGCGGCCATTGCCGTCGCGGAGGGCTCCAGAGCGAGGCGGACTTCCAACAGCTCTGCAGCTTCGGAAGCGCTCATGTCGGCCACGCGAGAGTCCCGGTGCGTGTCCATCACGATCAGCCCCTCGCTGGAGAGTCGGCGTATCGCCTCGCGCAGCGGCGTGATGCTCATCTGCATGGCGTCGGCCAGCTCGTACTGAGAGATGCGGGAGCCGGGGGCCAGGCCGCCTGAGAGGATCAGCTGGCGGAGTTCGCTGTACGCCAGACTGCCCTTGCTGGAAAAGACGTTCGTCGTGCTCATTGGTCGCTCCGCCTTCTCCGGTCGGGACTGCGCGCCCCGCCTCCTCGTGGTCAATGTCGCCAACATCTTATAAGAAGTTTACCGGATGGCCTTGTGCTCCCCGCCACTCGAAGCTAGCCTTGAACTCGCATCTTATAAGATATTTTCGCACTTGCCCCATATCCGATCACATCTGGGGAACATGCGACAGTCAGTCTTATAAGAAATAAGTTACGAAGATAGGAGAGACGTCAAGATGAAAATCGTTTCCGCCCACGTGGGCACCATCCCCATCAGTTCCTCGATCCGGAACGCCTTCATCGACTTCACAAAGATGGACTGCACGATCATCGCCCTCGTCAGCGACACGATCGTCGATGGCAAGCCCCTGGTCGGCTACGGCTTCAACTCCAACGGCCGGTACAACGCGACGGCGATCCTGCAGGAGCGCATCCTGCCCCGCCTGCTCGATGCCCCACCCGAGGACCTCCTCGGAGAGGACGGGCAGCTGTCACCGGAACGCGCGTGGGATCTCATGATGGCCAACGAGAAGCCCGGTGGCCACGGCGAGCGCTCGGTCGCCGTCGGGGTGGCCGACATGGCCCTGCATGACCTCGCCGCGAAGATCGCCGGTGTTCCGCTCTACCGGTGGATCTCTGACCACTACGGTGACGGCGACCCGGATCAGGACGTCTTCGTCTACGCCGCGGGCGGCTACTACGCCCCCGGCAAAACGCTGGAGGACCTGCAGGCCGAGATGCGCGGATTCCTCGACCAGGGCTACAACGTGGTCAAGATGAAGATCGGCGGCGCCGACCTCGCCGAAGACGTCCGTCGAATCGAGGCCGTGCTCGAGGTACTCGACGGCGACGGCTCGCGCCTGGCCGTGGATGTCAACGGAAAGTTCGACCTGCAGACCGCCCTGGAGTACGGCCGGGCCATCGAGCAATACAACCTGTTCTGGTACGAGGAGATCGGCGACCCCTTGGATTACGCGCTGAACGCCACGGTTTCCGAGCACTACGCGAACCCCATCGCCACGGGCGAGAACCTGTTCTCGAGACAGGACGCCACGAACCTGATTCGATACGGCGGCATGCGACCGGACCGCGACTACCTTCAGGTCGATCCCGCGCTCAGCTACGGACTGGTCGAGTACAAACGCATCCAGGACATCCTGGCGCGGCACGGGTGGTCCTCCCGACGTTGCGTCCCGCACGGCGGACACCAGTTCTCGCTGCACATCGCCGCCGCCCTCAAGCTCGGCGGCAACGAGTCCTACCCGGGCGAGTTCCAGCCCACCGGCGGCTTCACCGACGACGCCGTCGTGGTCAACAGCCGCGTCACCCCCGGAGACCTGCCGGGCATCGGCCTCGAGGGCAAGGCCGAGTTTTACAAGGTCCTGCGGGCGCTGCATAGCTGACCGCCCCGGACCGGGTCGGCCCGCATGAGTGCGTGGCGGCGGTTCAGCCGTGCAGCAGGTCCAGCAGCGCGTCGACCTGGGCGTGCAGCTGCCGCGGGGCGTTGTGGCGGGCCTCGCCGATCGCGGCCGCCTGCGTGCCGGCGATCCAGTTCAGGACGGTTTCGGTGACGACGTCGACCGGCACGTCCGCGCGGACGTCGCCATCGGCCATCGCCTCGCGCAGCCACGTGCGCAGCAGGGTGCGCCACGCATCGGAGGCAGTGGCCCCTGCGGCGGCGAGTTCGTCGTCGTGCAGGGCGAGCTGCCAGAACGGCAGTAGCACGCGCGCGGCCGCGACCTTCGTCTCGTCGTCCGGCAGGACGGCCATAATGAACGCGCGGATGGCGTCGACGCCGTAGCGGCCGTCGATCGCGGCGTTGACCGCATCGTTGGAGCGCGCGAACACGTGCGTGAACGTGGCGCGGGCGAGGGCGGCCTTGGTCGGATAGATCCGGGCGAGCGAGGTCACGTCGACGCCGGCCTCAGCGGCCACGTCGTTCAGGGTCAATTCGTCGAGGCCACGGCGGGCGACGACGGCGGTGACAGCGTCGGCCATTTCCAGGCCTTCCATTTCAGCAACAGGCATGCCGGACATCATATCCCGGCCGGATGTGAGCCCTCACATCACCCCCGTCCTGTTGCTGCGCGTGATCAGGTAGACCAGGTACGGCGCCCCCAGCACCCCGGTGACGATGCCCACCGGATAGCGCGAGGGCAGCAGGTTCTGCCCGGCGAAGTCGGCGCCGAGCACGAGCACCGCGCCGACGAGCGCCGCGGGCAGCAGCAGCGACCGCCCGTGCCCCACGAGCCCGCCGGCCACCGGCCCCGAGAGGAACGCCACGAACGCGATGGGCCCCGCCGCCGAGGTGGCGAACGCGACGAGCCCCACGGCCGCGAGGACCACGAACAGCCGGGTCCGGCCGACGTCGACCCCGAGCCCCGCCGCGGTGTCCTCGCCGAGCGCCATCATGGACAGGGGGCCGGCCTGCGCGACGAGCAGCGGGCCGAGCACTGCGAGGGCAACCGCGACGGGCAGCACCTGATCCCAGCCGACCCCGTTGAGGCTGCCGGTCAGCCAGCGAACGGCCTCCTGCAGATCCCAGTCGCCGGCCTTCGACAGGACGTAGGTCGTCAACGACTCGAGCATCGCCGCGACGCCGATGCCGATGAGGATCAGGCGCGTACCCGTCGAGCTGCCGCGCGCCGAGAGGATGTAGATCAACGCCGCGACGGCGAGGGCCGCGATAACGGAGAGCCCGGCCACGGCGGCCCCCGAGAGGCCGAAGAACACGATGCCGAACACCGCCGCGGTGCTCGCTCCCGCGCTGATGCCGATCACATCCGGGCTCGCGAGCGGGTTGCGCAGCAGGGTCTGGAAGCAGACGCCGGCCAGGCCGAACGAGGCCCCGGCAAGCAGTCCGAGGGTGGCCCGGGGCAGACGCAGCCGCCCGACAGTGAAGTTCGCGCCGTCCACATCGGCGCCAAAGGCGACCGCGACGACGTCGGGCAGCGGATAGAAGGTCCGGCCCACCATCAGGTTGAGCAGATAGAGCGCGACGACGACGGCGACCAGAAGCACGGTGACCGACGCGGCGCGGGTGCGCGACGACGTCGTACTCACAGCTCGCGCACCTTCTGCCTCCGGACGATGTAGATGAAGAACGGGGCGCCCACGAGGGCGGTGACGATGCCGACGTCGATCTCAGCGGGGCGTGCCACGACCCGGCCGACGATGTCCGCGGCGGTGAGGAGAGCGGCGCCCGCGAGCGCGGAGAGCGGGAGCAGCCACCGGTGGTCCGAACCGACGAGCAGCCGGACGACGTGCGGGACGACGAGCCCGACGAACCCGATCGGCCCCGTCAACGCCGTGACGGCGCCGGCCAGGACGATCGCCCCGAGCGAGGCCAGGCCGCGGGCCAGGCCGACGCGTTCGCCGAGGCCCGCGGCGAGCTCGTCGCCGAGCGCGAGCGAGTTGAGCGCCTTCGCGGCCAGCAGGCTGACGGCGAGCCCGCCGGCGAGGAACGGCGCGACAGCGGCCATCGACCCGAAGTCTGCCCCGCCGACGCCACCGATCTGCCACGAACGCACGCCGGAGGCGATGTCGTTGCGTCCCAAGATGACGGCCGAGACGAACGAGGCGAGGGCCGCCGAGACGGCGGCGCCGGAGAGCGCCAGCTTGAGCGGCGTGGCGGCCCCGGCATGGAAGCCGTTCGGCCCGAGCGACGCGATCGCGTAGACGACCAGCGCAGCGAGGGCGGCCCCGGCGATCGCGACCCAGATGAAGCTCGTCGCGGAGCGCAGGCCGAAGTGCGCGATGCCGACGACGACGGCGAGCGCGGCCCCCATGTTGACGCCGAGAATGCCGGGGTCGGCGAGAGGGTTGCGGGTCACGCCCTGCATGACGACCCCGGAGACGGCCAGGGCCGCCCCGGCCACGAGGGCCAAGACGGTCCGGGGCACGCGCTTGGCGACGGCGGCCTCGCCGAAACCCTCGGCCGAGCCGGCGAGCCCGGCCCAGACCTCGCCGGGGCTGACCACACGGGCGCCGAACGCCACGGAGAGCAGGGCCAGCACGACGATCGCGCCGAGCAGGGCCAGCGTCCACGCGCTCCGCCGCACGCCCGGTCGGGCGCGGACGGCGGGGCTACTCAACGGCGTCGGAGAGCAGCTTCAGGTAGTCGTCCAGGAACCACGGCAGCGACAGCGCGGTCGGGTTGGCGGCGTTTCCGATCGGCTGGTCGCCGGGCAGGGCGACGACGGCCTTGTTCTCGACGGCGGGCATCTGCGAGAGGATCGGGTCGGCCTCGAGCGCGTCGATCAGCTCCTCCCCGCCGTAGGTGACGATCAGCTCGGCGTCGGCGAACTCGTCAGCGGTCTCAGCGGATTGCTCGACGGCGAAGGTGCCGTTGGCCTCCGACTCGGCGATGACGCTCGCAGGCGAGGTCAGGCCGAGGTCCTCGAAGTACTTCACGCGGGTGTCGAGCGTCGAGTAGTAGCTCACCGTCGAGAGGTCGGACTCGTCGACGTGAGTCAGCAGCATGGCGGCCTTGCCAGCGAGCTCCGGGTGCTCAGCGGTCTTCTCATCGATGAGGTCCTCATATTCGGCAACGAGCGCCTCGCCCTCCGCGGCCATGCCCATGCCGGCGGCGTTCATCGTGATCGTCTCGCGCCAGTCGGTGCCCCACGCGTTGTCCGGGTAGGCGACCACAGGTGCGATGTCGCTCAGGGTGTCGTAGTCCTCCTCACTCAGGCCGGAGTAGGCGGCGAGAATGACGTCAGGGTCGGAGTCCGCGACGGCCTCGAAGTCGATGCCGTCGGACTCGTCGAAGAGGACCGGCGCCTCCGCGTTGAGTTCCTCGAGCCGCTCCTCGACCCACGGCAGCACGCCGTCACCGTCGTCGTCGCCCCAGGTCGTCGCGGCCATACCGACGGGCACGACCCCAAGCGCGAGCGGAACCTCGTGGTTGCCCCAGGCGACGGTGGCGACGCGCTCGGGCTTGCCGTCGATCACGGTCTTGCCGAACGCGTGCTCGATCGTCGTGGCTTCCTCCGAGGGCGCTGGGTCGCTGCCCGGCGCGGCCGCGCCGGGTGCGCACGCCGAGGCGAGCAGCACGACGGCGGCCGCGGCGGCCAGCAGTCCGCCGCGCCGTGGGTTGCGGGGAGTTGAGGTGGTGCCGGCGCGCAGCGGGGCAGGTCGATCGAGGGTCATGGTGGCCTTCCGGAGTGATAGGGAAAACTTTATAAGCGTAATTAGCTTATGCAAGCCTTACCTTACCAAACTAGCGACACGTCGGCGCACTATCAACGTGACCTCGCCCACCTTTGGCCGTCGGCCGCCTACCCGAGGGCGTCGAACGCCAGCGTCGGCACGTCCACGATGTGCGCACCACCGTCGGCGACGATCGTAGCCCCGGTGATGTACGACGAATCCGCCGACGCGAGAAAGGCGACGACGCCGGCGATCTCCGCCGGCTCGGAGGCGCGCCGCAGCGGAACGTTCTCCGTGACGAGCGCGTACGCCTCCTCGCGCCCGGCGATTCCGGCCGCCTGCGCGAGCTCGTCCATCTCCGCATCCGCCATGGGCGTGCGCACCCAGCCCGGGCAGACGGCGTTCACCCTCACGCCGCTGGGGCCGAAGTCCCTGGCCATGGATCGGGTCAGACCGATGAGCGCGTGTTTGCCAACGGTGTACCCGGCAACCGAAGGGCCCGCGCGGAGCCCTGCGAGCGAGGACACGACGACGATCGCCCCCGCGCTGCGCGCGAGTTCGGGCAGTGCGCGCCGGCAGACCGTGAACGCCGTCGTCAGGTTGGCATCCAGGCTCGCGCGCCAGGACTCGTCGTCCGTGTCCGTCACGGAGGAGAAGCCGTGGCCGCCGGCGTTGGCGACGACGACATCGAGTCGGCCGTACTCCTCGAGCACCGCGTCGACGACGCCGGCGACGCTCGCGGAGTCCGTCATGTCACCGGGCAGCGGCAAGGCGCCGATGCGTTCCGCGACCTCACTCAGGGGGCCCGCGCGCCGGCCCGTGACAACCACGCGGTACCCGTCGGCAGCCAGGCGTTCCGCCGCCGCGGCACCGATACCGGTGCCGCCACCGGTCACGAGGGCGACCCTTGGCGCGATCATGCCTGCACCGCGCGTCCACCGGCGCGGTCGCGCAGGTAGTCCCGGGCCATCCGCACGACGTGCGGGGCGACGCGTTCCGCGATGAACACCGCCTCGGCGTCCCCGGAACGCTGCCCGGCCCAGCCGAGATAGGTCGTGGCCCGCGCGAGCAGGAGCGTGTCCCAGGCCGCGAAGAACCCGGCCGGCACGCTGCGCACCGTCTGATAGCCGTCGAACAACGCGGCACGGAACTCCTCGAAGCGCGGGTGCCGCGTGTAGAAGAACAGCACGGTGGCCAGATCGAAGAGGTGCCACCCCTCGCCGAAGTCGTCGAAATCGATGAGCACCATCTCGCCCCCGCGGACCAGGACGTTCTCCGGCGTCAGGTCGGCGTGGATGACCCCGAAGTGCTGCTCGTCCCGCGGCAGATCGCCCAGGTCCCGCTCGAGAGCCGCGAGCGCGAGCCCGAGCGTCTCGGCGTCCGGCACGGAGAGCGCCTCGACGCCGCGGGGGTCGCCCCACAGCGGGTCGGTTCCCGCGAGACCAGCCGCGTCCCAGGCTCCGCGGCGGAATCCCGGAAGTCGGCCGAGGTCGATGAGCGCCAGATGCAGCTCGCCGAGCCGCTCGCCCAGCGCCCGGAAGTCGGCCGGCGCCAGCGTGCTGGTCCCGTCGAGCCCGGTGACGATGTCGCCGAGGGGCGCCGCGCCCTCGACCCACTCGAGGACGTCGACGAAGACCGTCTCCCCATCGAGGTCCTCCCTGCACATCAGCTCGCCGTCGAGCGTTCGCACGAGCCGCGGGACGGGCAGCCCGCGCTCGGCCAGCGCATCGAGGTACGCCATCTCGGTGCGGATCTCCGCGGCGTCGTGGTAGCCGACGCGATGGACCCGGATGGCGAAGGAACCGGCGGGCCGGTTCAGCTTGAAGACGTAGTTCTCGCGGTACTTGACCAGCTCGATCTCACCCGCCCCGCGCAGTCCGTAGCGCGCGAGCGCCCGCTCGACGAGTTCCGTGGCTGCCTGCAGTCTCATGCGACTCCTTCTATATGGTCCGGATCACACCAAGGTAAATCTGAACGCCTTGTATGTCAACTGAACAACAGTGTTCACTTTTTCGCCGACGGCGTCTAAGCTGGGTCCGACGGAACCGACTGAGGAGGCACAATGAGCACGACGACGACCCCGCTTCCGCTGCGGGAGCGAAACCGGCTGCGCACCCGCGGGGACATCCTCGACGCGGCCGCCGAGGCGCTGGGCACCGGCGGGTACGCGGCCACCACACTCGAGGAGCTCAGCCGCCGCGCCGGCCTCGCCCGGGGCACCCTGTACGCGCACTTCCCCGGAGGCCGTGAGGAGATCGTGCAAGCCGTCTACCTGCGCGTCGCCGAGGAGGTCGACGAGCGGGGGCGCGCCCTGCGCGAACTCGAGAACGGCGCCCCCGACCGCATTGCGGCTCTCGCCCGCGCCCTGACGGAACGCACCGCGGCACCCTCGGGGCGCTTCTACGGCAACACCGCCCCGGACGTCGTTCCCGTCCTGTCGGGCGTCTCCGGCGCCACGTCCGCCGCGTTCGAAACCCTGATCCGCGAAGACCTCGCCGCCGAGCAGGAGGCCGGCTCGCTCGACGCCCAAGCCGACCTCGCGGCCCTGACGACGGCACTCTCGGGCGCCCTGCGCGCCTCTGCGGCTCGCACGGCACTGAACCCGGAGACGGTCGAAGCCCAGGTCGAGGCCGTCCACTCCCTCACCCGCGGCCTGCTCGCCGCGCCCCGCACCTGACTGAAAGGCCCCACCACATGGCAACCCCGAGAACGTCCGACCTGCTGGCCCGTCGCTACGCGACCCTCGGCCAGCACTCCCCGCTCTTCTACCGGGAACCCCTCGAGCTCGTCTCCGGCGAAGGCGTCTGGCTCACCGACGCGCAGGGACGCACCTATCTGGACGGCTACAACAACGTCCCGCACGTCGGGCACGCGAACCCCGTGGTCGCGGACGCCGTCAGCCGGCAGCTGCGCACACTGAACCTGCACACGCGCTACCTCAACCACGTCGTCGTCGACTACGCGGAGGCGCTGCTGGGCACGTTCTCCGACCGGCTGGACCGGCTCTTCCTCGTCAACAGCGGTTCCGAGGCCAACGAGCTCGCCTTGCGCCTGGCCCGCCAGCACACGGGCAGCACCGGGGTGCTCGTCTCGGACTTCAGCTATCACGGCAACACCACCTCGCTGGCCGAGCTGACCACGGGGCTGACCGTGCGCGAGCCGCTCGGCGACCACGTCCGCCCCGTGCGCATCCCCGACGCCACCGGCCTGAGCGACGCCGAGGCGCAGCAGGAATGCGCCCTCGCCCTGGCTCAGGTCGACGACGCCATTGCCTCGCTCCAGGCGGCCGGGCACGGGGTCTCGGCCGCGCTGTTCGACCCGCTCTTCTCCACCGAGGGCCTCCTCGCTCCGCCCGCCGGCTACGTCGAAGGGCTCGCATACCGCGTCCGGGCTGCCGGCGGACTCGTCATCGCCGACGAGGTGCAGTCCGGATTCGGTCGGCTCGGCGACTCGATGTGGGGCCACGAGCTCTTCGATCTCTCCCCCGAGCTGGTCACGCTCGGCAAACCCATGGGCAACGGCCACCCGGTCGGCGGCGTTGTCACGACGGCGGAGCTGCTCGACGAGTTCGGCCGGCACAACATGTACTTCAACACCTTCGCCGGCAGCCCCGTCTCCTCAGCCGCCGGGCTGGCCGTCCTCGAGGTGATGGCCAACGAGGGCCTCATGCCGCGAGCGCACGAGACAGGGGCGTTCATCGCCTCCCGCCTGCGCGAGATGGCCGCGGAGCATCGGCTGGTCGCCTCGGTGCGCGGACACGGCCTGTTCTTCGGCCTTGATCTGGTGCACGACGACGGCGCTCCGGCCGCCGACGCCACTCGAGCCCTGACCGAGAAGATGCGGGAGAAGGGCGTCTTGATCAGCAAGATCGGCCGCGACGACAACGTGCTGAAGATGCGCCCGCCGATGGTCATCGAGCAGAACCAGGCCGAGATCCTCGTCGACCGCCTCGCGGAATCCCTGGCCGAGCTGACGACGATCGGCTGACGTCACCAGCCGTCAGGAACAGCCCTGCAGAGAATGAGCGGCCGGCCCCTCACGGAGCCTTTACTTCCGGAGGAAGGGGGTGGACAGTTGTCATCATGATGTTCGATCATGACGACCCGGTCCTTATCCTCGACGATGAACAGTGCTGGAAGTTGCTTGAGCACACCCAGCACGGTCGCTTGGTCCTCAACGCTGCGGGCGTAATGGATATTTTCCCCATCAATTTCCGGGCGCACGACGGGCGGATTCTCCTCCGTACTGCCCCGGGCACCAAACTCGCGGAACTGACAATCAACGAGAACGTGGTCTTCCAGGCTGACGGCATCACCTCCGACGAGGCCTGGAGCGTCGTCGTCAAGGGCACCGCCCGGGTGCTCGAGCACAGTGCTGACATCGCGGCGGCCGAAGCGCTCAACCTCAAAACGTGGATTCCCACGTTCAAGGACTTCTACGTGGACATCACACCGTCAACGATCACTGGACGCCACTTCAGATTCGGCGAGCAGCCCGAGCGCTACTGATGCGGGACGGTCCGGTGCGGCCGGACCGGTACCGCTTGAACGACAGAACGCCCGCCCCCGGATTCCTCCGGAGGCGGGCGTTCTGCGTGTCGGCGCTTACGCGTCGACGGTGATCACCGTGAAGTGCGGGCGGCGGCGGATCGCGCGATCCGCCCAGCGCACCAGCGCCTGCGCGATCTGCTTCTCGGCCTCCGGGCCGGTCTTCTCCTTCAGACGTGAGAGCGCCTTCTCGACGATGCCGACGGCCTTCTCGATCTGCGCGTCCGTCAGGTCGAAGCCGACCGGGAAGAACTCCGGCTCGTCTTCCATCTCTCCGGTGTCCGGGTCGATGATCGCGAGCACGGTCACGGCGCCCTCTTCGCCGAGGCGCACGCGGTGGGCGAGCTCCTCGTCGGTCGCGGCACCGGCCACGTTGTTCTCGACGTACACGTACGACGCCGGCACCGAGCCGCTGATGCGGGCCACGCCGTCCTCGAGGTCGACGGTGACGCCGTCCTCGATGATCAGCGTGTTGTTCCGCTCGACCCCCGTGCGGATCGCCAGTTCGGCGTTCGCCTTGAGGTGGCGGTGCTCGCCGTGGACCGGGATGACGTTCTTCGGGCGCACCAGGTTGTAGCAGTACACCAGCTCACCGGCGGAGGCGTGACCGGAGACGTGCACCTTGGCGTTGCCCTTGTGCACGACGTTGGCGCCCAGCTTCGTCAGGTCGTTGATCAGGCGGTAGATGCCCGACTCGTTGCCTGGGATGAGGGAGGAGGCCAGCAGGACGGTGTCGCCCTCGACGAGGTCGACCATGTGATCCTGGTTGGCCATGCGAGCCAGCGCGGCCATCGGCTCACCCTGCGAACCCGTGCAGATGATGACGCACTTGTGCGGCGGGAGTTTGTCGAGCTCCTTGAAGTCGACCAGCACACCCTTGGGGATGTTCAGGTAGCCGAGTTCGCCTGCCAGACCCATGTTGCGGACCATCGAGCGACCCAGGAACGCGACCTTCCGGCCGTACTTGTGGGCGACGTCGATGACCTGCTGCATGCGGTGCACGTGCGAGGCGAACGAGGAGACGATCACGCGGCGCGGGGCCGTGCGGATCACATTGTCGATCGCCGGAACGAGGTCGGCCTCGGCGGCCATGAAGCCCGGGACCTCGGCGTTGGTGGAGTCCGGCAGGAACAGGTCCACGCCCTCCTCGCCGAGGCGCGCGAAGCCGGCGAGGTCGGTGATGCGCTTGTCCAGCGGGAACTGGTCCATCTTGAAGTCGCCGGTGACCAGCGAGGAGCCGGCAGGCGTCTTCACGGAAACGGCCAGGCCGTCCGGGATGGAGTGGTTCACGGCCAGGAACTCGAGCTCGAACGGGCCGAGCTTGCGCTTGTCGCCCTCGCGGACCTGGTTCAGCTTGACGTTGTTGATGCGGTGCTCGGTCAGCTTGTTCTTCAGGAACGCGAGCGTCAGCTTGGCCGAGTAGATCGGGATCTCGCGGTGCTCCTTGAGCAGGTACGGGACACCGCCGATGTGGTCCTCGTGGCCGTGCGTGAGCACGAGCCCGACGACGTCCTTCCAGCGACCGCGCAGGTAGCTGAAGTCCGGCAGGATCAGGTCGACGCCGGGGTGCTGCTCCTCGGGGAACAGGACACCGCAGTCGACGATGAGCAGCTTGCCGCCGTATTCGAAGACCATCATGTTGCGACCGATTTCGCCGAGGCCGCCGAGAGCGACCCAGCGCATCGCGCCTTTCTTCAGCTGCGGCGGAGTTTTACGGGGGTGACGTTTTGTCATCTCATCCTTTATTGGATTTTCAGTGGAATGCGGCGACGCAAATCGCCCAAGGCGCGCCGAATGACGCGGAAAGTCTGTTCCCAGCCTATCAGCGCGAACGGCACGCGGCACCAACACCCCTTGCGCCCGACACGTTCACCGAGTCACGAGGAGAGTCCGTCGCGGATGAGTACGACGGTCTCATGCCCTGCACTGGCTCAGCCGACCGCCGGGCAGGCGGGCGGCCCACCGAGCTGACTGACACCTCGGCTACCTCGGCAGTTCGACGGCGGAATCCAGATCGCGCGGCAAGCGATGCTTGGCGATGCGCTGGCTCGGCGTCAGCGGCATCTCGGGGACGACCTTGATGTAACGAGGAACCTGGAAGCGCGGGAGCTGACCGGCTCCCCATTCCAGCAATTCCGCGGGATCGGCCTCGTTCCCCCCGGCCCGGGTGACCAGCAGCAGGATCTCCTGCTCGCCGATGTCGGCGTCGACGCCGACCGCCGCGCAGCGGTCGATGCCCGGGTGCATCGCGAAGACGTTCTCTACCTGCCAGGCGGAGACGTTCTCCCCACGGACCCTGATGCTGTCGCTGCCGCGGCCCAGAAAGTGAAGCCTGCCGCTGGCATCGAAGCGACCTTGATCCCCCGTACGGAACCACTGGCCCCGGCGGGCCGATTCCGAGGCCTCCGGCCGGCCGAGGTAGCCGGGCGTCAAGAGCCCGCCGATGTGGCCCTTCACGAGGATCTCGCCACCTTGGGCCGGCCCGGTGCCGCTCGCGGGACCGCCGTCATGGACGACGTCGATGTCGACCCAGGGCAGCGGGTGGCCGATGCCGCCGTCGGACTCGTGGCGGTTCACCGTGACGATGCTGGATGTTTCGGTCATTCCGTAGCACTCGTGCAGGGCGAAGTCGTAGCGCTGCGCACACGCCGCACGGACTTCCTCGGTGGCGCCTGCACCCCAGGCCACGCGGACACGGTTGGCCCGCTCCGCATCCGTAACGGGTTGCTGCAGCAGGATCTGAAGCACGCCGCCGAGGTAGTGGATGTGCGTGACGGAGAAGTCCACCACGTCCCGCCAGAAGCGAGAGGCACTGAATTTCGGGGCCAGCGCCAAGGTGACCTCCCGGTACAGCGGGACGAAAACCACCTGGGCACCGCCGATGTGAAAGAGCGGCTCCCAGACGTAGAACACGTCGCCCGGCTCCGGGCCGGTGACCTCGATCGCTCCCAGGACGGCGGCACGCAGCATCGTTTCACTGACAAGCACCCCCTTGGGCGGCCCGGTGGTCCCCGAGGTGTACATCAGCAGTGCGGCACCTCGCCGTGCTCCCTGTCCACCGGCCGGAGACGCGAGACGGAAGACCGTCAACGGCCCACCGGTCGCCCCCGGCAGCGCGATGTCGGCCGCCTCGGTGTCCGGCAGGTGACCCGCCAGGGGTGCCCGCGCCTCCACGACGACGTCCGTCGCCTGCGAGTCCCCTAACTGGTGCAGGAGCGGTTCACCCTTGAGCTGCGTGTTGAGCGGTATCCACAAGGCACCGAGACGCAGCAGCGCGAAGATGAGCACCACGTGGTCGACCCCCACGGGGAGCGCGATGGCCACTCTGGACGTCGCGATCACGCCGAATTCCCGGAGCCGCGCGGCTGCGTCGTCGACCCGGCCGTCGAGCTCAGCGGCGGTGACGGACCGCTCGCGGTCTCGCAGGTAGACCCGGTCCGGCGCAGTGCGGGCGAGCCGCTGAAGCTCCTCCCCGAGCCCCGGGCCGTGGATGAACTCCCGTGCCTCATCGACGCTGGTCGTGTTCTCTCCCACCGCTGCTATGCCCCCTTCTTCGAGACGAAGTCCCCCGCGGTGCGCTGCGGTTCGCCGTCGCCGTACGCCTGCTGGTCGATCGCGAGGGCGGCGTCGAACGCCTCCTCGAGGCCTGGCATCAGAGTGTCCCGGATGCGCCTCTTGGTGGACGAGAACGCATGCTTCGGCAGCGCGGCCAGTTCTCTGGCGAGTTCGATGCTGCGGGGAAGAACGTCCGCGGCCGGGTGAAGCTCGGCGATCAGTCCCAGCCGCTTGGCCTCGTCCGCGTCGAGGAGGCGGCCGGTCAGCATCATCTCGGCGGTTTTGCTGTGGCCGAGCGACTGCCAGGTCAGGTAGAGGCCGGTGATGCTCGGAATCCCCGACTTCACCTCGGGCTGGCCGATACGGACCTCAGGGTGGGCGATCCGCAGGTCGCAGAGGAGCGCGAGCTGGTAGCCGGAACCGGCCGTCACACCGTTGAGGGCGGCGATCACCGGCTTCGAACAGGACAAGACGGCGTCATAGACCCGGTAGAAGATGCCCAGCCACTCCTCAACGCTGTCCTCGGTGAAGCCGGCCACCTCCTTGAGGTCCTGACCGGCGCAGAAGGCGCGCTCGCCCTCCCCGGTGATGATGACGGCCTCGACCTCTGGATCGACGTCGAGCTCCGTCAGTGCGGAGGCCATCCGCCGCTGCATGTCCTGGGTCCACGCGTTGAGGGCGTCCGGATTGTTGAGCGTGATGATGCCGATTCCATCAGCAATGTTGATATCGAGGCTGGGCATGTCGATTCTCCCTCTCCGCGGGTCAGACCGCGGCTGTTGTGCGTTGCAGCAGGTGGTGCTGCACGGAGTTGGTCAGTCGCAATGAGTGCTATTTGGCCGTCACGACGTCGAAGCTTCCAGTGACGGCCGCGTTCTGCTTGGGCCCGAAGCGGTTTCCGATCCACAGGCCGAGCAGGCCGGCGATGAAGCCCGGGATCAGTTCGTAGAGTCCGATCGTGTCGAACTGGCGGTACAGGGCGACGGTGGCGCCGCCGGCGATGATGCTGAGCAGGGCACCGAACCAGGTGGTCCGGCGGGAATAGAGCGCCGCCAGGAGGACAGGCCCGAAACTGGCCCCGAATCCCGCCCAGGCGTAGCCGACGAGGTCGAGGACCTTGCCACCCTGCAGTGCTACGACCACGCCGATCGCCGTGCAGAGCAGCACCGCGACCCGACTCAGCCAGATCAGCTGCCTCTCCGGCGCCTCGCGATTCATGAAGGTCCGGTAGAAATCCTCGGTCAGAGTCGCGGATGCCACGACAAGCTGGGAGTCGGCCGTGCTCATCACGGCAGAGAGGACACCCGCCAGGAAGATCCCGGCGACCCACGTCGGCATCAACTCCGAGACCAGCGAGATGTACGCGTCCTCCGGGTTGGCGAGGTCCGTCCCGAAGATCGCGATCGCAGAGAAGCCGATGACGGCCGCCGAGCCGAGCAGCGTGATCGACAGGAAGACGCCCACACGGGCACCGTTGCGGGCGGATTCGACTTTCCGCATACCCATGAACCGGGCGAGGATGTGCGGCGAGCCGAAGTAGCCGACAGCCCAGGCGAGGCCAGAGACGACCGCCACGAACGACACGGAGCTCACCGTCTGCCAGCTGCCGTCGACCAGCGCGACGCCCGCGAGAGCCGACCCGAGATCGGGGTTCTCAGCTTGCACCGCGTTGACGAGCCCGCCGACGCCGCCGACCTTGGCGATGGCCACGATAGAGAGGATCATCAGGCTGAAGAACATGATGAACCCCTGGATCACATCGGTATAGCTGCTGGCCAGGTAGCCGCCGAGCGATGAGTAGATCATGACGACCGCCGCGCCGACGAGAGTTCCCGTCGTCGTCGAGGTGCCGAAGATCTTCGAGAAGATCACGCCGGTGGCAATAAAGGCCGACCCGAGGTAGATCACGTAGAAGAAGATGATGGCGAGGGCCGAGACCCAGCGGAGCGAGTTGTGGTGGAACCGGTTCGCGAAGAACCCCGGGAGGGTCACCGATTCGCCGGCTTCCTGACTGCGCCAGTCGCTGTACTTGGCCGAATACTCCCGCAGCCTGCCGGCGAGGATCCGCCAGCTGAGGTAGAAGCCGAGCGTCAGTCCGACGATCAGCCAGATGTTACTCATCCCCGACAGGTAGAAGGCTCCCGGGAGGCCGAAGAAGACCCACTGGCTCGAGTCCGTGGCCTTGGCACTGACCGCGGTGACAAACGTGCCCAGGCGGCGTCCGCCGATGGCGAAGTCGCTCATCCCGGTGTTCTTGCGATAGGCCCACGTGCCGATCAGCAGCACGGCCAGCAGGTAGACGAGAAAGACGATGACTGTTGATGTGTCCGCTGTGGTGGACATCGGGGCTCCCTGGCTTCGTCGTGAGGTGCGGTGATGTGATCTGGGTATCAACCCTCCACGACGGCGTCGGGCCTTACCAGACGGGTTGGGCAAGAGATGAGACGCCTGTCCCCCAGATGTGCTTATGCTCACACCGTTTGGACGATAGGCTCGCCCGGTGGCCATCGACACCAGAACCCTCAAGACCATGCACGCCGTGGTTTCCACCGGCTCGTTCGCTGCTGCCGGACGCGAGCTCGGGTACACCGCATCGGCGGTCTCACAACAGATGTCCGCCCTCGAACGCTCGCTCGGCATCCGGCTGTTCGAGCGCGAGGCCCGAAGAGTCGTCCCGACCGAGGCCGCCCTGTACCTCCAGCACCGCGCGGCCGAGGTCGTCGACCTGCTCAATCAGGTCGAGATCGACATGGCACGACTCGGTGCCGGTCAGACCGGGACGCTGCGCGCGGGCACCTTCGATTCGGCAGGTGGGCCCATTCTCGGTCAGGCCATCGCCCGGTTCCTCGTCCGTCGACGCGACGTGAAGATCACCCTCGACGAGGGCGAACCCTACGAGCTCTTCCCCCGAGTCTCCGATGGGAGCCTCGATATCGCCCTGGGCTTCCAGTACGACCTGGTTGCTCCCGATTTCCCGACCAATCTCCAGCTCACGGAGGTCATGACCGAAGACCTGTTCCTGGTCGCGCCGGCGAAGCACCGCCTCGCCCGCAAATCATCCGTCGATCTCGGCGACCTCCGTTCCGAGCGCTGGGTCGCTCACCGCCCCGAGACGCCATCGCACCAATGCCTGCTCGCCCTGTGCGAGCGGCACGGGTTCGTCCCGGACATCGCCTTCCGGAGCAACAACCTGGGCACGGTCAAGGGAATCGTCTCGGCCGGGTTGGCCGTCGCGATGGTCCCGGAGATTTCGCTCCAGCACGGTCTCGAAGGCATCGTCGCGCTCCCCCTCGCGCAGCCCATGCCGCGACGCAAAATCGTCTCAGCCACCAGGGCCGGCGCCGATAATCCGCTGGTCGAGCCGTTCTTGCACGCGCTGCGCGCGATAGCCGGTACGTCGCGCCGCGGGGAATGAATCGGGCACCACGAGCCCGCCCGCTAGATCCAGCGGTACCGGTGCTCGGGTCGTCCCGCCGAGCCGTAGCGCGGCCTCAACTCGGCCTGCCCGCGCCGCGTCAGGAGGTCCAGATAGCGCCGCGCGCTGACCCGTGAGATCCCGCACGCCTCCCCCACCTCGGCCGCCGAAACGTCCTCGGCGGCGGCCTTGACTGCGGCGGCCACGAGGTCGAGGGTCGGCTGCGAATAGCCCTTCGGCAGCGCGGCGGCGGGCTGCACGACGGCGGCGGGCGCCGCCGTCGTCGTCTCGCCCATGAGCGCGTCGATCTCGGCCTGCGCCAGCCGCCCCGGATCCTGCTGACGTCCGGTGCGGAAGGCGGCGAGCCGGCGGCGGAAGTCCTCGACCGTGAACGGTTTGACGAGGTAGCCGTCGATCCCCCGGCCGATCGCCGCGCGCACGGTCGCGGCCTCGGCCGCAGCGGTGATCATGATGACGCCGACATGCGGGTGGCGGGCGCGGAGCTCCGTGAGCACGTCGACGCCATTGCCATCGGGAAGGTGCACGTCGAGCAGGACCAGGTCGATATCGGGCGCGGCCTCCAACCGGGCCGTCGCTTCGGCGGCGCGGGCGGCTGTTCCGGCGACCTCGAAGCCGTCGATGGATTCGACGAAGAGCCGGTGCATGCTCAGTACATCGGGGTCGTCGTCGACGATGAGCGTGCGGATCTGGTGATTCATGACCCCATCTCCTCCTTCTCCGGGTCCCCTGCGGGCCATTCAACGGCGAACTCGGCCCCGCCGAGGTGCGAGCGGCCGACGTCGACTGTGCCGCGGTGTCGGGTCACGATCCGTTCGACGAGCGCGAGCCCGATCCCGTGAGGCGCGTCGGTCTCGTCCTTCGTGGTGACGCCGCGCGTGAAGACGGACTCGACGTCCTCGTCGGCAATGCCGGGGCCGCTGTCCCCGACGCGCAACGATACGCCCCGCGCACCCGCTGCGAGGTACACCTCGACGCGGCCTCCGTCGCCCGCGGCCTCGAT